>JAIKWZ010000015.1 GCA_024684375.1 Clostridiales bacterium
TCAAAAGAGAGCTTGACAGCATTTCTGAATACACCGCCCCGTCCATTAATCATATTATCAGTGGGAAAGGCGGCTCGCCAGGCGATCGTGTATCGCGAATAGTGACGAAGAAAGAGAGACTTCAGGAAAGACTCTGCATAATTCTGGAATTGTGTTTCTACTTCGAGGAAGCAGCCCAGGCAGAACTGGAAACGGTCGATAACCTTGAATTCAAGGCCTTGGTTATCGACCGTTATATTTATGACAAGTCCTGGACGGATATTGCCCGTGGCTACGAGAACGGCATAACGGCAGACGCGCTGAAAAAACGATTTGAACGATTCTTGAAAGCGTATACTGAACAGAACCCTGAAGTGCCCTACTCCCCCAAAGCAAAATTAGCCATCAACTGGTATTTTGATAAATTCAGATCGACGGGGATCAAAAGTGTCAAAGAGTTCAGAAAAACATCAGTCGACCTTTACAACGAGAAAGAAGGACAAAGCCAGCAGCCTCAACGACAGACCATCGACAACCTCAATGAGAAACAGAGCGGTGGGGAGGTGACACGGCATCAGAGGGAATATAAAGCCACCGGCCGGTAAAGGCGGTGGTATTTGATTGCCATGAAAAAAGATAGACGACTCAGGCAAAAAAAGAAAATTACCAGCTTTTTACAGACAAACCCCGTTCAAAAAGCGTAAAAGTTACCATTTTAGTATGTAGGCGAAAGAGGCTCTTCTCAAAAAGAGCAGACTATGAACAAAATCACAAACGGAGGTAGGAAAATGGATAAAACAACGATAAGCGTGCAGGAGCTGGCCCTGCAGATGGGCATATCCCTGCCCAAGGCGTACGAACTGGTAAAGCGGCCGGGATTCCCAACTATCCGCGTTGGGACGCGCATACTCATACCGACGGAGGCGTACAGGGAGTGGCTGCGGTCGATCTCGCTGAAGCAGGAGCCTCCGGTAAGCGAGGTGAACGATGGAAGAACTTAAAAAACAAAAGATTTGGTTCTGCTGGCGATATGAGATTAGGAAGGGCCAACGGACCAAAGTGCCCAGATCGGCCCAAAACGCGGCGACGGGGACGAACACAGAATACGAGCATACCTGGGTCACATATGACGAGGCGGTCGCCGGGGCAAAGCAGCACAGCTTTGACGGCGTGGGCTTCAAGATACCAGAGGAGTACTTTTTTCTCGATATAGACCACCATGAACTCACGGACCCGTATGTGCAGCTGATGCTTGAGCGTTTTGACTCATACGCCGAACGTTCAATCAGCGGCGGCGGGATCCATATTTACGGCAAGTGTGATCCCGGTCGTTTGCCTACGATAATAAGGTCGAACGGTAAACGAGGCATGGACAGCGCGTACTATATGAAGAACCCCAATAACGACATGGAACTGTACTGCGGATGCATGACTAACCGCTTCGCGGCGTATACGGGTGACAGTATAAAGGATGTTCCGCTCAGGGACTGTACCGACGCGCTGTTGGTCACACTGGACCGTGACATGCGCAGGGGGAAGACGTCGAAAGCGGTAACATGCTGCGGCGGAGACATCAAACCCGTACAAGAAGATAAGGGGGCGGTCAGGCATCCCAGGCTTGTACACAGCAAGGATACGATGAATAAACTCGTGCAGTATCTGGAACATCAGGCCAACGGGGAGAAATTCCATAAGCTCTACTATGACGGGGATCATTCGGACTACGGTTCCCAGTCAGAAGCCGACTGCGCGCTATGTGCCATAATCGCGTTCAGAACGGGACCTGATCCGGAGCTTATTGACCAGATGTTCCGCACATCAGCGTTGTACCGGGAAAAATGGGAACGTGAAGATTACAGGACGGCGACCATACAGAAAGCCATAGACGCCTGTCACGGCACATTCCACCGTTCCGTAATGGAGCATCCGCCCTTCGTGCGCTTTAACCAAATGACCGGCGAACCTTATGTGGCGGCGCCCGCGCTGGCAAAGTATGTGCGTGAACACCTGAAATACCTGCTGGTGAGGGACAACGGCAAACAGAGCCTGCTGAAGTATGTATATGAAGAAAACGGAGTATACAAGCTCTACGCCGAAGATATGTTTAAAGGCTGTATAAAGCGTTTTGTCGAGGACTATGATCCTGAGCTGGTAAAGATGAAAACCATCAATGAGACTTACCAGATTTTAGTCACAGACCTGGTTTACATATCACAGGACGAATTGAACGCCGATGAAACGCTGATCAATTTCCAAAACTGCATGCTGCAGGTGGACGCGCATTCGGTCAAACAACTGTTTCATACTCCGAGCATTTACTCAACAGTTCAGATACCGTGCAACTGGACAGGCAAACCGAACCCCACGCCTGTGTTTGACGATTACCTTAGAACGCTTACGAACAATAATCCAAGTATAGCCTGGCTGCTGCTCGAAGTCATAGGCGTGATCATATCGAACATAAAGGCCTGGCGCACGAAAAAGTCGCTGTTCATGGTGGGACCCGGCGATAGCGGCAAGTCTGTGCTTAGGGCGCTTGTCGAGATGCTGATCGGCCCGGGGAACTCCATTGGTATCGACTTAAGGGAGATTGAGGCGCGCTTTGGTACGGGGGCGATCTACGGCACAAGACTGGCAGGCTCGTCGGATATGAGCTTTCTCACCGTGGATGAGTTAAAGACATTCAAGAAGATCACCGGCGGCGACAGCCTGTTTGCGGAATTCAAAGGTGAGCAGGCATTCGAATACAAATATAACGGATTCCTGTGGTTCTGTATGAACCGGCTGCCCAAATTCGGCGGCGACGACGGCGATTGGGTATATAATCGCATAATGGTAGTTGAC
>JAIKWZ010000029.1 GCA_024684375.1 Clostridiales bacterium
GAACGACCACCGCCTGCCGGTCTTCCACCGTGCACGCGCGCAGCACCAGCATCTTTTCATCGTTATTGATAAGCAGCTGCACCTGCCTCGGCCAGTCCAGGGCGTTCAATACGCCCTCGTTGAGCAGGATCGAATTGTCCAGGAGATTCAGGGTTATAAAGATCTTGCTATTCATTCAGCCACCTCCGCCTGTTCGGCCATCATCGACATCTGTCCGTTATCTGTTTCGTCAGCGGGTTTATCCGGCGCAATGAAACCGCTGTTCAGGTCTATCTGTGTGGACGCTGTGTGTTCATCAACGCTCATGCCGAACGAATCCATCCACTCCTGGGGAAGCACCGCCTTGGATTGTACCTTTTTGCCAGTCGCCGGATCCCGGCCCTGAGGCAGGAACGCCTCGTTTGAACTCAGGTCGAACAGGTACAGGCTTTCGCCCTGATAGGTTATGCGCATGCCCTGGAGCTTATACCGGTACAGCGCCTCCCAGCCCATGAGCTCGTACAGGCGCTCAGTGAACGGCCGGCACGTTATCTCGCGGCTTTTGCGCTTGTCGCCCTTGAGGGTGCACCAGCGCACCGCGTCCCGGGCGCCCTCGTCACATGGGCGGATCGCCAGTTTGCGTTCCTCGGGGTTGATCAGGAACTGCACATAGGTAGCGTCTTCCAGCTTACTTATGCATGAATTGTTGAACGTGATACTGTTGCCGCGGATGGTCATCGCGGGATCGTAAAGGTGTGATACGAATTCCCTGCGCACCACCTGATAGCCTATGTAACTGAACTTGGCCTCTTCGGCAAGGCGTTTAGCCTCCTGGCGCTCCTCTCTCGTAAGTCCGCCTGTTCCCTGTGGTATCCCGGTGTATGGCGGTCGTTGCGCCCCGGGTCTGTAGCCCTGCCTCGGTTGGCTCCATGCCTGATTGTTTTCCTGCATTATGGTTTCCTCCCTTTATTATTTGGATTAACTTCTGTTCGTTTCCAGGTCCTGCAGCCTGCGCTGATTCCGGGACCTGGCTGGCCATATGCTTTCAACCAGCAGCCGGTCCAGCCGGGCGCATATCTCCGGAGCACTGTCCATAAGATCGCACTGCCCCAGCCGGTCCGAAAGCAGCTCCTTATATGCGCTTCGCATCAGGGCCTCGTCGAAAGCGCCGTAAACCATGCGGCTGGACTCTTCGTGCATAAGGCATTCGCAGCGGTATATGAATCCTAGCCAGTAGGCGTACGCCAGCGCGTCAACGTCGCTGTTGGGTTCGTCCGGCAGTTCAGCCAGCGCGGGCGGCAGCTGCAGCCGTTCCGCTTCATACGCCTGTGACAGCGCCATGCTTTTGTTCTGCCAGTCGTCCGTTCGTTTGATGATATCGTCTATCCAGTATAAAGCCTCGACTATAGTCTCCGGGCTTTTGAGCAGCAGGGGAATGCGCAGCAGATTGGACAGCTCGTCATTCTCCATGCCCTTGGCCGCAGCGAAGCTCACATCAAACACTCCTGCCAGCTGGCTGTTCATGAACAGCGGCGCGAAATCTTCCATAGAAAACCCCATCCACGCCGCTTCCATGAACAGCTGTCCCTGTTTGTGGCAGTAAGCGTAATCCTGCGCGCCAAACTCCCGGGCAACCTTGATGACCTTTCCATTCTTAGGCGCGGCCCTTGACAGCCGCATCAGCCGCTTGACGTTCGCTGACAGCGGCCGGCTCCTGGCCGGATCACGTGACGTACCCATATACTTGCCTCCTTTCAGTTGCCGTCGACGGTTATATGTTCAGGATATATATCGCGTTTGCGTTGCAGCGGCGGTGGATCATGCCTGACGGAATCCAGCAGGCTGTTTACCTCTGACGCGTCGACCTCCGGCGCTTCGCCCAGCACGCGCGCCTCAGTCTTTATATCAATATCCAGGTCCGCTGTGTCACGGCTGAAGCCGCGGGTTCCGGACTCATGCCGGAATACCGGTATGCCATACAGTTTCTTATTCTGTTCAACTGCCTGCCGGAACCGCTCTTCCATTTCCATTATCTCCTGGGTCTCGTCCTCATCGGGCGGGTAATAGTAGCTTTTTGCCTCTTCGCGTTCGCTGTTCTCCGGTTCAGAAGTCTGGCGTTCCGTGTTTTCTTCCATTCTCCTGCTTATGGCTCTGCCCGTAAAATTGTCCAGGTCGAATACCAGGGCGGCACAGCCCTCGGATCCTTCTTCCCGGGTTTCGATCTTCTGGCAGGACACGCGGAACGTGTAGTCTTTTTCCCATCCCATGCTGCTGTACAGCGTGCGGCTGAACGGCGCGGCCCGTTTGTAATTTGGCTCCCAGGAAACCGCGTTTGGATGATCATCCGCGCACGGCCTTACCACCAGCATCCGTTCCACAGGGTTGAACAGCACTTCGACGTTTTCTACCGGATCAAGCCTGGCCACGCAGCACTTATTGAATGTGATCCCGTTGGGCGTTATGCTTATGACCGGCTCGAGCAGCCGGGAGAACATATTCCCGTTTACGACCTGGAAAGCGGCAGTATCGGCTTCAATGTCCCGGGAGGGGTCATCGTCTGCGGCCTTGCCCTCCAGTTCGTCCTTGATCTCCTGCTCGAAAGCGGAAAGATTCCGGGCTATCTGCGCGATACCGCGGTCATCGATCAATCCGCCGATCCGGCGCCCGCCTTCCGGCAGGTACTCCGTGTTGATATCCACTTCCAGCTTTTCGTCCAGCAGGCCCATCGTTATCTGCGAGGCCCGGTAATAGTCCTCATAATCGAAACCCGCCCAGGTCAGGTTCATGGATATATAACCGGCAAGCAGGCCGTGGTCGATCACGCGCATGGGCAGGTAAGTGCCCTCATGCCCGTAGCGCCGGCTGTTGAGTATCCGCTGGGCGGCGTTCCACACGGCGCGGCTCACTATCGCCTCATGATGATCGGGCTGGAAGTACTTGTTCTTTTTGCCGTTATTCTTTTTCGCCTTGTGATCCTTATAGTTGGGAGTGTAGGTCTTACGCGCCAGCACGTCTCCGCAGTGTTTCTCGTTGCGCAGCACCGCAGCGACCTGTTCGGGAGACCAGTGGGTGTTGAGTGTGCCGTCGCGACGCCTGCCGCCGGTAGGTATAGCCATCTCGGTAAGCGTCTCGCTGATCTCCTCGATGGTTCCGCCGTTTATGAGTGTTGAGTACATCCAACGAACCACCCGCGCCTCGCTCTCCACGATTGACAGGACCTTTTTAGTTCCGCCGTATCCGTCGGGCACCTCGGTCTTATCGTAACCGAACAGGCGCGTGGTCAGGAACCGTCCGCGGCTGAACCGCCATTCAATGGACAGCAGGATGGCCTCGCTCTTCATGTGGCTCTCCTCCTGCGCCACCATAGCCAGTACGAAAAGTATGATCCCGCTGGTCTGGGACATGGTATCCAGGTTCTCCTGCTCGAAA
>JAIKWZ010000051.1 GCA_024684375.1 Clostridiales bacterium
GCAGCAAGGCAGGCAAAGCTGACAGCGGGAATGATCCTCAGTAGCTCAATGGCAGAGCATTCGGCTGTTAACCGAAGGGTTGTAGGTTCGAGTCCTACCTGAGGAGCCATATAAAACCACCGTGTAAACGGTGGTTTTTTCATGCTTTTGGAGCTTTAACAGGCTTATTTCAAGAAAATGAGCTTTTCCTAAAATGCCAGGGAATATCCTTCTGATCGCGTATCCTTTTTTACTTCAGTATCACGTCGGATATTTGAGCTCGGCTAACTGTTGCAACGGACAGGAAATCAAAGCAAACGATTTTCCGTTGATAATATCTATTGCATTATAGTCCCTGCTATGTCATAATAATGTTGAAGTGTCTCATCGCGAATGGTTGCGTTTGCCAAGACGAAGAAGACCTTTGAGAGAAGCGCAATACAAAAACGGGTCTGCCGTATCAGGATCACCGGAGTAAGCTCTGAGAATGCATCGCCACGCGCAGCGTCAATGAACACTGCCTCATAAACCTGTGTTTATGCTTGCGGGCGAACGTCGAGAGCGTTTATAATGGCTGTGCAATACAGAACATCGTGCTTATGCCTGTGAAAGGAGGCTCATACTATATGATCGTTGAACTTATAGGTTATTTGGGCTCTGCGCTGGTTGTTTTTTCCATGCTTATGACTTCTGTGGTGAAACTGCGCGTAGTCAACACCATCGGAAGCGGCATCTTCACAGGATACGCCCTTGCGATCGGTTCGTATCCTACGGCGTTAATGAATCTGTGCCTGGTAACTATTAATATTGTACAGCTCGTGCGTTTATTCAGGAACCAAAAACAATATGATCTAATTCGGGCGGATATGGACAACAGCTTTGTCTCTTATTTTATCGAAAAGAACTTGGATGACATCCGCGAATGGTTTCCTGACTTTTCGGAGCAGGGTATCAGGGGAGAGATCGTTTTCCTTGCATGCTGCGGCAGCAACCCGGCGAGCCTGTTTATCGGAAAGCAAGGCGTCAGTCCGGGTGAAGTGGATATCCTGCTTGACTACGCCACGCCGGTATACCGTGATACCTCGGCCGGCCGTTTCCTGTATGAACAACTGAAGCAGCAAGGGTATCAGACCCTTATGTTCCGCATGAACGCCCCGAAACATGTACAATATTTGGAAAGGGTCGGATACAGGAAAAACGACAAGGGAGAGTACGTCCTGAAACTGTAGGGTTTTCGCCAAACGGTCGGGCCCGATGCAGCAGAAGGCATTATACGTTGCTGCTGTCTGCTCGCACAAAGTGAAAGAGGCAGACCGGAACAAAAGGCGTTTCTGAGATGGCGTCGGCCGTTCTCTCTGGGCAAAGAAAGCGCCTCCGAAGATGGAGACGCTCTTTGTATAGCAAAGCCTGCTGATGTCGAACACACTGGAGGCCCGCGTAAACGCCGCCGCAGTCGGCATCATCGTTTTACAAATTCTTATTCGTAAACCGGTAGATCTGAAATTGAAAAAAAGAACCCGTGATGCTATTATATTCAGAACAAACAGGCGTAAGCCATGACAAACGAGCTGGAGGGGTCTTTATTCTTACGGTATCAAAAGCAGCGGATGCGCGCGGGACGACGCGAAAAGGATTGAATAAATGAGAAAAGAAGATTTTGAACAGGATGTGCTGCTGAATCTGGACGAGCAGCGCGGGATACGCCCCGCCATGCGAGCGCAGGATGCGGTCAAGTTCATATTTCAGGCCATGCTTGGAGTCGGTCATTTGCTCTCGTCACGGGAGAGAGTAAGAGATTTCGTTTCTGAGGAGATGGATAATATTCAGCCTGACCCTTCGGAACCACTGTGTGAAACGCTCAGCCCTTCCTGGGGCAGACTGAATCTGAGACGCGCTAAAGCGGAGCGGATCGAGCCGGACACTATTGCCGGCCTGATGCTCGCAGTGCAGCCAACGATGCGGTTCACAAGACAGGATGTGTTTGATGCCTGCCGGAGAGCGCTGCGGCTTTTTCCCGGAGACAGCGCTTACAGGGCAGAGCTCGCGAACATACTTGACGAAAACTGGCTGCCTTCCCATTCGGACGCATACAGGGAAGAATACGATCCTGCTTACCGTGTGATCTCCGCCCAATGGCTGCCTTGCATGGAGGCCATCATAGGCATTTCTCGGAAAAAAGCTTGTACTGATCGATTGCTCATAACTTTGGACGGGCCCTGCGCATCCGGAAAAACCACGCTCGCGCAGAAGCTCTCCGACGTGCTGAGGGCACCGGTGATACATACGGACGATTTTGTGATCCCTCACGCGCAGAAAACGCCGGAGCGTTTGGCGATACCCGGCGGAAACTGCGATGCGGAACGCCTTGAGGAAGAAGTGGTCAAGCCATGGAAGCAAGGCACAAAGGTAAAATACCGAAAATATGACTGCTGTGCAGATCGCTTCCTTCCGGAAGAGACCCTGCCGGAGAGCGATATGCTGATCATCGAAGGATGCTACTGCGGCCTGCCGCAGATAAGAAGCAGTGCTGATGTATGCCTTTTTATCGACGCGCCGTGGGAACTCAGAAAAAAACGACTGGAAAAAAGGGAATCCCCGGCTTCCATGAAACAGTTTTATGAACGCTGGATCCCTCTCGAAAAAGAGTATTTCAAGGCATATAAACTGCCGGACAGTACGATGCTGTGTATCAGCCTTTAATGCTGATAGGGATCTTTCGAATGACGACGGACGCGCTGAACCTGCCAAGCGGCTGATATCATAGCCGCCTGAACGGTGAGCATCAGATCTGCCGGGGTTCGTAGGCGATGTTTTCGATGGTACCGCGGCCGGTGGACCTGTTGTCATGATTGATGTCATTGAACTCGGTCGTGCGGATAAACGGTTCTATCGCTTCCGGGGTCTGACCGTTGACGCGTATACCGGAAAGGCACACACTGTCCACTTTGCAGCTTACATAGGGGTCGAACACCTCGACCCTGCCGCTGTCATACACGCAGGACTTCGGGCCCGCGCACAGCAGATATGACAGCGGATATTTATCGCGGTACAGCTTAAGGTCTATGTTCTCCAGAAACAAATGCCCTATGTTCGCACCTATCTCAAATGCTGCGAACGCGCCGCGGACAGGATCGGACTGTGTATATTCCCTGAACAGGTCCAGCGGAGCGGCCAGGTCCACGGCTATATCCTCAAAGAATATCCAGTCGCCGCTGCCCGGAGCGCCTTTCTCAGGTTCCTCTTCAAAAACCCGGTAGGCGGGCGTCTGGTAATACATTTTGAAGGTCCTTATCCCGCGCACGTTTTTTACGATCACTCCGTTCAGGGCGCAGTCTACGGCGGAAAAGTCGGCGTAATAATAGATACCCGGCTGGATGCGCATCGCCTTGTAGGGGCTTGACTCGGACAGGACCAGATCTTCGCACAGCACGCATTCCATCGGCCCGAAATCCACGGAAGAATTCTTCCAGTCATAGGCGTTGAGCGCTACAAGATCGTCGCCGCACTGACCGCGTACGTCTTTTATCCACGCGTTTTTCATATTGCCGTTCAGGTGCAGCCCGTCCGCATAGCACTCCTCAAATGTGATGTTGTGTATTACTACGTTTGATATATCGCCCGTCTGCACCGCGAACCCGGCGGTGTGCCGGAATGTCATGTTCATCAGTGTGAGCCCGTTCAGGTTATTGAAGAACATTGCTGTGGACACGCCAAAAAAGCTTCGCTGTTCATCTATCATGCCGCTTTTGCCGTATCCGGCGCGGTGATCGATGCTTTCTTCCCAGATGCCTCCGGAAATGCTGATATTATCATCCCTGGCGTGATCGGGTATCGGCGCGTGCGTTCCGTCTTTGGTATGCTCGTTGCGGAACATAAGTGTCTTCACGCCTGCTTTCAGGCGTATCACCGCGTTTTCTGCCGCGATGATATGCCTGTTGGAGGGAATGACGACGGGGGAGTCTATATAATACGGTTCGCCGGAGCCGGGAATAAGAACAACTTCGTTTTCAGACAAAGCGGTTTGGAGCGCGCGCGTCCAGATGAGTATACTATCGCCGTTTTGCTGTTCCTCTCGGACAAGGCCGCGGTACGCTTCCAGAGAAGCGCTTTTGCCCAGCGCGTCTCTCTTGCGCAGGTTCGCTTTCATCATTTCCGCGAGTGTATCGTATATCCGGGCTTTGTTTTCATGCATGATGCTATCGTCCTTCCGTGACAAGAACTGTATAATTGGGATCATGGGATCAGTATACCGCAAACTGCGACGCCGGGCAAATACGTGATTCCTGTGCATTATGTATTATGTAACGATATTCACCGATACGGACGTACTGTGTGTTCAAAACCCGGTGATATCCGACAAGATCGAAGCGCTCGATATGTATATATGCCGTATGGGCATGCAGCTGCATGATTATTCCTATGCCACCGCGGTTGGAATGCTCAAATCGATAGTCAGCATAACTGTAGCCGAAGATACACATGCACCGTTTTCAGCGGTATACGATCACAGGTCCTTCCAGCCCCGGAGGATTTGAGACCATGCAGTCCGAAAACCTATCAGGCTGTTTCCCGCCCAGGGTAGTGGAAATGAGCACCGTCAGGGTGTTTTCACCTTCTTGCCACAGGCCTTTGGTCAGGAAACTGTAGGGCGGACAGATACGCCGTCCGACAGTACGCCCGTTTATTATGAGCTGAGCAGTGTCGCCGACTCCCTTCAGCTCGACCCGCTTTATGTCCTGCGCATCGCTGAGATAAGAGGTGTAGCGCACTTTTCCCGCGAAACCGGGCCGCAGGGTCTCAACTGCCATCAGCTCGGAATCCCTTGCAACAGTGACAAACGTATCCATGTCTTCACAGTCAGCCAGGGCGATCTCCCATTTTGCGCGCAACGCTTCCGCCCTCAGATTCAGTTCGGACTTAGGACAAACCGCGGCCCCTGTTTCACCGAACGCCAACACGGCAGACTCGAACGGGCTCAGGCGGACAGGCACAGTTCCGTCGGGGCTGAACCTGTCTTCATGTCGGGAACCGAGCAGATCGATAAAGCTGTACCGGCCTTTGACGGGAAGCCGCAGCAGAGTGTCAATGTCGCCGGTAACGGATTCGTTGAACAGCATGAAGATATCCGCTCCGTCACTCCTGACCTGCAAAACGCGCAGGTAAGGCTCTTTTTTTATACATTTGACTTTCCGAAGCCCGAGTGCCTCTATATGCTCAGGCAGGCGTTCAAGCGCGACACACTTGGCGTTCAGGCAGTCCATGACGGTATTGACCTGAACGATCTGTACACCTGATTCTCCCAGCGCGTTTATGCGGTCGATGATGCGCCGCGGCAGTGACTGCGCCTGAGGCACTATAAGCAAGCGGAAAGATGCGTTGCCGTCTGACCATATACCGTCGCGCACCTGGGGGCTTTCCAGGTCATCAGCGGGCACCAGGTCATAGTCGATCTGGGCTTCGGTCAGAGTCTGCTCAACGTATTCATCAAGCATAAAGGGTCTTCCGGACCATTCCATCTCGGCGTGGTACAGCACAGCTACCTCGGGCACCCGATTCCCATCCAGCAGCTTTATCATACGGCCCGTGTACCGCATGAGCGTTTTGAAGTCTTCAAACTGCGGATTCTGTCCTCCGCCCTGGAAATGCGGCGGACAGTCAGGGTTGGGATAAATGGGAGAGAAGGCGTGAGGCACGAAACGGTTGACACCGAAGACCAGAAAATGGTCCACCAGCCACTTCATCGTGGGCACGTCCAGTCCCCAGCCGTATGCGCCGAATATCTCGCACATGGTGCGGTTGCGCATGTGCGGTCTCAGGTGTGCCAGCGAAACGCCCAGTTTAGGCAGCGTGAAACTGTAAAACAGCGGGTCTACGTAGCCCGCGCCGACGCTGGCGCAGTGGTCAGTGTGCACGAAACCCGGCAGGATCTGTGTGAGCACCACGTCCAGCCCGGCCATGTCCTGCCCCTCCAGTCCCCTGAAATAGTGGCCGGGCGAGCCCCCCAGGCGGCAGTGGGAGTTGTTGTCTTCGATTATGTGGCCTATGTATTCCACATTCCTTTCACGACACCAGTTGCCCAGGCGCTTGGAGAAGTTTTCGGAATACAGCGCGCTTACCACATCCATATACACGTCCCGCACGTCGGCGGAGCCGTCCCCGTCGTACCACAAAAGCGGCAGTTTCCCGACAATGTCAGCACCGTATTTTTGTGAAAGGGTTTCTTCCAGACCATAGCGCCAGGGCAGCGCCAGTCCCGGCATGCCAACGGTTTTATGGTGGTAGTCAGGCACAGTGGCGCGGTTTTTGAGAAAAGTGTTGCCGAAGCTGGGCTCGTCGGAGAAAAAGCCGGCCAGCTCTTTCCCAAAGTATTGGGAAAGATGCTGATAGTGCTGTTCATATACCGCGTCCACCAGCAGCTTCACGGACTCCGGATCAAGCATGTTGATATACGCGTTTTTGCGAGCGGCTCCCTCGTGGGTCAACCAGAGCTGGAAAATGCGCCAGACACCTTCCGGGGCTGAAAAAGAGAAATACGGCGCGGACGGGTCGACTTTCAGCACCCGGCAGTCCGCTTCAAGCTCTTCTCCAGCCGCACCGCGCCTTACTGCCACTGCACCGAGCAGCCGGTCTTCGGGATTGTAAGGATGCAGCCGCTGCTGTACGCGGCGGGGACCTATGACGTCCGTGTGGAACTCAGCCAGATGCAGCTGCCGCTTTTCGGGATGCTTATCGACTTCTCCGGTGGCGTAGCCGGTGGGGTAGTGGGTGTCGTCCAGTATCCAAACCCGCATATTGAGACGTCTTGCTTCTTCCAGTATTGCGGTGATAAGCGGCCACCAGGATTCTTTCGCAAAGTCGTCAAACGTGCGCGACTCCACACACGCCGCGTTCATTCCGCAGGATTTTATGGTCTGCAGCATGCTGACCATCTGCAAAGTATCTGCGCCGGTCATCACCCACATGAAAGGCATGAGAGCGTCGCTGCCTTCAGTGTCGGTAAGTATTCTGGTCAGCCTCTGATCCATATTCGCCTCCGTGCACAGCCGCGGGCAAGAGCTTGCGCGGCAAGTAAGAATAACTCTGAAAATTTTACCACGATTCTATCCAAAAAGCAATTTTATACCGGACCGGCAAGCATATAAGGCGACAGCGCCGACAGCAAAAGCATGATAAAGTTACGTACACAACACAGACTTAACAAAAAATTATGTTGCAATGGGAGTTTTATTTTGTTATAATTAAGTTAGACAGAATGCTGTCAATAAATGAAAGGGAGTACGTTTCATCATGAAGAAAGTACTTGCTACCGTCCTTTGCCTCATGCTGCTCGCAAGCGCGGCTCTGGCAGACGTCGTGTACAACGCCCCCGGCGAGTACCCGATTGCCAACGAAATCGTCACCATCAAGATCCTCGCTCCCCAAGACGGCGAATACAGCCGCTCCGAGAACCTGCAGACCAAGGAGCTCGAAGAGAAGCTCGGCATAAAGATCGAATGGGAAATCGCCCCCAGCGGCAGTATGCAGGACAAGCTTTCTACTGTGTTCCTCAGGGATAAAGCTGACCAGCCCGACATCATAATGACGGGCGTAGGCGCTGCTGACCGCCTGAGCATGATCAAGGAAGCTGAACTTGGAGCGCAGGGTTACATCCTGCCTCTGAACGAGTACCTTGACAACAGCTCTGTGGGCTATGCCGCCGCTTTTGAAAATCTGCCCGGCCTCAGGGACTACATCACCACTCCCGACGGCAACATCTACAGCCTTCCCAATGTTGACGGCTCACTGCATGTGCAGTACAACATGAAGCTCTGGATCAACACCACCTGGCTTGAAAACCTTGACCTGGAAATGCCCACGACCACCGAAGAGTTCTATGAAGTGCTCAAAGCCTTCAAAGAGCAGGACGCGAACGGCAACGGCGACCCCGACGACGAGATCCCGCTGTCCGGTGTCAAGTCCGGTGCCGGCACCCAGATCGACGGTTTCCTGATGGCGCCCTTCCAGCTGACTCCCGAGAACTCCAAGCTCTATGTTGACGACGGCACCGTGACTTTTGCTCCCGTGACCGACGGTTACCGCGAAGGCCTCAAGTACCTCCACACCCTGTACGAAGAAAAACTGCTCAACCCCGAGAGCTTTACCCAGGACAAGAACAATCAGGTCAGCGTGAACGAGGCCGGCGATGTGTGCGTGATCGGCTGCTTCCTTGCGCAGCGCCCCGGCTATGCCTGCGACCTGTCCACCTATCCCGGAAACAGCAAGAAGTGGGAACAGTATCAGCCTCTGGCTCCTCTTACCAACTCCGAGACCGGCCAGTGCATCGCGGCATGGAGCCCATACGTAATGTATCAGACCGGCATGACCTTTATTACCACTGCCAGCCAGAATCCCGAAGCGGCATTCCGCCTCATCGACTATCTCGCGACCCAGGAAGGCTCCATCCGCTCCGCGTACGGCATTGAAGGCAAGCAGTGGCGTTATGCCGTAGAAGGCGAATTCGGCCTTGACGGCGAACCCTCTTACATCACCTCCATCCCCAACAGCGACACCAACGTGTCCTGGACACAGCTGGCGGGCCTTATCCGCGATACGCGCTTCACGGTTTGGCTCACCACTAACCCCGATCCGTACGCTGAAGGCGTAAAGCCCCTCGACGGACGTCAGGTAGTGCTCTACAAGGGCTCCAAGCTCCATGAAGCGGTGCGTCAGCCCCTGGAGAGCGTAATGCCCAGCCTGTTCTTCTCCGCGGACGTATCTTCCAGGATCTCCAAGCTCAACACAGATGTTACGGACATCCAGAAGCAGCTTATGGTCGCGTTCATAAAGGGCGACATCGACATCAATGATGACGCGGCATGGGCCGACTATCTTAACCAGCTCGAGACCGCGGGTCTGAGCGAATACCTTGAGCTGTATCAGGAAGCCTACGAGAACAGCGCGTTCGCCAAATAAAACTCCCTAAAGCTTTATTATCCAAAACGGGGCGGGGCTTCGTCCCCGCCCTGACATTTTCCGTTTCGGAGGACACTATGTATTCTCCAGCTGTTGCGTCGGGTCATGGCAAGCTGCTAAAAAAGGTGTTCAGGCACTGGCAGCTGTATTTGCTGATCCTTTTGCCCGTAGTCTATGTGATAATGTTCCGATACGTGCCCATTTTCGGTTCACAGATAGCTTTCAGGGACTATAAGCTGAATATGGGGATTAGCGGCAGCAAATGGGTCGGCTTAAAGCATTTTGTTGAGTTCCTGACGGGAAACCAGTTCGGGGTGCTCATGAAAAACACGCTGACGCTGTCGTTCTACAATATTGGGGCAAGCTTTCTGCCGCCCATAATACTCGCGCTGGCGCTTAACTACGCATTCAACAGGCATTTCGGCAAGACCGTGCAGATGGTCACCTACATGCCTTACTTTATATCCACGGTGCTCGTGGTCAGCATAATCATGCGCCTGTTATCTCTTAACGGCCCGGTGAACAACCTGATAGCGAACATGGGCGGCGATAGGGTGCTGTTTATAGGCAAACCTGAATACTTCCGCACGATTTACGTCTTTTCGGGCATCTGGCAGTCTACGGGTTACAACGCGGTGGTGTACCTTGCGGCGCTGGCGGCGGTAAGCCCTGAGCTGCACGAGGCTGCGGTGGTCGACGGCGCGAACATGTGGCAGAGGGTCTATCATGTCGACTTTCCCGGCATACTGCCTACGGCCATTATTCTGCTTATCATGGCCTGCGGCAAGGTACTGACGATAGGCTACGAAAAAGTGCTTTTGCTGCAGAACCTTGAAAACATGTCCACATCCGATATCATTTCCACGTATGTGTACCGCATAGGTCTTTCGGAAGGCATGCAGTACAGCTTTTCTACGGCAGTGGGCCTGTTCCAGTCGGTGGTATCGCTGATGCTTCTGACCGTTGTCAACTGGATCTCGCGTCGGGTGAGCGAGACCAGTCTGTGGTGATGGGGGTGAGGATATGCAGCTGAACTATCTGAAAAAAAGCTGGGCAGACAGGACTTTCACGGTCGTAAATACGCTGCTGCTCATATTCGCACTGCTGATCGTGGCGCTTCCAATACTTTACGTTATCGCGCAGTCGCTCTCCACTCCCCAGGAAGTCATTGCGGGGCGCGTGCTGTTCTGGCCCAAACGGATAACGTTCATAGCATACAAAGAGATATTCCGCTCCAAGATGCTGCTTTCCGGCTATAAGAATTCAATAATCTACACGTTTACGGGCACGCTGGTGAATGTGGCCATGACGGTCATGTGCGCTTATCCGCTTTCAAGGAAGGATTTCATAGGCAGGAAGCAGATCATGTGGCTGTTCGTGTTCACAATGATCTTTTCGGCGCCTCTCATACCTTCGTACATAAACGTGCGCAACCTGAAAATGCTCAACTCCATTTGGGCGATGATAATCCCCGGCGCCATATCCGCCTACAACATGGTCATCGCGCGTACGTTCTTTATGAGCAATATACCGGATGAGATGATCGAAGCGGCGGATCTTGACGGCGCAAGCGACATGCAGATACTTGTGAAGCTGGTGCTGCCGCTTTCAAAGGCGATTGTCGCGGTATTGGTGCTGTTCTACGCCGTGGGGCACTGGAACTCTTACTTTGACGCGTTCATTTATCTGAATTCTGAAGACAAGCTGCCTCTGCAGGTCATCCTGCGCAATATTCTGGCCAATGCCAAAATGATAGAGGAGATGGCTGACGCGACGGTGGAGCAGAACGAGCGTCTGGCACTGGTCGAAGTGTTGAAATACGCGGTTATAGTGTTCGGAAGCCTGCCGGTGCTGATACTGTATCCGTTCGTGCAGAAGTATTTCGTAAAAGGCATTATGATAGGCTCCGTCAAGGGCTGACGGGGTATAAAAACTGCCGCGCCGAAACAACGGCGCGGCAGTTTTTATGATTATTGAGATTTGGATGTTTTAGTGTGTCGGGAACTCACGCGCCGTACAGGCGGAAACCGGAAGGCTGCGCTTCAAGCGCCCTGTCAAGCGCCTCAAAGCTGTCGAATTCTGCCTCGGGGATGAACTCCAGCGTGAGTATCAGCTTCAGGAACCACTGAGAGGTAAAATTGGTAGTCAGCCAGGGGATCTCCCTAAGCTCACTGCCGTCTTCATTGACAGCATATCCCACCGGCGTATACCCGTCGGGAGCGTCCTTCGAATACAGCAAACTCAGCAGGTTTTTCCATATAGTCCGAGCCATAGCCGAGTCGTTGAGCGTCTTTGCTGCCCACGCCTGCATCTCGGCTGAATAGATGGGACTGCCGAATTCCCGGTCGCTCAGCAGTCCGCCGGAAAGCTTTATTCTGTCCTCCCTGGGGAGATAGAAGAATAAGCCGTTTTTTGCCACCATGCGCCTGAGCTCATCGCAGTCAAGCATGTCGGCAGTTTCGAGCCATACCTGTGTCTCGCCCATGCATGCCTGCAGATGCATACCGCTTTTGGGCGTTTCTCCCGTGTAGATAAGATGCCCTGTCGCAGCATCGAATCCATATTCAGGACCAGAAGTAAGCCCTAATGGGGTCTTCGACAAGTCATTTACGCCTTTTTCAATAAGCGTTCTCCATTTTTCGTCGCGTGTGCGTTCGTAGGCGCACATCCAGCCTGACACCAGCGCTGCCCAGTCGGGTCCGCTGCGCAGATGTACTTTGCCGTCCTCCCGCATGTACCAGGGCATGGAGGCGAGCGAACCGGCGGCACCCAGGCTGTCCTCCATGCAGTCGCCTATGCGCCGCTCGCCTGTAAGGTAGTACAGCGGACGGTGATGCCCAGCCATTGACACGCGGGGTTCTTTGCAGGGGCAGCCCCAGTGGCGCACGTTGTGGCGGGAACCCAGTCCGCCCATATAGCCAAAGTGGTACATGTCCACATCCGCCGCGTGGCGGCTGAGCGCCTCTGCCAGACGGAAGACCCTTTCGCTTCCGCTGCGCAGGAACATCAGCCACAGCCAGTATGTTGGAGTAAGCTCAGTGTTGTCCCAGGCGAAACCGCCCACATCCCAGCGCCACATATGGCGGCTCGCCTCGTATGTGTGCATAAAGTCGCCGTAATTGAACAGACCGTACCAACTTCGATTTTCCACCTCGGTTTCATAGAACTCAAAGGCCTTGATCATCTGGGCTTCCGTCCATTTTTGCACTTCGGTCTCATATCTGGGCAGGCTCCAATAACCGAAAGCGCGGTGGAAGTGGTAGTATTCCGGTTCGGCAAGATATACGGCAGGCCTGCGTACGGCGTCGGACCTTGCCTTAAGAGCTTCGTCAGACATATACCCGTTTTCCTGCCATACGCTCGCGCGGCAGGTGACCGCGATGCCGTTGGGATCGGGACGCACGTAATCGAAGCCCTCATAGTTGCCCATTGGGTAGCTGCGCGTGTCGTAATGCCGGAAATCGAATGATTTTGCTTCAGGCGAATAAAACCACAGCGTGCAGGCCGAGACCTCGCGGCCAAGCCCGCTTGCTTCCAGACCCGCGGGATGTTTTTCCCAGAACTCCCTGAGCGAAAAGCATATAGTGCGCTTCGTGTCGCTGAGCGCCATCGCGCCGGGAGCGCGGGAACCGTGCACTCCCTCCAGCACACAGCAGTCCGGCCGAGTCTGCTTGGCGATAACAAAGTGGCGGTCGCTGTCCTGCGTGAGCAGGAACCTGTCCCAAACGGGAAGATCCGCAGCCGCTGCATCGAAGAGCTCGCTTTGGGGCACGGTCTCGCCGTTCATTTGTGCCTGCAGAGGCTCTTTTCCCAGGCGTTTTTTCCAGTGGAAGAGCTGGGTGGGCATATCGTGAAAACCGTTGCCGTCGGTCAGAAAGCGTATGTGCCTTTGGTAGGTCAGGCCGTCCATGGCGGTCTCGAAACGCAGCCCCCAGCCGGAAAGCATATCTTTATCAGGCTCCCCACTATAAAAGAACGTGTCGTCAAATACGATCTCACCGTCCCGCCGCACCGACATGCGTATCCTGAAGGGCATTTTTTCTTCCGGACCGTCCATGTGTACGCCGTCGAAACGGAACACGGTTTCAAGCGTACCGGCCGTTTCCACAGCGCGGCTTACTATCTTTGCGGGGAGCGCGCGCGTACGGCTGAGAAGCGCGCCGTCCTGTGCCTGCGAAGACGCGAGCTGCAGTACAGGATACACACGGCTAAAAACCTCAGACCCGTCCCTGACGCAGCCTGAGGCAAGGCAATCTCCATTCTTGGGGATATCAAGGCTGAAAGAGTCACAGGCAAGGCCCCACTTATTCGGTGTTTCGCTGAGACTGAGCCCCTCGGGTTCGGGAGCTATGCCGTGAGACAGTTCGCAAATATCGCCCATCAGTCCGGCAGGCGCGATATGGCGCGACCATTTTACGCTCCCGTCAGGCCACCATGCCGCGATCTCGCTCTGAAGAGGCACGTTTTGACCTTTGGAGTTCGTTAATGTAAATGCGCATTCACTGACGGCTCCCCTGGGCCAATACCCTCCGAAGCTCGCCCAGAAGCGGGGTTTCCGGTTTTCCATTATATGGATCTGCACGGCTGCTGCTCCTTTCGCTGCCTTTTTTGCTCATTATAACCCTGGACAGGGCAAAGGACAAGCCCGAAACTGGATTTTGGAGCCCTGATATGGTATACTCATACCATAAAAAAAGCGTGGAGGCCAAAGATGAAGACAGACGCGCAGGGTAAACTGATCTACTCCAACCCGCTTGCTTGCGCTGAAGACCTCGCAGACTTCGTGCTTGAAGGCAAGGCACACATGAGTTTTTCTGAGGGCCGTTTCAAGCTGCAGAACGCCGAAAGCGCCGAGCTAGGACAGAAGGCGAACTATGTATTGTGGTGCAAAAATCAGTTTCCGGCCGATATCCGCCTTGAGATCGAGTTCAGACCTATAAGAGAGCCGGGACTTGCGATGCTTTTCTTCTCGGCGGGAGGCAGGCGCGGCGAGAGCCTGTTCGATCCCGCGCTTGCGCCCCGCACAGGGGAGTATGTACAGTATCATCACGGAGACATAAACGCGTTTCATCTTTCGTTTTTCAGGCGCAAGGAGCCGGATGAGAGACGCTTGCATACCTGTAACCTGAGAAAGAGCTACGGGTTCTATCTGGTGGCCCAGGGCGCTGACCCGATACCGGACGCGGATGACGCGGACAAAATGTACATGCTGAGCCTGACGAAGCAGGGCGCGGAAGTGAGCTTCAGCGTGGACGGATTGGAAGTGCTGCGTTTTCATGACGACGGTACTACGTATGGGCCGCTGCTGGGAGGAGGGTGCATAGGCTTAAGGCAGCTGGCGCCCATGGAGGGGGAATACGCTAACCTTAAAGTGTTCGCGCTCTGAAGCGCGCCGGGCTGCCGGAACTGTGCTTTAAGTGAAGGCAGACAGTCGTGCAGATCTTGTGACGAAAGACGGAGTATTCAGTTTGACAATGGCGGTTAACTAAAATATAATAAAGCCGGAGAAAAACTGATCCTTTAGAACGATCTAATCAGGAGGAAAAGCCTATGCCTTTACAGCTCGCAAGCGGCAGGAAAGCACTGGTCAGACTCGTCGTACCGGCGGACGCAACCCCTCAGGAAGCCTACGCGTCAACGGAACTGAGAGATTATCTTGATCTTATCACTTCAGCGGTGTTCGAGATCGTGTCCGCTCCGTACGCAGGCACCTGCATCGCCATAGGCAGGGCGGCGGGCGCGTTTACTCAGCTTGATGACGGGCTTGGAGAGGACGGATTCTGCATAAACAGTGTTCAGGATACGATCTGCATACAGGGCGGCAAGCGGGGCGTTATATACGGCGTGTACGAGTTGCTGGAACGCCTGGGCTGCCGTTTTTTCACTCCGGAATGCGAGAAGATACCCTGCGATACGGAGCTTGCCGCGCCGGATATCCAGACGCGTCAGGTGCCCAGGCTGGAATTCCGAGACCATAATTACTATTATTTCAGCACGAATCCGCGCTTCGCGGTCAAGTCACGAATGAACGGGAACTTCCCGCCTATCCCGGAGCGCATGGGCGGACATATGTCTTACGCATGGTTCGTGCACACATTCGACAGAATGGTCCCCGCTGCCAAATACGGCAAGGAGCATCCCGAATATTTCGCGGAATATGACGGCAAACGCTGCATACTGGACGGCGGGCGTACGCAGTTGTGCCTGAGCAACCCGGACATATATCCGATCGCGCTCGAAAGCGTGCGGCAGGCGCTTAAGGCCAACCCGGATGCCCGTATCATTTCAATATCTCAAAATGACATCAATAAGGGCTGCCAGTGCCCTGCGTGCAGGAAAACGGATGCGGAGGAGGGCTGCGCTTCCGGCACGCTTTTGCGCTTTGTCAACAGGATCGCCGAGGCGCTGGAACCCGAATTCCCCAACGTGATCTTCGATACGCTGGCATACAATTACACCCGCTCGGTGCCTAAGCTCACGAAGCCGCGGTATAACGTGTGCGTAAGGCTGTGCTCCATCGAAAGCTGCTTTGCTCATCCTTTCGAGACCTGCGACGACGAGCGCGGCGTGATCCTTCCGGACGGAACGCGCTCCTCGTTCATAAACGACCTGCGGAATTGGGGCAAGTATTACGACAGGCTATATATCTGGGACTATGTGACATGCTTTGCCCATTATCCCGCGCCGTTCCCGAACTGGCGCGTGCTTCAGCCCAATATGCGTTCCTTCGTGAATAATAACGTCAAAGGCGTGTTTGAGCAGGGCAATTCCGGCAGAAAAGGCGGCGTGGACTTTAACGAGCTGCGCGCGTATATTATCAGCAAGTTGCTGTGGGACGCCGACTGCGACGTGGAAAGGCATATACAGGAGTTTACGGACTACTATTACGGCGCGGCGGGCGAGTGCGTGCGCGAGTACATAAACACGCTGTGCGACAAAGCGGATAAAGACGACATTCACGTGGGTTTCAATGACCAGACAGACACGCCCTTGTACTCGGAGGAGATGCTTGACAGGCTGGATGCCATTATGGACAGGGCAGAAAAACTGGTCGCGGGAGACCCGCTGCGCGCGTGGCGCGTCGGAAAAGCGCGGCTGAGCGTGCGCTGGGTACGAATGAAGAACAAGGCTATGCTCAAAAACCGGCTGGAGCCCGCCGAGGTCACCAAATTCTTCACGGACTGGCGGGCGTACGGCATGGGGCGTATTGACGAGTGGGTCGCACCGGAGACCACTCACCGGGCGCTGCTTGAAAACAAATGGCGAGGAGTTTCGTACTATGAGCACTGGATCGCGGAAGGCGCGGAGATCTACTGACGAAAGGAGGACAAGGTCATGAGGTATAAGCTGTCCTGGCGTATGGGCGTGGACGAACTTGCGAATACCGGTGAGTTTGAAAAACTGCTTGACATGATGAACGGTGGGGGGCAGACGGCGGACGAGATATGGATCTTTATCGCGGAACCTACCTCCAGCGGATACGAGCCTCTTGACGAGATCGCCCGCAAGTGTGAGCTTTACAGGAGCTGCGCTGCCATTGCCCGGGCAAGAGGGATACGTGTCGGCATAAATCCCTGGCCCACATTCGGCGCGGGCGAGAGCTATCAGGCAGGACAAGGGCAACCGTCTCTGCCGTATCAGGGCATGGTAGGGCTTGACGGCAGCGTGTCAGCGCGTATTGCCTGCCCGATATCACCTGAATTTCTGGCTTACACCAAAGAAAGATATAAACTGTTTGCCAAAGCAGGCTGCGACTTCGTGTGGGTGGACGACGACTGCCGCTTTACGCATTTGGGAGGAGTACGGTATCCCTGTTTCTGCCCCCGCTGCGTACAGGGTTTTGAGGGCGGACGTTTTAAGGACAGAGAGAGCCTGGTAAAAGCGCTGAACACACCCGAAAACGCCGACCTGAGAAGAAAGTGGTCTGCGTACGGTGCTGAGCGGCTGGCTGTTTACTGCCGCGCTGTGCGTGAGGCGGTGGACGAGGTGGATCCTTCCATTGAAACGCCGTTCATGAGCGTGGGCTACGGGCATACTACTTATGCGGGCGACTTCATCGAACGCTGCATGAAAGCGCTCAGGGCGAAAAGCGCCCGTCCCGGTCACGGCTTCTACTGGGACGAAACGCCAATGGAACTGTTTGAAAAGGCATATGAGATGTCGCGCCAGGTGGTGGATGTTCCCTCCGAAGCGCTCGACGACGTGCAGTACGAGGAGGAAAGCTGCCCCAGGACGCCGTTAAACAAAGCGCCGGACACCAGACTGATCGAGATGGCGGTCTCCGTTTGGGGCGGCTGCACCGGTGTGGCGATGAATCATATGTATTACGCGGGCGGCAAGAGGCCTTTCGCCCATTTGGAGCACGAGATAAAGCTGTTAAGAGACAACCGCGCCTTCTTAGACCGCTATCTGAGCTTTGCCCGCGACCTGCCCCAGTCGGGCTTGTGGGGCGCGTACAGCAAATGGATGATGAGCGCCATGAAAGTCGGGGATGAAGGCTGGTTCAACGAACACGATAAGGAATACAGCGCCAACCGTTTCACACACGAGTGGCCGGTATTCGGCATACCGGTG
Source organism: Clostridiales bacterium (assembly GCA_024684375.1). GTDB lineage: Bacteria > Bacillota > Clostridia > Christensenellales > Aristaeellaceae > RUG14130. The sequence continues at coordinate 17,506 of JAIKWZ010000051.1, forward strand.
ACCGCCGATCCCAGAGGCGCATGGGGCACTTTGCTGCAAGGCAGGACGCTCGAGGCGTTTTCGGACGATGAGATCAGCATCATGCTTGAAAAACCTGTCGTGCTGGACGGGCTGGCGCTTGAAACGCTTTGGGAGCGCGGATTCGGGGAGCACGCCGGAGCGAAGGTCAAAAACGCGCGCTCCGGAGGCGAGGAAAAGCTGGCCGCCACTCCCTGGGCGGGCGAGTTCGCGGGTTCCTGCAGAAGCGCGATCTTCGACAAGGCATACGATCTGGAGCTCACATCCGGCAAAACGGAGGTGCTGGCGTATACTTCACGCCCATACGGTCAGAAAGACGAGGTCTGCGCTGTAAAGTGCGGCGATGTTGTGACGCTTGGCTACAATCCCTACCGTTTCACGGGCACGCCGGGACATATGCGGCTGATCAGAGAACTGTTCAAAACGCTTGGCGCGGACATCTGGCTGGAACCTACGGACGAATACGACGTTCCGCGGGTGGCGGTGTTCGCGCGCGCGGATGAAAAACGAGCCGCCGTGCTTCTGATAAACGCCGAGACTTCCGAGACCCGGCCTTTTGACCTGTGTCTGCGCGGCAAAGTGAACAGCGCTGTGAGTCTGGGCCTTAACAGGGAGGACATACAGCTTGAGACGCGCGCCGTGAACGGATATTACAGCGCACTGCGTATAGATACCATGAAGCCCTGGGAGATGGCTGTGGTGCTGGTTGAAAGGGAAAACTGATAATATCAAAACATTCGAAAACCACCCGCTAAGCGGGTGGTTTTTGAGTATTGCGCGTGATATCAGAATGCCATATGCGTTATTGACATGCTGCCGTCCTTGCCGTACACGGTGAGCACGATGTCATTATCCCTGTCCCACTCGATATCTACGGTCCGTCCGCCTTTGACGCGCAGGCCGTGCACCGAGCCCTTTCTCCAGCTTTCCGGAAGCGCGGGAAGGGGCATGACGCTGCCGTCATCGTCGGTCGTCACCAGCATCTCACAGATGCCGGAGAGCGCGCCGAAGTTGCCGTCGATCTGGAAGGGGGGATGCGCGTCGAAGAGGTTAAGGTACGTGCCGCCGGAGCGGGAGCCGGAGGCGTAGCTCACATCGGGATTGCGCCCGTCCGCGGTATACAGCTGGTTGTCAAGCAGCTTGAGGGCATGGTCGCCGTCTTTGAGGCGCGCCCACATGTTTATGCGCCAGCCCATGGCCCAGCCGGTGCTCTCATCCCCGCGTCGTTCAAGCGATACGCGGCACGCATTGGCAAGCTCAGGCGTTCTTTCGGGGCTTATCCTGTGACCGGGGTGCAGCCCGTACATATGGGACATGTGGCGGTGGTGCACATCCCACTCCTCGAAATTCTCGTTCCATTCCTTAAGTTCGCCGTATTTGCCGGTGTCTGGCAGGCGCAGGTTCTCGAACTTGGGGCGTATCTCATCTGCAAGCTCGGCGTCCGCGCCCAACAGTTTGCTGGATTTCAGGAACATATCGAATATGTCGTAAGCCAGCTCCTGGGTCATTGTGCTCCATTTGGCCACGGCTATGGCCTGACCTTCCAGCCTGAACACGTTTTCGGGTGAGGTGGCGGGGGAAAGGATCCACTTGCCTTCTTCGTCCTGTGTGGCCAGACCGTTAAAGAAGCGGGCGTTTTCCAGAACGATGGGATAGACTTCGTCCCTGAGATAATCGATATCGTCCAGATACTCATATTTTTCCCACACGGCGCGCATAAGCCATGCTTCGCCCATGGGCCAGTTGGCGAACGACGCAGAACCGTGGCATTTAGCGCCTACCGGAGTGGTGAGCCGCCAAGCGTCCGTGTTGTGATGGGCACAGCTGCCGTTAAGGCCGTAATACACTTTTGCGGTGCGCTTGCCGCTTTCGCAGACCTCACTGACCAGCCTCTCCATGGGTTCCAGGCACTCGGCAAGGTTGACCGCCAAAGTGGGCCAATAGTTCATTTCGGTGTTGATGTTTATCGTGTAGTTGCAGTTCCAGGGCGGGCGTACGCTGGAATTCCAGATGCCCTGCAGGTTCATGGGCTGAGTGCCGGGACGGGAGCCGGAGATCATGAGATAACGGCCAAAGTTGAAGTACAGAGCGTACAGGGAATTATCTTTTATCCCGTTTTCATGGCCGTAAAGCCTTTCATCAGTGGGTTTGTGGGTGAGAGGACCTTCACCAAGGTCGAGACTGCAGCGTCCGTACAGCGCGGCAAAGTCTGCCTCGTGCCTGCGCAGCAGTTCGGGATAATCGGTATTCAGCGCCTTTTCCGCGTCTTCAATACAGGGAGCGATATAAGGCTTGCCCTGCAGGACAGGATGCTTGTCCCAGCCGTTATAGGAAGTCCGCGCGGCTATGACCAGTGTGAGTTCGTCAGCGTTGATTATCCTGAGTCCCGCGCCGGCAGACTCTGTTTTGCCGCCCGCTCGTTTTACGGCCAAGCGGCAGCAAAAGCGCATGCCCTGAGATTCGGGGGAAGCCGAATACTCCATTTTTGCGTCGCTTCTCTGAAAATCGCGGTATATCCATTTAACGCCGGGGCATGACCCATCAAAATCAATATAGTCTTGCCGCACACGGCATACAGCGTCGAGGGCGCTTCTGAGTGAGATATCCGCGCTGATGCTGCCGGGCTTGTCAGCCGTAACGCGGCAGACGATGACCTGATCCGGAAAGCTCGCGAATGCCTCGCGCGTGAAGCGCACGCCTTCGGCGGTATAGCTTACCGTGTGTACGCCCCGGGACATGTCCAGCGCGCGGGTATAGCCGCTGATCTCGCCCGCGTGAGCGAAGGCGATATCCGCTTCTCCCAATGCCAGGTACATTTGCGACCAAAGCCCCGTGCAGTGTTCTTCCAACAGCTCCTGGGCTTTGATGTATTCACCCCGCGCGGCAAGTTCCCTCGCCTCGGCCCAGTATTTCGGAGCGTCCTCCTGCCCGTAAAACGAGGGGTTTCCGCTCCACAGGCTGTCCTCGTTAAGGCTAAGCCGCTCCAGACGTGCCCCGCCGTAAACCATCGCGCCAAGCCTTCCGTTGCCTATAGGCAGCGCCTCATTCCAGCAGCCGGCCTCCTGGCGGTACCATAAACGGTCGTTATGATCGGGTCCCATATTTGCCCCCTTAACTGTGTTATTTAAAACTATAATAACGCCCTTGGGCGGGAGTGTCAAGCCAAGAAGTATAAGAATATGCGCGGACTTGCTCCAAAGCAAGGAAAGGCGTATAATCAGAGTGGAAACAGCCAAGACAGGTGAAAGAAATGATAATCTGCGACATAGACTTAGGCGCTCCCGAGCTTCAGGCATACTGCGCTCTCACGCAGAAACAGGCGCACAGCGAGGGCGTGTTCATAGCTGAAAGCATCAACGTGATACAAAGCGCACTGGACGCGGGGATAAAGCCGCTGAGCCTGCTGTGCGAGCGGCGGCACGCCGAGGGAAAAGCGGCTGAGCTGATAAAAAAGCTGGGAGATATACCTGTTTACACGCCGCCAGACGAAGCAATAAAAAAGCTCACCGGCTACGAGCTGTCAAGGGGAGTGCTGTGCGCAATGGAGCGCCCGATCCCGATGACAGCAGATGAAGCGCTGGCTGATGCGCACTGCTGCGCGGTAATGGAGAACGTGAGAGACGAGACAAACCTTGGCGCGATCTTCCGCAGCGCGGCGGCGCTGGGAATGGACGCGGTGATGCTCTGCGGCAGCTGCTCCGACCCGTTAAGCCGCAGGGCAGCGCGGGTGAGCACGGGAGCGGTGTTCCGTCTGCCATGGGCAAGGCTGCCCGCGCTGAGCGAAGGAGGCGCCGAAATACTAAAACGCCGGGGGTTCACTCTGTGCGCGCTGGCGCTGAGCGACAGGTCTGAAGGGCCCGAAGCGCTCGCAAATGCAGTAATGCCCGCTGTTGTGCTGGGCAACGAGGGGGAAGGGCTCAGCCGTGAAGCCGTGGCCTGCTGCGATATCACCGTGCGCATACCCATGCGCAGGGGAGTGGACTCACTTAACGTTTCCGCCGCGGCGGCCATTGCGTTCTGGGAAGCGGGGAAACGCGGATAGACCTGCCTTCCCGGCCGCGTCATTTGCCGGCTGCGTACTCCGCCAGCGCGAGGGCGATCTCAAAATGCCCGGAATCGTGCTGTGTGTGCCGAACCTGATCCTTTTCTCTCCTTTGTGTCCATTCGGGCGCGTCAAGCAGGTCGCCGCCTGTAAAGAACATATACAGTTCAAGACCCCTGAAATCGCACACCGCCTGGACGGCGGCCCCTTCCATTTCCACCGAGATGCATCCGTCCGCTTTGCGCTTTTCAAAATTATTGAGCGTTTCGCGGTAGAACGCGTCGGTGGTCCAGGTCTTTCCCAGAACATAAGGGATACCGTTTTCCCGCATGAATGCGGCGACAACTCCTGAGTTTCTGACGGTTATGTAATCGGAAGCGGGCGCGTAATGGTAGGACGTGCCTTCATCCCTGTAAGCCTCTGTGGGGATCATGACCTTTCCCCGGGCGATCTCCTTGTTGAGACAGCCGGCGCCGCCGAAATGTATCACCTTGTCCGTATTCAGCACCGATAATACTTCTTCAACGGTCGCAGCGCAGGCAGGAGCGCCCACCCAGGTCCTATAGAAACCGTATTTCCTGCCATGATAGTTCATAAGGAAAACGGGCGTCGAGCCGTGCGCCATGTACAGGTCTCCGATTTTTTCGCACTCGTAGTTCTCCGTCACGTATTTTTCGATCACGTGGGAGAAAGTCAGTATAACGGCGTCCGCTTTAGGGGCGCTTTCATTTCTTTGCGGGCTGATCTTCGCGGGTGATCTGTTGTCGAATGAGTCCGTTATCATAAGCTTATTTCTCCGTTTACAGATACTTAAGTATTTCGCTCAGGGTGTCAACGGTATGGTCGGGGGCGTCCGCTTCGCAGGACGGTTCCGATAAAGCGGCGATCCCTTTTTTGATACGTATGGTGCGCATGCCCAGCTGTTTCGCGGGGCGGATGTCATTGTCCAGCCGGTCGCCGACCATTACGGCGTTTTCGGGTCTGCATTTTGCCGTTTCAAGTGCCCGCAGGAATATATCAGGGTCAGGCTTGGATACGCCCATGTCGGCGGAGGAGGCGATGACAGAGAAAAACTCACCCAGGCCCCAGGCGTCAAGCCGTTCCTTAGCCCCGGGGACCTGGTTGGCGATCACGCCGAGCCTGTAACCCTTGCCGCGCAGCGCTGACAATGTCTTACGGCAGTCATCAAACGGCACTTCATCCTCGCTGTGCCAGGGAGTTTTGATGAGGCCGAAATACTCGATCGCCTTATTGTCCCCGTCGTGGCCCGCTTTGGCGAACTCCGCGCGCTTTTCAGCGAACTGCTCAAATGACACAGCTGTGCCGCGGATCATGTCCTTGATGCGATGCGCGTAAGCGGCTTCCTCGTCCACCAGCGTGGAGCCGATGTCGAAGAAGACCCAGTAAATGGGTCTATTCTTTTGAGACATCGATCCAGTATCGGCAGATTGGCTCATTTTCACCCTCAACAGTGACTGTGTTTTCAAGCACGCCGCCGCAATTCTCTATCACCTTGCGGGAGCCCGCGTTGCTTTCATAAGCGCTGACCAGAACCCGGTATATCCTTTTCTCCCTGGCCTGCTCGAGCGTCAATCGAAGGATACGGGTGGCGTAACCCTTTCTCCGATCGCTGGGACGGACTCCGTATCCGATATGTCCCCACGCCTGAAGGCCTTCGACCGTAAGATAATGCCTGAGGCTGGCCGCGCCGACCAGCCTTCCGGTCTCGTCGATCACGAAATATGACGTGCTCGCCGCGTAACGTTTGTCGAGGATGCCATGCTCGCAGTCGTCGAGCATCCGAACGAGTGAGGCAAATTCGTCCAGACTATCAGCAGACCTGCTCAGGAACCATGGCGCGATCAGCGTGCCGCTTTCGCGCCATTCATTCATCATGTCATTGAACTGCTCAAAGTGCGTCAGATCGGGCTTGGCAATATACAGTTTCATCCCTTTTTCTCTAAAGCCACTTTTTCGCCAAACGAAATCCTGCCCGAACCTGCGGCCTTCTGGGTCGCCTGATCGAACAGCATTATGTCGCTGCCCACGATGTCCATGCGCACTTTGGAATCCACCTCGTAGTCCACGGAGCCGAACACCACGCTGGTGAGCATTGTTTCACCGCAGCTGGCTTTTACGGTGGTCTCCATTCCGGCGGGCAGGGTGGAGTATATGGCTGCCTCCAGAACGCCGTCCGGGCTTATGGGCAGGAATTCGGGCCTGACGCCCAGTATGGCGTCTTCGCCCACTTCACCCGCGTTTTTGGTTTCGAACAGTGCCTCGTGCCCCAGGAAACTCAGCTTCAGGCCGTTTTGCCGGCGGCCAAGCACTTTGGCGGGGATAAAGTTCATGGTGGGATTGCCTACGAAGCCCGCCACGAATGTGTTGGCCGGGCGGTTGTAGATTTCAAGCGGCGGCGCGTACTGCTGCAGTACGCCCGTCTCCATCAGGCATACGCGGGTGGACAGGGTCATGGCCTCAAGCTGGTCGTGCGTCACGTAAACGAAGGTGGAGTTGGTGTCGGTGTGCAGGCGCTTTAATTCCGTGCGCATCTCGCCCCTCAGCTTGGCGTCAAGGTTTGAAAGCGGTTCGTCCATGAACAGCACCCGGGGACTGGGCGCCAGCGTGCGGGCGATGGCCACCCTCTGCTGCTGACCGCCGGAAAGCTCGGCAGGGTATCGCTTCACGAACTGCTCGATCTTGAGCAGCCTTAACATCTCCTGCACCCGCTCTTTTATGCGGTTTTTGTCCCATTTGAGCATCTCCAGGCCAAAGGCGATGTTCTGGTACACCGTCATGTGCGGCCACAGCGCGTAGTTCTGGAACAGGAAGCCTATATCGCGCTTGTTGGGAGGCAGGTTTATACCCTTTTCAGAGTCGTATACAGGTTTTCCGTCTATGAGGATGCGGCCGGAAGTGGGCGTCTCAAGCCCCGCGATCATGCGCAGGGTGGTGGTCTTGCCGCAGCCGGAAGGGCCCAGAAGCGTTACGAAGCCGCGGTCCTCTATGACCAGGTTAAGGTCGTCAACGGCGACGAACTTGTCAAAGCGTTTATTGATGTGTTCAAGAATGATTTGCGGCATAAGCTTAACCTCCGATTCCCTTGTCGAATGACGCGCCGGTCAGCTTGTTTACCAGCGTATTGATGCCGATGATAATGAGTATTATAAGCAGCGTGACCGCGCTGCCGTATTGCGAATAGCCCGTTTCGTTGAATGAGAACAGCATGGTCGTGAGCAGATAGCGGGGATACGGTACCAAAAGCGTAAACAGCGCGACCTCGCGCATAACGTTTATCACGGGCAGGAGGTAGCCGGAAATGATGGCGCTTTTCTGTATGGGGAAGAGGATGCGCGCCATGCGCGTGACCCAGGGCACGCCGAAAATGGTGGCAGCCTCCTCGATCTCGGGCGAGATCTGCATCATGGAGTTGACGCCGGAACGTGAGGCGAAGGGCAGGAACTTGACGCCTGCCACCAGCCCCAGCAGGAAGAAGGAGCCGTACATCCATTTGAACCCGCCGCTGGTGGCGACTGCCAGGTAAATGGTGCCGAAGGCCATGGCGGGCATCAGGTAGGGGAAGAACGCCAGGTTTTCCACTGCCCGGGACAGGAAGCTGCCCCTTCTGCGCACGCAGGCATAGCCTATCAGCATGCCGCAGGTACCTACTACCATGCTCACTGCCAGCGCCAGCCCCACCTGCCGGGCAAGGCCGGACCACATGGTGGAGTTGATAAGTATGCCGCTGGGCATGCCAGTCTCGAACTGGGAGGCTTCCGTGCCTATCCAGAAATTGAGCGTCATGTTGGACAGCGAGTAGTTGCCGGGCTGGCGTATCACGCTCTCAAGCGCGAATGAGACCAGCGGCATTATGGCGAAAAACAGGGTAAGGAATATGAGCAGTACGGAGATGGGCCAGTTGGCTTCTTTGAGTTTTACCAGTGAGACCTGGCCGCTTTTGCCGGTTACGGTGGTGAAGCTCTTGCGCTTGCCGGTAAAGTACTGGTTCACGCCAAGTATCAGAGTGCCCAGAAGTATGGAAATAAAGGCGATTATGTAGCCCTGCCCTTCGTAACCCGCCTGAATGAGGGCGCGCATCTTGGTGGAGAGGGTGAAGGTGCGGGTGGCCGAACCCAGAAAGACGGGGACCGTGTAACTGGCAAAGCCGGAAGAGAAAATAAGCAGGAAGGTGGACAGCACGGCCGGCATTATGATAGGCACCGTGACGCGGCGGATGATGGTGAACCTGCTCGCCTTAAGTATCGTAGCGCTTTCTTCAAGCGTGGCGTCCATGTTTTTAAGGATGCCGCCGATCAGCAGGTAGGCGAAAGGGGAGTAGTGCAGGCCGATCACCACTATCATAGGAAACAGACCGAACACGAACCATTCCGGCATGCATATGCCGAAAACAGATTCCACCATGCCTACCACGCCGCCGCCCACTTTGCTGTTTTGGAACATATTGGTCCAGAACAGCGCAAGCGTCCAGGCGGGCATCATGTAGGGAAACACGAACACGGCTGATATGAACTTTTTACACTTTAGGTCCGAGCGGGTCACGAACCAGGCTACAGTGCCGCCTATAAGTATGCCCAGCAGTCCCGCGCCGCAGGCGACTATAAGGGAATTGAACAGGGGGATCCAGAAATTCGCCTTGCCCCATTCGTAATCCTTGAAAAGCATCTCGAAATGGTTGAGCGTAAGGCTGCCGACCTTGAGACGCAGCAGTTTTTTCTCCGTGCCGGCGTGTACCTTGAACATATTGGTGAGCATCGTCACCATGGGCGCCAATGAAAGCGCCGCCAGCACTGTCAGAAAGAACAGCAGTATCAGATTGGCGGGTTTGGAGAAAAACGCTTTGGCCCTGAAGTAAATGGGTTCGCGCCTCAGGCCCTGACGGATCTCTTTCATAAGTTCACCCTCCCGAACCGCCGCGGATGATCATGGCGGCTATAAAATAATAACGGCGGGGGCGATCTGACCCCCGCCGCTTACAGTGTTTATTTGCTTACGCGTACGTTGATAAAGCGGTAAATGTCGGCGTAATCCGCGCCCAGACCGTCGATGTAGTCCAGATCCTCGAACACCAGTTTGCCCGCCCAGTACATGTAGCTTTCGTCCTCAAGGCCTTCGGGCTTCTCTATGGTGGTGTTGGGGCTGTAGTAACCCTGGCTGGAGTTCCAGCTCTTTTCTCCGGCGAAGCCTTCCTCACTCAGCAGCCAGTTGATGAACAGTGCGCAGGTGTAGGGGCAGTCAGTGTCGGAGCATACGGTCGCGTAGATGTTGTACATGAAGCCGGAGAAGCAGTCCACGTCGTTCTCGAACTGCAGCACGGTCAGGTTGGGGCGGTCCTCCTCGGCCACCTTGCGCAGCTTGGAGAACACGAACACGCCCATGTTGCCCGCGGCGCCGGAGGCGATGCCGGTGGCGATCTTGGAGGCGGAGGTGAAGGTGTAGTTCACGTTCTTGAGGAAGCCGTCGATCCACTCGTAGGAAGCGCTGGCGAAGTCCTTGCTTTCCCAGGCCTTGCCGTAGTACGCCTCATAGGCTTTGGTGAGCTTCTCGGTCCACTCGGGACTGGTGAGCATGATAAGGAAGTTGAGGTTCACGGTCTCGTTGGTGGGATCCTTGAAGAACACGCGGCCCTTCCAGGGTTCCTCGATCAGCTGCCAGACGTTGGATACCTTCACGGAGCCTTCTTTGTTGTTGTAGATCATGAGGGAGTTGATAAAGGTGACCACGGTGGGCTCCTGATACTCCTCGGGCACAACATCCTTCAGGGCTTCGGGGAAGTAGTTGTAGCTTAATTCGTCCTCGAGCAGGTTGACCTTAAGATCGGGCCCGTTCTGCACCAGTGCCATGTCGGGAGAATCCTTTACGCCGGAACCGATCTGGTTGGTGAGCTTGGTGTAGGTCTCGCCGTCGTCGATCTCGGCGTAGATCACCTTGCCGTCCAGTTCGGGATACGCCTTCATAAAGTTGGCGGCGGCCTTCTCGGCAAAGGAAGTGGTGGAATAGAAGTTGAGCTGGGCGCCTTTGGCGATCTCTTCCTTCGCTTTGGTGTAAAGCTCTTCGTTGGTCATTTTGCTGGCTGCCTCAAGAGCGTCCGGCACGTCCTCGGCCGAGGCCGAAAGCGCGAAAGAGCACACCATGAGCAGCGAGAGCATAAGCGCAAAAAACCGTTTCATACGTTTTCCCCCTGTGTTTTATTCTGACCTGAACAGTATAGCATTAAGGCATTGTAAAGTCAAGCTGCCTGCCCGCGTGGAGGCATAAAAAGACGCGGTGGCCGATGCTGGTAGACCGGCCCCGCGTCTGACTAAGACCCGTGTTATACTGCTTTGGACGCTTCAGCGCACATGAGCAGGAAAGCGCCCACGCCGTGGAGGTCATTGGTGCTGGTTGGACGGGCGCAGTAGAAGGGATAGTCGCCCACTCCCGTGCCCACGCACACGTTGCCTATCAGAAGCCCGTTTTCGTCCTCGCCCAGCCGTTCAAAAATCCCTTTAACAGCCTTGAAGGCGGGCTTGAGCACGTCCTTCTCCATGAATCCCTGCCTAACGGCCATGCACAGGGCAGCGGCATACAGGCAGGTGCAGGAGGATTCGAGCCAATCTTCAGGCTGGTCGCCTTTGTTCACCACCTGATACCACAGGCCGCTTGTCTCGTCCTGCCAGGGCAGGAGCGCGCTGAGCAGCTCCACGGCGATGGAGGAGAGGATGCTTTTGGCCTCCCCGTCGGGCAGCAGGTCGCACTCTGTCAGCAGCGCCACGGGCACCCAGCCGATTGAGCGTCCCCAGAATTCGGGAGACCTGCCGGTAACAGGGTCGGCCCAGGGCTGACGCTTCTCATAATCCCACGCGTGATACCATAGCCCGGTGTTTTCGTCCCGGGTCTTTTCACGCATGAGCTTCGCCTGAAACACCACCTGGTCGAGCATATCAGGGCGGCCGAAACGCACGGCGTATTCCGTCATGAACGGTCCGGCCATGTACAGACCGTCCAGCCACATCTGGTTTCGGTACCACGCCTTGTGCCAGAAGCCGCCTTCGGGGTTGACCGCGGTGGTGGACATATAGTGAGCTACACAGTCCATAGCCAGACGATAGCGCTCTACGCCGGTCTTGTCGTATATCGGGAACAGCAATACGCCGGGCTGCAGGTCATCCAGCTGGCCGGGGTTAAATCCTACGATATTGCCGTCAGGACGCACGCAGGAGTCTACCCAGGCGCGCAGATACTCAAAATACCTGTCGTCGCCCGTAAGCTTCCAAACCTGACACATTCCGGACAGGAATACTCCCTGATGGTAGTGGAACTGGCCGACAGGGGGCAGCTTTGGGGCCTCAAACTTGGCCATAAGTGTGTCGCAGGCGCGACGCGCCAGGGTGATTATATTGTCTCTGCTTATATCGGTATTCATAAGCTCCTCCCCACAAAATCGTTGAATTCATCGGGCGTTTCGCTGAAGGACTGGATCGCGATGACCCTGTCCTGGTATGGCACTACAAGCAGTTCCTGCCCGTACATGCCGCCTTTTCCGTAAGCGCTCTTCCTCCCGTAGCGGTTAAGGGCGAACTCCCTTGCGACCGCCAGCTGCGTCCATTCTTTTGAGAGTATGCGCCTGCCTTTGTAAAGCCCGTCATTCAGGTATACCAGCCCCAGCTTGGCCATGTCGGACGAATGGACGTACAGCCCGGTGGCGCCTATGGGATGCCCCTGCGGGCAATGGCTCCAGGCGAGCTCCCGGACTTCCAGCTTTGTCAGCATTTCCTTCCATAGGAAGTCGTCCAAAGGCAGACCTGCCTTCTTTTCAACTATGCGGGAAAGCAGGTAGTACGCGCCGTCGGAGTAGCGGGATTCGGTGTCCGGCTCATACGCCAGCGGATAAGTGAAAAGATACCTTAAAAAGTCGTTTGTGAACTCCCAGGAGGGATTGACGTCTATGTCCAAAAAGCCGCCCGGCAGCCCCAGACGGTGGGTGAGCGCCATTTCCACGGTGGAAGCAAACCACCTGTCGTCCATGCCGCTTTCCGGGAGCTCGTCTGCAAGGATATCGCATATCTTTTCGTCAAGCCTGAGCAGCCCCTTGTCGAACAAAAGCCCTACGCCCGTCATGGTGAAGGTCTTGGCCACGGAGTACACATCCTGGCAGGGGCTTACGGGCATGAATTCGACGGTGTTTATCTCGCCGTTTCCGTATGCTTCGGAAACGCGGATGACGTTCAGGGCATTTTCATTTATGAATGCCGCGCAGTTTTTCAGAAACGGGCTGAGCTCGGCCATTTTGAGACCTCCCTGCAGTTTTATTTGAGGGGACCGAATTCCCTGATCCCGGTCATTATGCCCCGCACTATAGGCACATAGCGGTCCATGGGCGCATCCTCGGTTATGCCGATTATGAGCCTGCGGGGGTCTTTTGCGGCCTCGATCAGGCCTATTGTGTCCTTTACGATCTGTTTTTCGTCGTGGGTCTGCCAGGCGGAAGGAAAGTGCAGCGAAAGCAGCTTGTCGCCGAATATCCGCGTCGCTTCGTACACACCGGGGCTCATGACGGGGTCGTAGGCTTCGATATAGTCCAGTTTGGCCTCGGCGATCAGGTCCATTATCGGCGCGTTGCAGGCATCCAGGTGGGTGCCCAGTAGCTTGCCGGCGTTATGGATAAATTCGTACGCGTCTTCATACTCGCGCATGTAGAATTCGCGGTAGCCTTCCCGCCCGATGATCTCGGGAGTTGGATTTCCGCCCTGGTTCACGATCTCGAACGGGTCGGCCGCCGTGATGGGATAAGTCTGGCAGTACGCCCGGCGCATGCTGTCCGTGAGCTCAAGCAGCATGTCACGGTTGTCCATCCACTCGTAACACCAGGCTTCGGGCCCCATTATATAGCCCAGCAGATCCGACACAGGCTCGTGGGGGAGGTGTGTGCGAACGAGCACGGAGGCGTTTTTTTCGTCCTCGGCGACGTCAGCGGAAAGCTCGTCATAGCGGGAGACGGCCTTTTGATTATCGAAAAGGTAGCGCAGTTTGGCGTAATCGCTTTCGTCCTTGAACGGGTATTCCCGTGTCCAGGAAGTGATATCGTCGTATTCTTCCGTTTTGGTCAGGTCTCCGAAAGGCGTATGGGTGACTTTGCGCAGCGTATAATGGCCGTTTGGAAGCTCCGTGCGGGTCTGCCGGACTGTGACGTCACCTTCCTGCACTATCCTGAATGATTCTAGGCGGCGGATGCAGCAGATGTCAAGATCCATCAGTTCCCGTTCGTAGGGCCGCCCTTTCACCTTGGTCTCGTATATCGTAAAAGGGACATAATCGGGTGCCTGAAGGTGATATACGGCTTTGACGCGCTCAGCCGGAGTCATATCAGCGCTTGCCCCAGCCTGTCAGAGCTTCAAAGACCGGCCAGGCGTCATCCGCGTAGAAGCGGTGTCCCTGCAGGCCTATGACGTGGCGTATCCTGTCCTGCGCGCCGAGTGGAGCGTAGTAGTTTTCGCGGGCGATAGCGAACTGCTCTTTAGCGGATTCAATGGGGAAAATGCCGTCATGCTGCCCGCTTACGATCACCAAAGGCCGCGGCGCGATAAGCCCCGCCAGTTCCGCCATGTCGAATTCTTTCATTATGCCTGGAACATAATTGCAGATGCAGTGCCTTTGCGCGCCGATGGAAGGCAGAAAGCCAGAGAACGCGCAGGACGGCATCGCGGCGCTTATGAACGGATACAGTGCCGAGGCGTAAAACGTGGTGGTGCCGCCGCCGGAATTGCCCATAAGCGCCACGCTCGTTTTGTCTATGTTTGGGAACAGATCGAACACCGCTTCCAGAGCGCATTTGATGTCCCAGCATCTTTCACCGATCAGCGTGCGTCCCAACAGCAGCGCCTGCACGGCGGGCTGGTGGCAGTCCGGTCCTTTTTCCGTGCCGCCGCACTCACCGAAAGCTCTCTGCTCCACGGCAAGCGCAGCGTAGCCGCGTTTTACCGCCTGCCTTGCGAAATCCCTGTCGCCGTCGATGTCTTCCTGGTCTCCCGGAAACTTCGCGACGCCCAAGGAAATATGCATGCCCGTGGAATGGCCCTGCAGGCATACCATGAGCGGCAGCTTTTCTCCGCCATCTTTGGGCAAAAGCAGATGACAAGGCACGCGCGCGTCCTTTTCTGAATAAACGATAAGGCGAGTTTCGGTGCCGTATTCGTTTTCGCGCGTCCAGCAGATCTCGGTTTGGGGATCGACGTTCTCAAAGGGCAGTCCCAGCAGCTTTTCAAGTTTATGTCTGGCGGAGGCCTGCCATTCAGCTACGTCTTCGCCCGGCTTTATACGCCCGGCGAATGTGTTCTCGCGCATGCGGCGCAGCATTTCATCCCGTGGATCAAACAGAGTCAAAGCCATTTTGTCCTCCTGAAAACGGTCGAAATAAGGGTTAGCATCGCTGCGAATAGCTTTCAAGAAACTGTTTTACGAAAGCATCGTCACTGAGCTCGGGATACATGCCGTAAACGCGGGTGATCTCCTCAGCCTGGCCCTCTCCAAGGCCTTCGGCGGGATCGAGGCACCAGACGCCGTCCATGAGCCCCTGCCGCCTGAGCACCTCATGCATGCCGGCGATGCAGCCCTTAAAGCCGTTGTGGGCGTCAAAAAACGCTCCGTTCACGTCCGTCACCTTTGCGGCGAGCTCAAGCAGCTCTCCGGGCAGCGTTTCCTGCCCGGACATCGCCTTCACTCGTTTGAAAATCTCCACGGCCGTATGCGTCCAGGCGCACCAATGCCCCAGCAGGCCGCCGCGGGTGATCACGGTTCTTTCGTCTTTTCCCGAACCGAAACGGTAGCGCGTGAGCAGGTCGACCACTATGTTGTCGTCGTTGCCCGTGTACAGCGCGATCTCATGATCCGCGTATGCTATGGCGCGTGCCACGTCCACGGTGCGGTACCTGTCGAACGCGGCGCATTTTATGGCTTTTACACCCTCGACAGAGCAGACCTGCCGCCAGTAGTCGTAAGAAAACGCGCGGCCTCCCACGGCCACCTGCAGGTAAAAACCCATCACGTCCATAACGTCCGCGACCGCTCTGGTGCGGCTGATCATTTCGGCCTCGCTCAGGTGATCAAGTCCGCCGGGGCTGAGCAGCGCTATGTCGTAACCGAAACGTTTGGCCGTCCGCGCTTCATATAGCGCCTGGGGCTCTTCGCCGCAAACACCGGCAACTGCCAGCACCGGCCTTAGCGTCTCGGCGGAATATGAGCGCATCTCGTCTATTGAGACCTGAAGGACCCGCTCGAACAGCCCGACTTTGGGGTCGCGTATGGCGAACTGGGTAGTATGCACGCCCACGGCAAGACCGTCTACGCCGCTTTCAAGGTAATATCTTATCAGCCTGCGCTGCTTCGCTTCGTCAAAACGGCGATCCGAGTCCAGCACCAGGGGCATCGCAGGTATGAAAGCGCCTTTCATCAAAAGCTCAAATGAGGTCGTATCCATCAGAAGTTCCCTTTCTGTTCCTCAAAATGCGTGGGCTTGTTAAGGTTTCGCCCGCCGTCCAGTATCCACTCGGCCTGCATGCGCATCATTTCATCCAGAGACACGTCCGGATAGCCGAAAGCACCGATACATTTCTGGGAGTTGCACAAAATGCCCCTGTCGCCTGTTTCCTCGGCAAAAGTGACTTCTTTGCCAAGCAGCCCGGCCAGTTTTTTTGCGGCCTGCCTGACGCTCACCGTTTCGGGACCCGTCACGTTGAGAGCGGGACAGCTTTCGTCCGCCAGCAGCAGCGACCTTAACGCCGCTTCGTTGGCGTAGCGCTGCCATACGCAGTTGAACGCGGGCACGCCCAGCGGGATCGGGCGGGAGGCCAGGATCCACTGGCACAGGTCGTTGAGTATCCCGTATCTCAGGTCTATCGCGTAGCTCAGGCGGAACTTGAGCACTTTCGCGCCGTAATGGGCGGCGGCGTACTCGAACACACGCTCGCGTCCCAGGCAGCTGGAGGCGTATTCGCCAACTGGGGCCGGGACCACATCCTCAGTGCAGCCGCCGTCTTCAGGCTTCGAAAACGGATAAACGTTGCTGGTAGAGAATACAGTGTAGCGCGCGCTTTGAAAATGCCGCGTCACAATTGAAGGCACCACCGTGTTCATTTCCCAGGTCGCGCACGCGCCCTGCGAAGTGCCGAACTTGCGTCCGGCCATGAAAACTATGTTCTCGCATTTAGGAAGCTTTGCTACGCCGTCCGGGTCGGTCAGCTCGCAGGACAGCATTTCGACGCCCGCGTCGGACAGCAGCCTGCGCGCTTCGGGATCCGAAAAGCGCGAGACCGCGATCACATTCGCACTGTTTCCGAGCGCCCGTTTCGCCATGATGGAGAGCGTTGGCCCCATTTTGCCGCCGGCGCCGATGATCATAATGTCGCCGCGCAGGCTGAGCAGGTCAGTTTTGAGCGCGTCAGACGGACGCGAGAGCATTTCGTTAAGCTGAGCTTCGTTCATTATATCAATCCCTTTCGGTCTCCAGTTTGTCAAGCAGTTCAAGGCCCTTGTCCCTCAGCGTCTCCGCCACTCCCGCTTTGAACAGGCTTGAGCGCGCCTCATAACCGCCTTCAAGATAGTCATTGGCGAGGGGAAAATAGTTGGCGTAGCCGTTTACGCAGCAGCAGGGGAGGATGAGACCTGTTTTCGCGGCGGCTTTGAGCTCCCGTCCGGTCTGCGAGAACGGTTCTCCGGGTATGCCTATAAGTTTTACGGGGCCAATGCTCACGGCGCTGAGCAGCAGGTCGAACCCGTCGGGCCCGTCTTTCAGCTCCAGGATCCGTTCAGCTTCGGCTACCACAGTGGTCAGCTGCATGCCCGTAAACGGTATCTCGGCGTCTCTGCCGGATGAGTGGAGGCGGCAGATGCGCTCCGCTTCGGGTATCTCTTCCGGCCGGGGCCTATTCGAGGGACAGACCACATGGGTCTGCGCCGCTCGAACGGAAGGACTGTCTGTGTAGGCGACCTTGCCGTACACCTGCAGCACGGCTCCCGCGACTGCCCTGCCCATGTGGCGGGAGTGGCCGTAGCCGCGCATGCAGTCGTCAAAATCCATGACAAGGTCGTTGAGCGCGCCGCCTTCGGGCAGGGTGTTCACATGGTTGACGTCTCCAATGGCGCCGTTCAAAACCATGCACTTAACGCCGTCCAGCGTTTTTTCCAGTGTGCGGCGGGCGAAACCGGGCCAGTCTGCCGAGATGACGCAGCCGCCGATCGTGTCGGGATGCACGGCGAAATGCGCTATGACGATGCTGTCGCCGCCTTCCCTGTCGAAGCGGATCACGCTTACCGCATCGTCAACTTCTCCCACAGGGCACACGACTTCCGGATTTCTGATGCCGGGATTCGTGTGTATCGTGCCGTCTTTCATCCTGTAGCGCCTGATGAACGAGATGCCGGGCGCCCGCGACACAGCATATCCCAGGCGCGCGGGCTTGAGGTCGTCAAGCGCCAGCTTTCCCGCATCCCTGAGCCTCCTTTTGAGGAAGGAGAAATACTCCTCCCTGAGTTCGGGCGCGGCGTCGCCGTCCAGCTGCGGGCCTGTGTGCGTATGCGTGCAGGCTATAAAAAGGTTTTCACGGGGAAGGGCAAGCTCCCGCGCGACAAGATCGAGGATCGGCGCCGCGAAAGCGTCTTTCAGTTCGAGCAGGTCCACACTGTATATAAGCACGGTCCTGCCGCCGTCCGATACCGCAAGCGCGCTTGCTTCCAGCGGGTCGAGTATACGCTGCGCGAGGCGCAGCTGATAATATCCGCCTATGGGTATGCCAAGCGGGGGCGTAATGTCAACTCTGGAAAATCCTGCGCTTAATTTCATGCCGATCACGGCCTTTCAAATAGTTATTTTCCGACAAACTGACGGTTGTAATCCATTATCTCCCTGGAAACATCCCTGATACGGGTGAAATCCTGCACCAGAGGATCCTGACAGAGGGCGGAAGTGAGTTTGTCCGTATCCCACTCCATGGCGGCTTCCATGAACATTTCTTCCCTGAGCGCCGTGGCCTGCACCACGAGCCTCGCAGCGCCGGGCAGGGGATTGGCTATGGCGGGATGCACGCCGGTGGCATCGAACGTCACGAACGTTTCGACTACCGTGTCCATGGGCAGCTCCCGCGTCTGGCCGTAATTGCGGTAATTCATAACATCATAGAACTGGCGGCCGCCTTTAAGCGCTTCGATGACCCTGTCGGGATGCTCCTGGCTGATCCTAAGAGGCGGCATTTTGCCGGTCTCGAGCGGTATGACGATGTCATTGCGCAGCTTTTCCACGCTCGCGGTACGATCCTTTACGCGGTCGTAGTGCATTCCGAACAGGTCGCGGTTGGCCTGTGTGCCGGTGGTCTGATAGTAGAACTCCGCGCAGTGCTCGTCGCTCAGGCCGGGCATGCAGCCCAGCATGTCCCACAGGATAAAGCGGATACGCTCGTTTTCCCGCCCGGCGAAGGGATCGTCGAACGTAATGTTGCTTTTGCCTGCCCACGCGGCTTCGATCATGCGTTTTTTGCGCATTATCTCAAGAGCGTCTTCTCCGTGGAACTTAATGTCGGTCAAAAAAGAGCAGTGGTCCACGCCGGATACCGAGAAGCTGACGTGCTCGAAGCTGTCAGCGCCGAAATATGGGAGCAGGATCTCCAGATGATTCCTGATGCCGTGGCAAAAGCCTACCGCGTGCACGTCCGCGTATTTCTGCACCGCGCGTGTCAGCGCAGTGAGCGGGTTGGTGACGTTCAGCATAATGGCGCCGGGGCACAGGCGTTTCATTTTGAGAGCGATGCGTACGAATTCGGGTACGTGCCGTATGGTGCGGCTGGCGCCCGCGATACCGGATTCGCTGCCTTTCACGTTGTAAAACCCGTGCCTGCGGGCGATGTAATGGTCTTCCAGCTCTGCGTCGAGCCCTCCGTGTGAGATGGCGACGGTCACGAAATCCGCGCCTTCAAGCGCTTTGTCTTCGTCAAGGGTCTTTGTGATCGTTATCGCCTTTTCGGGATACATATTGTTGTAGTAGGAACAAAAGGCGTAGGTGTCGTTCAGCGCTTTTTCGTTTATGTCGTACAGGCACAGTTCGGTCTCCCTGTCATAAAACGGGTTGTCGAGGAACGTGCTGTACAGGCCGTAAGTCCATGAATAGGAACCTCCGCCGATCATGGCGATCTTGAGTTTCATAACTTTCCTCCGTAAATGCTGTTTTATTGCAAAAGGGCGCGCCTTTTTAGCTCACATAGTATGTCTTCGCTGTCAAAAGCCTCAAGCGCACCGGGCAGCGCCCAGGCATGGGTATGGGTCTGGTCGTGGAACTCGCCGGCGACTATCTCTTCATAGCTTTGGCAGTTCCCGCTGAGCGCCGCTTTCACACCGCACAAGAGGGCAGCGATCATTGCATACTTGTCCATGTCTCCTTCTGAATACAGGCAGATATCCTCAGATGTCATGCGGGACGTCTTAAGTGCTTCGCATGCCGCGGCAACGCCCCTTGTTCGCAGTGCGGCAAGACTGTCACCGAGCTGTATCAGATAGCTGTTCAGCTTGTACATGGTGCTCCAGCTGATGTACATGTCCGTGCCGCCGAGTTTTGCCGGCAAAAGCGCCCCTTCACCGGGCAGATCAAGGATCAGTGCCTGCTTTCCGCCAGAGACCGTTTTATGAATGAGGTTGGAGTGTTCCGCGATTCGGGCGACCCCGCCCGGCCAGAACATCACGTTTGTCGGCAGAGGTCCGTCTTCCAGACGCATGTCGCGCAAAAGCACCGCGTTGAGCCAGATCCCCGGTTCGGAACGGAATACTATGCAGAAATACGCATAAGGTGCGCAAATGCCCTCCTTGTATACCCTGATCTCTCCGGGGCGGATCCTGCCGCCGTCGATGAGACGGAAGGCTTTATCCGACAGCTCATTTCCGGAGACGCGGGGACGCTGCCGCAGGCGGGCGAGCAGTTCGTTCGCCTCGCGCTGAAGCGTGCGTATGTGAGGCTTATATTTCAGTATGCAGCCTTTCGCAGCGAAGAGTTCCTCGCGCGCCAGAGGCTCGAAACTGAAACGTTTTTCACACTCCTGAGTTATTTCTTTCCCGAGCAGGGCACGGCTGAACGCGCGCAGGGCCGCCTGGGCAAGCGTTTCTCCGTAAGCGTGCTCCGACTCGGAGCAAACGAGCTCGGGAGGATCGGGGAGATCAAGGCGCTCCCATACGTTCCGCGCCTCGGCGCAGGCGCGCAGTGCGCCTTCGCGGGGGAAGAAATCGTGCCTGTTGGAAAGCACTGTCACGGGTCTGGGCGCCATAGATAAAAGAATATCGGCGTAATCTATGCCGGCTTGGAGGCTCCCCGGCCAGATCATCTCATTGTCAGGGTCAACGCCTTCGTCGATCATCGCCTTCGTGTCGCTGATGTACGCGCAGGGCGCGGCGCAGGCGAACTCGTCAGCGGCTGCGAGCATGAGCATCGAGACCTGAGTGCCGCCGCCGGAATGGCCGGTCAGGCCGACGCGGCTTGCGTCCACGTCTGGGCGGCTTTTCAGGTATTTGAGCGCGGCCAGCGCGTCAGATACGAAATACCTCGCCAGACTGACGCCCATAAGCTTGAATTTCCAGTCCATGAGGTCGTGCTCGCCCGAGCAACCCTGTATGGGCTGGAAGTCGTTTGGTAAGTCATAGTGCTCGAAGCGCTCGCCTTCGCCGAAGGGGTCGAGCGCCAGCACAATGAACCCGGCGTTTACGAACAGCTGTGAGACATACTGATACTCAGGGTCGGCTTTCCCTTCGTCGGTGTGGCCGATCAGCAGCAGCACCGCGGGTCGGGGGGAGTCAAAGCCTTTGGGAAGATAGACAGTGCAGGTAGCGTAATAGCCGGGCCGGGTCTCAAGCACTGTGTTTTCAGCAATAAAGCTTCCGCGTTCGGTGCGGGACGTTACCTCTGCGCTCACAAAAGAGGGTTCGCACGGCAAACCTCCTATGCAGCGCAAGAACGCTTCTTTTACTGCCGCTTGCCTGGCACGCAGGGAATGCTCGTCGGTTATGGCTTCGCGTGCCGCAAAGGAGCTCTCCACGCACGCGGAAGCTCTGTCCCTGGCGCTTATGTACAGGTTTGTTGCCGTTTCGACCGGCGGACGCAGGGCCCACGCTTGTATCTCCCAAAGCGTGCGGGCGCCGGGTCTGAGGTTTTTCCCCTCATACAGTTTTGAACGCATATGTCATCCTCTGCACGGCTTGGTTGTCTGACTAAGGCTGTCTTTGACCGTCTTGCCGCGTGCCATGACCCATACGGGCGCGAGCTCTTTGTCAAGCAGCACGAGATCGGCGTCAAAGCCCGCCTTGATGCGGCCCTTGCCTTTGGCGCCTATGCGGCGCGCGGGGTTTTCGCTGGCCATTCGCACAGCTTCGGGGAGGGGCACGCCGGCTTTTACCATATTGCGGACGCAGCGATGGAGCGTAGCTACGCTGCCCGCGAAAGCCTGGCGGCTCAAAAGCTTCATCACGCCGTCTTCGTACACTGTTTCCACGCCGTTTTCCTGGCGGTAGACGGTGCCTTCCTTAAGCTCGCTGGCGGCGAATTCGAGGCCGTCGGTGATAAGCTCTATCTTTTCCGCGCCTTTGCAGCGGTAAATAAGTTTCAGCAGCTCAAGCGGCAGGTGCTTTCCGTCCGCGATCACCTGCACAGTGAGCTCGTCGAGGTTCAGCCCCGCCTCGATCACGCCGGGGATGCGGTAGCTGTTGACGCGCACGAGCCCTGAACAGCTCGAATACAGGTGAGTCACGTCGGAATACCCGTGGTTTATGGCTTCCTGTACCTCATAATAAGTGGCGTTGGAGTGGGCGACAGACGCGGTTATGCCGCGTTTTGTGAGCTCGTCGCCCAGTTCCATGCCGCCGTCCAGCTCGGGGGCCGCGCCCATCATTTTTATCCCGCCCGGCCAGGCGTCAAACAGCGGCCCAAGCTCCGCCTCGGCGGGGGTGAGCAGGCTGCCGGGCGCCTGCGCGCCGCTTTGCAGGGGATTCAGACATGGACCTTCAAGATGTATGCCCAATATCGTGGGTCCGTCGGTTTGCGAAGAAGCTTCTCTTACTGCCGAGATCGCTCCGAGCAGCTGCGGCATGGGCGCGGCGAGGGTAGTGGGCAATAAGGAGGTGGTCCCGAACCCGGCGTGAGCCCGCGCCATATCCAGCACTGCCTGGGCGGAACCGCTGTTTACGGAAGCGCCGCCTCCGCCGTGCACATGTATGTCCACGAAACCGGGGCACAGATACAGATTTTCGGCCTCGATAAGCCGGTCTTCCGGCATTGGGTCGTAATGATCGGTGATCTCAAGGATCTTTGAACCCTGGGCGATGACCTGCGTGATTTTTACTGAATCGGGCAGTATCACGCGCGCCCCCCGAATAACAGTTTTCATCCGATGCCTTCCGTTCAAAAAGAGTCTTGTCCTAAAACATTATTATAGTACAATGATGCAGGGCTTGCAAGTTGCTGAACCTATTTTTGTTCACGTCAGAATAACATTTTCGGGATATCAAACATTTTATAGGCAAACCGCTTGCATTTTTACATTGTTTGATTTACAATATTAACAAGACAAGGCTTTCGAACCATCAGGGGGCTTTAAGGTGAATAAGGGCGTTAAAGGAACGCACAACAATAGATTCGGGTTTTTCACTTCTTTCGCAAAACACTGGCGGCTGCACGTGCTGGCGCTTCCGGTGCTTTTATATTTGCTTATCTTCAGCTACGCGCCCATGTTCGGCGTGATACTGGGCTTTGAGAACTATTCGGTTGCCAAAGGCTTTTTCGGCAGCGACTGGCTGGGTCTCAGGAATTTTGAGTTCCTGTTCCATACGCTGGACGCCTGGCGCATAACCCGCAACACGGTGCTTTACAACATCGCGTTCATCACCGTGAACACTTCGCTTTCCGTGCTTCTGGCGCTGGTGCTCAACGAAATGTACCTGCGCAAGCTGTCCAAAGTCATTCAGACCATGATGATCATGCCCTACTTTTTGTCCATGTCGGTCGTGGCCATCATAGTGTACGCCTTTATCGGCGCGAACGGCGTAGTGAACTCCATAATCAAATCCATGGGGCAGAGCGGCACGAACTGGTATGTTTACAAGCCCCTCTGGCCGTTTTTGCTGGTATTCATAAGCGCCTGGAAGGGCGTTGGCTACACCGCCATCGTGTATGTGGCGTCAATATCCGGCATTTCGCAGGAATACTACGAGGCGGCGGTGTTGGACGGCGCAAGCAAGCTGCAGCAGGCGAGGTATGTCACGCTGCCGCACCTTAAGCATATAATCGTAATAATGCTCATCCTCAGCATGGGCGGCATGTTCAAAGGCGATATAGGCCTCAGCTACAACGTCACCATGAACAGCGGCGCGATTTACGAAGTAGTAGACGTTATCGACAGCTATGTGTACAGGGCGCTCAAGACCCTGGGCAACACGGGCATGTCCACAGCCGCCGGACTGTACCAGTCGGTAGTCGGCTTCGTGCTTATCATGATCTCCAACAAGATCGTCAGGCACGTAGACGAAGAATCGGCTTTGTTCTGAGGAAGGGGGGACGATCAGTGAGCAAGCAAAAAGAAGACAACTCCTTCCTGAAGATAAACCGTATCAAACCGGCGACGAACGCGTTTTTCAGCGTGTTCATGAGCATTGTCGCTGTTCTTACAGTTGTGCCGGTGGTGCTGGTGTTCATCATATCCATCACCTCGTCGGAAAGCCTTACTTACCGCGGCTTCAGCTTTTTCCCGCTCAGCACCAGCTTTGTGGCCTATGACAGCCTGTTCAAAACGGGTTCCCAGTTGGTGGACAGCTATCTGGTCACCATAGTGGTCACCGTCTTGCACACTTTTGTGAGCGTGCTGATCATGACCATGTACGCGTACGTGCTGGCCCAGCAGCGTTTTAACGCAAGGAAGTTTTACACGTTCATGGTGTTTTTTACCATGCTGTTTTCAGGCGGTCTGGTGCCGTCCTATATAATCAACGTGAACGTGCTGCACCTGTACGACACCTTCTGGATCCTGGTGCTCAGCAGCATGGTGAGCGCTTTCAACATCATAGTGCTCAGGACGTTCATATCGACTACGATCCCGATAGAACTTTTCGACGCTGCGCAAATCGACGGCGCGTCGGAGTTCAGGATATTCGGCAGCATAGTCATCCCGCTGTCCAAGGCGGGGCTCGCCACCATCGGCCTGTTCGTGCTGGTGGGCAAATGGAACGAGTGGTTCACCGGTATGCTCTACATCGACAACCCGAAGCTCGTCCCGCTGCAGACCATGCTCACGCGTATCCAGCAGCAGATCGACTTCATAAAGAACAACTCGTCCCTGGCGTCTTCTCCCGACGGCATGGCTCTGCTTAAGAACATGCCCTCCGAGCAGACGCGCATGGCCATACTGGTGCTTACCACGGTGCCCGTACTGTTCGCATACCCCTTCTTCCAGCGCTTCTTCATCCACGGCATGACGATAGGAAGCGTGAAGGGTTAATACGTATCCATGCCGGAAATGATCCGGTAAAAATATAGGAGGTATCTCAATGAAAAAGCTCACCCGCATTCTCAGCGTATTGCTCGCTCTGGTGATGCTGCTGGGTCTTACGCCCGCGCTGGCTGACGAACCTGTCGTCCTTGACTGGTATGTCGCCACAAACGTGTCTCCGGACAGCCAGACCGTGTTTGACGCGATCAACGCCTATCTGCTTGAGAAGATCAACGCCAAGATCGAATTCCACTGGATCGATGCTTCCGAGTATTCTTCCAAGGTCAGCCCCATGATACTCAGCGGCCAGAAGATGGACATCATCAACTGCAACAGCGGTATCGGCTATGTGGACTATGTGATGAAGGACGCGTTCCTCCCCATCGAGGACCTGCTGCCTGAGTACGCGCCCGAGACCTACGCCATGATCCCCGAGGGACTGTGGAGCGCGATGAAGGTCAACGGCCACATCTACGGCATCCCCTCCTACAAGGATTCCGTCAAGATGTACGCGGTCATGGTCAACAAGACTCTGGCCGACGAGATCGGCCTTGAGCTCCCCGAGACCGTGAAGGATTATAAGGAAATGATCCCGATCCTGCGCGAAGCTTTCGAGAAGCGCAACGAGCTGCATCCCGAGTTCAAACTCAGCGACACCGAATACGTCCCCATGAGCCGTACATTCCCCGACATTGACCAGTGGGCTCCCTATGAGACCATCAACGGCCTTGCGGCCGTGAACGTGCCCGGCATCGACGCCTTCGAGGGCATGGGCTCCGGCGAGAAAGTGTTCAACATCTATGCCACCCAGGAATACCGCGATCTGTGCAACACCGTCGCCGAGCTGGTAAGCGAAGGCGTGCTGCATGAGAATCCCTGGTACTGGGATCCCGACAGGATCTACAACCAGAATCCTTCCGCGTACCTGGTGACCGATATCGGCAACGGTTATGTTTACGTGGACGAGCACAAGGATTCCCCGAACTTCATCACCGTGATGGTGCCCTTCGCGGACAACCTGGCCACCACCAACTACCTGCAGGCCGCCGTCAACTCCATCAGCGCCAAGTGCGAGAATCCCGAAGTCGCGATGAAGGCTCTTGAGCTCATCAACACCGATCCCTTCGTAGCCACCGCGCTGCGCTTCGGCCTTGAAGGCGTACACTGGGTACAGAGCGAAGAGGAGAACGTGATCTCCTTCGCCGGCACCAAGAATGAGGATTCCAGCAACCGTGCCCACTACTACTGGTACGGCGCGAACTTCGGCGCTCTGGTATACTCCAAGGTGCCCCAGGGCTATCCGAACAACTTCATGGAGCTGATCAAGGCTGCCAACGAGAACGCCATCTCCGACACCAACCTGGGCTTCATCTTTGATCCCTCTCCCGTGCAGAACGAGATCGCCGCTTGCAGCGCTGTCATCGACGAGTACACCACTCCCCTCAAGTGGGGCTGGATCGCCGCCGCTGACGTAGACGCTCAGATCGACGAGTTCGTGGCCAAGCTCAACGCTTCCGGCGCCGAGGCAATCGTAGCCGAAGCTCAGGCTCAGCTGGATGCCTGGAGAGCTGTCAACAAGTAAAACAAATCTTTCCCAGATACGGGCGGCTTTCCCCCCAAGGGCAGCCGCCCTTTTAATGAAACAGGCGCGCTACGCCTGCAAAAGTGAAGCTTAAGCCGGAGGAAATTGGCAATGCAAGACAAGCTGTTTCAAACCGTATCGCCGGAATCGCTGGGCATACCATCCGGGAGCATCATCCGCTTTCTGGATAAAATGAAGACCTACGGATTCCCGCTCCATTCCTATATCGTATCACGCCACGGGAAGATCGCGGCAGAGGGATATACCGCTCCTTTCGGCTCCGGGATCAAGCACCGCATGTACTCCGTGAGCAAAAGCTTCACATCCGTAGCCATAGGCATGCTCATTACAGAAGGCCGTCTGAGCCTTGACACAACGGCGGCGTCCGTTTTTCCGGAATACCTGCCGAAAGATCCTTCTCCATATACGCTGCGCGCAACAGTGCGCGACCTGCTCAGGATGGCGACCCCAAACGAGGAAGGCTCCTACGACTGGGGCAGCCCCGATTTTGTTCAGACTTTCTTCGACAACGACATCATAAAACACGAGCCCGGCACTATCTTCCACTATGATACGGCAGGCACTACGGTGCTTATGGGAATAGTGGAAAAACTGACCGGGAAAAAGATACTTGAATACATGCGTCCTTTGCTTGACGAACTTGATATATCGAAAGACATTTGGTGCGTGGAGACGCCGGAAGGCCGTTCCTGGACGGGCAGCGGCATATTGTGCACTCCCAGGGACCTGCTGAAATTCGGCCTGTTCTGCCTTAAGCGCGGCGAATGGAACGGCAGACAGTGGGTGGACAGGCAGTACATGATCGAAGCCACCACCAAGCAGATAGATACCACAACTGCCGATTCCAGTTACATACGCGACGGATACGGCTACCAGTTCTGGATGATGCGCCAAGGAGGCTTCGCCTGCTGCGGCATGGGTTCTCAGTTCGCGTTCATGGATCCCAAAACCGATACGGTCATGGTAATGACCGCGGATACGCAGGGCATAAACAATGCGGAAGACGCCATCAAATACGCGTACTACGACATACTGGACGCCATTAGCGATGAGCCTCTGCCCGAAAACGCCGGGGAGCTAAAGCGTTTACGCGAGTATGTCACGTCCATACCGATGCATCCGGGCAGCGCGGACAGCCCCGTTGCCTCAAAAGTCTCAGGCGTAACTTACCGGCTGGAAGACAATCTGTTCGGCTTCAAGTGGATGATGGCAGATTTTGAGGGAGATAAGCTTAAGCTGAACTTCGAGAAGCCCAACGGGTGTTTCACCATCGATTTCGGCATGGGGAAATGGCTTGACTTTACCTTCCCGGAGAAATACGCGGGCAGGAATATCGCGCGTATGGACACGAATTACCGCTGCATAACCCATGCGGTGTGGGACAGCGAGGACACGGTGATAGCGAAGGTCATGAGCGTAGACGACTACCTGGGCTCCATGAGGATACAGCTCACGTTCAAAGGCGATACGCTGACCGTGTTCATGACCAAACACGCCGAAAACTTCTTTAACGATTACCGCGGTTACCTTGCGGGCAAAGCCGAGTAATACGCGCGGGACGGGAGGAAACACATGAAGACCTATGCACTTGTAGGCACCGGTTACAGGGGGCTTTGGTCCTACTGCGAACCTATCGTGAAAGAATACGCGGACGTGGCGCGACTGGTGGGGGTGTGCGACATAAATCCCCTGAGGGCGCAGCTGGTAGGGAAATATCTTAATACTGACATACCTGCTTATACGGATTTTGACCGGATGCTCAGGGAACTTAAGCCCGACGTGGTGATAGTCACCACGAAAGACTGCGCTCACGCGGACTATATCTGCCGCGCGCTCAACGCGGGCAGTGACGTGATCAGCGAAAAACCGCTCACCACTGACGAAAAGATGTGCGCCGAAATACTTGAGACCGAAAAGAAGACGGGCCATAAAGTGACGGTCACGTTCAACTGCCGCT
The DNA here is from genome assembly GCA_024684375.1 of Clostridiales bacterium. Classification (GTDB taxonomy): domain Bacteria; phylum Bacillota; class Clostridia; order Christensenellales; family Aristaeellaceae; genus RUG14130. Next base: position 45,624 of record JAIKWZ010000051.1, read on the forward strand.
TCATGGATTTCTACGTAAAGATAAAGGAGCTCGTATCTTCCGGGCTGATAGGGAAGGTGCTTTCGGTGCATTACGAGTGGCTGCTCGATACCAGCCACGGCGCGGACTATTTCCGGCGCTGGCACTCGATACGCGCCAATTCCGGCTCCCTGCTGATCCATAAGTGCACTCATCACTTTGACCTGCTCAACTGGTTTTTGGACGACGAGCCTCTGAGGGTGAACGCGTTCGGCACACGCAGGTTTTACGGTGACGACCGGCGTCCCCACGGTGAAAGATGCCTGACTTGCGCGTATAAGCAGAGCTGTGAGTTTTATCAGGATATCGACAGGGAAGACGGCGGAAGGCTCAAAATGCTGTACAAGGACTGCGAGCAGGCGGACGGCTACATACGCGACCGATGCCTGTTCTCAAACGTGATAGATATAGAAGACAGCGTTTCCGTTAATATCCGCTACTCGAAAGGTGCGGTGGTAAGCTATTCGCTTACGGCGCATTCACCGTACGAATGCATGAAGATAGTGCTCAACGGTGAAAAAGGCCGCCTGGAATGCGATAACGCATTTGGGAAAGAAACGATACGCTTCTACGACCGCGACGGGGAATGCGTCGTGTTCGACCGTTCCCGCGTAAAGGTGCGTCCGGGAGGCCACGGCGGATCCGATCCCGCCCTCAGGGACAGGTTATTCAGGGGTTACAGAGAAGACCCGCTGTGCCAGATGGCGGACACCCGCGCGGGAGCAATGTCGATAGGCATAGGGATCGCCGCCAATATCTCGATGAGGGAGAACAGGGCGGTCGATCTGAGCGAATTCCTGGGACAGTTTTACCCGGAACTGAAAAAGTGATATAATACCACATCATACATTTGGAGGTTTGTTATGAGGATAGTTATTTCAAAGACTGCGGACGAACTGGGCCGCCGCGCGGCAGACAAAGCCGCCGAGTATATCAAAGCCGCGATAGCTGACCACGGCAGCGCGCGCATCGTGCTTTCCACCGGCGCCAGCCAGTTTGAGACACTCAAATACCTGGTGGAAAAAGATATCGACTGGAAAAAGGTCGAGATGTTCCATCTGGACGAGTATGTGGACCTTCCCATCACTCATCCCGCAAGCTTCCGAAAGTATCTTAAAGAGCGTTTTGTGGACAAGACCGGGGTCGAGAAGGTGCATTTTGTGGACGGCACTCCCGAAGGCATCGAAAAGCTCACCCGCGAGATCCGTCAGGCGCCAATAGACGTAGGGCTTATCGGCATCGGAAGGAACTCGCATATTGCCTTTAACGACCCGCCGGCCGACTTCAACACCCGCGACGCGTATATCATAGTCAACCTGGACGAAGCCTGCCGCAACCAGCAGGTAGCTGAAGGCTGGTTTGCCGGCTTTGACGATGTGCCCAAAAAGGCGGTAAGCATGAGCGTATGGCAGATCATGCAGTGCAAGGCCATAGTATCCGCCGTGCCGCATGAAGAGAAGGCCTGGGCGGTCGCCGCGGCGCTCAAAAACGAGCTCACGCCTAACGTGCCCGCGACCATGCTGAAGACCCATCCCGAGTTCAGTCTCTTCGTAGATGACGCTTCCTACGCGGATGTCACTGAATGCAAGACCCTTGCGGGCGAAACCGTCGTGGAGGACTACAGGTAAACGGCTGGATCTGTCGTTTAAGCGTTTGAAAGGAACGGCATATACTCAAATGGACGAAATACGTGTGGCGCTGTTCGGCACGAGCGGATTTGCCGCCAACTATCTTGAGGCGTTCAAAAACCCAAAGCGGGAAAACGTTCGTCTCGTGGCGGCGGTGGATCCATACGCTTCCGGCTGCGACCTGTGTCCGCTGTACAGCGACGCGGAGCAAATGTACCGCGAAGCCAAGCCGGACATCGCTGTAATAGCCACCCCGATCCAGCTGCACAGGGAGCAGGCGGAGCAGGCGTTCGGACACGGGTGCGATGTGGTGCTCGAAAAGCCTCTGGCCGGGGACGAAGCGGACGCAAGAAAGATCCTTGCCGCCCGTGACCGCGCCGGCAGGCTGCTCAACGTGGATTATCAGATGTGCTATGACCCCGTGATCCGCGCCGTGAAACACGACGCGGACAGGGGCGTGTTCGGCGCACCTCTGAATATGAAGGTGATCGTGCTGTGGCCCAGGGGGTTCACGTACTACGGGCGTTCCACCCATTGGGCGGGACGCAGGTATGACGCCGAAGGCAGGCCGGTATTCGACAGCGTGCTCAACAACGCCACCGCCCATTATCTGATGAATATGCTGTTCATGACGGGCGCGCCCGCCCAAAACGTACGGTGCAGGACCTATCGCGCCAATGACATAGAGACATATGACACGGCGGTTATGAAAGCCGAGAGCGCGGGTGCCGGGCTGTTCATAGCGGTGAGCCATGCGGTGCGGGAAGACGAAAAACAGGAACCCATGTTTGAGTACCGTTACGAAAAGGCCACTCTGCGCTACGGCAGACGCGGAGGGGAAAGACGCAAGGAGTTTACCGCGCGGTTTGACGACGGCAGAGAGATCGTTTACGGAAGTGTAGAGCAGGAGTATATGGAAAACCTGTGGAACATGGTGGACGCGCGGCGTTTGGGTACTCCTGTCCTCTGCAGCGGTGAGACCGCGCTTTTGCAGACGCAGGCGCTGGAGAGCATGCGCCTGGCTCAGCCGGATTCCGAGGCTTTCCCGGCGTCCCTGATTTCAACGGACGGGAGCATGAACTGGGTCGAGGGCCTGGCCCCCGCGCTTTGGCGCGCGTTTGATACGGAGAAGCTACCGGAACTGGGCGAACAGGGCCTGTATTTTCCCGAATAAACGGTTTTGAGGTGGATCATGAGCTGCTTTACTCCCTTTGAGTTGCCTACGGGCGCGAGCATACCCGATCGGTCGGTCAGCATAACCGATTTCGGCGCGGTGCCGGGCGGTAAAGTCAAAAACACTCCGGCGTTCCAAAACGCCATCGCGTATCTTGTCGAGCGGGGAGGAGGGCGCGTGGACGTGCCGGAGGGTTTATGGCTCACCGGGCCGATACGCCTGAAGAGCTGTATCGAACTGCATCTCGCGGCCGGAGCGGAAGTGCGCTTTTCGATGGACAAAGAGGATTATCTGCCTCCGGTCTACACGCTGTTTGAGGGTGTGCGCTGCTATACCTTTTCCGCCCAGATCTACGCGAGGGAGTGTCATGATATCGCCGTAACGGGCGAGGGCACGTTCAACGGCCAGGGATTCAGCTGGTGGTACATGGCGGTCATCCGCGAGGGCGTGGAAGCGCTGTATAAGGCGGGGGAGGATGATGTACCAGTCGAAAAACGCGTGTACGCCACCGAAGAGCAGGGCATCCGTCCCGGGCTGCTGCATTTTATCGATTGCGAGAACGTGACTATCGAAGGCCCAACGTTTACTTTCAGCCCTTTCTGGACGCTGCATCCCACCTGGTGCAAGAACGTTATAGTACGAAATATAACCATAAAGAATCCATGGGTGCACGCTCCCAACACCGACGGCTGCAACCTTGAAGGCTGTTCAAGAGCCCTTATCGACGGCGTTTATACGGATACAGGCGACGACGCGGTGTGCCTCAAATCCGGCAGAGACGCCGACGGAAGGCGAGTGGGCTTACCGTGCGAAAACATAATAGTCAGGCACATAGTCGCCCAGCGCAGCCACGGTGGCATCACGATCGGCTCGGAAATGAGCGGCGGCGTTCGCAACGTTCTGGTGGAAGAGTGCGAATTCAGGAACAACCTTATCGGCATATGGATAAAGACCGCGCCGGAACGGGGCGGATATGTGGAGAACATAGAGTACCATGATATAAAAGTCGGCCATGTCAGGGAATACGCGGTGTGCGTGACGATGGGCTACTATGTGGACGACAATAAACCTCAGCCGATCCAGTTCATGCCGCGCATCCAGCATATCCATATAGACGGACTGACGTGCGAATACGCAGGCACGGGCATAATGCTGGACGGCAGGGAGAGCAGCCCGCTGGAAGACATCAGTCTCGACAACATCGTTTGCCACGGCAAAATCAACACTGATATCAAGTATGTGCGCGGATTGCAGATGACGAATACGCGCTTTGACTGAGAAACAGCTGAAAAAAACGGCCGCCCGCGCTTACGTGCCGGCGGTCAGTTTTTCAAGGAAATCAACGGCTTTTTCGGGCCAGCCCTCTACATCCGTGCCGGTCCCGTCGCCGAAGGCGTGGGGGGCGTGATCTCCCTCTTCCAGTATTGCGGGCACGCCTGCGCCGTCAAGCAGCTGTTTCAGCCTTTCGGAATTTGATGGAGGCACGCTCATATCGTCCCTGCCGCAGACGATATAGCAGGGCGGAAAGTCTTTGTCTATATGATCTACTAAGTTGTACTTATCGATATAGACGGCGTGATCGTCGCCGAACATGGGCTTGAGCAGATCGCCTATGCAGTTGTGCTGCGAGCGGGTCTTGAGGTCGATAAAGGTATAAATTGGGAACATGGCGGCCGGCTTGCTCAGACCGTATTTTTTAAATCCGAGGCCGGGAACGCCGAAGTTGGAGATAAGGTTCGCCGACGCGGAAAACCCGCACAGCGCGTATGCGTTTCCGTTTATTCCCAATTCCTTTGCATGGTCCGATATATATTTGAGCGCCGCCGCCAGGTCGTCAAGCGCCTTGAGCGCCGCTTTATCGGTGTTCACGCGGTACGTCAGCAAAAAAACGGTATATCCTTTTCTTACGAAATGCACCGCGGTCGGAAGGGATTCCACAAGGGTACTGACGCATTTGTAAGCGCCGCCGCCAGCCACTACGATATAGGGTTTATCGGTGCTGTCGGCGGGCTTCGTATCCGCGGGCGACAGCTTTATCAGGTTTACATCCCGCTTCAGAGCATCGTCCGAACAGGCTTCGTCACCGTACACGAAATATTGCCTTATCCGTCCAAGCTCCATTTCACGAGCCAGATAATTCAGCCCTCTGACGACTCCTTCCGCCGCCCAGCCGCTCGCGCAGTCCTTGAGCGGCTTGTCGGGGAATCTTTCGTCCTGCCCTTGGTTCGTCCCATCCGCAGAGGAGTTATCCGGGCAATAGACAAGGTATTTGCGTAATGGGCTGAGCAGGTTGTCCTGAAAAATGCAGCGCATGGGAGTATCGACTGTGAATCTGTCCATCGCGTTCCGCCTTTCCGCTTTACATAGGATCATTTCCGCTGTCTGTTTTGCGAGTACTCTCGCGGTACTTTTTCCAGACGTTCTCAAACCACTGTTCTCCCTTGGGGATCGGACGCGCGGGCTCGGCGGATGTAGTATATCCGTCACCGGATTTTTCTGTGTACAAGACAAGGTTCTCACTTTTCTCAGCATGCGGGAGCGGCCTGCCTTCCGCGTCAAGCGCGAGCCCCGCGCCGGTGCTGCCGTAGACTTGGGCGGCTTTTACCATGGCGCTGATAACAGCGCGCTGGATGACAAGCTGATCCCTGAGGCGTATGCGCGCTTCCATGTCATCCGGAAGGCTGTCAAAAGGCTTTTTTGCAGCCTCCAGAACGCTTTCGAGCTTTGCGTCCAGCGCCCTGAGGGCGCAAATATCGCGAAGATGCGCACCGCGCAGGCTCATTTCCCTGCGGAAGAGCAGACCGATGTCAGTGCAATTGGCGCCGAATCCCAGTCCGTCCAGCGCGTTCTCGACTTGCGCGCTCAGCAGCTCAGGGTCCTGTACAGGCTCGAGCATGCTGCTTCTGGCGATGTGCTGCGCGGCGCGCAGAGAGCCGACCTGAGTGGAATTCAGAGCAGAGCCACCCGGACGGTACGCGCCGAAAGTCCCAGCGCATTCGCCGACCGCGTAGAGGCCGGGTATGCTTGTTTGCCAGTCGGTGTCCACGGCAATGCCGCCGTTATGGTGCTGAGCGCATACGCGGATCTCCAGCATTTCGGTTTCCAGGTCTATCCCGTGCGCCCTGTACAGTTCCGCCGCGGGCGAGTTCATGAACATAAGACGTTTATATGGCGTGTCCTGCACCGCGCCGGTGTTTGCAAGGTATTCTTTTGCGGGACCGTCCAGATTGGAAAGATCATCGGCCAGGGGGAACGGATTGCGCCGGAAATCCAGATAGACCCTTCTCCCAATGGCGTTTTCTTTATGCACCAGCAGGTCGATCTGGGATGAGCCGTCCGTCTTTCTTACATCGAAGGGCCACTGGTAGCCTTTCAGGAACGTGCGCCGCACAGCTTCCATAGGATCTTCCGGGAAGGCTTCGTTCAGGAACTCATGCTCGTTTCCGTTTTTATCCACGGATACGTAGCGTGGAAGGACCTGCTGGTAGCTTCCCGACAGGTTCCAGCGAAAGGCAGTCGAGGCGATGCCGTACTGCCACTGGTGCAAGTTGCTCAAACGCGCTCCCGCCATGGCGGCCATGCCTGTCATGCCCTGCTGGCTCAGTGGGTAAACGGAAGCCTCGTAGATCTGCGCGGGGCCGCCGGTCGCAATTATCACGTGTGAGGCGGCAAAGAGGCACAGCCTGTTTTTCGCAGGGGAGTACGCAAGCACGCCTGCGGCCCGGCCCGCGTCTATAAGCAGCGCGAAGGCCGTCCAGCCGTCAAACACGGGTATGCCCAGGCGGAGCGTCTCTTTTTCCAGCGCCTCAGTCATTTTTCGGGAGGTGAGGGGCCCTGCCGATGTGGCGCGGCCACGGTTGTCGTGGTCAGTCCGGTAGCCTACGAATTCCCCGTATTCGTTCGTGGGAAAGTCAACGCCCAGCTGCACGAGCCTGAAAAAAGCCTGCGCCGAGCCTGCCGCCTCGCACAGTGCCGTGTCGCCGTTGACGCCCTCGGATATGAGGGCTTTGGCCATTTCGTAAACCGAGTCCGGCGTTTCGCCCGCCAGGGAGAGCTTGTAGTACGTCTGCTTGTCGCTGCCCGCGTTGCGGGAGGTGCCGCGATCCATGCCGTCGGTAACGATGCACAGACTGTTCTCCCCAAGGGCTTTGAGCGATGCGGCGGCGTTCAGTCCCGCGCAGCCCGAACCGATGACCACAGTGCGGAATACGCAGGTGTCGATCTCAGTCTGCCCGATGCGCATGCTACAGTCTCCTTATGTGGAAGCCGCCGTCCGCGTCCAGCACCTGACCGGTGGTGAAGTCCAACAGTCCCGAACAGCAGGCTGAGACCATCTTCGCCACGTCTGACGGCTGCCCAAAGCGCTTAATGGGTGTCAGCCCTCCGGAGATCAGATTCTTGTACTTTTCGTGCACTACTTTGGTCATATCAGTGTCTATGATACCGGGGCGTATCTCAAACACGGGGATCCCCGCTTCGGCGAGCCTGTCCGCGAACAGGAGGGTCACCATGCCCACTCCGGCCTTGGACACACAGTATTCCCCGCGGCTGGTTGACGAAGTGTAAGCGGACATGGAGCCGATGTTGATTATTCGGGGAGCATATGCTTCAAGGCCCCGGTTTTTAAGCTCCAGCATGAGCTTTGCGGCGGCCTGACACATAAAAAATGTGCCCTTCAGGTTTACGCCCAACACCTCGTCGAAGCTCTCTTCCGTCGTGTCGAGGATGTCCCTGCGCACGCGGGGAGCCATTCCGGCATTGTTTACCAGCACATCCAGCCGGCCGAAACGCCGCATGACCTGGTCAAACAGCGCCTTTCGCTGCGTGCCGTCGGCGATATTGCAGCCGATGTATACCGCGCCTGCGGGCAGTTCCACGTTAGGCACAGCGCGGGTACCGGAGTAGACGACCTGATAACCGTCATGGACAAGCGCTTCCGCTATGCCTCTGCCTATGCCGCGTGTCGAACCGGTAACTACGGCGATCTTCATTTGAGAGCCTCCAGAGAATAGAATTGTCGGTCGCGTACTATACAGCCCGCGGGGCTGCCCGCACGCAGCAGTTTGGCGCAGCCTCCGCAGGTCACGCAGGGCGCGTCGAGGGTTTGTCCGGAGAGTATTTTGTTGGGGAAACCGGGGTCGGCAAACGCCATACGGCCGAAACCGGCCATGGCGCAGGAACCCTGTGCGACCATGCCTGCGGCCAGATACGGGGCAAACTGCCGCAGGTACGAAAACGCGCTGCCTATCACGGGCAGATCCGGGAAACAATGCTGTATCTCGCTCACGCAGCGCATCATACGGTCAACGCCCACGAGCGGATGCTCGTCAGGCACATAGTTTCCGTGATCGTAGGGACGGTTCACGTGAGGGTTTTTGTACGGATTCCCGGCAGTCACGTTAATGATCGGTATATCCATTTCTGATCTTAGTATGCCGACGAGACATTTGGCTTCGTCCAGCCGGGGAGCGAGCCCGCTGTTTGGGGCCACACCGAAACCGTAGGGATAGCTGAAACCGTCATACACGTTCAGACGGCTGGTCAGGAAAAAATCGCCTGTGATGTTCGCTTTGGCCGCGCGGTAAGCGTTTAGAAGGAAGCGGATCCTGTTTTCAAAGCTGCCGCCGTAAGCGCCGGGACGGGTGTAGGCGGAAAGCAGCTCACACGCCAGGTAGCGGTGACAGCATTTGACGTCCATTCCGTCAAAGCCGGCAGTCTGGGCAAGACGGGCGGTCTCCCCGAAGCGCTCTTCATACATTTTCAGCTGGTCATCGGTCAGGATGCAGTTCTGCGGCAGGGGAGTATCTTCAAACAGCGGGTTGCTGTAGGCGATAAGCGGCTCGGGATAGCCGTGTGGCTTGGAGTAGCGCCCGGAATTTGTGGCCTGCATGACTATGACCGGAGCGAAGCCGTTCTTTTTGAGACCCGCCTCTTTTATCTGCTCTGCCAGACGCTTAAACGCGTCCAGATTTTCTTGAGTCAGCATAAGCTGGTGAGCGCTGGCGCGCACCTCAGGCGCGGTCGCTACTGCCTCAAACCAGATAAGCCCCGCACCGCCCTCTGCGAAGCGCAGGTAACGGCGTACAGTAAGCTCTCCCGGACTGCCTGTTTCTGTGCCGTCGGTACCTTCCATCGGCTGCAGCGCGATGCGGTTATGCGCGGTGAACGCTCCGATCTTGAGCGGAGTATTCAGAACGGCCAAATCATCGCTGTGAGGCAGAGATATGCCGAGCCGCCCGGCGGTCAGTTCGATGTCATTCCAGGTTTTATAGTGAAATATCTCGTGAGGCATGGTTGATGCTCCCTGTTCCATAAACGGATTAACGCGGGTTTGGACTTGATTTCAGCGCGTGTTTATAATATCATATTCAGCGGAAAATGGCAATTCTCGGGAAGGGGAAAAACATGCTGAAAGTAGGAATAATAGGCTGCGCTGGACATTACGGCTTAGCGATAGACAGCGCGGACAAATACAACACGTGCAGTATTGCCGCGGTCGCCTCTGCGAACGACAGTACGGACGACACTTCCCTGCGCATCGTGGCGGAAAAAAGGGGCATACCGTTTTACGCGGACTGGCGACAGATGCTTGAAACAGAAAAGCCGGACATAGCGGAGGTCGATAACCGTTACGACCGCCACGCTGCGGTTTCTGCCGCCTGTCTGGAACGGGGCTGCAGCGTATACTGCGAAAAGCCGCTGGCTACTGCCTTCAGCGACCTTGAAATGCTGAAAAATGCGTGGAAGGCGTCCGGCAAGGCGCTGGGCGGAATGTTCAACCTGCGCTGGACGGGCTGGTTTTTGGGCGTAAAACAGGCGATAGAAGCGGGGGAGATAGGGAAGGTCCGGCTTATCCACGCCCAGAAAAGCTATAAGTTCGGCACGCGCCCCGAATTCTTCCGGCACCGCGATATGTACGGAGGATTGATACCTTGGGTAGCTATCCACGCTCTCGACTGGTGCCTCGCGCTGGGAGGAAAATGCTTAAGCGTGTCGGCGCTGCAGAGCGCAGGCGACAACCGGGGCTGCGGTGAGACAGAGATGAGCGCCGTCATACAGATGGAGCTGGAAAACGAGGTGTTCGCCACGGTCTCGGCGGACTATTTCCGCCCACAAGGCGCGGCGCGCCACGACGACGACCGCATACGCGTTACCGGAACGAAGGGCATGATAGAGGTGATCGACGGCGTCGCGTGGCTTGAAAACGACAGACCCCGCCGCGCCATAAGCCTGCCCGAGCCGGGCGATGCGTTCGGGGAGTTCATAAAAGCGGTAGAGGCAGGCACGGCAGAACGCTTTGCCCTGGACGCGATAGAAAGCACGCGGATCGCGCTTTTGGCGCGGGAGGCAGGAGACCTGAAACGCACGCTCAGGACGGACTGACGGTAAGAAAAATGATAAAACGAAAAAACAGCTGAAAATCGTTACCGGCCGTCTGCCAGCACCCTTATCAGCGAGATACCGTGCCTTTTGCAATAGACGGCGGCCTTGAAAAGACCTGTGCACATGCGCCCGTCCGCTTCCGCCACGGTCAGCTTCACCGGAGTTTCCAGGGTGGCGAGTTTCCGGCTTTCATTTCCGAGCAGCAAAAGCGTGTACTCGCCTCTATCCGCCTGGATCTCCCAGACGGGCAAGGCAGTATCCAGCCCCGCCGCGCTCAACAGAGCGGACGCATCGGCTTTGATCCCGTCGGCATGAGCTGACGGGATCAGCGTTTCGCTTTCAAAACGGTCGTTCAGCTCAAGCAGGCGTCTGTCGAGGGCAGCGTAATCCGCGCCCGCTTTCCTGTAAACGCTTCCCATGAGATCGGTCATGAATTCGTCGCCGGCTATGCCGTAGAGCAGGCTCTCATACCTGTCCAGATCATCCGGGGTGCAGGTTTCCATGTTCAGACTGAAGCGCAGGATGATCTGCCCGAAGCAGGGGATGGCGACCATTTCCTCGTAAACGAGGACATGATCAGACATAATGTTCGCTTTTTTGGCTACTGTCTCGATGCTTTGTGTAAGCTGCTTGCTATCTATGTACATACTGCGCTCAATAAGTCCGTATCATCGGGTCTGCGCGGTGGTCAATACGCCACCTCAGCTGCGCTGTAAAACATACTACTATTTGCAGACGCGTGGTTTCATCAGCCGAGAGAACAGCCGACCCAGGCCACTTGGCCTGACCGCGGGCTGGGGCACGTCTATGTCCAGTATGTGCCAGCCCACGGCGTTATATACAGTGGTGTCTCCGTATACGACCGACTGGGGCAGACGGTCGCCGTAGCTTTGGTGAACATGGCCGTGGATAAGATACATGGGGTGGAACTCATCTATCAGCCTGACGAAGCACTCGAATCCCCGATGAGCGTTGTCTGGCGCGTCGCCGTACCCCCGCGGCGGCGCGTGAGTGATGATTATGTCTACTCCGCCCGCTTTTCGTATCAGGCGGGATACTCGCTTTATTCGCGCGCGCATCTCCTTTTCGCTGTACTGGTAAGTTCCGGGGTGGTAGCGTAAGCATCCGCCCAGCCCCAGTATCCTTAAACCGTTAAAGTTTATCAGCGTGTCTTCGGCGCTGTCGCAGCCTTCCGGCGGATAGTGTTCGTAGCCTGTGTCGTGATTGCCGTGCACATAATACAATGGCTTCCCGCTCATTGTGACCAAAAATTCCAGATACTCCTGCTTCAGATCGCCGCAGGAGAGTATGCAGTCGATCCCGCTTAAGCGTCCCGGCTGGTAGTAATCCCACAGGTATTTGGATTCCTCGTCCGCAATGAGCAGGATCTTCATAGCGAGCTTTCCTCCGCTTCGGGAGGTATGGCGTCTCTGTGGATCCCCAGGAGCCTGACCAGATTGCGTGACTGGGGCAGCAGCTCGTCAAATTCGGGGATGCGCCCCTCCACGTTGTCGTTCAGCCAGTCCATGCGCATCAGTTCATCGGGTGTGAATACGTGCGTGCCGTCGCTTATCAGACTTCCGTCCTGAGAGGTTATCGGGCACAGGAAGGGGTCTATCTGCTCGGACGAGATGCCGCGCTTAAGTATCTCAGCCAGCGTTTTGAGGCCGGAGGGCAGGCTTTCGTCCAGATCCACGTTCACCACTCCCGCGCTTAGCCCCCACCAGTCGTTTATGGCGCGGCGTCTGTCCCGGGCAGCCTCGATGCCGCCGGACTTGAGGGCGCGTATCGTTTTGTCGTAGAACACGCCCCAGTTCCAGCGCGGGGAGGCCAGGGGGCGCATTTCCCCGTTTTCGACCTGATAAGTGCCCTGATGCCACGCGACTGCGGAGTTTGCCCCGTCCCTGTCACGGTTGCTGATAACATCAGCGCCGCTTTCCAGCAGTTCCTGAACGGGGTTCCCCTCAAGGCAGCTCCACTTCAGGCACACTCTGGCGCGGGGATTTGTAAGCCTGGCGCCCAAAGCGAAGGCGTTTATGGCGCACACGCTCCCCACGATGGGGTAATTCGCAACATAGCCTATCCGGTCGGTACGGGACACGGCGCCTGCGATAGCGCCCGCGATATACTTGCTTTCGTATATGCGGCAGTAATACCCGCGTACCTCAGCATAGGCAAGTGAAAGGGAACAGTTGTACACTGCCACGTTTTTATGCTCCGCGGCGATACGGCGGCAGGCGTCGATGAGTGTAGGCGTGGTTGCGAAGATCACGTTGGCGCCTTCGGCTACTGCCGTCTCCATGCACTTGAGCGCGTCGGAATGTGTCAGGTAGCTGCTCACGCTCACGCCGTCGAGGTTTAGGTCTTTAAGATAGTTTTCGCCCTGTTTGTGGGCGGATGCCCAGGGACTGGTGGCCGGGTCAAAATCGTAAATGAAAGCGGCATGCAGCCTGTCCGAACCAAGCAGGCGCTCCAGCAGGCTTTTTTCGCGGGTCTCCGGCTGGATGCTGAAGGAGATCGGGCTGCCTTGCGCCAGAAGCCGCACATCGGGCCAGATCGCTGAAAGAGTCCTGTGCAGCTCTTCGTTCGTCATGTCCCGCAATTCCGCGAAAGGATGGATCTCAAGATAAGTGAGCAGCACGTCGGCGGCAGTCAAGGGCAGCTTCTCTGTGTTGATACGCTCAAACTCAGCTGAAAAGCGCATGAATTCACCGGAAAACTCCCTTCTGAACGCCTCATCCCACACTTGACCGGGCTCAAAGCCCAGCGCTGCCTGCAGCCGGGCGTAACCGCCGGATAAAGTGAAGGAAACGGTGTACAGGGAACTGCACCTGTAGAAATCCATGAACTCGTAGTACAGCTTTACCTCCGGGTCATCGCTTGGCTCGGGCACGAGGCGGGTGACCTGCCCGAGTATGCTGAAGGCGCCCAGGCTTTTCATCACGCTGACCCGCTTATGCCCTTCCTGCACGTAAAAGTTGCCCAGATACTCGTAGCAGATTATAGGTGTGGTGATCCCGCACTCAAACTGGGAGGCGCACAGGTTTACCCATTTGGAGCCGAACTCGCTGTTAATGTCGATCAGCGGCATGAAATTTCCGGCGAAGGCGGCCTTGCGGCCCTCTGCCCATGTGCCCGTGATCCTGCTTATTGGTATATCTATGATGCCCATCTCCTGAGCGGCCGCGGTCGCGGAGGATCTGAGTATGTTTTTGAGCACCGCAGGGTAAGGGGACACACCCTTTGCCATACAGGCGTTAAAGTATTTTTTGCCCTGTCTCAGAGCGTTTTGATATTGATCTACGGCTTCCGACTGAAAAGACATTCATTCTCCTTTTGTTTTTGACTCAATAGCGTTTTTTCGCTTTGTCCGCTTCGCCTGCGTTGGCGGTAGCGGCTTCGCGGTCTTTGAGCATTTCCTCAACGGTCTTAGTGTGCAGCCGCGCCGCGCCTTCGGTCACGATGGGCGGGATGAAGGTGCCGTTTAGCCGGCGCTCGGCCATGCGCTGTTTGGCTTTTTCGATCTCAAGAGCGTACTGCGGCAGCCACTCGGCCTCCTCGATAAGCAGTTCGTCGACCATCTGGTATATGGCGTCGGGTTCGCAGGCGGCGCCGGTCAGCGGATCCATGAGCATTGCCTGCCTGAGCAGCTTTATGTCGCCATTCACGGCGGCTTCGACCGCCAGGCGCTGCACGCTTATGTTGGAATTGCAGCATGCGGCGCAGCCCAGAGGCAGGTCGCCTACTTTTGGAATGCTTATGCCGTTGCCGTCCACGTAGCCGGGCACTTCCACCACGCAGTCATCGGGCAGGTTGGTGATGGTGCCGTTGTTGATCACGTTAAAGTGGCCGCGGTAGACCCTTCCGGTCTCCAGACCTTCGATAATATAGCTGCCGTGCTCGGAGGAGCGCTTGTCTTTATTGTATTCGAAGGGAGGCTGCTTGAGCCAGTTGGGGAAATCGGTCTCGAACCAGTTGCGGCCTTCGGTGCACACCCTGAGGTACCCGCCTGTCTCGCCGTTTATCCAGCTGCCCAGGTCGATATATTTGTGGATGTTCTGCGTGTGTTTCCTGTACCAGGGCACATACTCGGACAGGTGTCCGTTGGACTCGGTGGAGAAATAGCCGAAATGGCGCATCATGTCTATCCGGACTTTCTCCGTGCGGGCGATGTCGGGGTCCGCTTCCAAAGCAGCCAAAAGTCTGTCGTTCAGGTCCACGCCGTTATGCTTGACGGAGATGTACCAGGTCATGTGATTGATGCCTGCGCAGATGATGTCGATCTCCTCTTTTTTGTAGCCCAGCGCGTTGGCAATGAGCTGGTGGCCGCCCTGTACGCCGTGGCACAGGCCCACCGTGGGCACGCCGCCGTACTTGTTGCAGTACCAGGTGACCATTGCGCAGGGATTTGAATAGTTGAGCAGCATGCAGCCGGGGAGGGCTGCCTCTTTTATGTCCTTGCAGAAGCCCTCGAAAGCGGCAACGTCCCTCTGGCCGTACATTATGCCGCCCGCGCACAGAGTGTCGCCCACGCACTGGTCCACACCGTACCTGAGAGGTACCTCGATGTCCTTGGTAAAGGCCTCCAGCATGCCGATGCGCACGCAGCTGATCACATATTTTGCGTCCTTGAATGCTTCGCGCCTGTCCAGCGTGGACTGTATCTTTATGTCCAGCCCGTTGGAATAAATGTCCCGCTGGCATAGCTGAGTGACCATATCAAGGTTGGCCTGATTTATGTCGGTAAAAGCCACGTCGATGTTCCTGAATTCCGGTACGCTGAGTATATCCGCCAGCAGTCTCCTGGTGAAACCTATGGAGCCTGCACCTATAAACGCTATTTTCATACTGCCCCCCTCCGCCGCGGCCGCGGCCTGAAACGAAACGGGCTCCGCTGCGTATTTGCCAGTTTCGAAAAACACTGTCCACATTTTAACACAATATCAACGCTGACACAAGCGTGAGGTCAAAATAATACAGGTGACTTTTTGACGACCCGGGCGTATAATATAGCAGGATAACCATGCTTGCGTGCAGGAAAGGAATGTGCGAATGAATTACGACGTAAAAGGCAATAAAGTTACCGGGCTGAATATCGCCTACATTGGCGGAGGCAGCCGGGGCTGGGCGTGGGGCTTTATGAAGGATCTGGCCAACGATCCGCAGATCTGCGGGACCGTGCGGCTGTACGATATCGACATCAGCGCTGCGCGCAGAAACGAGACGATCGGCAACAAGATAAGCGCCCACCCGAATGCCATTTCCCGCTGGAAATATACCGTGGCAGACAGCCTTCAGCAGGCGCTCACGGGGGCGGATTTTACAGTTATCAGCATTCTTCCGGCCAGTTTTAAGGAGATGCGCAGCGACGTGCATACCCCCGAACGTCTGGGCATATATCAGCCCGTGGGCGATACGGTCGGACCGGGCGGCTTCATGCGCGCGGTCAGGACGATCCCCATGTACAGGGAGATCGCTCAGGCTATTCGGGACTATGCGCCGGACACTTGGGTCATAAACTATACCAACCCCATGACACTGTGCGTGCGTACTCTGTACGAGGTATTCCCGGGCATAAAGGCCTTTGGCTGCTGCCACGAGGTGTTCGGCACGCAGAAGCTGCTGTGCGCGATGCTTAAGGAGAACACTGGCATCGAGGCGGAACGCCACGAGCTGTATACTACCGTCACCGGAATAAACCACTTCACCTGGCTGACGAGTGCGTCCTACAAAGGCATAGACCTTATGCCCATGTATGCGGACTTCGCTTCCAAAAACTGGCAGGAGGGCTATGACGAGGGAGGCGACCTGAACTGGATGAATTCCAGCTTCCGCTGCGCACAAAGGGTCAAGTTCGACCTTTTCCTGCGCTACGGCGCGATAGCGGCGGCGGGCGACAGGCACCTGGCCGAGTTCGTGCCCAGGTGGTACACCATGACTCCCGAAACTGTGAAGAAATGGAAATTCGGTCTGACCACGGTGGATTGGCGTGAGCAGGATCTGGCAAATCGCCTGAAACGCAGCGACGACCTTATCAGCGGCGCGGAGGAGATCGACCTGGCGCCTTCGGGAGAAGAAGGTCACCTGCTGCTCAAGGCGCTGCTGGGTCTGGGAGACCTGGTGAGCAACGTGAACATACCCAATTACGGACAGTGTCCGGATCTGCCTTTGGGCGCGGTGGTGGAGACCAACGCGCTGTTCGGCATGGACAGGATCCAGCCTGTATACGCGGGCAATATGCCAAAGGGCGTACTGCCGCTGGTGGCGCGCCACGTGCAAAATCAGGAAAACGCCTTGCGCGCGATACTTGACGGTGACAGGAAACTGGCACTTGCGACCTTTATGAACGACCCTCAGATGGGCAACGTGGGGCTTGAGGACGGCAAAAAGCTGTTTGATGACATGCTGGAGGCTCAGAAAGCTTACGTTCCCAAGGGACTGCTCGGCTGACCGTCAAGGTTTTCCGATACATGAACAGGCTGCTGCATGATCATGCAGCAGCCTGTTTGTATGAAATCGGTTTACAGATCGTATACCCTTTCGTCATCAGCGTATATGCGCTTTCCGTCCAGCGCGGACAGATAGCACATCAGCACCAGCCTTAAGCAGTCGCGGGCTTCCCGCGCGTCGGCTACCGCGGGCCCGCCGTGCAGAAACTCTGCGAAAGGCTTTGCCTGAGCCTTAAGGCGCTCGGAGTGAGCTTTAGGGCTGGGAATACTGCTGGAAGTCCAGCCGCTGTCGCTTTCCCTGTACCATTTGAGGCCGCACGCGTATTCCGGACGCGGAAGACGGCATGCGGGATTGTCCCCAAAGTACTGCTGTATGGAGCCGCCGGACAGGTACACTTCGGTGGTTATCTCGGATGCGGAGCAGGTAAAGCACAGGCTTATCTCGCAGATCAGCCCGTTCGGGTAGCGGAACACCGCGACTGCGTTGTCGTTTTTCACGCTGGGATTCACAACGGTGCTCATCTCGCAGGTAACGGACTCGGGCATGCCGAACAGCCACAGCATCAGGTCAAATGGGTGGGCTGAATCGTCCGCGAAGATGTCCCTGTTGAGCCGCGGATCGTTGTGCCATGTGTCCTGAAAGTCCTTCCACACATGAGTGGAGAGACCGTGACGTCGGCGGAACAGGCAGGGCCTGCCAAGTTCGCCGGAACTTATCAGCCGCTTTATTTCGATGTTCTGGGGGTCGACGCGCATTTGCCAGCCCATGGTAAGGCGCACGCCGGCCTTCTCCACAGCCGCGACTATGCGGTCCGCTTCTGCCATTGTGAGCGCCATGGGCTTGTACAGGATGATATCCTTTCCGGCCGCAGCGGCTTTTTCGGCCAGCTCGGCGTGATAAGCGGTCTCGGAAGTGATCACTACAGCGTCTATACCGCTGGCGAGCAGTTCGTCCGGGTCGCTGAATGCTTTTGTCTGCAGCTTCGCGGCGCCGTCGCGGAGCCTCTCTGGATCCCTGTCCCATGCGCCGACGATCTCAACGTCCAGTGACTTGTTTTCGTTCCATTCCTTGCCAAACGAGAATACATGCCCATGGGCCAGGCCCAGCACACCTACTTTTTTCATGACAGTACCTCCTAAACCATAAACAAAAAGCGGACAGGAACGTCCATTCCTGTCCGCTGCGCTCTCGAGGTGACAGGATTTGAACCTGCGACCTTTTGGTCCCGAAGCTTATGTGTCAATGCGTGAAATGTCAATAAAATCGGGGGATTTGACGGTGTTCCGATTTTGAGTTGACATCCATTTGACATCCATTGGACAGGTTTATGTGGTTTTCAGGCCGTCGAGGTAGGCGGTCAGCGCCTCGGAAGAGACGGCCTTTCTTTCTTCCGACAGGTGCGTGTAGATCTTCATGGTGACGGTTATGTCAGCGTGGCCCAGCAGGTAAGCGGCGGTCTTGACATCCACGCCCGCGTCATACAGGAAAGTGGCGTAGGTGTGCCTTAAGTCGTGGTAGCGGATCTTGAACGTCTGGGCTTCGGGCTTAAGGTCGGTGCGCTTGCCGCGATTTGTGAGAACGTCTCCCGTGATCATGCGATTTATGATGGAGTTGAAGCGCTCCAGGCCTCGCGACACGGCGGCCTCGGTGAGGGGCTTGCCGTGAGCGGAAAGGCAGACGAAACCGCGCTTCACGGGAACGGCAAGCAGCGCCGAATACAGAAAGTCAGGGATGGGCAGTATGCGGATGCCCGCATCGGTCTTCGCGCGCTGTTCTATGAGGGCCTTGTTTCCGACGATCACGGCGGTCTGGCGCACGGTGAGGGAGTGGGCGTCCAGATCCACGGCGGACCAGTCCAGCGCCATCATCTCTCCGCGCCGGAGACCGCAGAAGAGCATGAGCAGCACCCAGAGGCCGGCATAGTTTTCTTTCAGGTTCCAATACTTAAGTATAAGGTCTATCTCCTCCGGAGTCAAGGCCCGGTGGCTGCCCTTTGTGTATGCGGGGAGCGTGAGATCCTCGGCGGGGTCGTCGGTGATCAGCTTGTTTTTGCGGGCTTTTTTGAAAACCCGCTTCATGACTTGCATGTATTTGTCCAGGGAGGAGAAGCTGCGTCCGGCCAGGGAGTTGAGTTCCGCCTGGAGATCTATCTCACGTATGGAGGAGATCAGCCGGTCGCCCAGGGCGGCCTTTAAGCGGTTATAGGGCACATCGTCCTGGGGAAGGTACGCAGGGTTCACGCCCGTGCGGTATGCAGACATATATTCGTCCACCCACTCGGAGACGGTTAGGTTGGCAGTGTAAGGCGTGCCGTTCACCTGGGCGAGGTAAGCGGCCTTTTTCGCTTCGGCTTCGGCGCGGGTGGCGCCGTAGAAATATTTGCGCAACCGCTTGCCGTCAGTGTCCCGGCCTATGTCGAGCGGGATCTGTATGCGGCCGTCGGCGCGCTCGTTTTTGCGTTTGCGTGGCATGGAGTCCTTTCTTTTTTCGGGGCACAAAAAACGGGGCGGCACCAGTGGCGTCACCCCGACAAAGCTTTACAGCTTTTACTCAATGGGTGTATTATAAGCGCCCGTGTACCATTTGTCAACTATTCTGCCTTGTCCTCGCTGTTCTGTTCGGGGGCTTCAGGCAGCGTCCATTTGAGATTATATACGTTTATATTGGGAATTATGCAGACATCAGGGCTGCCGCACAAAGCGCCGGCTGAGGCGACCGCGGCACGAGCAAGAGGGATCACGGTCGCGGCTCCGCTGGTTTTCAGGAACTTGATAAACGCGTTTTTGTCTTCGTCGCTATCACTGGCCTTGAAAATGAACCTGCCGACGACGACCACCTCGAACAGGACAGCGGGCTGTTCGTTATCTTTATTCATCTGCCTAAAGGCTATAGTTACGCTGCCTACCCATTTATCCTTCTGGAATTCGCCGCCGTATGTAACAAAATAATTGAGCTGATCCGACTTTTTATTATCAAATCCGAAGGGAACTTCCACGAGCAACTTTTCAATTTTGTGTCCGACAAATTGGAACGGGGATGTGGCACTCATTTTTTTGACCTCCTTAAAAACGGTCAGGCCGCGGTCATATCGTCAGCAGGTCCATGCGAAAACTTAGTATATTTTGTGCTGATCGTCTGCTGTTCTGATTCTTTGACTGGACGGTAATCCTCTTTGCTTGGGTTTTCTATGGAACAGGAAAAACGCATACCCAATTTATCGAACAATTCAAACGCAGCCTTAAGGCTGATGTTGTAATCACCGCTTTCATATTTTGAGATCATCGCCTGGGTAACTCCGAGCTTTTCGGCGAGCTGTGTCTGAGTGAGTCCATTGTAATAACGATACTCTGAAACGGCAATGGCGATCTCGTTTTGCATGACATAGAAACGATACTCCCCTGAATCCGTATCTACATCAGGGAACAGTCTTTCGGGCAGCCCTATAGCATTCTCCGCGTAATCTGTAAACATCTATTCTTCCTCCTTATAACGCTGAAGCCTGTTTAGTGCAACCGGAATAAACTCAACATAGCTATCAGTTTTCTTACCGTGTTCTTCCTTTTCCTTAAAAGCGCATAAAAGGATAATACGCTTTCTAATAACATACAAAATCCGAAGGTTATCAATGTTTGCCATATGCAAAGAGTACAATGGTGCCTCTTTTACATGTCTAAGCAATTCAAACCAATTATGATTGAATCCTGGAGCGTTTTCCCTTTGCTCAATAAGTATGCCGATTCGTTTGCCATAGTCGGCTGTGAATTTGATTCTTTTCCCGCTTCTTGAGACTATTTTATATATCTCGGCTTTGCAATCACGGTCAATGATGACATCGGCATCATAACGCGAGAAATAGGCGCCCATTTCTTCTACAGTCAGCATTGATGCGTCTCCCATTATAACATATAAGTTATATTTGTCAACAATTTTTTTATCGTGTTGTTACTCGTCCGACAATCCCCGTCCAGCCTACCCGCTCACTCCTCCCCGTCCCGGCTGTACAGCAGCCTGGCGACATAGCCGTCGACCTTAAGGCGCTGTTTGGGGTAGAGGAGGCGGTAGTTTTCCACGAGCTGGGCTTCGGCGGGGTTGAGGTTGGCGTAGGGGAGGGAGCGGTCGTTTATTTCTTTTATGCGCTGGGCGATGCGGAGCAGGTCCAGTTCCGAAAGGTTGGCGGCAGCGTCGCCGGGACGGGATGGCCGCTCCACGGTGCGCAGGGCGACGCCGGCAGGATACTCCACGTCCCATTCGGTCATGGGCTGGGGCTCGGTGGGGGCGGGAGCATCCTCCCAACCCATAAGATAAGAAGGTGAAACGCCCAAGGCGGCAGCGAGCTTATCAATCTTATCACGCCGCATATTGGCAATTTGCCCGCTTTCCCACTTTCTAACTGTAGACTTACCAACGCCGACACGGTTGCCGACCTCTTCAAGTGTAAGCCCTTTTTCTTTTCTTAACTGGTAGATTTTCTTTCCTAAATCCATAAAAAGCACCTCTCCAGTTTGGTATTATAGCCGTTTCGTTTCTAAAAAGCAACAGTTTAAGCAGACAAATAAAAAAAGTTTCTGAAAAGATACAAAAATGTGTTGACAAGCAGTGTGACCTGTGGTATCATAAAAGTGTCCTAAAGGAAACAAACACACGGAGGGATTAAGTATGGATAAAGTCTTGTTGGAATACGAGATGAAGAAACGAGGTCTGAGCTCCGCCACATTATGTAAGCAAATAGGGATTTGCCGGTCTGCTTTCTCAAAAAAGTGCAATGGAAAGAGTGAATTTAAGCTCTCAGAGATTCAAGCCATTGTCAACTGTTTAGAGTTGGAAGACCCGGCTCCTATTTTCTTTAATCAAAAAGTGTCCAATAAGACACTTGCTGGCGAAGCCACAGCATAACGACCACAAAGACAGGAGGTAACCCAAGATGACACAGACAGCGATCCAGAACATGGAGCAGCGCGCGGTAGACAAGCCGCGCAAGACGGTGCAGGACCTGATACGGCAGATGATGCCGGAGATCAAAAAGGCGCTGCCCGCGACGATCACGCCGGAGCGGTTCACGAGGATAGTGCTTTCGGCGATCAGCACCACGCCGCAGCTGGCGGAGTGCACGCCCAAGAGCCTGCTGGGCGCGATGATGCAGGCGGCGCAGCTGGGCATGGAGGCGAACACGCCCCTGGGCCAGTGCTACCTGATCCCGTACAAGAACCACAACGTGAACGAGGTGCAGTTCCAGATCGGGTACAAAGGTCTGATCGACCTGGCGTACAGAAGCGGGGAAGTGCAGACCATACAGGCGCAGACGGTGTACGAGAACGACGAGTTCGAGTTCGAGTACGGCCTGGAGCCCAAGCTGAAGCACAAGCCCGCGAAGAAGGACAGGGGAGCGCCCGCCTACTACTACGCCATATTCCGCACCAAGAGCGGAGGCTACAACTTCGAAGTGATGAGCATCGAAGATGTGACGGATCACCGGGACAAGTTCAGCAAGGCGGCGAACAGGGGCTTTTCGCCCTGGTCGACCAACTTTGACGAGATGGCGAAAAAGACGGTGATCAAGAAGGTGCTGAAATACGCGCCGCTGTCCACGGAGCTGATGAGGAACCTGAGCACCGACGAGACCATCAAGAGCACCATTACCGAGGACATGTTCGCCCAGCCGGACGAGACCATACAGGGCGAGCTGAACGACGAGGTACCGGCGGAAGCGTAAGGGAACGGATTGCCACGGGCCGCGCTTGCGGCCCTCGCAATGACGCGATAAGGAAAGGAGAAGGCAATGAGGGCAAGAGAGAGGTTCCTGAGCGCCAGGGACGTTATGGAGATCCTGGGCGTAGGCAAAACGAAGGCGTATGAGATCATGATGATGTTCCAGGTCCGCGGCCAGGGCTACAAGGTGGGCCGCTCACGCAAGATAAGGGAGAGCGACCTTAACAACTGGATCAAGAGCGAGTGCTTCCAACCGATACCGTACACCCGCGGGAAGCGCCGGAGCGCGTAAGGCAGACAAGGAGGCAGAAGGATGCAGGGTGTGGATTACATGCAGGCGGTCTCGCCGGAAAAGGACGAGAGAAGTTACAGCCTGGATGAGATACTCTGGGCGGTAAAGAGCCTGAAGGAAGCGGTGACGGGCGGCGAGCACGTGAGCGACTGGAAGGACAAGATACTGAGCTATTGCGAGGACTGGCTGGACGCTCTGGCAAGCGACATAGACAGCCTGGACGAAGAGATAGACGAAGAGCTTAAACAGGCAGCACGCAGCGGATACTGCGATTAGGAGGGCAACAGATGATAAAGCTGAACTACAAGAGCCGCGAGGAGTGGCTGGACCTGCGCCGGGGCTACATAGGCGGCTCCGACGCGGGCGCGGTGGCGGGCATGAACCCGTACAAAGGCCCGTACAGCGTGTGGCTGGACAAGACCGGCAAACAGGCGGAGCCGGACGAAAGCAGCGTCACCCTGGAAGTGGGCAGCTTCCTGGAACAGTACGTGGCGGACAAGTTCACGGAGATCACCGGCAAAAAGGTGCAGAAAGTCAAGGCCATGCTGGTGAACGAACTTTACCCCTGGGCGTGCGCGGACATAGACCGGCGCGTGGTGGGCGAGGATGCGATACTTGAGTGCAAGACCACGGGCAGCCTGACCAACATGAAGATGCTGAGGAACGGCGAGTATCCCATGAGCTGGTATTGCCAGATGACCCACTACCTGGCGGTAACGGGCGCGAAGAAAGCGTACCTGGCCGTGCTGATAAACAACAGGGAGTTCAAGTGGTTCGAGCTGGAGCGCAGCCAGGACGAGATAGATTCCCTGATGCGGATGGAAGAGCGCTTCTGGCAGCACGTGACCGAGAACACGCCTCCGGAAGTGGCGGAAGCGGACGCGGAAACGGTGAGCGAATACTTCCGGGACAAGGCGGGGGACGGCGAGACCGCGCTGGATCTGACGCCGTACATGAATGTGCTGGACGAGTACGCGGAGGCGGTGGACGCGAAGAGGGCCGCGGAGGAACGCGAGGGCGAGCTGAGAGCGCGGCTGTGCGCGGCCATGGGCGAATACACCCTGGCGGGCTGCCGGGGCTACAGGCTCACATGGAAGCCCCAGGAGCGCAGGACGTTCGACGTGAAGGCATTCACCAAGGCGAACCCGAACACGGACCTGTCCGGTTATTACAAGGTGAGCAGCAGCCGGGTATTCAGGTTCACGAAGGAAGAGAGAGAGGGAGGGCAATGCCGAACAGACTGATAAAAGAAAGCATCCGGATATCGGAGAAGATAAACAAGCTTTCGGATTTTCACTTTCGGCTTTGGGCTTACCTGATCACTTACGTGGATGATTATGGTCGCGGAGACGCGAGGCCGGCGATCATCAAGGGACAGTGCTTCCCGCTGCGGGAAAGGGTCACGATAAAGGACATTGATACAGGTCTGCACGTATTGGCGGACACAGGCTGCATTCACCTCTATGATGTTGACGGAGAATCCTACCTGTGTTTCCCAAACTGGGACAAACATCAGACGATCCGCAATCAAAAATCCAGATTTCCCGCTCCTGAGGGCATCGGAAAACAATTGAAATCAATTGAAAGCAATTGCAAGCAATTGAAATCAACTGCAAGCAAATGTTCCCGTAATCCGAATCCGAATCCTAATCCGAATACAGAATCCGAATCCAATCCGAATACCGGTGGTGGTAGTGAGTACATACCGGATAGAGAGGGCGAGCCACACCCCGACCGCCTGATCGTGTATGCCACGGATAATCTCAAATGCCTGTCAGCCAACAACCTTCAGGAGCTGGACAGCTTCAGGGGGCAGCTGACGGACGACATGATCATTTGGGCAATAGACGAAACCAGTGCAAAGGGTCAGCGGAATTACAGTTACCTGCGGGCGATCCTGAACCGCTTCGTGGATGAAGGGTTAAGGAGCCTGGGAGAGGTGAAAGCCTACGAAGAGGCACGAAGGAGGAGAAATGGAAACAAGTCAGTTGCTGGCAAAGCTGAGGGAAAGTTTGCAGAATATTCCCACCCCATCTGAGTATGATCCGGTAGAGGCGGCCAACCGGGAAGCGGAGGAGTACAACAAGAGTCCAGGGAACCTGAACCAACTGGACGGGTACGACTGTAAGAAGTGCCTGAACAGGGGTGACTTCATGAAGGTCGAGGTAGTAAGGGGCTACCCGTATACCCCGCACTATTACTGCGAGTGCCGGAAGGTGCGGCTTTCGATAGCGCGGATGCGGCGAAGCGGGCTGGAAGATCAGATCAAGCGCCAGCGCTTTGACAGCTTTGCCGTTACGGATGACTGGCAGAGGGAGGCATTAAAAGCAGCACGGGAGTACGCGAAGGACAGCGAGGGGAAATGGCTGGTCATGCTGGGGCAGGTCGGCTGCGGCAAAACGCATTTGTGTACGGCAGTCTGCAGGGAGCTGCTGCTCCAGGGCATGGAAGTGTACTACGGGCTGTGGCGGGAGGAAATGAAGGAGCTCAAGGGCTGCTACACCGATGACGAAGAGTATTCAAAGCGCATGAGCAAGCTCCAGACGGTGGACGCGCTGTACCTGGACGACCTGTTCAAGCCCATAAAGGGCGAAGGGATCACGCCCGCCGACATCAAGCTCACATACGATATACTGAACCACAGGTACGTGAAGCGGCTTAGGACCGTGATTTCCGGTGAGCTGTTTTTGAATGAGATGCTGGAACTGGACGAAGCTACGGCGAGCCGGATCTACGAGATGAGCCGGGAAAGTCGCGTGGAGATAGGCCGAAACAAGGAGAGGAATTGGAGGCTCAGAAATGGACAGGCTGTTTGAAATATGGGATGCGGTCGTAACCTGGATGATGGAGCACGGCGAGGAGCCGTTGTTCAACCTCACGCAGGGCGTGGTGCTGGGGTTAGTGATAGCCGGAGCGGTGTGGATGCTGTGCAAAGCGTTTAAGGTGGAGGCAGACGATGAGTGACAGGGAAAAGGTGATTAAAGGGCTGGAAGAACTGAGAGACCACTTTTTTCACGAATACAAGGTATGTTACCGCGGCGATGAAGAAGATGTATATAGGCGGTTTTTGGTGGTTGACGATAGCCTCGCCCTTATCCGCAAACAGCAGGAAGAAATACAGCGTTTATGCGATGCGCTGAAACCCGAACAGCCGAAGGAGGGGAAAGATGCGACTGATTGACGCTGATGCGCTGATTAACGAGAAAGCAAGGTATTATTCGGTTATTGATGGGTTGAATCCCGAATATGAACCCACGAATTGCGAGGGTGCTTTACGGTGCGCACATACAAGAGTGATAAGGGCAGTAAGAACGAAAGATATAAGGGAATATCCCACCATCGAAGCCGAACCCGTGGTGCGGTGCAAGGATTGCAAGTATGGGCAGTATGAAGAATGGGACAACGGAGAGTGCGTTGATAAGACTGTTTACTGTGATGGATATGGAATTCACAAACCGGACTGGTACTGCGCTGACGGGGAACGGAGGGAGGAATGATATATAAGGGCTACGAGCTGCGGAACGATGCGAAAACGATATTCCACAAAAATGGCGAAGTCATCGAGGTCGAGGCGTGGGGCATTTACCGCAACGGCGATTACAGAGGCTTGGCGAAAACGCTGGACGCCGCCAAGGCCCACATCGACGGGATCACGCAGGGCAGCCTGTACCGCCCGCCCGTGAACCGGACGAAGGTGGTAAGGCATCCGGAGCGGGACAGGTTCAAGAGCCTGATGGAGAAAAACGGGACGGAAAGGGAGCGAAGAGAGTGAGGATCATGTGCCCGACAGAGGCCGAGGAGCAGACCTGGCTGTTCCAGTGGGCGGCAGGGATGGCGCGGCTCAGATGGCCGGAGCTGGATCTGCTGCACCACATCCCAAACGGAGGCAGCCGCAACCGCGTAGAGGCGGCACGGCTAAAGGCGCAGGGCGTAAAGGCGGGCATCCCGGACGTGTGCCTGCCGGTGCCGCGGGGGCCTTTCTGCGGCCTGTATATCGAGATGAAACGGCAGCAGGGCGGGACGTTAAGCCCCGAGCAAAAGGTCCGAATAAACCAGCTGAGGATGCAGGGCTACCGCGTGGACGTATGCAAGGGATTTCACGCCGCCGCGGACATCATAGAGGCGTACATGGAGGAAAGGCTCAGGGAGGGGCAGGAGATACTGTGAACGGGTACGACAGGAGCCTGACACGGGCGGACATCATGGAAGAGATGGGCTTCAACGCCAGCGAGGCGAAGGCCTTTATGCAGAAGTTCGGCCACAGGGACGGATACGGCAAAGCCCGCAAGATCGGCTGGCGCGAGCTGATGTTCTTACAGCTGGACGGGACGCTGGCGGCATGGGTGAAGGAAAATTGCAAACCGGAGAGGCAGACGGTAAGAGCGAGGAGGCAAATGGATGAGGCATGACAGACGGTTCTGCCTTGATTGCGGAACGAAGCTTAACGGGCGCGCGCGAGTGGCTGTACGGCGCGTGCAGCGCGTGCATAAAGAAACGCGCAAAAGCGAACGGCTGGAGGCCGAAGACCAAAGGGGAGCTGGGCTGGTTCTGGACAGACAACGCGCCGCGCTTGAAGGAATACGGTGATCCCAAGGACATGGACGATGAGGGCGTGCTGCGGCTGATGGAGGCGGCGTTCGGAGGCAGGCAGCATTACGCAAGCGGCACCGAACCCGAGCCGCCTGAACCAGTTATACAGCCGAAACCCGTAGAGCCGAAAAAGCGCAAGCCTGAGATACCGGATGGCATGAAGAAATGCCGGGGCTGTGACGCGCTGCTGCCCGTAGGTGGGCCGACGCATTGCCCGAAATGCGCGAGAGCGAAAGCGGCCGTCGTGGCCGCGCTCAGGCATAAGCGGCTCAGCGAGCATTGCTGCACACAATGCGGCGTGCCGCTGCCGGAAGGGGCCGCGTCAAGCAGATGCGAGGGCTGCAGAGTACACAACCGAAAGTATTGGGAAAATTACAAGGGGGCGAGGGCATGACAGAGAAAAACGTTAGCCCGCTGGACATACCGCAGAATGCGAACCACTACCAGCATTTAGCCAGACGCACCCAGAACACCGGTCTCAGCATCGAGGACAAGCGCAAGCACGCCGCCTTCGGGCTGATGGCCGAGGCGGGGGAAGTGGCGGGCCTGTTCCAGCACTTTTACCAGGGCGCGGAGATCTCCAAGGACGAGGTCATAAAAGAGCTGGGCGACTGTCTCTGGTTCATTTCCGAGATGTGCGACACCTACGGCGTGAGCATCATGGAAGTGATGAGGCGGAATATAGCGAAGCTCATGAAGCGCTACCCAGAGGGCTTCAATGTCCAGCGCAGCACACACAGACACGAATACGGGGAGGATTAGACGATGACAGAGAAAAGCGCACACACGATGACCCAGAAAAAGGCGATCCTCGAGCATTTGCAGAAATACGGCAGGATCACCGACGCGGAGGCGTTCACTGGAAAGATGAAATGCCGCCGCCTGGGCGCCAGGATATACGACCTCCGGCACGAGGGCTATAACATCATAACGGACAAAGGCGAGAGCGTGAACGAATTCGGGCACCGCGTGCGCTACGCGATCTACAGGCTCGTAAAAACGGCATAGGAGGGCAGCAATGACGACAAAGACACTGGAGATCGACAAACTCCGCAAACTGCTGGACGAAGCGGGGATACCTTACGAGAGCGTGATCGTGCCGGAGACGCTCGAACCCGAAATCCACAAAAAACTATATGGGGAGGCGGGCAAATTCAGGCGCAACCAGGTTATCTACGGGAGAAATCCCAAAGAACCCGTTCTGGTTAAATTCGATGCAATATGGCAGTGTGGCAGCTACGGAGCCGCGCAAGGGCTTATTGAGACATACCACGAGCTGGGAGTAGACAGCAAAGGCAATCCGCGGGTAATGACCGCGCAGGAGGCCTTCGAAATAATCAAAGCCGACTGGGAGAAAGAGAGGCCGGAGCATGAATAAAGTGATACTGATCGGGCGTCTCACGAAAGACCCGGAGGTGAGCACCACCCAGGGCGGAGTGAGCCGGGCAGCGTTCACGCTGGCCGTGGACAGGCGGTTCACGGACAAGGACGGCAACCGCCTGGCTGATTTCATAAGCTGCACGGCGTGGAGATCCACCGCGGAGTTCATAGGCAAGTACTTTGGCAAGGGCAAGAAGATAGGCATAGTGGGCAGCTTGCAGAGCCGCTCTTATGACGCCCAGGACGGCACCAAGCGCTATGTGACCGAGGTGAACGTGGACGAGGCGGAGTTCGTGGAGAGCAAGACCGCTGAAGGCAACGGGCAGCAGCCCGCCGAGTATACGCCCGGACACGCCGAGGCGGCGATGACGGAAGAAACGGACGACGAACTCCCATTCTGAGTGACGACAGGAGGCGGGAATGACGCTTAGGGACTTAAAGGAGCTGGCGGGGCTGGAAAGGCTGACCGAAAAGGAGAGGGAGCGTTTGCAGACCCTCCGGGACAGCCTTGACCTGAAAGCTCAGGTGATAAGCGACATGCCCCGGGGCGGGGGAGCGCGCGACCGCATAGGCGAGGGCGTTCCCCGGCTGGTGGACGAGGCGCGGAAGCTGGAGGAAAATGTCCGAGAGTACGAACGGCGCATAAGCGAAGCCCGTGAGTACATAGAGGGCATAAACGATCCCAGGATGAAGCTGATAGTCAAAATGCGCTTTATGGACGGCGCGTCCTGGCAGGACGTGGCCGACTACCTGGGCGGCAGGGAAACAGAGTACAGCGTGAAGCACGCGTGCTACAGGTACGTGGAGGGCAGAGATCCCGGCACGGTGAAAGGCCAGATAGGACTGTTTGAGTAAACAAAAAAGAGCGGTATCGACCGCTCTTTGGCGTATTCACCGTCAGACGCCCAGGCGAGCCCGCAGCGCTTCCTGCAAGACCTGGGAAAAGTTGATGTTCCGGGCTGCCGCCGCGGTGTCCAGCCACTGGGGGATGCTGAGCGTCTTTTTTACGGACTTCGTCTCGTGCGAACGGCGCCAGGCGTCGGTATCGGCCAGCACCAGGGACACAAAGCCGCCTTCGGGCGCCGCGTGGGCGGTGATGGAAGACGCAGCGGGTATTTCCTCTCCGCACTCTTCCTTGTCGGCCAGCACGTCGGCCAGCACATCCTGGGCCATCATCATGGCGTCGGAGAGATCGTCTCCGCAAGTGTAACAGTCGTTTAGATCGGGGAATGTGACGTTGTACAGGCCGTCTTCGGGCTCAAATATTGCGGGATAAACGTAACGTGCCATAGGGCAAACCTCCTTTATGTCAAAACCAAGCGGGCGGGAGGCGGGGCTTATTTCAGCCCCGCGTCCTTGAGTATCCTGTCCTTCGTTCCCGTGGGAAGCTCCTTGGAGTCATGCCGCGGGATTCTCAGCTTGTTGCCGGTGATGGGGCTGATCCACATTTCGTGTTCCTTGCCGTCCTTCACGTGGTAACAGCCTCCGGCTCTCAGGATGCGCTTTAGCTCGCTCACCTTCATTATCAGTACCTCCTGACATGGTATATTATAATACGTATAAATACGTATGTAAAGAGCAAAAAGGGAATGATTAACGAATAATTAACCGCAAATGGCGGCACGTTTGGCACGTTTGGCACGAATGGCACAAATGGCACGAATTAACGGAGTATACTGTATACTGTGCTTAGTGGCTGAAGCACCGGGACACCTCCTATCTGCCTTTGGGCGCTCGTGCCAGCGGGCGCCCTTTTCATAGGAGCGGAGGATTAAAGCCTATGAAAGGAGCGCGGCATGGCGGATAACGGACGCTGGGTAACGATCAACGGGCGGCGCGTGTTCATAGGCGATGGCGAAACACCCACCGAGGCGATAGAACGCAGCAAGCAGGAAGCCTCCGGCAGCGGAGCCAGGAAGGTGAGCGCGGCGGAGTTCATAAAGACTTTTCACACGGCCAAGGCGACGGTGCCGCCGGAGGATGCGTGGCGGGTAGACAGCACCTACACCAGGGAAGACTACGAGCACAAGGACTGTTACGTGATGGGCGAGGGCTCCACATTCGCCGTGACCGGCGAAGGCGACATCGTTTCCGTGTGCAAGAACCAGACCGATACAGTCAAAGGACATGAACTGCTCAGAGAGGCAGTCAAAAACGGCGGGGACCGGCTTGACGCGTTCGGGAAGAAGCTATATAATTTCTACACGAGGAACGGCTTTGAACCTGTTTCATGGACGGAGTTTGACGAGAGCATAGATCTGCCAGGATGGGTGAAAGGGCGCGACGAGCCTGAGCCCGTGATTTTCTACAGGTACACAGGCAGGCAGACTGCGGAAAGCTACGGTAACTTTCTGTTGAGAGTGAAACCCAGTGCGGATTATGGTGCGGCTCAGGCGATAAGAGACGGTTTAATGGAGGGTGATTCCAAATGACAATAAGCTACGAGGAATACGCTCAAAGGGTAAGAGAGCACATACAGAAGGGTTATCCCAGCTGGGACAAGGAGTATGTGGAAAACCTGTTCAAAAAAGGCTGCGTGAGAGCTGATTACGAAGAGGGGCTGCTGGAAGCGAAAATTCTGAATCGGCCTTTTATGGGCAATCCTTCGGGCTTCTGCTACGGCTGCCATATGTTCTATCCTGATTACCCCGACACCTACGAGGAATACAAGGCCAAGGAAAAGCAGCAGAAGAACTTATTCGATATGAACTTTGAAAAGGTGCGGGAAGGGTAAGACGACCCGAAGCACTGACGGCCTCCCCTGAAAAGGGGGAGGCTTTTGTATACCCAAGGGGGTGTTTAAGATTGCGACTGACAGAAGGATCGACTGGAACGCAATAAGGGCCGAGTACATCGGCGGGGCATCTTATGGCCGTTTGGCGAAAAAATATGGGGTATGCAAGAGCACGATCTACGCGCACTCGAAGCAGGACGATTGGCAAAAACTGAGGGCTGATGTAGCGAACGAAACCCGAATAAAAACAATACAAAAAACGGCCCAAAAAGCGGCCGACAATGCGACCCTTGCAGCTGACATAAAGCGCAAGGGTCTGCTGATCCTGAGCCGTCTGTTCGACAAGTACCTGGACGTTGAGGCGACCGAGCGCGCTTCCTTTGACCATGACGACGAAGGCAATTATCAAAGGGATGTGCTGAAGCTCCGCGATCTGACACAAGCGTATAAGGACCTGACTGAAGATATGCGCGGGGACGGCGCGGCGGACAATGACCGTCCCGTGATTGTGGACGCGAGACCGGAAGAGGGCGACCAATGACGTACTACATCTACGACAACATGGCGCGGTCTTTCTGGGACGCGTATGACGACATCAAGGCGTTTAAGCACTCCGAGTACTGGTTCATGGGCGGGCGCGGCTCCACCAAGAGCAGCTTTATATCCCTGTGCATAATCATGGGCGTACTTCGGGACCCGGAGGCCAATGCCATAATCTACCGCAAGGTAGGCAACACGGTAAAGGACAGCGTGTACGCGCAGATAGCCTGGGCGGTGGACAAGCTGGGCCTGAACAGGTACTTCATCTTCCGCAGGAACCCGCTGGAGATCATTTACGCCACGGGGCAGCGGATAATGTTCAGGGGCGCGGACGATCCGCTGAAAAGCAAGTCCATAAAGCTGGAGAAGGGCTATTTCAAGTACCTCTGGTTCGAGGAGCTGAGCGAGTTCCGGGGCATGGAGGACATCCGCTCCATAAGGCAGTCCGTGCTGCGAGGTACGGACAGGGCGATCACCTTTTACAGCTACAACCCGCCCCGGAGCGCTTTAAGCTGGGTGAACGGCGAGGCGCTCACCGGCGATCAGACGCGCTACACACATACGAGCACATATCTGGACGTGCCCCCTGAATGGCTGGGGGCACAGTTCATAGACATAGCGGAGAGCCTTAAGCGCACCAATCCCCAGGCGTACAGGAACGAGTATCTGGGAGTGGTCACGGGTACGGGCGGGAACGTGTTCGAGAACGTGGAGGCCCGGACCGTAACGAACGAAGAGATCGCCTCCCTGGAATGGTTTTACCAGGGCATAGACTGGGGCTGGTTCCCAGATCCGTTCCAGTGGGTGCGCTGCGGCTACGATTCCACCCGGCGCGCGCTGTACATAGTGGACGAATACCGGGCCAACAAGAAGAGCAACCAGGAGACATATGAGGCGCTGAAAAGCAAGCTGACGCCGGAGGAGAGCCTGATCTGCGACAGCGCTGAAGTCAAATCCATCGCGGACTACCGGGATTACGGCTGCGTGTGGGCGCGGGGCGCGAACAAGGCGGTGATCGGCGGCAAGGGAAGCGTGAGCTACTCCATGAAGTGGCTGGCGAGCCTGTCAAAAATAGTGATAGACGCGGACAGATGCCCGCACAGCGCGAAGGAGTTTGTGGAGTACGAGTTCCAGAAAAACAAACAGGGCGAGTATATAGACGGGTATGTGGACGCGAACAACCACGCCATAGACGCGGTAAGGTACGCGATGAGCACGGTGTGGCGGAGAGGCGGAGAGTGATATGAATTTTATTGAGCGGCTGAAAGGGGCGGCAAGGGTTATGTTTGGAAGAAACGCTTTTACCATGGCTGGATTGCCGGCCACGGCGTTAAGCGACATAAGCGCAAGCAAAATAGAGCTGTGGCGCGACATATACGCGGATAAGTCGCCCTGGTTAAGCAGAAACAAGCTGACGCTGGGCGTGGCGCCGCTGGTGTGCAAGAGCCTTGCCACGCTGGCCACACTGGAATGCGGGATAAACGTGAGCGATACCTCTGAGCAGGAACGGATTGCCACGGCTGCCGAGGGCAGCCTCGCAATGACGCAAAAGCAAGGCGCGCTCACAAGGGCACAGGCGATAGACGCGGCGTTTGAACAGGTGCGCACGGAATTGAGGCAGCGGGCAGAAGTGGCGCTGGCGCTGGGCGGCATGGCGTTCAAGCCAGTGTTCACCGGAAATGAGATACACATCGATTTCGTGGCGGCGGACAGCTTTTATCCCGTGAGCTATTCGGCGGCGGGCGAGATCACCGGCGCGGTATTCATCGAAAAGAAGAGGCGCAAGGATAAGACCTACTTCCGCGTGGAGACCCACGAGATGGGCAAAGACGGCGCGTACACGATAACCAACAGGGCGTTCAGGAGCGAGGGCGGCGGGGGCATGGGCGTTTCTTGCCAATTGGCCGAAGTGGAAGAGTGGGCCCGGATACAGCCGGAAGTTACCCTGAGCAATATCACTTCCCCGCTGTTCGCGTACTTCAAGGTGCCCGGGGCGAACAGGGAATATCCGGACAGCCCCCTGGGCGTGAGCGTGTTTTCGGCGGCGGAATCCTCCGGCACGCTTGAGGAGGCGGACAGGCAGTTCCAGCGCCTCATGTGGGAGTTTGAGGGCGGCGAGCTGGCCATAGACGCCAGCCAGGACGCGTTTAAGACCCGCAGGCTGGAAGACGGCAAGTTCGTGCCCACGCTGCCGGAGGGCAAGGAGCGGTTGTACCGCGTGAACACGCTGATGCAGGAAGGCGGCAGCGAGGGCATCTTCTCCACCTTCAATCCGGCGCTCAGGGACGCGAACTTCATCAATGGCCTAAACGAGATCCTGATGCGCATAGAGGACCAGTGCGGAGTGGCCCGCGGCACGCTGAGCGACATAAGCGAGATCAGCCGCACGGCTACGGAATTAAGGATCAGCCGCCAGAGGACATACGCCACCGTGACCGGCATACAGGGCGCGCTTGAGAGGGCGCTGGCAAAGCTGGCGGGCGCGATAGACGAGCTGTGCGACCTGTACGCCATAACGCCCGCGGGGGCGTGGGACATCGCGTTTGCCTGGGACGACAGCGTGGTGACTGACGCGGACACCGAAAGGGAAAGGGACCTGAACGAAGTGCGCGAACGCCTGATGATGCCCTGGGAGTACCGCGTAAAGTGGTACGGCGAGAGCGAGGAGGAAGCCAAGGCGCGGCTGGCGGAAAACGCTGAAAAGGATCTGGAGGCAGCGCTGGCGGAAAAAACAAAGGAAAGATTGCCACGGGGCTAAAGCCCCTCGCAATGACGCATCACCCCTAAAGGGGGAAGACTTTGGGGGACGGTATGACGGATAAGGAATTGGACGCGCTGATCGGCGCGTTTTCGGCGCGGTTCACTCTGATCCAGCGCAAGTACCTCCGGCGCGTGGGGGAAAGGCTCAAGCGGATCGGCGCTCTGAGCGCGAAAGATATACACATCCTATCCGAGTTAAGGCGCATGGGCACGGAGATGGACGAGATCCAGCGGGAGATCTCCCGGGCGTGCGGCGTGTCAAAGGAGCAGCTTTTCTCCGCTTTGGAGCTGGCCGCGAAGGCGGACACCCGGGCGGCGGAAATGAAGCTGAAGGGGACGGACGAGGCAGAGGAGGGCGGCGACCAAGAGGGACGGATCGCCACGCCTTCGGCTCGCGATGACGCTGCCTTTGGCAGCCTCACCCTGACGCCCGGATTACGGGCAGCGGTGGAAGCCCAGGCGAAGGTGACGGCGGGGGAGTTCGACAATCTTTCCCAGACCACCGTACAGGACGGCTTCTACAGGCATGTGATAGACGCGGCGGCGGGCGCCGTGACCTCCGGCGTGGACGATTACGCCGGTGCCATAAGAGGCGCGGTCAAGACGCTTGCGGCGAACGGCCTGAGGGTAGTATATGAAAGCGGCTACACCCGGAGGCTGGACAGCGCGGTAAGGCAAAACGTGCTGGACGCGGCGAGGGCCGTTTCCCAGGCGGCCACCGATGAGGTGGGGCGGCAGCTGGGGGCGGACGGCGTGCAGATCTCCGCGCACATACTGTGCGCTCCGGATCACCTGCCTTACCAGGGCAGGATGTATTCCAACGAGGAGTTTGAAGCCATACAGGAGAGCCTGGACCGACCATTTGGAATGTGGAACTGCCGGCATATCTGGTACCCGGCCATACTGGGCGTGACGAAGCAGACCTACAGCGAGGACACGCTTACGAGATACGCCGACCTTTCAAACGGCAAGGTCAAGATCGGCGGCAGGGAGCTCACACGCTACGAGTGGACGCAGGAGCAGCGGAAGATCGAGACGAAGCTGAGGGACCTGCGGGCGGAAGAGGCCGTGTGGCTGGCAGCCGGGAACACCGAGGAACTGAACCGGGTGCGGGCAGAGATACGCAGGCTGACGGCCGTGTACAACCTGATCACCCGGGAAGCGAGCGTGCCTTCCCGCATGGAACGGACGGAGGGAGTACAGGGATTGACTGAGCCTCAGAACAATGTTATAATTAAGTCACAAGACAAAGCGGTTGATGATGACGTGCATATAATTGCGACAATACAAAACAAAGCAGTTTTTGACAGGTGGGGAGATGTTTCACCGGTCGTTGTTTTAACTAACGAGAGAATCGCGCATATTCGAGAGGGCCATGAACGCGACTATATGGAATTAGGGCATAAAATGCCCGAGACCATTGAAAAGCCGAATTTGATTCTTGAAGATGCAAAAAACGAAAATACTGCAATGTTTATCAAACATATTGACGACACGAATCTGAATGTCATTGTGAGATTGCAAGTAAGAGACGATAGGAACAGATCACAGAGTTCGGTCATTACGATGTATAAAATGGGAGCAAAAACGCTTACACGGTTACTAAAAAAGAACAAAACCCTTTACAAGTCAGAGTAAATGTGCTATAATATCCGTGGGATGAGATTGAAGTAGAGAATGTGCTTCTACACGCCGCGGAAACGTGGTATACAAGAGATGTCGGGACTGGCACACCGACCAATTTCTCCCACTATATAATATCCAATACCGCCTCCGGGCGGTTTTTTGATGCGCAGAAAGGAGATAGGTGATGGATCAGAACGCAGAAGCCTGGCTGAAGAGAGCCCAAGATGGTTTACAGATTGGGAGACCATAAAAAATGAGTGTCTCCTCCTCCATAGCGGTGGGGGAACACTCTGGCAAGCTATGCACCACACGGGCCACTTACTTACAAATATTATTATACTCAAATGATCATGTTTGTCAAGTGTTTTTTATGTGCAGAAAGGAGACATGAGATGGATCAGGGCTTGCAATCCAAGCTGGAGAAAATCCAAGAAGCAATCGAAACCTTCGCGGAGCGAATGAAAGATTTGAATGAAGAAGTCAAAACCCTGGCGGGATTATAGTCGACCTTTCAAAGCTTACTATCAGTGATGACAAAGCGTGGGCGCAGGCGGAAGATCGCTTACAGAGCAGCGGTGATGCCACGATTGATGTGATGATGTTCCGAAACGGGAATGTGCTGGGGATAAAACGTTTTTGCAAAATAAGCAAATAAAAACGCCCGATGCCGGGCGCTCTTACGTGGGGGAACCAACAGGACTCGCCCGTAGGGCCCCACACATATAGTATACTCACGAAGCACCAGTTTGTCAAGCGCTTCTGACGTGCCGCTTACAACTTACCAAGTTGGCGAGCGTGCCGGCGACGATGGAAAGGACAGAAGCGGTAATGCCGGCAAATTTGACAAAAGGGCCGGAAAGTGGTACAATAATATTTCCTAAAAGGTTGCCTCAAACTGGAAATGAAACATTACCGGTCACGATGAATGTCAACACTCCGATAATTCAGGGCGTTGTGCCGCATGGTAGTGAGATTGCAAACATTGTGATTATTGCAGGCAAAGGAACGAGTACGCCGATAAGACACGCGGCAGACCTTGAAGCGAAGTATTCAAAACCAGCTGATTCCTGGCAGAAAAAAACGGGCATGGTAAAAGGCAGCAAGTTTCGATACGAAATACACTGGTACGCCAGCGACGGAATGGCTTTGGGGTATGAGTATAAGCTAAAGGGGGTGAGGGATAAGTGAGAGTAAAGTACATAGGTGAAAGCTTCGGAGTTGATGGCCTGACGGATGGCAAAACCTACGAAGTTCAGGAAGTTGATTCATTGACCGGTATGCTTCGCGTGGTTGATGACAGCGGCGAAGATTACCTGTATTCACCGACGAATCCCGGCCCTATTACCTCAAACAGAGCTTTTGGGAAGTTCGAGATCGTCGAGGATGACGAGACAGGAACACTCAGAAAACTTATTGCATAATACCAATAACCGTCAATGGGCGGGGAGGATTATTGATGCAGGATAATGATTACAAGTGGTTTGAAGAGAATTGCAAACTACTATATGATAAATATGGGGATTCCTAAAAAGAAATAAGATAATATAATCTAAAAGTCCATTTCCAATAACGACGAACAAAGCGACTTGCGAAAGCGGGTCGCTTTTATTATGCCCATATGGCAATTAAAAACGCAACGAGAAAAGGAGTGACGAAAGATGGCCAAATACCGCATACTGGAAGACCAGGTTTTCTCTGACAACAAGCACTACATTTACGCCGCGGGCACAAGCAATGATGACAAGCCGGAGGGCGAGTTTGTGAACGGCTCGCTCGCGCTGGAAGTTGATACCAGAAAAGTATATCTCTGGAATGAGGACATCAACGACTGGGACGACGGCGAGGGAGGTGGCAACTGATGGCTGATACCGGAAAGATCATCGCCCTGATCAAGGCGCTGGGAGGCGCTGGTGGCGGCGGTGGCGGAGGCGGTGGAGGCGGCATACTTCTGGTCCATAACAAGAGCACCTGGTATCTGGATGCGACTTTCAACCAGATAAAGACAGCCGTCAATGCCGGCAAAATGGTCTATTACGTAAACGAGTCAGAAGATGGTGGTAGTACCCCGAGCATGGATTATAACATTCTCACTGAGTTCAAAGAATACCACGGCTCTGACTCAGATATGTATGAAGTCTACTTTGGGAACCAGTATTTTTACGCCGGCAACCCGGATGAGTCGCTTGTAATGCCAGATTAGTTACAGGCATTCAGGAGGGCAACATGGGATTATTAGATTGGCTTCGCAGACGGAGAGAGGAAGCCGAAGAGGGCGCATACGAAGCGTTTGCCGAGGAAACATGGGTAAACGGCGAGCAGGTCCCGAACGATGAGATAATCACGACG
Organism: Clostridiales bacterium; assembly: GCA_024684375.1. Lineage (GTDB taxonomy): Bacteria > Bacillota > Clostridia > Christensenellales > Aristaeellaceae > RUG14130. The sequence continues at coordinate 84,251 of JAIKWZ010000051.1, forward strand.
GGGGAGGGCGAAGGCGACCTTCCCACTCTGCGTAAGGGTGACAGGGGGGACGAAGTCAAACTCCTCCAGGAGACGCTGATCGCCCTGGGCTTCAGCTGCGGCAAGGCGGGCGCTGACGGGATATTCGGCAGCGGCACCAAGGCCGCCGTAAAGGATTATCAGAAAGCCCACGCACTGGGCGCGGACGGGGTAGTCGGACGGCAGACCTGGACGGCGCTGGGGCTGATGGAGCCTCAGGTGTACGCGGACGGGACACAGCCTCCGGACTTCAAGCAATATGATAAGCGCTGGGCGGGAAAGATGTACTCGTCACACGGGGACAAAAAGCAAACCATGAAATCTTCCGGCTGCGGGCCGACAGCCATGGCGGACATAGTGGCGGCGTGGTGGGACAGGAACGTAACGCCCTACGAGCTGGCGCTCAAGTCCCTGGACTGGGGCACGCGGACGAAGAACAGCGGCACCGCGAGCACATTCTTCCGCAAGGTGCAGGCGGAGTATAAGGCCGGCAAATACCTGACCCGTACCAGCCTGGACGACGCCATACAGTGCCTTCAGGAAGGCGGGCTGGTGGTGTGCTGCTTCGGGGCCGGTACGAAGGGGAAACCAGGGTACCGGAAATGGACCAAAGGCGGGCACTATGCCTGTATTTGGAAGTACGACGGCACCTACTTCCATATCAACGACCCGGCCAGCGCGGCGAGCGCACGGGCGAAGGGCACGCGGACGGAAGTGGCGAACACCAGAAAAGGCTTTTACTTGTTCTGGAGGTAGCGGGCATGAAGATAGAAGAAGTAACGTGGGGCGGGCTTATCGCGGCGGTGGCGATCATATTGCTGTTGATAGGCATCTATAACACAGTCATGACCGCACTCAAAAACCACAGAGAGGAAGCAAAGCGTAAACGCGCTCCGGTAGAGAAACTGGAGGGCAGGGCGGACGCTACAAGTGAGATGCTGAAACAGCACGAGCAGATGTTACAGTCGGACAAGGAACGATTGAACGCCATGGAGGAACAGCAGCGCATCATGCTTCGGGCAATGGTCGCCATGCTGTCCCATGAGATAAACGGCAACTCCACCGATAAGCTCCAGGCGAGCATGGTGGAGATCCAGAATTACCTGATATCCAAGTAGGGAGGTTAAACATGAATATCGACCTGACACCCATTTTCCAGGCTATCATTATGCTGGCGGCGGGACTTATTACCTACAAATTGGTGCCGTGGATCAAATCCAAGACGACCCAGCAACAGCAACAGAATATCCAGGCGGCATACCGTATTTTCATCATGGCGGCAGAGCAGATCTATGGCGCGAACCATGGACCGGAAAAATTGCAGTATGTTGTGGACGGGCTGCGGGCGCGCGGTTACGATGTGGATGTGCCTACAATCGAGGCATTGGTAATGGAACTGTTCAACTACGATCCGTTTGGAGCGATCGGGGAGACCGAGGACGGGAAGCGCGAGGCCGAATGACCGCCTGAAAACCGTTTGAAAGAGCAGACCCTCCGGTCTGCTTTTTTGATACCAATTCGCCGGGAGGCGTAAAACCCGGGCACACAATTTTTTGACGGCGGAAGCGACCCGCGTAAACAAAGCGTAGTCGGAAAGGAAGCAATATGAAACGTGAGGATCTGAAGAGCTGGGGCGTGGCTGACGACATCATCGACAGGATCATGGCCCAGAACGGACGGGACATCGAATCGGCCAAGGGGGAGGCGGAGAGCGTGAGGCTTTCGGCTTCGAAGAAGGACGAGGAGATCGCTTCGCTCAAAAAGGCGGTGAGCGAGTGGGAAGACAAGTACAACAAATCCGCCAAGGAGGCCACTGAACAGCTGGCCAGGCAGAAGACGGCCTATGAGCGGGAAAAGGCGACTGACGCGTTTTTCAAGGGCGTGGAGTTTTCCTCCGCGCTGGCGCGTGAATCGGCCATAAGCCGCTTTAACCAGAAGGCGTTCGAGCTGAAGGACGGCAAGTTCGACGGTGCGGACGACTGGCTGAAAGCGCTCAGGAAAGAAGCGCCGGAGGCGTTCAAGGCCCAGCAGCAGCCGGGCAAGCCCAGCTTCACGAACCCCATGAATCCGGCAGCGGGACAGCAGCAGAATTTAGATCCGTTCGCTTTCCGCTTTGACCATGTAAGAGAAAACAAGTAGAAGGGAGAACATAACAACATGCCTACCAATTACGCATCCATGTACGCGAGAAGCCTTTCTCAGCAGTACCCCTATGTGCTGCGTTTCGGCGCTCTGTACGCCCGCAACCAGGAAGGCGACTACCGCTGGACCACCGCCCACACCGTGGAAGTGCCCAGCGTACAGGTGACCGGCCGTGTTGACGGCAGCCGCTCCTCTTTCTTTGACAGAGTGCAGCGCCATTCCAACACCTGGACCAGCCTGACCCTCCGCAATCACAGGATATGGAGCGACTTCATCCATCCCCGAGATATCGCTGAGACCAATGAAGCGCTGTCCATCCAGAACATCACCCAGGTGATGAACCAGACCGAGAAGTTCCCCGAGAAGGACAAGTACCTCCTCTCCACCGTATACGCGGACTGGATGAAGGAGCGCGTGCCCATAAGCGACACGCTGACCTCCGCCAACATCCTTCCCTATTTCGACAAGATGATGGAGGCCATGACCGAGAGGAACGTGCCTCTTGCGGGCCGCCTCCTGTATATCACGCCTCCCGGGAACACTCTGCTTAAGAACGCCACCGCCTGGGCCAGGAACCAGTCCATCAACGGTTCCGCCGAGATGGCCGTGCAGAGAGCGCTTTCCTATCTGGACAGCGTGAAGGTGGAGGAAGTGCCCTCCGACATCATGTGGAGCAAGTTCGATTTCACCGTCGGCGCGGTCAAGGCGGGCGACGCCAAGAAGGTACAGATGTTCCTGGTCCATCCCAGCGCCGTGATCACTCCCGAAAACTACGACTTCGCGCAGCTCGATCCGCCTTCCGCGGGCAGCCAGGGCAAGTATGAGTACTTCGAGGAGAGCTTTGAGGACGTATTCATTCTGCCCGGCAAGGTGGACGGCATCGAGTTCCTTGTGGCCGGCATGTCCAGCGGCAGCGCCACCTTCAGCACCGCGGCCAGCACCGCCGCCGATGCCCAGACCGGCGACTTCAAGGTCACCATCTCCGCGCCCACCGGCAACAATCTGCTGCCCGGCAGCCGCTACTTCTACAAGGAGCAGGCCTCCACGGCTCCCGCCGCCCTGGCTTACGGCGAGAACGCCGCCAACACCTCCGGCTGGACCGAGTTCGACGGCGCGGCTACCACCATCCTGAACGCCACCAACGGCCATAAGCTGACCCTTCTGGTGTGCGACGCGAACGGACGTGTGTACGCCTCCGGCAACGGCAATATCACCAGCAAGACGTCTGGTTAATCAAAATGCCTCTGCGACGCATTTTGATTAGTTAGGGAACGCTTTCCCCTGAAATCCTTCGGGATTTCCGGGCGTGGAAAGCGCAGGGAAAGAATTATCGCTCCCGGGCGGCAAGCTGCCCTCCGCTATAATTCAGTCCTCAGACCGGCAAAGCCGGTCTTGCGGATCATAATGGAACGGATTGCCACGCTGCCAACGGCGGCTCACAATGACGGGGGAAAGGAACGACTATGTATCTGACACTGGAAGAGTATGAGGCGCTTACGGGGGAAGTGTTTGAAGACAATACCCTGTACGGACGTCTGGAATACCGGGCGCGCAAGCGTGTGGACGATGCCACCTTCGGGAGGCTCAAGGCTGACGATCCCGTAAGGGAGGCGGTCAAGCGCCTTATGGCGGAGCTGATCGGCGTTTATTCCTCCGAGGGAGAGACGGCTGCCGGAAGCGGTATCGCCTCCACGTCTAACGACGGGGTCAGCGTGTCTTATGTTTCCCCCGAACAGGCGGATAAAGCGCGGGCGGCCCGGGAGAAAGACCTTATACGCCTGTACCTGGAAGACGAGAAAACGCCTGACGGGTACAGCGTGCTTTCGAGGTGGGCGTATGCGGACTTATCCTGAGTACTGGAACGAGACGGTCACGCTGTACACCAGGAGCGTGGGTTCGGACGGGCTGGCAACGTGGACCAGTACCGTGTATCAGGGCTGTTTCTGGCAGCACAGGAGCGCCCTGAGCACGGGGGACGGGCGGCATCTGGGCGTGGAAAAGCTCATATGCCGCTTCCGTGTGCCCGCGCCTGCGGTGAAGCCGGGGGATATCGTCATAAGAGGAGAGATCAACAGCGGAATCGACGAGTACACGGAGGGACAGCGCTCAGCGGACCTCCTGAAAAGTCATACGGGGAATGGTTTTACTGTGACCGCCACCCATGACAATACCGGCCGGACAGCCATGATCCCGCACCTGTACGCGGAAGGAGCGGCGTATGAAACTTGAGGTGCACGGCGACTTTGAACCGATTTTGCACAGGTTATCCACAATCGGGGACATCAGCGCAAAAGCACGCCTGTTCGCGCATGAACGCTTTCGGGCTTACATGGAGCCGTATGTGCCCATGCGGGAAGGGATACTCATGGCCGGTGTGGACGTAACGCCTGAGTATGTGTGGTACAAATCGCCTTACGCTCATTACCAGTACGAAGGCGAGGTCTACGGGCCGAACATCCCGGTCAGGGACGCGGACGGGAACATCATACGCTGGTTTTCCCCACCCGTAAAGCAGCCCACGGGCCGTGCCATAAGATACAGCACCGACCTTCATCCACTGGCGCAGGCCCACTGGGACGAAGGCGCCATGGCGGCGCACCAGGGAGACCTGGAAGATGAGATCGCGGCGTTTATCGAAAGGGAGGAAATGCACTATGCCTGACATAAGATACGCCGCGACGCTGGCGTTTCTCAAGCAATGCCCGGCTCTGAGCGGCCTGTTGGGTTTTGAAGCGGCAGCGGGCGGAAACATACGCGTGCTCACTCAGGGGACGAGCGCAGCGAACAACCGCAAATACATCGACGGGAGCGAGGGCCGGGCCTTCGATTTCGTGATCGAGTTTTACAAACCCCTGAACACCTTGCCGTATATCGCGGAAAGGGGTGAGGGCAACCAGAACCTCAAGGGCGTGCTGGACGTGCAGGAGCTGATCAGCTGGCTGGATGACATGCGCCGGGAAGGGACGGAGCCCGATTTTGGGGACAAGTGCGTCATTGACGACGTGAAGTCCCTGAACAATGAGCCCGTGCTGGCGTGGGTGGACACCCAAAAGACGCCGCCCATCGCCAAATACACGGTAACGGTAAGGGTGGAATACACTGACTACACCAACAGCATTTAGGGCGGCATTGCCGCGCCTATGAAAGGAGAACATAATGGCTTACGCAATCACTACTCCGGCCGGAAAGCGCACCGAGCGCAAAATGCTCATCACCGTGGCGGCATGGACCGAAGGCTCCACCGCCAAGGCGTGCATACTGGGGACCCGCACCGAGGACAGCTCCATCGAGTTCAACCCCGATGTGGAGACCACTACCGACATCCTTGGCATCAACTACACGGATGTCAACAAGACCCAGCCCCAGCAGACCTTTGATCCCGCCTACGTTCTCGGCGGCGACGATTTTATGGCCTACATGAACGAGGCGGCGCTTAAGAACGACATCAACGCCTACAACGGCGCGTTTGACGTTTACGTGGTGGCCGCGTACTACTCCGAGACCACCGGCACCGGCAGCAGCGCCGCCACCGCTTACAGGACTGTGAAGCATGCGGGCTGCTCCATCATTCCTCAGTCCATGGGCGGCGACAGCTTTGTGGGCATGCCCTTTGATGTCTATTTCTCCAACAACATCACCATGGGCAGCGTGAGCGGTATCGACAGGACCACTCTGCTGGCGATCGGCACCAACTTCACCGCGGACAGCGACGACTAACCGGGGCAACGGCGCGGGACGCCTCTCCACATACAAATATATGGGCGTTTCCGCGCCTTTTTTGATTACAGGAGGATATTATGGCAAATAGCATCAGTTTCGGGCTTAAAGCAAGAAAAGTGTTCAGCGTGGACGGGGACGAGAGCCGCTCTTTTGCGCTGGATCTCACTGACACGGGCATACTTGGCCGCTGGCATGAGATGGAGGACTGGTTCACTTCCGCAGATGAAAAAGCGCGGGACATCCTTAACAAAGCCGAGAGTGAGAACGGAATACACGACATGAGCAAGGGCTTCCATGAGCTGGACAATGAGATCAAGGAAAAGCTCAACTACCTGTTCGACGCGGACGTATGCACACCAGTGGTGGGCAACGGCGCGATAATAAGGGCGGTGGAAGGCCAGCCACTGTTCACGGTGATCATAAGCAACCTCCTTCCCCTGTACGAGAAGGAGATCGAGAGCGAGAACAAGAAGGCCCAGGCACGCATCGAAAAGCATACAGCCAAATATACGGGCAAGAAATAAGCCTTACCGGGAGGCAGCATGTTAAGCGCGTACTCATTGCCGGAGACCCTGGAAGCGGGCGGCCAGACTTTGGCTGTACGTTCCCGGGGAGACTGGCGCGTGGTGATAGATGCCATGATCGCTCTTGGCGACCCAGAGCTCAAGGAATCCGAACGGGCGTACGCCGCGCTGAACATATTCTATGCCGAAGATCCGGGAACGTTCAAAGACCCGGAGGCCGCGTTCAGGGCCATGAGCGAGTTCATGGACGCGGGGAGCCAGGAAGCGGAGAACGCTCCCAAGCGTCCGAAACTCATCGACTGGGAGACGGACGGCGCGCTGGTGGTGAGCGGAGTGAACAAAGTGCTGGGGCAGGAGATACGCGCCTTGCCTTACATGCACTGGTGGACGTTCATGGCCGCCTATATGGGCATAGGCGAAGGCGCGCTCTCCACCGTGGTCGGCATACGGGACAAACTGGCCCGAGGCAGAAAACTTGATAAGACGGAAAAAGACTTCAGGCGAGACAACCCCCAGTATTTCCAGATGGACAGGAAGGCGCTGAAAGCGGGACGCGATATGCTTTTGGAGCTTTGGGGAGAGGAACCAAGCGAATAAGGACGAATACAGGGCGGGGGATACCCGCCCTTTTTGCATAAAGGAGACAAGGACATGAGCGTTAAACTCGGTATCAGCTTTGACACGAAACAGGCGGTCAAAGCGGCGGGCAACCTGCAGCAGTCGGTAGGCAAGCTGGGCGCTGCCGTAAAGACCATGTTCCGCAATTCCTCCTCCAGGGCCATAGAGAGCGACCTCAACAGGGTGAAGGCCAAGACCGAGGAGGTCAAAGCGTCCATCAAAAAAATGACGGACGCGAAGGCGGCCAAGAACAGTGCCATCAGGGAACAGGAAAAGCAGCTTACCCAGCTTAACAGCGCCCTGAAAGAGGCGCAGCGGAACTTCGATAAACTGTCCAAAGCGAGGGACAAGCGCGGCAGCGGAGTCACGCAAAACGACGTCTCGGAAGCCGGGAAGGACATCCAGTGGACGATCGACAAGATCGAGGAAGCGGAAGGGCGGCTTAAGCAGCTTAAGGAAGAGGCGGGCCGGAACGACACTTCACTGGCCTCAGCTCAGGCGGAACTGGAACAGCTAAACGGCGAATACAAGGAGCTGGAAGCGGCTTCCAAGGCAGCCGCGACGGGCACCGGCGCGCTTAAACTGGCGGTATCGGGGCTGGCGGGCGTGCTAAAGGGCTTGCTGGGCATAATCGGCGCGGCAGTAAAGCTGATAGCCGGCGCGTTCGTGGCGGGGCTCAAAATGCTCCTGAACCTGTTTGAGGCAACGGCGCGGGGCGCGCTTAAGCTGGGCAGCGGACTGGGAAAACTGATGGGAAAGAGCGCGGCGCTGGAGATTAAAGGAGTGGCAAAGGCGGTGAGCTTGCTCCAAAGCGGACTCACGGCGCTGTCCAAGGGCGGCATAAAGGCGATCACCGGCGCGGTGAAAGGCGTGGGCAAGCTGGGCGACCTTATCAAAAAGTACGTGGCGAGCTTTACCCGCATATTCTCCAAGGTGGGCAGCATGATAAAGTACCGTGTGGTAAGGCGGCTTTTGTCCTCGCTGTTCACGGGCGTAAAGGAGGGCTTTGAAAACTTAGCCAAGTATTCAAAAGCCGCGCACAATGCCCTGAACAGCATCAGTACCAGCTCGACGTACCTTAAAAACTCGCTGGCAGCGATGGCCGCGCCCGCGCTGCAGGTGATAGCAAACGCGTTTTATGCGATAGCCAACGCGGCGGCAGCCGCCATGCAGGCGATCAGCCGCTTTTTCGCGACGATCGCGGGGCGGTCTTCCTACATAAAAGCGAAGCGCTACGCCCAGGACTACGCAGATACCATAAACAGCGCCGGCGGCAGCGGGAAGAAGAGCAAAGACCTGTTGGGCTTTGACCAGATAAACCGCCTTTCCGACCAGTCCGGCAGCGGCGGGGCGGCCGCGGCGGTCGAGAATATGGAGAATTTCTTCGAGACCGTGAAGCTGGAAGGCGGCATGCAGAACCTGTACCAGCTGGGCGCGAACCTGGCCAAGACCATAAACAATGCCCTGAACAACATAAACTGGGCCAAGATAAAAGCGAAGGCAAAGCAGATAGCCGAAAACATAAGGGACTGGATAAACGGCTTTTTGTCCGATCCGGAGCTTCCCAAGACGATAGGCAAAACGCTGGGCGAAGCGCTCAACACCGCCGCTGATTTCGCCATTACGCTGTTCTACGGCGTAAACTGGGAACAGCTGGGAGAGAACATAGCCGAAGCTGTGAACAGCTTTTTTGAAACGATAGACCCCGAGAAGCTGGCGCGTATGCTCATGGGCAAGCTTCAAGTCATGATAGTATGGCTCTGGGGCTTCGTGCAGAAGCTGAACTGGTCCCTGATCGCCGACAAACTGGGCAAGGGGCTCGAGACTGCCATAAGCACGTTTTTCGACACGGGAAAAGACGGCAAGAGCCTTGCCGACAAGCTGGCGGGCATTATATCCGGCTTTATAAACGGCGCGGTCACGCTGGCGGCGGGCCTCGTGAATGTAAGCGGAATAGACAGTGTGGGCGAAAAGCTGAATAAAGCGCTGATAAACGCGTTCACCGGCGAAAAGCAGACCAAAGCCTTTGCGACCGGGAAAAACGAGCGCGGCAGCCAGAACAAAGCGTTTGCCCAGGCTGACCTTACGTTTGTGGGGCAGAGCCTTACCGGCGGCATAGACACCGTGAAGCTGGGAAAGACGCTGGCGGATCTGGTCTTAGTGGCGGTAAAGAACATAGCCGGCTTCCTGACGATACCTCAAACTGACATGCAGGCGGTGGCCGATAAGATCAGCGGATTCATAAACGGAGCGCTGGGAACGCTCAGCTCCGAAGACTTCACAGAGGCCATCGGGAAGATCGGAAAAATAATCACAAACGGGCTGGGTACGCTTACGCTGGCGGCAAAAGGCATAAACACGGAAAAACTGGCACTCACCATAGGCGGATTCATAACCAAAGCGATCAACGGCGCGGGCAAATACATCCTGGGGCTGTGGCGCCTGGCCAGCACAATATGGAACAAGGTGAGCACAGCCGTCAAAAGCTGGTGGAAAACCGGGGGCGAAAAGAAGTTCACGGCAGCGCTGTCAGGGCTTGGCACTACTCTGGGCCAGATATTAAACGAAGTGACAGGAACGCTGAACACGTTCTTTAACGACCAGGAAAAGTGGCAGAGCTACGGCGGCGCGCTCAAGCAGGGCTTGCTGTCCGCGCTTAAGACGGTAGATGCCGAATCCCTTGCCGGCGCGCTCACGGGCATGATAACAGCGGGCGTCAATCTGCTGTACGGTGCGCTGAAAGACGGGGCGCTGCTGGAGGAAGCGGCCAAAAAAGCGCCGGATCTGGTAAGCGGCATTATAGACAAGCTCTTCCATGACACGGACGAAGACGGAATGACCGTGGCAAAAAAGGCGGGCCGTATAGCAAGCATGCTGGCTGTGGGCCTTGCGAAGATATTGAACAACGTATTCAGCAGCGACGCGACTAACGGCCTGGGTACGGACCTTAAAGAAGTGCTCGTCGACATGGTCGAGCAAATGAGCGATGACGACGTGGCTGAGATAGGTACGGCCATAGGCAATACCATAGCATGGATATTTGATACGGCGACCAAAGCTTTATCCTTTACCCCCGAACAGCAGCAAATGATCGGGGGAAGGATCGGTAAAATGCTGTCCAGTTGTTTCAGCGCAATAAGCGGCTCAGAAGCGTTAAAGGTGGACGAAAATGGCCAAACCGGCTTAGGCAAAGCGATCTCGGGAGTATTGGGAACGCTTCAGATAGCGTGGGAAAGCACAGATAAAGAAGCCTTCCAGGGGATGCTGAACACGCTCATCGGCGGTGCGCTCAATGGCATAGTCGCGGCTGCGAGCGATTTCGTCAAACTCGGAAGCTCCGTTTGCGAGGCGGCCGGAAAAGCAATAAAAACATGGTGGGATGAAAAAGGCGGTAAGGATTCAGTATGGAAAATAATAAAAGGCCTGTTTAATGCCTTGTGGCAAACGCCGATACCTGCCATAGGTTTGACGTTTGCCGGCTTTAAGGTGGCCAAGGGCGTCCTGAAGCTTATGCTGCTGAAGGCGATAGCCGGAGGTTTGGGGCTGGCCGAAGGGGCGGCAGCGGGCGCGTCGCTTACGGGCATGCTGTCTACGGGGCTGACACTGACGTTGGCGGTGGCGGGCACGGTGTTCTTAGTAAATCGGTTGAACGCCTATAAAGAAAACCCATCCAAAGCTCTGGGTGAAGATACTGCAAATGCGCTCAACAAAGGTGTCCAAGTCGGCGCGGCCGTCATGGGCGCCGTACAGGACATCGTTGGTGAGGACAGCAGTTTTGGGCAAGAGATAGAAGCCAAAAAGGGAAGCGCCGCCGAACTTGCCGAGATAACTGGACAGATACTTGAGAATCCGGAGATGCAGGAAGCTGTAGGTGGCGCCATAATAAACGAAGCCATCGGCGCACTTGAATCTATCGGAGAATGGCGCGATAGCCTGTTTGGGAAGAAAAGTAAAGAAGATGACGATAACTCTAAGTCTTCAGAAGAAGCGGCTGGAATAGCTAAGAACATGGCCGATGCCACCGCGGGAGGGCATGGGGCCGAGTATGCGAACATACTTGCAGCTACTGGGGAAGTGACCGCCAGTGAGTTAAAGGAAATCATAGACCAGGCGGAGGCAGCGGCTGAATCATTGGATGAATTGAATACCGGCGACATCTCCACCGAACCTTTCTCGGAGGTCGCCGATGCGCTCGGCCAGGCCGCCGAGGCGGCGGAGGAATTGTCAACGGCAGAGTTGTACCCGGACTGGAACGAGGAGCAGAAAGACGCGCTGGAAGATTTCCGCACGGCCATGACCCAGTTCAGTGACGCCGGCCTGATAAACTCGGAGTCCGACGGGCGCGAGATGGCGGAGAAGTACTTATCCACCTTTTGCGGCGGAGTGTATGAGGGCGACGAAACGATGATCTCCGCGTTCGAGCAAGTGTTCGACAAGATCGTAGGCAAGAGCGAGGAAAGCGCCGAAGAAGTAGCCGACCAAGTCGGAGAGGCCGTTGATGCGGTGGAAGAATTATCGTCGGTTGACGCGGACTTCTCCAAGCTCAAAAGCGCCGCCAATGCGCTGGACAGCGTGAGCGACAGCGCGACCGGGCTGAAAGATGCTTTGGGCGAGGGCGGCAGCGCGGTAAGCGGTACGGCAAAGGGCATAGGCAAGGGGCTGGAAAAAACGATGAAGAGCACAGTGAACAGCTTTGCCTCAGGCATCAACAGCGGGACGTCGAAGGTGAACACGTGGATGACGAAGCTGCAGGGGCTGCCGGTGGTAGGCTCGTTCCTTTCCGGACTCACGAGGCTGCCAAGCATACCCAAACTGGCGCAGGGCGGCGTGATCCCGGCCAACCGCGAATTCCTGGCGGTGCTGGGCGACCAGAAACAGGGCACCAACATAGAAGCGCCGCTTGATACGATCGTTTCGGCGGTGATGGCGGCAATGAACGCCCAGGGGCTGAACGCCGGCGCTATAGGTTCGGCGGTCAAACAGGGCCTGAGCGGGCTTTCCTTAAAGGTAGGCAAGCGCGAGTTCGGCGAGATCGCCGCGGACGCCATAAACATGAACCGACAGGCGGCAGGCAAGCTGGCGCTGAACCTGTAAGAGAAAGGAGAACGATATGGCATACGCCTTATACATCGGGCAGAGCGCCCAGCAGCTGACGGGAGTCAGGCCGCCCAATGAAATGAGCGTCACCATAAGCGACGTGGACGCCTCCACCACGGGGCGTCCCGCCAGCGGATACATAGTGCGAAGCGTGGTGCGCGGCATGGCCACGGCGGTGAGGTCCGTGGAGCTCAGGTGGCAAAACCTTCCGCTCTCCGCGGCGAGCGTGATACTCAACGCGTTCGGGGAGGAGTTTTACTATCTCAGGTATCAGGACCCGTTTACAGCGGACTGGCGCACATCGCGGTTTTACACGTCTGACCGTAAATGCACGGTGAAGCGCATGCTGGACGGGCAGAGCTTTATCGGAGAATTATCCTTTACGTGTGTGGAGAGGTAGCGTATGGCGACGTTCGGAGAAGTTGATGTAATAAGCTACGGCATAAGGGCGGATATATATCTAAGGGGCAACTTTATAACCCCCGCGTGCTCGCTTCTGGCGGAGGACATAAAGGACTATTCCGTAAACGACACCGCCTCCTCAAACGCGCTGCCGCTGGGCACGGCGGCCGGGAAGAGCTTCCGGCTCACGTTCAATAACGCGCTTGAGAAAACGGGCTACACCGCGCCGCAGCTGGACGGGGCCAAGGTCAAAGTGTATGTGACGGATTCCCGCGCCGGGAACAGCGAGATCCCGGCGGGCGTGTGGTTCGTGGAGAAGGCGGACATAAACGAACAGGACGTGTGGAGCGAGCTTTCCGGATACGACGCGCTGGGCGGGCGCTTCAACGGCACATGGACGGATAATCTTACATACCCCAAGACGCTGTTGAGCTTGCTCCAAACGGTATGTATAGCCGCCGGCAATACGACGGTGAGCACAACGACATTCCGCAACTATAATGTCAGCCTGAGCAAAAAGCCCGCCTGGGACGAAAAGACCACGCTCAGGGACATTGTGGGATATATCGCCTTCATAGCGGGCGGTTTCGCCCGGATCAACTATGCAGGCGAGCTGGAGATCTACACGCTGGGCGGCGGAAGCGCCCACACGCTGACGCCCTACCAGTACACGGAATTCCGGGGCGTGGGCGGTGCAAGGTTTGACTTCAACTGTCTGGAGTATAAGTTCAAGGACGCTGACGATTATACCCGCTATGCGGTGGACAGCTCCATCCCCGGAGACGCGACCAACACCATACAGGCCACGGGCAACCCGCTGGTGACGAAATCGCTGTGCAACAACATAGTCCAGGCCCTGAGAGGGCTGGAGTACGAAGGGGCGGAAGCGACCTGGTTCGCGTCCTTCCTGGTGCAAGCAGGCGACACCATGACACTCACTGACAAAGGCGGCAGCAGCCACCTTTTGTTTGTGACGGGGCAGAACCTGACGTTCGACAGCGGCGGCATCACGGGCACGGTCGAATCCTCGCTGCCATCCATATCCCAGTCGACGGCGGCATATTCCACATCCGCAAGCGTGTTCAACCCGGACGGAACTATCAACTACAGGGCGATAGGCAATCTGGACAGGAAGGTCATAAGCGTAAACAACGCCTGGATCGGCACGCTCACGGCCAACGAGATCACGACAAAAGGGCTGCTGGCAAACATTATCGAGGCTGTGAAGCTGCACGCCCAGAACATAAGCGCGACCGAGGTCGCCACGGACGAGCTGACGGCGATGGCGGCGGAGATAGTGAACGCGACTATCCGCAAGTTGGACGCGGGGACTATCTCGACTGATGAGCTCATGGCGGGTCATGCAGAGCTTTTGGCGGCGAAGATAGGCACGCTCACGGCGGGGAGCATACTCACGGACGAGCTCGCGGCGGCGCTGGCGGCGTTCACGGTGATCACGGCGGGCAGCGCGTCCTTCGACCGGGCGACCATAACTCACCTGGTGGCCAGCGCGCTGAACCTGGAGTACGGCGTAGGGGATGAGGTGTTCATTAAGAACCTCTCGGTGGACTACGCGAAGATGGTCCATGCCTATGTGGGCGACCTGTGCGTCAGGGCGGCGGACGGAAAGTATTATCTGCTTAATGTTGGACAGGACGGTTCCGTGACGGCCAGCGAATACACGGACATCACCGACAGTGAGATCACCGAGGGCGTGACGGATAACGGCCAGACTATAATCGAGACGGAGATCACAACAGGCGAGCTATCAGCATCCACGATAAAGGGAGTGTACGCGCTGATCAACCGGCTGGACGCGGCCCGCATCGACGTGGACAGCCTGTACGCGCGGGAGGCGTTCATAGACCGCCTGAACACCACTGACATAAGCGCGAACCAGTACCTCAGGATCACCCTGGACGCCCAGCAGGAGCAGATGGACGAGAGCACGGGGCGACTGGACACGATCAACCGCTATATCACATTTGATGAGGACGGCATGCGCCAGAGAAAGAGCGGCAGCATATACTCCACGCTGGTCGACGACATGGGCTTCCACATCGACCGAGAAGGCACCGCAGGCCACCTGGCCTCCTTCGCCGGGGACGGCCTCACTGTGGATCAGATAAGGATAGGCGACATCGTAGCAAAAAAGACCTCCACGCGGGGCTGGGCGTGGCAGGGAGTCGACTGATAGCTGTCAGTTATCAGAACGCGCCTTCGCACGGACGCGGGAGACGGACGAACAGGAAAGGACAGATACATGAACGCAAATCTCACACTATCCAAAAGCAGCGTGTTCAGCCGCTCGAGCTGGAGCTGCACGCTGGAAGGCTCGTCAGGCGGGATCACCGTGTACACGTACACGTATCCCGATGTCATAGTGAACGGCGAAGTCAGCGTGACAGTGCCGCAGAGCTTACGTGACGTCAATTTTGAAAGCGCGGCGTTCACCTACACTCTCGTACAGGACCAGGCGGGCGGCACCCGCACCGTGCGCTTCAAAGACACCAAAAAGGCGGTCACGAACGCGGCGCTGCTTGCGCGGCTCAAAGCGGGCGACACCTCGTTTGCGATACAGTTCTATTACCGCGCGGCGGGCGGCACGGGCGGGCCGGGCATGCATTACGCCAACTGTACCTGGAAGGACCTGAAGATAGCGGTCACATATACGCCTAAAAGCAAGATCCACGGCTACGCCACAGCTTCCGACGGCACGAGTATATATTACGGCATAGACGCGGACAACCTGGCGCAGGGGGAGAAGATGCCGGTCAGGTTGTACTTTACCGCCAAGCAAGCGGTCACGAGCGTGTCTTTCAACATACTGGGGAACCACGGCGGCAACGGGTACAGACTTGTATCCAAGACCGCGTCCGCGGGCGGCGTGTGGGACAGCACGTTCACTTTCACGCTGCCCACGAGCGACCCGTCCGAATGGACGCAGCGGATAAGCTCATCAACGTCCATAGACATCGTGATCACCTACAAAGGCAGCGACAACTTCGTGGAGACGGGCTACGTCACGACTTCGCTCAAGCTGGTGAGGGAACGTATCGCGCCCGCGCTGTCGCTCACGTTCACGGACACGTCGGATGTATACACGGACTTCGGCGTGTACGTGCAAAGGCAAAGCGATTTTTCGGCGGCGGCGTCGGTCACGCTGGACACGGGCGCGGACTCGGGCAACGCCGTCACGTCCCTGACGCTCACGATAAACGGCAACAAATACGGGGCGGTAAACAGCGTGTTCGATGTAGGAACACTTCCCTTCAGCGGCAGCGTGCCCTGGACGCTCGAAGCCAAGGACAGCTACGGGGTGACAGGTTCGATCTCGGGAAATCTCACGCTCGCCCCGTGGGCGCCGCCGAGCCTTACGTCCATCGCGCCGGAACGCTACTCCGCCGAGGTGGACACGGGAGGTCAGACCGTGTATTACCCCGACGACGGAGGCGTGGACATAAGGATATCGCTGGCGGGGAGCGTGACGCCCGTAAACGGCCTGAACGCCTGGACGCTGGTGATGACCGCCGCGTCGGGGCAGGACACATATACCCGCACGCTGCTCACGGGCACCGACGGGCAGGCGATCTCTCTTACGGAGGACAGGAGCGTGTTCAACGCGCAATTGGCCGCCAACCGCAACTGGGCGGTCACCCTGACCCTTTCGGACAGCTTCGTTTCGGTGGTTTACGACGGCATAGTCATTCCCAAAGCGGGCGCGATATTCAACATAGAAAAGACGGGCGTGGCGGTGGGCCTGCGCTCCACGGGCACGGAAGACGATCCCCTGTTCCAGGTGGCGTACCGCACATACCTGAACGGGCCGCTGGCGATCGCGAGCCTGGTGCGCCTGAACGGGCGCGCGTACGACACGGGCTGGGTGAGCCTGACGTCATATGCCGTAACCAGCGTCATAACACCTACAGCGACGCGATTTCATATCAGACGCATAGGGAATATAGTGCACTTGCGTATACGCTTTGTGCTCGTAAGCGCGCTGGCATCAAATACATGGCTCAATATCACAAGCGCGATACCGACACAATTCCGGCCTGACGCTGTTGTCAGGTTCCTTTGTACCGCGTCACCTGACAATGGCATGTATCTGGATGTACAGGACAATGGTATTTTACGAACTTATTGCCGTGGTCAAAGCGTCTCTGCAAATGGCTATCTCAGCGGGGATGTGATGTACACGGTACCTGACGCAAACTGATAAAAGAAAGGAGAAAGGAAACAACATGGGTAAGTATTTTATTATTGAGATTCAGACTGATGAAAACGGGTCATCTGCATATCTTGTGCAAACGGCGGACGATGAGAACCATGCCAAAAGTGTTTATTATCAGACGCTTGCGGCTGTCTGGATCTCAAATGTGAAACTTCATTCAGTGGTGCTGCTGGACGCAAAAGCAAACCCCATGCTTTTTGACTTCTGTGAGCATTAGATTCTGACATCCATTTGACATCCATCAGCACGGAATAACGCGGTATTTGGCGAACTAAATGAAAAACCAATAATTCTCAAGAAATGAAAAAACAGGGCGAAAATCGCATCTTTTAGCGGTTTTTGCCCTGTTTTTCGCTCTCGAGGTGACAGGATTTGAACCTGCGACCTTTTGGTCCCGAACCAAACGCGCTACCAAACTGCGCTACACCTCGTTGACAAAGAGCCAACGAGGGGACTCGAACCCCTGACCTGCGGTTTACGAAACCGCTGCTCTACCGACTGAGCTACGTTGGCGCACACAGCCTAAATATTATATCACCAAAGGTCAGTCTTGTCCAGCTTTCGTATTTATTTAACAAAGAAGACTGAAGACTGTTCCGGATCGAACGTTCCGGCCTGTGGGGCTTAGAGCTTGAGCCCCGCGAAGACGGATACGGACAGGCGTTTGGCCTCTTTATATGCTGAGGTTTTTTCAAGGGGCTTGCAGGCTTTGATCAGCTGCTTATAGCCGTCCTTGGCCGCTTTGAGCGTCTCAGAGCCGATGCTGCCGACAAACGCGTTTCCAAGCCTCTCCCTGGTGTAAGAAAGCGCCCTCAGACCGGACAGCGCGTCGGACAGGCGCAGTATCAGGCATTCTTCGTCATCAGAGGATGAGGTGCTTTCCACCAGCTCCGCAACGTGATCATTGAATTCACTGCGCAATATGTCTGCGGAAACTTCGGGACACTTGGCCAGCGTGTCATGCAGCAGCGCCGCGGAGAGGAGCGTATAATCGTCAGTCAGGGTCGAAGCTATCTGGCAGACCTCCATAAGGTGGGTGATATAGGGCGCCTGTCCGGGCTCCAGGGTTTGCCCCGCATGATGCGCCTGAGCGAAAGTGAGCGCTTTAGCGAAGAGCTCTTCGCCTGTCAGCATTGGCACAGTATCGGCGGGTTTCTTTTTGCGCCTGCGGCTGCGCTTGCGGGCCACCGCCGGGGCAAGCTCCCTGTCCGCCATCGCGACAGCTTCGGGCGTGGCTTCAAAAAACGAGAGCTTGAGTGTTTTGAACTTTATCCCCATAAACTCCCCGCGCACCAGGAAACGGCCGTGGGACACGCAGCTTGCCAGCTTGTACCAGCGATCTATGCTGCCCTTCTCGCCTTCCTCCCAGGTAAGGGGACTCATGCATTTTGGGCAATTCATAAGGGACGCGCAGGCTTCTTCCCACGCTTCTCTGGGAGAGGGATGGCGATGCGTGCGGGCGGAAGACAGCGGCCGCGGCATCCCGTTCGCGGGAGTGGCCTGCGGCGCCTCCAGCTGGGAAATGCCCTTCTGCATGTCCACGGTCTTAAGACACATGGCGGTAAGGGCGGCGTCGTTCATGGCGTCGTGGAGTGTGAGATTGACCCTCACACCCGCCTCCTCAGCAGTGTGCTTGAGCGCGAGCGGCCCGTGCTCCGGGTGCTGCGCGGCGTATATCTTCTGGGCGTCGTACCAGGCGCATTTGGGAGGATTGAGCCCATGGAAGGCGAGGTTGTTAAGGAACACGCGCCTGTCGTCCGGACCCCAGGAGAATACAGCGTCCACGTCTTTTATCCAGGAGATGAACTCCTGGGCGGCAATTGGGAAGTCCTCGCCAGAGGCGATGTCGCTTTCGTTTATGCCTGTGAGTTTTTTTACGTATCTGTCAAGCCGTCTGCGTCCGCCGAGGCGCACGTAGAGGTTGAACGAATCCACGGGGGTCATCTCCTCATCGGTTTTGACCGCGCCGATCTGAATAATTTCCTCGTGCATTATCACGCCCTGACGGCTGGTGGGCGTCCACATGGGGTTATGGTATTGATTCCATTCCAGGTCAACTATCGCGTAGTGCATACAGTCTCCAATTCGCTCGTATCGGACAGATTATAGCACTTTTGAAGAATTAAGGCAATAATAAACACAGAATGCCGAAAAACGTAACATACGCGCTTGACGGGTTATACCGGAAATGCTATAATTAATACCCATGTATAAGGGGAGTTATGCCATGAGAGTTCTTTTTGCTCTGGCAGGCGGAGCAGGGTTTAGCGCAAACGGGTCTCATCCGCGGCTTCCCCGCGGGAGTCGAGGTCGCGGGCGCGACGCTTAATGACGGAAGCTGTTTGTACGTGGGCTTCTTCCTTTGACCGCAGGCTGGGGGATCTCGGTTGAATAAGGTGATTTACGCGCGCTTTATCCGGGCGGATGCGTTCCGCCCGTTTTTGAGCGAATAACGGACCGAAGGTGGACAGATGACGACCTTGCTGATGGATGAAAAAACCTTTGAACGCACTCTGACCCGTCTTGCGCACGAAATAATCGAGCGGAATGGCGGCGCTCAGGACGTGGTGCTGGTAGGTATACGTTCCAGAGGTGTTCCGCTGGCGAAGAGGTTGAGCGCGCTGATCTGCTCCGTGGAGGGCATCAGCCCACCGGTTGGAGAGCTGGATATTACCTTTTACAGGGACGATTTGAGCAAAAAAACGCCCCAGCCCACGCTGAACGCCACAAATGTGCCGTTTGACATAGTAGGCAAAACCGTTGTCATGGTGGATGACGTACTGTTTACGGGCAGGACTGCCAGGGCAGGCATGGACGCGCTTATGGACTTAGGCCGCGCAGCCCGCATCCAGCTGGCGGTCATGGTAGACAGGGGGCACAGGGAGCTGCCCATCCGCGCGGATTATGTGGGGAAAAACGTGCCTACCGCGCTGTCAGAGCGCATCAAGGTGAGTGTGAGGGAGTTCGACGGCGGCGAGAGCCGCGTAGAGCTGTTCCGCATATAAAAGTCGACTGAAGCCGACATTGCTGGAGGAAAAATGAACGCGATACTGATCCCGGCTTACAAGCCGGACGAAAAACTGATCGAACTATGCGAAAGGCTGCTGTCCCACCAGGACGTGGCCGTGGTAGTGGTCGACGACGGCAGCGGTGAAGACTTCAAACACATATTTGAGAACCTGGATCCACGTGTAGTGCGCCTGGGCTACGCGGAGAACCACGGCAAGGGCTACGCGCTCAAGACAGGCATAAAATACATCTACGAGAATATGCCCGGGTGCGAACGGCTGGTGACCGCTGACGCGGACGGCCAGCACCGTTACGAGGACATAGCAAAAGTCATCGCCAAGAGCCAGGAGTGCCCGGGCGCGCTGGTGCTGGGCGGGCGCAGGTTCGACGAGACCAACGTGCCTTTCCGCTCGCGTTTCGGCAACGCCTGCACGCGCCTGGTGTTCCGCCTGGCCAGCGGGGTGAGCGTATACGACACGCAGACGGGTCTGAGGGGCTTCGACCGCACGGGCATGAAGCTGTTCATGAACGTAAAGGGTGACCGCTATGAATACGAGATGAACATGCTGCTGAAGGCATCCGAAGAGGATATGCCCATCAAGGAGATCACCATCGCAACGGTGTACCTGGAGGAAAACAAGTCCAGCCATTTCAATCCTCTCAAGGATTCGCTGCGCATATATAAAAGCATAATCAAGTTCGCAGCCTCCAGCTTTATCGCATTTTTGCTTGATTACCTGGTGTTCCTGCTGATGCACAGGCTGTTTATGGCGCTGGGCTGGTTCGATCCGGGGCTCAAATTCGGCAAGCTGCATTTGGGTCAGAAAGAAGCCGCAAACGCTATCGCCCGAATCGTTTCTTCATGCGTGAACTTTTTCGTGAACCATCGCGTGGTGTTCAACAGCAAGGAAAAGATCTGGAAGGCGGCGATCAAGTACGCGCTGCTCGCGCTGTTCATATTCTGTCTGGACACCTTCGTGCTCAAGTTCTTTATGGAGGTCTGCGGCATTTCCGACTGGCTTGCCAAGCCCATTACCGAGACCATCATGTTCTTTGTGAACTTCCCGATACAGAGAAAATTCGTGTTCAAAAGGCAGAAGAGAGGCTGAGTCGGCATAGATCAAATGTGAAAGCCGCCGGGAAAGGTATCCCGGCGGCTTTAGCTTTACGAAAAAGGGCCGAAACGGCTCGAGCGCACTAAAGCTCGAGTATGACCTGCCTGACGGCGTGCTCGTGATTGGGCACGGTGATCTTGTCGGCAGCCCGTTTAACTTCGTCCAGCGCGTTGCCTACGGCGACGCCGATATCGGCCGCGCTTAAGAGGGAGACGTCGTTTTCGTAATCGCCCATGCCTATCAAAGTGTGCACCCGGTCGCCCAAAAGCCGCTTTACAAGCCGCGCGGCGTTGCCTTTGCCGCTGAAGGCGGGCAGCATTTCCAGACCGATGGGCCAGGAGCGCTCTATCAGATATTTGTTGGCGAATTTTGCTTTGGCGGCGGTTTTCAGAGCCAGCGTGGGTTCGGGCGAGTCTTGCACGAAAATCACCTTATATATGGGGGAGGAGACGTTTTTGACGGATTGTTCCGGCGTGCCTTCGCCCCTTTTCCAAACCGAGTTAACGCAGGAAGAGTGCCAAAGGTGAGTCTCATAGCTGATTTCGGGGTCTATGAGGGAGAGGTAGTCCCTTAGGAACTCCTCGTCCCCGCCTATCCTTTCCATGACCTCAAAACTGTCCGGATCCACGATGGCGCCGCCGTTGAGGGCGATCACGGGGGCATTCAGCGGCACTTTTTGAGCCACGTTCCGGATAAAATCCGGGCTGCGTCCCGAGGCGATGGTAAAAAAGCCGCCCTCCTGCTGAAATTCCATTATCGCTTCAACGTTTTCAGGCGAGACCTGACCGTTTCGGTCGGCCAGCGTACCGTCGTAATCCGCCAGTATCAGATAGCCGTCATACCTGCCCATTCATTTTCTCCTCGTTGGTAAGCACCCTGACCCATCTGTAGCGGTTTACCACGAACACCGCCACCGTGCACTTGATCAGCTGGTCGCTTTTGAGTATGAAGAACACCCACACCGGGGACAGCCTCCACCAGTACGCTGCCATGAGCGCGAAGGAGAGCACCACGCCCCACTGGAACA
The DNA here is from genome assembly GCA_024684375.1 of Clostridiales bacterium. Taxonomy (GTDB): domain Bacteria; phylum Bacillota; class Clostridia; order Christensenellales; family Aristaeellaceae; genus RUG14130. The sequence continues at coordinate 106,157 of JAIKWZ010000051.1, forward strand.
CCAGGTCGTTAAGGAACACGAAGCGGGTGTTGCCGCCGCCGCGCACGATCCCAGTAAGACAGGGCGCCTGATAGCTGGTGCCTACTGAGGTGACGGACAGCACGAGCAAGAACTGCCCGGCATATTTTACGGCATCCGGGCTTTCCAGATCGTACAGGCGGATGACGGGACCCCTTGCGCACAGTATCATAAGGCCTGTGATGAGACCGGTGGCGACGAACAGCAGCTGCATGGTGACGACGTATTCCTTCAGCCTGCTCCTGTCCCCGGAACCGACCACTTTGCCTGTGATCACGCCTGCCGCGCTGCCTCCTCCGTAGGCGAAAACGCTTATGACGGAAAACAGGCTCAGGGCCAGGGAGTTGGCGCTTATCACGTCTCCGCCCATGTGGCCGACGATGGACGTCTGTATAAACATCGCGATGCCCCAGCTGGCGCCGCCCAGCATTATGGGCGTGGCGTGGCGGAAATAGTCCTTCCACAGCGTGCTGTCGAATCTTATGGAGCTTCGCGGCGTGAGACGCAGCTTTTTGTCTATCCCGAGGGTGTAGACCAGCACTGCGGCCAGCTCGAACACCCGCGCGCACAGCGTCGCCCACGCTGCGCCGCGAATGCCCATTTCGGGACATCCCAGATGCCCGAATATCAGGCAGTAATTCAGCAGCAGGTTTAAAAACAGGGACATAAGAGTCACCACGAAGCCCATTTTCGCGTTTTCAACGCTCCTCTGCGTGGCCAGAAGCACCGTGGTCATGCACCAGATCGGATAGGTGAAGCGGATTATGTCCAGATATTCGCAGCCTGACCCGATGATCGCGGTCTCATCTGAGAGCAGGGAAAGAATGCCGTCAGGGAAGACGCTTACCGCGGCTGAAAAAAAGAGCCCCAGCGCCAGAGAAGTACACAGCCCCGCGGTGAAAACGGGACGGATGGGGTCAAGCCGCCTGGCTCCCCAGTACTGGCTGGAGATGACTGCCACGCCTTCTCCCGCCGCGGTGACGACCATTTGCAGAAGGAACTGTATCTGGTTGGCGAGGGAAGCTCCGTTCAGCGCGTCCGAAGAATAGCGGGCCAGCATGACGTTGTCCAAAAGGGATACGGAATAGGACAGCAGGTTCTGTGCCGCCACGAACAGAAGAAGACTGAAATAGGTTTTATAAAATGCTTTGTCGCGTGTGATCATATTCCCCGAAAAAAAGCTTGAGGATTGGCTCTCGCCGGTACAGGTTAGTCTACCATAACGGGCGGCGCATGGCAATAGGCGTTTGCGGATTTTGACGATCGATTATTGCGCGTCTTAGCGTATCATTCCGGCGGGAAACCATTATTTACCAAAGATTAATCAGCATACGGGGGCTTTTTATGCCTTACGGCTTGAAATGCATCTGCCCTCATGGTATAATAATATGTGTGCTGTTTTGCAGCGTAGCCGCGTCATCATGGCGCGGCATAAGTTTGACCCCGTGTCAGGGAGGACAATTTGCCAAACAAATCAAGCAGTCTGGCAACGCTTGAAGCTGCCTGCGTAAAGCTGGCGGAGGAGACAGGGCTCGAGTTTTTGGACTTGGAGCTTGTTAAGGAACCCTCCGGCAGGTGTTTGCGTATATATATGGATAAGGAAGGCGGCATAAACATCGACGACATCGAGGCCTTCCATAAGCGCGTGCGTCCGCTGACGGACGATATCGACTACGATTATATGGAGGTCTCGTCTCCCGGCGCGGACAGGCCGCTCAAAAATCCCCGCGACTTCGAAAAGGCGCTGGGGACCGAGGTGGAGGTAAAACTCTTCGCTCCCGTGGACGGAATCAAGCAGCTTACGGGAATACTCAGCGCTTATGACGAAAACAGCGTGGAGATAGACTGCGCCGGCACCGTCAGGAGTTTCGAACTGAAAAAAGTCGCGCTCATCCGTCCCTTCATCGACGTGGATAAAGAACTGGAAAACAGTCCGGAATAACTAACCGATTCGGCTTAATAATTGGAGGATAAAATGGCCAAAAAATCCAAAAACCAGCCTGTAAACGAAACTTCGGAGCTGATACTCGCCATTGACGAGCTGTGCAAGGCAAAGAACATAAGCCGCGAAGTGCTGTTTACCAAAATTGAGGCAGCTATGGTGAGCGCCTATAAAAAGGAATACGGCAAACAGGACAACGTTACTGCCACTGTCAACCGTACCACCGGCGCCATAGAGGTGTTTGCCCGCAAGACCATAGTCAGCGAGGTAAGCGAGCCCGCCGTTGAAATATCCATCGAAGAAGTCAGGAACAGGTTTCCGGAGCTTACCGACTATGACCTGGGCGACCTGATCGAAGTGCCGGCGAATATAGATTCTTTTGGACGCATAGCCGCACAGTCCGCAAAGCAGGTTATCGTGCAGTCCATAAGGGAGGCCGAGAGAGGCTCTGTGTACGAGGAGTACTCCGAGAAAGAGAACGAGATACTGACGGCCATAGTCAAGATCATCGAGCCTGACAGGGCGTACGTGGAGCTGGGCCGCACCGAAGGCGTTTTGGAGGTCAACCAGCTCATGCCCGGCGAAACGGTCCGCGTGGGCGACCGGCTTAAAGTGTACGTGCTTGAGGTCAACAAAAGCGCGAAGGGTCCCCAGGTCATGGTAAGCCGCACCCATACGGGGCTGGTCAAGCGCCTGTTTGAGGTGGAGGTCCCGGAGATCCGCAGCGGCGAGGTGCTCATCAAGTCCATCGCCCGCGAGGCGGGCAGCCGCACCAAGATGGCCGTGTTCAGTTCCAACCGCGACATCGACCCTGTGGGCGCGTGCGTGGGTCCCAGAGGCATGAGGGTCGAAAACGTGACCAACGAGCTTAAAACCGAGAAGATCGACATAATCAAATGGTCCAGCGATCCTCAGGAATACATTGCCGCCGCGCTGTCTCCCGCCCGCGTGAACGAGGTTTACATTCCGGGCAAGGAGAAGATCGCCTATGTGACCGTGCCTGACAACCAGCTGTCCCTTGCTATCGGCAAGGAGGGGCAGAACGTGCGCCTCGCCGCCAAGCTTACCGGCTGGAAGATAGACATAAAGAGCGCTTCCCAGGCGCAGCAGGAAGCCGAGATGATAAGCCAGTCCCAACCGGAAACATACGAAGAGGACGAGAATGCCGGCAACTAAGAAGGTCCCCATGCGCATGTGCGTGGGCTGCCACGAGATGAAGCCCAAGAAGGAACTGCGCCGCATAGTGCGCTCTCCCGAAGGGGAGATATCGATCGATTTAAAGGGGAAAAAGCCCGGCAGAGGCGCATACGTGTGCCTGGACAGCGAATGCCTTAAGAAGGCGCGCAAAAGCCGGGGGCTTGAACGAAAGTTGGAAAGCGTCATCTCTCCGGAAGTTTACGACAGCCTGGAAAGCGAGTTTGCCCGCATAATACAGGACGGGAGCGGAGAATGACGGCCTACCAGCGGGGGCTGGGCATGCTGGGGCTTGCCCGGCGCGCAAGGGCGCTCGTCAGCGGTTTTGCCCTGGTGGAAACGGCGCTCAAGGCCGGCAACGGCAGCCTGCTTCTGCTGGACAGCGGGGTAAGTCCCGAAACCGGGAAACAGCTGCTGCCTCTTGCCCGGAAGCATGGAATAGACTGTTTTATGCTCAGGGCAGGGGAACTGTCCGACAGCCTGGGAGACTTCAGGATGTGCGCTTTGGTCACCGACGAGGGGTTCGGGCGCAGGATATACGAGCTGTTAAGCGAAGGAACGTCAAACTAAATCATAAAAAACGAGAATTAATCGAAGAGTAACACACGGGGGTGCAGTCCAGGAAATGGCGAAAGTTACGGCCAAAGAAGTGAGCCAGGGCGCTCAGGAGCTGATTAAACAGTTAAATACCTCAAGGGAGCAGCTTAGAGAGCTGATGGGTTCGCTGCGTGCCAGAAACGACGAACTGTTCAGAGCCAGGCGCGCCGAGCAGGAGGAGCAGAACCGCAAGGAGCTCAAGGACAGGTTCGATGCGGCGGTGAATGCCATAAACGCGGCGAAGAACGCGACCAGCGGGGAGAGCGAGCCTGTCACAGAGCCTGTACAGGAGGCAAAACCTGCACCCGCCGAGCCTGCCAGGCCCCAGATGAGCCAGAGGTCGCAGACCACGCCTCAGGAGCGTCCTGCGCGGACCGCGGACGCGCAGCCGAGGCCGCGCCCCGCTTACAGCGCGGGCCCTGCCCAGCCGGGTCAGCGTCCACCTTATGGACAGCAATCCCGCCCACAGCAGGGGCAGACGGGCGCAAGGGCGGCTTATCCGCCCAGGCAGCAGGGACAGGGCGCCGGACTTACGCGGCCTGCCTTCGGTAGGCCTGCCGCCCCCGGTCAGCAGGGCCAGCAGTCCATGCAGCGTCCGGGCTTTAACCGTCCCCAGCAAGGCACGGGCATGCAGCGTCCGGGCGGTTTCGGGCAGAGGAAGCCTTCCGCTTCCGACATGCTGCCGCCTGTGGAGAAGGAACGCGTAAGCAACTACGACCCAAAGAAAAACCAGTACGTCCGCCAGAACGATCCGGAACGGTCTCCCGCCAAAAACAAACGGCAGGTGAGCCGGCAGGCTGCGCCCCAGATGAACATGGATGACGAGTTCGAGCGCGGCGTAAGGCGCAAGCGCAAGCAGACTCAGGCAGCAGCGCCCCGTCCGGAACCCGTAAAGATCGACCGCGCGGTCATGACCACCGAGCTTATAACGGTCAAGGACCTGTCCGAAAAGATCGGCAAGAGCGTAAACGAACTCATCAAAAAGCTGCTGATGCTCGGCATAATGGCCACCATCAACAACGAGATAGATTACGACACCGCTCAGCTCATCTGCTCCGATTACGGCATAGAGCTTGAGTACAAGCCCGCTGAGACCGCAGAAAGCGCGCTGGAGGCGGAAGAGGTGGAGGACAGCGACGACAAGCTGCTGCCCAGGCCTCCGGTCGTTACCGTCATGGGTCACGTCGACCATGGCAAGACCAGCCTTCTGGACTATATCCGCAACACCCGCGTCACCGCGGGCGAGGCTGGCGGCATAACCCAGCATATCGGCGCGTATACGGTAGAGCTGAACGGCAAAAAGATCACTTTCCTGGACACTCCCGGCCACGAGGCGTTTACCGCCATGCGTGCCAGAGGCGCTCAGGCAACTGATATCGCCATACTGGTCGTTGCGGCGGACGACGGCGTCATGCCTCAGACGATCGAGGCAATCAACCACGCCAAGGCCGCGGGCGTGCAGACCATCGTGGCCATAAACAAGATAGACAAGCCTACCGCAGACGTGGAACGCATCCGTCAGGAACTGACCAAGTACGACCTGCTGTGCGAGGAATGGGGCGGCGACACCATCATGGTGCCAGTTTCCGCCAAGACCGGCCAGGGCATCGACCAGCTGCTTGAAATGGTGCTGCTGGTGGCTGAAGTTCAGGACTACCGCGCCAATCCCGACCGCAAGGCCAGGGGCATCATCATCGAGGCGAGGCTGGACAAGGGCCGCGGTCCCGTGGCTACAGTGCTTATCAAGAACGGCACGCTGAAAGTGGGCGACACCATAGTCGCGGGCATGTCCTACGGCCGCGTAAGGGCAATGGTGAACGACAAGGGCGAGCGAGTCAAGGCCGCTCTGCCCAGCGACCCTGTCGAGGTGATCGGCTTCAACGACGTGCCTGAGGCGGGCGACATCATCTCCGCCGTTGACGACGACAGCCTGAGCCGCAAGGTGGCTGAGGAACGCCGCGACAAGGCGAAGGCAGCGCTTATCAAGGCCCAGAGCAAAGCCACGCTGGACGACCTGTTCAATCAGATCAGCGAAGGCCAGATGAAGGAACTGAACCTGATCATCAAGGCTGACGTGATGGGCAGCGTGGAGGCGGTCACTTCTTCGCTTGAAAAGCTTTCAAACGATGAAGTCAAGGTGCGCTGCATACACGGAGGCGTCGGCGCCATAACCGAGACCGACGTCATGCTGGCCAGCGCGTCCAATGCCATAATCATCGGCTTCAACGTGCGCCACGACAATACGGTCAGGGACATCGCTCTGAAGGAAAAGGTGGACATCCGTCTTTACAGGGTCATCTACAACGCCATAGAGGACGTCGAAGCCGCCATGAAGGGCATGCTGGCTCCCAAGTACAAAGAGAACGTGCTGGGACGCTGCCAGGTACGTCAGACATTCAAGGTCTCCGGCGTGGGCACGGTCGCAGGCTGCTACGTTACCGACGGCAAGATCCAGCGCAACGCCCAGATCCGCCTGCTGCGCGACAACGTGGTAATACACGAAGGCAAGATAGACTCGCTCAAGCGCTTCAAGGATGACGTGCGCGAAGTCGCGACCGGGTATGAGTGCGGTATCGGCATAGAGAATTACAACGACGTAAAGGTGGGGGACGAGATGGAGTGCTTCACCATGGAAGAGATAAGCGAGTAGTTTCCATACACAGTTTTCACGCAAAAATGAGCCGGCATGTCCGGCTTTTTTAAGAGGTTATCCATGGCATTTGACAGAACGGAAAGAATAAGCGAAGAAGTCAGGCACGCGCTGACGGACATAATAAATCACAGCGTCAAGGATCCCCGCGTCAGGGGCACATGGTCGATCACCCGCTGCGAGGTGACACGGGATCTGCGCTACTGCAAGACGCGCGTGAGCGTGCTTGAGGATGAATTCAGACCCGACGTGATAAAAGCGCTCAAAAGCGCCGCGGGATTTATCAGGCGGGAACTGGGGCAGAAAGTTGACCTGCGCTATACCCCGGAGATCCTGTTCGAAGAGGACAAGAATATGGAATACGCCCAGCACATAGGCGACATACTGCGCAGGGAAGAAGAAAAACATCCCATCAGGGAGGATGAAAATGCTGGGAACGCTTAAAGATATCGCGGATTTCATAAAAGCCAATGACGATTTCGCGGTGATCACACACTTTAAGCCCGACGGCGACGCCTATGGCAGCGCGCTGGGTCTGGTGGGCGTACTGCGCCTGATGGGCAAAAACGCGTTCCCAGTGTGCGACGACGAGGTCGAGCCGGCATACCGGTTTTTGGAAAATTCCGCCGAGTTCACAAATTCTGAAAAAGGGTTGCCATTTACCCCCCTGACAGCGATAGGGGTCGACGTGTCTGAAGCGAGCCGCATGGGAAAGAGCGAGGAACTGTTCTGGTCCTGTCCAAAGCAGGGCGTCATAGACCATCACGCCACAAATGTGGGTTTTGGGGACGTGACGTACCTGGAAGCGGACGCGGCCTCGACGGGAGAGCTTATCGTGAAGCTGGCTGATGAGCTGGGAGTAAAGCTTACCAAGCCCATAGCGGAGCAGCTCTACACGGCGATCTCCACCGACAGCGGCAATTTCTCATTCGCGGACACCTCTCCCCAGACGCTGATGATGGCAGCCAAGTGTCTTGAAGCAGGCGCGGACGCTGAGAAGCTGACCCGTCTGCTGTACCGCTCGCGCACTCCGGGCAAGACCAGACTTATAGGCCTTGCGCTGTCCTCCTTCGTTATGAGCCCCAGCGGCCGGGTAGCGGGTGTAAAACTCACCGTAAAAATGTTTGAGGAAGCGGGCGCTGCCCTGCCGGAAGCTCACTCACTGGTCAACTATATGAACGAGATCCAGGGCGTTTGTGTGGGCATACTGGCTGAGGAACGGCCTGACGCCACACGTGTCAGCTTCAGGGGAGCGAATGGCACAGACGTGTCTGTACTTGCGCAGCAGTTCGGCGGAGGAGGGCATATCGCTGCCAGCGGCGCGCGTTTTGAAGGCGAGAACATAGACGAAGTATTCAAAAAAGTCATGGACGCGGCGGAAAGGTTCGTTTGCGATTGAATGGGTTTATTAACCTTCTGAAGCCACCGGGCATGACGTCCCAGGACGCGGTGAGCCGAATAAAGCGGCTGCTTCCCAGGGGCGCGTCGGTGGGGCACGGAGGCACGCTTGATCCTGACGCGGCGGGAGTGCTGCCCATTTGCGTGGGCAGGGCTACCCGCCTGTTTGACTATATAGTGGACAAGCGAAAGGAATACATAGGCGAGCTTGCGCTGGGGGTCTCTACGGATACCTGCGATTCGTCGGGCAGGATGACCTCCCGCGGCCCCGTCCGCGCAAGTGTGGCCGACGTGGAACGTGCGCTTGGAGGATTCGTGGGTGAGATAATGCAGACGCCGCCCGTGTACTCCGCCCTAAAGCGTGGAGGGGAAGCACTGTACAAAAAGGCGCGGCGGGGAGAAAACGTCGAGATCACCGCAAGACAGGTAAAGATCGACGCGCTCACGCTGCTTCAGCAGACCGCTCAGGACAGATATCTGATAAAAATTGAATGCGGAAAGGGCGTTTACATACGCTCGCTCATGCGAGACATTGCCGGGAAACTGGGCTGCCCGGGACATATGTCGTTTTTGCTGCGCACCGCGTCGGGAGCGTTCAGGATAGAGGACGCTGCGACACTGGACGAACTGGGCGATCTTCAGGAAAGCCTTCGCCCTATGGACTGTCTGCTGGGCGCTTACCCCGCGCTAAGGCTGGCTGCCCGGGCAAGAGAAAAAGTGCTCAACGGTTCTGCCCTTCCGGAGAGCGACATCGTATACAGTGACGCGCGTCCGGGGGAGGTCGCCCGGCTGTACGTTGAGAACGAGTTTGCCGGCATGGCCGACCGGCTTGCGGAGGGCGCAAAAATACGCTGCATGCTGCTGGAAAGAGGATAGATGCTTACTATACACACTGCCGCCAGAAGATTTCTGCCGGAAGAGCTTAAGCGACATGTCGGGCCTGCCCTTGAGAAGGGGGAGGTCATCGTGCTCGTTCCAGACCAGCTCACACTCGAAACGGAACTGGAGCTGATGGACGCGCTGAAGCTGAGCGGGTCGTTTCGCCTGTCCGTCATGTCTCCCAAACGGCTCATGAGCCGGATATTCGAAGAGGCAGGGCATTCCCCGGTCAGACAGATAGACGAGAAGGGTAAAGCGATACTGATAAGCCACCTGCTCAGGCAGCATTCGGGAGAGCTGAAGTATTATAAATCAGCTGCTAAGGCGGCGGGCTGCGAGGATGGGCTGATCAACGAGATCACTTTGCTAAAACAGGCAGGGTTGGACTTAACGGCACTTGAGAGGCTGTCCCGGAGCGCGGCGCTTTCGGCGACCAGGGCGAAGCTGAACGACGTAAGGCTGCTGATGGAATGCTATCTGGGGTATCTGGGGGGCAAGGTGCACGACCTGGAGGACGAAACCAGAGAAGCTGTCAGCCGAATAGGGAGCGTGCAGTCATTTGAGTGTGCTTCGGCTGTCGTGTACGGCTTTGATATAACCACCGCACCCATAAATCAGCTTATCGCGGGTCTGGGCAAACGGCTTGGCAGCGTAGATGTACTTTTGCCTTTGCCTTCACCTGACGAGGCAGGCGCGATATATGAGCCGCTGGTCAGATCGATCGACCGGTTAAAACAGGCGCTGACGGAAGCCGGAGTCCCCTTCGCGGAAATGCGCTGCGGGCACATCGGCGCGGAAAGGCCGATAACACGTGCGCTCAGGCGTCTGTATGCCTTCAGGCGCGGCCAGGAGGAGCCGGTCCCCGGGATCCATGCACGTATGCTGCTAAATCCCGTAGAGGAGGCCGAATACGTAGCCGCCACGATCAGGGAGCTGGTCAGGCTGAGAGGCTGGCGTTTTTCAGACGTGTGCGTCGCCATGGATGACGAAAATGCATACCGTGACGCCATAGAGACCGCGTTTGACAGGTACTGCATAAGCTTTTTTATGCAGAACGGAAGAAGCGCAGTCACGGCTCCGCTGCCCGCGTTTTTGAACGAAACGCTCAGGATCATCACCAACAAGGCTGAAAACCTGTCTGATCTGTGTGAAACGGGCTTTACAGGCCTCGAACGTGAGGAAATAGAAGCTTTAAGCAGCTATATGGCTGCGCTCAGGCTGCGAATGAGCGCGCTTATGCGCCCATTCACCAGAGGCAGCGCTGAAATGATCGCCTCAAATGAACCGATCCGCCAAAAGCTGATGGCTCCCATCCTTGCTCTCAGAGAACGCCTGCGTTCTGAAAAAACAATGAACGGGCAGCTCAATGCGATCTTTGAATATCTGACAGACCAAAACTGCCTTGAAAAAGCGGAAGGATACAGATCAAAACTGCTGGAAATGGGCCTGCAGCCCCAGGCCGATATGGATATCAGGTATTCGAACCTGCTCACGGACAGTTTTGACCAAATGAGCGCGGTGCTTGGGAATGAGGCGCTGAGCCTTACGGAAATACAGGCGCTTACGGAAAGGGCGTTGGACGCTGTGGTAATGAAAAGCCTGCCCCAGAGCCGGGACGCGGTCAGCGTGACATCCCCGCAGAGGCTCGGCATGCGCGGGGTGAAAGCGCTGTTTCTTATGGGACAGACCTCTGAAGAAGGCGATGACGGATCTGGCGTGTTTACACGCCAGGAAAGGGAAGAAATATCGAGCCTTTGCGGCAGGTACATTTCTCCCGATCCTCTCGATCTGAACCGTACCCGTCGTATGTACGTGAAAGACGCGCTGCTTTCCGCAACGGATGAGGTATATATCACATTTCCCTCATCCGGCATGGACGGCTCGGCCAATACACAGGGTCACGTTATCAGCGAGCTTAAACGCGCCATAAAGGGGTTTAAAACAGAAGGCGGCGTAAAGGAGGACAAGGCGCTGGAGGCTTTGCTGATGTCGTCCCCGCGTGGAGCGCTCAGCAGACTGGCTTCTCGCAAGGGGTTCAGGGAGCTGGACGAAATGGAGGCCGGTACGCTTAGAGCGCTTAAGGAGATGGGACAGACAGCGCAACTGGAAGCTGCCGCGCGATTTACCGCAAGGAGCGAAAGCATAACGCCTAGGGAGGCAGCCAGGCTCTACAGCGAGAACCTGAGCGTTACCAGGCTTGAAAAGTTTGCGGGCTGTCCGTTTATGCACTTTATAAGTGAAGGGCTTCGCCCGCTTGAGGAAACGCCCTTTGAAATTGATCCGCTCAAACGCGGCGTACTTATGCACTCGTGCATGGAAAGGCTGCTCAGGAGCCCGGGCTTTGCCGCTTTGGATGAGAACGGCGCGCGTGAGTGTATGAGAGCGATATTCGAAAACGCGTTAAGCGGCGAATTCGAGCCTCTGGCAAGCGACAGCCTTGAAAACGGTGCCAAGCTTAAGGAACTGCGCCGTGCCGCGATAAGGGCGTCAGTACTGCTGAACAGGCAGCTGAAAAAAGGCGTGTTCGCTCCGGTAGCTCTGGAGATGAGTTTTACTGACCGTGTGGAAGCGGGGAATGACGCCTATACCCTGAAAGGGAAGATCGACAGGGTCGACAAAGGCAGCTTTAAGGGGCTGGGCTACGTGTTTGTGGTCGACTACAAAAGCGGCGGCACGAAGCTGGATCCCGCCTCGTTGTACACCGGTCAGCAGATGCAGCTTATGACATACCTTAAGGTCGCGAAACAAAAGTATGCCTCCAAAAGCGCCGGGGTCTACTATTTCAGACTGGCGGATAAGCCTATCTCGACCGTTTCTCTGAGCGAGGAGGCAGTCGAGGAAATGCGCACGAAGGAAGCGCGAATGAAAGGCATATATCCCGACGACAGGGAATTGCTTTTGGAGATCAGCGAACATCCCGAAAAGCTCATAAACGCGGATTTCAATAAGTCAGGGGAGCTGAAGGGAGAAATGGGGGCATCCCAGGCGGAATTTGAGCTTTTGTCCCGGCATACCCGCAGGCTTATGGAAAACTTTACAAAACGCATCTACGAGGGTGAGACCTCGGTCGCCCCGATGAAAAGCGGTGAAAACGACGCCTGTAAGTATTGCTCCTATTCACCTGTATGCTTCAAATATGGCAGGTTCAGTGGGATAAAGCCACGGAAAGCGCCGAAAATGAGCATGTCAGCGCTCAAGGAACGGCTCTGGGCAGAGGAGGACGCCGGGAAAGCGCGCTTGCAAAAAGAATGACAGATATGATAAAATATGCTAATAGGGAGTTTGGCCAGGCTTAATAGACTCGTCTCGCTTCAATTAATACCTGTGTTACAACCCCTGCAGAAGATGCAGACCCGAACTGAATTAAACAAACTGGAGAATAACAATGAGCGAAAACAGAAGACCCGTACAGCATAAAACCGTTTCACGCAGCGCAGGGACCGCTTCTCAGAGCGCCAGGAGCGCTTCTCAGGCTTCCAGAAGCCGCGCGGCAGCCGCAAGACGCCGCAAAAAACAGCAGCAAAAGCAGCTCACCATGCTGCTTATCGCCGCTGCGGCCGTATTGGCCATAGTGGTCTTGCTGGTAGTGATCAACCCGTTCAAAAAGCCGGCAGCGGTCTCAGGAGGTAATACGCCCCAGAATACTGCCCCCGTTCAGCAGGGTGGAGAGAGCCAGGGCAGCCTGTTCAGCGATCTGGTCACGGAGGAACGCAATGACGGTCTCAACGCGGCGGAAGCCGGGAGCATCAACGTAGAGGATCTGCGTATCACGGCGGGGCTGGACGAGAAATGGGAGAACATTTTGTTGATGGGTACCGATTCGCGTGTACTCAGCGAGCCGTGCAGGACCGACACGATGATGATCTGCTCAATCAACAAGACGACTGGGGAGATCAAGCTCACCACGCTGATGCGTGACTCTGAGGTAAAGATCGACGGGAAGAGCCGTCGACTGAATTCGGCGTACTTTTTCGGCGGAGCGAAGCTGGCGATGCGGACGGTAAACGAGAGCTTCGGGATGAACATAACCAAGTACGTTATAGTGGACTTTTCCGCGTTCGCGACCATAGCGGAGAAGGTAGGCGGTGTGGAGATCGACGTTACCAAGAACGAGGCGGCGGAGATCAACCACAATGTAGCCGAGCAGTACAGGCTGCTGGTAAGGCAGGGCAAGATGGCTTATGAAGACGCGGAGAAAGCGTTCTACGGCTGCCTGCTGGAAGGCGGCGGGTCGCAATTGCATTTAAACGGTATGCAGACGCTGGGTTATGCGCGCATAAGAAAGCTTGACAGCGACTTTGCCCGCGCTGAGCGACAGAGGAAGGTGCTCAACCTGCTGATGCTTAAGATAAAAGACAAGAGCACGGTAGAATTGATGGATCTGCTTATGGATTCCATGGGCATAATGAAGACCAACCTGGACATGAACACCATAATGACTCTTGGACAGAAAGTGATAAGCCGGGAAGGGTTTAACGGAGCGTCTACCTATGTGATCCCCGTGCAGGGCACGTACAAGGAAGAGAAGCGCAACGACGACGCCATGCTCTGGGATATTGATTTCGAAGCAAACAAACGGGAACTCCACGCTTTCATATACCTGAGATGACAAAGCCTGAGCTGCTGGCTCCCGCAGGAGGATGGGATTGCCTTGTTGCGGCTGTTCAGAGCGGAGCGGACGCGGTATATCTGGGCGGCAAAACGCTCAATGCCCGGCGCGGAGCGGCCAACTTTGACGCTGAGGAACTTGTACGAGCGTCTGATTACCTGCATGAACGCGGCAAAAAGCTGTATGTGACCGTAAACACTCTGCTTAAGGAGTGCGAGATGGGCGAGCTTGAAGATACGGCGGAACAGCTGTACAGGGCGCGTCCGGACGGCGTCATAGTCCAGGACATGGGTGTGTGCGGGTTCTTCCGGCAGGTCTTGCCGGATCTGCGTCTGCACGCCAGCACTCAGATGGCTATCAGCAATCCGCAGGGCGCGCTGTACCTTAAACAGAAGGGTTTCAAGCGCGCCGTGCTGGCACGGGAAATGCTGCTGGAGGAGATCTCCGCCTGTGCCGATACAGGGATAGAGGTCGAGGTGTTTTGCCACGGCGCGCTGTGCGTTGCGTACAGCGGGCTGTGCCTGTTTTCAGGCATGGTCGGCGGCAGAAGCGGCAACAGGGGCGCGTGTGCCCAGCCTTGCCGCATGGAGTATGAGGCCGGCGGATCTGCGTCTGCAAAAGGGTTTCTGCTTTCTCCCAAGGATCTCATGGCCGCGCCGCTGCTGGAAAAGCTTGTCAGGGCAGGAGTCAGCAGCCTTAAGATCGAGGGCAGGCTCAAAAAACCGGAATACGTTGCGGTGGTCACCTCCGCCTACAGGCGTCTGCTCGACGGGGAAGAGTTAAGCGAAAAACTGGTGGATGAGCTTAAGCAGGTATTCAACCGCGGCGGCTTCACCCAGGGTTATTTTGAAGGGATAAAAGACGGTGAATTCCTTTCGACCATTAGACCGGGCCATCAGGGCGTGGCTGTGGGGAAAGCTGAACGCCGAAGCATCCTTTTGAGCAGGGATGTGGACAGGGGAGATTCACTGGCCGTCCGGAACGAAAACGGCGAGGATATACCAATAAAGCTGTCCGGCAAGGCAGGGGAACGCGTGCCTAACCCTGCGAAGACCGGCGGCAGCGTTTACCGGATGCAAAGCAAGGCGCTGCTTGACGCCGTGAGCGAACGGTTGAGGCGGGAAAGGGGCTGCGTGGAGCTGTCCGCGCGCCTTTTGATCGAGACAGGCAAGCCCGCGCTTTTGACGCTGGATGACGGCGTAAACCGTGTTGAGGTCCGTGGTGAGCAGGTGCTCCCGTCTCCAAACGGCGGCATGAACGCCGAAAGGCTGGAAAGCCAGCTTAAAAAGACCGGAGGCACCCCGTATACGCTTGTCCGGACGAATGTGGAAGCGGACGCCAACGCGTATATAAGCATGTCTGCCGTTAACAGCTTAAGGCGCCAGGCATTGGAACGTATTGCGCAGGAAAGGATTCAGGCTGCCCGAGGCAACTGGACGAAGAGAGCGTACGCCGCAGCCGTGGATGCCAGGCATGAACCTCAGCTGTCTCCACGTATTTTTGTGCAGGCGGACGACACGATGCTGCTCAGGCGGCTGTTGGCGGAAGGCGCGGACGAGGCGGTGTATTTTCCGTCTGACCTGCGCAGCGACGCGCTTGAGAAAGTGGAGACGGAAGGTATGTTTCTGTATCTCCCGCCGGTAATGGCAGGCAAAACGCTGGATAAGCTCAACCGGTTTGCCATTGACAGGGCATCCGGGCTCAAAGGCGTATATATCTCCAATCCGGGACAGCTGGCGCTTGACTGGCCGGGTGAAAAGCGCTTTGACTTTTCCATGAACATAGCCAATAACGCTGCGCTGGCTTTTCTGGGAGCCGGGGAATGCGTTTACACCCCTTCGATAGAGCTCACCTCCCGTGAGATACGCCAGATCGAGGGAAGCCGCGAGCTCGTGGTGTACGGCCGTGTGCCGCTTATGCATTTGCGGCATTGCCCGCTTAACGCCATAAGAGGGGGCGGACTGCACCGGGAATGCCGGGCGTGCGACAAAGCCAGGTACGGAAAACGGCTGAGCGAGCTTGGATTCACTGACAGGACCGGGGCAAGGTTTCCTTTCAGGAGGCTGGCAGCAGACGAGGGCTGCGTTATAGACCTTTTGAACAGCGTGCCTTTGGACCTGCTTTCACGCGCGGGCGAACTGCCGGAAAGCTGCGCCTGGCGCCTGCTTTTTTCGGACGAGGACGAGACGACCGCGATCCGATTGACCGGAGCGTTCAGGGAAGCCGCCTCCGGCAGGCTCATTCAAAACAATTTCTCAGAAAAATATACAACGGGGCACTATTTCAGGATCACGGAGTAAATAATGACCGAAAAATACCGGCTCAAGCTGGAATACGATAAAATACTCAATATGCTTAAGGACTGCGCGGTGTCCGATATGGGCAAAGCGCGCTGCCTTGAGACGCTTCCGGCAGACAACATAAAGGACGTGTCGCGCCTGCAGCAGGAGACCGACGAGGCGCTTAACGTGATCGCGTATACCGGCGGCAACCCAATGACGCCGTTTGACGATGTGAGCGAGTACCTAAAGCTGGCTCAGGTAGGCTCGGTGCTGAGCATGAAGGCGCTGCTCAAGATCGCGGGGGCGCTTTCCGCTGCCCGCAGTGTGAGGCGCAGCCTGATAACCGAGAGGGAGGACACGCCGATTTTAAGCGAGATGGCCTCCCGCATCGCGACTGACAGGTCGCTTGAGGAGGAGATCACTTCTGCCATCATCTCCGAGGACGAGATGAGCGACCATGCTTCACCGGAGCTTTACGACATCCGCAGACACATCCGTCAGGTCAACGACAGGGTGAGGGAAAAGCTGAACGGCTTTATCCATTCCTCCGCCATGCAGAAGTACCTTATGGACAGCATCATAACTGTCCGCAACGGCAGGTACGTGATACCGGTGAAGGCTGAGTACCGCCAGCAGGTGCCCGGTCTGGTGCATGACCAGAGCGGTTCCGGCTCCACGGTGTTCATTGAGCCTATCAGCGTGGTGGAAGCGGGCAATGAGCTGAAAGAGCTAATGCTCAAGGAACAGCGGGAGATCCAGCGCATTTTAAGGGATTTTACCCTCCGCATTGCGCCCGAAGCGTCGCTTATCAAAAGCAGCCTGGACATTATGGCGAACCTGGATCAGTTGTTCGCACGTGCGTTCCTGGCCAGAAGCATGAACGCCAACCCGCCCAAGATCAATGACAGGGGAGTCGTCCGGCTTAAAGAAGCGCGTCATCCACTGCTGGATCCGCTTAAGGTGGTCCCCCTGACTATCTGGCTGGGTGAGGATTTTACCACCCTTGTGATAACCGGCCCCAATACCGGCGGCAAGACTGTCACGCTCAAGACCGTAGGCCTGCTTACGCTTATGGCTCAGGCGGGCATGCATATCCCCGCCGCATACGGCAGCGAGGTCGCCGTGTTCGACGAGGTATTCGCGGACATAGGTGACGAACAGTCGATCGAGCAAAGCCTTTCCACCTTCTCCAGCCACATGACCAACATAGTACAGATACTGGACAGCGTTTCCGAGCGCAGCCTGGTGCTGTTTGACGAGCTGGGCGCGGGCACCGACCCTACCGAAGGCGCGGCGCTGGCGATGAGCATATTGGAGACGCTGCTCAGACGGCGCGTGCGAACGCTGGCCACAACGCATTATTCCGAACTGAAAGCCTTCGCCCTGAACACCATAGGGGTCGAAAACGCGTCAGTGGAGTTTGACGTGGAAAGCCTGCGTCCAACCTATCGTCTTTCCATAGGCGTACCGGGCAAGTCCAACGCGTTTGAGATCTCACGAAAGCTTGGACTGAGTCCGGAGATCATCTCCGACGCTTCCGAACGGCTGAGCCGCGACCAGATCCGTTTTGAGGACGTGATCGCCAACGCGGAGTATCATCGCGCCATCGCAGAGAAAGAACGCGTCCTTGCCGAGGAAGCGCACAGGGAGACCATGCGCATACGCGCGGAGGCTGAAAAGGAAAAGAAACAGCTGGAATCCCAGAGGGAGGAAATGCTCAAAAAGAGCAAGGAAGACGCCAAAAAGCTGCTCAAGAAGGCGCAGACCGAGGCCGAAACGATCATTTCGGAGCTGAAAAAAGCCCGAAACGCCTCAGGACTCAAGGAGCATGAGCTGCACGAGATGCGCAAGCGCCTTCAGGACGGCATTGACGAAATGGGCGAAGGGCTCGCGGCCGCAAGACCCCAGGGAGGCACTCGTCCCGAAGCTTTGAAGCCCGGCGACAGGGTGTTCCTCGAGAAACTGGGTACCGACGCTACCGTGCTCACCGCTCCCGACGCGAAGGGCGACATGAGCGTACAGGCGGGGTCTATGAAGCTGAAAGCAAACATAAAGGAAGTGCTTCTGAGCGCCGCGAAACCCGCTGAAAACGCAAAGAAGAGCAGATACGAACCGAAAAAGCCCTCCGGAAGCAGCATACAGATCTCCCAGAGGCGTGGGGAAATGGAACTGGACTTAAGGGGAATGACTGTTGAGGAGGCCCTGAACGAAATGGGTCTGTTTATAGACGGGGCTCGCCTGAACAGCATCAAAAACTTTTCCATCATCCACGGCAAGGGCACCGGCACGCTCAGGAGCGCGGTGCAAAATGAGCTTAAGCACATTCCTGACGTTAAAGAATTCCGTCTGGGCCGCTACGGAGAGGGCGAGGACGGCGTAACGATAGTAACACTAAAGTGAAAGAGGTACCTGATAATGAAAAAGCTGCTTGCGCTGATGCTTTTGATCACGCTGCTGGTCCCGGTATTCGCCGCGGGGGAAACGGCAGGTACGGACAGGCTAACGGAGAGCCTTTTGTACAACAATCCGCTCCCGGAGATATTTGAAAGGGTGTCGCCCTCAGTGGCGGTGCTGGCGGTAGTCAGCTATACCTGGGACAAGGCGACCGATTCAGTAAAAAAGCAGGAAAAAGGCTCAGGCAGCGCGGTCTATATAAAAGAAGGCGGTTATTTCCTCACCAACCATCACGTGATCGACGGCGCGGACGAATTGGAGATACGCCTGAGCGACGGCAGAGTGCTTGAGGCTGAGCTGGTAGGCTCCGACGAGGCGGCGGACGTGGCGGTCGTAAAGGTGAACGAGCAGCTTGACCTTACGCCGGTCAAAATCGGCAAGTCCTCGGAGCTCAAGGTGGGCGAGATCGTGCTGGTCATCGGCACTCCGCTGAGCTGGGAAATGATGTACAACACCTTGACTTCCGGCATAGTGTCCGGGCTCGACAGGGACGAAGCGGATTACGAATCCACCCGCGCCATAGGCCTGATACAGATCGACGCCGCGGTCAACCCCGGCAATTCGGGAGGCGCCCTGCTGAACCTTAACGGCGAGATCGTAGGTATCCCATTTATGAAATACATGGGCTACTACTATAAGGACGCCAACAACGAGGATTTCGTTGTCTACGAGGGGCTGGCATTCGCGGTGCCGATGGACGTCGCCTGGCCCATCGCCGAAAGCATAATCGCTACCGGCGCTTACAAGCGTCCCCGTTTCGGAGTGAGCGTGACCGACAACGAGGGCCCAGAAGAGCCGCTTAAGAATTATCCGCCCGCCGGATTGCTTATCAACGAGGTGGAAAAGAACGGCTCCGGCTACAAGGCCGGCCTGAGGAGCGGAGACGTGATCACCCATGTTAACGGGGTAAGGGTCAAGAACTTCAGGGATTACACCAAAATAGTGGACAAGCTGGCCGAGGGTGAAAGCTTCACCATCAGCGTGGTGCGCTACAAGGATCAGGACGGCAAGGACCTCAAAAAGTTCGTTAAGCTTGAGCTTACCGTCACTCTGGAAATGATAGATTAAGGGAGCAGAGTATGGCACTGCTGGAAGTTGGTTTTTTCTCCGAGGTTCTGGGAATGTGCACGCGTATGAACGTGATCCTGCCCCAGACTGCTCCGGGGATGATAGGGGTAGACACCCCTTCACGCACGCAAAAGTGGAAGGTGCTGTACCTTCTGCACGGTTTAAGCGACGATCACACCATCTGGGAGCGCAGGACCAGCATTGAGCGCTACGTTAGCGACCTCCCCCTCGCGGTAGTTATGCCGGAGACACAGAGGGGCTGGTATACGGATATGCACCACGGTTTCAAATGGTTCACCTTCTTTACCACAGAGCTTCCCAGAGTAGTCAGAGACTTCTTCCCTTCCGTGTCCGACAGAAAAGAGGACACATTCGTTGCGGGGCTGTCTATGGGAGGCTACGGTGCGCTGAAGCTTGCGCTTTCCCGTCCGGACCTGTTTTCAGCCGGAGCCAGCCTGTCCGGTGCCGTGGACGTGGCGGAGATCTGCGAAAGCCAGGCAAAGGAAGGAAACCATGAAGCGTATGATGTGATGGGCGACGTCAGCAAGGTACGCGGAAGCGGAAACGACCTGTTTGCCCTGTGCGAAGGCTTCGATCATGTGAAAAACACGGCGCCCAGGCTGTTCATGTGCTGCGGTACTGAAGATATGCTGTACTGGCAGAACGTGCGCCTGAGGAACCACATTAAAGGGCTGCCTTTCGACCTGACGTACGAGGAAGAACACGGCGTCCACTGCTGGGCGTACTGGGACATGAAGATACAAAGCGTGCTCAGGTGGCTGAACATAGGCGGGGAGGCGTAACATGGCACTTATTCACACCGATTTTTTCAGCCAGAGTCTGGGAATGTGCGTGTCCTGCGAGGTGATCCTGCCCCAAAAGAGACTTAGCGGAGCGTATGAAGGCAGGACGGAGACAAAATACAAAACACTGTACCTATTGCACGGAAAAAGCGACGACGAGACCATCTGGCAGAGGCGTACGTCAATAGAGCGTTATGCCGCTCCGCTGGGGCTGGCCGTGGTCATGCCTGCGGCGCACCTGTCAGCTTACGCGGATATGGCGCACGGCGGCAGTTACTATACGTACATTTCGAAGGAACTGCCCGAGATAATGAGAGGCTTTTTCCCGCTCAGCGACAAACGCGAAGACAATTTCATCGCGGGGCTGTCAATGGGCGGTGCAGGCGCGATGAAGATAGGGCTTAACAACATTGAGGCGTATTCTGCCATCGGCTGCCTGTCAGCGGGCGCTGTGAACGGTGACCCGAACGACGTCTCCACTCCGGACAGGAAAGAACGGCACGACTATCTCTACTGCGACAGGGACTTAACGGGCACGGAGGAAGACGTGTTCGGCGCAGCGCTGAGGGCGGTCGAAAGCGGCAAGCCCCTGCCGAGGATCTACCACAGCTGCGGTACCGAGGACTTCATACTTCCCAGCGCGCTCAGAACGAAAGCGTTTATGGAAGGTCTGCCGGGTGACCCGTTCTCATACGTCTACGAAGCCGATCCGGGAGTGCACAGCTGGGAGTACTGGGATTGCCATATACAGCGTTTCCTGAGTTTTCTGGGACTTGAAAAGGGAGACTACCATAACTGAAGAGGGGGAAACGGCATGAAGGGCGTTATTTATCAGAGTGGGTTTTATTCTGACCTTGACGGAGCTAAAAGGGGAGTGGACGAAGCTATAAGCTTCCTGGACGCGTTGAAGCCCGGCGTTGACGTGGTGGTGCTGCCCGAGAGCGCGGACATGCCTTTTCCGCCCGCGAACAGGGAAGAATATGAGCAGGCGTGGGAAAACAATACCCCACGCCTGCTTTCAGCGTGCAGGGACACCGCGAAGCGCCTGAACTGCGTCATGTTCGTAAACGCGGGGGATAAGACTGAAAAAGGGTATTACAATACCACTTTTGCCTTCGACAGGCAGGGCAATATCGTCGGGAGGTATTTAAAGCAGCACCTGACTCCGGGAGAGGTCACCCGCCTGAAGCTTCAAAGCGACTACTGCGAGGAGTACTCTGAACCATATACTGTAGAGATCGACGGAGTAAAGTATGCTTTTCTGACCTGCTACGACTTTTATTTCTTCGAGAGCCTGAGCTTTATCGCCCAGAAACGGCCTCACGTGATAATAGGCTGCGCTCAACAGCGCAGCGACACCCACGAGACAGCGAAGATATATGCCCGGTTTATTGCCTATACCACAGGGGCATATCTGCTCCGCAGCGGCGTATCGCTGGGAGAAGACTGCCCAACGGCAGGTTCATCTATGGCTGTAGCCCCGGACGGCGAGATACTGGCGTATAAGGAAAACGGCGCGGGCGGCATAGAGTTTGAATTCGATCCATTCAAAAAATACCTTAAGCCTATGGGGTTTATGAACCCGGTGGGACTGCATCATGACTACACAGAGAAGGGGCGGCGCCCGTGGAAGTACCGCCCGGCAGGCAGCGCTATAATAAGAGACGATAAAAACCTGCCTTATCCGCGGCTGTGCGCCCACAGGGGCTTCAGCACCGTGGCTCCGGAAAACTCCATGCCTGCCTTTGGAGCGGCCATAGCCCTGGGCGCTCAGGAGATAGAATTCGATCTGTGGTGGACGAAGGACGGGGACGTGGTCTCTATACACGATTCCACTCTTGACCGAGTGAGCGACGGCCACGGCAAAGTGTACGAAAAGACGATGGAGGAGCTTAAGACGCTGGACTTCGGCTTCCGTTTTTCGGACAAGTACAAGGGGCTCAGGATAGTTCGTTTTGAGGAGATCCTTAAGCGTTTCAGCGGCCAGGTGATAATGAACGTGCATATAAAGGACACTGACGACGTGAGTCCTCTGGACGAGGAGCACCTAAAGCGGATCATCCGCCTGATAGACAAGTACGACAACCGCAGGTATGTGTACTTTATGAGCGCCAACGACGCTGTGCTTATGCAGCTAAAGCGGCTTGCGCCGGATATTGCCCTTTGCGTAGGGGAGAATTCCCGGCATTTTGAGATCGTAAACAGAGCCATAGAGCTGGGCATCGACCGTGTGCAGCTGTTTAAACCCTACTTTAACGGGGAAATGATATCAAAAGCCAAAGCGCACGGAGTAAAGCTCAACGTGTTCTGGTCAGACGAGCCTGAAGAAGCCCGCCGTTTTCTTGATATGGGCATCGACTGCGTGCTTACAAACGACTATCTGAATATCAAGACCGCTCTTGCGGATAAAGTCAGGTAAACAGAGCGCCGTTGTATGCCGCATAAGCCAGACAGGGTCGGCGAACAGATCCTATAATGATTAGGATATTATTGAAACTGGAGGTATGAAATCATGTTGATCTTAGGCTATGTGGGCGACCGCGGGCTGCCCTTCGTGACCGAGGGAGACGCAAAAATGCTTGACGGAATCAACATCGCCTTCGGCAAAGTGGCGGACGATTTTACGCTGGGCACCTGGGAGCTCAGGCACAACGAGTGCCACGAACAGATCCGGAAGTGGAATCCAAACATAAAGATCGTGGTCAGCGTGGGCGGGTGGACGGCAGGAGGCTTCTCGCTGATGTCCCGTACCGAGGCAGGCCGCAAGAAGTTTGCCCGGAGCTGCGCAAAGTATGTGGCAGAAAACGGGATCGACGGGATAGACATTGACTGGGAATACCCCTGTTCCGACTCGGCAGGCATAGACTGTGATCCTTCCGACAAACAGAATTTCACGCTGCTGCTTCAGACGCTGCGCGACGAGCTGGGGAAGGACAAGATCGTATCAATCGCCGCGGGCGCAGGCGCCTATTTCGTGCGGGACACCGAGATGGACAAGGTGGCCGAGATCTGTGACTATGTTCAGATAATGACCTACGACATGCGCAGCGGCTTCTGCCGCCAGGCGGGGCACCATACCGCACCCTTTGCCACCAAAGGCGACGACAGCGGCCTGGACACTATGTCCATGGTAAAGCTGTTCAACAAAGGCGGAGTTCCGCTTGACAAGATCGTGATCGGCGCGGCGTTCTATTCCAGAAAATGGGGCGGTGTGCCGGACGTGGATCACGGACTGTTGCAGCCTGCGGGCACAATCGGCGACTACGGTGCGGGCTATGCGGCGCTCAAGAAGGACTATATCAACAAAAACGGCTTCACGCGCTACTGGGACGAGGACGCCCAGGCTCCCTTCCTGTTCAACGGCAGCACCCTCATAAGCTACGACGACCCAGACAGCCTGAAGGCCAAGTGCGGCATAGTGAAAAACAACGGTCTGCTGGGCATAATGTACTGGGAACACGGCTGCGACGACACGCGCGAATTGCTCACCACCATTTATGAAAACAGGTAGGAGACGTTGATCGCAACCTTTTCCCCACTTAACGCCTGTCCGGTGGGACCTGTCTCTCATATGCAGCGGCGCGGTACCCCGTAATGACGGCATCCATCACCGGGGAACCTTTACTATTTCAGTCAAAGAAATCAGCAGAAAAAGGACAACTCAAGCCGAATTAGCTTCCTACTTGGAAAAGACGTTAATAACGACGTTGCCGTTACAGAAGAACTGCCGCGGAAGAACGCTTCCGCGGCAGTACGTTATTTATTTATAATTTTCGCTATAAGCGGGCGCTTCAACTTCATTGCGCCTTTGGGGCAGAATTCCTGACAGCAGAAACAGCGTATGCACACCTTTTTATCTATGGATGGCCGCTTGTTTCGCATGGTGATCGCTTTGGCGGGGCAGATCTGAAAGCATTTTTCGCAGCTTACGCATTCGCTTTTTCTCACATGGGGACGCGAGGCCAGCGCCCCGGCAACGAAGCTTCCGAACCATTTGCCGAATATGCCCGGAAACTCCCTGGTAAAGGCCATTTCCTTTCTTTCGCGCACCAGCTGATAGTCGCTGACGCGGAATTCATCGGGATACCCGACTATGTCGAACTCGGTCTCCAGCCCGCGCGTTTTAGCGGCGGCGACGGTGTCAACCTCTTCGGGCTCAAGCCCGATTATCCTGGCGCAGACCCGGTCGCAGCAGTACGGACTGTCGGAAGCAAGCAATGCGCCGATGAAGCGGGGCGTGCCCATGGTAGGCCCGTTGCCTTCCATGCCGTACACCGCGTCGACCAGACACAAACGCGGCTTAAAGCGCTCGTTAATGTCAACCAGCATGTCGGCGAATTGCGCGTGCTGCGGGAACTTGTAGTGGTATTCCGGCTTGAAAGTGCCGGGGATCGCTCCGAACATGTTCTTTACGCAAGCGGACATGCCCATCATGCCGTGAGTTTTTAGCTTGCAGAAATTTATAATCGCGTCCGCGTCGTCCAGGTATCTGGTGTATTCAAGCTCTTTGAGCGTGTGGCCTTCGGGGTTTTGAGCGTGGACGTGGCTGAAATCCCGGTTAAGCTCTGCGCCTGCCTCAGTCACGGCCCTGACACCGGTAGCGGCGTACACTGCGTTTACGTAAGCTGAAGTGAACAGTCCGCCGGGGGAGTCGCCCACGATGACGCTTGCACCCTTCTCTGCAAGCATCCGGCAAAGCTCAGTAAGCAGGACAGGGTGAGTAGTGGCGGCGGAGGCAGGCTTAAGCATGCTGACCAGATTCGCCTTTATGACCACCTTCATGCCGGGTTTTACAAAATCAAGCCCGCCCAGAGGCTCAAGCGCCTTAATCAGGGCGGGACGGACGACGCAGGGCTCGTAGCTTTTGCATCCTACGACGCTGACGGTGTTACGCAACCTCGTTTTCCTCCTCGTCATCGGTGGAGGTCTCTCCATTGTCTTCCTTTATGTCGAGGCGGGGGAGCAGCACGCTGTCATCAGGCAGAACGAATATGGCGTTTTCCCAGTCGTACAGTGACATCACGCCTTCCAGCGCGGATTCTATCTCGCCCGCCTGAGCCTGTGCCTCATACAGCATCACCCTGCATTGGCTGATCTTCAGGCGGCAGTCGCCGTAGGTCAGTATCTTTTCAAACCAGTCTATCGCGTCTTCATATTTGCCTTCGTCCTGAAACTTCACGCCCCATTCATAGAATGACATTATCCTGTCTTTCAGGTATTTTCCGGCAGGTTCGTATTCGTCCTGCATGGACTCCATACCCTTCGCGGCGCTGTCAAGGTCGCTTTCTCCCAACTGCTCGTAATAGCGGTATTCCTTTTCATAACTGTCGTCTATAAGCTGCTGCAGGGGAGCGTCCATTATATCTGAAGTGCCCATAACGAGCCGGGCCTTTTCTCTCCCGTCCGCGTAGCTGCCGTTTTCTATGTCAGCGGCCGCCTCATTGTACACATCTAGGGCGTAGAGGGTCTCTTCAGGTCCGCCTTCTGGGATCAGCCTGAAGAAATAGAGCGCTTTTGAATAATCTCCGTTCTCCAGAGCACTGTTGCCCAGCGTCTCAAAAGAGCCCACGGTCTGACGTACCTGCTCCTGCGTATCTGCGTCAAGAGCCAGATACATATCACAAGCAGACTCCACCTCGCCTATTTCAAACAGGCCGAGGCATCTGGAAGCCAGCGCTTTGACGGAACTGTCCCTGTAGCCGTCTATTGCGGAAAACATCTGGGCAGCCTTGGTGTATGCTTTGGATTCCAACTGTTTTTCGGCATCAACATAGCGTTTTTCGGGCTTGAGCACAATAAAGTAGCAGCCAAGCAGCCCGCCCAGCACAGTCAAAATCAAAAGCCAGATCAAAAATCTTGCCAGACGGCGCGCCTGGATGACCTGCCTGGACTGTTTCACGCTCTTTTTCATGCGCTCACCTCCGTACTATACAGTAAATTATACCATAATGAAATACTTTTGTAAACAAATGAAATAAAAATATAACAACTTGCTCCTCGAGAGGCACGAGCTTGACATTTGTGGTATAATGCAAAAGGCGAGGTGTGTACAGGAGGCACTGAATGATTTACACTCTCACGCTGAATCCAGCTCTCGACAGGACGCTCACCGTGCCCTCGTTCGCCGCAGGTAAGGTGAACAGGGTGCAGTCTGTGCGGCTCGACCCGGGCGGAAAAGGCATAAACGTATCCAAGACCCTGCTTAATTTGGGCTGCGCGAGTGTGGCCATGGGCATACTGGGCGGAAGCGCGGGTGAGTTTATACTTAAAGCGCTCACAGACATGGGCATTGAGAGCGATTTCGTGTCTTCCCGTCTTCCCACGCGCACGAATATAAAACTATGCGACCCGGTAAGCGGGACGACCACTGATATAAACGAAGCAGGCAGCATTGACCAACAGGACGCTGCCCAACTTAAGCAGAAGCTCATGAGCAGGCTTTCCGCCGGAGACATCTGCGTGATCTCCGGTAAGCTGGACGGGCTGAACGTGGATATAGGGGAATGGATAAGGGACATAAACGCCGCGGGCGCCAGGGCCTGCTTGGATACACAGGGGGCGGCGCTTAAGCAGGGCGTTCGTTCCGGCGCATACATGATAAAACCCAATTCGGAAGAGATGGCGGAAATGGCCGGACGGCGCGTGGACACCCCGGCCGAAGCTGCTTACTGCGCCAAAGAGGTGTTAGCTTCGTCTGAAGTCAGCGCCATTATCGTTTCCATGGGCAGCGATGGGGCAGTTTACGCGGACAGAGGTTGCGTGCTGTACGGCGAAAGCCCTCATATAAAGGTTGAAAGCAGCGTGGGCGCGGGGGACAGCATGCTGGCGGGTTTCGTGTTCGGGCAAAACGCCGGATTCTCTCCGGAAGAAAGCTTCAGGCTGTCCATTGCATGCGGGGCGGCTGCGGCGACGACCCAGGGCAGCTTAAGCCCCAAAAAGGAAGAAATATACTCACTGCTAAACCAGGTCAGGGTCAGGAGGACATTATGAACATGATCAAAGTACAGGGACACAGGGGGTTCAGCGCTATAGCGCCTGAAAACACTTTACCCGCGTTCAAAAAGGCGGTCGAAGTTGGAGCGGACGGTATCGAGTGCGATATCCACCTCACAAAGGACGGACGGTATGTGGTGTGCCACGACTCAAGGATCGACCGCACATCCAACGGCAGCGGCGAGATATCAGAAATGAGCTTGGATGAGCTTAAGCAGTACGATTTCGGCGCCAAATTCTCTGAAGAATACAGAGGCACGCCCATACCCACGCTGGAGGAGATGCTGGATGTCGTCAAGCCGCTGGAAGTCATAAATATTGAGATCAAAGCTTTCGAGCATCCTATGGGGCTGGACGCGGCTTTGGACCTTTTCTACGATATACTGGTCAAAAAAGGCGTGCTCAAGCAGGTGATAGTGTCCAGCTTCAACAAGATGGCGATAAAGCGCTTAAAGCAGCTGCATAGCGACTTGTATACGTGCATGCTCTACACCCATATGGCCCGTCCTGCCGCTTGCGCGCAAAAGCTGGGCTGCGATGCCATCCATCCCGCTTATGAGTATCTTACGAAGGCTACGGTCAATTCCGCCCACAGGAGGGGGATGAAGGTCAACTGCTGGACGCCCAACGGTGAAGACGAGATCAGATATATGGTAAAGCTGGGCTGCGACGGCATCATCACAAACTATCCTGACAGGGCGCTGAAAATAAGACAGGACGAAGCTAAATGAGAAAAAAGTCGTACTACAGAAAATGGCTGACCGGCAATAAAAGCAGCGCGGTGCTTATCGTGCTTTTGGTGCTGGCGTTTCCGGTAGGCCTATGGCTCATGTGGAAGGAGGCGCGCTGGAAGATCTGGCTCAAGGCGCTAATCACTTTGGCGTGGGCGGGCGTGATCGCGCTGGGGATCGTGGTGTTCACTACCACTTCCTTTGATTATGACGAGGGCAGTGTGGTGGTCACTGCGCTCGTGAACAACAAGCGCATGCTGGCTCCGCTGCCGCCGGAGGACAAACCGGATAATTCCCAGCTGCTTAAAAGCGCCAGCGAGACCAGCAACCTGATCTCTGAACCCACACCCACGCCGGTGGCGACACGGGTCTACTGCAACGACAACGGAAAGTATTATCACCTGGCGGGCTGCCGCTACGTGTACTCGCACACCCCCAAGGTCACGCTAAATCAGGCCAAAAACGCAGGCAAGACCGCCTGTCCCATATGCAAGCCTCCCAAAGAGGAGACCTACGGGCAGGAATGACACGCCGCAATAAAACAAAAGGGGAAACAGACATGAACGACTATTCCAGAGGCGGCTTTACTCTGCCGGGAGAGGCGGGCTACGAGAAGCTTACACTCGAAATGGCAGAGAAATGGGGTGCGGACGTGATACGCGACTCCGACGGCACCAAGCTTTCGGACGAGATCACCCGGGCAGGTTACCGCATTTATTCGACCATCTGCATAATCCGGGAGCACAACGCATTCGCACAATTGCATCCTGACGCCCAGCAGCAGAGTTTTTTATGCTCAAAGCCTCTTATCGCCTCATCAGACACGCTGGAAATACGGCCAATGGAAGGGTATTTTGCCGAGCAGTTCGAGGTGAACGACTCGCCTGAAGCTATGGAATACTGGCAAGTGTGGGACAGAACGGCGAATACCCTGGTAAGCCCAGAAAAGTGGAGCTATTCGGCGGGCGCTGTTACGGTGGAAGGCTGCGAGCCGTTCCACAGGTATTCTGTGTCTTTTCTGGCGTGGAGGGTGTGGGAGGAGATCAACATGTACAACCACACCACCAACCACTGGACCAGCGAGCACCTGCGCCAGCTGGATCCGCGCCATCCCCTGGCCTGGGAGTACCTGAAAAAGTGGCTGAAGGACTGGTGCGAAAGCAATCCGCAGACCGACGTGGTTCGGCTGACATCCCTGTTTTACAATTTCGTGTGGATCTTCGGGGACGATATGCGCCTGCGCAGCCGTTTTGTGGACTGGGCAAGCTATGACTTTACCGTCAGTCCTGCCGCGCTCAAGGCTTTCGAAGCGGAATACGGCTATGCCCTCACCGCGGAGGACTTTATAAACAAGGGCCTGCTCCAGGCTACCCACCGCCCGCCGACCAAGGCGAAGAAGGACTATATGGACTTCATCCAGCGTTTTGTGGCGGAGAAGGCGAAGGAGCTTGTGGACATCATCCACGCCTACGGCAAGCAGGCGTACGTGTTTTACGACGACAGCTGGGTAGGCATGGAGCCCTGCGGGAAGTATTTCCCGTCCATAGGTTTTGACGGGCTTATTAAGTGCGTTTTTTCGGGCTTCGAGTGCAGACTGTGCGCGCGGGCAAAGGTTGAGACCCATGAACTGCGCTTCCATCCGTACCTGTTCCCTGTAGGTCTGGGCGGTTTGCCGACTTTCTCAGAAGGCGGCAGGCCGGAAAAAGATGCGCTGAGCTACTGGATGCATGTAAGACGGGCACTGGCAAGGCAGACGGTACAGAGGATTGGTCTGGGCGGCTATCTGCACCTCACAATAGGACAGGATAAATTCAACGACCTGATAGCTGATATGGCCCGGGAATTCCGCCATATAAAAGCGCTGCACGAAGAAGGAGAGCCAGCGGCTCTGCCGATCCGCGTAGCGGTCATGCACTACTGGGGTCCGCTGCGTTCCTGGACGCTGTCCGGACATTTCCACGAGACGGATAACAACGTGCTCATACACATAAACGAGGCGCTTTCGGGCCATCCCGTAGATGTCAGCTTTATCAGCTTTGATGACGTCAAGCAAGGCGCGCTGAAAGATGTCGACGTACTGATAAACGCAGGCCGTGAAGGTGACGCATGGAGCGGAGGCGATGTTTGGAAGGACAGCGGACTTGTCAGTGAGATCACCCGCTTTGTATATGAGGGCGGCAGCCTGATAGGCGCGGGAGAGCCTTCTGCCGTGCAGGGAGGGGACACGCTGTTTGCCCTGAGCCACGTGTTCGGCGTGGACATGGACAAGGGTCAGTATGCCTGCCATACTCCATGGACATATGAAACACAGCCTTCGCCGTTTATTTTTGCGGAGGAAGCGATAGGGAAGACCGAAGGCATAAGAGTCACATCTCCCGATACCCTTGTGCTGCTTGAGAAAGACAGTGTGCCCGCGCTCACGCTCAACTGCTTCGGCAAGGGCAGGGCGATATATATGGGTGGGTTCACCTACAGCCCCGAAGCGGCGAACATGCTGCTTGAAATGCTCAAATACCTGCGCGGGGTCGAAGGCACGGCCGCAGGCAAAGCGGATGACCCTTTGGTTGAGTGCGCGTGGTTCCCCAAAAACCGTGTTTTGCTGGTTATGAACAACGCGGAGACACCGGTAAAGACCCGTGTTTCCTGCCCCGCCGGAAGCGAAGAGATCACCCTCGAACCGTTTGAGACCAGGTTTATGGAGCTGTAACAGCCCGCTTTGACTTAAGACTCCAATAGGGCTAAGAATTGATCCGGCGCGATCCGACCCTCTTTAAGAGAAAAGCAACGCTTCGCAGAGCTCAGCTGCGAACCATTTTCAGACATATAAACACACCGCGGCAGTCAGAGTCAAGACTGCCGCGGTGTTTTATTCTTTGAAGTTTTCATCAAGAAACTTGTTGAAAAGGTAGGTTTTATAGTCGTCAAGGCTGAATGCCCGCTCGGATGTGAGGTCTCCGTACCTTCGCGCAAGTTCGCTCCACTTGACCTGTTTTGCCAGCATTAGCGCCGGTATCCCACCGTTTTGCAGGCGTGAGCACAGCGTTTCGGGACTATCGGCTTTCAGGTTGCCCACCTGCCATGGCGCGCTCAAGTGGGTGAAGTTAAGGTACGCGTCCAACGTGTTGGCTATGTTCAGCGTAACGTCGCCGTTCAGGCGGTATTCGGGATTGCGATCACACTCAAGCAGTTGTTCAGCGCAGTCTTTTTCTTCCAACAGTTCGTTATATCCCAGATACACGGGCACGAGACTGTCCGGGATATGATTTTTGTGGATGTGGATAGGGTAGAGCTTGCGGTTCTCCCCGTCGCAGGAGCCTTCATGCACGAAAAACTCCATTTCGGGGCAGCTCTCGGCTTTTATCCGCTCTTGAAGAGCGTACACTTTTTCGATCTCGGAGATGTTTTCTTCGTTTATGAAGCACTGCCAGCGCGGGACGATACCGCCCTGGATCAGCTTTTTTGTAGCAAACATGACTTCGTCAAACGCCCCTTTCCTGCCAACGTACCTGTCCTGCGTTTCATTCAGGCCGAACAGAGTTAGCTGCACTTTCTTTACGCCGACTTCGATGAGAAAAGGGATGTAGGCGTCATCGCGCGCTATGCGCCAGAAACTGGCCAGCTCGAAGCGCTCGGGCACCGCGTTCACGGACACGGCGATGTCCCGCAGCCATCTTTTCCGGTAGTCGTCACAGAAGTCCGGCTCCCGCATCCAGCTGTAGAAAGCGAGCCTGCGAAAATACGGCCTGAAAAAGTCAACTATAAACTCGTCTGTCCCGTCCGGAAGGGTCTTGTTGGGCATATGTCCCAGCCAGCAGTGCAGGCACCTGTTGGGGCAGCCGTGCATGTCCACCACCAGGTTAAGCTGTTTGTCGTTGAACTTCAGCAGATCATCCATTTGCGGGTTCTCCAAAGGTTTGCTATTTCCACATCCATACTATAAGGCGATCGGATATGGTCATGCCGAGTTTGTTTTGCAGTCTCAGTGAACCTGCATTGTCCTTTTCGACCTGGCCGAAGGGGATAAAGCCGCGATCCATTTTGCTTGCGATCAGATGGCTTTGGAGGGCGCAGGCAAAGCCTCTGCGCCTGTATTCTGGAAAAACGTAAAGAATGCCCATACTGCCTTCGAGGTGCTCCCCGATGAACCCGACCAGACGGCTATGATAATATCCAAGCAAGATAGATCTTCTCTTTACGAGCTGTTCCAGCTCTTCAGCGCTGAGCAGGTCGTAATTGGCTTTGAGCATATCAAGATCATCTATCTCCGCCGCTCTGAACGTAAGCGGGGAACTGAGGGAAGGCTTTTCACCGTAATATGCCACTTGATAGCACTCAAGCTTACCCGAGAAACCGTATCGCTCAAACGCAGCCAGACCCAATGCGTGGTTTGACGCCATAAGCAGACTGCAGTCACTGCAGTGCCGGTCAATAAGCGAAAGCCCGAGGATCATATCCTCGCAGGCGAGCATATACGCCCCGCTCACGCTGTCACGCACCAGCAGCGCGTTTTCCATGTCAGCTATGATTTCACCGCTGCCGCGCCTGAGCACGTGGTCGATACCCAGATGATCGATTCCGTTTATATCGAACATATTCTCTAAACTTTAAGCCTGCCGATGAAACAGCAGGCTTAGCAGAAATGACAGTTTTTAATACAGCTTCGCGCCGGCGGGGATGTGGGGATCCACCATCAGCAGATGGAGCTTCTCTTCCTCACCCTCGTGATGAACGGCGGAGATAAGCATGCCGCAGGACTCTATGCCCATCATCGCCCGTGGAGGCAGGTTGGTGATGGCGATGCAGGTCTTGCCTACAAGCTCATCAGGCTCGTAATACGCGTGTATGCCGCTCAGGATCGTCCTGTTCTCGCCGCTGCCGTCATCCAGCGTGAATTTAAGCAGCTTTTTGCTCTTGGGCACCGCTTCGCACGCCAGCACCTTGACCGCGCGGAAATCGCTCTTGCTGAAGGTATCGAAGTCGACCTGATCTTTGAACAGGGGCTCGATGACGACATTGGAAAAGTCGATCTTTTCTTTGGCAGGCGCGTTTTTCTCCGCTTCCTGCGCAGCCTTGCAGGCCTCCTGGGAGGGACAGGTATGGCAGGCGCACTCGAAATCGGCATGCGCCTGAGCCTTTTCTTCCTGCTTCGGCTGGTCGAGGGGTTTCATGGTCGGGAAAAGCAGCACGTCCCTTATGGAAGGGCTGTCGGTCAGCAGCATGACCAGCCGGTCCACGCCGAAGCCCAGACCGCCGGTAGGGGGCATGCCGTATTCCAGGGCGGTGATGAAATCATAATCCACCTGGGCGCGGCAGTCGGGATCCAGAGCCTTACGTATGGCGACCTGCTTTTCAAAGCGCTGCCGCTGGTCGATGGGGTCGTTGAGCTCAGAGAACGCGTTCCCGAACTCGGTGGCGTTGATGAAGTACTCGAACCTCTCAGTAAAAGCAGGCTCGTCGGGTTTGCGCTTGGCCAGGGGGCTGATCTCCACGGGATAATCGTAGATAAATGTGGGCTGGATCAGCTTTTCCTCGACGAAAGCGTCAAAGAACTCCGCCAGGATGGCGCCTTTGGTGGGTGTTTCGGGCAGCTCCACGTTGTGCGCCTTAGCGCAGGCGATGGCGTCTTCGTCGGTATTCCAGGAATAATAGTCCACGCCGGAATACTTCTTGACCGCTTCCACCATGGTCAGCCTCTCCCAATGGGAGAGGTCGATCATATTGCCCTGATAGGGCACAGTAAGCCCGCCGCACACCTTTTCGGCCACGGTCTTCATCATGTCCTCCACGAGATCCATCATGCCGTGGAAGTCGGTGTAGGCCTGATAAAGCTCGATAGAGGTAAATTCAGGGTTGTGTCGCGTGTCCATGCCCTCATTGCGGAAGATACGGCCCACTTCGTAAACCTTGTCGTATCCGCCCACTATCAGCCGCTTAAGGTACAGCTCGGTCTCGATCCTGAGCACCATGTCCATATCCAGCGTGTTGTGGTGGGTATAGAAGGGACGGGCGGAAGCACCGATCTCAAAGGGTGTGAGTATGGGAGTGTCGACCTCCAGGAAGCCCTTGCCGTCCAGGTACGCGCGCAGTTCCTTGAGTATCATGCTGCGCTTCACGAACGCCGCGCGCACGTCGGAGTTGGTCATAAGGTCCAGATACCTCTGGCGGTAGCGGATGTCAGTATCGGTCAGGCCGTGGAACTTCTCCGGCAGTGGATGCAGGCTCTTGCTCAGCAGGGTGATCTCCGCTGCGTGAACGGAGATCTCTCCAGTCTTGGTTTTGAATACCGTGCCCTTTACGCCCAGTATGTCGCCGATATCGTATGCCTTGAATTCGGCGTACGATTCCTCGCCCACGTCTTCCCTGCGGGCATAGAACTGTATGTCGCCTTTAGCGTCGTTAAGATGAGCGAAGGAGGCCTTGCCCATTATACGGCGGCTCATCATGCGACCCGCTATCACGACCTCACGGCCTTCCAGCTCGTCGAAATATGCTTCGATGTCCGATGAAAGGTGAGTGACAGGGTATTTGGTGATAAGGTAAGGGCTGCGGCCCTCCGCGGAAAGAGCGGACAGCTTGTCAAAACGCTGCTGTTCCTGCTCAGAAAGCCCCTGAGGGATGAACTGCTCCATGAATGATCTCCTTAAGGGATGGGATTAAAAGTCTTCGCGCCTGCGAATGCTCTTGATCTGCATACGGTCGGCGCCGCCGGGGGTTTGAGCCTCGACCGTGTCGCCCACTTTGGCACCCACCAATGCGGCGCCGATGGGAGACTCGGGAGAGATGAACAGCTTTGAAGCGTCAGACTCGGTCAGGCCTACTATGGTATACTCGTCCTCTTCCTCATAGGTTTCGTCCCACACGGTCACTACGGTGCCCATCTGCACGGTGTCGGTGTCCACTTCCTGCTCGTCGACCACCACGGCATTGTCAAGCAGATCCTGCAGCTGGGCGATGCGGGCGGCCACGCGGGCCTGCTCGTTCTTGGCTTCGTCATATTCGGCGTTTTCGCTCAGGTCTCCGTGAGCCCTGGCTTCGGCCAGATCACGCTTGACCTGCTCGGTCTTTACAGTCTTAAGCTCGTTGAGTTCCTCTTCCAGTTTGCGCTTGTCGGCAGTGGTGAGCACCATGCCCTGTCTGTTCTCTGACATCAGGAAATCTTCTCCTTTATTGACATACGTATAACAGGGAACGCGGCATCGCGCCGCGCCCCTGATTTGTCTATTCTATCGAAAAGAAAGTTAAAAGTCAAGTTTGGATTGCGTTAATAAACGCCAAGAAAAACGCCGCATAGGTTGGCAGGCGGAGTAGGTGAAGAGCGAAAAAATGAACAGAAAAACCCCGCGCCCGATTTTTCGGGCGCGGGGCGCTTATGGGTTTATAGGAGCTTAATTGAGATTATGCCTCGCCCAGAGCGCGCTGGTTGATCTCAAGCAGCTCCTGGAGGCCGTAGGCTTCCAGCTGAGCGCAGTAGGCATCCCACTCAGCTTCCACATCAGCCTGGCCGGCGATCCACTGCGCGGTCTTGGTCTTGATGTAGCTGTTCAGGTCAGTCTGGATCTCGGCGGAACGGATGGTGTCCTCTTCGGAGGTGCTCCAGACCTCGGGGAACTTCTCGTTCAGATAGGGTCCGTACAGAGCCATCTTCATTTCGTTCTGCTCGTCGACCTTCTTCACATCGCTGTCCCAAGGCAGAGTGACTGCGGGATTCTCTACATACACGTCATCGTGGTAGTAACGCGGGAGAGAGTTGATGAAGCGGTTGCCCCAGCTGTACTTCTCCTTGTACTCGTCCTTCCAGAAGTCCTGATTGATTTCCTTATACAGGTGCTCACCCATCTTGATGCAGCAGATGTTGAAGGGGCCGGTAGAAGTCTGACGGCTGATGTCCGCCTCGTACAGGTAGTTGAACCAGCGCACGATGATGGCGGCCTTTTCGGCGTCGCACTTGTTGGTGATGACGGCCTGGGTCCTGAAGAGGGTCAGACCGGTGGAGATGCGGTGATACACAGGCTCCTCAACGCCCTTGAGTACGGGCAGGGGATGCATGGCGTTCTTGGTGTACTTTACGTACTCCTCGCTGTCGGCCGGGAAATCGTCATATGCGTCGCTGGGGCCGTAGGAGATGTCTACGCCGTACAGATCCTGCTTGCCCTTGGCAGACCAGGTCGCGACGTCCTGAGTAAAGATCTCGGGGTCGATCAGGCCTTCCTTGTACAGGTCGGCGAAGAACTCGATGAACTGCTTGTAGGCTTCGGTGTTGGCCTGGAAAGCGATCTTGCCGTCAACCAGCGCGAAATAGGGGAACTGGTTCTTGGCGCCGGCAGCGTCCGCGCCCCACCAGCCGGCGAGCTTGGAGATGTCCAGGTTGTTCGGGTCGCCAGAGAAGGGGATCTCGTCGTTGGGATCGCCGTTGCCGTTGGCATCGTTGTCACGGAAGGCGATCAGGACTTCCTTGAGTTCTTCGGGAGTGGTGGGCATCTCAAGGTTGAGACGATCCAGCCACTGCTGGTTGATGTAGGGGATGTAGAACACTTCGGGCTCGCCCACAACATAGGGGATGGAGTAGATGTGTCCATCCGGCAGGGTCATGGAAGCGCGGATGCCGGGTTTGGCAAGAACTTCCATGATGTTGGGCGCGTACTCCTCGAACAGCTCCTCCAGGGGCAGGAAGGTCTTGGTGCCCATGCCGTTGTCGATCAGGTGCTGATCACCCAGGGTCCAACCGGCGATAACGTCGGCATAGTCGCCGCTGGAGAGGGCGATACCGAGCTTCTCGGTCTGCACCGCGTAGGGCGCGACCTGCCACTCGATCTTGATGCCGGTCTCAGCTTCCATGATCGGGAACATGATCTTTTCTTCGGGAAGACCGCTGTCATCCGCGAAGATGGAGAAGGTGAAGGGCTCGTTTACGATGGGCAGGCCTTCCTCGTTCCAGTCCACAGCCAGCGCGTTCACGCAGGAGAGGGCCATCAGGACGACCAGCACAAGAGCCAGTTTCTTCATAGGGGTTCCTCCTTGTTTGTTTTTTATGTTACGCCCCAGGGGCGCATCATACAGTCTTGGGGATCAGCCTTTGACGGAGCCGATCATAACGCCCTTTACGAAGTGCTTCTGCACAAAGGGGTAAATGATAAGCACGGGGATGGAGGAGATGATGATAAGGGAATACTTCATCATTTCCTTCAGAGCTTCCAGACGCTTCTTTTCCAGCAGCTCTTCCTCGGTCATGAGTGCCTTGGTCTGGACGTTCGAGTTCAGCACCAGGATGTTCCTCAATTCCATCTGCAGAGGCCACAGTTCACGCTTCTGGATGTAGATAAGGGCGCTGAAGTAGCTGTTCCAGTGGCCGACGCCGTAGTACAGGCAGAGGATGGCGGTAATGGCGCCTGAGAGCGGCAACACAACGTAGATAAAGAACTTCGTGTTGCCGCAGCCGTCAAGCTTTGCGGCCTCCATTAATTCCAGCGGAATGTTGGTCTTAAAGAATGTTCGCGCCACGATCATATTGTAGACGCCCAGGCAGCCCGGCAGTATCAGCGCCCACCAGGTATCAAGAAGGCCGGTATCGCGCACGATGACGTAGGTGGGCATCATGCCGCCGCCCACGAACATGGTCAGTATGTAAAACAGGGTTATGGGGCGCTTGAGCGTGAAATCGGGCCTGCTCAGCGCGTAAGACGTGGGAATGGTGACCAGCAGGTTGATGAAGGTTCCCATTACCGTGATGATCAGGGAGTTCCTGAAACCGCGCATGACGGTCTTAGTCTTGAAAACCTCGGTGTAGCCGTCCCAAGTGAAGCCTACAGGAGTAAGGACAACCTTGCCGGCCGACACCTCTATGGGGTCGGAAATGGAGGAAATGATGACGAAATACAGCGGATAGGCGACGATAAAGAAGATAAACGTCAGGATAATGAATATGATCGTATCATAAATGACGTCGCCGCGGGTACGTTTTAAAGCGTGATGCCTGTTTTCCATATCTGTTTTCCTCCTTTCCTTAGAATAGTGCGTTGTCGCTGAGTTTGCCGGTGATGTAGTTGACTGTGACCAGCATGACCGAGTTGACTAAGCTGTTCATCAGGCCGACAGCAGACGAGTAGGAGATATCGCTCTTTATAATGCCGTAACGGTAGGTATATGTCGCGATGATATCGGAAACCGGCAGGTTCAGGTCGTTCTGCAGCGCGTAGACTTTTTCGAAGCCGACTGACAGTATCGAGCCCATGTTCATGATCAGGAGCATGGTCATCGTGGGCGCCAGGAAGGGGAGGTCAATGTGCAGGACGCGTTGGAACTTGGTCGCGCCGTCCACGATGGCCGCTTCATGGTATTCCGGGCTGACGCCGGCAAGAGCGGCGAAGTAGATAACGGAGGACCAGCCCATGCCCTGCCACACGCCTGACCAGACGTAGATGTGGCGCCACATGCTGATCTCTGACATGAAGTTTATAGTGTCGCCTCCCAACGCCCGAATGACGTTGTTCACGACACCGACGCGCGGTGAAAGGAACAGGATCAGCATACCGCACATGACGACGGTCGAAATGAAGTTCGGCGCATAGGTCACGGCCTGGATCACTTTGCGGTATCTTTTAAAGCGGAAGGAGTTGAGCATCAGCGCCAGTATGACGGCGACCGGGAAACCGGCGGCCAGCGAGTAGGCGCTCAGTATCAGCGTGTTGCGGACCAGGATCAGCCAGTCGGCGCCGTTGAAGAACCGGGTGAAGTTTTTGAGGCCGACCCAGGCGCTGCCAAATATGCCCATATGAGCCTTATAGTTTCGGAAGGCGATCTGGACGCCGTAGATCGGGATATAATGGTATATGACCGTGAAAATCATTCCCGGAAGGCAGAACAGCAGCAGGTCCCAGTTGCCGCGCATCCTCTCAAGGAAACCTTTCTTGCGCTTAACGACTTCGGCAGTCAAGCGAATTCCCCCCGTTTCAAGCTAATAATACCGGACAGGGAGTGTCTGGCGGGAACAATGGTACGCTTTCTGAGCAGAACGGAAAGGGCACGCAAAAGCATACTTTTTTATATCCGTAACACATCCGTAACCCTATACGGCTCGTTTATTATATTTGATTATCTAACTCGTGTCAAGAACGATTTTTATAAATGAGGCAAAAAGCATACTTTATTTAACCGTTTTTTGTGAAAAAAAGAAAATCCTCCCCGAGGGGAGGACATAATATCGTAAAAAACTTTGATGTGTGCGGACAACCGGACTGGACGCGCTATTTTTTCTTCGGGGCAGGAGTGACGGCGGCGTAGGGGTTGCGCGGGGCGTCCGGACCGAACAGGAGAGTCTGTGTCTCGATGCCCGCCAGCCCGTCCGCATGAAGCCCGCCCGCCTTCTGGAACAGGGTGACCGCCGCCTTGGTAAGGCTGCCGTAGTCGCCGTCGCACACTACATCTGCGCTGAAATAGCCAAGGTTTGCCAGCCGTTCCTGCAGCAGCTTCACAGCGTAAAGGCGTATATTGGGTTTTTTGCCCAAAAGCACGTAATCCGTGTATTCGTAAGGCAGCGGAACGGGAGGCTGGCGTGTGGCAGGGTCATAAGTGAGGGGACGTGTTTCGTTGGGTCCGTAGCCGAGCAGTTCATTGAGGGTGACGAGCTCGTAACCCTGGCTGACTGC
This sequence comes from Clostridiales bacterium, assembly GCA_024684375.1. Lineage (GTDB taxonomy): Bacteria > Bacillota > Clostridia > Christensenellales > Aristaeellaceae > RUG14130. The sequence goes on from JAIKWZ010000051.1 coordinate 145,417, forward strand.
CCAGGGGATGAATGCCTGAAGTTTTTTAAGGTCAGAGTCTTTGGCGTGGAACAGGAACACGGACCCGGGGCCGGTGTGGGCTTTGATCTCATCCAGATTGGAGCCGGAGCCAGACCAGGACCAGTCCGCCACGCCTTTGTATGTCCCAAGCTGGATAAGGTACTGGTGGCTCCTGCCGCAGGTCTCTCCAAGCCCGCCGTGCATGCGGATGAAGTGCGGGTCGTATTCCACGCCAAGCGCCTTATTTACAGCCATTTGCTGGTTCCAGACCTCCTGCGCCATGCGTTCGTCCGTCATGCCGAACAGGTCGCTGTGCGTCCAGGTATGGTTCTCGATCTCGAAGCCCCAGCTGTGGGCGGTCCTCAGCGCGGCCTGCAGGGCGGGCTTTGACTCTATCACGTTGCCGATTGGGAACAAGGTGAGCTTAGCGCCAAGCGAGTGGGCGAGCTCCATTATCTGGTTCAGATTATTGACTTCGTTGAGATCGTCTATGGTCACGGCGATCTGGTTTTTACTCGTAGTGACGCGATTGATGACGGGCAGGAATTGCTGCGCGAGAGGAGTGGGGGATGGCGACGGCGAAATGGTCGGTGCCGCCGTGGGCTCTGATGTGCCTGCAAGTGGGGCAGTCACCGTGTCCTGCGCGGGCCCCCGCGGCAGCAGAAGTATGAGAAGGAGCGCCGCGACGGCAAGCGCCGCGAGTCCGAACAGCATAAGACGCTTGCGCCTGCGCCGGCGGGCAAGGTAACGCCTTGAATGTATGACGGGTCGTTTTTTGCTCTGTGGCATATAGTTAGCTCCAAGTCAGTGATCTGTTCATTGCATTAGATCGTCTTGCGCAAGCAGCGAGAACGGCGGTTTATCGCCGTCCAGGCAGCAGGAAACAAAATGATTTTCTATCGGAGGATATTCGTACAGGCGACAGGTGCTGCCGGGAACAAACGGGCGCCCGGTGTCAAAATGCACGGAGGGCAGTTCGCGGGTAAGTCCATCGCCCGTATATTTAATGTAGGCTTCCTTAAGCGTCCACAGGCGTGTGAGACGGGCCGGGTCATTCGCGCAGAAGGCGCGCTCTTCCTCGTCAAGCAGGCGTGCCAAGCGCACGGGGGCGGAGATGGTCGTCTGCACATCGGCGCCTATCGGTCCTTTCGCGCAGGCGACGAGCGCGTATGAGCCCGAGTGGGAGATGCTTATTCCTGTTTCCGGGAAGGCGGGCAGGAAAGGCCTGCCGGAGGGAAAGCGCGCGACATCGCGTTGTCCGACCCCGGCGCGCAGACGGTCAAGCAAATACTCCAGCAGCAGCCCCGCACCCAGGCACAGGCGTTTGTCTTCGTTTCTGGCATAAGAGAGCGCCTTTTCGCGCCTTGCCGTGCTCACGCGCCCAAGCGCGCGGGCGAAAGCGTCCTCCCGCTCAAGAAAATCGGTTTTGAGCAGATAAATACCGTAAGGCATAACGCTCCCCAGATTAGTTTAAACAGGATAAAGAAAATAATAGCATAAAGAGCGTTTATTTGCAATTAAAAACTGGACGAGCGGAGCAAAAAGTGATAAAATCATATCCTACCAAATTAGAGGGAGAGATATGATGAAGAGAACACTGTCTTTGTTTATCTGCCTCGCGCTGCTTGCGGGGCTGCTCGGATTCGCGCCGGCAGAGACGGACGGAGCCTACACGCTTAAAGCGACCCGCCGTTTTGAACTGGTGGGCGCGGACGTGAGCCTGTACGAGCACAATAAAACGGGCGCGCTGGTGATGTTTTTGAACAATTCCGATACCAACCGCACGTTCCAGATCGCTTTCCGCACGCCCGCGTACACGGATAAGGGCATCGCGCACGTGCTGGAGCACTCTGTGCTGGGCGGATCTAAGAAATATCCGTCCAGGGGACTTTTTACCAGTTTAAGCACGCAGACGTACAATACGTACATGAACGCGTATACCGCCAACTACATGACTGCGTACCCCGTTGCGTCACTGAGCGAGGAACAGCTGCTCATGTTTGCGGATTTCTACACCGACAGCGTGTTCAATCCCATGGTGCTTGAGGACAGCGACATTTTCAGCGAAGAAGCCTGGCGCTACACTCTCGATGCCCCCGAGGCTGAGTTGGGCATAGAGGGCACGGTTTACTCCGAGATGCAGGGTTCTTATACCCTGGCCCGCGCTGCGAGGCTCAATTACTACAACACTGTGTTCCCGGGCTCTACAAGGGGCAGAGATTCCGGCGGCATCCCCGAGGTGATCTACACAATGAAGTGGGAGGACGTGACGGAGTTTTATAAGGAGTATTACCATCCGTCCAACTCTTTCACTGTCATTTACGGCGATATTCAGGACGAGAACGCGTTCCTCACGCTGCTTGACGGATATTTTTCCGCTTATGAGAAAAAGGAATTCGTCATCACGGAAGATGGTTATACTCCTATAACCGAAAGCATAAAGGCGGAGTTCGCCTATCCCGTCGCGAATGGGAGCGATACCGATAAGCAGGCGAACGTATATTACGGCCTCGTGACCGACTGCGCTTACGAAGACTTGGACGAACTGGATTACCTGACCACGCTGCTCGCCGACGACTCAGGCTACTTCGTGCAGACGCTTAAGCGCGAGCTGCCGGGCGCGAGCGGAGCGTGTTATGTGGACTCTTCCACCCCGGAGATCTCCGTAATGTTCATCGCCCAGGGCGTGAACAGGGAAGACGCGGATACCTTTAAGCGCATCTGCGATGAGGCGATAAAGGACGCGGCCGAGAACGGCTTCGACGCCGACGCGGTTGACGCGATAGTATCCGGATACAACCTGAGTATCCAGCTTATCGGCGAGGAAGATGAATTAAATATCGACATGGTGGAGACGATAGCCGATTACTGGGCGCTGCGCGGCGACATGTTCGGCTACATGGAATATATAGACCGGCTCGACTCCTTCAAGGAAAAGGCACTGGACGGTTCCATGTCCCGGGCAGCCGAGAAGTATCTGCTGGGGAACGAGAGGACGGTCCTTGCGGTCACTTACCCCGAACCGGGCATGCTGGAAAGCAAAACCGAGGCTTTCAAAGCTCAGCTTCAGGCAGATAAAGCTCAAATGAGCGAGGAAGAGATACAGTCTATAATCGCTTACAAGCCCTACGACAAGGACGCTCTTGACGATACGACCAAAGGCCTGATAACGCAGCTTACCGCAGCGACCACTCAGAGCCTGCCCGAGGATACGCGCGTTTATGATATATCGGACGAAACGGACGAGGACGGCATTCGCTTTGTCACTGTGGACGCGAAGGTCGACGGTGTGGGTGAGACTGCGCTTATGCTGGACGCTTCGGGGCTTAAGCAGGAGCAGCTGCACTACTTTAAGCTGCTGTGCGACGTGCTGGGCGAACTGGATACCCAAAGCCACACCAAACAGGAGATCTCTACACTCAGCTCCCGTTACCTGTATGACGGCATCATAAAGGTCAGCGTGATGGGTGACCTGGAAAGCGCGAGCCCTTACATGCGTCTAACCTTCACTGCCCTTGACGAGGATCTCGATGAGGGCTACGGGCTGCTTTACGAACTGCTGTACGAAACCAAACTTGACGATGCTGGGGAACTGCTCAAGCTTGTCAAGCAGCTCAAGACCTCTCTGAGAGCAACGATCTCCCAGAATTGCTACGCGGTGATGCTGTACAGGGCGGAAGGGGCTTTCGACGCCACTACAAGCTTCTTCAGTTACGTGACTTATATAGATTATTATGAGTTCCTGGAAAAGACGGAACAGCTGCTTGAAAGCGATCCTGAAAAAGTGATCGGCGAACTCAAGGCGATCCAGCAGTACTTCAACAACCGTTACGGCGCTATCGCCGGCTTTACGGGCAGCCAGGCCAGCGCCGAAGTGAACCGTGCGGCCGCCAAGGCGTTCCTGATGAAGCTTGACGAGAGGGAGATAACCCCCGAGACCTACGCGATCGACAATAAAAAAACCAACGAAGCGCTTATAATCGACGGTACTGTCAACTACAACATGGTCTTCGCTTCCTGGAAGGAATTGGGGCTTGACGGCTATGACGGCGCCATGGACGCGGTGGCATCGTTCGTGTATGACAATTACCTCTATAACATGCTGAGGGTCCAGTACGGTGCCTACGGGGTGCTGCACGGTTCTTCAGACAGCGGCGTTTATATCATTACCTACAGGGACCCCAACATCGACGAGACATTTGAAGTGTATGCGTCTCTGGGCGAGCTGATCGCTAAGGACTCGCCTGCTCAGGAAGAACTGGACGGCTACATCCTTTCCGCCTACAGCAGCTACGCAAAGAGCGGCGGGGAACTGTCCGGAGGCTTTAGCGCTCTGCTTAATTACCTTGACGGGGAGAGCCAGGAAAAGACGCTTGAGCGCATGCGCGCATTGAAGGGCGTGACGCCGGATGTGTTCAAAACATACTCCGGACTGTATGAGAAACTGTTCGCGCAGGGCGCTCAGGCTACCAGCGGCGGCGCGGCGGCAATTGAAGCTCAGAACAGGTACGAGCGCGTGCTCAATCCCTTCGGCGTGAAGGATCTGAGCAAGGCTGAACTGACAGACGTCAGCGAAGGCAGCGTGTATTACGATGCGGTCAAGTACGTAATGGCGGAAGGCTCTATGGTTCCCATGAGCGAGACTGAGTTCGGCTCCAAACAGCCCGCCGCAATCGGCGATCTGGCTGTATCTGTGTATCTGTACTATGGCGGTCCATACGATCCGCAGGGCGCTGTGGACTGGCTGGCGGGTTACGAGCTGCTGCCTCAGGTGAACGCGGGCCAGGAGATCACCAGGGCCGAAGCTGCTTACTACACGTACTTCGTGCTCGCGGGACTGGGCGTGGAACTTGACATGCCTGAGGAGATAACGTTGAGTGACGCGGAAGCGATCGGTGGGGATATGGCTCCTTTCGCGCAGATCATGTGCGATAACGAGCTCATGCTTGCTGACGACGGTGTTTTCCGTCCCGACGATATCCTTACCCGCGAGGAAATGGCGTACATTATCTTTACGATATTCGCGGAATAAAAACGACAGGAGGCCGCGGCGGATGTTTTTCGCCGCGGCCATTCGTTATGATTGAATTCTTATAGGAGAGATGATCCGATGAATAAACCGCCTGTGTTCTACTGCCAGCTGGATTATCCCGACACGCCATACCCGAACCAGCGCACGGGCAGGGGCACCATTGCCGACAACGGCTGCGGACCCTGCTGCGCGTCCATGGTGGCGGAAAACATGCTCGGGGTGAAATTCCCTCCCGAGGAAGCTTGCAGGCTCGCCATAGAGTGCGGGGCCAGGGAAAAACCGGGCACAGACCTGTACATCTTTTCACCTGTCTTCGCAGAGAAATTCGGGCTGAACGTGACCGACACAGAGGACGCGGATGAGGCGAAAAAGTTTCTGGAACAGAAAAAGGGTCTGGTGATCGCCAACACCTACGGCGACCGGCCGGAGGACGGCTGGATCGGCGTGTTTTCGGACAGCGGCCATTACATAGTCCTGGCGGGCATAGAGGGGGATACCGTGAGAGTGTGGGATCCCATGTACCGCCCCGGTCGCTTTGACAAACCCGGCAGAAAGGGGAAGGTGCGAATGGAGGGCAACGAGGCCTTCGCGGACTTCTCCATAATCCGCGAAGACTGTTATCACCGTCCGTTTTTCCTTTTCAGTAAAGCGTGACGCAGACAGCAAAAAAGCAGACGGAAGGCGGCGCTTCATTATGAAGCGCCGCCTTCCGACTTTGAACATGGACGATTTGACCGTTCAAGCCCGCGATGGTATAATAAAACAAATAGTCGGCTTTTGAGGGGGAAAACAGAAAAATGATCTTGTTGGTGATCGACATGCAGAAAGGATTGGCTGACGAAGAACTGTATGCCTATGATACTTTCACGGAAAGGACAGCCCAACTGGTAGATGTCGCGAGAAAGAATGGTGTTGAGGTTGTCTTTGTTCAGCATGACGCGGGACCCGGCAGCGGCATGTCGGTCGGAGACGAAGCTTTTGAGATCATCGATCGGATAGCGCCGAAAGAGGGAGAAAAGGTATTCATCAAGACGATCAACAGCTGCTTCGGAAACAGTGACTTTAAACAATATATGAAACATCAGACGGACAGGCGGCTGATGATCATCGGCCTGCAGACGAATTACTGCATTGACGCCACGGTGAAATCGGCATTTGAACGAGGATATGAGGTCATCATTCCTGAAGGCACGAACTCCACTTTTGACAACGATTACATGTCCGCTGAGACGACGGTCCGATATTATAACGAAGACATCTGGGAAGGACTTGCAGACATCGTTTCATTCGAAGAAGCTATAGCCCTATTAAGAAAATGACATGTTTACGTTTAGTGATGTGATCTTTCTTTGCCCAAGGTCTGACGGGCATAAGATTTGCGTCCCCAAAACCATGACTTGACAGTAAAAATCGGCATGACCTGAGAGGTCACGCCGATTTTTGAATCCTTTTTTGCGGGTAATCGTTTCCTCTGTAAGCTTCATTAACTATGGACGCCATTGACCTATCTCATATTGCTGCCCGAATCATTGTCTGTCCGGCTTCTTTGTGCAGCCCGGGCAACCGCAGCCGCATCCTCCTTCGCAGCAGCGGCTCTTGCCTTTCCTTACGCGGATAAATGCCAGCGTCACGGCGGCGGCAACCAGCACTATGATAAAGATATCCCAGATGTTCATATCGACCTCCTATGCCGCGCCGAACAGCATGCCTATCAGCCGTACGGCGAGTGCAGCGATCCAGGCTATGGAGCACTGGAGCAGTATCACGTAAAACGCCCATCTGCGGCCCATCTCACGGCGTATGGAAGCTATGGCCGCCACACAGGGAGTGTACAGAAGGCTGAACGCCAGCAGGCACGCGGCGGTCAGCTTTCCGATGGCTTCCACGCCGCCCGTGAACAACATCTCCATAATGGATACCACGCTCTCCTTGGCCATAAAGCCGCTGACCAGGGAGGTGACTATGCGCCAGTCGCCCAGCCCCACGGGCCGGAACACAGGCGCCACGAAGCCCGCTATGCCCGCCAGTATGCTCTTGTGGGAGTCGCTCACCAAGTTGAAACGGAAGTCGAAGCTCTGCAGGAACCAGACCACGATCGTTGCGATAAGGATCACGGAGAAGGCGCGGTGCAGGAAGTCCCGGGCCTTTTCCCACAATAGCTGCATCACGTTCCGGGGACTGGGCAGGCGGTAGTTGGGCAGTTCCATGACGAAGGGCACCGCCTCGCCCTTGAATAGCGTCTTTCGGTATACCAGTGCCACCAGCACGCCCGTCAGTATGCCCAGCAGGTACAGCGCTGTGATTATCAGCCAGCTGCAATTGGGGAAGAAAGCGCTTACGAAAAAGCTGTATATCGGCAGCTTCGCCGTGCAGGACATAAACGGAGTGAGCAGTATGGTCATTCGCCTGTCACGGTCGCTGGGCAGGGTGCGGGTGGACATCACCGCGGGCACCGTGCAGCCAAAACCTATCAGCATGGGCACGATGCTGCGCCCGGAGAGGCCAATGCGGCGCAGGAGCTTGTCCATAACGAAGGCCACGCGGGCGATGTAGCCGCTGTCTTCCAGCATGGACAGGAAGAAAAACAGCGTCACGATCAGAGGCAGAAAGCTCAGCACGCTGCCTACGCCCTCGAATATCCCGTCCAACACCAGGCTTTTGATCGTTTCGTTTACGTTTCCGGCCTCCATGGCCTTTTCAACCAGCTCGCCCAGGGCTTCGATACCAGAGGCAAGCAGATCCTGCAGGAAGGGGCCGATAAGGAAAAAGGTCAGAAAAAACACCAGGCCCATTATCCCGATGAACAGGGGCAGGGCAGTGTACTTGCCCGTAAGCAGCTTGTCAGCTTTCTGGCTGCGGATGTGCTCCCTGCTCTCCCTGGGATGAGTGATGCAGGCATCCGAAACGCGCTCGATGTAGTCAAAGCGCATGTCCGCCATTGCGGCGCTGTGGTCGAGTTCTCTTTCCTTCTCCATCTGCAGCACGATGTGCTCCAGCATTTCCTGTTCGTTCGTGTCCAGGTTCAGGCGGGAAAGTATGTCAGCGTCGCCTTCCACCAGCTTGCTGGCCGCGAACCTTACAGGCAGGCCTGCCTCCTCGGCGTGGTCCTCTATCAGGTGGCTCACTGCGTGCAGCGCCCTGTGCACGGCGCCGCCGTGGTCTTCCGGGAAGCAGAAGTCCTGTCTTAAGGGCTTTTCCCGGTACTTGGCCACGTGCACCGCGTGGCGCACCAGTTCGTCCACGCCCTCGTTCTTCACCGCGGAGATGGGCACCACGGGCACGCCCAGCATGGCCTCCATGGCGTTGATGTCCACCATGCCGCCGTTGCCCCGGAGTTCGTCCATCATGTTGAGCGCCACCACCATGGGGGTGTTCATTTCCAGAAGCTGCATGGTCAGGTACAGGTTGCGTTCTATGTTGGTTGCGTCCACTATGTCGATTATCGCGCTGGGCTTGCTGTCCAGCACGAAATTCCGGGACACCATCTCCTCGCTGGAATAGGGAGACATGGAGTAAATGCCGGGCAGGTCGGTGATGAGCGTATCCTTATGGCCTCGTATGGCGCCGTCCTTGCGATCCACGGTCACGCCGGGGAAGTTGCCCACGTGCTGGTTCGCCCCGGTGAGCTGGTTGAACAGGGTGGTCTTGCCGCTGTTCTGGTTGCCTACTAGCGCGAAAGTGAGCAGGCTGCCTTCCGGCAGGGGATCGCCGCTGCCTTTGGGGTGGAACTTGCCTTCCTCGCCCAGGCCGGGGTGGTCGGTGAAGCGCTTTTCAGGAGCCTTGCCGGTGGAGGCGGCGTCGGGCGAAACGGGGGAGACCTGTATCTTTTCCGCGTCCGCTACGCGCAGCGTCAGCTCGTAGCCCCTCACCCTGAGTTCCATGGGGTCGCCCATGGGAGCGAGCTTCACCAGCGTCACGTCCGTGCCGGGGATCACGCCCATGTCCAGAAAGTGCTGTCTTAACGCGCCTTCGCCGCCCACGCTGTCAATGCGGGCGGACTGACCTGGCTTGAGATCGCTGAGCTTCATTTTTTTACCTCCAGAGCAAAGGTTTTTATCCTTTGAGGCCGCGGCGGGCGGAGATCATGCCTGCCAGCTGTGCCATGTCCTTGTATTTTGCGTCGAAAAAGCGCCTGTACGCCTCACAATAACGGTTCGCACCCAGTTCAGCCCGCGCCGGATCTTCCCGCAAACGCCTGCAGCCGCCCCTGCACAGGGCGTAATAACGGCATTTGGTGCATTTGGGATCCACAGGAGCGGACGAGGAAATGAACTTTTGAGCGGCGGGGGAGGAGAACAATTCGTCAAAGCTGTTTTCATTCACGTTCCCCAACTTCCATTCGTCAAGACAATAAAAATCGCAGGGATACACTGAACCGTCCGCTTCCACGGTGACGCTTAAGGCGCACATGCTGTCCATGGAACAGCTTTCGGGACGGAAGCCCATAAGCATCTGCAGCCAGTTGTCGAACATCCTGACGCTGACGAAATGCCCGGAAAGCAGGTCTTCCTTGTAAAGTTCCCAGGTTTTTATAAGAAAATCTCCCAATACGGCGTTTTCGGGCAGTTCCGCCTCATACCCGCTGCCTATGGGGGCAACGCAGGGGATAAACTGGACATAGCCGAAGGGTCTAAGGAAGCTGTAGGTCTGTTCCGGTGTGGCTGTGTTGTGCCGTGAGAGCACCGCAAGCACGTTGAAGGGAACTTCGTGCCGCCGGAGCAGCGCGGCAGAGGCGAGGACGCGCGCATGGCTCCCAAGACCGTCAAAGTCCTTGCGGCACGCGTCGTGGGCGGTCTGCTCCCCGTCCAGCGACAGCCCCACAAGGAAGTCTTCCTGTTTGAGAAAAGCGCACCATTTGTCATCCAGATTCATGCCGTTGGTCTGTAGGGAATTGTGATAACGTTTGCCGCGGGAAAACTGTTTTTGAAGGCTTACGGCCCGATTAAAGAAATCAAGCCCCGCAAGCGTCGGCTCGCCCCCCTGGAAAACAAAAAACACTTCGTTCTCACTGCCCTGAAAAGCGCGGCTTATCAGGTTCGTGAGAGTCTCTTCCGTCATGGGAGGCAAACGCTTTTCAAGCCTTTGCGCGGCTTCGTCCCTGTAAAAACAATACGAACAGTCAAGGTTGCATGCCCCGCTCACGGGCTTGACCAGTATGCTCAGACTGCCGCGCATGGGACACCTCCAAATGTTACCTGGAGATAACATTATAATCCTCAGCAGAGCGGCGCGCAATACTGCCCGCCCCGGAATAAATCATACTTAATGGAAAATTAAAGTTTGGGACAGCAGCGCAAAGTCCGTGATCGACCAAAAACACAAGACTGCGGAGAGAGCCGCTGTCCTGTGCAGTCTGGAGCGTATGCGCCGATCCTTTGTTTTCGGGTGATTCTGTTGCCGTCATTTCCGTTTGAGCGGAACGTGGCAGAATAAAGGTCGGTTTTGCGCCTCTGCCCCGGGAGCGCTGGGTGGGATCAGACCCGGATCTCCGGGGCGATGTGGCGGAACAGATCCTCAAACAGCCCGTCCCTGTTTATGTGGTACACCATGCGGCAGGGAGGACGCCTGAAGTCCCAGGACAGGTGGTGACTGTATTCGGGGATGGGACGGGGCACTATCTTGTCGCGCATGAGCTGCTTTTTGCTGTCGTTCATCAGCCAGCCAATGCCCGTAACGTCCCAGATGGTGCGGCTCCACACGTGGCCCTTGGCGTATTCGTTGGCTGCCTCGATAGTATGGTCGATCAGGTATTCGCAAAGAGGATTCTTGCCCCTGAGCCAGTACTCGAGCTCAGGTCCGGTGGTGGCAAAGTTGCTTACGATCCCCTGAGCGGGAAGCATGACCAGCGGCACGCCGGAGTCGAACACCACTCGCGCCGCTGCCACGTCCTGACGGACGTTGAACTCGTAATTGTCTTCCCAGTGAAGAGCGTGGCAGCCCAGCCACACCACCACTATCCTCTCGGCTATCTCGGGTCTGGTCAGCAGCGCGGAAGCGATGTTGGTTATGGCGGCGATGGAAACGACATACAATGGCTTTTCGGAAGTATAAGTCATGGCCAGACGGATAAGATCCTCCATGGCTTCAGATGCTACGGGGGTCTTTTCGTCAGGCAGGTAGCTTGTGGGGCCGCGGAACACCGGGTAATCTTCCTTGCCGGCCAGCTTCAGCAGTTTTTTGATCTCGTGGTAGCTTTTTTCCATGCCGTCTGCGGGCCCGGTGGAGCGCTCGTTAAAGAAAGGCGCGGCGTAGAACGCCTTTACCCTCAGCCTTTCGGGCGCGCTTATGGCGTAAGAGATGGCGTACTGGTCGTCTATCTCATTGAAAGTGTCCGTATCCAGCACCATGTCTACCAGTCCTTCGGGGCGGTTCAGCATCTTTATGATCTGCTCGTTGCTCAGCATGTCGGGTCCTCCCTCCGTTACTCATTTATTGACAGTGTTAATTACTACGCTTAGGGCGGGAAGTCCTGCTTTTTTGTCGAAAAGAGTGGTTTTCGTTTTGGCTCCGGATCTGCGAGCGGCGCTTGACTTTTCCGGGGTTTGGTGTACAATCTGGATGAAAGACAGCTTTATGAGGAGGCACTGGTATGAGCTTTCCGATCGATCACGACCTTCACTGCCACACGCAGCTTTCCCTGTGCTCCAACGACCCGGCGCAGACGCCGCAGAGCATACTCGCTTTCGCGAAGGCGCACGCCTACACCGTTCAGTGCATAACCGACCACCTGTGGGACAGCCTCGTTCCGGGCCCCAACGGCTTTTACAGTACCCAGAACATAGAACACGTGAACCGGAATCTGCCCCTGCCGAAAGACGAACAGGTCAGGATGGTGTTCGGATGCGAGACGGAGTACTGCGGAGGTGGAAAGCTGGGGCTTGACCCGAGCAATTACGGCGTGTTCGATTTTATAGTCATCCCGCCCAACCACTACCACATGAGCGGGCTGGTGCACTCGGAGGGTTACGACACAGAGGAAAAGCGGGCGGGCCTGCTGGTGGAAAGGCTGGAGGAGCTGACCCGCATGGAGCTGCCGTGGCACAAGGTGGGTATCGCCCACATGACCTGCAGCCTGATTTTCACGCAAGGCGACCAGTATAAGGTGTACGAACTGGTCGACGAAGGGCGCTTCCGCGCTGTGATGCGTGCTTTCGCTCGTTTAGGGGCGGGGATCGAGCTAAATCTGTCCTCCTTTGCGCCCGCCTGGCATGAACATGAGGACGCCATGCTAAGGCTTTACCGGCTGGCAGGCGAGGAAGGCTGCAAATTCTACCTGGCAAGCGACGCGCACCATCCCGCCGAGCTGTCAGTGATACCCGAACGCGCGCCGGAGGTCATAGAAAAACTGGGATTGACAAAGGAAGACCAGTTTATTCTTTCGTGATAATAAATGGGAGCCGGTTTTATCCGGCTCCCATTGTTTTAAGGGATATTACCCTTCTATCATGATGGTCTGTTTTTCAGGCAGCTTTTTGGCTTCCTTCTTCGGAACGTTTATGCTGAGAACGCCATGTTCCAGCTTCGCGCTTATATCCGCCTGCGTAAGCTCTTCACCCACCCAGAAGCTCCTCTGCAGCGCGCCCGCATAACGCTCCTGACGGACAAGGCGGCCCTTCTTGGTCTTTTCGTCCTTGTCAACGCCCTTGGAAGCGGTCACGGTCAGATATCCGTTTTCCAGCTCCAGTGTTACGTCCTCTTTTTTAAAGCCCGGCAGGTCGATATCCACTTCGTAGTGGTCTTCGTGTTCGCGTACGTCGGTCTTCATCTCGCGCGCGGCGTTTTTGCCGTACAAACGGCGGTCCATGTTCCTGAACTCTCTGTCCAGGTCACCGAAAAACTCGTCAAACAGGTTTTCACCAAAGATACTCGGCATCAACATAACTCTTACCTCCTTTGACTCCTGCGCGTACTGCGCGCCTGCTGTGAACGCATTGCGTGAGCGTTCTGAGCGGGGGTGTGTCGGCGTAGGTCACAGCATGTCGTTACCGTGAACTCCGGGATACTGTTCCGCTTTGGCTCTTTCCCTTCGTTCGCCATATATTATACTCTTTTTGGCAGCACTGTCAATAGGTGAGTGCTAAAAGGATGGTTAACAATATGATAATATTTTGAATCGGATGATGCAGAAAAAATGAATCGCCGATTCACAGTGCGGCGACAAAAAAGCCCCCGCCGAAGCGGGGGAGCGGAAACGGTTTTTAGTGAACCCGATTTGATGTATCAGGTATCTCCCTGAACGGGAATGTATACCTGCTCCGCCACAGCGGTGAGATCCAGGCCGTCAAGGTCGTTGCTGTAAACGGAAAGGGAATACATTATCCCGGGCACTGCGTCGTACCAAAGACACAGCTCCACAAAGTCTTCGCTGCCGGTTTGGGATTGACCGATCGTGCCGTAGCAGCGCCCGACAGTGATCTCCTCCTCGTTTTCCATGGGAAGGAAGATGTCGGAGATGTTCATGAGCTGGCCGTATTCCAGCGCCGCAGGCTGAATGCGCGCGCAGAACTCGTCTTCAAACAGGCTGAACTGCATCTCGGCCAGCTGTTCCGAGGGCAGATAGCGACAGGTCACGTCCTGAGCGCCTTGAGGTACGGCGAAGTGCAAGCCGGAAGCCTCACTGAGCTCATCGGCGCTCATTTCCAGCCAGGGGTCCTCCATGCCGGATCCGTAATCGAGCTTTTCTCCCACGAAGCCGGATTCGTTCTTTTCGCTGCACAGGAACCATGTGTCCAGTGCGTCTTTCACACCGTTCTCGGTGTATAAGTGGGCCCAGATGTACATGTCCTCGTTTAAAAAGCTTACCGGAGTCCCGAGGCGGTACAGGCGCATGGTGTCGCCATCGCTGATGCCGTAGGGCTCTGTGATGACGAAACGGAGGCTTTCGCTGACGCTTTGGGTCCCGATCTCCTCGTTTACGCTCAGGGAGTCGATCACGACGTTCCACGAATACTCGTCCACCCGGCCGCTGAAGCGCATGGTGCCGACAAAGGAGCAGCAGTATACGGTGCCGTAAGGGTAAGCATCGCCGGTCTCTCCCATTTCGCTGTCGTGGTATTCACCACGGAAGGAGCCGTCCTCAAGTATGCGCATGTCCGTGGACCAGCCGCCGGCGCCGCTTAAAAAGCTCCACTCCATGCCGGAAAACATTGCGAAATCGGGTTCGGTCTCCTCGGCGAAAGCGCATACTGAGATAAGAAGGGACAAGCTGACTATTATGGCGATGATCTTTTTCATTACTATGGGGTTCCCTTTCATGCGTGTTGCCGGGTTTATTATTCGGCGATAAACGTGATGTTCACGCTGGCGCTCACTATGAGCTTGGCCGCCTGCACTATCGTTTCTGCGCCTTCGTAGGCTGCCTCCATCTTCAAATCGCGGGCGTACACGTTGCCAACGGTGTTGGAGTAGCTGTACACGCCGCCTTCGGAAACGGTCTCGATGCCGCTGATTTTAAGTCCCGCTGCTTCTGCCAGGACCTCAGCCTTCTGCTTCGCGTCTTCCACTGCCATTTTGATGGCCTCGTTCTTGGCGTCGCGGGTGTCGGAAGCGGAGAAGGTGATGCCGTTTAAGTCATTGGCGCCCGCGGCGAAAGCGGCGTCTATCAGCGCGCCCACTTTTTCCGTGTCAGACACACGGATGGCGAGGGTGGTGTTGGCGCTGTAGGCGGTCAGCCGGGCCAGGTCGAAGGAGTAATCGTACACGGGACTGATGTTCATGTAGTCGGTAGTGATGTCCTCCTCGGGGACCCCCTGCTCAGTAAGAGCCTTGCGTATGGCGGCAATGGCCTCGTTGACCTTCTGCTGCGCTTTCAAAACGTTTTTGTCCCGGGCATTCACGCCCAGGGAGATAACGGCGGTATCGGCGCTGATGCGGGTCTCTCCGGTGCCGGATACGCTGATGCGGGTCTCCGCAAAGGCGTAACAGGCGAACAGCAGAACGAGGGAAAGAGTGAGGGCTAAAAGCTTTTTCATAGTATTATCCGTCCTTTTCTTATAATGGCGTGCGTTTTTGCTTTGCACATGCTTTCTGACGCAGAGGAGAAAAAATAAGTTCCGGCAAAAAGGGCGGAAAATGGTGACAAACCGGATTTACAGTGTTATAATATTAAGCGGGAGTTAAGACGTGGCCGTACCGGGAACGCCGCCGAGCCGCGCTCCCGGCGCTTTTTCCGAACACGACCACTTGCGAAGGAGGGGATCATAAGTGAAGCTTAAAAGAACGTTGACCGCGCTTCTGGCAGTCCTGATGCTGCTGTGCAGCCTGCCTGCCTTGGCAGACAGCGTGGTCAGCCGTCCTGCGACGGACAGCTACTGTCCCAGTGAACGCAGCGGCAATCACACCCACAGCTGGGGCAACTGGGACGTCACCCGGGAAGCAACATGCAAACAGGCGGGCAGCCGCATTCGTTACTGCCGTTACTGCCAGTACAAACAGACCCGCTCCATAGATAAGCTTGCCCACAAGTACGGTGGCTGGACGGTGACCAAAAAGGCCACCTGCTCCGCTGCGGGCTTACGCCACCGCAAATGCACGGTCTGCGGTTCAAAGCAGACCCAGACCATCAAAAAGCTGGAGCACAGCTGGAGCGAATGGACGATCATTACCCCCGCTACCGAGTTTTCCGCGGGCAGCCGCAGCCGCACATGCAGCCAATGCGGCAAGACGGAGACTGAAGCCTTCGATCCTGAAGGCACCCTGCGCCGGGGCGACAAGGGGGACGCGGTCAAACAGCTTCAGGAGAATCTGAACGCGGCCGGCTACGACTGCGGCACTGCGGACGGCGCGTTTGGAAAGAAGACCGAAAGCGCGGTCAAAAAACTGGAGACCGCCCACTCCTTTGCCGCTGACGGCATAGCCTGGCCCGGCGTGCAGAAGTGGCTCACCGGAGCGGACAGCGGATCCGAGGGAGAAAACGGAGGCGATGGCGGCGAAGGCGACGAGGGCGGCGGCAAACCCAACATCAGCCTGCGCAACCTGACCCCGGGCATCGGAGACGGAGCTCCCGAAGCTGAACTGGTCATCGTGCCGGAACTGATCCCGCCGGGACCATATAAGGAAGGAGACGCGGTCGCGGCGATCTGCACGCTTTACAACCTGAGCGGCCGGATACTCAAGCTTGACACCATGACCAGCGACAATCCCGGCTTCATGGTTTCTTCAGAGGCCTGGATGAGCGCGGATCACAGTGGCCTTGAACCCGATACTCCTTACCCCTTTATGGCGGTCTTCACGGTCGGAGCGGACGACGTGACAGACGGCTTTGGACTGTATCACATTCAGGCGGAAGCGCATGACCCGGATTATCCGGACGGGACGCTCGAGGCCCATAGTGAAATAGCGTTCACGATACAGCAAGACAAGCCCTCGCTGTTCGTGATTTTCGACTGGACGTACGAGTACCGGGGCGATACAGGTGAGACGCTGAGCCTGCCGCTTGCCGTGTACAACAACGGCAACGCCGACCTTAAGCTAACGGGGTACTCCCTGATCAAAAACAATATCACGCCGGAAACCGAAGGCACCGATGAACTCACATACCCTGAAGAATATGACACTCAGCTCTTTAAAGCGGGAGATTCATTCAAGGCCCAGCTCAGCGTGACACTCGACGAACAAGACGCGGACTACGCAGCACAGCCGGGAAACAATGACAGTACAGCGCGCGGTGTGAGGATATTCGCCGAAACCGAAGACGGGGAAACGCTGGACGACTTGGATTATAACTTCATCCTCATGTACTATGACACGGAGTCCGTGCAGCCGGCGATCAGGCTTGAGGTCATACCCAAGACAGCGCAGACCGATTTTGCGGAAGGCGAAAAACAGGAATTCACCCTGTACCTGTTTAACGAAAGCGCCGAAGAGACGCTCTTGCTGCCGATGGTTGCCGCGGACGATCCCAAAGAGAGTTTAAGGGCCGTGTACGCGGAATCCGAGCTGCTTCCCGCTGATGCGGTCAAAATGGAAGACTTCTACGTCTTCACCGCGGAGGATGCGGGCAAGCCTTCGGTGACGCTGTCCTGGACGGGTTCCGCCGTGGACGAGGGCGGCGAGGAATACAAGACCGAACCGGTGAAGCTTGAGTTCACGGTTTATAACAACGGATATGATTGGACACCGCCGGCTGAGGACCCGATAAGCGTTGTAAAGAGCACGACCGGGTCTTCAAAAGAGCCGCAGGGATATCAGGAGAATGAGGTCATCCATTACCTGATAACCGTGACCAACACCTCTGGCTATACGATCAACGAGATCGAAGTGTACGATCCGCTCAAGGGCAGCAACGAGGACGCCATGGTTGACATGATCCTGACACTGCCGCCGTCGGGCTCATACACCGCTGCTTTCGATCACACTGTGACGGCGGAGGACGTAGACAACAAGAAGGTGATAAACATCGCTACCGTAAGGTGGGCGGACCAGCGCGGCAATATATATGAAAAGGACAGCAACAAGCTGGAAGTGCCCACTTACAAGCCTTCCGATTCCAGACAGCAGACGAAAGACGGCAGCTACTGCGTGCTGACGCTCACTGGCGTCGGAGACTGCGCGAGCGAATACCGCCTGGATTTCTGCACCGAGCATTCGTCTTTGGACAAAAAGGTCAGAAACCTTGTGAGCGGGGCAAAGACCAAGAAGACCCTGTCCCGCGCGTGGCAGAAGGCGGAGCAGCTTTGGACGGACGCGCTTAACAAGGAATACGACCGCCAGCTTTCCGGCGCGAGTGAGGATCTCAAGAAGCTCGTTACTGAGGAAAGAGAACTGTTCTTCGCCCAGCTGGCGCTCAAGAGAGAATACCTTGAGGCGGAGCATCCGGACAGACCTGAACTGATAAGCGAAGAGATCGTGCGCGAGCTTATGAGCAAGACGACGCAGATCTGCTACGAAAGGCACGCCGCGCCAAAACAGCGTCCGGACAGCCTGCTAAGCGACGGCATCGCGGCGCTTGACCCCGCGACCGCTCAGGCGGCCTGCGCAAGGACCGAAAAGCGGCTCAAGAACGCCCTTAAGTACTCGCTGACTTGCTGCGCCGAGCACGGCGCCGTAGACGCGGCTTTGAACGAAGCGCTGAAAGAAGGCGATGGGGAGAAGATGCTCCAGGCCTTTGAAACCGCAAGGCGCGCGTGGCTCACGTCGCTGGACACAGTGACCAACGCCCGCTATCTTGCCTCTGACGCTCAAACAAGGGACGTGATCGCTGCCTGGCGCACAGCCTACGGAAAATGGCTGGAAGCCAGAAGCAGCCTGCTCGAACAACTGTATCCGGAGCAGGAACTTACCGTGAAAGAAGTGATCACCCAGACCATCCGCACGGAAGTGATCGAGACTTGCATAAACGGTAAATAAGAGATCTCCTGTTCTGCGCATGGGCCGCCGCGAATTATCGCGGCGGCCTTTTGTTATATCTGTGTTATTCCTTGCAAGAGCAGTTGACAACTGTCACCTGTGATGTTATAGTGTAAACAGATGACGCGCGTCATCTATACAGGAGGTACAGAATGAACGATCTTGCCGGAAAGATCTCGGCTTCCGAACTGGAAGTCATGCAGGTCCTTTGGGAGGCGGGGGACGCCCTGCCGCTTGCGGACATACGCAAAACACTGCAGTCCCGGCTGGACTGGAGCGACCCGACCGTAAAGACGCTGGTAAGGCGGTTGTGCGAAAAGGGCGCCGTGAAACAGCAGACACGTGAAGTGTATTATTACCTGCCCTGCCTGAGCCGGGATGAATATAACGCCTGGGCGGCGGGCGACATGGTCAACCGCCTGTTCAAGGGCAGCGCGCAGGAGCTTGTGGCTGCGCTGGTAAAAAACAATGGCCTGAGCAGCGCGGACATTGACGAGCTCAGGGCGATGTTCAAGGTGGAGGGAGACTGATATGACAGGCTTTTTATATACCGTGCTGTCGCTTTCCGTCGCGGGCAGCGCGCTGGGGCTGATAGTGCTCCTGCTGTCGAAACTGGCGGGAAAGAAGCTCTCCAGCCGCTTTGTTTACCTGTGCTGGGCGCTGGTCATACTGCGCTTCGCGCTGCCGCTGAACGGGATAATAGGCGTGAGCTTCGTAAAAGCAGCTCCTTCCGTGCAGACGCAGGCTGCGGAAAGCGGCGCGGGAATGTACGTATCCCCGCTGACCCGCACAGAGGGCGTGCTTACACGTGAAAACGTCAAAGAAAACCTGCTTAAACGCAGAGAAAGTGAGCAGGATCACTCAGCCGATGCTGTCAGGATGGGAAACACTGCTTCCGAGAGAAGCACATGGTCTGCCGCAGAGCTTTACACGGCTCCGGAATTCTGGTTCGGTGTCTGGCTGGCCGGCGCGCTTCTGAGCCTGGGCGGTACGGTAGTGAGCTTTGCCCGTTTCAGGCGGCTGCTGTACAGAACGCTAAAACCCGCGCGGATGCTTGACAGTCAGGTACTGAACGCGCTCAATGCCGCCCCGTTCCCCGCGCTTTACCGCTCAGACAGAGTGGGCACTACTGTGCTGATGGGGCTGATGAGGCCGGTGATAATCCTGCCGGACAGGGAGTACTCCTCCGACGACCTCGACCGCATACTCAGACACGAGCTTACACATTACCGCAGAGGCGATCTGGCCATCAAGTGGCTGCAGACGCTGGTGTACGCCGTGCACTGGTTCAATCCTCTGGTATACCTGTTCCGCGCCCAGACTACACTGTATTGCGAACTGAGCTGCGACCAGAAGCTGCTCAAGCGCATGGACCGGAACGACAAGCAGTCCTACGGCGAGCTGCTGCTTAACCTCGCCGCGGACATGGCGCTTCCAAGACGCGTGATTGCTGTAAGCTTTACGACACGGAAGCGCGATCTGAAAGAAAGGTTGGTACAGATAATGACATTCAAGAAACTTGGAAAACAGGCGCTGGCGCTGAGCCTGGCCGCGCTGATGGCGATAGTGGGCTGCGCTTTTGCGCTGGGCCCGGCCAAAGCGGCTTCCGCAGATGACAAGAAACCCGCTTCCCAAACCGTTTACGAAACCATAAACGTATCCACCGTGGATGAATTCATCGCCGCTATAGGCAGCGACCGCAAGATCGTGCTCGCTCCAGGCGAATATGACTTAAGCGCGGCAAAAGGCTATTCCCGTTCTCAGGGCGAACACTATTACTGGGAGGACACTTACGGCGACGGTTTTGCGCTCGTGCTCGATACCGTCAAGAACCTGACCATAGAGGGTGAAGGCGGCGCGGAGCAGGTCAGCATAGTTACCCGTCCCCGCGAGGCGGCGGTGTTAAGGCTGCTGGGCGCAAGCGGCGTGACCATCGACGGCGTGACCGTGGGCCATACCATTCTGCCGGACGCCTGCCAGGGAGCGGTTATAAACCTGTACGGCTGCCGTGACGTGCAGATAAATAACAGCGTGCTGTTCGGCTGCGGCACTGTAGGCATACAGGCCAGCGAGTGCTGGAAGCTCAAGTGCGAAAACACACTGATCAAGGAGTGCACCACGGCGGCTATGGAGATCACCAACAGCTATGACGTCACCTTCGATAAATGCGAATTCCGTGACATCAGGGCTCACGACGGATATCCGGGGCTTTATGTGATAAGCACGTACAACACGACTTTCCTGGGCGTGTACAACACAGAAATACACGACAATTATGTGGACTGCCTGGTGGAGAGCTCAAACTCCCACGGCGTGGAACTGGCGGGCTGCCGTGTGCATGACAACAAGGTGAGCACTGGCTTCAGGATGTCCGGTGACAGCATGGCAGTAGAAGGCTGCGAGTTCAAAAACAACAACCTTACTGCCGACAATTGGTTCGGCTACGACAATAAGTATGTGTTTACTCAAGAAGGACAAACACTGTTTGCCGAGGATCTTGGAAAAATGCAGTGGGCGGAGTTCAATGCTCCAGAGAAGGTCCTGACGAATCCCGAAAGGCCGGAAGGGAAGCGCCTTGACGACGGCACGACCGAGTACCACGTAACCAACACGGACGAATTGCTTGCCTGCCTGGGCAGCGACAGCGTGATCTACCTCGACGGCGAGAGCTTCGAGCTTTCCTCCGCGACCGCATACGGCGGCGAGAGCGGGGAATTCTATTACTGGATGCAGTGCTACGACGGCTACGAGCTGGTGCTGATAGGTATCGACAACATGAAGATCGTCGGCCTGGACGGCAAATCCCGTGTGGAAACGATGCCGAGATCCGTGGACGTGATGGCCTTAAAGTATTGCAGCAACGTCACCATTGAAAACCTGGTGCTGGGGCACATCAAGGGCGCGGGTGGTTGCACAGGCGACGTAGTTTCCTTTACGGGCTGCGAAAAGTGCACCCTCAGCAACTGCGAGATCTACGGCTGCGGCGTGAACGGCGTGAACGCATTCGCCAGCGTGGACATCCACGTTAACGACAGCGAGATATACGAGTGCAGCAATTATGCCGCGGTGATCAGCGACTGCGAAGGCACCCAGTTCAACGACGTCACCATCCGCGACTGCGGCTCCAACAGCATCGAGACACAGCGCTGCCGCGTGGTGTTCAGCGGCACCACCTACTACAGCGAAGGCTATGTTCCCGCCAATTATTATGACGAATATGATTACGATGGGGAAATGCCTGATTACTATGATGGAACGTATTGGAGCTATTACGGTGAAGCGGTAGAGCCTGAGATCGAAGTACAGGATTGACGCTGCGCCTCAAAGCGCGCCGCCGGAGAGCATTGATCCGCGGCGGCGCGCTGCAAGGCGAAAGAAAACGGCGAAAGCGCGGGACGACCGCGCTTCCGCCGTTTTTCTGTACGGTTTATTTCTTCATTGCATTTTCTATCGCCTCTATCCGCTGGGACATGGTCGGATGGGAATACTCCAGCCTGACGATCACGGGTGAGGGAGCGAGGTTGGCGAAGTTGTCATGTGAAAGCTTTTTAAGGCCGCTTATCAGTGCTTCACCGCAGCCTTCCTTCACTGCGTGCAGGTCGGCCCTGTACTCATGGCGGCGGCTGACCCACGAAGAAAACATGCCGAACAGGGGCATGGTCACGCCCATTTCGATGCCAACAAGTATCATGGCAAAACCGTAGTTGACGCTCTCAAACCCGAAGTCGGTGTAGATCTGCTCAAAGCTGACGGTCAGCCAGGCGAGGCAGGCGATCATGAGCACCTGCAGGATCGACAGCGCCTGTCCCTTCAGGGTGTCCTTGTTAAGGCCGTGCCCCATTTCGTGGGCGAACACAGCCACGATCTCATCGGCGGTCATGGAGGAAACGAGGGTATCGTACAGCACGATGGTCTTCATCTTTCCGAAACCGGTAAAGTAAGCGTTTGACTTGCTGGAGCGCCGGGAAGCGTCCATCACCTGTATCGCCCTGACGCTGTAACCGTTTTTTGTGAGCAGTGCGGTCAGCCTTTCCTTAAGTTCCCCGTCCTCAAGGGGAGTGAACTTGTTGAAGATCCTGCTGAAAACGGGATAAAGGAAAGTGATAATAAGCACGATCGCAAACAGAGCGCAGGCAAATACCGCGATCAGCCACGCGCCGAGCCAGGTATGGAACAGCGCAAGCAGGCAGGCCAGACCGCAGGCGATGATCAGGCTGATCACCGCCTGCTTAAGCTGATCCGCCACGAAGGTCTTAGAAGATGATCGGTTAAATCCGTACTTTTCCTCGATCTTCATGGTGTCTATCCAGCCAAATGGGATATCGGCCAGCCATGAAACAAGCGTGTCGAATATGGAGACGCTCAACAGCGCAGGGTACATACCCTTGCCAAGTATCCCTTCCACCGCGCTGTGGGCGTTAAGCAGCAGAAGCAGGAAACTCAGAATAAAGCCTGCAATGGAATGAAAGATCTCCAGAGTGCTCTTTTCACTGCTGTATTTTTTCCAGCACAGGTAGGTGTCGCGGTCGTACACGTCGCTTACGTTGGCCGGAATGGGGTTGCCAAAAGATCTGCGCTCCAGCAGCAGCTTCCACAGCCTGTAAAGGTTTATAAGGCACAACAGTATCAAGGCAAGCAGTTTGAAATCCATTTTGTCCTCCTAAATGTAGCCGTAAAGCCCTCTTACGCTGACCTCGCCGGACCGCACGCTCACTTTTCCGCGTGCGGTGCTGATAAGCAGAGAGCCGTCCGGGAGCAGTGCTTCGGCAGTACCTACAAGCTCCGAGCCGCCGTTTACCGCGCGGACCTCGCGGCCAAGCGTGGCGGAAATAGGGGCGACCAGCGCGACGAGCTTTTCCTGACCGTCATTATACAGTATCTCTGCATATGCGTCAAATTTTGCGAGCGTGTCCAGCGCCACCTGACGGCTGTCGGTGACAAGCCCGGTCTCGATGAGCAGACTGGTCGCGAAAGGAAGCTCGGGAGGAAAGCTCTGCGCGTTCAGATTGATGCCTATTCCGCACACCGCCCACCTGAGCGTGTCTCCGTCATAACCGCTTTCGCAGAGTATTCCGCACAGTTTTTTGCCGTTAAGTATCAGGTCATTTGGCCATTTAATAAGTATTTCCTGCCCAGAGATCTTCCTTAGCACGTCCGCGGCCGCCAGCGCGCAGCAGAACACCAGTCCGCCCGCGTTCGCGCTTGTAAGCCGCCCGTCCTTTACCAGCACGGAAAACCAGGCGCCTTCTCCGGGTCGGCTGAGCCAATTCCTTCCCAGCCTGCCGCGCCCCGCCGTCTGGCATGAGGCTATGACCGCGGTGCCGTTTGGAGAATCCTCCGCGATCTGCTTTAAGCGGTCGTTGGTGGAATCCACGCTGTCAAGGAAAATGAGACTGCTCATCATAGCTCCTGTTACAAAGAATTTGCTTGACAAAAATGCCTGTCAGGTCTATATTAACAAGGCTTTGCGCGGGTATGGCGGAATTGGCAGACGCGAAGGATTTAGGTTCCTTTACCCCTAAGGCGTGCAGGTTCAAGTCCTGTTACCCGCATTGCCCTGTTCGGTGAACGGGGCGTTTTCTTTCATTACGGCGCTTGCAAAGGTCAGCACGGTGACGCTTTCGCAGCCGGAGGCCAGCAGCGTCCTGGCGCATTCCGAAACGGTGGAACCGGTGGTACGCACGTCGTCGACCAGCAGGATGTTCTCGCCTTTGATCTGCCCGGCAACACGAAACGCGTTTTTCAGATTTTGCCGGCGCTCGCGTGTGGACAGACTCACCTGACTCCGCGTGAGTCTTACGCGCTTAAGCGCTTTAGATAAGGGGAGCCCCAGCCTGCGTGAAAGCGCTTTGCCCAGCTTTTCCGCCTGATTATAGCCCCTTAACATCCGTCTGAATGGGTGCATGGGCACGGGAACGATAAGAGTATACCTGCTTTCACTGCCGGGCCCGAGCGTACAAAGCATTTCTTCAGCCATCCACTTGCTCAGGGCGTACGTCCCGTCAAACTTAAAACGGTGTACCAGTTCCCTTATGACGCCTCCATATTCGAACGCGCTGTAAGCGCAGAGCGAAGGCGGCGCTTTTTTTCCGCAGCCCTGGCATACGTTCCCGCTAAGCACTTCTCCGCATTCGCGGCATATGTAGACCCGGGCATTGCCGGACAGGCGCAGCGGCTTCAGCTTGTCCCGGCAGGCGGAGCAGATGAAGCCTTCTTCAGTACCCATCAGGCTTAAGCACCCCATGCAGACCGCCCGGGGCGCAAACAAGTATTCAGCGAAATTCCCTGGCTTCATATGCGCATGCGTACAGCTTAAGCCGCGGACACAGGGATGAAAAGCGCCTTTCGATATAGTTGTTATTGACCATGCGCCGCACGCACTCTTCCTTTCCGACTATCACCACCAGCTTCTTTGCCCGCGTCACGGCGGTGTAGAGCAGATTGCGGGTCATGAGCATCTCGGGGCCGTTAAGCAGAGGCAGCACCACGCAGTCGAACTCGCTGCCCTGGCTTTTGTGGACACTTATGCAGTAGCTTAGCTCTAATTCCTCCAGCATGTCCTTTTCGTACACGGCCTCACGGCCGTCCTCAAAGCGCACGCTCACGGTCTTGTCTTCCGGGTCGACGTCCGTTACATAACCTATGTCCCCGTTGAACACGCCCTGACCTTCCTCGCCGTCCCTGACCCAGCACAGGGAGTAATCGTTTTTGATCTGCATGACCTTGTCTCCGGAATAGAACGAGGTATCGCCGCGTTTGATGCAGGGACGGCCCGCCGCAGGGTTGAGCCTGCTCTGCAAAAGGGCGTTGAGCGCGTAGACCCCCGCGTCACCGCGCTTCATCGGACTCATCACCTGTATGTCGCGCATCGGGTCTAAACCCATGTACGCAGGCAGGCGACGTGTGACAAGACTTATGACTTCCTGCTGGGCATTTGCCGCGTCTGAAGATCTGGTGATATAAAAATCACTGTCTTTCTGGTTCATTACAGGCATTTCGCCTTTGTTTATCAAGTGGGCGTTGGTCACAATGCGGCTGCCGCCTTCCTGGCGGAACACCTCGCACAGGCGGCTGGTGGGTATGCGGCCGCACAGGATTATATCCTTTAGCACGTTGCCCGCGCCTACCGATGGCAGCTGATCCGCGTCGCCCGTAAGGATCAGCCGTACCGACGGCTTAAGCGCCCTGAGCAGGGCGCGCATGAGGAAAATGTCCACCATGGACATTTCATCGACGACCACGGTGTCGGCGTCAAGGGGATTGTCTTCGTTGACGTTGAAAGCCGCTTCCTCACCCATGGCGTAGCCCAGCAGGCGGTGGATCGTTTTGGCTTCCCTGCCCGTAGCTTCGCCTATGCGCTTAGCTGCCCTGCCGGTCGGCGCGCACAGGGCGACTTTTTCCTTGGCGGGGAGACACTCGAGTATGCCCTTTAACAGCGTGGTCTTGCCTGTGCCCGGACCGCCGGTAATGACAGACACGCGGTTCGACAGGCTCTGCTTCAGGGCCAGCTGCTGCGCTTTGGAAAGCACTGTGCCGTCAGACAGCGTTTCGGGCACGTCGCAGGGGCATTCAAAGCTGCCCATGAGGTTCAGCCTGACCAGCCGCACAGCGATGTCCAGCTCGCACTCGTACACGTATTTCAGAAAAACTGCGTCCACGCCGTCCGTCTCTTCCCGCACGAGCCTGCCTTCCGCGATGAGCTGCTCCAGACGCAGGGAGAGACTGTCCACGGGGACCTTAAGCGCTTTTTCTGCCCGAAGAAGCAGTTCCGAACAGGGCAGGAACGTGTGTCCTTCACCGTTGAGCGCCTCAGTGAGCACGTATTTAATGCCGCTTTGGAGACGGCGCGGGTCTTCGGGGAAGTAACCCAGTCCGGACGCGATGGAGTCCGCAGTAAGAAAGCCTATTCCTCTTATATCATCCGCCATGCGGTAAGGGTCGCTGCGGCACACAGTAACAGCGTCCCGGCCGTACTGCTTATAGATCTTCAGCGCTACGGAAGGGGAAATGCCCAGGGACAGGAAATACATAAGGATCTCCTGCCCGCCCCGCTTTTCCAGGTAGTCCGCGCTTATCCTGGCGGCCTTTACTTTGCCTATGCCATGCACCTGGGTCAGCCGTTCGGGATGCTCGTACATGATCTTCAGAGTTTCCGCGCCGAAGTGATCGACAATGCGCTTTGCGGTGTCCGGCCCTATGCCGGCTATTCCGCCTGAGGAAAGATATTTGATGATCGCACCGGCTGTGGCGGGCTGGTCGAAGGAGAAACGGCTGACCTTGAGCTGCTCGCCGTAATCCGGATGACGCGTCCATTCGCCTTCGAGCCTTACCAGGTCACCCTCCTGCGCAAAGGGCAGGGTGCCGAAGCAGGTGAACGCCTTGCCTTGTTCGGGTTTTATGACCAGCACGGAGTAGCCGTTGTCTTCGTTGCGGAATATCAGCGCGTCAACCCTTCCGGAGTATTCGGGCATAAACATCCTCCAATATGGCAGAAGACGGTATTCTTTCCAGACGCAGTTCCCTGTAATAGGCCAAAAAAGACGCGGCGAGCCAGACCAGTACACCTATAAGCAGCAGCGCGAACAGCAGCGCCAGCAAGGAAAAGAGCCTGCCATATCTTCCGCCGGTGCCTTCTTTCGCGTCTATGAGCGCGTTCTGCCTGCGCACCTCCGCATTAAGTGACGGCACGGAAAGGAATGAGGCGATCTCACGCATTTCATGATCGCATTCACGCTTCAGCCCCGCCGCACCTGCAAGGCTGACAGCGCGGCTGTACAGGCTGTCCAGTTTTTTCACAGAACAGCGCATTAGACGCGAAGCGGTTCTGCGGGAAAGTTTTGCTCCGTCCAGCAGCATAGCGGCGCGCCTGACGGCGGTTATTTCACCTGAGAGCGAAGCGGAATTGTCGAGAAATTCGTAGGGCGTCCTCTCCGGGTCTGCAAGCCTGAGCGCCTCGCGGCGCACATATCTTAACGCGGTCTTGCGGCCAAGCCCTTCCGGGTACAGGGCAATGACCCGCGCGCACGCTTCACGGGCAGTTTTTTCTGCTGAAGTGATCGCGAAGGCGTACGCGAACATCTCCCGAACTATTCCGCTGTATGGCTCCGATACTGCTTTTTCGCTCATTTTTTAGCCTTCCGTACGTTGCTTTCGTCGCCTGCCGCCGCACCGATTATCCCCATAAGCGCGCACAGCAGCATAAGCCCGCCTTCAGGAGCGAAGCCCATGGACGCGGCAAAGCCCGCGGCCGTGAGCGCCAGCGGGGGAGGCAGCCATGCCAAGTAGGGGTTGACGCCTTTCCTGACCGCGAAATACGCGCAAAACAGTGAAAACAGGGGAGGAACGATCCATTTTACAGCGTTCATCCCGCGCCACAGCGGCCGCAGTATGAACACCGCCAGGCAGACTATCAGGCACACGCAAAACTGCGCGGTGAGGATACAGATCCTGCGTTTCATTTGGCCTGCTTCCCCCTGTACGCGTCTGCCAGCGCGGTTTTCACGCTGGTTTGAGTGCGTCCTTGCGACAGCTTCTGTATTAGGGCGCGGATCTCCTCACCGGAAGCGGCGATCTCGTTTTTGAGTTCACGGGCGCTCATCCTCAGGGCGCCGGCGCCAAGGATGATGAGCTGCTCCAGCCCATCGCCGGTGGCGACCCTGACGCGGTAGTCCCGGCTCAGATCGTGAGCCATTTTTTCAATGTAACTGTCTGCGGTCTGCGCTTCTTTGGTGTAGACGATGTCTATGTTGCTGTAATGCTCATACTTGCCGGGATTGCCTTTGACCTTGTAGGCGTCAAACACGAGTATCAGCCTGACGCCGCGGTGGGAAGCGAAGTTGTCCAGCATCTGCGTAAGGACACTGCGGGCGATCTCCACGTCGCAGGCGGCCAATTCCCTTAATTCATCCCAGGCGAATATGATATTGTACCCGTCTACCAGCAGGTATTCCGGCTTTTTGGGTATGGAGATCACCTGAGTTTCGGGCGGAGGAGCGCTGCGGGGCTTTTCAAGGGCGCGGGGAGCGATCTTTCCGTAGGTACGCTCGAAGATCAGCCTCAGCTGCTCGTCCAGGTCGGCCCCCTGCAAGGAAGGGGCGGGGCTTTCGCTCCTGCCGGCGGCACGTCGGATATTCGGCTGCAGGTGCATATGCCTGTCCGCTTCCCGCCAGTTTACTATCACACCGGCCCCGTGGGAGCAGAACACGCTGTCGGCGGGGTTTTCCGTGTCTTTTTCAGCGTCATAGCCGGACTCAGTGACCAGAGCCGCTTGATCCGGAGACGGAAGGTAGCCGGCGAAGGTCTCGCTGACCCTGCCAAGCCCTCGGCTGTAGATACTGACCTCGCGGGGGTAGGAGTGGGCGAGGCGGACAGGCAGGCTGGCTGAGATCACGCTCTCGCCTGCGGGGTTAGTTTCGCTTTGGAACGTCTGTCCCATGCGGCTGATGTCGCTCATTGCGCGTCCGGAGTATTCCTGCGGAAGTGTGATGGTCATGCGGGTGTAAGGCTCCAAAAGCACGTTCTCGGCTTTCATGAGCGCCTGTCTGACTGCCCGGTAGGTAGCCTGGCGGAAATCGCCGCCCTCAGTGTGCTTCAGGTGCGCCCGGCCCGCGGTCAGAACGAACCGGACGTCGGTCAGGGGGGAGCCGGTGAGCACGCCCGCAAAGCGCCTTTCGGTAAGATGGGTAAATATCAGCCTTTGCCAGGACAGGGCCAGATCGTCTGTGCTGACTTCGCTGTCCAGCTCTATGCCGGAGCCGTGAGGCAGGGGCTCGAGCCGCAGATGCACCTCGGCGTAATGCCTTAAAGGTTCATAATGTCCCGCACCGTCCACACTGGAAGCGACAGTCTCCCTGTAGATGATGGAACCTTCCTCAAAGCCCACGTTAAGCCCGAAACGCTGAAAAAGTGTGGTTTTCAGCACTTCCAGCGCCACGTCTCCCATGACCTGCACGGTTATGCGCGCGCTGCGTTCGTTCCACTTAACGCCAAGCAGAGGGTCTTCCTCTTCGAGTATCCTGAACTTTGTGAGCGCTTCATGGGGATCGCTGCCTTCCTCCAGCTTAACGCGCCATTCAAACAGCGGCTGAGTGAGAGGCGCGGCGGCTGTGCCTTCGCCCAATGTGCACCCCGAGCTGAGCCCCTTTATCCCGCACAGCGTGCACACACAGGGCGCCGAAACGCAGTCCGCCTGAGTGTATTTTTCGCCTGAATACAGGCGTATGGCAGTGATCTTCTCGTCTCCTAGGGGTGTCTTCAGGCTGTCGCGGGCACGCAGAGTGCCGCCTGTGAGCTTGATGAATGTGAGGCGCTCGCCCTTTGCGTCCCGCTGGATCTTGTACGCTTTCAGCGCAAGATCGGGCGAAACAGGGCCGGGAAGCGCGTACAGATCCAGCGTGTCGAGCAGCGAGGCTGTGCCCTCGTGCCTGAGTGCGCTTCCGAAGCACACGGGGAACAGGCAGCGGGAAGCGATGGCCGCCGAAACGACAGAATTGTCCAGCTGTCCGGTCTCCAGATACGCGGCAAGCGCGGCGTCATCGCTTTCGGCTGCCAGATCGGCAAAGCCCGTGGAACCGCATTCCTGCGCAAGGGGGGAGAGGCGCGCGCGGATATCATTGAGCACCGACACCGAGTCGGCGCCTGGCATGTCCATTTTGTTTACGAAAATGAATGTGGGCACGCGGTAACTCTCAAGCATTTTCCAGAGGGTGAGAGTATGCGCCTGCACGCTCTCGGGAGCGCTGACGACAAGCACGCAGACGTCCAGTACGCTCAGGGCTCGCTCGGTCTCGCCTGTAAAATCCACATGCCCGGGTGTGTCTATAAGGGTGAAATGGGTGTTTTTGTAGTCGAACACGGCGTTTTTGGCAAGGATGGTTATGCCGCGCCGCCTCTCCTCGGGCTCGGTATCCAGAAAGCTGTCCCTTTTGTCCACCCTGCCTGCTGTGCGGATCGCGCCGCTCATCAGCAGCAAAGACTCGGTCAGCGTGGTCTTGCCGGCGTCCACATGCGCCAGCACGCCCACTGCGATCTGCTTTGCCATACATACCCCCAATATAATTATGATAATTATACTGCATTTAGCATGTATTGGCAAGCTGATGAGGATATGCGGAAATATTAACCAAAAAACAGAGCGTATCCGATAGACAAAAACCGCGCAAATGTAATAAAATATACTGTTGAATTGTGCATAGAAGGAGGAGCGCAGCGTGGCTCACCCCGAATTAAGCTTTGAAACTCAAAGGCGAAGGACCTTTGCCATAATATCTCACCCCGACGCGGGCAAAACCACCCTTACCGAGAAACTGCTTCTGTACGGCGGCGCGATCCGGCAGGCCGGTTCGGTCAAGGCAAGGAAGGCCGCACGTCACGCGACCAGCGACTGGATGGAGATAGAAAAGCAGAGGGGCATCAGCGTCACCTCTTCTGCCATGCAGTTCGATTTTGACGGCTACCGCATCAACATACTGGACACTCCCGGCCATCAGGACTTTTCCGAGGATACATACCGCACCCTTGTGGCGGCGGACAGCGCGGTCATGCTTATAGACTGCGCCAAGGGCGTCGAGGAACAGACCATAAAGCTGTTCAAGGTGTGCCGCATGCGCTCCATACCGATATTCACATTTGTGAACAAGCTGGACAGGGCAGGCAAGGATCCGTTTGAACTGATGGAAGAACTGGAGACGGTGCTGGGCATACGTTCATGCCCGGTGTCCTGGCCGATAGGTCAGCACGGTGACGATTTCAAGGGTGTATACCACAGGGATACCCGCATGGTGGAGCTTTACACAGGCGGCAATCACGGGCAGAACTTCGTCTCCGTCCAGTCTTTGTCGCTAGACGATCCTGCTCTACCCGAGACGATAGGCCGGAGTTATTATGACAAGCTTATCGAAGATACGGAGCTGCTGGACGTGGCGGGCGACGAATTCGATCTGGACAAGATTTTAAACGGCCAGCTTACGCCTATGTTCTTCGGCTCGGCTTTCAACAATTTTGGTGTGGAGCCCTTCCTTAAGCGCTTTCTGTCCTACACCAAAAGTCCCACCCCCAGGGTGTCTGATCAGGGAGAGATCGCCCCGGACAGCGAGAAGTTCACGGGTTTCATTTTCAAGATCCAGGCAAACATGAACCCCGCCCACAGGGACCGCCTCGCGTTCATGAGGGTATGCAGCGGCGTGTTCGAAAAAGGCATGACCGTGTGGCATTCCTCCAGCGGAGAGAAGATCAAACTGGCGCAGCCGCAGCAGTTTATGGCCCAGGAGCACGAGACTGTGGATCTGGCCTATCCGGGGGATATAATCGGGCTGTTCGATCCCGGCATTTTCCGCCTGGGAGACACCCTTTGCACGGGAACACCCGTAAGGTACTCGGGCATACCCCTGTTCGCCCCGGAATTCTTTTCACGCGTCAGCCCGGTGGACAGCATGAAGCGCAAGCAGTTCTTGAAAGGCATAACCCAGCTGTCACAGGAGGGCGCGGTGCAGACATTCAAACGCCCGGGCATTGGCCGCGAGGAGATGATAGCGGGCGTAGTCGGCGTGCTTCAGATGGATGTGCTGGAGTATCGGCTGAAGAGCGAATACGGGGTCGAGCTGAGCCGGGAGACTCTGCCTTACAGATATGTAAGATGGATCAAGGAGTCTCCGAAGCCGGTGGATAAATTAAGGTTGCCCTCGACTACTGTCCCCGCGGTGGACAGGGCGGGCAGGGATGTGCTGTTCTTTGAAAACGAGTGGTCCATCCGCCTGTGCTGTGAAAACAATAAGGGACTGGAGCTTAATGAGACTGCCGACCGGGCCGAAGCGGACGACATAGACGATTTTGGGAGGTAAACAGCGTGACGACCCACGAGCGCTTTACCCGGATGTATCAGCACAGGGAGGCGGACAGGGTGCCCTACAGGGATTATCCCTGGCAGGAGACCCTGGAACGCTGGATAAGCGAAGGACTTCCCACAAGAGACTATCTGGCGTATTTCGATCTGGACAAAACCGCGTCGATAAGCGTGGACAATTCGCCCCGTCTGCCCGCAAAGGTGATCGAGGAAAACGACGAATTCGTGATATCAACGACCCCTTGGGGCGCAACGCGCAGAAATTTCAAACATCACACAACCACACCGGAACCGCTGGGCTTTCAGGTGACGACACCGGACGAATGGCTCAAGATCAAGGAGCGAATTGCCCCCACACGTGACAGGATCCCCTGGGACTACCTGCAAAAGAATTACAGGCAGTGGAGGAACGAGGGCAGATGGATCACAGGCGGACTCTGGTTCGGGTTTGACATAACCCATTCAGGCATGGTGGGCACGGAGAACCTTCTATTCGCCATGAAGGATGAGCCCGAATGGGTGATGGATATGTTTGAGACCGAGCTGGATACCGACCTGAAGCTTATGGACATGGTCTGGGAAGCCGGGTACACATTTGACGAGCTTACCTGGCCGGACGACATGGGCTATAAGGGTACGCAGTTTTTCTCCCTGAGCACATACAGGGAGCTGCTTAAGCCGTTCCACCAGAGGGCTATCGACTGGGGACACGCCCACGGCTGTTTCGTGCACCTGCATTCCTGCGGCAACATAATGCCCCTTGTGCCCGAGCTGGTGGATATGGGGCTTGACGGGCTTAATCCGCTGGAGGTCAAGGCGGGCATGCAGCCTGAGGAGCTGAAAAGAAGATATGGAGACAGGCTGCTGTTCCATGGGGGCACGAACGCGGCCCGCTGGCACGAGCTGGATGTGATCCTTCCCCAGATACGCGAGCTGGTGCCCCGAATGATGGAAAACGGAGGCTACGTGTTTTCTTCCGACCATTCCATCCCTGCACAGGTCAGCCTGAAGGCATTTACGGAGATAATAAAAACATACAAGGAAGTCGGCACATACTGACGCGTCGGAAAAGAGGATAAAGCTTTGAAAATCGTAAGGGAAGACTTAAGAAACATCGCCATAATCGCACACGTCGATCACGGCAAGACCACACTGGTGGACGAGATGCTCAAGCAGTCGGGCGTGTTCAGGGA
The DNA here is from genome assembly GCA_024684375.1 of Clostridiales bacterium. Lineage (GTDB taxonomy): Bacteria > Bacillota > Clostridia > Christensenellales > Aristaeellaceae > RUG14130. Next base: position 178,829 of record JAIKWZ010000051.1, read on the forward strand.
AAACCAGCAGGTGACCGAGCGCGTGATGGACTCCAATGACCTTGAGCGGGAACGCGGGATAACCATCCTGTCAAAGAACACCGCCATACACTACAAGGGCGTAAAGATAAACGTAGTGGACACCCCCGGCCACGCGGACTTCGGCGGCGAAGTGGAGCGCGTGCTCAAAATGGTGGGCGGCGTGCTTTTGCTGGTGGACAGTTTTGAAGGGCCCATGCCGCAGACGCGTTTCGTGCTCAAAAAGGCGCTGGAACTGTCATTGCCTGTGATAATCGTGGTCAACAAGATGGACAGACCTGACCAGCGCTGCCGCGAAGTGGTGGACGAGACGCTGGAATTGCTGCTGGAACTGGACGCCAGCGACGAGCAGCTGGACTCTCCCGTAGTGTTCTGCTCAGGCAGGACGGGCGTGGCGACGCTGGATCTGGACACTCCCGCGGTCAACCTTATTCCGCTGTTCGATACGATACTGGAGCACATTCCCGCTCCCAGCGGAGACGACGAGGCGAGCCTGCAGCTGCTCATCTCAACTATCGATTACAATGACTATGTCGGAAGGATAGGTATCGGGCGCATAGAGCGCGGCACGATCAAGGCGGGGCAGATGGCGGTCAGGTGCGTGTACGGGCAGAGCTTCGTATCTCCCGCGGCGAGGCTGGGCGGACTGTTCGAATTCGATGGACTCAAGCGCATCCCCTGCGAGATGGCAAAGGTCGGCGATATAGTGGCCGTGACCGGCTTTGGTGACCTGGCGATCGGAGACACCATCTGCGACGTGGCGATGGCTGACCCGCTGCCTTTCGTGAAGATCAGCGAGCCAACCGTGAGCATGGACTTTGTGGTGAACGATTCTCCGTTTGCCGGTACGGAAGGCACTTACGTCACCAGTCGCCACTTAAGGGCAAGGCTGTTCAAGGAAATGCAGACGGACGTGTCTTTAAGGGTGGAGGATGGCGAGACCACCGACACTTTCAAGGTCTCCGGCAGAGGCGAACTGCATCTGTCCATCCTTATCGAGACCATGCGCCGGCAGGGCTACGAATTCGCCGTCACCAAGCCTACCGTGCTGTTTAAGGAAATAGACGGTGTAAAGTGCGAGCCCATGGAACAGCTGGTGTGCGACGTGCCCAGCGAGTACGCGGGCGCTGTAATAGAAAAGATCGGACGCAGGAAGGGTGTGCTGATAAGCATGGAAGGCATGGACAGGGTTCGCCTTGAGTTCAACGTGCCTTCAAGGGGACTTTTCGGATACAGAGGAGAATTCCTGACAGATACCCGCGGAGAAGGCGTTATGAGCGCAGTGTTTTCCGGCTACGAGCCTTATAAAGGCGACATTCCCTCCCGCTCCTGCGGTTCGCTGGTGGCCTGGGAGACGGGGGACACTACTTCCTATGCCATGTTTTATATACAGGACAGGGGCGAACTGTTTATTGAGCCGGGCACGAAAGTCTACACGGGCATGATCGTTGGCAAATCCTCACGCCCGGGAGATATAGACGTGAACGTGTGCAAGAAAAAGCACCTGACTTCCATCCGAAATTCCGCCTCCGCAGAAGAAGCCCTGAAAGTCACGGGCATTCGCATACTTACTCTTGAGGAGGCAATGGATTACATTGACGAAGACGAGCTGGTGGAGATAACACCCAAGTCCATACGTATGCGCAAGAAGATCCTGGCGACCGAGGCGCGCAAAAAGCTGGAAGCCCGCAAAAAGAGCTGAGATGCGCATTGAGAGCATAACGCTGAAAAACTTCAGAAATTATGTTCAGGCGTGTATCCAGCCCTGCGAGGGCGTGACCGTGCTTGCCGGCGCGAACGCCCAGGGCAAGACCAACGTGCTGGAAGCGATCCATTTGTGCTGTACCGGAAGGAGCCACCGCACTCCCCGTGACAAGGAAATGATCCGCGCGGGGCAGGACGAATGCTACGTAAAGGTCGCGGGCGTAAGGAATGACGGCAGCCACGAGGTGGAAGTCGCTATCGGTCAGCAGGGCAGACGCAGGATAAAGGTCAACGGCGCTCAGGTCAGCCGCAGCGGAGAAATGCTGGGGCATATCACGGGAGTCATGTTCAGCCCTGAGGATCTGCGCATGATAAAGGACGGACCCGCCGAGAGGCGCCGGTTTATAGACATGGAGCTGAGCCAGTTGCGTCCCAGGTATTACTATTCCCTGCAAAGGTACAACCGCGCGCTCAAGCAGCGCAATGCCCTGCTTAAGGAGATCGCCGCCGGTGCTCAGAGGGAAGAATGCCTTGATCCGTGGGATTCCGCGCTGGCCTTCACAGGCGCTGAGATAATGCACCTTAGAAAATGGTTCGTGGACATGCTGCTGGGCTTCGCTGCCGAGGTGCATTCGGATGTATCCGGAGGCAGCGAAAGGCTGTGCCTGGCGTATGAGCCCGACGCGCGCCTGTGCTCCATTCCGGAGGAGACCAGGGACGCGTACCTGACCGGATTGACGGAAAAGCGCGCTTCCGACATCAAACGCCAGGCGACGTGTATCGGCGTCCACAGGGACGACATGGGCGTGTTCATAAACGGGGACGACGCGCGCTTTTTCGCTTCGCAGGGACAGGTCAGGACGTGCGCGCTGTCGCTCAAGCTGTCTGAGATCGAGATGATGCGGGCCGACTCGGGCGAAGCGCCGGTACTGATGCTGGACGACGTGATGAGCGAGCTGGACCCGGAAAGGCGCCGCCAGCTGGTCAAGCGTCTAAACGGCGTGCAGACCATAATCACCTGCACGGACAGGGATGACCTGGCGGGTGCAGACATAGGGCGGCTGTTCAGCGTAAAAAACGCTGTGCTGACACGGGAAGGGGAATGAAATGGACTATTCGCAAAAGAGTCTTGCGCTGTGCGAAGAACATAGAGGCAAGCTGAGGGTCGAAAGCGCTGTGGAGATAAAGACGAAAGAACAGCTTTCAACCGCTTATACCCCCGGAGTCGCAGAACCCTGCCGCAGGATAAATCAAGATCCCGAAGACGTGTATAAATACACGATAAAGGGTCACACCATCGCCGTTGTCACCGACGGCACCGCCGTGCTTGGCCTGGGAGATATCGGCCCCAAAGCGGGGCTGCCGGTGATGGAGGGCAAGTGCGCGCTGTTCAAGGCGTTTGCCGGAGTGGACGCTTTTCCCATTTGCCTGGACACCAAAGAACCGGATGAAATAGTTAGAACGGTAAAGCTGATCGCTCCCGGGTTTGGGGGCATCAACCTTGAGGACATTTCCGCTCCCCGCTGTTTTGAGATAGAACGCAGGCTCAAACAGGAGCTGGACATACCCGTATTCCACGACGACCAGCACGGCACCGCTATAGTTGTGTGCGCGGGCCTCACGAACGCCCTGAAACTCACGGGGAGGAAATGGGAGGACACGCGCGTAGTCATCAGCGGAGCGGGCAGCGCGGGGCTGGCGATCTGCCGGCTCATGCTGAATTTCAGGCCCGGAGACATAATACTGTCCGATAAAAACGGTTTGGTCTGCGAGGGAGAAAAATGGCTCAACTCAGAACAGCAGGAGCTCTCCGTCCTCACGAACCGGCAGAAGCTTACCGGAACGCTGAAGGACGCGCTGAAGGGCGCTGATGTGTTTATCGGCGTGAGCGCTCCGAACCTGCTGACGGCGGAGGACATCCGCACTATGAACGCCAAAGCGATAGTTTTCGCGCTGGCAAATCCCACGCCGGAGATCATGCCGGAGGAGGCGAAAAAGGGCGGGGCGGCAGTCGTCGCCACCGGCAGGAGCGACTATCCCAACCAGATAAACAACGTACTGGCGTTTCCCGGTATATTTAAAGGCGCCCTGGAAGCCCGCGCCAGGGACATAACCGAAGAAATGAAGCTGGCCGCCTCCTCGGCGATAGCGAAGCTGGTGGACGAAAAAGCGCTGTGCGCCGAAAAGATCATCCCAGATCCCTTCGATACGAGAGTGGCGGAAGAAGTGGCGCGGACCGTCCGGGAAGCGGCAGGTAAATGATAAAACTGGTCGTATCTGACATAGACGGCACACTCATCCATGCGGGGGGCGCTCTGTCCGGGCGAACAAAAGAGGCAGTAAAACGTCTTAAGGACAAAGGTGTCGTTTTCGCGATGGCCAGCGGCAGGACGTTCTATAACGCGATCACACCCGCTTTGGAAATTGGGATCGACTGTCCTGTGATCAGCGCGGGCGGCGGCAGGCTGGACATGCACACCTATCCTTCCTGCGTATATGAAAACACCATGGATGAGGCGCTGGCAGCGGAGGTAATGGAAAAACTGATAGCATCCGGCTGTTTTATGACTTCCTACACCGGCCTCAAGGTATACCGCTTAAGCGAGAGAAACGGCCTGAATTCAGCCTGTGTGAGCGTTTCGGAGGCAAAGGAAGGCCGCAGTTACGCAATTATAGACGAATTCGAGCAGATGCGCCGGTATGGAACGCGCGGCGTGTACAAGTTCGAAGCGTATTCAGACGACAGAAAGCTGCTCAGCGCCCTCAGGGGCGAGTTCGACCGCATGGGCCTGCCCAGTGACAGCGCGTTTCCATACAGCCTCGAGATCATGCCGCGCGCATCATCAAAGGGCGCGGCGCTGAAGGCGCTCAAGGCGGAGCTGAGCTTGAAAACCGAGGAAGTTATGGCTATTGGGGATGGCGAAAACGACATGTCTATGCTTATGGAAGCGGGCCTTAAGATCGCCATGGCGAACGGCGCGGAAAAAACGAAGGCGCTGGCCGACGAGGTGGCGCCGGACGCGTCAGATGACGGCGCCGCACGTGCGATAGAACGCTTCGTATTGGGAGAAACACTGTGAACATCGTGCTTGTTGAGCCGGAGATCCCCCAGAATACGGGCAACATCGCCCGCACCTGCGCCGCTACGGGAGCGAAACTCCACCTTATAAAGCCTCTTGGCTTTGAACTCAGCGACAGATACCTTAAGCGTGCCGGGCTTGACTACTGGGGGCTTATGGAGTATGCTGTGTACGAAAACTGGGCCGATTTCACATGCAAAAACCCGGACGCAAGCATGTATTTCCTGTCAACGAAGGCAGCGCTGAGCTACACTCAGCCTGCCTACTGCCCGAATGACTATCTGGTCTTCGGCAAAGAGACACGGGGCCTTAACGAGGAACTGCTCAAAAAGCACTACGACAGATGCGTGCGCATACCCATGCGCGCGGAGGCGAGGAGCCTTAATCTTGCCAATTCGGTGAACATAGTGCTGTATGAAGCGCTCAGGCAGCAGGGTTTTCCGGGACTTACGCAGGCGGGCGAACTGAGCGGCAGGGATGAACCCCGCTGGGAGGATTACGTTTGAATGGCTAAGCTGATAACGAAAAAGGAATACCGCAAAAAACGTATGCGCCTGCAGATCGCGGCGGGGCTCACGGATTTTTTGTGGACGCTGTTTTGCGTAGCTCTGGCGTTTGGATGCGTGTTTTTGCTGGTCGATCTGTATAACTGGCTCAAGGATGACATCCCCGGCACCTTCGGGGTGTTCTTTGACATTTTCGACCATTCCATACACATGAACGGGGGCTGAGATGCGGACCTCGTGGCAGGAACTCACACATGAGATAGAGAGCTGCCGTAAGTGCAGGCTGTGTGAGACGCGTACAACGGTCGTGCCCGGGGAGGGGGACCCCAATGCCAGCCTGATGCTCATAGGCGAAGGCCCGGGCCGGGACGAGGATCTGCAGGGCAGGCCGTTCGTGGGCGCCAGCGGAAAGCTGCTTGACAATATCATCCATGCTCTGGGGATGGAGCGCACTGAGGTCTACATAGCCAATGTGGTCAAGTGCCGGCCTCCCCTGAACCGCAACCCCGAACCGGACGAGGCGGCCGCGTGTCTGGACTTTCTGCGCAAGCAGTTCGTGCTGGTGCGGCCCAGAGTGATCGCGCTACTCGGTAAGGTGGCGCTGAGATACGTGTTAAACGATGAAACGCCGATCACCAAGGCCCGAGGCGTATGGACTGAGCGCAAGGGCGTATGGTTCATGCCGACTTATCATCCTTCCGCGCTGCTGCGCGATCCGTCCAAGAAGAGAGACGCCTGGGAGGATTTTAAGCAGATAAAGCAGAAGCTCGATGAGCTTGGTGAGAAGGATGCCGGGAACGATGGATGAAATTGAACGCCTGCTGGACGAACTCAGAATGAGATACCCCGGGAAACGCATTGTTTTGGGCGAGGGAGGACCTTCAGCCTCAGTGATGCTTATAGGAGAGGCGCCCGGAGAACAGGAAGAGAAGCAGGCAAGGCCATTTGTTGGCAAAGCCGGGAAAAACCTGGATGAAATGCTGTCTCTGGCTGGGATCCCCAGAACCTGCCTGTACATTACCAACACGGTCAAGCTCCGACCCACGCAGCCCGGAAAGGGAGGGAGAGTCAGGAATCGCCCGCCTTCCGTTACTGAGATAGAGGACTTTCTGCCGTTTCTGAAGGCGGAGATCACTCTGATGGCTCCGCGGTTTATCGTGACTCTTGGCAACACGCCGTTAAAGGCGCTGCTGGGCTCAAAAGCGCGGATAGGAGAGATCCACGGACGGCTTGTGGATTATGAAGGCGCGCAGCTGTATCCGATGTACCATCCTGCGTCGCTGATCTACACGCCTTCACTCAGGCAGGTTTACGAGTCGGAAGCGGTCCGCCTGGGTATCCTATTGAAAGACGCACACTGCGTAACAGAAAAATAACATTAAAAGGGCGGTTTAGGGCTTTTCAGACCGCGCTGTTTGTGTATTATATAGGCGATTTGTTTTCCCGGGAGGAATGAACATGAAGCTTATCAAATGTCCAAGGTGTGAACTTAATTACATAAGCGAAAATGAAACCATGTGCGCGGTGTGCAGAAAGGACGTCAGGGGAGAAAAGGAACCGGAGGAAATGCTGGAACTGTGCTCCGAGTGCGGGGAAAACCCGGTAGTGCCGGGGCAGGAAGTCTGCGCTTTTTGTCTTAAGGAAATGCAGCGAAGAAACGAGACTCTGAACGACAATCCTGACGGAGAGGCGCGCGCAAGAGATCTGGAAAACGAAGCGGTGAGCTCCATGGATGAGATCGAAATGGACGAGGAGTATTCCGAAGACGAGTTTGAAGACGAGGATTTTGAGGGAGAAGAGGATTACTTTGACGGCGAGGATGCGGGTGAAGAAGCATAATGACGGTTTACGCCATAAGTGACCTTCACCTTCCGGGCCGGGGCGGCAAACAAATGGACGTGTTCGGAGAAAAATGGGAGGACCATTTTGACCGCATAGCTCAGGACTGGGTGTCACGAGTCGAAGAAACCGACGTGGTACTGCTTCCGGGTGACCTCAGCTGGGCGATGAAGCTTGAGGACGCGCTTGAAGATATAGAAAAAATCGCCTCTTTGCCCGGAAGAAAGGTGCTGCTCAGAGGCAATCATGATTACTGGTGGACGGGTATAGGCAGGGTCAGGGACGCGCTCAAGCCAGGCATGTACGCCCTGCAGAATGACGCTGTCAGTATAGACGGGCTGATCTTCTGCGGCACCCGGGGCTGGAAAAGCCGTGAAGAAGGCTGGGCAGAGGGTGACGAGAAAATATACTTAAGGGAAATAAAACGCCTGGAGCTCTCGATCCAAAATGCCCGCCGTCTGGGTGACGGCACAAAGATCTGCCTTATGCATTACCCTCCCATCAGCGCGGCGCAGCAGGATACGCCGTTTACGCAGCTTATAGAAGAGGGCGGGATCTCTGCGGTGGTATACGGACACCTGCACGGTCCGGCGCTCAAGGGCGCCTTCCGGGGAGAATATAACGGAGTCAGGTACATTCAGGCTTCCTGCGACGGTACGGGCTTTAAACTGGAAAATGTGATGCGGGCATAAAAAAACCAGCCTCAGAGCCGGTTTTATGCTGAAGGCGGGACTCGAACCCGCACGCCCTTTTGGGGCAGGGGATTTTAAGTCCCCGGTGTCTGCCATTCCACCACTTCAGCGCGAATGGATTAATTATATACGTGGCCGGTATTATTGTCAAGTTTTAATTCGGAAGGGAACAAACGCTTCCGCCTTTTCGTCTAAACGATAACAAAGGAGGTGCGCGTATGAAACGCCTGGTCGCCTGCTTGGCGGCGCTGACGGTAATGTGCGCCTTCAGCGTGGGTTTTGCCCGTGAGTCTGCTTACGGCGAATTGTCCGGGTATACGATCGTTTCCAGAAACCAGAATACGTATCTGTACGCCAAACCTACAGAGAAAAGCGCGATCATCTCCGCTTATTCCACGGGCATGGAAGTGGGGATGCTCAATTACAATATCCATGAGGTCTTCGCTCTGGTCACCGGGCCGGACGGGAAAACGGGATACATAAAAAAAGCATCCCTCATGAAAGCTTTCGACTATGTCAACCCGCGCTACAGAAGTTACAGGATCACCAGCACGTTTCTGGGCGGAGTCGCCTACATGTACTTAAGCGCGGATGCCGATGACAGCCCGATAAAGGTCCTGTATAACGACATGACGGTAAAAGCGGTCGCCGATGAAGCGGAAAAAGGCATGCTGCTGGTGGTCGATCCTGAAAATACCGCGGGATACGTTTTTGAAAGCTTTCTGACGCCGGAGGCGGCTTTTGCGGCAGAAGCGGTGCTCTGTGTGGCAAATGATACCTGCTTTATCAGATGCATGCCTGTGGAAGGCTCCGCGGTACTGACGGAAATGTGGCCGGGGCAGACTGCACAGGCGCTGAACTGGAACGAAGAGGGCGAATTCGTATTCGTCAGGGACTCGAAAACAGGCCGATACGGCTACGCGCAGAAGGAGCTGCTCGAGCAGCTTCAAACGGACTGAGAAAAGGATTCGAATCATGCTGAAAAAACTTGCGGCGCTGCTGCTCTCGCTCGTGACACTGATGTCTTCGTCCGGACAGGCTTCCGACGAGGACTACCTTTACATGATTAACGTGGGCAAGGGAGACGCGATCGTCGTTCATGCGGGCGGTAAGGACTACCTGATAGACACCGGCAAAGGGGAAGTTTTCGAAAAGGTGCTTGCGGCTCTGAACAGGCTGAATGTCAGCAGCCTTGAGGGCGTGTTTCTTACGCATACCGACAAGGATCACTCCGGCGGCCTGAAAAAGCTGGCCAAAAGCGGCATAGGCGTCGTACACTGGTATGCTTCAGCGTATTATACGGACAAAGAGGACAAACACCCTCTCGTAAAAGCTCTGAAAAAGACCGGCGCTGAGGTAACCTGGCTTAAGGCGGGCGACAGCGTGGACGGCATTTTCAGCGTGTTGGGCCCGCTGCTTCCCAACGCGGCGAACGAAGATGACAACAGCCTTGTAATGCTGCTCGACACGGGAAAGCATACCGTGCTGCTTACCGGAGACATGGAGAAGCGGGAGGAGAAAAGCTTACTCGCGGCGGGCGGCTTTCCCGAATGCGATGTGTTCAAGGTCCCGAATCACGCCGACGGCGACGTGTGCGTGTATATGGACTTGTCATCTCTGAACGCGAAAGCGGCGCTTATCAGCACCGACCCCTACGACAAACCCGGCACACCCGACCTGAACCTGCTGGACGCGTTGAATAAGGCGGGCATGCAGGTCTACGGTACTTATGATTCCGAAAACGGCATAATGGTGACGCTCTCGGATGAAATAGAGATCATAATCGATTAGGAGGAAAGTTATGAAAAAGGGTCTGGCATTTATTCTGGCGATTTGCCTGCTCCTTGGTTTGCTGCCAACGACGGCATTTGCTGACGGACAGCAAAACGCGGTCGCATGGGCGCAGGACAGGCTCAATGAAGGCTGGATGGAAGACTACGACCTGGAAAACGGCTGCCAGGACGTAGACCTGATCAAGTATTATTATGACTATCTTGGTGAGCAGCCCGTGGAAGGGTATGCTTCCGTTTACGTGAACGCGCCTCTGCCCAGCGGCTGGAGCCGCTCCCTGGTGCCCCAGCCCGGCGACATCGCAGTATGGGGAGCCAACGTGGGCGTTGCCGGCCAGTACGGGCACGTGGGCATAGTAACTGAAGTCAATTCTAACCGAATAACCTATGTGGCAACAAATGACGGCGCGAGCCGCGTCACCAGCCACGAGGTGAGCAGATACAGCTGCTCCTGCTATATCCATCCCGTGTTCAAGGAAAACACTTACAATGGATACGGTTCTTCCAACGGCATGCTCGAGATCAGCTGGCTCATTAACGGAATGAACGTTATCGGAGCACAGAGCGCGGGCACGGTTGACGTTTACGTCAATGGCTCTCAGGCGGCAAATGACGTGAATTTCTTTAGCGCCGTGCTTCCCGTAGGCGCTTATTACGAGATCAGGGATATAAAAGCTCTCAGCGGCTACACTTACGGCGGCATCTCCTTCGGTTCAACGCTGGGAATGATCAGCGGGGACACGAGTGTCAGACTGATATTCAATTCCGTAGCGCCGACACCGACTCCCACACCCACACCTACCAAGAAGCCCGCAGCTACCACGGCAAAGCCTAACGTCACAATAAAGAGTTCGGGCAAGCTCAAGTCCGGTACAGGCGACGCGCTGCATGCCCAGCCCAAAGTGCCTGAGTTCTCCGGCAGGGTGCTGATAATTGACGATAAGACTCCTTTGAGGAGTTCACCTTCCACCAACGGATCGCTGCTCGCCACCCTGGCCAAGGAGACTGCGCTTGAGTATCTGGAATACAAAAAGGATTCCAGAGACGTAGTCTGGTACAAGGTCCAGTACGAAAAGAAACTCAGCGACGATACTATCGAACTGATACCCGGCTGGGTATCCTCCAAGAAGACTTCCTTCAGAGGCAACGCCGTTAACCATGTTGCGGGCGAGGAGATCGTAGTGGTGGACGGACAGGAGTGGGTACGCGACAAGCCCGATCTGAAGGGGAAGGGCCTTGAGGTCGCCTACTGCGCAAGCAGATGGTACTTCGCGGGAGAAGGCGCCGTGGATGATAGGGGCATAGAGTGGTACAAGGTCGAGTATAAAAAGACTACTGCCTGGATCTCCAGCCTCTACGCCATGTTCGTAAGCGAATATAACGGTTCACTCAGCTGGAAGCAGGGCGGAATGATCTCGGCCAGCTATTCAAACAAGCAGAAGAACCCCGCGGTCGATCCGGCCAGAGCCTTCGACAACGTGTCGTTTACTGCCTGGGCGACGGGCGTGACCAAAAACTACGGCATCGGCCAGTGGATCCAGATCAAGCTGGACAAAAAGCAGACCGTGAAAGGCTTCTACATCGTAAACGGTTACAATAAAGGTTCCGGCAGCAACGACGCCTGGGAGAAACACAGCCGTGTCAAAAAACTGCAAGTGTACTGTGACAACAAACTGATCGGCACTTACGAGCTTTACGACACCAGAAAGGAACAGTATGTCTCCTTTGGAAGTGCCAAGACCGGCAGGACCTTCCGCTTTGTTATCCGCGATGTGTACCCGGGATCCAGCAAAGAAGTCTGCATAAGCGATATCATACTGAACTGATCGTTATGATCCGAGTGCGGCCTGCCTAACGGCGGGTCGCATTTTGTTAAATACATATTACGTGAAAAAAATGTTGCGTTTCAGGCGTTTTGTATGTGAAGGAGGTTGGAAAATGGATAGGGAGGAAAGACTTGCCCGCGCCCAGGCGGCGCTTGTCAGATGGCAGAAGGAGCTGGTGCGTCTTGCGTACAGCTATACCCTGAACCTTTCCGACGCGGAGGACTGCGTACAGGACGCGCTGATGGCGTACATGAAAAAGGCTCCGGATTTTGAGTCCATCGAAAGTGAAAAGGCCTGGCTGATAAGGGTGACCGTCAACAGGTGTCTGAGTCTGCTGCGCACGGCGTTCAGAAAACGGACGCAGGAGCTTCCGGATGAGATCGGCGCGACGGAGGAGGACAAAAGCGTGCTGGAGGCGCTTAAATCGCTTCCGGGCAAATACCGCGTGACACTGCACCTGTATTATTACGAAGGCTATAAGCTGCAGGAGATCGCGCAGATACTCAAAACCAGGCCGGGTACCGTAGGCACCTGGCTGGACAGGGGGCGTCAGGCCCTTAAACTGGAGATGGAGGCCAGCATATGAAGGACAACAAATACACTCGTTTAGCGGATAAGATCGAACCGGGCGAAGATTTCGTTCAGCAAACTATGGAAAAACTCAAGGGCAGGAAGCAAAAGAAGCCCGCCTGGCTTCCCGCGCTCACTTCACTGACCGCCGTGGCGGCATTTGTGCTGGTGCTGGCGTTGGTGCTTCCGTACATATACAAGCCTGTAAATGAACGGACCGAATCCGGCTTGCCTGCGCCTGACATACAGGCAAACACTGCCGTTCCTGTCGAGGTGTGGGAAGACGCGGACTATATGGACGTGGCCATGGAAGCGGCCGAAAGCGAAGTCTATGACGGTTTTTCAGCAGCGCTGGGCGCTAAAACCATGATGTACGGGATGCCCGCGCCGATGCCTTCCGGGGCGTTCCTTCCCGAGGGCTACAACACGGAGGAGTACTCGCACATAACCGAAAGCGGATTTAAAAATGTAGCAACGTCCCCGCTGTCCACATTCGCGATCGACGTTGACACCGCAGGCTATTCTGCTTTGAGGCGCAAGCTGCTGGAGGGCGACACACTGCCAGAAAGCTCCATACGCATAGAGGAGATGATCAATTACTTTTCTTACAAGGAGCTGAATCCGGAGGATGAAAGCGACATAAAGCTCTCTGCAGCCCTGGGATCTTGCCCCTGGAATGAAAAAGCAGCGCTGATGTTCGTGGCAGCGGGCGCCAAAAAGATCCGGACGGAAGACCTGCCTGCGTCCAACCTTGTACTGCTTGTGGATGTCAGCGGTTCTATGGATTCTCCTGACAAGCTGGGACTGGTAAAACGCTCCCTCGCGCTTATGGTCAAAAACTTGAGAGCGTGCGACCGCGTGAGCGTGGTGACATATTCCGGCAGGGAGAAGGTCGTGCTTGAGGGCGCGCCAGGTGACGAGTACACCAGGATCATGGACGAGATCAACGCTCTCAATGCAAGCGGATATACCAACGGCGAAAAAGGCATCGTCATGGCCTATGAGCTGGCGGAAAAGTATTTTGTCAAGGGCGGCAATAACCGCGTGATAATAATGACTGACGGAGACTATAACGTAGGCGTTACTTCCGAGGCAGAACTGGTAGAGCTGATAGAGCAGAAAAAGCAGACGGGCGTGTTCTTAAGCGTGCTGGGCTTCGGGATGGGCAATTACAAAGACTCCAAACTGGAAATGCTGGCGGACAGAGGCAACGGCACCTACGCCTACATTGACAGCATAACAGAAGCCAGAAAGGTCATGGTGGAGGAGATGGGCGCCAGCTTCTTTACCGTCGCCAAGGACGTGAAGATACAGGTGGAGTTCAATCCTGACTATGTGGCGTCATACCGTCTGATAGGATACGAGAACCGCGCGCTTAACGACGAGGACTTTGCCGACGACACCAAGGATGGGGGCGAAATGGGATCCGGTCACACGGTGGTCGCGCTGTATGAAGTGATCCCGGCGCAAAACGCCGTGATCGCAGGGGTAACAGGAACTCAGGCAGAAGACAGCGCGCTCAGGTATCAGACCCGCACGTCCAGCGGGATAGAGGAGATCGCGACCGTATCGCTGCGTTACAAGCAGCCCGATAAGGACGTCAGCGAGCTTATGAGCCTTGCGGTGACGCCTGACATGGACGCCCAGGGAGCAGGTCTCAGAAACATGCAGCTTGCCAGCGCCATAGCCGAGTTCGGCATGACACTCAGAAACAGTGAAAATCGCGGCACTGCCAGCTTCGATATGGCGTTTAAAACGGTTCAGGGGCTTGACAGTCTGACTAACGAGGAGACCGAGCTGCTGTACCTGATTTCAAAAGCGCGGGGAAAATAAAAGCTCAGACATATCCGCTTCCCGGACTGACCGGGAAGCGGTTTTTTTCGATATCGGGTCGGGGTGCAGGCGCGGGACGGTCTCGTTGACTAATCATCGGCAAGGTGTTAAAATCAACTCATATTGTGGATAAAGCCGCAAATTATTGACATTTGGGGAACGATGACCTTAAGGAACATGACGGGGGAGAGCAGACGCTTGAAAAACTGTGCAGTACCCTTCTGTCAGGGACGCAGGCGTTTCAGGGGCGTCCATGACGAACACGGAGTAGCATAAAAAATGAGAAGAGTTGTTTTAGGTCTTTCCGACGGAGTTGATTCCTGTGTGAGCGCTTACCTGCTTAAACAGCAGGGCTTTGATGTGCTGGGCGTGTACATGGACATCGGCGGAGAGGAACAGCTGGATAACGCAAGGAAAAACGCCATTGAAGCGGGTATCGCCTTTGAGGCAGTCCGCGTGGATGCGGAGATGGATGCGCTGGTCAAGCGGCCTTTCGTGGAAGCGTACATTCATGGAAGAACACCCATGCCCTGCACTCTGTGCAACCGGAACGTCAAACTGCCCGCGCTGTTTGAAACTGCAAAACGCTTTGGCGCGGACAGGATCGCCACCGGGCACTATGTCAGAAGCGACGGGAAACATCTGTTCATGGGAAACAAGGACTGCGACCAGAGTTTTATGCTCTCCAGGCTCACTCCCGAACAGGTTGAGCGGCTCATGCTGCCCCTGGGTGAAATGGACAAAACAGAAGTGAGGAAGATGGCGACAGATTTGGGCTTTTCCTGCGCCTCACGTCCGGATTCACGGGAAAACTGCTTTATCAGGGATAAAAGCTATATCGCCTATATCCAGGAGCGCTGCGGGGATATGCTGCGCGGCGAGGGAGACGTGACATTTGAAGGCCGTGTGATCGGCAGGCACGAGGGGATCTACCGTTATACCGTGGGGCAGAGGTGGAAAAACGATATAGGGGACAGGAGAGCCTACGTAAAAAGCATAAACGCCGCGGCAAATACGGTAGAACTGTGCCTGTGGGAAGAACTGTTCACAAACCGCGTGGTTCTGTCTGAGCTGAGCTTTATTTCCGGCGCCCCGCCGAACAGTGAATTCAGCGCTTCGATCCGCGTGAGGCACACGCGCTGGGAGACGCCTGCCTGCCGTGTGCGTATTAAAGGGGACTGCGCGTTTGCGGAAACCGAGACTCCCCTGCGCGCGCCAGCTCCCGGTCAAAGCGCCGCGCTTTACGCAGGGGAGATGCTGCTTGGGGGCGGGACAGTAGAAAAAGATTAACGCTATCTTCATAATAAGATTGTGTAAAACGCTGGCAATTGGACAAACGCTGGTGTATAATACTTTACTGGTTCTACCTGCCCGCAGAAACGGTGTCGATGCGGCTGGCCGCTTGCGCGGTTTTCGACAACCTTTCTATATACAGGCATTATTTCGGAGCGACGCCAATAAGCCCCGAAGCGTTACAAGTAATTTGGAGGTGCTTAACACAGATGGCACGTATCGCAGGTATCGATCTGCCCCGTGAGAAGAGAATCGAGATCGCCCTGACGTATATTTACGGCATTGGCCGCAATATCGCCGACGATATCATCGAAGCAACCGGCGTGAATCCTGACACCAGAGTCAAG
>JAIKWZ010000052.1 GCA_024684375.1 Clostridiales bacterium
ATGGGCGCCGCCTTCCAGCGCGAGGACGGGCGCGTGCATCATTGCTTCTCGCCGGACATGGAGCATGTGGACAACGGGTTTGACCGCGTGGACATGAACAACCAGTTCGTGCTTATGGTGCTGCGTGACTATCTGTTTACCGGGGATGCCGGATACCTGAAGGCGATGTGGCCGCACGTTGTCCTCGCAATGGATTCCATAGGCGCGCTGGACAGTGACGGCGACGGTCTGCCCGACAGGGATACAAAGCGGAACACCTATGATGCATGGAATTTCTCCGGCACGCCGACGTATATTTCGATCCTGTGGCTCGCCGCCCTGAAAGCCGCCGCCCGAATTGCCGACGAAATGGGCGATGCGGTACGAGCCGAAGCGTGGAGAAATACGCTCAAAACCGGCCTTGCGTCCCTTGAGAAGCGCCTGTGGAACGGTGAGTACTATGACCTTTGGCTTTCCGACACCGAGAAAGACGAAAGCCTTATGACCGACCAGCTCGACGGCGAATGGTTCCTGCGCGCGATGGGCATGGACGGCAACCTGGATGATGAACGGATAAGGGCTGTCGTCAAGACCATACTCGAGCGGAATTTCGATATGGACGGCGGACTGGTAAACGCTTCATATCCCGAAGGACGGCGCACCACACTGTTTACCCACAAAAACTGCCAGGCCGAAGCCGTCTGGACAGGTATCGGTTATTTGATGGCGGCGCTGTGCCTGAGCGTAGGATTGTGTGATGACGCCGACGCGCTCGTCACCGCCATACATAACAACCAGGCTCGCTTCGGCGCGCTGTGGAACCACTGGGAGTGCGGGCATCACTATACGCGTCCCCTGTCGAGCTGGACGACTCTAAATGCCGCCCTGGGTCTGCGTGTCGACAGCGCCAGAAAGACCATACGACTAAACCCGATCGCAGAGAACATCACTCTTCCCTTATGCCTTCCCGGTATACTGGGCACAGTAGTCGTCGACAATGGTTCGGTATCTATCCACTGCATCGAAGGCAGTCTCGGCGGCTGGTCAATTGTGACAGGCTCGGACGGCCGGCGATGATAATGCTTTTTTTCATCCACGCAAAAGCATATCAATCGTAAAAACATTGCAGACTGCCCAGTTTTGTTGTCAGGCGGTTCAGATAGTATAGTTCGATAATGAAGACACAGGAGGAAACGTATATGTTCATTCGTCAGCAGGCATTTACGAATCTAAACGGGCATTTTCTGAAAGGCGGACTGCACTGCCATACCACCAGGAGCGACGGCAAACTGTCGCCGGAAGAAGCCATCAGAATGCACGCAGAAAACGGATACGATTTCCTGGCACTCACCGACCACCGCTTTTATAATTTTGAAAACTACGCTCCGGATACGGACGTGCTGATAATCCCCGGCATGGAGATAGACGCGACGCTGACAAACGGAAAGGGCATGTGCTATCACACCGTGGCCCTGGGCCCCGAGGCGAATAAAAACGGCTACGCACAGGACGAAAGAGTACCTACCGACAATGTCTCCTGCGCGGAAGAGTTCCAGCCTTATGTAGATGAATTGATAAGCAGGAACAATATCGCCATGTACTGTCATCCGGACTGGTCCCGCACTCCCGCCCGCCTGTTTGAAAACCTCAAAGGCTATTTCGGCATGGAGATATGGAACAGCGGTAACACAATGAGATGCGGCACGGACGTTGACAACGGCCTCATCTGGGATGAATTGCTGGTGGAAGGTCACAGGCTTTACGCCACTGCGGTAGACGATGGGCACAAATTAGAACACCATTGCAAGGGCTGGGTGATGGTGAACGCGAAAAAGAACGTGAGCAGTATCCTTTCCGCGCTTCAGGAAGGCAAGTTCTATTCCTCCTGCGGACCAATGATATATGACTTTTATGTGGAAGATGATTTCGCATACTGCGTGACTTCACCCGTCAAGAAGCTCAGGTTCATAACGGGGCTGCGCCCGACACATCTGTATCAGGCGGAGGAAGGAAAGTATTTGACCCGCTTCAAAGTAAGCGTGAAAGACCAGCTGTATACCCGCCTGATGATAGAGGACGAGAACGGCTGCCGCGCCTGGAGCAATCCGATTTTTTTGAGATAAATCCATATTTATCTATCCGTTTTTTTGAAAACCCTTGGTTTTCCTGCATTTCCCGCAGGTCTGCTGCCATAAAAGGCTCCGTTTTCCCTTGTTTTTGCCCTTAAAAACCAAAACGATGGCAGTACCTTTATTTTATTCAGGCCTCGCCGCTTGAGAGCGAAATACACCCCCTGCACAAACCTGACAGTTGATGCAAGGGGTATTTCGTTATCGATAATAAGTATTGACTCTCTGGCTGTTATCGTGTACAATACAAATACTATTACTTGGATAGGAGCACGGAACAATGATCAGAAACGCTGTCATCGGCTAACTGAATAGAGGCGCATAATAAGGGAGGGGTCATACCCCCTTTGGCTTGGTGCGCCGTTTTGGGTAACTTCTGATAGTGGGGACCGCAGGATGCAGCCACGACGGGAGCTGCTTCTCTGCGGTATTTTTATGCCTATTTTTTGCGAAACAAGCACTTGCCGGGTC
>JAIKWZ010000003.1 GCA_024684375.1 Clostridiales bacterium
GAATCGAACCACCGACACGGAGATTTTCAGTCTCCTGCTCTACCGACTGAGCTACCGAGGCACATTACGATCCGGAAGGGGCTCGAACCCTCGACCTCCAGCGTGACAGGCTGGCATTCTAACCAACTGAACTACCGGACCGCGTCTGGGAACAACAGGGCTCGAACCTGTGACCCCTTGCTTGTAAGGCAAGTGCTCTCCCAACTGAGCTATGCTCCCGAGGCATCACCTTACGGCGACTAAATTATACTATCACTTCACACCCCGTTTGTCAATACCTTTTTTTAAAAAAATCTTGACGAACACTTGCAAAAATGATTTAATGATAAAAAATTACCATGGAGCTGTTAAAATGCCTTACTCCCGTGAGGATATCGCGTGGCTTGCGCTTTGGTGCTTAAGGGGCATGACGCCGCGCCGCTTTTATAAGCTGCTCACTCAGGCAGGAGATCTGAGCGAGATAATCGACAGTCCTGACGAGTTCAAACCACTGTTTGAAGAGGAAATGTTCCTCGCGCTCAAGCAAGCGCTGGCGCGCGGGAGCGGTGAACTCATTGACAGCCTTGACAAAAATCATCTGCGCTTCGTAACCCGTGCCGGTGATGACTATCCTCATTCCCTTGAGACCATTCCCGATCCCCCCGGCGTGCTGTTCGTGCGCGGCGAAGGTACTATCGAGGACGAAAAGACATTTGCCGTTGTCGGCACGCGCCGCGCCAGTTACGACGGCAGGAAAGCAGCTCAGGAATTCTCTTTTCAGCTGGCTCAAAAAGGCGTCACGATCGTCAGCGGCCTCGCGCGCGGCATAGACACCGAAGCGCACACGGCCGCGCTTGAAGCCGGAGGCCGCACTATAGCGGTGCTTGGCAACGGACTCAACAGCGTTTATCCTTCCGAAAACGCTCAGCTTGCGCAACGGATCCTCGACTCCGGCGGTCTGCTGCTTAGCGAGCTTCCGCCCGACGAACGCCCTTCAAAGTTTTCTTTTCCCGCTCGCAACCGAATCATCGCGGGTCTGAGCGCCGGCGCTCTTATAGTTGAGGGCGACATGGCCTCCGGCGCCATGATCACTGCCTCCTTCGCGCTTGAATTTGCCAGAGAGGTGTATGCGGTGCCGGGCTCCATATACCAGAGCCTGTCTGACGGGCCCAACCATCTTATCCAGAACGGCGCCTACGCAGCGCTCTCCCCCTGGGACATACTTGAAGGCATGGGCTGGGGCGCGCGTCCCTCGAAAAAGCACAGGAAACAGTCCCTGCTGGATCTGGAGCCGGAGGAAAAACAAATATATGACCAGCTCATGATCGAGGCAAAAAGCTTTGACGAGCTGATTCATTTAACAGGATTTTCCCCGGCGCAGCTGAATTCCCGCTTGACAACCATGCAGCTTAGGTCAATAATAATAAAGCTTCCGGGCAATCTTTACCGCCCGGCATAGAGACGGAGGACGATTGTTTTGAGCGAATATACCTTATTAATAGTTGAATCTCCCGCAAAGGCTCACACGATAGGCAGGTATCTGGGAAAAAACTACCGCGTCATAGCCTCCCAGGGGCATGTGCGCGACCTGCCCAAGAGTCAGCTGGGCGTGGATGTTGATAAAAACTTTGAACCCAAATATATAACGATCCGCGGCCGCGGAGACCTTATAGCCGATATACGCAAAGAGGCGCGCGGCGCAAAAAAGATACTGCTGGCCACCGACCCTGACCGTGAAGGTGAGGCGATCTCCTGGCATCTGTGCTCGCTTTTGGGGCTTGATCCAGCGTCCCACTGCCGGGTGGAGTTCAACGAGATCACCAAAAAGGCGGTAAAAGCTGCCCTGGCCTCCCCCCGCAGCATCAACCTTGAGCTGGTGGACGCCCAGCAGGCGAGGCGCGTGCTGGACAGGCTGGTGGGATACAAGATCAGCCCGATACTCTGGGCTAAGGTCAAAAAGGGACTGTCCGCAGGGCGTGTGCAGAGCGTCGCCACGAGGCTGGTGGTTGAAAGGGAAGAAGAGATCGACGCCTTCGTCCCCGAAGAGTACTGGCTTATAGACGCCGCCTTCCAGAGTGGAAAAACGCGCTTCGATGCCCAGTTCTGGGGGATCGACGGCGAGAAAAAGGAGCTCAAAAACCAGGCCGAAGCGGAGAGTATTGTTTCGGCGGTAAGCGGCAAAGTCTTTTCCGTTTCCGATATAAAGACATCCACTCGGTATAAATCGCCCTCCGCCCCGTTCACGACCGCCTCTCTTCAGCAGGACGCGAGCCGCAAACTCAACTTCACAGCCTCCAAGACCATGCAGATCGCCCAGCAGCTCTATGAGGGCGTGGAGATCAAAGGAGAAGGCGCGATAGGTCTGGTGACTTATATCCGCACCGACTCCACCCGCATTTCCGACGAGGCGATAGCTCAGGTAAGGAATTACATTTCTGAAAACTATCCCCCCGAATACCTGCCTCAGACGCCCAATGTTTACAGGGCGCGCCAGGGCGCGCAGGACGCTCACGAAGCCATCCGCCCCAGCATGCTGTCGCTTGCTCCCGACCAGATAAAAGCTTCCCTCACCAACGACCAATACAAGCTTTACCGTTTGATCTACAACCGATTCATTGCCTGTCAGATGACTCCCGCCGCGTACGATACCCTGACGGCTGACATAAAATGCGGGGACATCTTGTTCCGCCACAGCAGCCAGAAAAAGAGCTTTTCCGGTTTTACCGCCGTTTATGAAGAGGGCACGGACGACGAAAGCGTCGAGAAGAACGTTCGCATACCCAAGCTCAGGATCTCCGACACCTGTCAGACCATGGAGATCACCCCCTCCCAACACTTTACACAGCCCCCCGCACGTTATACCGAGGCTTCGCTCGTCAAGACGCTGGAGGATAAGGGCATAGGCCGCCCATCCACCTACGCTCCGACCATCTCCACCATTTTAGGCAGGGGATATGTAGTCCGGGAAAAGAAGCGCCTGTATCCTACAGAGCTTGGCAAGATCGTTACCAGTGTTATGAGTAAGGCGTTCCCCGACATAGTGGACATCGAATTCACCGCCCAGATGGAGACGCAGCTGGATGAGATCGCCGTAGGCGAATTAAAGTGGCAAAACGTAATAGACGGTTTCTACGCTCCGTTTGAAAAAGAGCTTTCAGAGGCTGAGAAGCAGCTTGAAAAGGTTGAGATCGCACCTGAGGTCAGTGATGTTCCCTGTCCCAGCTGCGGCGCAATGCTGGTCTACCGCCGTGGACGCTTCGGCAGATTCCTGGCATGCCCCCGTTTCCCGGAGTGCCGCTATACCCAGACCCTGCTCACCTACATCGACGCCCCCTGCCCCAAGTGCGGGAAACGGCTCATTGAAAGGATCAACAAAAAAGGCAGGAAGTTTTACGGCTGCGAGGATTATCCCGCCTGCGATTTCGTATCCTGGGACATGCCCGTCAGGGAACGCTGCCCGAAATGCGGCGGTTATATGACGCTCAAATACCTGCGTGGCGGCGCCGCCGCACGCGTCTGCCAGAACGAAAGCTGCCGCTACAGGGAAGAAGTCAAAACCGAAGACAGCGATGAATGATCATGTAACGGTCGTTGGGGCAGGCCTGGCCGGGAGCGAAGCCGCGTGGCAGCTGGCCTCCCGCGGGCTCCGCGTAGTTCTTGTGGAAATGAAGCCCATGTGCTTTTCTCCCGCCCATCAGTCCGATGGATTTGCGGAACTGGTGTGCTCCAACTCCCTCAAGGCCGACTATCTGTCCAACGCTTCCGGCCTTTTGAAAGCCGAGATGCGTCGCTTTGACAGCCTGATCCTCAGAGCGGCCGACGCGTCCAAACTTCCGGCCGGCGGCGCGCTGGCAGTGGACCGCAACGCCTTCAGCGCCTACATAACTGACACGCTGTGCGCTCACCCGCTGGTGGAAGTCGTGCGTGAGAGGCTGGACGAGATCCCTGCCGAGCCCGCCATAATCGCCACGGGTCCTCTGACCCACGAGAGGCTGTCAGACAGCATCAAGGCGCTGCCCGGTTTTTCCCAAATGCATTTTTTCGACGCGGAAGCGCCCATTGTAACGCTTGACAGTCTGGATATGAGCAAGATCTTCGCGGCCTCCCGCTACGGCAAGGGAGACGACGATTATCTCAACTGCCCCATGACGGAAACCGAATACAACGCATTTTATGACGCCCTCGTGTCCGCCCAGACCGCCGAAGTACACGATTTTGACAAGGATATGGTGTTTGAGGGCTGCATCGCGGTGGAGATACTGGCGCAAAGGGGCAGGCAGACACTGGCATACGGCCCCATGAAACCGGTGGGCCTTACAGATCCCCGCACAGGCAAAATGCCCTATGCTGTAGTACAGCTGCGGCGGGACAATTTAAGCGGCAGCCTGTACAACCTTGTCGGCTTCCAGACGCGTCTGAAGTTCGGCGAACAGAAACGGGTGTTCGGCATGATCCCCGGCCTTGAACACGCCGAGTTCGCTCGTTACGGAGTCATGCACAAAAACACCTACCTGAACAGTCCGGACGTGCTGGGCGTAAATTATCAGGTCAAGGGCAGGCCTTTTTTGCGCTTCGCTGGACAGATGACGGGCGTCGAGGGATATATCGAATCCGCGGCGTCCGGGCTCGTGGCGGCGCTGGGGCTGCGGGCGCGGCTGAACGGTATGCCGGAGCCTGATTTTGGGGATAGGACTCTTTTGGGCGCGCTTATGCGGCATACGCTTACTCCTGTCAGGGATTTTCAGCCTATGAACGCCAATTTCGGTCTGCTCCCCCCTCTTGATAAAAAAATACGAAATAAAAAAGAACGTTACGAGCTTGTCAGCCAGCGGGCGCTGGACGAGATAGACAGGCTCAAAAAGCAATACTCATTATAACGGAGGACTATATGGGTTTATTCAGAGGCACGACCATCTGCGCGGTCAAGCGTGACGGCGTTACCGCCATCGCGGGCGACGGCCAGGTGACCATGGGCGAAAACGTGATAATGAAAAACACCGCCAAAAAGGTGCGCAGGATATATAACGGCGAGGTGCTGGTCGGCTTTGCGGGCACAGTCTCGGACGCTTTTGCCCTGTGTGAAAAACTGGAAAACAACCTGACCCAGTATTCAGGCAATCTGGAAAGGGCCGCGGTCGAACTGGCTCAGGGCTGGCGCATGAACCGGGAAGCCAGAAACCTGGAAGCGCTGCTTATCGCCGCCAACAAAGACGAGCTGCTCCTGATCAGCGGCACAGGCGAGGTGATAACGCCTGACGAGGGCGTGCTGTCTATAGGTTCGGGCGGAAATTACGCCCTGGCCGCCGCAAGGGCGCTCATGGAGAACACCGCGCTAGGTGCCCAGGACATCGCTGTAAAGGCGCTCAAGATCGCTTCTTCCATTTGTGTTTACACCAACGACCATATTATCTGCGAGGTGATATGATGAACACGCTCACGCCTAAACAGACCGTTCAGGAGCTGGATAAATACATCATCGGTCAGGACGAAGCCAAGAAAGCCGTAGCCGTTGCGCTAAGGAATCGCTACCGCCGCATGCAGCTGCCCGAGAGCGTCAGGGAAGAGGTCACACCCAAGAACATACTTATGGTCGGCCCCACAGGAGTAGGCAAGACCGAGATCGCCAGGCGCCTTGCGAAGCTTGTCGACGCCCCCTTTGTCAAGGTGGAGGCGACCAAGTTCACCGAAGTCGGATACGTGGGACGCGACGTGGATTCCATAATCCGCGACCTTACCGAAGCAGGCATCCGTCTGGAAAAAGACAGGCAGGTCGGGGATATTAAAGATCAGGCGGTCCAGGCCGCCAACAACCGCCTGGTGGAGCTGCTGGCTCACCCGGTCAGGAAAAAGGCCAACCCGATAGACATTATTCTGGGCAACACGCGCAAAGAGCCCGAGGAAAGCCCTGAGCAGAAGGAGATCATGTCCTCCAAGCGCGAAAGTATCCGAGCCCGGCTTATGGCGGGCGAGCTGGAAAACGAGATGGTAGAGATCGAGGTCGAGCAGACCTCCCCCAAGGCCGAGATCCCGGGCACGGATATGAGCATAAGCGACATGATGGGCGGCATGCTGCCCAAAAAGACCAAGATCCGAAAAGTCCCCGTCAGCGAAGCGCGGCGCATACTGACCGCAGAGGAGGAAGATACCCTCGTAGACATGGATAAAGTGTACTCCGAGGCGATCTCTCGCGTGGAACAGCACGGCATCGTGTTTATCGATGAGATAGACAAAGTCGCCGGCCAGAGCTCCAAAACTGGTCCCGATGTGTCCCGTGAGGGCGTTCAAAGAGACATCCTCCCCATCGTGGAAGGCTGTACCGTGAACACCAAGTACGGCCCGGTGCGCACGGATCACATACTGTTCATCGCCGCAGGCGCTTTCCACGTAAGCAAGGTCAGCGACCTTATCCCAGAGCTGCAGGGCCGCTTCCCCGTGAGGGTTGATCTTAAGCCTCTGACGGTCGAAGACTACAAGCGCATCCTTACTCAACCGCAGAACGCGCTTATCAGCCAGTACAGGGCGCTGCTCAAGGTCGACGGAGTGGAGCTTGAATTTGAGGATGAGGCGCTGGAGCTTATCGCCCGCCACACCTTTGACGCCAACGAAAGCAGCGAGAACATTGGCGCCCGCCGCCTGCACACGGTCATGGAAACGATACTGAGCGATATAGCCTTCAACGCGGGAGGCGGTGACGCCCCCGAAACCAAAGTCGTGATCACTCCGGACTATATCCGCGGGCAGCTTAAAAACGCAGCTGCCAACAGCGATCTGCACAGATACATCTTGTAAGCATATCATGACCTGCCCTGCGCTTCAAGCGGAACACAGGGCAGGTTTTTCGCATCTAAATGGGTGGATCTTTCCCGGTTTTATTAAATAATTGTTATGCCATAATTCTTTCTCTCTTTTGTTGTATAATGAAGTGTGGTGTATCTAAGGAAGGCGGTGAGGGCTTATGACGTGGATAAGCAGCGTTGCAAACGCTGTAAAGACCCTGTTCGCCAACCTTTTTCAGCAGCCTGACTGGCGCAATTTCCTTGATATCATCATCACCGCCGTAATTATTTACGCGCTCATCCGTCTTATAATCCGCACGCGTTCCAGCGCCGTAATCAAAGGCGTGGCAGTGCTGCTCCTGTTCGCGTGGCTGACCAATTTATTGCAGCTCAACGTAGTATCGTGGATGCTTCAGCAGGTGCTCAACACCGGCGTTGTGGTGTTGGTCATTCTTTTCCAGCCCGAGCTCCGAAAAGCGCTTGAGCAGTTGGGGCGCAGCAGCATCATTCCGCCCGCCCCGGGGACTCATACCTCCAGAGCAAATACCCCCCAGATCGTCTCCGAGATCGTTTCCGCCATGACGAACATGGCAAAAAAACGCATAGGAGCGCTCATAGTCATCGAACGGAAAACCGGCCTTAGGGAATTTGCCGATACCGGCACGATGATCAACGCCGACATCACAGCCCCGCTTATTGAGAACATTTTCGAACCCAATACCCCATTGCATGACGGAGCCATGATCATCCGCGAAGGGCGGATACTGGCCGCGGCATGTATTCTGCAACTGTCCAACGACCCGGATATTTCTAGAGAGCTGGGCACCCGCCACCGCGCCGCTATAGGCATAACCGAGACCAGCGACGCCGTTGCGCTGGTCGTCAGCGAGGAGACCGGTGTTATATCTGCCGCGCGGGACGGCAGGCTGAACAGATATATAGATCAGAAGACCCTGAACGGCATCCTGACGGAGCTGTTCGAGGGCAAGCCTTCCCATTCAGCGCGCGCGCTTAAGCCTGTGGGCGGGGAGGCAGACAAATGAAGCTGTTTATCGCCCGCGCGAAGGCGGCAATGCCCGTCATCCTCAAAACCGTATGGAATTTCCTTACAAGGCGGCTGTGGCTGAAGCTTTTGAGCCTGCTGCTGGCGCTGATACTCTGGACGTACATCGTCTCCTCCACTCCTTCGCTCACCCGCACAAAAACCATAGAAAACGTGTCCGTGACCCAGTCCGGAGCCAATGTGCTCAGCGCCTACACGCTCGCGGTATCCACCGATGTCTTCTCTGTGTATCAGAATTACGTGGACGTCAGCGTGACTGTCCCGCAAAGCCAGTATTCCCAGCTCACGGCGCGGAACATCCGCGTGACCCCGGATTACACCGGCATACGCACCCCCGGCACCTACGACGTTCCGCTCGTTGCCACCTCCGCTTACGGCACCGTATCCCGCATCAGCCCTGCCACGATCTCCGTAACTATCGAAAACCTCGAATCCCGGGTCGTGTCCGTAGAGCCAGAATTCTGGGGCGAGGATACTGAAAACTACTGGTATGGCGAAGCCTCCGCCACCCTTAACCCTCAGCAGATAAACGTATCCGGCCCCGCGTCCATTGTCAGTCAGGTTAAAAGCATAAGGGCGCTGGTCGACGTCTCCGGGCGCGGCTCCATCGTGCGCAAATCCGCCACCGCCCAACTTCTGGACGCGGAAGGCAACGTGCTTTCCAATTCTTTGCTGACCCGCTCGTCCAGCACATGCTATGTAGTGCTTGAGGTTTACCCCAAGAAAGCTCTTGACGTGAGCATTGATACGGCAAGGCTCAGGCTTAAAGAGGGCTACCAGATCGATTCAGTGACCTTCCAGCCCGGGCAGATCAGCGTGGCGGGTTCTCCCGAGCTGCTGGACGCGCTGGATTACCTGCCTCTGGATGTGCCCGATTTCGGTGAGATATCTTCCTCGTTTACCGCCACCCTCAGTTTTTCGGAGCTTGATGAGTTCAGGTACGTTTCCGCAAAAAGCGTATACATGAGCGTCAGCGTCAGTGAAAAGAACACGAATCATCAGTACACCTCAGTGCCGGTGATACTGGACACTTCCGGTCTTAAGGATGGCCTTGACGTTATAAACGCTCCCCTGCAGGCAGACGTCACATTAAGCGGGCCCTACAGTCAGATAGCTTCCCTGGATCCTTCTGCGCTTACGCTCAGAGCGCTGGTCAGCGCCGATGCGCCGGGTGAGGTGACTGTACCCGTTCAGGTGCTCGTAAACGGTCTTCCGGACGGGCGCTTCGAGCTGGACGAAACCGTCCTGATCCTTACCGTCGGACAGCTTCAGGAGGCCGCACAATGAGCAGTCTTTTCCCATTCAAGTGGCTCGCCGACGCGATTCAGGGCGTTCTTGATTGGTTTCAGTACTTTATCAACTCCATAATCGGGTTCGTCACCGGTGAAAGCTCTTCGGGAGGCTTCTTGGGGCTGATACTGCGCAACTGGAAACTGCTGCTGGCAGTTCTTATCGTTGCCGGCACGGTAATAAACCTGCTGATCTACTTCGCCCGCTGGAAGCCGCACTGGTGGTGGTTTGCCAAAAAACGCATGATAGTCAATGACGAGCTGGTGCGCCCGCGCGGGCAGAAACCTCAGGCACCTGCTGCTCCAGTGCGCAAGCCCAGCACCATAGTTCCAAAGCGCCGTCCTGTTCCCTCAGTAAACTCCTCGCCGCAACCCGGCCGCAAGGCAAAAGGATCACATTAAAACGCGGACGCCGATAGACGCCCGCGTTTTCACTTCTGATCCGCACTAATTTGTTTTGTTTTCGGAGACAAATTCAATCTGGTTGGTGCCGTCCGCCCAGAGTCTTTCGATATTGTAGTGCTCCCTCTCCTCAGGATGGAAGATATGCACGATCACGCTGGAGTAATCCAGCACGATCCAGCGGCTTTCCCTTACTCCGTCGTTTCTCCTGAAAGCCACGCCCTTTTCAGCCAGGCGGTCTGACACCTCCTCGTACAGGGTATGCACGGCCTGGGCGCTCCTGCCGGAGCAGATCACAAAATAATCCGTAATGCTGGTCAATTCGTCTACTTTAAGTATGGTTATGTTTTCAGCCTGCTTGCTGTCCAGCACGCGGGCAATCTCAAGAGCTAATTCTTTGGGTTCGTACATAAAACCCCTCCGTTCCAACTGTGCTTACGCTTTTATTATATCCCATATCCCGGATTATTGCAAGAGCATATTTATGCGCTCGGCATCCAATGCTTCATACTTTCTAAACCTTATCGTCATAATTATCGTTTATCATATTCCTGAGGTGGTGCTATGCTGATATCCAAGCGGGACGCACTCAACTGGTTCAGTTTTTTTGCCGAAATGCAGCAGCAAGGGGAGGAACTGTCTCCACGTCAGACAGAGATCGCCTACAGCGGTCTGTACCAGCTGGAATGTGCTGTGGAGCGCAAGTTCTCACTGCAGGAAGCTGAGATACCCGGCCTTAAAAGCCTTGACGGACGCACTAAATACGTTGGCGATTTTGCCCGTTTCCCCAAGGGCTGCATAGGCTGCCTTTGCGGCACGGGCCTGGGCGCCATTCGCAAGACTAACAAATGCGATGCCTCATGCCGCTTCTGTTATGACTTCGGGGTGCTGGATCAGATCCCGCCCATAGGCGAGGGCATGTGGGAGATAGGCGGGACACGGTTCCGTGAGGATGACGTCGACCTGCTTCTTTCCATCTGCAATAGACCCAGCGGCGTGGCGTATGTGTACCTGGAGCCTTTTATGGAGATAGAGAAATACTACTCCATGATCGCCCGCTTCGCCAAAGCGGGCATATACCAGCATTTATACACCAACGGCATCCATGCCACGGAGGCACAGCTCAAAGCGCTGGGAGACGCAGGACTCAACGAGCTGCGTTTCAATCTGGGCGCCAGCGGATGCTCCGACAAGGTAATAAATCTCATGCGCGACGCTAAAAAGTACATTCCTATGGTAGGCATCGAGACCCCCATGACCCGCGAGTTTTTTGCCGCGTTCGAAAAAAAGAAAGCCGCGATACTTGGCGCCGGGCCGGATTTTCTCAACTTGGCCGAACTGCACCTGAATCCAAACAATCTCGCAAACTACCTTGGCGAAAGCATGTACATGTACCGTCATGGTTACCTCTCCCCTATTTTCAGCCGTGAGCTCAGCCTTAAGCTTATGAAAACCGCCGCGATCGAGGGATGGGGCACACTGGTGCACGACTGCTCCAACCGCACAAAGTTCGCCCGTGATCTCAACCAGAGCGCCAAAGAAGGCGGCTGGTTCGGGCGTTCGACTTACGGCAGCGAATTCGACTCGATACCTTTTGAAGCGCTGCTTCCCGCCCTGGAAGACGAAGCTCTTCCTTTTGTGGCAGAAGAACCCCTGCCCAAGGGCTACCGTCCGGAGGATATTGTTATATGATCTCAGATCTGCTCAAACCATTCCTTGACGATATAGAAGAGCGCATAGACGTGCACGCGGAAGATGAGATACTTACTTATATCTCTGCCTGGAGCCGTCACGAGGCGGGCAGCCAGGACAGGCCGCGGGGCAGAATGGCATCGCCTTCACGTCTGGACTGGCCAAATATCAACATAAACGACGCCATAGCGGATGACGAAAAAATGCTGCTGAGCGAATTTGGCCGCGTCAATCAGCGCCTGAGCATCGACGGAAGCTTCCCTCTCAGGGTCAGGAGCAACTTTGGCGTCGGCAACGTCGCGTCCGCCTTTGGGGCCGAGCTTTTCGTAATGCCCCGGGAAAGCAACACTCTTCCCAACGTGACCAAGCTTGGTGAGGAGAAATGTATTGAGCTCATTGATCAGCCGTTACCCGATAAATACGCCGGTAATTTCGCAGATATTTACCGCGTTGGTTCATTGTTCAGGGAAATCGCCGACACTTATCCCAAGATCGGAAAATATGTCCATGTGGAACAGCCCGATCTGCAGGGACCCATGGATAATCTGGAGCTGCTGTGGGGCAGCGAGCTGTTTTACGCTTTGTACGATCTGCCGGACGAGATCCACGCGCTGCTGGAGAAGATCAGCGCATTCATCAGGCTGCAGATAAACGGCTGGCTCGCGCTTTTCCCGGAAAACAGAGGTCGCAGCAACTATTTCAGGTATGCCGAAAGCGGCAGCCTGGTGCTCAGAGACGACAGCGCGATGAATCTGTCACCAAAATTCTTCAGCGAATACATAGCTCCGTATGACGGCGGGCTGCTGAAGGAATACGGCGGAATAGTGCATTTCTGCGGCAGAGGCGACCATTTTATTGAGCTGCTGGCGGATCTGGAGGGCTTGAAGGGAATAAACATGTCCCAGCCGCACCTTAACGATATGGATAAGGTCTTCTCCGCCACCATTGACAGAGGCATACATTTGTCGCTGTCGGTCGACCCGTTTGAGGTCAGGGGCCACGATACAGCCAATCTGGTCTTCCTGCCGAGGGAATGACCTTTCTCCGATTTATTCGCACACAAACGGCGCGGCCAGGCAGGCCGCGCCGTTTGCTTAAAGTGATGCTGGTTCTGTATCAGTTCGCGCCGCCGTAATACTCAAGCTTGGATTCAAAAGTCTTGCCCATAAAGCTTACGGTTTTGGGGGCATTTGCGATAAAAGTCTCAATATCGATATAATCCGCGCCATCGCCCTCGGCCTCCAGGTGCTCAACGAACTCATTATAGCTCACGAGGCCGTAATCTTTAGGCTCGAATGTATCAGGCACGCTGGTGGTGCCATAATCCTTCGCTTCCAGCGTGAAAGCGATCTCGAGCGTATGGGCGCTTCCGTCAGTATAGTCAACCGTGAACGCGGCGGTCCCCTTAAGGCAGCTCAGATTGTCCTGCTCATCCAGCGTGACTTCGGCGTCCAGAGCTTCCAGCGCAGCGTAGCTGATGTTGGCCATGATCTTGCGGGCAACGGTATCGTTCTGTCCCATGCGGCTCTGATAGCTCTTGATGGTGCCGTCCTCACGCACGACAGCGTAGATCGCCTTGGGATTTTCGCTTTTGACCATCTGGGTATAGTACGCGTCCATTTCTTCGCCCAGCTGCAGATAAGCGCGCCAGAGCTCTTCCGATGACGTGAATGAAACAACGGAAATGATCTGGTCGGTCAGTTCCTCCCCATAAGTCTTCAGGTGGAAGTCCTTAAGCGCCGCAAGGTAGTTGGCGTACTCGATCTCCACTGTGCCCCTGCTCAGGGCGTAGTCCTCATAACTATCAAACACCTGCGCAGTGGAGTCGTTTTTGACGAACACGACTTTGCCCTGATACTCCTTCTGAAGCTCTTTTTCCATCTGATCGAGCATTTTGAGCACCACGTCGTATCTGCCCAGGGTGTTCTCGTCTATCTGATCATACTGAGCGTTCACGGGGTACTCCTCCCCGTAGACCTGTGCATACTTCTCCGCGGCCAGCTTCTGGAAGTCTTCATAGTACACAGCGGCGAATTTTTCACCGTTGGAAGAATACTCCCACTCGTGGAACGTGTCAAGATAATAATTGTCGCGGATATAGTCCATCACCAGGTAGTATGCGCTGCGGTTTATGACATCGTTGAGGGCACCCGTCTTGAAGGTGTATACTCCGTCCGCCTCGGTCTGAGTCACATAATCCTCGGAGTTCAGCGCCAGCAGCTTGCCCAGGCCCAGCAGCATATCCGTCTTGGGTGTGCGCACCAGCACTTTATCGCTCAACTTGGTGGCAGACTCGCTGTAATAATTGCCAAAGTACGTATCGTTCGAATACGCGGTGGTGCCGGCTCCGAACACCGTGTAACCGCCCGTGTAGACGCTTCCGTCCAGCTTCGGGCTGTCCAACATGTAGCTCAGATAGGAACGGTAACCGTCCTGCTTATAGGACGCGTGCATGTTTTTGAACCACTCGCCGTCGTATTTGAACTCCGCCTCAGCGGTGAGTGTCACGTTGGAAGTGTCGAACGCCAGGTGAACCGCCTTGTCGTACAGTTTTCCCATGGCCTTGTCCGCCAAAGCGACGGCGGAAATGCACAGGCTCAGCGCGACAAGCAGACATAAAAGTTTCTTCATAACTTTTCCTCCTGAAGGTTTTCCTTATTATGACGTTTTGGCTTCAGCGTTTGTTCCGGGTCTCCACCTGCCTCTTAAATATTTAATGCTCAGCATGATCCCCAGACACACGTTATGGGCTATCATGCATCCCCAGGCGGCGGTAAGATCGCCCCCCATCTGCGACACGAAAATGTAGGTGCCCAGTATCCTTATCCCCCACATCCCCGCAACGTTGAACAGGAAGGAGTGGAACGTATCGCCTATGCCGTTGAATATGCCCTCTATGATTATGGCTATACCGTAAATCGGTTCGGAAACAGCCACCATCCTCAGCACCTTGCTTCCAAGGGAGATCACCTCTTCGTCCTTGTTGAACAGGGCGACCAGGCCTTCCGCGCCGACTAACAGCACAGCGCCGCTGACGGTCATGACTATAAACTCGATTATCAGCAGCAGGCGGGACAGCGCTTTAAGCTTTTCCCGGTCTCCTTCACCGTATGCGTTGCCTATAAGGGTGCTGGCGGCGGTCTGCATGCCCCAGCCGGGGATATAGAACGCGCTCTCGGCAGTGTTCGCGATAGTGTGCGCGGCAGTAGATACCTGACCTATGGAGTTTATCATGCTGGAGAACACCACATAGCCGCTGCTGGTCGCCAGCCGCTGCAGGCAGCTGGGCAACGCCACCCTGAAGCAGGGCCCCAGGATCGTTTTGTCCGGCCTGTAGCGGCAGCCCTTCGGGGAAATGACCGGGCTTTTGTACAGGCTCACTGTCATCCAGATACCGCCCGCAGTAAACGCTGCAGCGCTGGCCACGGCGGCCCCCGTTACGCCCATATCCGCTCCCGGACAGGTAAAGCTGATCCCCAGCAGGCTCAGCTCTCTGGTCTTGTATATCAGCAGAAAATTAAGTGCCACATTTATCACGTTCACGCCCGTATTGACCCGCATAGGCGTGCGAGTATCGCCCGAGGCGCGTAAAACCGTGCCGAACATGATCGAAGCGCAGCGGAAGACCATGGGGACGTACAAAATAAAAAGGTATTTTCCTGCCTTATCGCGTATAGCCTCGTCCGCGCGCATCCACGCAGGTACCCTGTGTGCCAGCGGAAGCACCACCGCGGTCATTATCAGCCCAAGGCTCACCGCAACGGTGACCGCCTGAGCGGAAGCCTTGCGCGCCTGTTCTCGCCTGCCCGCGCCCATATTCCGGGCAATGTAGGCAAGAAAACCCACGCCCAGCGCCATCACCACGCTGCCAAGCATCCAGTTCACAGTCATGGTGCTGCCAACGGCCGCGGTTGCCTCCTTGCCCAGGCTGCCTACCATTGCGGTGTCCACGTAGCTGACCAGCGTGGAAAGCGTCTGCTCGAGTATCGTAGGCCAGGCAAGATGGGCTATGAGCTTAAGGTAGCGCTTTCTGTCCTGAGCCAGCACTGTTAATCCTCAGGCTTATGTCCCAATGAAAAAGAAAGGTATTTGTTGGATCTTGCCGCGGCAAATAACACCTCGAGTATACTGCAGCCGTACCTGCCCAGGCTGTTGAGCATCCTGCAGGCGTGGGTCAATACTATGTCTCCCCTTGTCTCACCCAGTATGTCGTTGAGCGCGTCCAGATTGCTGCCCATGTACCCAGGCGCTTCGATAGCGCGCTTAATCTCTTCCCAGGCATCCTTACGGGTGGTCATTTTGCTTCCGTCGATATAGTACATATTTCCTCCTATTTTGCCGGAACGTAACTGGCGCCGTCCTCGTACCAGCCGTCATACAGCAGGATAAAGGTATCGTAGTGATCCAGCGTAAGGTAGATCAGCCCATCGCTGGAGAACACAATGCGCCTGCCATCCCTGTATCCTCCTTCGTAGTCCGCGTCGCACTCGTAATACTTGCGGCCCTTGGCGGTCGGCAGCTGGCGTTCGTAGTTTCCGAACCTGTCTCCGCCTATCACCATACCCGGCGCGACCGCCCACAGGTTGCCCAGGCGGGAGTCCCAGCCCAGATCCATTGCCTCGTTCTTGGTGAAATAATTCGCCGGAAGCTCACTGAACGCGTGAAGGTAAAGCGACACTTCCGGCCACAGGTAGTAGTCCTCGCCTTTTTCGACCGAGATCAGCACAGAAGAACTCCCTGCGATCACTTCCGCTATGGCCAGCCCGTCTTCGCAAAGCACCTCAGGCTGTACCCAGCTTTCAGGAGAGATCCCCGAAACCGAAAGGTCCTCCCCCATACAGCTGAAGGCCAGCATAAGCGCCAGAACGATATACAGTATCCTCTTCATCATGTCCTCCTTATGCCGGCAGCGCCGCGTCCTGAACGGCCGCCGCCAGTTCCACCACTATCGCGTTATGTACAAGAAACCCTTCGTCCGTGAGCCGCAGCCGGCCGTTTTCGATCACGACCATCCCTGTCAGTTTTTTGCCGCTGACGACCAGCGCGTCCAAAGCTTTCGCGCCGTAAGCGGTCCGCATATGCTCCAGGCTAATGCCCCTGCTCATGCGCGTACCCAGCAGTATCTCCTCCTCCAGCGAGGCGGCTGTGTCCACGCTCTCGCGCTCCAAACCGTCCTCACCTTTCATGTACCTGTCGAAACACGGGTTGCAGAAGCGCTCACCCCGCATGAACGAGTGCGCCGCGCAGCCAAGTCCCAGGTAGTCGCCCCTTTCCCAGTAGACCATGTTGTGGCGCGACTCGAAGCCTCTCTGGGCGTAATTCGATATCTCGTAACGTTCGAAGCCGCCTCGCCTCAAAACTTCGGCCGCGAGCCTTAACTGCCTTGTTTCCGCTTCCTCGCCGGGCAAAGAAAGCTTTCCGCTTTTGACCTGGTCGTACAGCCGCGTGCCTTCCTCGAGAATGAGACTGTAGCAGGAAATATGCTTTACTCCGGCCTCCATCAAGCTTTCCAGCGTATCCGCAAGCTCATCCTCCGTCTGGTCAGGCAGGCAGCACATGACGTCGCAGCTTATGTTGTGTATGCCCGCTTCCCGGGTCATGTCCACAGCCTGAAGCGCCTGGTCAAAAGAGTGTATGCGTCCCAGCAGCTTCAGCAGCCTCTCCTGTTTTGCCTGCACGCCCAGAGAAATACGGTTGATCCCCAGACGCGCCGCTTCAGACAGCAGCTCCGGGGTGACCGTGCCCGGGTTGGCTTCCAGCGTGACCTCTGCTCCTTCCGCAGGCGGGAACATGGCGAACAGCCCACCGCATAGCGTCCTGAGCTGTTCCGGTGTCAAAAGCGAAGGCGTGCCCCCTCCCAGATACACGCTGTAAGGGGAAAACACGCCGTATTCACCGTACCTGCTCCGCGCTTCGTCCAGCACGCGGAGAATGTATTCGTCCGCCCTGTCAAGCCGGCCCGCATAGCTTTCAAAGTCACAGTACGCGCACTTGCGTACGCAAAAAGGGATATGGACGTAAAGGGAGGTCATGTGTCCATTTTTAGTACCGCCATGAAAGCTTCGGAGGGCACCTGTACGCTGCCTACCTGGCGCATGCGCTTTTTGCCTTCCTTCTGCTTCTCCAGCAGCTTCTTTTTCCGGGTTATGTCACCGCCGTAACATTTGGCCAGCACGTCTTTTCTGAGCGCCTTGACCGTCTCCCTGGCAATGATCTTGCCGCCGATAGCCGCCTGTATGGGGATCTCGAACAGCTGGCGGGGAATGGCGTCCTTAAGCTTTTCGGCTATCGAGCGCCCCCGGGCGTAAGCCCTGTCCCGGTGCACTATGATGCTAAGCGCGTCGCACGCTTCGCCGTTCAACAGCATATCGAGCTTGACCAGATCGCTTTCCACGTAGCCTTTAAGCTCGTAATCGAAGCTGGCGTACCCTCTCGTCCGGCTCTTGAGTGTGTCGAAAAAGTCGTAGATCACTTCGTTGAGCGGCAGGTCGTAGGTGATGCTCACCCTGCCGCCGTCGATATACTTCATGTCCTTGAAGATGCCCCGCTTTTCCTGGCACAGCTCCATGATCGCGCCGGTATAGTCCGCGGGCGTGATGACCCGCGCGTCCACGAACGGTTCCTCCATGTACTGGATCTCGTTGACAGGCGGGAGATTGGTGGGGTTGTCTATGCTGACCATGCTGCCGTCCGTCTTGATGACGTGGTAGATGACGCTTGGGGCTGTTGTGACCAGATCCAGGTCGAACTCCCTTTCCAGCCGCTGCTGTATGATCTCCATGTGCAGCAGGCCCAGAAAGCCGCAGCGGAAGCCATAGCCCAGCGCCACGCTGGTCTCCGGCTCAAAGCTCAGCGACGCGTCGTTCAGGCGCAGACGCTCCAGCGCGTCTTTGAGGCTTTCGTAATCCGCTCCGTCGGCCGGGTATATCCCACAGAACACCATGGGCTGTACCGGCTTGTAGCCCGGCAGAGGGCTGTCAGCAGGGTTTTCCGCCAGAGTGATAGTGTCACCGACCCGTATGTCAGCGATATCTTTTATGGACGCGGCAATGTAGCCCACGTCGCCCGCAAAGAGCTCACCCGTGGGCAGGTAGCCGCCCGGCAGGAACGCGCCGCACTCGGTCACGTCAAACTCCTTGCCGCAGGCCATCATGCGGATCTTATCGCCTACACGCACGCTGCCCTCGACCAGCCTTACCGAGCTTATCGCGCCGCGGTAATTGTCGTAATAACTGTCGAAGATCAGCGCCTTTAAGGGTCTTGACGCGTCGGCTTTGGGCGGTGGGATGACCTCGACTATTTTTTCAAGCACGTCATCGATCCCAATGCCCATTTTCGCGCTGATAAGGGGACAGTCCTGAGCGTCCAGCCCTATCTCGTCCTCTATTTCCTTGCGAACGACCTCCGGCTGGGCGCTGGGCAGGTCGATCTTATTGATGACCGGCAGTATCTCCAGGTCATGATCCAGCGCCAGGTACACGTTCGCCAGCGTCTGCGCTTCTATGCCCTGGGTGGCGTCTACCACCAGGATCGCGCCTTCGCACGCCGCCAGAGCGCGGCTGACCTCGTAGGTAAAGTCCACATGACCGGGAGTATCTATAAGGTTAAGCTCGTAGACCTTGCCGTCTTTTGCGGTGTAGGGCATCCTTACCGCCTTGGATTTGATGGTAATGCCCCTCTCCCGCTCCAGTTCCATGCTGTCCAGCACCTGGCTGGTCATGTCCCGGGCAGCCATGACCCCCGTCTTTTCCAGCAGTCGGTCCGCGAGGGTGCTTTTCCCGTGGTCAATATGGGCGATTATGCAGAAATTCCGTATGTATTTGAGCTCCGTCAAGCCTTTGTCCTCCGTTTACAGAGCGTTATAGTGCATCAGCCGGACGATCTCCCCCGCCCGATTGAACAGCACGGTATATATTGGCTCTACCAGGTTCTGGTTATAGTAGCTTTCTATCGCTGTTGAGATCGCCGCAGCGTCAGGCTCGATCTGCTTCAGGGCGTAAAGGCCTCCGACCTGCTGCCCCATCCAGATCTCGCAGTCTGCGCTTAATCGGCATGAGTATTCCGTGGGATCATCGTTGTTGGCGAACACCACTCCGAATTCTCCGCCGTACTCCATATCGCAATAATCGATGGAAACGTAAATGGCGCCGCCCTTTTCCTCCGCGGACTTGATGAACGCTCTGTATTCGGTGGATATCTCCCTTGTCTGAAGGCTCAGTGCCGGGAGGAAACGGTTAAGCAGCCCGCTCTCCCCCGCGTCGCTGCCCCAGCGTGTCTCGGTGAGCATCAGCATCCTTCCGCCCGTGAACAGCGCGCAAACCATATCCACATAGTAGATGTCCCCGTCTCCTTTGTCCCTTTTGGAACGGTATGAATAGTTTACATATGCGCTGTCAGAGAAGTGACCGGCAGTTATAGGGCTCACCTGGCTTTTTTGCAGCATACTGCCGTATCGGTTTACCCCGTTTAAGTGCCTTGCGAGCGCCTCCTGGGGCGTTTCGTCACTCTCCTCAAGGCTGACCGTCAGTTCCGCCGAGTCCTTATACGCGTTGAGCAGCAGCCCCGACGGCTCGATATAGCTTATGACCTCCCAGCCGTCCAGCGCTCCGGGAGTGAACACCGCCTTGTACGCGGAATACACCGAACCGTTAAACGCCTCCTCTGTCCCCAGCGCCGTAAGGCACATCACTAAGGCGATCACAAGCGCGAGCTTTTTCATACTGTCCTCCTAATCCTTGGTGTAGCGGGCCACCAGATACGGGATGTACGTGTCGCCGTAGAATACACGGCCTGCCACATCCGCGTACAGCGCGTATTCCTCTCCCTGCAGGAAACGTCCCTGGTTGGACTGGTTCTCCAGCGCTATCAGCTTGACGTTTTCGCTGTTGCCTACATTCATGACGCTCAGTATGGTGTCGTTTGACGTGATCGTATCCACGATCTTGCCCATGCACAGGAACACCCTGCCGTGCCACTGCTCATAATACAGGCGCAGCTGTGCGTAATCCATCTTCCAGGCGTTGCGCGTGTATTCGCCCTTGGCCGGCAGGTAATCCACATAGAAGGAAATGGCAGAATCATTCCTGCCCGCCTTGGACGCATGGAAGGAGACCAGGTTCTGCCCGTAAGCGGAGAAATTGGCCCTGAACGAGAACACACCGGTCTGCTGGTTTATCTTCAGGCTGTCGGCGTCATACTTGGTATCCACCGTTATCCAGGCTCCGGGCTCGGTCTTGCCGCTTATGGTCATGTAATTCAGGCGGCTCACGAAGGTCACGCTGGTGGAGATCTCCAGGTCTATATCCATTTCCTCCCGGTAGAACACCAGGTCACGCCGGGTCTCCTTGTGGTTGTCCCTGCGCACGATTATGGAAACGTTGTTGTCTCCTATCGGCTCGATGTTCAAAGTAAGATCCAGTGCCCCGTCCCGCGTTACCTTGGAGGACACGTCCTCGCCGTTGATTATCACCTGGCTTCCGTACACCACGTTCATGCTGAGCCCTGTCTGCGAGGTTATGACCGTCACACGGTCGCTGGTGGGCTGCTTTATGGTCACGGGCGCTTCCGGGACTTCCACTTCAACCGAAAACACGGGTATGCGGGTCTTCTGGCCCGAAGCGGATATGTACACGGGCGAAAAGGTTATAAGAGCGTTGTCGATAAGCGTTGGATCTTTATCGAACCAGATGTAATCCGGCACTTCCACTCGGGCGATGCCGCCGACGAACATATAGCTCTGTCCCAATTCTTCCAGGTATAC
Source organism: Clostridiales bacterium (assembly GCA_024684375.1). Taxonomy (GTDB): domain Bacteria; phylum Bacillota; class Clostridia; order Christensenellales; family Aristaeellaceae; genus RUG14130. The sequence goes on from JAIKWZ010000003.1 coordinate 20,962, forward strand.
GCAGTCCCCATCCTCGCCAAAAAATGTCAGCGCGTGGGCGGCGTAGCCGCTGTCCAGAGTGAGCGTCTCCACTACCTGATTAACGTACTTTTTTGTTATTTCGCTGTTCTGCCTGCGGATACGGATAGGTTCCTCTATAAGCTGGATCACTATAAGCGTCAGCACAAGGGCGACCAGCACGGCCGATGCTCTAATGAATACGTTTTTTAGCGGCAGTCGATCCCGGTTCTCGACCTTGTCTGCATAGCTCAGCGGCAGGCCGCACTTGGGGCACCTGCGCATCGAGGCTTTTATCGTTGCGTCACATTTTGGACAGGTCAAAGCATTCCCTCCGATATATCTTTCCATTTTTATTATACAGGATAATCAGTCGAAATACAAGCGTGCGTATGGCACCGCTGTGCTTTTTCTCACAATTAACATTTTTTACTATTGACAAAAGCAGGCTGTATATATATAATCTCATCTGTTCGTTGTCGAGCACCTTTAGCTCAGTTGGTAGAGCACCTGACTCTTAATCAGGGTGTCCAGGGTTCGAGTCCCTGAAGGTGTAGGAAAGCAGCCCGAAACTGTTGAGGTTTCGGGCTGTTCTTGTTTGGACGCCGCGCTTGCCGAGCTTTCAAAGTATTTTTATTGACACACCGCCGATTATTTGTTACAATTGGTTTATCTGAACGTTTTGCACAAGACGCTCAAAAATTAAGGAGGAAACACCATGCGCAAGATCCTGGCTATGCTGCTTGCAGTGCTCATGCTGGCAAGCTTTTTCTCCGCTTTCGCTGAAGGCGAAGAGCCCTTCGTCATCACCGTGCACCTGCCCTATTACGGTGAGACTGAGCCCGTTGGCTGCACCGGCGAAGAAGGCAACCCCGTGCTGGAAAAAGTCGAAGAAGTCTGCAACGTCGACCTTCGCATCACCTGGGCGCCTCAGGGCGACTACACCACCAAGTTCAACACCGTGATGGCCTCCAACGAACAGCCCATGGTCATGGTCATCAACTCTGGCATCACCACCAACGCCAACTACCTGCAGATGTGCAAGGACGGCGCTTTCTGGGATTTGACCGACTTCATCAGGGGCAACGAGTTCATCATGGAGAACCTCGCTTCTCCCAGCTCTCTGGCAATCACCTCCGTGAGCGGCAGGAATTACCTCTTCCCGTCCATGGCGGCGGCGGCCCGTGTGGGCATCCTCTACCGCGAGGACTGGATGGAGAACCTGAAGGCCAAGGGCATTGAGCTTGAAGTGCCCTACAACATCGACACCTTCAAAACGATGGTCAAGGCGTTCACCGAGAACGATCCCGACGGCAACGGCGAGGATGACACCATCGGCTTCGCTTACTGCGACAACAAGGACAACGAGCTGACTTACGCCGGCTTCAATACCCTGGCAGTCATGATGGGCGCGCCCAACTACTGGGGCTTCGACGAAGACGGCGAACTGCTGCCCTACTTTATGTTCGACGAGTATTTTGACACCTTGGATCTGTTCAACTGGATGTATGTGAACGGCTACATGAACAAGGACTTCGCTATCAACACCGATAAACACGGTCCCCTTGCAAACGGCGTAGCGGGCTCCATGATCACCACTGCCACCAACCAGGCGGGCAAGAAGTATGACAACGCGAAGAACGTCGATCCCAACGCAAAGATCGCGCAGACTCAGAACTTCTTCACCGCGGACGGTGAGCAGGTCATCAACTCCGTGCTGTCCGTGGGCGGCCTTGGCGGCATCCTCATACCCACCGCATCCGTGAAGGACGCCGAGACCGTGCAGAAGATCATCGATTTCATCGTGAAACTCAACGACGAGTGCGGCATCTACATTTCCGTGGGTGTCGAGGATCTGCACTGGACGCGCGAAGCGGACGGCAGCATCACCGTGAGCGAAGAGCAGAAGCAGCGCCACGGCGACGACGGCTCCAGCGAAGTGTTTGCGTCCATGTTCCCGCGCCGCGTACAGTCTCTGGACTACGGCCAGGGCATGACCGCAGTGCAGCAGATCACCGCTTACTCCCTGAGCATCGAGAAGTACTGCAAAGTGGATGAATCCATCGGTTACATGAGTGAGGATTCCCGCGCCCTGCAGACTGAGATCGCCTACATCATTTCCGACGCTCGCGTCGCCTACATGACCGGTGAGATCGATGCGGAAGGCTTTGCCGCCGCCGTCGATCAGTGGCTCGCCGCAGGCGGACAGCAGATCATCAACCAGGTAAACGAAGCATACGAAGCTGCGCAGAAATAATTAGACATAATACTGCGCACCGGCTTTTGAGGCATGCGGAGCGCCGCGCCAGCGGCGCTCCGTTTTTCAGGCAGCCGGTCCCCCCATACAGGTACAGCGCCTGTGTCGGGGAACCGACAGCGGGAACAATAAGGAGGGATCGCTTTGAGTGACAAAGCTGCGGTAGTAAGACAAAACACGCCAAATCCGCGCAGCGTGGAGGTCGGGGCATATGCCGCCCTGCTGGTCAGCGCGTCGGCATTCCTGACGGGACTTGCGGGAATGTGCGCCGGAGGATTCCTGAAGCAGCTCAACGCGTGGGCGCTCAACAACAAGGTCAGCGTGTGGCTGCTGCTGTTCGTGCTTGGCGCGGCCTGTACGGCGATATCTGCCTACGTGGTCAGGACCAACGCCAAAGAGCCAGCAAAACTCAGGCACATCGCGCGCTTCAAGTACATCTACTTCATGCTGATACCCGGCGCACTGTACTATCTGATATTCAAGTTCCTGCCGGTGCTGAACCTCAAAATCGTGTTTCAGGTGTATTCGCCTACCCTTCAGCAAAAAGAAAGCGTCACCTGGCAGAGCCCCCTGCTGATGAACTTCACCAGTTTCTTCTCCAACGCCTGGTTCTGGAAGCTGCTCAGGAACACGCTGATCCTGGCTCTGCTGAACATCACCTTCTACTTCCCCTTCCCGATCATCATGGCTCTGCTGCTCAATGAGATCAAGCACATGCCCTTTAAACGCATCAGCCAATCGGTGCTTTACCTGCCTCACTTCGTGAGCTGGACAGTGCTGGGTTCGCTGATGATCATGCTGCTTGGCCCCGAGCCCACCGGCCTTGTGAACTCGATGCTCAAAAACGCAGGCAGCGACACAATCCCATTCATGATGAGCGAAGCCTGGTTCCGTCCCCTGTACATCCTCGAGCTCATCTGGAAAGAGTCCGGTTGGGGCACCATCATTTACCTCGCGGCGCTTTCCGGGGTGGATGAACAGCTGTACGAGGCGGCGGTCATCGACGGCGCCGGGCGCTTCAAGCAGCTTCTGCACATCACGCTGCCATCGATCTTGCCCACGATAATCACCCTGCTGATCCTGCGCATGGGTTCGTTCCTGGACAGCGGATTCGATCAGATCTACCTGATGCTCAATTCCAGCAACCGCGAAGTGGCCACTGTCTTCGACACCTACGTCTACGACATGGGCCTTGCGGGTGTACTGACCTCGCCTGTGGGCACCACGAACTACTCGTATTCCGCCACGATCGGCGTATTCCGAAGCGTGGTCAGCCTTGTGCTGGTGATGGGCTCCAACGCCATCGCGAAGGCTGCTGGAGAGGACGGTGTTTATTAAAATGAAGAAGAGCTTTACGCTTACCTATGAGCAGATCCGTCAGAAGCAGCTCAGGCAAAGCCACGCGCTGATCATCGTAGGGATCGTTCTGCTGGCCATAGCGGTATTCGGCTTTTCCGTTTTCGCTTCGGGTCTCAGAGACAAGCTGTATACCAGGCAGCTTTTGATCTCCCTTACTCAAAGCAGTTATTCCACAGCTATCCACACCGACGACGGAGGTGCGAATGTCGCCGGGGAGGATGCCAGAGCTTACCTGCTGAACACAGTGGAGACGGCGGCTTCCAAGCGCGTGGCGCTGCTCAAAAACAAGCTGGGTGTTTCAGACGATGCCCAGGCGCAGCCGGCTGACGACGATTCTGCAAATGCGCAGATCGCGCAGTGGAACGCGCAGCTCGCCTTTGTGACAGAACATATCAGGACTGTCATGGACGATGCAGCCAATGAACGCATCAGAGAAGAGATCAGCGAGGCCAACGCCGAAGCGGCGGCAGCGCGCGACAAGTACAATGCCGCAGCCGCCGAGAGCCGCAGCGCGGGCAACAAGGTGACCAAGGCCAAGGGCAAGCTCAGCCGCGGTGTCATGGCGCAGGAAGAATATGACGAACTTGTCAAAGCGCAGAGTGAAGCTGATGCGCTCAAAAACGCCGCATACGAAGAACAGTCGGCGGCGCTGGAGCGCCTGAGCGACGCATACATGGAGGCGCTCGACTACATGCCCGCGCTAACCGCGCTGCAGAAGCTGTGCCTCAGTCTGTCTTCCGTCGCCTGGTGGATCGCGCTGTGCGTGCTGGGTCTTGAAGCGGTCGTCATCGGCGTGCTGGTCATAAAAAAGGCGAAATACAAGCCCTCCAGTCTGCTTATGGATGTGCTCATCTACGATTTCTTTATCGTGCTGGGCACCGCGATGCTGCTGCCGCTTCTGTATGTGGCCGTTGGCTCGGTATCGTCGACAGGCCTTGCGCAGCTGAGGTTCGGGCGCTTCGACCTCTCGGCCTACCGCATGATCGCCCTGTCCAAACGAACGCTGAGGACGCTGGGCAACTCTTTTGTGATCACCATTGCGGGCACGTTGTTCAACATCACCATCACCGCCATCACTGCGTACGGCCTTAGCAAAAAGGATCTGCCCGGGCGTAAGTGGATGATGCGGCTGGTGGTCATATTCATGCTTTTCCACGCGGGCCTGATCCCCGATTACATGCTGGTGGCAAACACACTTCACCTGACCAACACCTACTGGGCGATCTGGCTGCCCGTGCTGATCTCCTCCAGCAACCTGATCATCATGAAGAATTTCTTCCAGCAGCTGCCCGAGTCCATCGAGGAATCCGCGCGCATCGACGGCTGCAACGAGATGCAGAGCTTCCTGCACATCGTGCTGCCCATGTCCATGGCTTCGATCGCCACCTTCAGCCTGTTCTATGCGGTCGGCCATTGGAACAACTATCAGCGCGCGATGATCTATCTGAGCGACGATAAAAAATATCCGATCACCGTGTTGCTCAGGCAGATCGTCATACTCTCTCAGGGGTCTTTGGCCGACGACGTGCAGGCCGAGGTCCAGGTGTGGGCGCCCACATCATCGGTCAAGTATGCCACGATCATGGTGGGCACGATCCCGATCATCTGCGTGTATCCCTTCCTGCAGAAGCATTTCACCAAGGGCGTGCTGATGGGATCCGTAAAAGGATAATCGTATATAAGGTTTTTTGAGAAATACGCTTCTGTTGCCGCCGCGGACAGCTCCAGCCACGCGAGTATCATGCCAGTGGAATGGGCGATCCGCCCGCTGCGCGCGTGGTGTGATCGGATGGCAGAGCGCCGGCCTTTCAAGACGTATACGCGGGCTCAAGCCCCTGAAGATGTATGAAGTAGTCCCGGGATCACATGATCCCGGTTTTTTTGTTAGTGTTTCTCTAAATATATTACTCCCATCCTTTGCCCTGTTCAGGTTCATTGACAAAGATAGAAAAGGAGCATATAATTACACTGTATAGATAAATCAAATTCTTGTACTTTTTTGCCTCCCGTTTACCCGAAAGGAGCATTTTTTCATGAAGAAGTCCAAGCGTCTTCTGGCCGGTGCGGGGTTGATCATGTCGTTAAGCCTGTTGACCGGCTGCGATAAAACAAATACTGACGCAGCGTTCCCATCCTCGACCCGTACCCCTGATGTGACGGGCCCGGCAGTTTCCGCAGACGTCTCCCCCGAGATCGAGTTTCCTGCCGCCGTCTACGGACCTCCGGAGTGGTTTGGCCCGGCGAACGAAGAAGTTGAAGATGTCTATGGGCCTCCCGTAGAGTTTTTCGACCCTTCCGATGAGTTTGAGACCGAAGAGCCCGACCCATCTGATGAAGAGCCCGCCGTGGTCTACGGCCCTCCCTCCGGTTTTTAAGGCTCTTCGCGCGCCAATTCAGAGCGTTTGAGCTGCCATTCCTTTTTGACCGTATTAAACGCGTTTTCCATCTGCACGCTTTTATAGACCTCATATCCCAAACCGCAGTAGCTTATATCGGTCGTCTTCCGGGATAATCATTTTCTCATAAGCCAGCCACTCCATTCGGTATCTGTATGAACAGTATTGAAGAAATCAAGACACAGCATCTGATCGCCCGCGCCGGTTACAGGGATTACCTGTTCCGTGAGCCTCAGCTCCACCAGCTGTTTTTAGAGCTTACTTCCCGCTGCAATTTGCGCTGCGAGCATTGCGGTTCAAGCTGCGGAGACGTGCCTGTGATCGACCTGCCCGCGGACGCCATTCATGAGCTGCTCTCAAAAGTCAAACATGATTTTGACATATCCCGAATGATGCTGTGCATAACCGGCGGCGAGCCCATGCTGCACCCCGGGTTTTTCGGCATAATGGAGGACGCCCGCAGTATGGGTTACCGCTGGGGAATGACATCTAACGCCACGCTTATCGACGACGCTGCAGCCATGAGGCTGCGCGATGCCGGCATGAGTACCATCTCTGTGAGCATTGACGGTCTCCCCTCTACCCATGACGCCATGCGCGGGACGCCCGGCGCGTATGATAAAGCCATGCGCGGCATCAACGCGCTTCTGCGCCTCAACTGCTTTAAGGCCGTTCAGGTAACTACCGTAGTAACGCAAAGGAATATCGGTGAGCTCGACCGGCTTTTCGATATCATGCAGGGGCTCGACATCGACTCCTGGCGGCTTACCGCGATAGAGCCTATCGGGCGCGCCCTTAAGCACCCAGAACTGCTGCTGACTCCGGAAAATCACCGGTATCTGCTCAGCTTTATCAAGTCCAAACGCCTGCAGGGCATTCCGCTCGAATACGGCTGCTGCCATTTTCTCGGTCTTGAATACGAACGGGAAGTCCGAAACTGGTACTATCTGTGCAGCGCTGGACGTCTTATCGCGAGCGTGATGGCCAACGGCGATATAGGCGCCTGTCTTGACATCGAAAGGAACGAAAAGACCATCCAGGGCAATATCTTCCGTGATGATTTCACCGAAGTGTGGAAAAACCGTTTCGGAATATTCCGTCAGCATCTGTCTGAGCGGAACGAGTCCTGCCGAAGCTGTCCCGTCAAGCTTTTTTGCGACGGTGACTCCGCCCACAGCTGGGATTTTGAGAATGATGCGCCCCGGCTGTGCATGCGCGGGATACTGTTTGACTGAGCATCCTCTCCCTGCGCATTCCAGTTATCCCCTTGAGACAGTTTGCTCACTGTTTTTTTGCTGCAGTGCCAAAAGGCAGCTGCGGCATTCGTATTCTATGGCAAAATATAACACACCGGGCGCAAAATGTCCCGCTTTTTCTATGGACAAACGTTCTGAAATGTTTTATAATGTGGGATGGTAGATTATTTACCGTATTATCGCATTCAATTAGGGAGGTTTTTCTTATGGTAAGAGTTGCAATCAACGGCTTTGGACGCATCGGCCGCCTGGCTTTCCGTCAGAT
>JAIKWZ010000017.1 GCA_024684375.1 Clostridiales bacterium
ATGCTCCCGTCAGCCAGCAGTTCGTTCAGTTCAGTGATCAGCTGTTTATCGTAATGCTTATGGAAATACGTGTCCATATCGATGACGTTGGGCACGAGCACTGTCTTCTCCTTGCTTTCCTCCTCTTCGTCATCATCTTCGACTTCGGCAAATTCGAACCTGGATTCTTCTTCCCGTTCCTCTTCAAAAATGTCTTTCTCTTCCATTTCCTTTTTCCTCGATTTCTTCTGACTATATCTGTTTATCGGCTTTTCGGGAGTGAACTCCGGGGCGATACGCGCCGACGGCATATCGCCGGAGGAAGCAGCATGATCATCTGAACATAGGACTCGGCATGGGCACGGTCTCGCATTTGTCCTGCGCGACAGGCAGCCCGTCCTTAAGGCAGGCATTGAATACCGCTCTGTAGCCATAACGTGCGCGGATATCGTCTATGGCGTCGTCGAGACTGCGCTGTTTGTCTCTTAACGCGTAGTCGTTGAATATGTCTGTTTGCACCGCGCAGCTGGCGTTGGCGAGCTTGATGCCGCGTATAGTGAGCGCGCGGATCGGCTTATACCACATGTACTTTTCCCTGAACAGCGCGTACCCGGCACGGGCGATCTCGTAAGGGCTTTGTGTCGGATACGGGAGCGGCATCTGCCACATGTACCAACCCAGGTCCTTGTCGCGTACGGACACCTCTACGCCTCTGGCCATGAAGCCGTGTTTGCGTAATCTGTGGCCTACGTCCTGCGCCAGCTCCAGCAGAACCAGCCAGGCTTCATAATTGGTGTCGAGGTCACGCACGCACGTGGTGCCGTGGCCGATAGTCTTTATGGGACACTCGTAGTTCTCGGGCATTACCGGTGAGTAGTCTGTGCCGTTGGCGAAGTGCCACAGCATCGCGCCATTCTTGCCCAGCTTGCGGAATATGAAGTTGATATCCGCTTTCGCCAGGTCGCCTATTGTGCGAATGTTCCAGCCTGTGAGTTTTCTGGTAGTGGAAGGACCCACATACAGCAGGTCCGATACCGGGAGCTTCCACGCGGTGTCCCGGAAGTTGTCCCGACTGACTACAGTGACCGCGTCCGGCTTTTTCATATCGCTGCCCAGCTTGGCGAAGATCTTGCTGAATGAGACGCCTATGCTTACGGTCAGTCCGGTCTCTTCCTTGACGGTCTCGCGTATTTCTTCAGCTATCGCCAGTCCGTCGTTCTCCACGTTCCTGCAGCCGTCCAGCAGTATCCAGTTCTCGTCCATGCCGAAAGGCTCGATATCGTTGGCGTACCGTTTGTATATGGAGCGCACTATACTGCTGTAATGCAGGTACAGGTCATAGTGCGGGTCTACGATTATAAGGTCGGGACACGCCTGCTTTGCCTGCCAGTTGGCCATGCCAGTCTTGACCCCGGAGCGCTTGGCGGGATAGCTGGCGGTGAGCACGATTCCGTGCCGGTTCTCCGTGGAACCGCATACCGCTACCTTCTTTCCCTTCAGCTCGGGGTGCTCGTTCATCTCTACACTGGCGTAGTAGCAGTTCAGGTCACTGTGAAGTATGACACTCTCGGACTTCATTTTGTTCCGGCTCCTGCAGATTATTTTTTCTAACTTCACATTTTGGTATTGACAACCTGTGTAACAGGAAGTATAATCAAGACAACTTCACAATCACAGCACGAATTGTAGCAGACACGACAGGGTTAGTCAAGAGGGAATGTGAAGTTACAAAAAATATTTTTTCACATTGATGGAGGAATGGGAATGGGTACTCTTGCAGGAAAACTGTGCATGGCCCGCATGTCCGCGCATCTGAACCAGGAGGAGCTCGGGGCAAAGGTCGGTGTGTCCAGGCGGTCTATAATAGCATACGAGGGCGGCCAAGCGATACCGCGCAAGGCCGTGCTGCGCAGGCTGGCTCAGACGCTAGGCGTTACCGAGTATTACCTGACGCATGACGACTGCGAAGATCCTGACGAAGGGCAGGCGCGGGAGAAGAATCTGAACATGGTGCGTGAGCGGTTCGGTTCTAAAGGCGCTAAGGAAGCGGCTGCGCTGCTGGAAAAGGGGAGTGTCTTCTTCGCGGGCGGAGATATCCCCCAGGAAGACAAGGACGCGCTGTTTGACGCGCTAATGACCGCGTATGTGACAGCGAAGAATGAAGCGAGGGCAAAGTTCACTCCCAAGAGCGTCAAGGCTGCGGCGGAGAAAAAGAAGAAGTAAGATCATATTGAGTTGATTGGAGACTGATGCAGATATGATAAACTACGACTATATTTCAGGCGAGGTCAAGCGCTTAAAGCGGAAGTATGAGGAGACTGATCCCGACCGCCTGTGCAGGCTTATGAGGATCACTGTCATCGACGACGATACTCGGATGCAGTCTGCCGACTTTAAAGGACTGACCCTGATCCAATCCCGCAGGCCTGTGATCCTGCTGAACAACAAGCTCAGTGCAAGCCTCCGGCAGATCGTGCTGGCGCATGAGCTGGGGCATGTAGTGCTGCACAAAGAGCTGGCGAACATGCGAGCGTTCAGCGATTTCGATATGTTCGGCATAAACGACCAGTGCGAGCATGAGGCTAACGTTTTCGCTGCCGAACTGCTCCTGGACGACGACGTGGTGCTGGACGCGCTGAACGATGATATGACCTTCTTCGGAGCCGCGAAGACTCTGTGCGTACCTCCGGAACTGCTGGACTTCAAGTTCCGGGTGCTCAAGCACCAGGGGTACTCCCTGAATTCCATGATGATAGCAAACAGCAGATTCCTTAAACATATTCCAACTAATGAATATTGATGGAGACAGAGTTATGAAGCAGGTAAATGAATACAAAGTATACGTCCCCGTGGAAGTACGCTTCACGGAAGACGGGACCATGCTCCCCAAATATATTGTTTGGGAAGATGGAAAGAAATACAAGATCGACAAAGTGACCGACATCCGTCCCGCGCACGCTGCTAAGGCCGGCGGTATGGGGGACAGGTACACCATAATAGTCAACGGCCAACAGAGCTATATCTTTTTTGAGCGCTGCTCCATGGTAAGCGGGTGCAACCTTGGGAAATGGTTTGTTGAGAGAAAGACCGCTTAAGATTCGCTTTGTCTTTCTATGATTATCTAAGGAATAGAGGGTATGTGTTTACGATTGCTCTATTATTGCCGCATCATTGTTTGATATAAACAGCTTGACAGTAACCATGGTGTACTCTCCGGGCTCTGATTCTACGCTGACGCCGCAGTCTTCCCGCCCTGAGAACAGTATGCATCTCTGGTGAACGGAATACAGACCAAAGCTGCTTGTACTGGTAGGATGATCCAGCAGATGCGAGGCAGTCTCAGCACTCATACCTATTCCGTTATCAAAAATAACTATGTACAGGAAACCGTCGGCCGTATATATGTCTATGTCGATTCTCGCATCGTCAAGTCCGTTAATGAAGCCGTGCACAACACAGTTTTCCACAATAGGCTGCATAGTCATTTTAGGGATCAGGCAGTTTTTTGCCTGCTCCTGGATGTGACTCTGAAGATTGATACGGCTTTTCAGCCTGCTCTCCTGGATCTGAAGGTATGTTAAGGCCAACTCAAGATCCTCTTCAACCGTCAGATTGTCCCGGCCTTTACTCAATACCAGCCGATAATACTTTCCAATTGCGATGATCACTTCGGAAGCCTGAGCCTGATTGCCCTCGCGCACCAACCAATTAGCGCAATCAAGCGCGTTATACAGAAAATGCGGATTGATCTGCGCCTGAAGCAGTTTCAGCTGTGTCTGCTGCTGCAGGACGACCTGCTGCTTTTGCAGTGTGATCAATTGCTTGGCATGGTTTATGGATTCATTTAAATGGCCTACCAGAGAAGTGTTTTCATTCTTCGTTGGTGCCACAATACCTCCGTTCTGTGGCTCCAGCAACCCCACCAGCAGCTCTACTCGTTTGGCAAAAGCGTTTGTAACTATCAGGATCACCAGCAGAATCACTGCTGTCATGACGATCAACGCTGCTATAAAGAATCTATTGGTGATGCCGTCCCAGAAAGAATAAGGCCCTATCCAACCGGCAAGGACCCAGTTCACCTGGCTCAGCGGATACACTATGATCCGATCTGGTAAAGATTCATCCCCGCTGATATCACTTTGAACAACCTGTTGGTATTCCTCTTTGCTTCGCTCTTCTCCGGCTAAGAGAACAACATTGCCGGTTTTATCCAGTAATGCCAGCGTGGATAGGCCCCCCTGAGGCGTGTTGAGTTGGGCGGACAATATATCGGCATTCATATCCACGCACAGCGCCCCTACTGTTGACAGGGTATAATTCGTGCTTGGGATCAATTTGTAATATGTGAATACCTGAGCGGATGGTTTATCCTTATAATCTCTTTTATAAATGCCTGATATCTGTCCGACAGGAGCAGGGTCCGGACAGTGTTCGTCGGTTTCAAACACGGAGAAAGGAAAATATGAAATCTGTTCAGTCGTATAGAGTTTATCGTTAGCAAAGTACAAACGGATATCGTATACCTCTTTCTGATTCTCGAATTGCCGCAGCAGACGGTCCAGCTCTCGCAACTCATCTATCTGATCATTCCTGCTCTGTTTGCGTCCGTCATGGGACATGCTGCTCTGTACTACGGTATGGATGGACAGGTTGTCAGCAATCAGGGTCAGTTTACGGAAAGAACTGTCAAGGACCGACGAAAGCTGACTCATGGAATACTTCAGCGCAGAATGCCAGTCTCTCAGCATCGAGTTGCCGTAGTAGATCATACCCAATATCAAAAATGGTATCAAAGACAGAATAACTACGCGCAGCAGCAGGCGTTTTTTCATTTATGCCCCACTTCCTTAATGCAGCGATTACGGTATTCGGTCGGCGTAATACCGGTATGTTTTCGGAATAGGCGCGTGAAATAGCTGGGATTGGGATAGCCCACTGCTGAGCTTATGTCAAATAGTTTCAGATTCACGTCTGCCAGTAGCGCCCGGGCTTTTTCCATACGTACGTCAGTGATATACGCGTTCATTGTCTGCCCGGTTTTTTCCCTGAACAACAGACAGAGGTATGTGGGTGCCAGATTGATCTGACGCGCAATCGTTTCAAGTGTCAGATTCTCACTGTAGTGTGCCTGAATATACTGTTTAACCCTGTTGATCCGGAGCGCAGTCTCGCTGTCAGGCCTGGAGCGCAGCGTATCCTGGATCTCTTCGCAGTGCTGCAGCAGCGTCATCTGCATATCATCCAGACAAAACGTGTCAGATAAACGGTTTATCAGCGCTGTTATGGAACTTGGATAATCATCTTCGACTGTAAAACGGCGCCTTATCAGATCTTCCAAAGCCTGCAGAACGGGAGTCAGATAAGGCAGAAAATCCCCGGGGTTCTGGAAGTTCGTATTTTTGAGATCGGAAAACAGCTGGATTATGTATTGCTTTAATTGGTCCGGTTTTTCTGAAAGCACAAGCCTTTCCAGTTCTTCCGCAGTTATGCCCGTGCGTGGGGGAAGAGCCGATCCCATACATAAACGATCAGCGTTTGAGATTACACTTCCGTCGGGGCAGCAGAAAGAATTGTCCAGAATGGATCGTGCTTTCGAGCAAAGAGCACGGATGTCCCAAACAGAACCGTCCTGATCCGAATACGCGCAGATGCACCGAAGGGCGCCTATTGCTTTTATGCTATCTCTCAGTTTCGATGCGAGACGCTTCCTCTCGGCGCTGTCGGTTCGGTGATTCAGAGAAAACAGCGCTATGAACTGTCCTTTATTCCTGTCCAGAATAAAACATCGGATATTATCCCCCAGAAGTGATAAGGTATCCTGCTGCGGGAAATCAGAAAAACGTGTTCTGACCGCGACCGGAAAATATATTGAATCCGCCTTTGCTGGGTTCAATGCCTTGACAACACTTTGCAACTGATGTTCCGGGATCGTGTCGCTGGTTACGAGAATGCCAAGCAGGTTTTCTTCGATAAATGACATACCTGCCTTATATGAATCCAGCAGCTTCTGGACTTCCGACTGATGCACTTTCTGCTCGGATATTCTGTTCAGGACCTGTGTAAAGCAACGTTCAAGTTCATCCGGTGCGATCGGTTTGAGGATATAATCTATCGCCTGCAGGCGCAGTGCCTGGCGGATATAGTCTACATCGTCATAACCGCTGACAAAAACAATGGATAAGTATGGATATAGCCTGTGCGCTTTTTCCGCTAATATGAGCCCGTCCATTCGCGGCATTTTGACGTCGGTCAGAAGAATATCCACCGGCAGCCTGGCTAAGGCATCCAGCGCCTCCAGACCGTCGGACACGGATTCTATGATTCGGATGCCCAGTTTTTCCCAGATCTTGAGCGACTGCAAACCGCGTCTGGTAATGGCGTCATCATCTGCCAGCAATAAGTTATACATGACCACATCCCCATTCAACTTCCTTAGATAATATTACCATGTAAATGCTGTTTTCGCAATCTGTTTGCCAAATACCACAAAATCCGGATAGAAACCATAATATTGTTTCTTGTAAACGGAATGTAAATTTTCTATAATGAATCTGCACTTAAATGAATGGAGGATTGGGTCATGAAAAAGAAGCTTACGTGCGTATTCGCCCTGGTACTTGCTTTTCTGCTCTTGGCTGTGTCTTCTTCCTTGGCAGAAACGATTGCTGATGTAGTTGGTGATTCAGAAAAACCGGTTCTGCATCAGCTCAACATCAACGTGAAAGACGATTATAATACCTATCCTACTGCTCTAATACTCGAAGAGGCGACCGGCTATCATGTGGAGTATGATATGCTGCCTTCTGAGAAGGCGATGGATAAGCTCAATCTTATCATGGCGGGTCGCGAGAACTATGACATAATCGTGATCGGCGGCAATGTCGACGTCGTAATGGGTTACGCCAGGTCAGGTGCTTTGCTTGATCTTACGCCTTATCTGAGCCAGGCTCCGAAACTCAACGCCGCTATCAATGACTACGAGCGCGAGACGTTTACGTACGAAGGCAAGCTTTATGCCATAGGCATGCAGTCGCCTGCTTTCAATGGCCGCGGTCAGATCAACAATACTGTCTTTATCCGCGAGGATTATCTTGAACAGATGGGTATCGACATGCCGGAAACGCTTGATGATTTTGTCGAGATGCTGCGTGCTTTCAAGGAATTCGACAATGGTACCGATACGCCTACAATTCCGCTGACGATATCATCAGGCGACGTCTACCTGGATTGTATCACCGGCGCGTTCGGCATACCCAACAAATGGAACGAAGTTGATGGGAAACTTGTTCCTCGCGCTGAAGATCCGCGCACTCTCGAATACCTTGATTTCATGAAGGCGCTTTATGTGGAAGGGCTTATCGACATCGATTACCCGGCAAATAAAGCCTCCAATGTGTATGAGAAATTCTCTACCGGCGTTGCTGCCTGTGCGTATCTATCCTGCTACAATTACTCGAATTTCGGCGACAGCATGAAAGAAATGCAGCCCGAGTCCAAGATCGCATACATGCAGCCTCTGACCGGTCCTGACGGCGAGTGCGGCGTTGGCGTCACAGCCGGAGGTATGGATCGAATCGCGTTTATACCCGCATGGTGCCAGAATGTTGAACATGTTATCAACTACATGGAAATGAAGCTGGAACCGGACACCTTTGAGAACGTCACCATCGGCCAGGAAGGTGTACACTTCACGGTTGATGAGAACGGGGAACGCTGGCCCATCCTGCCCAAGTTTACGCAGGAAAGAGGCAATTCAGTCAACTACTATACCGGCCGTCCCGCCGAGGAGTATGCTGATTATTGGAAGCTCAGGGTCAAGAAACGCGCAGATATCTGGGATGCCTGGTCTTATATGAATCTGAAGGAGCCCTTCGTTTCCAAGACGGTCGTTTCCATGACGGGGTACGCGCCGAACTTCGCGTCCAGCAGCTACACGGCGTCGCTCTCCGCGCTAGAAAGCGATATGGCTATTAAGATTATCGCCGGCGAATCTACAACTGATGATTATCCGGCCTTCCTCGAGGATTGGCATAAGGAGGGTGGTCTTGATCTGGTAGAAGATTACAACACCTGGTGGGAGTCCTATAACAACTAGTCTCTGATTGGCAAGTGCGTGCAGAGAAGCGATTCTCTGCGCGCATTTTTGAAGCGGGAAGGAAGTTAGC
>JAIKWZ010000048.1 GCA_024684375.1 Clostridiales bacterium
GTGCCCCGCCAAGGAAAAGGCGCTGGTCATGAAGCCTCTGGCCACCCAGAAGGCCGAAGAAGCCAACTGGGAATTCGCCCAGACGCTGCCTGAGTTCAAGGGCGAGCTGAACGTGAAGACCGTCAAGGACAGCCAGTTCAAAAAGCCTCTGTTCGAGTTCTCCGGCGCGTGCGCGGGCTGCGGCGAGACGCCTTACGTCAAGCTGATCACCCAGCTCTTCGGCGACAGGATGCTGGTCGCCAACGCCACCGGCTGCTCTTCCATCTACGGCGGCAGCGCTCCTACCTGCCCCTACACCGTGAACGAGGAAGGCCACGGCCCCGCCTGGGCGAACAGCCTGTTCGAGGACAACGCCGAGTTCGGTTTCGGTATGTTCCTGGCCACTGCCCAGAGGCGCGAGAAGCTGGCCGAGAACCTGCTTAAGCTCAAGGAAGCCAATCCCCGCAAAAAGAAGCTCGCCGAAGCCATCGACAAGTGGTTCGAAGTGAAGGAAGATGGCGAAGCCAGCAAGGCCGCCAGCAAAGAGCTTCTGGCCGTACTGCCCAAGAAGGATGAGCTGGCTGACGCGGTGCTCAAGGACAAGGACCTGCTGGTCAAGAAGAGCCAGTGGATCTTCGGCGGCGACGGCTGGGCCTACGACATCGGCTACGGCGGAGTCGACCATGTGCTGGCGCAGAATCAGGACGTCAACATCCTGGTGCTTGACACCGAGGTGTACTCCAACACCGGCGGACAGGCCTCCAAGTCCTCTCCCACCGGCGCGGTCGCCAAGTTCGCCGCGGCAGGCAAGCGCACCAAGAAGAAGGATCTGGGCATGATGGCCATGTCCTACGGCTACGTGTACGTGGCTCAGGTGGCCATGGGCGCCGATCCTGCCCAGCTGCTCAAGGCGGTCACCGAGGCCGAAGCCTATCACGGGCCCTCCCTCATCATCGCCTACGCGCCTTGCATCAACCACGGCATCAAGATGAACCAGGCTCAGGCCGAGATCAAGAAGGCCGTGCAGGCGGGCTACTGGCAGCTCTACCGCTTCAATCCCGATAACGAGAATCCCATGACCGTGGATTCCAAGGCGCCCACCGCCAGCTATCAGGAGTTCATCAAGGGCGAGAACCGCTACGCCTCCCTTATCCGTCAGTTCCCCGCGGACGCCGAGAAGCTCTTCGCCGCCGCGGAAAACGACGCCGCCAAGCGCCTGGAAAGCTACAGGAAGCTTGCTGGAGAGAAAGAATAAACCGTTGATTACGACGGAGCCGCGCTTCTGCGCGGCTCTTGTCGTAGACATTTAGAAGGTGAAGGTACGCCCCCTGACGTATCATTGCGAGGGAAGACATTGTCCGACCATGGCAATCCGTACCCCCTTATACTGGAGAGCGGATTGCCGCAGCCAGCGGTCAGCAGTCAGAAACAGCTTATGGGGCAGAATGAAGAATTGGAGGGGATGATATGGCAAAAGGCGTATTATACTGTATGACAACAGTTGTGCCGGGGCTAATCAAGATTGGAAAGACAACAAAAGAGAATTATGAATCTCGTATGTACAGCCTCGAGCGTAATGGATATTCCAATGTTGCAGGGCTAAAAAGGTACTTTGCAATAGAAGTCGAGGATTACGACGAAAAAGAGACGATGTTGGACGAGATTTTCAGCAAATCTCAAGTTCCGAATACTGAGTTGTTTGCGTTAGATATCGACCTTGTTGTACAACTGCTTTCATCTTTTGATGGAAATCAAGTATTCCCTGAAAAAGAATCCAAGAAGAAAGTGTTCGAAAAAGCCACCAAAGATCGCCAGGTGAAGGTGGATTTGAGCAAAATCCCAGACGGAAAATATCACATCAGCACAACAAAGAAAGGCTTTGGGAAAATAAAAGGCACAATGCGCGTTGAGAACGGGATATTCATCGTAGAAAAAGGAAGCACGTGTGTTCCTTCTAAAGCTGATTGGTTGCCTGAAGCCAGAAGAAGCGCTATCATCAAAAACGATATACTGCAGGAAGAAGTTGAATGTAATTCTCCATCTACTGCCGGTTGGATAGTTTTGGGGCATAGTAATAATGGCTGGAGCATTTGGCAGAACGAAGAGGGTCAATTTATAGATATATATAGGCAGAAATGACCGAATGTTGTACTACAGAAAGAACGATAATATGCAAACCATAGAAATAATCGGGGAAAACTACTTCGGGCGCTGGGACAAGACCCGCGTGGCCTGCCGCGGCATAGTAATAAACGACGGGCAGATACTCATGTCCTACGCCTCGAAAGAAGACGTGTGGATGATACCCGGCGGCGGGCAGGAAGCGGGCGAAACCTATGAGGACTGCTGCGTGCGTGAAGTCGGTGAGGAGACCGGCCTTCTGGTCATTCCCTCCGCGCCCGCGCTGGAAATAGACGAATATTATGAGGACTGCAAATATCTGAGCGTGTACTTCTTCTGCAAGGTCATAGGCGAAACTCCCGCGCGCCTGACCGAGGCGGAGATAAACGCGGGGCTGGAGAAGCGCTGGATAGACGTCAAAGACGCGATAAGCATCTTCTCAAGACACGCCGAATACGCCGAAACAGACGAAATGAAGCGGGGGCTGTACTTAAGGGAATACACGGCGCTTAAGGCGCTGACGGAAAACTGACGGGGGTTTGTTTATGTGGAAACTGGGCTGGATAGACCCAAACGAGTACTCCTTCGACTGCATGCTCAGGATGGAGCGCTTCCAGATACGTTTTATACTGGAATACCTTGAAGCCGGTGACAAACCCGTGATGGGAGCCGCTCTTAAAGCCAACCCCAAGGTCGTGTGGCTATGGAAGCAAAAGTGCCCCGAACGCGCCGGTGAGATAGACGTGCTCATCGCCTCTGCCCCGGAAAACCTTTCCGCCGAACAGGTGCGTCAGGCGGAGGTAACGATCCTGGGCGGGTACGAGGACTTCGTGATCTACACCACGCCCGAAGTCATGTATGAAAAGTGTGATTTCATACACGGCTGGAACAAAAACAGCCTGTACGAGATCTGCTCCCTTGAAGGCAAAACAGTGCTGGACGTGGGCAGCGGCACGGGGCGGCTGGCATTCGCGGCGGCTCAAAAGGCCGCGTTCGTAGTGGCAAGCGAGCCTGTTGACGCATTAAGGGAGTTCATGCGCGACGAGATCGCGAAAAGGGGCATGACCAACATGCGGGTGTGCGACGGGCTGTGCCACGTACTGCCCTTCCCGGATGACTGCTTCGACGTGACAATGAGCGGGCACGTGGTGGGGGACTTTTTCGACGAGGAAGTGGCCGAACTCACCCGCGTCACGAAAGACGGTGGCTGGCTGCTGGACGTGCCCGGCGACCAGCACATGAAGACCCGCAGGAACGAACGATTATTGGCTGACGGCTGGGAGGAACTGCCCTATGTCGGCACGTTCGGGGAAGTCACGTACAGGTACAGGAAACAGGTAAAGAAATAGCGGGCGCCTTAGGGCGCCGAGTGCCTAAATAAGGCTGTCCGCCGCGCTCCGGCAGATCCTCTCAATGACGGATCTCATTCCCTCTTTTTTATCAATATTCGGAGAATTGCATGACATTCGAGCTCAAGCCTGACTACGAACAAGTGAAAAGGCGGTATATGGCGTTCTGGGAACGTGAGATCGCTGACCGGCCGCCTGTGTGCGTCACCCTGCCCAAGGCGGTGGCAAAGCCGTTCAAAGGCAAAGCCTACGCCTGCATTGATGAAAAATGGCTGGACGTCGACGCGCGCATAGATGAGACGGCGGCGGCGCTGGAAAGCACGGATTTCCTTTATGATTCCCTGCCCATCGCCTGGCCCAACCTGGGTCCGGAGATCTTTTCCGCCTGGTGCGGCTGCCCTTACGGATTCGCCCAGACCACCGCCTGGTCCCGTCCAGCCATAAGCGACTGGGAAAAGGATTTCGCAAACACGCGCCTGGACATGAACCATCCTCTGTTCAAAAAAATGGCAGAGTATACCGAAAAACTGATCGAGCGGGGCAGGGGCCGGTTCATAGTGGGGCTTACGGACTTTCACCCCGGCGGCGATCACATAGCGGCGCTTCGGGGCGGGCAGCAGCTGGCTGTGGACCTGCTGGAAAACCCTGAATGGGTGAAAAAAGCGCTTTCCCGGGCGGAAGGTGAGTATTACGCCGCCTACGGAGTGTTTTACCGCATGATACACGAGGCGGGCATGCCCACTACCAGCTGGACCCCTCTGATAAATGACGGAACCTACTATATCCCTTCAAACGATTTTTCCTGCATGGTCAGCCGGGAAATGTTCAACGAGTTTTTCCTGCCCGGCATACGCAGAGAGTGCGCGTTTTATGAGCGTTCGATCTACCACCTTGACGGGCAGGGGGCGCTCAGGCACCTGGACGCGCTGCTGGAGATACCCGAACTTGACGCCGTGCAGTGGGTATGCGGCGCGGGCAACGAAGGCTATCACAGATGGGTCGATGTGTACCGGCGCATACAGGCCGCCCATAAGGGCATACAAATGATGTGCGACATTAAGGAGCTGGACCTGATATTCGAAACGCTCCGTCCCGAGGGCGTGTGGTTCTCGGGCATCTCCGGCATACACGACCGGGAGACGGCCGAGTACGCGGTAAAACGCATAGCGCGCTGGAAATAACAGGGAGCCGGGTCTTCCGGCTCCCATTTTTGTTGGGCTCAGAGCTTCAGCGCGTCGATCTGCGCCATGGCTCCGGCCATTATCTCCATTTCGTCCGCTCCGCGGACGTCCAGGTTTTCCGCCTTTATCATGACGCACTCTCCTATCCCGAAAAAGCCCTGCGCCAGCGCCTTCACGTAACCGAAGCCGAACTCCTCTGACACGACAGGCCCGCCCGCTGTGGTCACGTAATAGAGCTTTATCGCACGGCACAGGCCTTTCGGCCTGTCGTTTTCATAGCGGAAGGTCAATCCGACCACACACACCTGCTCAAGGTACGATTTGAGCGCAGCGGGGAATGAAAGGTCCCAGTACGGCGCGGCAATGACGACCGTGTCTGCCCGGGCAAACTCTTTGGCAATGTCGAACACGGGCGAGGAAAAGTCTCCCCGGGCGCACATTTCCGTCCGCCAGGAGATAAACTCCCCGTCGGCTTTTGGAAGCCGCGTTTTGGACAGCTCGATCTGCGTGATCTCGTCCGTGAGCCTGTCCAGCAGGCGCTCCGCCAGCTGCTTCGTGCGGGACTGCTCTCTTACGCAGGCGTTTATAAACAGCGTCATCTTTTCTTTCCCCCGTGCGGTTTTCATGAAAAACAGTTTAGCATAATCCAGCTGAGTAATCAATGCTGTCTCACGGCAGCGTATTTGTTTTTTCGTCTTCCGCCAGGCGGACAAGTTCGCTTGGCCGTATCTCCAGCGCGTCGGCGATACGAAACAGGGTATCCGGACGGACGACCTGCCTGCCGTCGGGCTGATTTTCGGAATGAAAGATTATTATCACGGCTTCATGCCGATCGGAGCGCTCCTCCACGCAGTTTTTGCCCGGCTGCGCTTTAAAGGCTGTCACAGGCAAAAACCGTGAATGAAATGGGCAAGTAACTAACGCGAGGGGCTGCTGTGCAGCCCCTCGCGTTAAATAGAATGCATTGTCAGGTAAAAGACACTCGTGTCAGCTTTCCGCTCCCGAATAGAACTCAGTCACTGTGGGGTTCGCCTGAATGAGCACCGAGCTTTGATGGAACACCTCTATCAGCTTGTCCGCAGCGGCGTGCACCGCTTCCGCGGTGGTGTCGCTCAGGTATATCACCAGCGTGTACTCCTGATACTCGGTGTCCCCGTCGATCCAGCCGCCGTGGGCCTCCATGATTGTGTAGCCGCCAAAGTTGTCTATAAGTATCTTCCGGGCGACTTCCATAGCCTCGCTCTGCGTGTACACCGGCTTGTTGGTGTCCTTGTCGTTGGTGCCCAGGTACATAACGTACTGGGTGTTTCCCATGTTCTCGGTCTCTGCCTGGTCTTCAGACACGGCGGATCCGGCGCTCTCGGCGTCGACCGGGATACGCTCCTCCGCCAGCTCCTCCGGCCAATGGAAGCTCCCAGTCCTGACCACGTTTTCTCCGTAGATGGTGTTCCAGTCGTCTGCCATGGAGATCACGTGATAACCGGCCTCTTTCCACTTTTCGCCAAGCGCACGCGCCTTTTCGGCATTGCCGTAATCCTTCACTTCATCGTCAGCGATCAGCATGAACGCCGCGCTTTTGTACACGTTGTTGTGGATGACGTAGTTGTGCATGCTCACGTCGCCTGAGGAATTGCCGAAGGAGAGCACAGGCCGGCGGCCGATCTCCTGGGCGATCTGCAGCACCTTGTTGGTTTTGAGGTTCTTGATAAGCAGCCTGTCCGTGCGTACAACGTCGTCCGAAGCGGAGAACACGTAGTCCAGCGCGTCAGCGTCGCCCTGGTTGCTGGCTTCCAGCTGTACGTCCATGCCGATAATGTTCTCGTATGGGACGTCCAGCATGCCCTCGATGTACACACGGCAGATGAAGCGGTCGCTGCCGGAAACTATGTAACAGGTAAAGCCGTTTTTCTGCAGGTACTCGACGACTTCCACCATGGGAAGGTAGTAGGCTTCCCCGTACGTCATGCCCTCAAAGCCGTCCGCTTCCCGCAGCAGTATCTGAGTCACAAAGTCCTCAAACTCGTTTAGGTTCATTCCCGCGTAGGCGCGGGCAGCCTGAACGGCATGCTGCATGGGCATATCAGAAGGGAAAGAGTTGTCCAGCGCGCAGTCGCGCAGTGCACGGCCAACTTCCAGCATGGCGGAATCGGGCTGAAAAGCGGGGTCCTTCAGTATGCGCCAGGCCAGCATGTAGTACTCAAGATACGTGGGATAAAGCTCGCCTATCAGCGTACCGTCCATGTCGAACACGGCGATACGGTCATATTCGGGGATGAAATCGGGGGATCCCTCGTCCGTGACCGCTTCCACATACTCGACGAGCGCTTTGAGCGCGGGCGCGTCGGATTTCCAGTAAGAGAACTGATCAGCTTCCTCCCGCGCAAAGGCAAAGCCGGAAGCGCAGGCGACCGCCAGCGCAAGCGCCAGCGTCAGCAGGGTCTTTAAGGTTTTGTTCATTAGGTCTTTCCTCCTGATCCGATCAGGCTTATCAGCCCGCTTCCCCATTTTGGGCGGAAGCTTTTGCGAAACGTTTGCCGCTCCCCCGGATCGCCTGCTGCGGACAGACCAGCACGCACAGGTGGCAGCCCACGCAGTTTTTGCCGTTGAGTACGGGCCGCCGCGACTTATCCAGACGAAGCGCCTGATGCCCGCCGTCCGCGCAGGAGATCACGCAGCGGCCGCAGCCTATGCAGCGCTCCTTTATGAAGCGCGGGAACACCACGGTGTCGCGTTCCAGCGTGTCCGTGGTAGAGCTGAGCGCGTCAAGCCCCAGGCCAACGGCCTGCTTTACGCTGTCAAAACCCTTTTCTGCCAGATACAGGTTAAGGCCCGCCTTCAGTTCATCGATTATGCGATATCCGTACTGCATCACTGCGGTAGTCACCTGTATCGAAGCGCCGCCCAGCAGTATGAATTCCAGCGCGTCGCGCCAGGTCTCGACCCCGCCCATGGCTGAGATGTGCATCCCTTTCAGCTCGGGATCCTTACCCAGCTCCGCTATGAACCGAAGCGCGATAGGCTTTATCGCATTGCCGCTGTATCCTCCCACGGCGCTATGGCCGTGCACAGCAGGTGAGGAAACATATGTATGAGGATTGACCCCCACTATGGATTTGATCGTGTTGATGGCTGAAAGCCCGTCCGCGCCGCCGCGCCGCGCGGCTTCCGCGGCAGGTCCCATATTCGCTACGTTGGGCGTGAGTTTTGCCAGCACAGGGATGCTGCAGCCTCGTTTCGCCGCCCGGGTGAAGCGCTCCACCAGTTCAGGAACCTGGCCTATATCGCTGCCCAGACCGTCCTCCGCCATATTGGGACAGGAAAAGTTGAGCTCCACCGCGTCAGCGCCGTTCTCCTGGCAAAGCCGCGCGAGTTCCTCCCATTCGGCTTCGTCCCTGCCCATGATGGACGCCAGTATCACTTTGCCCGGGAAGTTTTGTTTGAGCCTGCGGAATATCTCCATGTTCGCCGCGACGCTGTGGTCAGAGAGCTGCTCGATGTTTTTGAAGCCCATTATGCCCCCGTCGCTGCCTGAAATGGCGGAAAAGCGGGGTGACGCCTCATGGATATCCAGCTTGCACACGGTCTTGAAGCACACGCCCGCCCAGCCTGCCTTGAATGCGCGCTCACACATGTCATATGTGCTGGCTACGACCGAGGAAGACAGCAGAAACGGGTTTTCAAGAGGTATGCCGCACAGATCGCATTTGAGCCTGTCCTCGTTTTGCGGCGCCTTTGTCTCGCACTCAGGCTTCACCTGATAATGCAGGCGGTTAATAAGCTCCCTGATCGGGACCTCGCCCGCCCTTACGCAGGCGCGCTCACAGGGGGCGGGACATATAAGGCATGGATTATTCTCATTCAGCCCCTGCGCCGCGCCCTGCTCGTTATCAAACCAGATGCTCCTTAACAGCGAAGAAGGCTTTAGTTTTCCGCACGCCGCGTCGCACGGCGCGTCAAGGCAAAGCGCGCACCGAAGCATATCCGAGCGCGGGATCGCCGGTTTATTTGGGATCATTCGGACCAGCTCCTTTCTGTCTCAGGCATATAATACACAAGCGGCGTCCCTTAAGGAGCACCGCTTATGCAGGCAAAAACCCGATCAGCTGATTTTCTTGACTATGGTCATTTCGACCGTGCGGCCTTTGATGGAGACCCTCACGTCGTCCGCCACGTGCGTGACCACGGATTTCTCCATTTCGTCCCAGGCTTCCTTCGCGGCGGGATCGTTATCCCTGATCTTGTTTGAAAGCGTGTCCACGTACCTCATCATCGACCATTCCCAGTCCAAGGAGTGCGTGTTGGCCTGCTCGAGCACATCGGGGTAGAGCAGCGGGCTGGAGTAGGAGGCCACGTCTTCATCGAAGCTCTGATCGAAGAAATCCCTCAGGCGGCCCATCAGGCCCTTCGCGGACTCATTTTTGCCTGTGGATGACACGGATAAAAGCTTTTCGCGCTTTTCGCTGTTCATGGGCGTGGTGACCCTGAGGTGCAGGCGATATTCGCCATTCTCGTCCTCGATCCAGAACTCGCCTTCCGCTTCGCCCGTGATGGAGCGCATCATGCCCATCATTTCCTCGGTGAGCAGGCGCAGGTGAAGGGCGGGTTTTCCATCCAATTCCTTGTATACGGCAAGCTTTTCGGCCTGCATTAAAGCGGCCTCCATCTGCCTGCCTGTACTTGATACTCTAATAACATCAGTCTTCACAGCTTCACCTCATTCGATGGTAAGTACGTCGGATAAACCGGTCACGTCGAACACTTCTTTCACGATCTCGTTTGCGCCGATAAGCTTCATGCCGCTTTTGCCGCTCATGGCATTATGGGCCCACAGAAGCACGCGCAGGCCGGCTGAAGAGATGTACTCCAGCTTGGTCAGGTCCAGTGTAAGGCTGTCTGCGGCCTCAATGCTCCCCTTGAGCTCCTTATCGAGCTCGGGGGCGGTGGTAGTGTCCAGGCGGCCTTCAAGCGCCAGGAAAAGAGCTTTATCGTTCTGAGTGCGGGTGATAGTCATAGGGGCATGCCTCCTTGATACAGTCGTATTGAACAACCCGGTCGCGGTTTTCCGCCGTGTCAGATGCTGCCGTTCAGGTTTTCCAGCGTGTCGATAACGACCACGCAGTCTGCCTTAACATTGAGCATTATCTGCCTCATTATGTTCTCGGGCACCGCCACGCAGCCGCCCGTCCAGGGCTTTTGGAGCCCGAAGCAGTGCAGGAAAATGGCGGAGCCGCGGCCGGGAGTACCGTCCTCGTTAAAGGAGATGTTGAGGCAGTACTGGTACTGGTACTCGTAGTACACTATATGCTCGCTGTCGTCCATGAGCAGGTCGGGCACATCGCGTATGTCCACCATCTGGTTGTACTGCCTGTCCGGGTCGCCGGACCAGTAAGTGTTTTCATCGACCTGGATATAGGGGATGGAGCAGCCGGGATCGGGAGCGATACCAAAGGCCTTATTGAAACTGTACACGCCAATGGGCGTCTGGCCGCAGCCTTCTTTGTGGTCTGCGTCAAGGCACAGGCCGTTTTTGCCCACGAAGCCGGGAGTGGAAAGTATCTGTATCCAGCTGCCGTTTTCGTCCTTTTCATGCATGGAGATATACGCTGTAGTCTTG
This sequence comes from Clostridiales bacterium, assembly GCA_024684375.1. GTDB lineage: Bacteria > Bacillota > Clostridia > Christensenellales > Aristaeellaceae > RUG14130. The sequence goes on from JAIKWZ010000048.1 coordinate 10,245, forward strand.
TCCATGCCGAAGCCGGCGACTATGAACAGCTGGGAAGCGTCCTGCGCTTCGGGCAGCGCGGCCACCCAGTCGGGGGACGCCGTGCGCGGCTGAAGGTCGGAGTGAAGCACATAGCCGGTACCCTCTCCGAGTGCGAAAGAACACATGATAAGCGCCAATATGGCCAGTATTGTGATAAAAGCTTTCATGTTGTAAGACCTCCGTTCCATATTGAACTAATAAATCCAGTTGACTATTTCCCAGCTGCCGTTTTCGGCTTTAGCCAGGTACCACTCACAGTCGTCGTACTCCGTATCGGGTTCCCACGCGCCCTTTATGTCTCCGGCGGTGCGGAAGGAGCAGACGAATTTGGCAGCGCGGGTGAAAGATGCTCCGCTGTTCCGGGAATTGAGCCATTCCAATGTTTCGCCGTCACAGGCGTCGTCTCCTGCATAAACCAGTGAATGCAGTTCGCATTTTTCCCAGGAGGCGAACTTGCACTTGATCTGCACCGCCGCCTCGGCGAGCTCTTCCTGCGTGAAAAGCGTGCTTTCGCCCGTGGAGATCACGGGGTCCGCGTCCGTGGCGGCGCCCAGATATACTTCCAGCGTCATGCCGGGCTGCGCCATTATCTCTTTCGCGGTCTCAATATCGTCAATGTACCTTATGTGCCAGGGCTCGTAACCGTAACCGGTAATGTATTCCTTGTCCTTAAGGTAGCGCAGTATGAAACCGTAGGAAGCCAGCTTTTCGTGTATCCTGTCCCAGATGCCCTCGTATTCGGGCTTCATCATATCCTCGTTGTAGTAGACGTCCCTGAACGCGCCGTTTTCGTCCTTCACCTTAAAGTAAAGGTCCAGCGCCAGGCCGGTCTGGTGCTCGGAATAGCCGGGCACGGCTACCGTCTTGGCGGCGTAGTCCGCGCCGTACTTGATGATGAAACGGTCCATTATGTCCTGCTGTTCGGCCACGCTGCGGCGCGCGGAGTCCAGCTCAAGGTATATGCCGTCGTTTTCCTCAAGGTCAGCCTTGAGCGCCTCATATGCGGCGAAGGCTTTTACCTCCACCTCTATCTCGTCGCCCACAGAGTTGCCAGTCATCACGGTGGTGAGTGCGTCCTCCCAGCCTTCGGGCAGGGCGTTCAGCTTGTTCACCAGCGCCATGTAATCAACGCTGCCGATCCCGGTGTTCCTGTTTACGGAAGCGCTGTGCACCGGGAAAGTGAAATACACGTTCTTAAAAGGCTCGTCCTTAAGGGTGAAGTGCCACCACTCCTCCGCCAGAGGCTTGAAGCCGTGGCGCAGCATGGCATCCCTCAGGATCATGCGGTTATTGTACTGTGTCTCGGTTATGTCCGTATAGTCCGGATGGCTGAGCTCCCCGAAATAATCGAAGGTGCCCCCCATGTCGACTTCACGGCCCGAGGCCATGTCGAACAGGGTCAGGTCCACGGTGCTGCCGCGCGAGTGGCCGGAGTGCTCGGCTATGTAGCCCTGCGGGAAAAGCACGTCCTTATCCAGCTCGGGATAAAAGTACTCCTTCATGCGGGTGTCGTTCACGTCCAGCGCCCAGCGCATGAAGTGGGTCACCGCTTTCTGGGGCCGGTAGGCGTCGAATATCTTCAGCCTGTAGCCCTGGCTCATCACGTCGTCGCTGACTTCCTTCAAAGCGGCCGCGGCCTCTTTCGTAAGCAGCGCGACGGGCTGCTCGTAGCCTTCGATGCGGTCTCCTATAAAGTTGTAGGTGGAATAATAGCGTATCTCAAGTATCGCGTCCGGCACGGCTTCACTCAAAAGCACGAAATCCGATGCGTCGTCAGAAAAAACCATGTCTTCTCCTCCCGCAAGCGCGGTGCAGGGCAGCAGTACGCTCAGTATCAGCGCGGAAACAATGAGCAGACTGCAAATACTGCGTCTCATATCGAATCACCTCTTTTGCGTCAGTAGATCGTATGTTCAAGTTCCAGATAAGCGGAGAACAGTTCCAGGCAAGCGTCCCTGTCGATGCACACAAGATAGTCGCCCAGCTGTTCACGTCCCGCGAAGAGGGAATCGAACGCCTCGTCGCGGAAGCCGATTATGGCATTGTCCTCTATCGTGCAGCCGTAGTAAACTTTGTCCAGGTTCGCCCACATGCAGGCAAACAGGCACATGGGACAGGGTTCGCCCGTGGTGTATATCTCGCAGCCCGTAAGGTCGTATGTGCCCAGTTTTTGACAGGCGTCCCTTATGGCGGCGACCTCCCCGTGGCAGGTGGGGTCGTTGTTTTTAAGCACCATGTTGTGGCCGCTGCCCACGACCTGCCCGTTCTTCACTATCACGGAACCGAAGGGACCGCCGTGGCCCAGCGTGATGCCCTCCAGCGCCTCATCTATGGCCAGGCGCATGAATGGGTCTTCGGTGGAGATGCCGTACATTTCGGCGGATGGGACCGTAACTGCTTCGTTGGCCCCGAATGTATTCAGCGGCAGGGGTGTCAGCAAAAGCGCCGCCAGCAGTATGCAGACCACAGAGGAAACCATGTTGACCTTCCTTGATCCTTACGGGTGTGCGGTGGTGCCTATGTCTTCGCCCATCGCCGCCTTGTAGATATTTTCAAGGCTGTCCATTTTGAACACGCGGATAGCAGGCACTTTCCTGTCCATGCACAGCACGAAGGCGGAAGTGTCCATCACGCCCAGGCGCTTGTCGATCGCCTCTTTGTAGGTGATGTCCTTGTACATGACCGCGTCAGGGTACTTGTTGGGATCCTTGTCAAAAATACCTTCAGCGCCGGTCCCCTTGAACACCGCGTCCGCCTTGAGCTCGGCCGCCCTGAGCGCCGCGCCGGTGTCGGTGGTGAAGAAGGGATTGCCGGTGCCGCCCGCGGCGAACACGATGTATCCGGCGTTAAGCGCCTCGTCCGCCCTGTCAGCCCGGTAGAGTTCCGCGAAGCGGGTCATTTCCTGGGCAGTGAAAACCTTGGCCTTGCCGCCCAGGCGGTTCACTGCCTCGGCGCAGCACAGGGCGTTCAGTACAGTGGCCAGCATGCCCATCTGATCGGCGGTAACGGGGTCCATGTCAGGATTAAAGCGGCCGCGCCAGATGTTCCCTCCGCCCAGTATCACAGCGAGCTGTACGCCCTGTCCGGCGATTTTGATAAGCATTTTGGCGCACTCGTCCACGCGGCCCTTGTCGTACACCCCGCCGCTTTGGGACAGGGGCGCCAGGGTCTCGCCGGAGAGTTTGAGCACGATGCGGCGATACATAATATCTACCTCTTTGCTTTGTTTGATAAGACCGGGCGTTACCGCGGGCGACTGAATCGACTGGGTCACGCCCGGTCCTTTGTCTGCCGGGTAATAATAAAAGGGGAAATATCCCCTTTTATTATCTGTATCAGTTGTTTACTTGTTCACCTTGGCGGCCTGCTCGGCGACCTCGGCGGCCAGGTCGTTGACCTTCTTCTCAAGACCGTCGCCCATGCGGTAGCGGGTGAAGCGGACGATGTTCAGGCCCTTGTTCTCCTGGTCGATCATCTTCTGCACGGTGAGGCTGTCGTCCTTGACGTACAGCTGCTCAAGCAGGCAGACTTCCTGATAGAACTTGTTGATGCGGCCC
>JAIKWZ010000055.1 GCA_024684375.1 Clostridiales bacterium
GATCAGGGTGCCGATGCCGGCGCCGCACAGCGCGGCGGCGGGGTCGAACTTGATGGCGCCGTTGGTGTAGCCGGTCATGATCATGGGCACCAGCAGGGTGGCGGCCATGATGGCGATCATCTGCTGGAACGCGAAGACGATGGTCTTGCCCAGACTGGGACGATCGTTGATGTCGTAAATAAGCTTCATGGGAAACGCTCCTTTTTTAAGATTGTGAGAGCGGGCAATCAAAAAACCTTGCCAGAGCTCCGATTTCCGTCTGAGCATGGCAAGGCTGTAATCGCATATACCGTGTGTGGACTGCGCTCTTGCCAATATCTCGTATTGGATTAAAGATTGCTTCCGTTTTCACTTGGCATATTGTATAATAGAGGATGAGGTTTGTCAAAGGGAGTTTTTGTTAAATTGGAGGACCTCAGCAAAACGCTGAAAGATATTCCCGACGATACGGAATTGGAGAAAATCATGCATGCATTGACCGAATTGTTCACGCGCCGCCTGTTCACGGCAGGGGATGGGTATGTGTCTTACCGCATACCCGGCATCGCCGCCCAGGCGGACGGCACGCTTTTGTGCTGCCTGGAAGCCAGGAGCGACAGGTTTTCCGACTGGGGCGATATAGACATCATAGCGCTTAGGCTCGATAAGGAGGGGAACGAACTGTCCCGCACGGTGTTTCCGTCCGGGGGCGGTGCGCTCAACAACCCCGTGCTGTGCGCTTTGGAAAACGGCCGGGCGCTGCTTTTGTACTGCCGGGAGTACGAAAGGGCGTTCGTACGCGTCTCAGAAGACTGGGGCGCGAGCTTCGGTGAGGAACGGGAGATAACTGACTGTTTGAAGGGATTCCCGTATAAGTGGAACGTGTGCGCGCTGGGGCCCGGACACGCGCTGCGGACCTCGGGCGGGCGGATCGTCTGCCCCTTGTGGCTGGCGAACGGGAAAAAGTATGATGGCGGACGCCGTGAGCACCGTCCCAGCGTGTGCGGCTGTATATATTCTGACGACGGCGGTGAGACATGGCGCAGGGGCTTTATGTTCGATGGGGCGAAGAACCAGTCAGAGACCGCGGCGTGCGAGCTGGACGGGGAAATACTGTTCACGATAAGGCAGGAGAACGCGGAGCATCTGCGCCTGTTCGCCAAAAGCGGCGACGGGGGAGAGACGCTTTCAGAAACGGCATTTTCGGGGCTGCCCGATCCAGTGTGCTTCGCTTCGCTGTGCGGAGGCGGCGAGGGGGCGTACCTGGTAAATTGCCTTGACGGGCAGAAGCGGCAAAACCTGAGCGTCAGCTTTTCCGTGGACGGCGAGACCTGGCAGACCCTGTACACCCTGCCCGGAGGCGCGGGCTACGGGGACATAGCCCTCGTCGGGGATAGGCTGTACGTGTTTTCAGAAACAACGTATGATCTCAAAAGCGTGGACGCGCTGGAGCTGCGCTGTTTCGCGCTGAGGCGGGACTGATACGGGAGGAGAAAATGATAAATACTGAAAGGCTAACCATAAGGCGGGTGCGCGCCGAAGACTGGAAGGACCTGCAGTTCATCTGGGCGGACGCGGCGAAGTCCGAATACGCGAAATACGACAAGCCCAGCGAGCTTGATGACGCGACGGTGAAAAAGCGCGTCGCCAAATGGGCAGAGTTTGCCGGATCTTACGAGCACAGGTTTTACGCGGTGTGCCTGAACGGGACAGTGATCGGCTACGCGGCTTTCCACATCAGGGAAGAGGGCTTTGAGCTGGGCTACTGCTTCCGCTCCGACTTCCACGGGCAGGGCTACGCGTATGAGAGCATATCGGCGCTGATAGGCCACCTGAAAACCAAAGGCGTAAAGCGTATCACGGCGGGCACAGCCCTTGCCAACACGCCGTCCGTCAGGCTGCTTGAGCGCCTGGGCTTCATACAGACCGGTACGGAAGAAGTGTCGTTTTATAAAGACGCCGACGGCCGGCCCATAGTGTTCGAGGGCGGAGTGTACGAGCTTAAGCTGTAGACCGCAGAAGAAAAAAACGGGCGCTCTTCGCTTGGAAGAGCGTCAGTTTTTATGCGCGCTTTGTCAGATGTTCAGCGTCTTTATGTAATCGATGGACATGCGGGCGGCCTCAAGCGGGGTGCGGCCCTTGCTTTCGTCCTGCTCCACTATCACCCATTCGGCGCCTGCCTGTTTGGCGGCGGCGCAGACGGAGGCAAAGTCCTGGCAGCCGTAGCCAACGGGGCGGAATTCAAACTCGATCTCGCCCTCCTTGGCGCTGTCGTCCGCCATGCCGATCAGGGCATAGGGATTCTTGCCTTCCACCTTTTTGCCCACATAGTCCTTGAGGTGCACCACGGGGGCGCGGCCCGCGTACTTGAGCACGTAGGCGGCGGGATCCTCGCCCGCGTACTTTGCCCAGCAGGTGTCCACCTCAGTTTTAAGGTACTTTTCATCCACGGCGTCATAAATGAAATCCAGCCCGTACTCGCCGGAGATCTTCTCGAACTCGAAGTCGTGGTTGTGGTACAGCAGGGTGATGCCCGCTTTTTCGCACAGCTCGCCGAACGAGCGGATGATGTTGAGGGTGCGGGCGAACTTTTTTCCGCCGGGGCGGCTCTCCGCGTCGGTGTAGGGCACGGCGATGTATTCGCAGCCCAGCAGCTTATAGTCCGAGATGACCTTGAACATGTCCTGCTCTATCTCGGCGAGCGGTACGTGAGCGGAAATGGCGGGTATGCCCGCCTCGTCAAGACAGGCTTTGAATTCCTGCGCGGTCTTGCCGTACAGGCCGGCGAGTTCCACAGCCTCGTAGCCCATGGCCTTGAGCTGCTTTAAGGTGCCGGTAAGATCCTTTTCCGCGTCGGAGCGGGCCGAATATATCTGATAACCGATCTTCATTATTGTGATGCCTCCGTGATCAAAAGAATGATGATTTACCGCGACCCACCCTTTCGGGTGGGTCTTCAGCTGTCGCTTACGCCTTGGACTCGGACGCTTTTTTACGGGGAGCGCGTTTCTTGGGTGCTTCCTCGGGCGCGTCAGCCGTCTCAAGCTTCACGGCTTTGGGCTTTTTGGGCTTGGCTTCCTTTTTGGGCGCGGGCTCAGCCTTCGCGGCGGGTCCTGCCTTGGGCTCGGTCTCCGCCTGGGCGGGAGCGGCCTTCTTTGCCCGGGGCTTCTTGGGCTTGGGCGCGGGCGCTTCCTCTATGGGCTGCGCCTGAGGAACGCCGCACAGCTCGCCGAACAGCTCCAGGTACTTGTCCGCGCTCTTGTCCCAGCCGTATTCGCCCCACATGGCGCGGCGGGCGAGGAAATCGAACTGTACGCGGTTGTTGTAATAGATGCCCGTGGCGCGCTCGATCACGTGCAGCATGTCGTGGGCGTTGTAGTTGAAGAAGGTGAAGCCGTTGCCGTCGCCGGTGTACTCGTTGTAGCTTAACACCGTATCTCTCAGGCCGCCGGTCTCACGGGTTATGGGCAGCGTGCCGTACCTTAAGGCTATCATCTGGCTCAGGCCGCAGGGCTCGAACATGCTGGGCATCAGGAACAGATCCGCGCCGGCGTAGATCTTGTGCGCCAGGGCAGGGTTCATCTGGAAGGAGGCGGCCAGCCTGCCGGAATACTTCCAGCTGGCCCAGCCGAACAGGTCCATATACTTGCTTTCGCCCATGCCCAGCACCACCATCTGAGCGCCGGTGTTCATTATGCCGTCCAGCACCCGCTCCACCAGGTCCAGGCCTTTCTGGGCGGACAGGCGGGTGACCATGGCGATAAGGGGAGCGTTCTCGTCCTGCTTGAGGCCCAGCTCTTTCTGCAGCGCCAGCTTGTTGGGCAGCTTGTCGTCGAAGGTATCAGGTGTGTAATTCTTCTCGATGAAGGGATCGCGGGCGGGGTCGTATTCAACGGTGTCGATGCCGTTCAAAATGCCGCTGAGCACGCTCTGGCGGGACCTGAGCAGCCCGTCCATCCTTTCGCCGTAGTAGGGGGACAGGATCTCCTGGGCGTAGGTGGGGGACACGGTGGTGATACGGTCGGCGAACACAAGGCCGCCCTTTATGAAGGAGCACTGGCCGTAGAACTCCAGGTTGTCGCTGGAGTATGCCCAGTCGCCCAGCTTCAGCAGTTCTTCCGTGGCGGAGATAGGATACAGCCCCTGGAACTGCAGATTGTGGATGGTGAAGGTGGTCCTGATGTTTTCGTACATGGCCAGCTGCCTGTACTGCGCCTTGAGCAGCACCGGGATAAGGCCCGTCTGCCAGTCGTGGCAGGAGATGACGTCGGGGATAAAGTCGATCTTGGGCAGGGTCTCCAGCACCGCCTTGGCGAAGTAGGCGAACCTTTCGCCCTCGTCGCCGCCCCGGCCGTAGATATAGTCTCGGCCGAAATACTGCTGGTTGTCGATGAAATAGAAGGTCACGCCGTCTTTTTCAAGGGTCTCGATGCCAACATACTGATGGCGCCAGCCCAGGTCGATGTAAAAGTAGCATACGTGGCGCAGTTGATCCTTGAACGAGGCGTCCATGCCCTTGTACAGGGGCAGTATGACGCGGATATCCGCGCCCTTTTTGGCGATCTCCTTGGAAAGCGCGCCTACGACGTCCGCCAGTCCGCCGGTCTTTATGAAAGGCACGCACTCGCTGGCAGCGAATAAGATCTTCATGATATGGTTTCTCCTTTATGTAATACCTCAGATAGTTACGTTCTTGCCCAGAACGATGGGATAACGGCGGGGAGCGATGAGGCGCGCTCCGGAAAGCACGGTCACGTCCTTGTCCAGTATCACGTTTTCAAGCTCCACGTTTTCGCCGATAAAACAGTCCTGCATGATGATGGAACCGCTTATCTTAGCGCCCTTGGACACTCTGACGCCCCTGAACAGCACGCTGCCGCTCACGTCGCCCTCTATCACGCAGCCGTCCGCCACCAAAGAGGAGGAGACCTGCGAGCCCGGAAGGTACTTGGCCGGAGCGTCGTTGCGGGTCTTGGTGTAGACGGGGTTGATGTCGAACAGCTCGTGCCTGATCTCGGGCCTGAGCAGGTCCATATTCAGGTTGTAGAATGAATTGACCGTTTCCATCCTGCGGCAGTAACCCTTGAACTCCAGCCCTACCACCTTGAGCGTCTTGTCGTAAACCGCGTTCCTTATGATGGTGGAATACAGGTCGTGATACCCGTGTGAGGCAGCCATGTCCACCATGTGCATGAGCAGCGTGCGCTTGATGAGCACCACGTCCATAAGCACATTGGGGCAGGTGATCACGTTGGGATTGATCTCTATGTCGGTGACGCGCCTGGACTCGTCCACGTTTATGAACGCCCTCACGCTGTCGGAAAAGCGGGAGTATTCTCCGTTGACGGGGTCAAAGCGGGTGTACATAAGGCTGACGTCGGCCCCTGTTTCCATGTGCAGGTCAACAAGTTCGTCGTAAGTGGTATTGTATATGAGCCGTCCGCCCACTATCAGCACGTACTCCTGGCCGCTGCGGCGCAGAAATTCCATGTTGTCCTTGAACGCGTCAAGTATGCCCTGGTAGCCCTCGTCGCCGCTACGGTAGGGAATGAGCAGGTAGAGGCCGTTGTTGCGCGTGTGCAGGTTCCATTCCTTGCCGCTGCCCAGGTGATCCATCAGGGAGTGATAATTGCCCTGCATCATCACACCGACTTTGCGGATGGAGGAGTTCACCAGGTTGGACAGCATAAAGTCCACCAGGCGGTACCTGCCCGCCACCGGCAGCGCGCTGACAGAACGGTTTGAGGCCAGTTCGCGCATGGAAAATTCGTCACGCGCGGTATAGATTACGCCAACTACGTCCTTCATACTGTTTCCCCTCCGCCGAGTGTTTCTTCATTGGCCTGCTGGCCCGCCTTTACGATGGTAAAGGGCTTGAGATTGGTGCCGTTGCCGATAAGGGCGATATCGCCTTCGCTCTCGCCAACGCGGCAGTTTTCGCCTATCACGCACTGCTCAGCGATTATGGCCCTCTCAACTACCGCGCCGGACTTGATCACGCAGTCCGGCATGATCGCAGAATCCCTGACCACCGCGCCTTCTTCGACTATAACGCCGCTGGCCAGCACGCTGCCGGATACCTGGCCGTACACCTGACAGCCCTCGGTGAGCAGGGAGTTTTCCACCTTGCCCTTTTCGCCCACGAAGTGGGGCGGCATGACGGGACTCTTGGCGTAGATGGGCCAGCGCTTGTCGTTAAGATCCACTTCAGGGGGATTCTTGAGCAGGTCCATATGCGCTTCCCACAAAGAGTGGATGGTGCCCACGTCCTTCCAGTAGCCGTTGAAGCTGTAAGCGTACAGACGCTTGTCATCCTTGAGCATGGTGGGTATGATGTTCTTGCCGAAGTCGTTGTGGCTGTTCGGGTCGGCGTGGTCTTCCACCAGATACTTTTTGAGCTGGGAGTAGGTGAAGATGTACACGCCCATGCTGGCCAGGTTGCTCTTGGGCTTTTTGGGCTTCTCCTCGAACTCGAATATGCGGCCGTCCTCTTTGGTGTTCATTATGCCGAAGGAAGGCGCTTCCTCCCAGGGCACGGGACGCACGGCGATGGTGATGTCCGCCTGCTGACGGATGTGGTAGTCCAGCATGGCGGAATAGTCCATTTTATATATATGGTCGCCGCTCAGTATCAGCACGTAGCGGGGGGAATACTGGTCTATGAACGCCAGGTTCTGGTAGATGGCGTCCGCGGTGCCGGAATACCAGCGCCCTTCGGAGCCCTGCACGTAGGGGGGCAGCACGAACACCCCGCCGTCGGTCAGGTCCAGGTCCCAGCTGGCGCCGGAGCCGATGTAGCTGTTGAGCTCAAGGGGCTGATACTGGGTGAGCACGCCCACCGTGTCGATGCCGGAGTTGGCGCAGTTTGAAAGCGGGAAGTCGATTATCCTGTAGCGGCCGCCGAAAGGCACTGCGGGCTTTGCGGTGACGCGTGTCAGCAGGCCCAGCCGCGAGCCCTGTCCGCCCGCCAGAAGCATGGCCACTACCTGTTTGTTTCTCATATTTACATACCTCCTTTTTGTAAAGGGGATTACTTCACTTTAATTATACATTAAATTTCTAAATAATGCTACCCGATAATGCCGATTTTTTTACATTTGAAGAAATTTTATATTTGACGAGGGTGTTTATAGGAAATATAATGTATTATCGGTTTTCTATGCAAACTGTTGTATTTGGGTCGATTCAGGAGGAATTATATGACGCTCCCCGGTAAAATATCTGTATGCCAGCTTGAGGAGGACAATCCTCAGAGAGCATATTTCAGGCTGCGTCCCGTGTTGGTAAACGACGGCGCGGGCTTCACCCGGGCGGACATTGCGAACGATCAGTTCCCGGACGAGGGCTATATACGCGTAGTGCCGGACAAAAACGAGGCGATCAGGTTCAAAAACCGCATGCGCGGCATGGGCGGATACTGCGTGATGGATCTGAGCCGTTTTCCCGGCGAGGCCGAAAAGATCCGCCCCAATAAAAACTATAATCCCGAGAACGGTGAGATCAACCGTCTGATAGTATATTCTGACGTGATAAGCGCCTGCGGGGAGTATAAGCTCATGCAGGCTGTGGAGCCCATTTCCTCACCCGACAGGACTGCTACCCTGAGACAGGGAGAAAAGGTGTATACTCCAAGGGTCCTCCTTATTGAAGGGGAAATGGCAAAAGGTCCGTTTATCCCAGAACCCGGCCGGAACCTGGGGGAGTGGGCATTAGCGCAGGATCTGTCCGCGGAAAAAATAGACCTGCCTGTTCAGGAACTGATAAGACTGCCAAGAGACGGCCGGGAAGTGCTTTTGTATGTGTCCCCGGCGCTGTTTACAGCTAAAGAGCCCGATGCTTCCCCCGCGCCCGAAAACGTTCCGGCCGGCGAAAAAGCGCCGGCTGGCGAAAAAACGCCTGCCTCCAACGGGGAGGCGAAGCCCGCGGAGGCAAAGGCTGAAACGGCTCCTTCCGCACCGGTCCGCAGCGAGGAGGAACACCACCGCCGCAGGAAAGGGGAATCCCTGGCGGGCCAGACGGGGCTCAATCCCCGCAGGGGCAGGAGCATATTCGAGATAGTGGACGAGCAGTGGAAGCAGAGCCGGGTGGAACGCCTGGGGGCGTCTGTGAGCGATTCGGCCAGCCTGAACGCGGCGGTCTCACCGGTGGACAAGGCGATAAACGCGCTGAGGGAGGCGCTGGAACTCAAGGACGCGTCCGCCGCGCTGTCCAGGGGGCTGAATTCACTCCCGGGGCTTAAAGACATCCTGGAACTGCCCTGCGCTCCTTCTCCAAACGCGGGCGGACCGCGGGACGGAGTACTGGACGAGCTGGAGGGGGAGAGACTCAGGCTCCTGAACGAGATAGACAAGCTCAAAAGCCAGAAGCTCCAAAAGCAGGGCGAGATAATGGAGGAGACCCGCTTAGCGCACAAACTGGAGTTTGACCGGCTGGAAAAGGAGACTGCGCGTCTCGATCAGGAAAAGGAGATCCGCTTAAGGGCGGCCGAAAGCGCGCGCCAGGCGCAGAGGGAAGCGGAAAGGCTGCTTTCCGGCGAGAGCCAGGCGAGACTGGACGGGGAATTCCTGAAATTTGCGATGTTCAGCCGCGCCGCGGGCCTGATCAGGGACGGAGTGCAGGCGCCGGAGGGGACGTTTACGGGTGTTCCCAAAACTCAGGACTTTACTCCCGCGCAGCTGATAAGCGACCTGCGCAGCCACTTTGAGAAGATGGGCATGTGCCTGACAAACGACGAGGCGCTCAGCCTGCTGGTAGCGCTGAACGTGGGCAGCATAGTGCTCGTGTCCGGTGAGCCCGGCTGCGGCAAAAGCGCGTTCACGGACGCGCTGGCAGATGTGCTGGGGCTTACTCAGGAAGGCGCGGAAAGGTACGTAAAAATCGACGCGGGCTCTTCGGACGTCCGCAAAAACGCGGCTTTCAACGCGCTCATGCTTTCAGATGACCGGCTGACTCCGCGCCTTGTCGCGATCGAGGATATAAACATGTTTAGCGGAGGCGACCAGAGCCGGGGCATGATGGACAGCGCGTTCCGCCTGAAAAGCAGAGGCGTCACCGTGCTGATGACTTGCCAGGACGCGGGTTATGGCTATCCGCTGGATCCCAGGCTGCTGGACAGGGCGTTCTTCTTAAGGCTCAAGCCGTACAGACCCTCCAAATGGGAAAGGCAGAGCCTGCCCCGCACCGCGTCCTGCGCTCCGAGGCTGGATGCGTTTGGCAAAATGTTCTCTTCATCCGGCGAGGTGTGCGGCGAAAACGCGCTGCGCATGGAAAAACTGATAAACGAGCTTTCCGCGGGGGGCGCGCGTTTAAGCCGCAGGATGCTGGCGGAGACATACGAGTTCTGCGCGGCCATGGAAGCGCTCATGGCGGGAGACAAAAAAGAGGCGCTTGACAGGGCGATCGCGATGCGCGCACTGCCCGCCGTGCTTGCTTCCGCTCCGGCGAAACTGATAAGGGAGCTGCCTGGGCTTTTGTGGGACATGCCCCTGAGCATCAGCCTGCTCAACGTGCCCATTGCGATGACTGAGATCTGAAATACCAAAACTGTTAGCGCGGCCGGAAGGGGGAGACCTTCCGGCCGCGCTTAATTCTGCCTGCAGAGCGGTCCAATGGACCTGTTTCCGGATACGCCGGCTGTCTTAAGAGAATAGAGTCATTCTTCCGGAGTATCGGAAGGTCTGAGCGCGTCTATCAATTCACCGAGCTGGTATACCGCCAGTTGGGGGTCTATCACTGCCAGCAGCCAGTCAGCCTCGGCGCGGTTCGAGAAATTCCCGGCCAGCTCCAGCGAGTAGCCGCCGTACAGGCGGGCCAATTCCGCCAGGGTGAAATACAGCATGTTCGCCCTGCGCTGGTGGTAGGAGGAAGTGACAAGGGTGATGCGGGTGATCCCCAGCGTCTTGAGTATCTCAAGCGTGTTAAGGGCGTTTTCCGTGGTGGTCAGCGCTTCCTCGTCGATGAAGATCCGCTCGGCGTCGATGCCGTGTTCCCCGACGAGATACGCTTTCATGAGCCCCGCCTCAGTGTGGTTTTCAGGGTTGTTCTCGCCCGTAGCGCCGCCCGAACACAGCAGCACGGAATCAGAGAACGCCTTCGCGGCGACGGCAGCGGCGTCGCAGCGGGCTTTCAGCTCGTCCTTCATTTCGCCGTTCTCAAGCTCGAAACCCAGCACCACAAAAGCGTGCCTGCCCGTTACGGGCAGCAGGGAGGGATCGTCCTCACCGTATATGAACACGCGGTAATCGCTGTTCAGGTACACCTGACGCCATTCGTTCGCGACACTGTCTGCCAGAGGGTCGTCCAGTTCGGCGAGCACGTCATTGACGCGGACCTGCGCCTGGGCGTACTCTGCGCTTTCGGGACCGTAGAGGTCAAGCGCCGCCAGGGCTGCGACCAGGTCCGTGAACAGGCCGTTCCAGCCGCCTGTTTCGGCAACTTCGGGTACGGCGTCGCCTGAGGCTTCGGGCAGGGTTTCGCCTGAGGCTTCGGGCAGGGCGGGGCCGGCAGCTTCCGCTTCACCTTCTGCCCGGACGGAGGGGAACAGCATCAGAACGCAAAGCATCACGGCAAGTATGGTTTTCGCGGCAGAGGCTCTCATGGCGTATACTCTCCTTGAAATGTGTTCTGCGCGTATTATACCATGGTTTTTTCAGAGTATAAAGCTCCGGAATGGAAAAATCATGCCGGAGGTGCGGACGGAGCCATATTGGCGGACAGGGGTATTCAGAAACCGTGTTTATGTGGTATACTTCCAGCGTAACGAAACGGCGTTTCCGCCGTCGGTTCATAAAATAGGAGGGATCCTGATGAAAAGACTGCTTTTACTGCTTTTGTGCCTGTGCCTGTGCGCCGGCATGTTTACGGTCAACGCCGATGGCGGCGGGGAAAAGAGGATACTCGTGATAGAGACTTCGGACATACACGGGGGGATCATGGACGTTTCCGCGGGCAGTCCGGACAAGTTCCAGTACCGCCTGGCGCGCATTGCCATGCTGATAAACGAGGCGCGGGCATCGGGACTGTACGACGACGTGCTGCTGCTTGACGGGGGCGACCTGTACCAGGGCACACCGGTATCCCTGATGACGGGCGGCGCGGTGATACGCGCGGCGCTGGACACGATGAAGTACGACGCGGTGGGGCTGGGCAACCATGAGTTCGACTGGGAAGTCACCGAGTACGCCTGCGACAATGAAGGCACCCTTGCGCCATACGTACTGGGCGACTATTTCGGAGACCCCGGGATACCCGTGCTGGCGTACAACCTTTTCGACGCGGAAACGGGTGAGCGCGTGCCGTTCACCAAAGACTATGCCGTGATCGAGAAGGCGGGGAAGCGCATCGCTGTGATAGGCTATATCCCGAACTACCGCAACGAGATCATGAGCTCGAAGATCGTGCATTACACGATAGACGGCGACCTTGAGAAGCTGGATGCCTTTGTCCGCCGGGTAAATGAGACGGAAAAGCCCGACGCTACGGTGGTACTTGCTCATGAGGAGCCCTCACGGGTCGCCGGGGCGATGGATCCCAAACAGGTTGCACTGGTGTGCGGTGGGCACGTCCACGGCATGGTATACGGCACGGAGGCCAGCAAGGTGAGCTTTATCCAGGGCGGCAGTTCCGCCAACGGGTTCGCTTTTGCGGTGCTGGTGATAAGCGAAGACGGCGCGGTGCGTGTCGAAGACCTGGGCTGTGAGAAGATAACCGCCGACAAGGAGGCTTTGTATGACACCGAAACCAACGCGGCGGGGCTCGACCCGGAGATAATGGCGATCTCCCGGGCGTGCTGGGACGCAATCAGCGAAGAGATGAGCGAGGTGCTGGGGTATATCGACACGCCCATCGTAAAGGTTAAAGGCACGGAACCCAACCCGGCGGGCAACTGGGTGACCTGGCTCATGCTTGAGGCTGTCCGCGATCAGGGCGCGGTGATAGCGTTTTATAACAACGGCGGCATACGTACCAGCCTGCAGATACCTAACGGTGAGACGACCCGCGATATAAGAGTGAGCGACATTTACACGATCACGCCCTTCGGCAACAAGCTGCTGGTGTACGAGCTCAACGGGCAGGAACTGGCTCGGCAGCTGGTGAACGGGCTCAGGTCCGCCGATTACGGCGACCAGATGACCGGCCTTACCTTCACTTACACGGTGTCCGGCGATCCGTCTTTGGACCCCTACGCCAGGGAGTACACCATACTCGGCATAACCCTGGACGACGGTACCTTGGTCGACATAAACGACACCGAAAAGACTTACCGCGTGTGCACCAGCGACTATAACGCCACCGTGCCGGGCAGCGTGTTCGAGGGCAAGATTCCCGTGGTGCCGGAAGCCGACGCGCCTACGGACAACGAGGCGTTCATACAGCTGCTCCGGGAGAACAGCGCCGTTAACGGGGGCTATATCCCCGTGGACACGGGTATCCGGGGCGTGGAAGTGAAGGCGGAATAGGAACGGGGCGGGCCGTTTCCAGGGTATTGCTTCGAGGGATATTTCAAAACGCCGTGAAATGTGGTATACTTCCGCGGGACCGGATCTGACGGTTTCCGGAAATAACAAAAACAGGAGAATGAAAAATGAAAAAACTCTTTGCGCTGATCATGTGCCTGTGCCTGTGCGCGGGTCTCGCCCTTGCCGAGGATGGAAACGTTTCGGCGGTAAATCCCTGGCAGGATATGAGCTATGAAGAATTGACAGTCGCCTCCGGCCTGGTGTTCAACGTGCCTGAGGGCGCCGAAGAGCCCGTGTTCCGCTTCCTGCCCGAGGCTGATCTCGCAGAGATGCAGTTCGGCATGTTTGGGGACGAGTTCTGCTTCAGGATGCAGCCTGCCGCGCTGGAGTACGGCGAACTGATGGACATTTCAGGCATGTATTTCGAGTGGGAGTACGTGGAAGAAGTGGAGATAGCCTACTGCTACGGCACGATCGGCCAGGCGCAGGATGAGGATGCCCAGGTGGAGCTGTGCCAGTGGTACGACATCGTGCCCGGCGTGATGTATTCCCTTTCCGTCAGGACCCCTGAGCTGGACGGGCTGGACCTGACCGCGATAGCCGAGCAGATCTTCGTATCCCTGCAGGGGGAAGACTGACAAACCGTCCCTGTGAAAAACGCCCGGAACGGCATTTGGTTCCGGGCGTTTAATGTGCGTTTTTTGGGGCGGTCTGAGCCCGCGCGGGTAGCGATCGGTTTAGCGGGCGGATCATCCGTAATATGCCTTAAACCAGCGGGCGAAACGGCTCAGCCCTTCGCGGCCGCAGGCGGGCGAACACATCGTCAAGCGCTGCTTTGTCCGCGAGGTCGGCCCTTATGAAGCTGTGCTCCGATCCCGAGCAATGCGCCGCCTTCCCGATCTCGGACAAGCGGTATTCCTTGAGCTTTGGGTCGTAGTAGTCGTTCATGCTGTCAAGGCTGATTATATGCGCGTTTTTGACTTCCTTCAGCAGCCGCAGCACAAGGTTGGCCCCAACAAAGCCGGGAGAACCTGTCACCAGTATCGTCTTGCGGTCCAATTCAAGCGTTTTCTTTTTTTCATGTTCGCGTACACACTCTTTCTTGTTAAATAATTACAGTATAATAACAGTCTGGAATCAGCGGTTCCGGCCTATGCTTTGCTTAAGCGTCTGAAAAAGCTGCCTGACGGTGCTCCTGAACAGTTCGCTGCGCCCGAAGCACAGGAAAAACAGCAGGTTTGGCACGACAAAACTGACCGCAGCCCCTGTAAGCAGCTTTATCCAGATGCCTGCCTCAAATCCGGAACAGATCAGCCAGGACGCCGCGCAGCCAAGCAGGGCAAGCAGCGCCAACAGGCAGAATTCCTTTACGTATTCCCACAGGTGCTCCCGCGGGAATATTTCGCTGAACAGATTGTGAAACAGCCAGGGTACCTGCACCAGGGCGATGGACACGACCGTGGACAGCAAAATTCCGTAAAGCCCCCATGCGCGCACTGTGGCAAGATTGAGCGCCAGATTGACCAGCGCGGCAGTCAGCGGGCGAAAACGGTCCCTGTGCCAGATGCCGGCCGCGTCCTTGAACATATTGATGAGCATATTCATGCCGAGGGTATAGTAGTATAGCGAGAAGCACATGGCGTAACTGTCGGAAAGCATGTTTTCACGCCCCATCCACAGTTCCATGAAAGGCTGATACATGCACAGCAGCATGGCTGCGGTCACACCCATAAACCATCCGAAAAGCAAAGTTAGGCGGCGCAGGTCGCGGTAGTTCTTTTCCTTGCTTTCCGTGACCAGGCTGTTTCCGACCCCCGCGGTGCAGGCGTGGACTACGACTTCATGAAAGTTCCTTAGGGCGATTATCACATAATTATAATTCTGATATACCGCCAGCGCTTTCAGGCCCAGGAACGAAGAGATCACGAGGGTATCGGCGGATTCGTTGATCACATGGGAGAACTTGGAAGAGAAGCAATCGCGTACGAGCCGCGCGATACGCCCGAACAGATCTTTTGACAGCTCGCCTTGGGGGACATAGGCAGGGTACATCTTCCCTGCAAAGAAGGCTGTGATAATGTTTGTGGCGATCTGCGCCGTCAGATGCACGATCAGGTATGCATAATAGCTGCGCAGCAACATCAGAGCAGCCAGCTTAAGGGCGTATTCCGCCAGACTGACGCACAGCATGATCCTGCTGGTCACGTCCACCCGCTGGTGCGCCATGAACACGCAGCCCCTGTACGCGAAGAACCAGTAGGTCACTACGGTGCTGCCAAGGTTCAGGAGATACAGCACGTACAGGTCTATGTCCGGCGGCACATCGCCCTTTACCAGCACACGCAGAAACGGCGTAAGCGCCAGCCCGACCAAAGCGACAAACAGACCTATACAGCGGCAAATGCGCCGGTAGAGTTTTAGCAGAGCGCAGATCATTTGCGTGTCGTCTTCAGCGATCGGCCTGTACATGCTGAAGACGATCGCGCTGCCCACGCCCAGCTCCGCCAGATTAAGGATGGAGAAGACTGAGGAGAACAGTCCGCTCAGTCCCAGGTATTCCGTTCCGAGCCAGCGCAGTATCGCCGAGCGGATCAGAAAGCGGCTAAAAATCGTCAGCAGCTTGAGCAGCCCGTCAAAAGTGATATTTCGCGCGGCGTTTTTTGTGCGTTGTATCTTCATTCCCGGTTTGTGAGGATGAGGCTGTTTATCAGGGGCAGTTTTATTCCCCGGAAAGAGATCGGGAATTGAGCCGTTCCTTCATGATTCTTAGCCGCCCCTTTGCGCGGTGAAGGATGCGCATGACCACAAGCAGCTTTCCTGAAGAAATAACCTGGCGCGTAAGCCACTTTTTGTACCATCCGACGGAGTCGGAAGCCATGATGTCCGCGTATTCGTGGATGAGTATCTGTCTGCATTGCTCCGCGCGAGGATCGCCGTCGGCAAAAAGACAGGCCATGCAGGAATGATCGACCAGATGCTTCAAAACGTTTTTGCATTCCTCCGGATACGCGTTTTTATATCTCTCGTATCGGTCGTACAGATGGATCGAAAGCGGATAAAAACCGAGGAAAGAATTTCTTCCCATGGCGGTAATGCTTCCGGGCCTCAATAGTCTGTAACGGTA
>JAIKWZ010000056.1 GCA_024684375.1 Clostridiales bacterium
TCCGCCTACATGGTGACCGATTCCGACAAAATGGAAGCGGTGCTGGACGATCCCTACATCCTGATCACCGACAAGAAGATCTCCAACATTCAGGAGATCCTGTCCCTGCTCGAAGCCGTTGTGCAGCAGGGCAAGAAACTGCTCATCATCGCTGAAGACGTGGAAGGCGAAGCGCTGGCCACTCTCGTGCTCAACAAGCTGCGCGGCGCGTTCACCTGCGTTGCGGTCAAGGCGCCCGGCTTCGGCGACAGGCGCAAGGCCATGCTGCAGGATATCGCCATCCTGACCGGCGGCCAGGTCATCACCGAGGAACTGGGTCTCGACCTCAAGGAAGCCACCGTTGACATGCTGGGCCGCGCCCGCCAGGTCAAGGTCGACAAGGATAACACCGTCATCGTGGAAGGCGCCGGAGATGCCAGCGAGATCAAGGCCCGCATCAACTCCATCAAGAGCCAGATCGAAGACACCACCAGCGACTACGATCGTGAGAAGCTGCAGGAGCGCCTGGCCAAGCTCGCCGGCGGCGTAGCGGTCATCCGTGTGGGCGCTGCCACCGAAGTCGAGATGAAGGAAGGCAAGATGCGCATTGAGGATGCTCTGGCCGCTACCAGAGCCGCCGTTGAGGAAGGCATCGTGCCCGGCGGCGGAACCGCGCTGCTGTCCGCCTCCAAACCTCTGGCCGAGTATATGAAGACCCAGAGCGGCGACTTCAAGACTGGCGTATCCATCGTGCTGCGCGCCCTTGAGGAGCCCGTTCGCCAGATCTGCTCCAACGCCGGCGTAGACGGCAGCGTTGCGGTAGAGAAGATCAAGACCAGCCGTAAGCTCGGCTTCGGCTACGACGCCGCCAAGGACGAATACTGCGATATGACCGAGCGCGGCATCATCGACCCCACCAAGGTCACCAGAAGCGCGCTGCAGAACGCCACCAGCGTCGCTGCAATGGTGCTCACCACCGAGAGTCTGGTCACCGACCTGCCCGAGAAGAATCCCGCGCCCGCGGCTCCCGCTGCAGGCGGCGGAATGGGCGGAATGTACTAATTCCGGATATAACGGACCCGGTCGACGCAAACGCGTCGGCCGGGTTTTTGTTTATCCAATGATCATGCGTTTTGCTTTTTACTCGTTTTGCTTAGCGTTTCTTCTGCAAGTCTCTCAAACGGAAAGCTCTGACCGCATTCTTCCAGTTTTTCTTTTATTATTATGATTCTGCTATAAAACGTGTCCGGCATCTCATAATAAACAAGCAAATGACATTTGAAAAACTTATCCTTATCATCATATTCTCCTACAGTATTATCGACCTTAAACAAACTGTGTTCGATTTTTCACGCTGTCCCGCCATTATCAGTCGAGCATCCACTTATCTAAAAATCTGACTCTCAGTGTTATGAATGAATAGACACTGAAAATACCAGTTTTTTAGTTCGCCTCTTAACTGTTCAGTTTTCGAGAAGAAATAGCCCGGCTCCGAAGATCGAAGCCGGGCTTTGCGTTCCCGCGGCGCTTGCTTATCAGTTCTTGTTGGGCAGGCGCTGCATGATGTAGTTGTAGGTGTTCTCGTCGATGGGATACCAGTCGCCCGTTCCGCCGGGACGGAAGTTGCCCTCATAGTCCATCACCGGTGTTAGTTCAGGCATGCCCACGTTGGCGGCGTACCAGTCCTGCACGTCGGCGATGGCCGCGTAGGTGACATCCCCCATTGCGCCGTACTCGCCCGCGGCGTTCACGGAATCCAGATCCAGCCAGCCCTTGCTGACCAGCGCATTCTGGAACTCCCTGACCAGCTCCGGATCATCGACCCAGCCAGAGTCATATTGTGGCAGCGGAGTCGGGGTCGGAGTAGGTGTTGGTGTCGGAGTCGGCGTCGGTGTAGGCGTCGGGGTCGGAGTAGGTGTTGGCGTCGGAGTCGGGGTCGGAGTAGGAGTCGGAGTAGGAGTCGGCGTTGGAGTCGGTGTTGGCGTCGGCGTAGGAGTCGGCGTTGGTGTAGGTGTTGGTGTCGGTGTTGGTGTAGGTGTTGGCGTTGGAGTCGGGGTCGGCGTAGGAGTCGGCGTCGGTGTAGGAGTCGGCGTCGGTGTAGGAGTCGGTGTTGGTGTCGGCGTCGGTGTTGGCGTCGGTGTCGGAGTAGGAGTCGGCGTCGGCGTGGGTGTTGGCGTCGGTGTTGGTGTCGGTGTAGGTGTTGGTGTCGGTGTAGGTGTCGGCGTGGGAGTGGCTTCCGCGTTCGGGTTCGGATACTGCCCGCTCCGCAGCAGTGCCAGTGTTACAGCGTCTGCTCTGCCGCTGACAGACAGAGTTCCTCCGCCCAGCACTGCATTGACATACACTTGGAACGCGCTCACCGCGGCACGTGTGGCATCGTCGTATATACCGCTCGCGCTGCTGTTCAGCCAGCCCTGATCAATCAAAAGCGCCTGCAGTGAAAGTATATCCTCCGCGCTTGATGTCTCGTTAATGCCTGTATTATCCGGCAGCGGAGTTGGGGTTGGTGTGGGCGTCGGTGTAGGAGTAGGAGTAGGTGTAGGCGTCGGTGTAGGTGTAGGTGTAGGAGTGGAAGTTGGTTTCGCAGTCACGACCGGCGTTGGGCTTGGCGTAGGCGTGGGTGTCTGCTTTGAATAGATCTTGAAGTTGCCTCTGATACCGTAAGCGACGAGCCCGTTGGCCGGATTAAGAATCTTAAGCCATACTTCCGAAACACCGGTCAGCACGTATTCCGCAGAGGCAGAAACCTTCCATTTAGGGTAAGCTGTGTCCGGTCTCTCATAAAGGATGGTATTATTCGCATTCGCTTTCACGTAGAGAGTGTCGGTCACAGGTGTGAACTGGATGGGTGTTGGCGTAGGCGTGGGAGTAGGAGTCGGCCTGGGCGTGGGAGTAGGAGTGGCAGTGGGTGCAGGCGTTATGTTGTATGCCTTTGACAGATCCTTTAAACGAACATAGCCGTTTATACCTGAGGGTGTGGTTACATTTGCCCATGTGGAAGAATACGCCTTGACCGACACGATATCGCCTTTATACAAACGCTCCAGGCCCTGGGAACTCGTGCTTGCGGCCTTGAAAACGTCCGTAAAGTTGCTTTTTACCACATAAGTCACCGGCTTGTAGAGCGTCGTATAGCTCTCTCCAAATGGAACCGGCGTAGGCGTGGGCGTTGGTGTCGGAGTAGGTGTAGGCGTAAGCTTGGGTGTAGGCGTAGGAACAGGCGTTGGCGTGGCGTACACAGGGGCGTACCCTGAGAACAGCAAACTAAGCGTAGCCACGTCCGCCTCACCTGTCACCGGCAGCCCTGCAGTCCTCTGGAACAGGCGCACTGCGGCACGGGTCTTCACGCCAAATTTGCCGTCCACGCTGCCCGCGTCGTAGTTCAGGCTTATCAGCTTTGCCTGCAGAGTTCTGACTCGTTCATTACTGTCACCGTAAACTAAAGTGATATAATCACCGTTCTCAGGCACTTGTCCTTCAAACAGCCTGCTCAACAGGATGCGGTTGGCTATTCCGCTTTGCCAGACACCCGTAGCTTGCTGAACTTTTTTGACGGCGTTTTCCACCTCGTCCGTAAAAGCTCCGTCCCTGGCAGTCGACGGAAGGTAATAAAGCTCGATAAGTTTTTCTATAAGTTCGGCGACGCGGATTCCGCTGTCGCCGTTTCTTAAGTCTATGTAACTTGTATTTGTTGGTGCCGTGTCGGAGTAGAGCGCCTTCAAGGTCTCTTCATCCGCTATCCCGGTCTCCTCAAACCCCATTTGCTTTTGGAAGAGCAGCACAGCGTTGTACGTTTTAGACCCATAGTCACCGTCCACCGAACCGGCATAATAGCCTAGCTGCTTGAGTCTCGACTGGAGAGCAGTCACGCGGTCGCCCTTGTCTCCCTGACGGACCGTTAGATAGAGAGTGAAGGGCTGGATCTCACCGCTCAGGAGCCTCTGCATGAGCTCGTTATCCACCTTGCCATTCATGTTGAGGCCTATATCGCTTTGCAGCATTTCAACAGCCTTTTGCGTCTTGCTTCCGAAAACTCCGTCAGCAGTGTCGCTGAGATAGCCCAGCTCGACCAGTTTTTCCTGCAAGAGCTTGACGTCGTCACCACGGCTGCCCTTCTGCATAAGGCGGTAGGTAGTCGGCGCAGGAGTAGGCACGTCCGGGATCTGAGGAGTAGGCGTGGTCTGAGGCTGTGCGGGTATCGTGGGATGTTCGGTCGTGCCCACAAATACATTGTAGAACAGCTTAAGATCATTCGTGTCGCCGTTTAATGGCTGGTCATACACCAGCAGCTCTTCGCCGGCTCCGTAAAGGCGGGGCACCGCCTGCTGTCCCTGATAGCTGTTGCCAAGTTTATATGCTTCCGCATACCTGCCGGTAGAGGGAGATACACGGTAAACCGTATATTCCGTATCGATTATGTAAAGGTAGTCTCCCGCCGCCACAAGCTGGGGCAAGTGCTCCTTGAGCACGCGGGTCATCACCTTGGACACGCGGGTGACAGGATCGAAACGGTCGATCTCGGTAAGCCAGCGGGTACGGCGCAGGTAGAAGATACTGCCGTCGAACACCACAAACTCCTGAACCGAGTCGTTAACGGTAAGCGCCACGTCGTCCGCCGAATCAAGCTTGATCATCAGAGTGCCGTCTTCCTTCAGCAACACCTCGCTCCCAGCGAACATGGCCTTTTGCTTATAGGGTTCAAACACGTTCTCACTGCATTCCAGCGCCCTTTGCAGCATTGGGAAATAAATATAAGCCTTCCCGCCGCTCCTGAACGCCAGGCCGTTGGCTGTAAGGCGCAGTTCCTCCACAGCGCTTTCGGCGGTATGTATCGGCGTTACGACCATCCCAAGCCTGGGAAAATCTGCCGCCACGTTGATCACCCTTCTGTCGGAGGCGTCAATGAAGTACACGTACCCGCTGCTTTCGTCCAGCACGGCGAGCCCGTACACGTTTTCCCACAGCACATTGTTTTCAGGGCGCTGAGCGTTAAGATTGCCCGTGGCCACCACCATGTTTTCCAGCGTGTCGCCTGCCTGCTGGTATTCCTCGCTTATCAGGTACAGGCCCTGACGCATGAGGCTGGACACGCCGTTGACACGCGCAGTCTGATAGTAAACGCAGGAGTCGTACACGCCAACGATGTAATCCGCCCCTGTCTCGACCACCGCCGTGTCGTAGTACGCCTGGTAGACAGTTCCTTTTTCTCTGTCCAGATACACGCCCCAGACGCCCTCACCGCCGGTGTAGCCTGCCGCCAGCGCCATTTCAGGCACAAGCAGGAACATCACCATTAACACCGCCATCAGCTTTTTCATATATCTATTCCCTCCGTACATTGGACGAAGCTTATTCGTTATTGTTCCCCGTTTTTGTCAAAAACCCTTTTAAAACCCTTTTCAAGTGCCTCTTCCATCGGAACACGGCACCTGTCAGGAACATCTTTTGACGTCCGAAGATTGATCAGCATCTTGTTCAGGGCAGCGCGGCAGCGACCCATCACGTCCCTCTCTGAGCGCCTAAACCCCAGAAAATACTTGTTTGAATTGGCTTCCTTCAGGAACATATCCACATACCTGAAGCCCATCTCTTCGTAATACTCTCTCTCAAACGCTTCAGGATCCGGTGAAAGAGCGCTTACTCTCGCGATCTCGGGATTGCCAAAGAAGCAGTCCAGCATTTTGCTTCTCTCCCGGCTGCTGAACTCTCCGGGGCGCTCAAGCGCGATCAGCGGCCAGAACGGAATGCGGTAAAAATCTGGCTTACCGCCCTTTTCACCCAGCCTGCCCTGGAACAGCAGCCTCTTTTCCACCTCGAAGTCTCCGGGAAAGCGGCTTTTCGCTTCCAGCAGAAGCTCACGCTTTTTTGTTTGATCCGTTTCCGCATCGGCACGGGCAAGGATGGACGCGAGCTCTCCTGCGTCAAGCGAAACAGCACAGTAGGGGCAGAACCTTGCCTGAGCGTCGATTATTTCCCTTCCGCATGCCGGACAGTTCACAGCCAGCCTCCCTCAATTATTCCCGTATATCCTCCGGGCGTGACGATCACATGTTCCAGCAGCTCGATCCCAAGACCGCCAAGCACTTCCCTTGCCGTCCTGGTGAGCTCCACATCCGATCTGGATGGGTTCATGCTGCCCGAAGGATGATTGTGAGCCATGACCGTTTGGTTTTCTCCCCCATTGAGCGCCTGTCTGGCCACATCCCGCATATACACTGTTGAGGAATCAAGCGTCCCGCGGCTGAGCAGAGCCAGATGCCTGAGATGGCCCCTCGGGCTCAGGCTGGCAAGATAGCAGTATTCCTCGCGCCGGCCCAGCGTAAGCGCCTGAAAAAACTCTCCACGCGCCCTGAGCGTGTCCAGACACGGACTTGCCCCCAGTTCCTCAACGCCTGTGTATCTGGCAAGCTCGTCCACCATGCCTATGATCCTGCTGGTCTCGGCAGACAGGCCGGTCATTTCCCGTATGTCCCTGTATTCCATCTCAAACAGAGATGAGGGTGATACACCGTTTTCGTCCAGAACTGTCAGCGCGGCCAGCGCAGCCTGTTCGCCTTCATACAGCGTGACGAGCTGCTTCAGCGCCTGCCTGAGCGCAAGTTCATCCATGCGCTTCCATCGCCCTGTTCAGCAGCGATACGATCTCTTCGGCGGAGGAAATGACATCTGCCATATACCAGCCATCAAGTTCCGGGTCATATTCCAGAAAGGCAGCGCCCTGGGCAAATACTTTGTCGCCCTTTATGCTGATCTCAAGGGTGGCAGGCCTGTCCGTGTCGAAAATATCCACCACGTATTCGTCCCTGCCCAGCCCCTCTGCGTCCGGATTCCCTTCAATAAACCGAAGCAGTGCTGCGGCGTCGATATTCAAACGCATAATCCACCTCCTGTTTATTTTACCCCATTCAGCCGTCAAATGCAAGCGCCGGCGGACCTCCCCGGCGCCTATATCGTTTATCTATTAAATATTCTTCTTTTATTGACACTTTTGTAATATATCGTTATAATTATGTCATCGATCAATGTGGAGAAGCTGCCGTGAAAAAACTGCTTGCCTTGTGGCTGGGTATGATACTGTTCACGCTGTCTGCCGCGCAGGCGGCAGGCTATACGCTTAAGCTGTCCGCTACAAGCATTCGTCTCGCCCCGGGAGAGAGCCGGACCGTGTCCTGGTCGGTCGAGCCTGTTAATCTTATGGAACACACTGTCACCTGGACAAGCGACAATCCTTTCGTGGCGTCCGTTGACAAAAACGGCCGGATCACCGGCAATACTCCCGGTACCACGGTCATTTTCTGCACCATGGAGACCGGCACCAAAAGCCGGGTAGCCGTTACCGTGACCGGCCAACCTATAACTACCCTTTCAATTCCCAATAACGAGATCACGCTTGAACCTGGCCAAAGCGCTCAGATCGAATACGAGATCAATGAAAACGCCGACGACAAGCGGGTAAAGTGGTCTGTGGACGACAAAAGCGTCGCTACAGTGGATTCCCACGGCCGCGTGACCGCCGTAGGCGGCGGCATCGCGACCGTCACTCTGCTTGCCGCCAACGGCATGACTGCGAAAGCTTACATCTACGTTCCCAGCGACGTAAAGAAGGTCGAGGTGCATCCGGAGACGCTCTCTTTGGGCACTGGTCAAACCTACCCTCTGGACGCGTATATCTTTCCCGGCAATGCCAAAAACCGCGACCTGACCTGGGATTCCACCAATACCGACGTCGCCAGGGTGGATAGCGGCGGCACCGTGACAGCTGTAGGTGAAGGAAGCTGCCTTGTTCGCGCCATGACCCAGAACGGTTCCAACGCCGTTTGCCGGGTCACCGTGTATCCTGTGCCGGATTCGCTCACTCTCAGTCAGACTGAAGTGCTTCTCTCCAAAAACAAACGGTCTGTTGTCCTGTCCGCGCTTATAGCCCCCGCCGAAGCGGCCTCATCTCCCCTTACCTGGGAAAGCGACAATGAAAGCGTGGCAAAAGTCGAAAACGGAAAAGTGACCGCCGTCTCCTATGGCCGCGCGACCGTCAGCGCTGTAGCCTTAAACGGGCTCAAGGCTTCCTGCCTTGTATGCGTGGCGGAGGAGCCCGAAAGCGTGAATTTCAGCCAGGCGGTATATATGCTGCCCGCGGGCGGGGAAGGTGTGACTCTGATCCCCGTGTTTGACCCTGAAGGCAGCCTTGCTATTGGCCTAAGCTACTCTTCCAGTGACCCGGAGATCGCCTCGGTCGACGCTGACGGCCAGGTCACTCCCCTGTCACCCGGCACCTGCACCATAGTGCTCACAGCCGGAAAGCTGAAATGCCAGTGCGAGATCCGCGTTTACGAGAACACAAAGACGATCTACACCCCTCAGAGCAGTGTAAGCGTCAAACAGTATGAATGCTGTGAGATCCAGCTCTTCGGAGACAGCGGCAGACCCCTCTCGACTTCTCCCGTCGTCCGCGTGGAGGATGAGTCCGTATGCGCATATGAAGACGGCATGCTTTACGGTTTGCGTCCGGGCCGGACGCGCGTAACGTTTTCCAACCCCGGCACATCCGTTTCTACCCAGATCTCGGTAACGGTGCTTGAAAATCCCTCCAAGCCTGTCAGGTGCCTGAGTCTTACTTTCGACAACGGGCCTGGTGAATATACGGACGAGATACTTGCGCTGCTCAAAAAATACGACATTAAAGCCACGTTTTTCATGCTGGGAAGCAGTATAGAAAAGCTGCCCGGTCAGGCAGAACTGTTCAAGGGCACTTCCCACGAGATCGGCAACCATACCTACGATAACTCATCCATCAGCTCAGGCTCAGTTGCCGAGGTCTCCGAAGGCCTTGGCAAAACCGACAAGCTCGCCCGCAATTACACAGGCAAAACTCCCACGCTTATCCGCAGCTCGGACGCGCTGCTGCCCGAATGGTTGTTTTCCAGCCTTGTGGACTCCCGCACCTTTGTGGCAAGAGGTTATGACATGGGTGACGCCCAATCCGCCACCGCGCAGGAGATCATTGAAAAAGCCCGTGCCAACCTGTACAACACTACCATGCTGACCTTCCATGAGACCTCGCCCGAAACCGTTAAGGCGCTCGAAACGTTGATCCCGGAGCTTATCCGCCTCGGTTACCGCTTCCTGACCGTGTCCGAACTGATCGAATACACAGGAAACGACCAAAGTCTGTTTTCTACCAAGCTGAAATGATCGTCATAGAAAAACGGCTGCGCCGCCTGACTCTGGTCAAGGGCGGTCAGACGCTGCTGAGCTGCCCCATCTGTCTTGGGACCGTCCCGCTTGGCGCGAAGACGCGGGAGGGCGACGGCAAGACCCCCGAAGGCGATTATTACATCTGTACCGTCAATCGTCAAAGCAAGTTTTTTATTTCTTTGGGGATAAGTTATCCCTCCCCCGCAGACGCGAAAGGAGGGTTAAAGCGTTCCCAGATCAGCTTATTTGATTACCTGTGTATTCGGCTTGCCGCGCTGTGCAGGCTGCGTCCCAAGTGGACTACAGCCCTGGGCGGCTTTGTTATGATCCACGGCGAAAGCCCCGAAGGCAAAACAGAGGATTGGACGCAGGGCTGCGTAGCGCTTTCCAACGCCGACATAAAAGCCCTTTCCGATTTTGTGGGAAAGGGCGAAAAGGTCAGGATACTGCCTTGATGCAATACTCTTCCAACAGCTTAACGTATATCCTGTAGTTTTCCAATGACACGTCCGGCGGCGTCTGGTGATCCACAGACGGGATGTATTTGCCCCTGCGCATGGCGGGAAGGATGCGCTCAAACTCCTGGCGCATGGCCGCTTCGCCGCGCTTCATCACCATTTTATCGTAGCCCCCGATCAGTATGAAATCCTTATATTCCTCTCTCAGGCGGTTTACGTCCACTCCCGCCTGTCTTTCCAGCGGCAGCGCGCCTTCTATGCCCGCGTTCAAAAGCCAGGGCACCATTTCGCTTATGTCGCCGTCGGAATCCACTATCACCCGGGTGCCTTTGGCGCGGATATAAGGCACGACCGTATCGTAATACGGCTTCAGAAACTCCCCGAACATGGCCTTGGAGAGCATGGGGCCTTTGTTGTAGCTCATGTCCTCCGCGATAGTCATGAACACCGGAGTGCACGCCGAATAGATGGCGTCCATCACCTTAAGCTGGTACTCTCCAAGATCTTCCAGTATCTCGTGATACAGTTCCGGTTCGTCGTAAAAGGAATACAAATGCGCTTCTATCCCAAACAGTGTGCGCGGGAACCAGAACCCTCCGTCCATGCTGAACCAGATGATATTCCGACTTTGGTCTGTTTTCCACTCTTCCATTATTTCATGTACCCGCAGTATCTCCTCCTGCGGGTACAGAAAATGCTTAAGCTTCAGGTAATCCTCCCTGTCTTTTATCAGCCCTTTGCCCTGCGCGGGTGGCTTGGGGCACTCAGGCGAAGTATGTCTGAACCACAGCTGTCTGTGGGGATCGAGCCCCAGAATCCTGAAACGGTCTTCACCATTCAGATCGGCAGGAAGCCCTTCCTCCGCCCATCGGTTCAGCGTGAGATGCCACCAGGACGCCCATTCGACCATGGGCAGACGGTCCGTGACAGACAGATCGCCTGAAAACACGGCTTTAAATCGGTCAAGACTGCAAATCATTTAGAGTAAAACTCCCTGAGCGCCTTTATGTTTTTGTTTCTGTCAGGCACCAGTACCGCCATGCCGCTTATGGTCTGAGATGTATAGGCATTGGAACGTGGTATGGTCAGCTGCTGTATCTCGGCGTCCTTCATGGCCAGCACCGCGGGGGCCAGCTTTGTTATCTCGCTCAAGGTGAGGCTTGTCCTGACAAGCTTTATATTATTGATCGCGAAGGAAGCCAGATCGCTTACGGACATCTGGGTTATCTTTTCAAAGATCAGCTCTATGAGTTTCCTTTGTCTCTCGGTGCGCTGGAAGTCGCTCTCGCTGTAGCGGTACCTTGCCCAAGCCTCTGCCTGCTTGCCGTTGAGCAACTGGTATCCTCCGTGAGTCAGAAAGTCTGAACGGTTGTCCTTTTTGCCCAGCACCTGGTCGTTATACCAGTAGATGACCGCGTTGACCCTGTCCACCTTCTTGGCGGGCACGTCGATGTACAGGCCGCCCAACTGGTCGATCACGTCCACCAGGCCTGCCAGGTTGACCGCGACGTAAGCGTCCGGCTTTACGCCGAAGTTTTTCTCCAGCGTCTTTGCCAGCAGGTCAAAGCCTCCGAACACATAGGCGGCGTTCAGGCGGTTGTTTTTCTTCCCGGGGATCTCAACGTACAGATCTCGCAAAAATGATACGAGTTTGATGGTCTTTTTTTCTATATCCACGCTCAGCAGCATCATGGTGTCGCTGCGGGGCAGATAGCCCGTGCGTCCCTGGTTCACGCTGGCGGCGCTGGTGCGGCTGTCAAGGCCCAAAAGCAATATGTTCCTGACACCGTCCAGAGTATCGAGTGCGTTTGTGATGGCAACATCGTCCAGGGCGATCTCGTCGATGGGATCGAACACCACCTGATCGCCCATAAGGTCAAACTCGTCGGTTGGGTCGTCCTCTCCCTCTATTTTCCCGCCGATGACCTCGACCACGCCGCGTCCGCCCGGAGCGGCGGTCTCAGGCTCGACCTCTCCTTCCGCGAACGCAGGCAGGCCGCACAGGCAAATACTAAACGCAAGCAATACGCACAGAAGTTTACGCATTTTGTTCCTCCAGGTCGAGTTTAGTTATAAAGCTGCCGTAGGACTCCACTTTTACTTTTTGTCCCTCGGCCAGCTCAGGCAGGGGATATTCGGCGTCAAATACCATGAGCCGTTCGGTCTCCCCGTCCTCATCATAAAAATCCATATCCCATACTTCAACGCCGTCGTACATGCGGGTCTCGGCAGCTGTGCCCCTGTAGATCAGGCTGGCATGCTTCCTTTGCCCGGTTTTCAGCTCTTTAAGGAACTTTCTGTACTTGAGCCACGGAGCGATCTTGAAACTCCATACAAAAAAACATACGAGGTACATCACCGCTGCAAAAATATACAGCGCTATTTTCTGCTTAAGCAGCGTGAGCGCGATCACTCCGGCCAGCCCCAGCCCTATCAGCGCCGCGCCGAAAATGACCTTCGCCTTGGTCTTGCCAAACGCTTTAGTGTAATCGTCGGAAGTATACACCGCATCTCACCTCCCCTATATCATACTCCATTGGACTGGCATTGTAAAGATAAAGTTCGTAATATTTCGTCTTAATTTTGTAACATATTCCGAGGAGATAGGCGGCGGTCCCCCGACGCTTTCCGGCAGAGTGTATGCCGATATCAGGCCGTCCCTATCAGTTTCCCAATCCCACGTACCCGCTCTTTTCCACCAGTTCCTGACCCTGCGGGTCGGTAAGGAAGTCCAGCAGGCGCTTGACGTTGGGGTTGCTTTCTCCCTTGCGCGTCACCGCGTACAGGGGCGTTATGATCGGGTATTTGCCGTTTGATATGTTCTCCACCGTGGGCTCGATACCGTCTATCGCCAGCAACTTCACCTTGCTGCCCACCATGTCCGCGCAGAAAAAGCGGAAGGTATAGCCTATGGCGTTTGGCAGGTTGCGGTACTCTATGGTCTCAAGTATATCTTCCATGCCGTCGAACACGTACATCTGCGGCGCTTCCATTATGGGCGTATCCCCCATCAGCTTTTCCAGCGCGGTCTGGCTTCCGCTGTTCTCCGGGCGCTGGTAGGCGATTATCTCCCCCAGCCCTTCCACGCCCAGCTCGTCCCAGGTCGTCA
>JAIKWZ010000059.1 GCA_024684375.1 Clostridiales bacterium
TGGGCAAGCCCAGATGAAAACCTTGAAACTGATCGGGTCAGACGGACTCTATACCAATTTGGCGCTGCTTTTGTCAGATCAGTGCCCGTATACGATCAAGGCTGCGGTTTTTCAGGGAACTGAAAACGCCATTTTCAGGGAAAGTGTGCCCCGGCCCCGGTAGCCCCGGTTTTTCGCCGGGGTTTTTTCTTTTTGCCCCGGGGTTTTTCGCCCCGGAAAAAGGCTTCCTTATAGCGCCCCGCGAGTTATCCGAAACGACGCGAAAACTACGCCGGAAGTTATCTTGACTTCCGGGCCGCCCGGAGCGATGTATACTGAACTACGCTGAATTATGCTAAGCGATACTCCGGTATAAATGCCTAATAATGTTGACCGATATTGTGCAATGAGATACAATAAATAACGATGAGCGATAGTCAGATACTCGAAGTTTCTTGGGCAACAATCCAATGGTAGGTGCGACTGTCGCAGTGGCCGTTGCGGTTGCGGAAGCAATAAAGAGCCGCGGAGAGGAATAATACTCTACGCGGTTTTTTCTATTATCCATCATTGTGTTCACATCCACCAAATCCCAAAAGGGACAGAATGACTGTCAACAGAGCTACTGGACAATCGTATAGCTTTGTTGATGGAGCAAACTGTTCATATCATCCTTGGATGAATGCTGGCGGCGCAAAAACGTATGCCAAAATGTGTGGAAAGATTTGCGGAAAGGTGACTATGAAAATGGCTGCGGTGTTCTGAAGAAGTCAAACAGTTAGTAATAACAGCGATATTCGTGGCGCTAGTCCATATTCAGCGACAGACCGGCTTTTTCCATTATCAGTACTAGCGCAGGTATGATGATCAGTTGCAGAATGATGCCCGGGACCGCGTCGAGGACTGCTCCGCCCAGGAACAGGGCCCAGGAGAACTCGCTTACTGCCAATCCCGCCAGGATTATGCGCACAATGGCCCATGCGATGCGCCCGGTAATCATCGAAATCAGCAACACTGCAAGAAGTATCCACTTTGTCTTAGGCAGCTGATGCCTGAGCCACCCCGCCATACTGCCGTAAACTGCCAGTTCGAACGCCATCGCGACAGCTGTAGGTATCATGGGAGGCATTCCGAAAACTGCCGAGCGAAGCAGGGGCGCAATGAATCCGACCGCAATACCGTATTTCCAACCGCACATAAAACCGCACATAAGGGCGGGAATGTGCATAGGCAAAAGCATGGAGCCGATCTCCGGGATCTGCCCGGTTACGAATGGCAGCACCATGGCTATAGCCAGATATAACGCTGCGTACGTTATCCTGCGCACGCGTTTCGCCTCTATGTTAGATTGCTGAATTGTATTATCGTTCACTGTGTTCCTTCTCAGTCAATCCGCGGATGTGTTCCATGGCGTCTTCGAGTATCGCGGCTGATCCTTTCATCACTCCGGCAACGTAGGTGCTGCAGAGGTTCATCGGGATCAGGACCCTGTATGCAAGGCTGGATGCTACCGCGTTGGCCATGGCGGGAGAGATCTCGCCCATCATCGCGTCCGCTATGGCTATGCCGACCGGCCCGACTATTATGTCAGCGGTCCTGCAGGCGACGATCACGGCGTTTTCACCAGTCGCCAGATGATCCGCGCAGTTGGACGCCATCATATTCTGAGTGGCGATGCTGTTTGTGCCCACTGCGCTTATAACGGCGTTCGGGCAGGACTTGCGTATGCTTTCAACAAGCTTTCGGCCAAGACGTCCGCCCTGACCGTCGATTACGAGTATGTTCAAATTCATTCCTCCTTAGCGGAATAGTAGTATATACCACCGGGGATCGTGCCGGTCGCTTCTTCCGTGAGCCTCTTAAACGCCTCGGCGGTATCGGTATCTGACATCACGTCTTCATACGCGGTCCTGGCGATCAAAAGCATCACATAAGTCCTGAGATAGGGGGCGTCAAACAGTTCCTCGGATATAAGCAGGACTTTTCGGTTTCTGACCGCATCGATGCCGCTAAAGCCTGCACGGGCTGTCAGGCTTTTATAAACCGACTTGGCGTTAGCTGCCGAATTGATACTGCCGCCAAGGACGGAACCGTCGACGACTTTAATTATCAATCCGGGGTTTTTGCGGACTAACCAGCCGTCGTCTACGCGAAGATTGTCGCTCAACAGGCGAGACGATACGTCATACGCGCCGGCGTTAAGTATCAGTTCGTGCTCCGAGGAAGTCTTGTATATGGTCTGATAGTCTGTCGGGGTCTCCCAGTAAACGTTGACTCTTTTGCACTCGAACAGGGAGCCCATCCTGCTCTGCAGTAAAACGTTATAGTATGTTAGGACTGAGTCGGCGGCTTCGGCGTCTGGAGAGACGCCCATCTGTTCTGCTTCATCCGCCGCGACAGTCTGCGTGGCGGTATCTTTGGCCAGGTCGCTTATGCGTGAGACATAGTCAGATGCCTCTTCGCTGTCGATGGGGGAGCCGCTGCCTTCTCCTTCTGCGTTCAGTTCGCGTTCCGTTCCGGGAACGACTTCTACCGGCGCGTTTTCGTCATATTCCCTGGAGGATGCTTCAGGGTTTTCCCTGGTCCGGTTTCCCTGGTCATTTTCGGCAGCATCCGTTTCTGTGGCGTCGTCCGGAACTGTTTCCGTGGTGTGCGCGCTGTTTATCTGGAAAGCCTCGTCTGACATGTTTGCGCCTGTATCTGTACTGCTGACTCGGGTCCTGCAGCTGGACAGCGCGAGCACGCAGATAATTATGCAGCAGATGAGCGCCAGCCGCTTTATGATGCGTTTTATATCCATAGGCAATCCCTGTACTTGAGCAGCAGCCTGTGCTTAGTATCCGCTTTCTCTTTCATCAGCTTCTCGGTCTCGCGCATAAGATCATACACCTGCTGCCGCTCATGTTCGGAAAGCACGTGGTCGCTGTACGCGGCTTCTTCGAACACGGCAACGCAGTCTTTGAAGCGCCTGGCGTAATCTTCAGACAGACGCGGGACCAGATTTTGCGGCCAATCGCGGTAGGGCAGGTTACCTTCACTGTAGCCGGAGGCTTCCAGCCAAGCTATGACATGCTGGAACAGCGCGTACACTGCGGCGTTTTTGTCTTCCGATCCAAATATCATTCTCGCCCGGAGCGCCTTTTTCCTGCGTGCGTTCAGCCAGAAAAACGGTAAAAAGGGCAGTATCAGCAAAACGACTACCAACATAAGCAGCAGCGCTGTCCGCAGGTAATTGACGTATCGCGGCATGGAGATCTCTTCTTCTTCACGGGTGACCAGCCTGTATTCCTTGTTGGCGAGCGCAGTTTCGTTTCCGTATAACAGAGATTCCGTATGGACGTGCCTCGTTTCCTTTTCTCCGGTCGGGTCTTCCCGGGTTCCGCCCGCTATGCTTTCGGTGACCAGGCTCAGACGGTCGCGCAGCTTTTCCGAAAGGCGTTCGGTCTCAGCGTCAACACCGGGCCAGAATATGGCGATGCCTAAAGAAATAATGAGCACTGCCGACACCAACATGGTGACGCTTTTGCGCCGGAAAGGCCGCTTTAGCATGGCAAGCGCGAATACAACGAACAGAGCGATGTTTATCCAGGCGTAAAACGACAAGCCAAAATAAACCTGATACACCACGCAGCCCGAGGTCAGCAACAGAGACATCAGACGGCTGCCTGTTATTACCGTTATGCCGATACAGGCGCCCAGAATTATGCCCAGGAAAAGCACTGCGGGCCAGACGGGCTGTTCCGAAGAGACAGGATAATACTCATAGACATAAGAGTTTACGGCTTCACTGGCCTGAAATACCCGGTTGCATATGGCTTCTAACGCGTATCGAGCCTGCGGGATCACAAACAGCAGGATGAGCGACAGCGCTATTGCTATAAGACCTATCAGAATGGATAGTTTTTTATAATGCTTCGCGGGGACGGCTGACTCTGAGCTTTTTTCCGTTTTTTCTTCAACTGTAAATGAGCTCAGCGGGGGACGGACCAGCAACTCATCGCGCTTAGCGGACAGCTTCCAGTGGATACGGTTGACCGGGTCACCGGGCAGATAGGCTCTGATGTCTCCGGGCTCGTCCGTTTCGGCGCGGGAGAAAGTTTTGACTGTCTGTACGGGCAAACCGGTTTTTACGGCCGTATCTTTCACAGACACTGCTCTGCGTACGGTGGGCATGAGAGGGATGAGTACAGAGCATAGCAATACTATCCTCGTGCCCGTATTGTTCTCAAAGAAATACAAGCACAAAAACAGCGCGGCGCCGCACAGATATATAGCTAATCCCTTACGGTTCATTTCCCGAAGATGTCCCTGATGCTGTGCCGATCAGGGTTCTCAACGTTTTTGATAAGCTCATCCAGTAACAGCGGAACGCTTATGCCAGCGATCTGCTCTTTAAGCAGGACCCTGTGCGCGCAAACGTCTTTGAAGACCGCCTGCACGTCCGTGCCGGTAACATAGTCGCGCCCTTCGATATACGCACGCGCCTTGGCGGCCCGGTCCAGAAATAGCGCGCCCCGCGGGCTGATGCCCACTTCGACTGCCTCATGCGCGCGTGAAGCCAAGGCGAGCCTTGTTATGTAATCCAGAATGGAGTCTTTTGAAGTTACGGCCATAGCTTCCTTCTGCATGCAAAGCAGTTCGTCTTTGCTGAGCACGCAGCTGACTTCCTCCATCGGGTTATTATTCTGGCGGCGGCGCAGCATATCCATCTGGGCATCGTAGTCAGGATACCCCAGAGACAGGCGCAGCAGGAAGCGGTCCATCTGCGCGTATGGCAGAAACTGCGTGCCCGCCGTGCCTACGCTGTTTTCGGTAGCTATGACCATAAAGGGCTTCTGCATAGGATACGTCTGCCCTTCCACGGTGACCTGACGTTCCTCCATGGCTTCCAGCAGCGCGGACTGGGTCTTGCTGGATGCGCGGTTTATCTCGTCTCCCAACAGGAGATTGGCGCCGTTAAGTATCCCCGGGCGATATGTAAACGCGTTGTTTTGCTTGTCGTAGACGGAAAAGCCGACGAGGTCTGACGGCAGAACGTCTGGTGTAAATTGAACGCGCCTGTAATTTAGCCCGATGGCGCGACTGAGCGCCACTGCAAGCGTGGTCTTTCCGACCCCGGGCACATCGTCCAACAGCACGTTGCCTTCCGCGAGCAGCGCCAGCAGTATCTTTTCGATCGCTTCGCGTTTGCCCGAAATGACTTTTCCGATCTCGTTGACTACGCCTTCAAGCTGCGGCCGCATGATTTCCTCCTGATCAAATAACAGCAAGTCTCAAACAAGGCTTGCTGTCAACCGAGTATCGTTTTACGGGCAGCTGCGACTTACCCGCAGGAACGACAAGAAGTGCCGATTGCAGCACATCCTTTGGTATAATGATGAGTCTTATTTTATCGTGATCCTGCCCTGCGCCTCGGCGTAAGTCTCTCCGACTATGTTTCCGAGTTCTTCGGCAATGTACATCCATATCACGTCGCGTACGACGGCAGTGGTTATGGCGCTTCTTTCGTTGGCCTGAGCGGCGGCCTTGAACATGTATGAGGAATCCATGCCGTTGAAATTCGCGTTGCTGGTGATCACGGCGTAGGTCGCGTCAGAATCAAAAGGCAGCCCGCACACTTCTTCTATGGCCACCCTGCCCAGGGACGCGGCCTTGAACCAGTTGTCTCCATAGGCTTCGCCCTTCTGGTACTCGACAGCCGTGTCCACGGTATACTTGAGACCGGACACCTGCATGAACGCGGCGCAGGCCGCGGCGCTGTCTTCTGAATAGGGCAGACCCTGAGAGGCGGCTTCGAGAGTTTCGACGAACTCGGCGCCGCTCATGTATACCACGGCGACTTTGTTGGGATAGGGGAGCACGACGGCCAACTCTTCGGCGCCGAATTTGCCCTCGGCGACGTCGGCGCGCAGGTTTCCGCCGTTCCAGAGAGCTACTACGTGATCCGCGTCCGCGTCGATGGAAGTTATGCCCGCGGTCACGTCGTCCTCCTCAAAGTATTCGTTGATCCTGCCGGATACGGCAAACCAGCGCAGCGCGTCCGCCCACAGGTCGCCAAGATTCGTCTCAGCTTTCCGGGCAGCGTTGTTGGCGCCGTACAATACGTATTCGGTATACGCTTCAAGTGTATCGTCAAGCTCGATGACGTTGCCGTGCGCGTCGGTAAATGTAGAGGCAAATGCGCCCGTGAACAGCGCGCAGCACAGGCAAAGCGCCATGAAAAGGCTGAATGATTTCTTTACGATGGTCATCTCAGGTATCCTCCTCGCGTCCGTTTTATAGTCTGCATCTTTAAACAATAAAGGTGCAGAAGCTCTCTTATAAGAGCCATCAGCACCTTTATAATGCCAGAATTGCGTTTGGTTTCCGTACCGGCTCGCTTGTACGAGCGCATGCCGGCTTATGCCGACGCTTATATAGTACCATTTAAATGGGGTACTGTCAATTCTGATTATGTGAAAAATCAACTGTTACTTACCGGGTCACAGGTTTTTACATATGTGGCCTTGACATGCGCATATATATATGATAAAATATAATTGAATAAAACATAATGAAGGATGAAACGTCATGGAATACGATTACCATGAGGCGATGAAACTGGCCAATCAGCTGTGTTTTCCGCTGTACGCTGCCGCGAGGAACGTGATAAACCTGTATACGCCATGGCTGAGACCTTTAGGACTTACCTACACACAGTATATCGTTTTTCTGGTACTCTGGGAAAAGGACGGAATTACCGTCACGGAGATCTGCGAAAAACTTATGTTGGACAACGGCACGCTCTCTCCGCTGCTGAAAAAGATGGAGCAGGCCGGATACGTGGAAAGGCGCAGATGCCGCGGAGATGACAGGGTGGTGGAGATCACGCTTACCGAGGAGGGGAGAGCCATGCAGGAAAAAGCGAAGGAAATCCCCGCAAAAGTAGCCTCATGCATAGATCTGCCTCCGGAAAAGGCGAAAAGCCTGTACTCGCTGCTTTACGAGCTGCTTGACAGACAAAGTGAACGCAAAAATAGATAATAGGAGGATATATTAAATGAGCACAGTATACGATTTTATGGTGAAGGATCGCCTTGGGAATGACGTCAGCCTGTCTGAGTATCGCGGCAAGGTGCTGCTCATAGTCAACACGGCAACCGGCTGCGGCTTTACCCCTCACTACGACCCGCTGGAAGCTATGTATAAGGAATTCAAAGATCAGGGTTTCGAGATCCTGGATTTCCCATGCAATCAGTTTGCCAACCAGGCTCCCGGCGACGCGGATGAGATACACGAGTTCTGTACGCTGAAATTCGGCACGGAATTCCCGCAGTTTGCCAAGATCGATGTGAATGGAGATAACGCCAGCCCCCTGTTTGTTTACCTTGCCGGTGAGAAACCGTTTGAAGGCTTCGGCAAAGGCGTGAAAAATGCCATGCTGAACAAGTTCGCTGCGATGAACAACAAGAAATACGGCGATAAGACCTATATCGGCTGGAACTTCACCAAATTCCTTATCGACAGGGAAGGTAAGGTCATAGACCGTTTTGAGCCCACCATGGACATGGAGGAAGTAAAAGCCAGGGTCGCCGCCGCGCTGTAAATGTAAATCCGGTTCGCTATCGTAACGCCGGGGGGGACAGAGGCAGGAGGAATGAACTCATGAAGACCTTGTATTTGGAATGCGGTATGGGCGCTGCCGGGGATATGCTTACAGCGGCGCTGCTGGAGCTTATTGATGACAAGCAGGCGTTTATCGGGCAGATGAACGCGCTTGGCCTGCCCGGTGTACGCGTCGAAGCGGAGCGTGCCGTCAAGTGCGGCATCACGGGAACGCATATAAAAGTTACCGTAAACGGGGAAGAAGAGGAAACTTCGGATGATCACGGTCATGAGCATCACCATAAACATCACCACACGTCCGCGGCGGATATAGAGGCTCTGATAGACGGGCTGGCGTTGTCAGATCGTGTAAAGAAGGATGCGAAAACCGTTTACGCGCTTATCGCGCAGGCGGAAAGCCGGGTGCACGGCTGTCCCGTAAGCGAGATCCATTTTCACGAAGTCGGCAGCATGGACGCGGTGGCTGACGTGGTGTCTGTATGCATGCTCATGGAACTGATCGCCCCGGGACAGGTCATTGCTTCCCCGGTACATGTGGGCAGCGGATATGTGCGTTGCGCCCACGGCGTATTGCCCGTGCCGGCTCCCGCGACCGCTTTGCTGCTGGAAGGCGTTCCTACATACGGCGGGCGCATACAGGGGGAACTGTGCACGCCTACCGGAGCGGCGCTGCTTAAGCGTTTTGTTTCCCGTTTCGGAGACCAGCCGGTCATGAGAACGAGTGCTGTCGGATACGGTTTGGGCAAAAAGGACTTTGAACAAGCCAACTGCGTACGGGCTTTTCTGGGAGAGAGCGAAGAACGATTGGAGCGGATCACCAAACTGGAATGCAACGTGGATGACATGACAGGCGAGGATATCGGCTTTGCCATGGAACAGCTTTTTCAGGAAGGTGCCAGAGACGTTTATACCCAGGCTGTCGGCATGAAAAAGAACCGTCCGGGTATTCTGCTGAGCGTGCTCTGTCTGCCCGATGACGCTGACCGCCTGGCGGAAGTCATTATGAAGCATACCAGCACACTGGGCGTGCGCCGCCAGGACATGAGCCGTTATCTGTTGGAGCGCCATGAAAAGACCGTAAGCACGGTATACGGCGATATACGCATAAAGTATGCAGCCGGTATGGGCGTCGACCGGGTAAAACCAGAGTACGACGACGTTGCCGCAGCGGCGAGAAAACACGGCGTTTCGCTGGAGGAAATACGCAGGCAACTAAAGAATAAGTGAT
This sequence comes from Clostridiales bacterium, assembly GCA_024684375.1. GTDB lineage: Bacteria > Bacillota > Clostridia > Christensenellales > Aristaeellaceae > RUG14130. The sequence continues at coordinate 8,813 of JAIKWZ010000059.1, forward strand.
TGGGGAAAAAGAGGGTCCTTGAAAACCAAGAACCCTCTTTTATTATGGCCGCAACAGGACTTGGACCCGTGACCTCTGCGGCGCAAAAAAATAGTGTCAAGATACATGGTTGGAGGCATTATTAAGCGGTCGGTAACGCCTTTTTCTGTCGATTCCATCAGAATGTAACTAATCTTGTCACGCGTACTGCCTTCCTGATGCAAAATGATTTGATCAACTTGACTGATATGCATGAAAAAGCGCTTCGAATCCCGAACCGGAGATTGAAGAGCGCTCTGTTTTCATGTAAAATACTCCTTGAGAAGAATGCTTGTAAACGAAGACAGCTATAGAATGATCTGAAAGACGGAAGGCGGGAAAGGAATGGACCAAATCGAAAGAGCGTGGTCGCTTGCCGAAACTCTCGGCGGGAAAACAGGACTGAACTGCGTGACGGAATTATACCCGTCTGTGCCTGAACATGCAGTTGCTAAGGACGGGTACTGCAGTTCGGATCTTCTTCTGAAAGGCATACCCATATTGGTCAAGGATAATGTTGACGTAAAAGGCCTGCACACTACCGCCGGTAGCCTGGCTCTGGAGGACAATATTGCACAGGCAGACGCGCCCATAGTAAGGAACCTTCGGAAGAACGGCGCGGTGATACTTGGCAAGACCAACATGACCGAGTTCGCGAATTACGTGACTCAGGGCATGCCGGGCGGGTACAGTTCCCGGGGCGGGCAGGTGATCCACGCTATCGATCCAGGTATCAATCCTTCAGGGTCGTCA
>JAIKWZ010000001.1 GCA_024684375.1 Clostridiales bacterium
GGATGGGCATTATCACTTGATCGATCCGAACGGCTGCCGGATCAACGATCTGGAATGGTCGAGAAAAACGTGCATGACACTCCCAGTGGTACCTGTGGATACAGAGGAAGGGTTGAAACTGGTTGACCGCAACGGTTCGCCATTGAGCGAAGAGGTGTTCGACCCTTCTTTTCAAGATACTTACGGCGAGCTATTGTTGTTGAGAGACATGGCTGGGCGTCTATGCGCGATTGAAACGGACGGGACAGTATTGCTGCGGATGGATGCTGAGGATCAAGAAACCGACATGGGCGACGGCAGTGCCATTTGGATCAAAACGGGCGGCCTTTGGGGGCTGATGGAACTGCGCGAACCGCTGACCGGCCAATGGCGCATTTCACCGCGCTTTAGATGGGTCTATAAGTACTCTGCCAATAAGGAAGGACCTGTTTATGCCACTTTCGAAGATGGCGGAAAAGCCTATATAGATGCTAAGGGCAATCCCTATGGGCCGCTCATATATACAGTAGATTGATATGAAGCATATACGTTTACTACAGACAGGAAAGTTGCTTATGATAATACTTCTCTTTTTCGCGGTCATGCTCTTCCTCTGCATAATGGCAAGTGCATTATGTATATTGACAGGTGGGGTGTAATGGGATATGATTCCTAAAAGGAAGTATGCAATGATTGCCATGGCGCTGAGCCTAATTCTGTGTGTAATTATTTGCGTAGTCTTTGTTATGACTAAATCACCATCAAAAGACCGGGCAAAACTGACCGAGTATATCAATAAACACGAGGAAGAGCTAATAAAGCTCGCTGATCAATATCCAAACCAATACAAGGATTTAGATGGTTACCTTGGCATAAAGACTATTGATACACGCACTGATTCTGCCTGCTATCATTTCTCGTGGTCAAACGATATACTGGAAGGCGGGAGCTTGATATATTATGCAAGCGACGGTGTTATAGAAGTATCAGGACATTCATTTGCGGACAGTTCATTTATTGATGGTTTGGGGATCAACGGCAAAGGATATATAAAATGTGACTTGCTTAAGCAAAACTGGTTTTTCGTTGAATACTATTTGCCAACATAGAAATACTCAGGGACGGGTCAATTCGAATGCGTTCGTTTTGAAGTGACGGCTAGCGTGTCCACAGCAAACGCAATTCATATAATTCAGGAGAACGATCATGACAGACCATGCTCAGCTTGCGAAAGAGTTGTTCCTCAAGGGATATAACTGCGCTCAGGCGGTCGCCTGCGCCTTCTGCGACATAACGGGCTGCGACATCGATTTCTCCGCCCGCATGGCATCCTCTTTCGGAGGCGGGCTGGGACGCCTGAGGGAGACCTGCGGCGTGGTGAGCGCTGCGGCGCTGGTGCTCGGGATCGTGAAAGGTTATGATGATCCCGCCGATCGCGAAGCCAAAAAGCAGCACTATGCGCTGGTCAGTGAATTTGCCGAAAGATTCAAGGCCGAGAATGCGAGCATCAACTGCCGTGAGCTGCTGACGCTTGCGGGGCTCGCGCCGGAGAGCGGAGGCGAACCGGAGCAGCGCACTGAGGAATTCTACCGCAAACGCCCCTGTCCGCGGCTTGTGTAAAGCCGACTATATATTCTATTAGTAGTATTCTTAGCTGCACTATTTGATCCTGTACCAGGTGATGCGATACTTGCGTTTTACACTTTTTTGCATAACTATTACGGAATAAAAAAGATTATGAGGAGGATTAAGGATGGCATTTAGTTCCAGTATATATAAAGGGCAGCCAATTACATTGATGGCACATGTTCCAGAAATATACGATGGTTATATAGATAAGCTGTTTATATATCTTGATCGCTTTGTGAAGAATTTTTCGTTAGAATGTCCTATTGAACAAGAAAGGTGGGAAAGAACCTCGGATAAGTATACAAGTACTACTTCAGTATATTTAACTAAAAACGATAGTAAAAGCGATAGATTCAGTAAAGTGAAAGACTTAAAAAAAGACGCTCAATGCTTGACAATCAGTGCAGAATTCATTGGATACAATTATTTGTCGAATCTGCGTATTTTTTCCACTATCAATAAGTCCAATTTTATTACAATACCTATACGTGAAAAAGAAAGGACAACAAGAATAGATATTCCATATAAGATTTGGAGAAAGGCTGATTCAGCACATTTTATAGATTATTTTATAGAGTTTTGCAACCAGATAGGTGCAACATATGGATGTGCTGATGTGGGATTGCTTTCACAAACTAATATATACAATGGAGCGTTTTATTTGTTTTCAAAAGATGCGCAGAGACTGTCCATTGAAGAATCTCTTCCCGGCATACATTGGGGACAATATGTAAATATAAATAGAATACAAAAAACAGTACATAACAAGGAAGAAATCAATAGTAGATTCGATTTCGCCAGTGTGAAATCGATTGATTCTGAAAATGTTTGGATTCAACTGAATGAAGGGGAGATAGACAATCCATCGAGACAAATACGACAGAAATTCAGATGCTTCTTTAAGGAATCTTTGCCCGACGTAGACGAACAAGAGATAAAAAACTGCGAGATCCCACATATTAAGCGTTGCCTGCCATTTCTGATTCCGGAAATAGAGGGCATGTTAAACTAGTATTATTACCGGGATTCTATGCGAAAAGAAGGTTTTTTACGGGAGCATTATTGGCTTTGTCATTCAGTTCTTTCAAATCATATCTCCTTCCGTGATATGTTGCATATTGTTATCGAGACGTAAACGGGATCTATAGTCAATCCAATGGTCATGGCACCGGATAACGAGCAGGACAATAAAGAACAGCGTCGAATATACTACGCAGTACGGGTACATGCAGGGAGACACTACTGAGTACGGGAGCAACGCGACGACGCCGTTGGTAGCTTCAATAACGCAGGGGAGCGGAGCTAACGCATTCAACCTGGGGCACGAGTATGACAACAGGGGGGAACATAACCGGCGAGACCCGGAACGGTAACACGACGACGTACGAGTACGACAAGCTGGGGCAGCTCGTAAGGGTGAATGATCCTTATGACGAATAATGGAACAAACAAAATAATCTCGTAAAATAGAAAAGAAGGGGGGTACTGCATAAAAGCAATACCCCCTTGATCTTACTCATTATCCTTATCGTGCTTATTGTGCAGCTGACCGAGCACCGCGTTGAGCTTATCCGGCACAGGCAGTCCCAAGTGAGCGGCGTTCTCTGGCATGTTCACACCTTCGCTGCTCAGGAAAATACGGATATAAAACTGTTTGGACTGTCCTGTTCCGAGACTATTAGTTTTTTGTCTTGCCTAGAAAAACTGAGTGGACAAATATGTCGTTCAGAGGCAATCTATACATGGCGGAATATCCGCGAATAACAAAAAAGGAACGAACTAACCATTACAAAGAACAAACGCATGATCAGCGTATTGATGAACGCACTGAAGATATAACACAAAAGAGCAGGCAATCCGGCTGCGAAATGGGGTATAATCTCAGCATACAAAAGATCCGGAAAGGGAGAACACGAATATGAGTGAAGCTACTGTAAGAATACAGGACGACCTGTACGAGGCCGTAAACGGGGAGTGGCTCAGATCGGCCGTGATACCGGACGACAAGCCGATCACCGGCGGTTTTTCCAGCCTTGATGAGGGCGTGGAAAAGCAAATGATGGCGGACTTCAGGGCGTTTGCCGATGGGACCAAGACTACCGACATACCCCAGATGAAATACGCCGTTGCGCTGTATAAAAAGGTGCTGGACGTCAAGAGGCGAAACGAGGAGGGCATTGCTCCCGCACTGCCACTGCTGGAAAAGCTCCGGGCGATAAAGAGCGTGGAGGACTTTAACGCGCAGGCTTCAAAACTGCTTGAACTGGGCGTGGAGCTGCCTCTGCAGATGGAAGTGACTGCCGACATGCAGTCCGCGGAAAAGAATAGCTTCATATTGACAGGCCCCGGCATCATACTGCCGGATACTACTTATTACGCCGATGACAATACCGTCGGCAAACAGCTTCTGGCGGTCTGGGCGGACATGGCCGCCAGGGTGCTGGCGTTCACGCCACTGAGCGAAGAAGAGCAGAAACAGTATGTTGAGGACGCACTGGCCTTTGACGCACTGGCGGCAAAGAAGGTAAAAAGCCGTCTGGAGTGGTCCGAGTACTACAAGTGCCACAACCCCATGCCCACAGACGAGGTGGCGGGGTACGCAGCGCCCTTCGATATCAAAAAGGTTCTCTCTGACATGTACGGCGAGAACGCGCCGGACACGCTGATACTGTACGATCCCAAAGCGGTCAAGGAGATGAACGGCTATTTCTCCGAAGATATGTTTAAGCAGTATATACACTGGGCGACCGTGAGGGCGCTGCTCGGAGCGACGGCTTACCTGTCTGAGGAGCTGGCTGCGCTGGGCAAGACCTACTCCCGGGTGCTGCAGGGCATAGGAGCCGATCCCGCGCTGGACAAACAGGCCTACAAGACTGCGTCGCATATGTATTCCGAACCTGTAGGCGTGTACTACGGCCGCACCTATTTCGGCGAGGAAGCCAAGAAGGACGTGGTGGAGATGGTCAAAAAGATCATCGAGACCTATAAACTCCGGATGACGAAGAACGATTTCCTGGCGCCCGAAACCAAGGAGCAGGCCATCAAAAAGCTCTCTGCCATAGAGATCAAAATGGGATACCCGGACGAGATCAAGCCGATCTGGTCGCTTATGACGTTCGACGAAAACGACTCCCTGCTGTCTATCGTAATGCATCTTAGCGCCGTGCGCATGAAGGACATGTTCGGCAAGCTGTTCAAGCCCGTGGACCGCACGGAGTGGCTGATGCCCGGACACATGGTCAACGCCTGCTACAACCCCAGCGGCAACGACATCACATTCCCCGCAGCCATACTGCAGAAACCGTTCTACTCACTGAGCCAGAGCATAAGTGAGAACCTGGGCGGCATCGGCGCGGTCATCGGCCACGAGATCTCCCACGCCTTCGACAACAATGGCGCCAACTTCGACGAGCACGGCAACCTGAGGAACTGGTGGAAGGAAGAGGACTTCAACGCCTTCAAGGAACTGACTAAAGGCATGATCGAGCAGTTCGAAGGCATCGAGTTCCACGGCGGCAAGGTCAGCGGCGAACTCACCGTTAGTGAAAACATCGCCGACAACGGCGGCATGGGCGTGACGCTGGAGATCATGCATACCTTGCCGGACCCGGACTACCAGGCCTACTTCAAAAACTGGGCGCGGGTGTGGTGCCTGAAGGCCAAGGAGGAGTATATCCAGCTGCTTCTTGCCAGCGACGTGCACTCTCCCAACGTGCTGCGCGCCAACATGATGCCCCGCAACTTCAGCGAATGGTACGAGGCTTTCGGAGTAACGGAAAACGACAAGATGTACATCGCTCCTGACAAGAGGATCAGCATCTGGTAAGGAGACCGGCATGATATCCAACTTAAGGGATTTGGGAGGCATAAGGGGTGCCTGGAACAGGAAGATCCGCAATGGGATGCTTATCCGATCCGCGAGCCTGTGCGACGCCCTGCAGTAGGACTTAAAAGGCATTTCCGCCGTGATAGACGTCAGGACGCCCGAAGAGATCGGAGAGAGGCCGGATAAGTGCTTTTCTGTCAAATACCTGTGCCTTCCCGCCTTCCTCATGCCCGCCGCCGGCATCAGCCGCGAAGAAGGATCCGACGAAAAGAAGTACAGCGGCATGGCGGCCCTGTACAGGGAGATCGTCAGGGAGCATGCCGAACGTCTGAAAAAGATTCTTGTCGCGATAATGGAGCACGACTATGCTTCCGGCGCGGTGCTGTGGCACTGCTCGGAGGGCAAGGAACGCACCGGCATCGTGGCCGCTCTTGTGCTTAAGGCACTGGGGGCTTCCCGGGAAGACATAATGGAGGACTACCTTAAGACCAACATTATCAATATTCCCCAGGCGGAAAAGATACGGGATGAGGTCATGAAGACCCACGGCCCCGAGGCCGCAAACCAGGTGTACAGATCTTATATCGCGGACGAGGAATACCTGAGCGCCGCCCTTGACGAGATGGG
>JAIKWZ010000010.1 GCA_024684375.1 Clostridiales bacterium
GTCACAGGTTCGAGTCCTGTTGCGACCATCACAAAAGAAAGTCCTTGATTTTCAAGGACTTTCTTCTTTTTTTCTTCTTCCCTGGGTGTTCAAAATCTCTTCGATGTAACAATACTAGGATGATATGAACAGTTTGCTCCACCAACAAAGCTATACGACTTTCCAGTAGCTCTGTTGATAGTCATTCTGTCCCTTTTGGGATTTGGTGGATGTGAACACAATGATGGATAATGTCAAAAACACTCGAATAGTTACAATTTCAGCCTGCATTTTTATCGTACTAAAAACCTATATGCTCCATTCAGCGCTGGCCGCCTGAAGTTTCGTCATCCTCCTGAACATGCTGTCTTCTTTAGCCATCAGTTCAGCCGGACTTCCGGACTCCGCGACCTTGCCTTCGGACAACACTATGATCCGATCTGCCGCTTCCACGGTGCGCATCCTGTGCGCGATGACCAGCACCGTCTTGCCTGCCAGCAAGCGTGACAGGGCTACCTGTACCTTTGTCTCGTTTTCAACGTCCAAAGATGCAGTGGCTTCGTCCAGCAGCACGACAGGCGCGTCCTTAAGCAGCGCTCGGGCTATGGATATGCGCTGACGCTCTCCGCCCGAAAGCTTCGCGCCGTTCTCGCCGATTGGCGTCGCATAACCCTGGGGCAGCTTTTCCACGAACTCGTCGCAATTTGCGGCTTTCGCGGCCTCGAGCACTTCCTCGTCCGTCGCCCCGTGTTTCCCAAGGCGGATGTTTTCCATAACCGTGTCGTCGAACAGCACCACGTCCTGAAAGACCATGGAATAATCCGTCAGCAGCACTTCCGGATCTATCGTCGATATATCCACGCCGCCGACCTTAATAGAGCCCTTATTGATGTCCCACAGCCGGGCAGCCAGCCGGGCGCAGGTGCTCTTGCCTGAGCCGGAAGGCCCCACCAGCGCCGTGACTTCCCCTTCTTTCGCAGTAAAGCTGACGCCGTTAAGTACCTGCTGATCATCATAAGCGAAGCCAACATTATTGAACTCTATGTCGTGACCCTTGGGCGTAAACGTTTCTGTTCCCTCCGCAGTCGGAGTATCATAGATCTCCTGAAGGCGATTCGCGGACACCTGAGAAACGAACATTTCCGCGATCAGCGCCAGCGCCTGGTCAAAAGGCGCATAGACTCTGGTAATGGCCAGCAGGAACATAAACAGGGTCATGAATTCGATTTTCCCAGCGAGGATCAGGCTTGTTCCCGTCAGTATAGTCGTTGCTACGCCAAGACGCATGATCACGCTGGCGGCATTTACGAATATACCGATAGTGAGCTCGCCCTTGATCATGATCCTTTCTTTTCTGTCGATCTTGTCGTTTATGCCAGCCAGGAAGCGGTTTTCCTGATTGGTCGCGCGGATCTCCCGTATGTTCTCCAACGTTTCCTGAATGCCGTCGGCGACCTGAACGGATGCTTGCTTTAGGTCCTCCGATTGCTTCTTTTGAGTTTTCCGGCTGCCGAAGAGCAGTATGAACGCCACGGGTACGCCCCAGAGGCAGGCCAGCGCGAGGCGCCAGTCATACGCGAAGAAGCACACGGCGATGACAGCCGTGGAGATCCATGAGCCGTACAGATAGCTCAGGCAATGGGACCACACATGCTCCAGCCGGTTAACATCACCCATGATCGTTTCTGTCAGGTCAGCCAGATCCCGCTTTCCGAAATACCCGAGAGGCAGCCTGCGCAGGCGTTCGGCAAGGCCGATGCGGACGCTCCTGACCTCGCCGTACACCAGCCCATAGGTGCTTTTGTACTGCTGAAGATGTGTCAGGTAGGACAGCGCCAGAAAAACGGCAGTCAGCCCAATGAACAAAAACGCGTTAGGCAGCGGAGCTCTCTGTGTCAGCGTGTCTATGAAACCTGACATCATGTAATAGAGTATCCCCATGCCTGTAATGACGACCAGGTTGACGATCACCGTCCAAAGCGTTCCCTGTTTTATGTTTTGCACACCCTGGTCCGTCAGCGCATATTTCTTCTGCACTTTTTTCCAGAACACCTTACTTCACCTCCGTTTCTGCCGAGATACGCCACTTGACGGCCCGGTTATAGTCTTCCCACATGCGAGCGTACAGTCCGCCGGCTTTGATAAGATTGTCATGAGTCCCGGATTCCGCAACACGCCCCGAATCCAGAACGATGATCCTGTCGGCATGGACGACGGTCGAAAGCCTGTGGGCGATCAGTATTACCGTCCGGCCCAGTGTCAGTTTCGCGAACGCTTTCTGGATCAGTGCCTCGTTCTCCGGATCCGCAAAGGCGGTCGCCTCATCCAGCACCACGATGGGCGCATCCTTGAGGATCGCCCTGGCCAGCGCAATGCGCTGTTGTTCTCCGCCAGACAGCCAGGTTCCCTCGGTCCCGAGCATAGTATCCATGCCTTTGGGCAGCTTGGCGATAATGTCATCGCACTGCGCCGCCGAAAGCGCCGCCAGTACCTCTTCACGGGAAGCCTCAGGCCGGGCCGCGCGAACATTATCCAGAATAGATGCTTTGAACAGGCGATCGTTCTGGAACACGAACGCCACATGCTCCATCAGCACATGGGGATCCGCCTGACGCACATCCACTCCCCCTACCTCTACCGAGCCGGAACTTACGTCCCAGAAGCGGGGGATCAGACTGGCAGCCGTAGTTTTTCCGCCGCCTGATGGCCCCACGAGCGCTACGGTCTGGCCCGGCTCCACGCGGAAGGACACATGATCCAGCGCCGGCAGGTCTGCGCCGTCATAGGTGAAGCCGACGTCTTTGAACTCCACACTGTTGTCCCTCGGCGTTTGGGGATGGGGTACGGTCCTAAGCACAGGCGCGTTCATCACCTGTTCTATACGGTTCAGGGCGGACCCAGCCTGCAGCATGCCGCCCGCCATGAACATGATTCTCGCGAGCGCCGTGGAAATTATCGCGGAGAACACTGCATAAAAAGCGAAGTTGGTGACAAAGCCAGCGAAGGAACCTCCTTTAAGTGCTGCCGGGGCAAGCAGCAATGCCGCAGGAACCAGAAACGCAAAGGCCGCTTCCGTAAAGGTCAGATTGACGGATTGAGGTTTACTGCAGATGCCTACCGTGTATTCTTCCGACTTGGCGCTGTAATCGTCGATGGCTTTCCTAAACGTTTTAAAGGAATAGTATGTCTGTTGAAAAACTTTCACGACCGGGATACCGCGTACATATTCAGTACCTGCCTTACCTATGTAATCCTGCGCTTTTTGATACTCCGCGACCATTTTGGCTTTTTTACCGCCCATCATCATGAACAGGGCCGCCATGGAGATGACCGCCGCCAGCAGACACGCGGTCCCCATACGCCAGTCGAACACGAACATCAGCACCAGCATTGACACGAACATGGTTATCGTTCCAACGATGTCCGCCAGATTATGCGCCAGCAGAGTCTCCGTATCGCCGGCCGCGCCGTCCAGACGGTTCCTTAGAAGGCCCGAAGCGTTGGAATCAAAGAAACCCAGCGGCGTCTTCATAAGGTGCGCCATGCCCTGCTTTCGGATGTTGGACGCAGTACGGAAAGCCGCCAGATGCGTACACATCAGCGAAGCGAAATAGACTGCGATACCGACAACCGCGCATATAAAGGCCAGCCATCCGTAGCGGGTAATGCCTGTCGCTTCGGTCCAGTTCGGCGCCACACTTATCAAATCACGGGCTGTCAGCCAGATGCAGATGTAAGGAGCCATGCCCAGTACCATCGCGACAGCAGACAGGAAAAGCCCCAGGTAAGTGAACTTCCGATATTCTCCGGCATATCCCAGCAGCACAGACAGCTCACTCTGTTTCTTTTCTTTCTTTGTTGCCATGTTTCAGCCTCCTTGGTTGCTTTTCTATCGCCAGTTCCTTACTCCTCGCCTTCGAACTGATCGCCGCTTTCGTACATCACTACGGTCGTGCCGACCTCATCAGTCAGAGGTGCCCCGTCCAGGGTAATATCGGTCTGGCAGCTATCGATCACGGAGTTTTCCGCGCGTCCGGCGACCGCTCCCGGCGTTACGGCGCCCAATATCTCACCGGTCACAGCGCAGCCTAAGATCCTGAAAGCGGTCTCCTCGCCGTAGTAATACAGGCCGGTACCCACCAGTCCGCCGACATGAGTCGCCCCGGGAACGTTCATCTTCACTTTCACGGAGCAGCTTTCGATGACGCCCGGATACTCGGTCGTGACGATACCTTCCGTCTCGGCGACGATCATGCCGTTCGAATGTGTGCCGCTAAAGCCGCACAGCCCGCCGATGGCATGGCCGCCCTGCACAGTTATGATCTCCGCGTCCGCGGTGCAGTTGGCAACACGATCCATCATCTCCAGGCACCCGGCGACGCCGCCCAGACCAACGGGTTCCCTGCCTTCAGCAATGACTCTTCCCTGCGCCGCGCAACTATCAATAAAGCCGCCGAAACTTCCGCCGATGACCAGGCCGCCGCACTCCGCCACATCCTGCTGAATGATACGTCCGGAAGGAAAATCATTGTCGCCCAGCACGCGGATAGTCGTGTTTTCCACTGAGCAGTTGTATACCGCGCCCATGTTCCCGCCTGCGATTCCGCCGACGCAGTTGACTCCGGCGATCTCATTTTCACCGGTCAGAGTCACCTCATGAACGTAACCCATGTTATAGCCCACCACGCCGCCGATGGCCATGGAAAATGTGTCTTCTGCAGTGATATGCACGTTCTCCACCTTAAGGTTCTTCACTTCACCGCAGTTCATGCCGACAACGCCGACACCGCAGACAGGATCGGTCGCGGCGAAGGTCACGTTGGATATGGTATGCCCCTGTCCGTCCAAAGTGCCAAAAAACATACAGTTGGTATTGCTCATGTCTTCCAGATCCATATGACCTATAGGCTGCCATTCGATCCCGGTCAGGTCTATGTCAGCTGTAAGCACAAAGTACTGTCCGGGATACCCTTGGGCGCTGCCGTCGTTGACAGTCCGCGCGAGGGCCAGGAGTTCTTCCGCCGTGGCGATCTCTACCACTTCCGATGGCATTTCCGGATCGGTCAGTTTTATCCAGCTGATAGTCCCGTCATCCGCAGTGAGGGTCAGCACGGTCTGGCCGGCGTCATTCACGGTGATCGCAAAAGGCGCGGCTTCTGCTTCGTAATCAAGGTTGCTGTAGGCCACATAAAGGCCTTCTCCGTCGCCCTTTTCACCGCTGTCTACGGCGTAGGCCTCGAAGTCGGCAGTCTGTACTCCGTTCATGAACGTAACTCCGTGGCCGTTTTCGTCGATCGCCATGGTCAGATCTACCGCGGCGTAGGCTTCGCCGAAAGGAGTCATATCAGCCTGCCAGGTTCCCATGAAGCCCAGATCACTAAGCTGCTTCAGAGCGGCTTCCGTATGCGCGGAATAATCCATATTCTCCAGGCAAAACAGGGCGATCACCTTACGGATCGTTTCATCGTCCGCGCTTTCGTCTATGCCGGCCGCCAGCCAATAAGCGTAGGGGCCGACCAGGTATCCCTGCAATTCTTCGAGGTCTTTCCCGTAGCGGAACTCAATATGGTAAGTCTCCTCCATAGTGTCTTCACGCAGGAAGAAATAGTTGAACTCACCGGCTTCATCGGTGCTTTTATACACATCTACCGGGAAAGCCATGGAGATCTCCGTTCCCTGATACATCATTGTTTCGGTCTCGCCCACGCTGTACTCTCCGATGTACTCATAGGTATGCGTCTCGCTGCTTCCATCCTCTTTCAGTATTGTGACGGCGTCATCCCCGAATGTGATGCTCTGCGCGCCGTTTATGAAGTCGCAGTCGAAGGCATACCCGCCGCCGGCAAACGCGGCAACAGCCGCTTCGCCGTAAAGGTCTGAGGTTATAGCGCCCTGAAGCCCGGCTGTCAGACCCGGAGCGGCATCCTCGCCGACGATCGCGGCAACGTAATCCTGCCACACGGGCGTCCATTTGTCGCTGATTATCACGTCAAACAGACTTACGTAAGTGGTGCCGTCTTCACCGGCAACGGCCGGGAATACGCCTGTTTCAGCGGCGGGTTCTGCCACGCCGATTACGCCTGACATCGTCAGGAGGCACAGTGCAAGTACCAGAGACAGTGTTTTCTTCATGTTCATAACCATCCTTTCTCTATATCAATGACGCTCCTGTTACGCCCAGGCATCGTCATGATGTATCAAAACCCTGATATGTTAGCATACGCTAACAAATACCCTTAAAAGATGCTGCCCTTTAGCTCATTGTTTTAAGGCAGCTATAAATCATGCAGGTATTTTTTGCGTGTCGTTCTCCAAGTGGTGTTGGCATGATCGCCGAAGCTTTATGATCTGCTATCCCAGCGCGACGTCCAGCGCCATCATAAGGCTGAAACCTACCGCAAAACACAAGACGCCTATATTGGAGTGCCTGCCTGCCGACATCTCCGGTATCAGTTCCTCCACCACTACATACAGCATGGCTCCCGCCGCGAATGACAGAAGATACGGCATAGCCGGCACGACCAGGCCCGCAATTACCACAGTCAGCGCGCCAAACACGGGTTCCACCGCGCCTGACAGCACTCCCAGCCAGAACGCGTTTTTCTTTCCTTTCCCTTCCGCGTACAGCGGCATGGATATGATCGCT
>JAIKWZ010000041.1 GCA_024684375.1 Clostridiales bacterium
TCCCGCGCAGAAGATGATGTCCGCCCCACCGTCCACCAGGCGATCGTAGGCCCTGTTCGTCTTGGAGCAGGTGATTAAGGCGTTCGCGAAATCAGCAAAGTCTTCGTAACGAGTGTCCTGCGGATAAACCGCCTGCGCCAGCGCGGCATATACGGGCAGCAACGCCGTTGCCCCGTCCAGGCGCGGAACAGGATAATTCGGGTCAAATGAGAAATCTGCCTCATAATCCAGCACGGCGACCTTGGAGCCTTCAAACGGGTAGTAATCCCACAGATACATATCGTTTTTTACGACCTCGATCTCATCCAGCCCGTTTTCGGTTATGCGGTATTCGCGGTAGCCTTCTTCTAAATAGGCTTTTACCAATCCTTCATCGGTAAAGGTTATATACCCGGCTTGCAGCAGTTCATGACCTTCTTTGTCGATAAGTATATCGGAATCAGAACCAATATATGATACTTTAGCGAATCCGTTGCCGTTTGTGAAACCCTCGAAATAGCATTCGTCATACTTTGGTTCTATCGCCCATTGCCCCCTAGTATCGATAAAGCCCCAATGCTCCCCGTCTTCCGAAACGGCACACAGGCCTTCGTTGAAAGAACACAGGACAGAAAACTTCTGTTCAGTCAGAAAATGGCCTTTCTTGTCTGCGATACCCCATTTCCCACTGTCGTCCTTCACTGCGATAAGGCCTTCACCGATCCTCCAATAGTGTTCATATTTGGGTTCTATGACCCAGTTCCCCTGCTTGTCGATATAGCCCCATTTTTCTCCGTCTTCCGTCACGGCGCACACTCCTTCGTCGAAAAAGGACCAGTCCGTTTCAGCAAAGCGCGGCTCAATAACATATTGCCCGTCTGTACCGATAAAGCCGTACAGACCGCCTGTGCTGACACAGGCCAGACCCTCGGAAAACGGAAACGCGCCGTCAAACATCGGCTCTACGAGCCAGTTGCCTTCTTCAGTCACATAGCCCCACGGCCCGTTTTCTTCTCTTCTCACATTTGCGAAGCCCTCGCTGAAACTGCCGGCAAAATTGAACTCCGGCTCAAACAGCCAGCGTCCGTCTGCACTTAGATAGCCATATTTAAAATCATGAATAACGACATATGGAGACCCCTCCGCGCCAAAGCGGTATACAAAATAATCTGAGTCAATTATCCCCGTCTCGTCATACAGGTCCCATTCGCGCGTCGACTCATTATACCGCAGATACATGGGCGGGTCGGTCTGCAGGCGGATGATCTTTTCGTCCCCCTCCTCTTCCGCAAAAGCGCAGAAAAGCAGCAAAAAAACCAGGAATAAAGCAACAGTCTTTCTCAATCGATCTCATCCTTTCGGTCTTTCACGCTTTTTCTGTCTGCAAAAAGACGGTGACGCCCGCATATCAGGCTGCACCGTCTTTTTTCGAACTGACACGACCCCGAAGAATGATCTCCGCGAAGCCGCTCAGGTTTGATTACCTTTTGAGCACTCTGTCAAAAATGTCCAGCGCTTCGTCTATCAGCGCCTCGGTGAGCGTAGCCATGTAGCTGGTCCTGAGCAGGCAGTTGCCCGGCTGCGTGGCTGGAGGAATGACGGGATTCACGTACACGCCCTCGTCGTAGAGCTCCTTGGCCTTTTTGAATGTGTTCTCCAGTTCGTATGTGTATACAGGAATGATCGGGGTATTGGACTCGATGATCTTGATGCCGCGCTTTATAAAGCCCTTCCTGGCGTAGGCGCTCAGGTCGCTCAAGCGCTGCACCCTTTCCGGCTCCCGCTTGATTATCCTTAACGCGGTGAGCGCGGCGGCGCAGTTGGCAGGCGGCATCGAAGCGGAGAATATGTATGGTCTTGAATTGTGCATCACGAAGTTGACCACCGTCTTGTTGGCAGCCATGAAACCGCCCAGGGACGCCAGGGACTTTGAAAAGGTGCCCATGATTATGTCCACCTTATCCTCGAGCCCGTAGTAGCTGGCGGTGCCCCTGCCGCCCTTGCCTATAACGCCCAGGGCGTGAGAGTCGTCCACCATTACGCGCGCGCCGTACTTTTCAGCCAGGGCGCAGATCTCGGGAAGCTTGGCGATGTCGCCGCCCATGGAGAACACGCCGTCGGTCACGATCAGCTTTCCTGCCGTATCGGGCAGCTTGGCCAGCTGCTTTTCGAGCGCTTCCATATCCGCGTGGGCGTAGGTGATCATGCGGCCCCAGCTCAGTTTGCAGCCGTCGTAGATCGAAGCGTGGTTCTCAGCGTCGCAGATCACGAAATCACCGTGCCCCACTATGCTGGAAATGATGCCCAGGTTGGTCTGGAAACCGGTCGAGAAAGTAACTATGCCGTCTTTGCCCAGGAACTCGGCAAGCTCCTTTTCCAGTTCCAGGTGCATTTTTAGCGTGCCGTTAAGGAAGCGCGAGCCGGAGCAGCCGCTGCCGTATTGCTCATACGCCTTTATTCCCGCCTCGATGACTTCGGGATGAGTAGTCAGGCCCAGATAGTTGTTGCTGCCCAGCATTATGCGGCGCTTGCCTTCCATGATGACTTCTTTGTCCTGGCGGGATTCAAGCGCGTGGAAATAGGGATATACCCCTGCCTTCTTTATATCGTCTGCAAGCGTGTATTCGACGCACTTCTGGAAAATATCCATTACGTTCCTCCGCAGTTGCTATTTGTCACATTCTAAACCCTGCAAATAAATCTGTCAAGCCCTCTGGCGGGCGCGGATAGCCTTGAGGCGCTTCATCACGTCGTTCTCTCCCCTGCCGAAGTAGTCGTGCAGCCGGCGGTATTCGCTGTAAAGCTCGTCGTAGATCTTCCCGTTCTCAGCGTTGGGCACGTATGCTTTGGGCAGCGTTCCGCCCATTTCCTCGGCGGCCTGTTCTATGCTGTCGTAACCGCCCTTTGCCTTGCCCGCCGCGACCGCGCCGAACATGGCGCTGCCCAGCGCGGGAGTCTGGGTAGAACGCGCGATACGGATCTCACGCTTCAATACGTCCGCGAACAGCTGCATTAAGAAGGGGTTTTTCTGGGAGATGCCCCCGCAGGCATACAGCTTATCGATCTTTACTCCGTTTTCCTCGAACGTGTCGATTATGATGCGTGTACCGTAGGCGGTGGCCTCGATCAGGGCGCGGTAGATCTCTTCAGGCTTGGTGGTGAGCGTCATGCCCAGCATCATGCCCGTCAGGTCCACGTCCACCAAAACGGAGCGGTTGCCGTTCCACCAGTCCAGCGCCAGAAGGCCGCTTTCTCCGGGTTTCTGCTTTTCGGCAAGGGACGTAAGGTACTGGTGGGTGTTCATGCCCTTTTCGCGGGCTGCGATCTCGTACGCCTCCGGCACGCAGTTGTCCACGAACCAGTTGTAGTGGTCGCCCAGACAGCTCTGCCCCGCCTCGTATCCGAACAGCCCCGGCACCACGCCGTCCTCGACCACGCCGCACATGCCGGGCACTATCTTTTCCTCGTCACCCAGCATGATGTGGCAGCTGGAGGTGCCCATCACCATCAGCATGCTGCCCTTCTGAGTCAGCCCCGCCGGGGGCAGGGACACGTGGGCGTCCACGTTACAGACCGCCACTGCCGTGCCGGGCTCGAGCCCAAGCTTCGCGGCCATTTCTTCTGTGAGCTCGCCCGCCTTGGAGCCTATGGAAGTCACCTTGCCCAGCTTTTCCTCCACCACGTTCTCAAGCAAAGGATTCAGTTTTTTCAAAAACTCTTTGGACGGATAGCCTTCCCGCTTGCTCCATATAGCCTTGTAGCCTGCCATGCAGCTGGAACGGGTCTCTTTGCCGGTCAGGCGCAGGATCACCCAGTCGCCAGCCTCCATGAAGCGGTCGGCTTCCTTATACAGTTCAGGGTCTTCTTCCGCAGTCTGCATGAGCTTTGGGAACATCCACTCGCTGGAGATCTTGCCACCGTAACGCTGAAGCCACTTTTCACCCATCTCCCCTGCTATACGGTTCAGGCGGTTGGCCTGCTCCTGGGCGGCGTGGTGCTTCCACAGCTTGACATACGCGTGCGGGCGGGAAGGGTATTTATCGGAAAGTGGATTGCCGTCTTTATCTATGGGCATCAGCGTGCAGGCGGTAAAGTCTATCCCAAGGCCGATCACGTCGCTTTTGTCTACGCCCGCGTTTTTGAGCGCCTGGGGCACGGCCACATACAGCGCGTCCAGGTAGTCCTGGGGATGCTCCAGCGCCCAGTCAGGGGGCAGCACGGTTCCGCACGGCAGTTTCTCGTCCATGACCGCGTGGGGGTACTCGAACACGCCTTCGCCCAGTTCCCTGCCCGTGCCAACCTCGCACACCAGCGCCCTGGCAGACAGCGTGCCGTAGTCGATGCCTATAACGTACTTTGCCATACTCACACCTCTACACTTTTATAATATTGAAGGCGGCCGCCCGCCCCATGCGGTTCATCACCGCGAGCCCTATATCCGTTTCGTCCACGGCCTCGGAAAAGATCGCCTCCACGCCCAGGTCGTCCATATCCCTGAGCAGCGCGAACAGCCTGTGCGCCGCCTCGCGCCTGTCCTTTCCCAAAGACACTTTTTCTCTCTCGCCGTACATTGAAAGGTGGTCTTCCATAGCGAAAATGCGCTTTTCGCCGTCGAAAGCGTCGTACAGCTCGATTATCTTTCCTGCCGCCGCAAGCGCTTCGCCTTCCACTACGGTCAGCCTGCCCCTGGGCGCGTAATGGCGGTACTTCATGCCGGGTGAACGCGCCACCTCGTTTTGGGCAAGAGGTCGAACGACGCCCGCGTCCACTTCCACGCTGCCCAGAGCGTCAAAGATCATCTCCCTTGTGATCCCGCCCGGGCGCAGTATCCTTACCGGGAACGTCCTGGCGTCGATCACGGTGCTTTCCACGCCCACGTTCGCTTCCCCTCCGTCAAGTATCAGGGGTATGCGGCCTTTCATGTCGTCATACACATGTTTGGCGGTTGTGGGGCTGGGGCGGCCCGAGGTATTCGCGCTGGGGGCGGCGATCGGCACTCCGCTGGCTCTTATCAGCCTGCGCGCCCACTCGTTTCCCGGAAGACGAACTCCCACGCTGTCAAGCCCGGCGGTGCACTCAAGACAGACTCGCCCGCCCTTGGGCAGTATCATCGTGAGCGGACCCGGCCAGTATTTTTGCGCCAGTACACTCGCCCACGTGGGCAGCTCCCCGGAAATGACGCCGGGCAGCATGCTTTCGTCCCAGATATGCGCTATAAGGGGGTTGTCCTGCGGGCGTCCCTTGGCGGCGAATATCTTTTTTATGGCGTCCGGGTTGCCCGCGTCCGCGCCAAGCCCGTACACGGTCTCGGTCGGAAACGCCACCACTTCGCCTTTTTTTATGAGTTCGGCGGCGTATTCTACGCTTTCGCGGGATACAGGCAGGATCTCAGTCACGCCTGCGCCTCCATCTGCTCGCTCTGGCGTGCGAATATCAGCTTGTCGATTATCTCGTCCAGGTCGCCGTTCATCACGTCGTTTATCCTGTACAGGGTCAGCCCTATCCTGTGGTCGGTCACGCGCCCCTGCGGAAAATTGTACGTGCGTATGCGCTCGGACCTGTCGCCGGAGCCGACCTGGCTTTTGCGGGCTGAGGAATACTCGCTGTCCACCTTTTCCTTTTCCAGCTCGTACAGGCGGCTTTTGAGCACCTGCATGGCCCTTTCCCTGTTCTGTATCTGGCTGCGCTGATCCTGGCTGGTCACCACCAACCCCGTGGGCAGGTGAGTGATCCTCACCGCGGAGTCAGTGCGGTTTACGTGCTGTCCGCCCGCACCGCTGGCGCGGTAAGTGTCTATCTTAAGGTCGTTTGGGTCGATCTTGATCTCCACGTCCTCCGCTTCTGGCAGCACTGCCACCGTGGCGGTCGAGGTCTGCAGCTTGCCGTTGCTCTCGGTCACGGGTACCCGCTGCACCCGATGAACGCCGCTTTCGAAGCGCAGGCGCTCGAACACGTTTTTGCCCTGCACCAGCATCACGGCTTCCTTTACGCCGCCTATCTCCGTATCCCCGCCTTCGATCATCTCGGTCTTCCAGCCCCTGCTCTGTGCATAGTGCGCATACATGCGCAGCAGCTCCGCCGCGAACAGCCCTGCCTCGTCTCCGCCCGCGCCGGCTCGGATCTCGACGATCGCGTTCCGCCTGTCGTCGGGGTCCTTGGGCAAAAGCATGATCCGGGCCTGTTCGGTCAGCGTCCTGAGCCTGGGTTCCAGCTCTTCCAGTTCCTCCTTGGCCATCTCGGCCATCTCGGCGTCGGAAGAAGCCAGCATCTCTTTTACGTCCTCGATCTCCTCGTAAAGCGCGCAATACTCTTTCGCGAACCCGGCAAGCTCGCTTGCGTCCGCATGCTCCTGCATGAGTTTTCTGAAGGTGTCGGTGTCGTTTATTATTTCGGGAAGGGTTATCCTGATGGACAGCTCCTCGAACCTGCCCTCCACGCTTTTTAACTGGGAATATATCTTTTCCGTGTCCTTTTCCATAACTACGTCCTCACGTATACCACGCGCATGATGCCGTTTATGTCCCGGACCGCGCCCGTTTGGGCTCCGGGAAAGCAGCAGGTGAGCAGCGTTTCAACCTGTTCCGCCTGCCCTTGCCCCACTTCGAAGGCAGCCGCGCCGCCCCGGGCAAGATAAGGGGGCATTTCACTTATAAATCTTCTGTAAAACTCCAGCCCGTCAGTCCCGCCGTACAGCGCCAGCGAGGGCTCGAAAGCAACTTCCTTCTGGAGGCTGTCCATGTCCACGGCGCTCAGATAAGGGGGATTGCATACTATAAGCTCAAATGAACGCCCTGTCACCCCGCTGAATCCGTCCGCGCATACAGCTTCGACCTCCGCGCCAAGCTTTACCGCGTTCTCCCGCGCCAGTGCAAGCGCTTCGGGGCTTATGTCGCTCAACGTCACGTACGCTTTGGGGCAGGACAGCTTTACGCTTATGCCTATGCATCCGCTGCCGCAGCACAGATCCAGCACTCGCGGGGACTCAAAACGCTTTAGCTCGTCTATCGCCCATTCGCACAGCGTCTCGGTGTCCTGCCGGGGGATAAGCGCCCTCCTGTCCGCACGGAAGGGATGCCCCATGAACCACGCTTCCCCTTCGATGTACTGCTCCGGTTCCCCTGCTAAACGGCGAGACAACATCCCGTCAAGGCGGCTGAGATGCTCTTCCGTCAGAGGTTTGTCCTCTGTAAAACGCAGCTGCCCGGGCTGTATCCCCAGCACGGCACACAAAAACAGACCTGAGTCTGTTTTATAATCCTGATCTCCCGCCTCCCGCAGCGCGCATACCGCCTTGGAAAGCCACTGGCCCGCCGTCACGCCTGTTCGCTCTCGGTCGGGGTCTCTTCGGAGCTTTCCTCAGCGTTTTCCTCCCGGTAGTATTCCTCCGGCAGAGGTTTTTCCATGCCCAGCGCCGCTTTTAGGGACACCAGCGCCACTTCCAGCATGCTGTCGTCCGGCTCCTGGGTGGTCAGGTGCTGTGTCATGAGTCCCGGCCATTTGAGTATTTTTACTATCGTCGTATCCTTTGCGCGTCCCAGCGCTTTAAGTATCTCATATGAGACCCCCGCCACCGGCAGCACCATCAGCAGCTTGACCAGAAAACCCAGCAGGAAGTTGTGGGTGATGCTTTCGGGCAGCACAAGGTTGAGCAGCACCGCCACGATAAGGCTTATTATCATGACTATCACGAGGAAGCTGGTGCCGCACCTGGGATGGAAGCGTGTGTATTTGCGGGCGTTCTCAACAGTCAGTTCGTCGCCGCGCTCATAGCAGAAAATGCTTTTATGCTCCGCCCCATGATACATGAACACCCGCTTTATCTCTTTAAGGCGGCTGGTCAGGTATACGTAGGCAATGAACAGCGCGATCCTGATAAGCCCGTAAACGATGTCCAGCCAGGGATTCCCCATGACCTTCATCAGCAGCCACCTGCACACATAGGGGATGCCCACGAAAAGTGCCACCGCCATGACCACTGCCAGCACCACCGCCATGGCCATGACCACCTTTTCAGGCTCGGTATGAAGCATCTTCGCCAGTTTTTTCTCAAAACGGGTAGGTTCTTCGGCTTCCATGCCCGCCATGTCCGCGCTGTCGGTCAACGTCTTGACCCCGTCGTACAGCGTCACGCCGAAGTTGACCACGCCCCTTACTATAGGGATCTTGAGCCATTTGTGCTTTTTGCCGATCTCCCTGTTTGGTCTGGTGACCAGCGCCATTTTGCCGTCCGGCTGTCTGACGGTTATCGCCTGGCAGACCGGCCCCTTCATCATCACGCCCTCCATGACCGCCTGGCCTCCAACCGAGGCGCAGGTAGCGGGATAATCGTTTTTCCACCACCTCAAAAAGCTTTCTTTGAAACTCATTTGTTTTCCCCCATTATAGTCTGTGAACTCATGGCGTTTTCCGCAAAAAACAAGCGGATCCGAGGCGTCAAAGCCCGATCCGCTTATCGTTTTCGACGCGCCCAGCCGAATGATCAGATACCGTAGCGCTTCTTGAACTTGTCCACACGTCCGCCGGTGTCGACGACCTTCTGCTTGCCGGTGTAGAAAGGATGGCACTTTGAGCAGATATCAACGCGCAATTCTTTCTTGGTAGAACCGGTTTCAAAGGTCT
>JAIKWZ010000047.1 GCA_024684375.1 Clostridiales bacterium
TGGGTATTACATCGAAGTCACGAAAAGCTTTTACGACCTGGTGCCCATGCGCTATGTCAGGAAGCAGACTCTGGCCAACTGCGAGCGCTTCACTACCCAGGAACTCAAGGAACTTGAGAATACAATCCTTGGCGCCCAGGATAATTCGATAAAGCTGGAATACGAGCTGTTTTTGGCACTGCGGGAGGAACTGAAGGGCCGACTTGACAGAATAAGGGCCACGGCCGACGCACTCAAGACCATTGACTGCCTCCAGTCGATGGCAAAATGCGCCCTGGCGGGCAGCTACGTGCGCCCGGCGCTCAACCATGAGGGAAGGTACGAGATCAAAAACGGCCGCCATCCCGTGGTGGAATGCGCCATGGGGCGGGGAGAGTATGTTCCCAACGACCTGACGCTCAACGAGCAGGGACGTGTTATGATAATCACGGGCCCCAACATGGCGGGTAAATCCACATATATGCGTCAGAACGCGCTGATCGTGCTTCTGGCGCAGATGGGCAGTTTCGTGCCTGCGGACAGCGCGGATATATCCATAACCGACCGGATATTCACCCGCATAGGAGCCAACGACGACCTGTACGGGGGGCGTTCCACTTTTATGGTCGAGATGGAGGAGATGAGCGTGATCCTTAAGCACGCCACATCCAATTCTCTCGTCATCCTTGATGAAGTCGGCAGAGGCACGTCCACGTTCGACGGGCTGAGCATAGCGTGGGCGTCAGTCGAGTATCTGGCCAGTCAGAAATGCATGGCAAGGACGCTGTTCGCTACGCATTACCACGAGCTGAGCGTGCTGGAGGGCAAACTGGAGGGCGTGGTCAATTACAGAGTCACAGCTACCGAGCGGGGCGAGGATGTGATCTTCCTGCGCAAGGTGGTGCCGGGCGGCGAAGATAAAAGCTACGGTATCGCTGTTGCCAAGCTGGCGGGGATGCCCAAGGGCATAGTTGCCCGCGCCAGGCAGATCATGGCGCGGCTGGAAGTGGATGACGAACTCAACGGCTCTCTGGGCGAGAAAATAATATCCAAAAAGCGAGGGGGCGACATGCAGCTGTCCATCGACAGTTTAAAACCCGTCGAACTGGTGGACGAGATAAAGGCGCTGGACGTTATGAGCATGTCGCCGATCGACGCCCTGAATACCCTTTATACCCTTAGCGAAAAGGCGCGGAGGCTGTAAATGACTATACGTCTGCTGGACAGGGACACGATTGAAAAGATCACCGCGGGCGAGGTAGTGGAACGGCCCTATTCCGTGGTCAAGGAACTGGTGGAAAACTCCATCGATGCCGGAGCGACGAGCATAAGCGTGGAGATCCGTGAAGGCGGCAGCGAGCTTATAAAGGTGAGCGACAACGGCTGCGGCATAAACGCGGGTGAGGTCAAACTGGCGCTGCAGAGCCATGCCACCAGCAAACTGCGCAGCGCGGCCGAGCTTTCAAACGTAGCGACGATGGGCTTCAGGGGAGAAGCGCTGCCGTCGATCGCCGCAGTCAGCAAAATGACGATCGTCACCAAACCCCGTGACGCTCAAAGGGGCATACGCCTGGTGTGCGAGGGCGGCGAGATCAAGGATATAAGGGACGAGGGCTGCCCTGACGGCACGAGCGTGACAGTGAAGGATCTGTTCTACAATGTGCCTGTCAGACGGGTGTTCCTTAAAAAGCAAGCGTACGAGCAGTCGCTGATAGTGGAACTGATGCAGAAGCTGGCGATGGGGAATCCGTCGATCTCATTCCGGCTGAGCGCTCAGGGCAAACTGCTGTTTTCCACTTACGGAGACGGGAACATTAAAAATGCCGCACTCGCGGTGTTCGGGGCAGATTACGCCAGGAACCTCAGACCTGTTGACGAGTCGGAAGGCACGTTCTCATTAAAAGGAGTGGTGGGAATCGGCGAGGAAAGCGCACCCACACGCTCAAGGCAGGCGTTTTTCCTTAACGGCAGGCTCATAAACTGCCGTGCGCTGTCTCAGGCGCTGGAAGAGACCGTGCGGGGCTTGGTCACCGTGGGCCGCTACCCTTCCTGCGTGCTTATGGTAAATGTACCTTACGGCAGCGTGGACGTAAACGTGCACCCGGGCAAGCTGGAGGTGCGTTTTAAGGACGAGGGCGCGTTCCGCCTGAGTGCCCAGACTTTGCTGGCAAGGGCGCTGTCCGGGTACAAGATGCTGTCTCCGATCAGGGAGGCGGCAGACACGGACGAGCCCGTGGGCAAAGTCTCTTTCGAGCCTGCGGCGGAAGCCAGGAGTCCCCGGACGGAAGCGGCGGGGCTGGAATACCTTAAGGATCTGGACATCTACAAACCGGATCCCGCAAAACAGTACGAGGTGAGGGAGAGCTATTCCGTTTTAGACATGCGCCTGCCCCCCAAACCCGTACGGGTGCCAGAAGAAAAACCGGAACAGGCCGCATTTATTGATAAGAGCCCCGCGCAAGGCTATAAACTGTTGGGCGTGTATCTGAGCACGTATATACTGCTGGAAGTCGGCACGCAGCTCGTGCTGATAGACCAGCACGCCGCTCATGAAAGGCTGAATTACGAAAGGTATACTAAGGCGCTGGACGAGGGGTGCGCGAGCCAGAAACTGCTTGTTCCCATGGTGATCGACTTAAGCCCGCGCGAGATAAGGACGCTGGAGGCGGGGAAGGCGGAGCTGGAAAAAGCGGGCTACGAAGTAGAACTGTTTGGCGATACCAGCGTCAAGGTTACATCAGTTCCGTTCATGTACGGGGAAAGCGAGCTTAAACCCCTGTTTATCGACATGATAGATTCGCTTGACATGCTGCGCCGCGCGGAAGCGGACCGGAGGCTGGAAGCCATAATCCAGGCCTCCTGCAAGCATGCCGTCAAGGGCGGGGAAAGGCTCACGAACGCGGAGATCGAGGCGCTGATAAAACAGCTTAACGAGTCCGCCTCTCCGCCTACGTGCCCCCATGGCCGGCCGATAATGAAGGTCTTCACCCAGCGACAGGTGGAACAGATGTTCAAGCGTATACAATGAGCACACTGTTTGGAATCGTGGGGCCGACTGCCTCTGGAAAGACGCGTCTTGCGGTGCTGGTCGCCCAAAGGGTGGGGGCACAGATCATTTCGGCGGATTCCATGCAGGTATACACACGCATGGAGGTGCTGAGCGCTCAGCCGACACCGGAAGAGACCTGCGGGATAAAGCACCATTTGATCGGCTTCGTATCCCCTGGTGAAAAGTACAATGCCTCAAAGTACAGGCTCGACGCTCAGAAAGCCATAAATGAGATCAGACTGGCGGGTGAAACGCCGCTTCTGTGCGGAGGCAGCGGACTGTACGTTGACGCGCTCACCAGGGGGCTCAGGCTCGCTACAGAGGCGGATGCGGAGACACGCTTGAGGCTTAAGCGGATCGCTGCTCAGCCGGGGGGCGATCTTACGCTTTACAGGGAACTGGAAACAAAAGATCCGGCTTCGGCACGGAAATACGCGCCGCAGGATACGCGCCGCGTCATCCGCTCGCTTGAGATATTCTATGCCACGGGCAGACCGCGCGGAGAAATGGAACAGCGGGACGCGCAGGGCACTGATGGAATGCCTGCCTGCCTCTTCGCCCTCAAGTGGGAACGCAGGGTACTTTATGACAGGGTGAACGCCAGAGTGGACGAGATGCTGCGACGAGGGCTGGTGGACGAAGTTAAACGCCTGTCCCAAGCCGAAGCGCCCGTACAGGAGACTGCTGCCCAGGCGATAGGCTACAAAGAGATCAAACTGGCTCTGGACGGAGAGATCACAATGTACAAGGCAATAGAAAAAGTCAAGCTCAACACCCGCCATCTGGCCAAACGGCAGGAAACATGGTTCAGGAGGGACGAGCGGGTCAAATGGTTTGATACAGACGGTACGAACCTTGGACAGATTGCTGAAGTCATTTCACAAACGATACTGGAGGACACAGGTGGACGCGCATAGCTTCATAAAACAGACCGAGACGGAATTAAGACAGGTATTTGAGAAGTTTGATATAATCGAGAGCCTGAACACCCAAAAGATCCTTGAGCAATTCAAAAGCCACAGCGTCTCCGCGAGGCACTTTTCGCCTACCACAGGCTATGGATACGATGATATAGGCAGGGATACGCTTTCGGATATCTACGCGGCTGTGCTGGGCGTCCAAAGCGCGGTCGTCCGGCCTCAGATCACCTGCGGTACTCATGCGCTGTCGGCGTGCCTTTTCGGGATTCTCAGGCCGGGAGACACGCTGGTGTCAGCCGTGGGCAGGCCATACGACACGCTGGGCGATGTGATCGGTTTAAGCGGGAAATCCGGCATGGGCAGCCTGAAAGACATGGGAGTCAATTACCGTCAGGCGGAATTGAAGGACGGAAAGCCCAACAAAGAAGCTATAAAGACCCTACTGGACGGTACGGTAAAGCTGGTGCTCGTACAGCGCTCCCGCGGCTACGACTGGCGCGCTTCCCTGAGCGTCAAAGAAATAAACGACCTGATAAACTTCGTCCACGAGAACTGCCCAGGGGCAAGCGTGATGATAGACAACTGCTACGGAGAGTTTACCGATACTCAGGAGCCTGCCGCCGATATCATGGCGGGCTCGCTCATTAAAAATCCCGGCGGCGGGCTGGCGCCGGCGGGCGGATATATAGCCGGGAAAACAGAACTGGTGGAAAAAGTGTGCTGCCGCCTGACCTGTCCGGGACTTGGAGGCGAGGTGGGCTCCTACGCGGGCAGCTACCGTCCTTTCTATCAGGGACTGTTCATGGCGCCGCACACGGTGAACCAAACGCTTAAGACGCTGTGCCTGTTTTCAAAAGCGTTCGAGAAACTGGGGTATGAGGTGCATCCCAAAGCCGAAGACGCCAGAAACGACATAATCCAGGCGATAAAGTTCAGAGACAAAAACAAACTCATCCGCTTTATGCAGCTGGTGCAGGCAAACTCACCTGTGGATTCCGAAGCGGTACCGGAACCCTGGGACATGCCGGGTTATCAGGATCAGGTGATAATGGCAGCAGGCACGTTCGTGGCGGGCGCGTCCATCGAGCTTTCTGCGGACGCGCCGATCAGAGAACCGTTTACCGCATATATGCAGGGCGGATTGTCGTTCGCCCACGGCAAAATAGTGCTTGAAGCGATACTTAGCGACGAGGCGTTCAGATTATGAAAATGTGCGTGCTTGACGAAACCAAGGTGTGCGACAGCTGCGGAGAGTGCGAGAGGTGCGACCTCGACCCATCCAAAAAGTGCGACAACTGCATGAAGTGCGTGATCAGCGAAGGGGTCGAGTACCGCGCTATAAAAATTGACGGGATTCAACTGCCCGACTCCGACAGTGAGAGCGGGTCAAAGTAGGGCTGAGAGCTTAATTCCAGCTGATAAAGCATTTCTTCCGCTATGGATATGTATTCATCACGCGCCTTCGCTTTGCGGAGGCGTTTTAAATACTTTTTGCTTCCGTCCAGGCATACGCCCATATAACTCATGATCTCACACATGCGCCCATGAAGGGCGTTAAAGGGCATTGACTCTGAAAACGCGAAGAGTAAGGCATCAAAAAAGCGTTTGAGCCGCGATTTGTCCAGTACAGTCAAACCGAGTATTTCTTCCGCGAGGGCGGGATTTGCCACTATGCCCCTTCCAAGCATTATTCCGTCGGGAGGACGCTTAAGACTCATCAGCTCCTTCGCGGCAGAAGGAGTGAATATGTCTCCGTTGAAAATGACCGGTATGCCCGCCAAAGGCAGCTGATCCATTATCTCCGTGTGGCATTTGCCTTTATAAAACTGGGTGCGTGTACGGGCGTGGATGATGATCTCGGAAAAAGGATATGAGAACAGGATCTCAGCCAGGCGCGGCCACTCGTCGGAGCTTTCGTAACCGATGCGTGTCTTGACGGAAAAATGTGAGGCGAGAGGAGAAGCAAACAAATCGTCCAGCAGCTTTTTAAGCGCGTCGGGCGACCTGAGCAGACCCGAACCTTTGCCCTTTGCAGTGACAGTGCCGGAGGGGCAGCCCAGGTTCAGGTCTATATCGAAGATTCCGGCCTGGGACAGCTTGCCGATGGCCTGCTTAAGATGGGAGGCATCCCTGCCAAGGAGCTGGACGGAGCATATTCCGGGATTTCGCGCGGCGAAAGAAATCAGGCTGTCTTCCTTTTTTGAAAGGTTGAAGCCCGGAGACACGCTGATAAAAGGGGTAAAATACTTGTCGATCCCGGAAAACAGAGCTTTGTGGGCAGATATATATACGCCGTCGGTAATGCCCTCCAACGGAGCAAAATATAACTTCATCGGGTTTCCTTTTTCTGAATCAGCACGGCAAATATGATGATCGCTCCGGTGAAAGCGTTTGTCAGGAACGCGTCTATGCCAACCAGGACCAGCAGGTTGTTCATTATGCCGATTATCAGCACGCCAAACACCGTGCCAAGTATCTTTCCGCGTCCGCCTGACATGGATGTGCCGCCCACGACTACGGCGGCGATCGCATTCATCTCAAACCCGCTGCCTGCGCTTGCTACGTCAACGCCCCTTAAGCGCGCCACTGAGGTAATCGCCGCCACCGCAACGATGATGCCCATTATCACATACACCATAAGCTTCGTACGGTCCACGTTTATGCCGCTTAAACGGCTGGCTCTTTCGTTTGAGCCTACGGCGTAGATATGTCTGCCAAAGGCGGTATGCTCACTTATCACGTACATTATCGCGGCAAGGATAAGCCAGTAGATTATAGGCAGAAGCATCTGGCCGCCGATTATCTCTTTGTTTGCCAGCAGCTGGAACTCCTTGGGCACTTCAGGTTTGTAGCCCTTGGTGAAATACTGGGCAGCGGAGCGCACGATGTTCATTATGCCCAGAGTAATAATAAACGGAGGGACCCTGCCTTTTGTTATCCCGAGGCCGGTGATCAGCCCCAGCAGAGCGCCGCAGGCGAGCCCCGCGCAAATGGCGATAATGAAGTTGGGCAAACCGCTGATCCCTGCGTTGGTCAGAAAGCCGCTTTTGGATATGTCCAGGCACACCATAACAACTGTGGCCACGCCGGCAAGGTTGGACCCAACGGCCAGGTCGATGCCTCCAGTGATAATAACGAATGTCATGCCCAAGGCTATCATCCCCACTGAGGAATTGGAGCGCAGCACGTTAAGGGCATTAACCAGCCAGCTGCTTCCCCAGTCAGCGTAAGAAGCATACTTGAAACCAAGAGCGTAGATCTGTATCACCATCATGATGATCAGCGCGATAAATGTGGAAAACAGGGGCTTGACCTTCCAAAGGTAAATAAACCTGTTTGGGCAGAACAGCAGCACGAGCCCGATCACCGCGCATAAAAGCGCAGTGAACGCGAAACCGATTGGATATGTGCCTATGCTGTAAACAAGGCTGTCACCAAATGACAGGCCTGCGCCGCGGCTTGATTCCAGCACTGCTGCGGAAATGCTGTCTGCCTCAGCAGAAATGCGGTTCGCTTCGGAAACCAGCGCGTCAGCATAGGATGCGAGGCTCTCCAGCGCGTTCTTGACTTCAGCTGCTGTTGTGAGTTCGGGCTTTTTCGGCTTATCTATACCCAACTCCGGCGAAACAAGGCCTGCATCCGAATACGCGCTCGTGACTCCTTCGGCAGCGGTTTTGAGCTTGCCCTGAGCGCTTTGAGCGCTTTTAAATGCCGTGTCATAGATCGCTTTGGCTTCTTTGAGCTGCTGCTGGTTCGCGGCCTGCGAAAGAGCTGACATCGCTTCGGCAAAAGAAGGATCTTCAGAGGCGGGCGACCCGGCGATGGGAAGCACAGTGTCGGTAAGAACATCGCCGGTACTGGCGGCGCTGTAGTCATTAACCAGCTTGTCAAGCTGTGCCTGCGCCTTTTTTACGTCTTCCAAGGCGCCGTCAGCGGCGCTTGCGGCGGCTGCTGCTTTCTTTACGGCGGAAGGGGCGGTCTTTGATGCGGAACGGGTGAGGGAATCTATCTGTTTTTTTGCCGCTACAGCACTCTGATATGAGGGATTTCCGCTGCCGGCGCCGAGGATGTGTCCTGCCACAGCCACTGCCGCAAGCGCGAGAGCCAGCGCCAAGGCGCAAATGCCGCAAATCAAGCATGCCCTTTTGTGTGTTTTCATACGGACCCCTTTCACGCCAGGCGCGCCTGTTTCGCGCCGGTTGCCAGCAGCATGATGCTGTTTTCGTTTAACTCGTCTCCGCTCAGCTCGCCTGCGATCTTTCCGTGATACATCACGTAAGCCCTTTCGCACAGCCTTGTGATCTCCTGCGCTTCTCCGGAGAGCACGACTATGGCGCAGCCTTCCTGAGCCAGACGGGAAATGATGCGGTAAATATCCTCTTTCGCGCCTACGTCAACGCCCTGGGTCGGGTTGTCGAATATAAGCACGAGGCTTTCGGCGCTCAGCCACCTGGCTAAAACCACCTTTTGCTGGTTCCCGCCCGAAAGGCTCAGTATGGAGTCGCCTAAGCCGGAGTATTTAATGTTCAGCTCCCGGGCGTTTTTAAGCATCAGCGCCTTTTCCCGGCGATGGTCGGTGAACAAAAACCGCCTTATACGCTCGTATATTACGATGGAACCGTTCTCAAGTATGGTCAGATCCTTGATGATACCGTTTTCCTTGCGGTCTGGAGGCACATAACCAATTCCAAGCGCTGCCGCTTTACGCGGAGAGGAGATCCTTACGGCTTTGCCTTCCAAACGGATCCTGCCGCTTTTGACCGGCAGAAAGCCGAAAATCGCCTGAAAAAGCTCGCTGCGCCCGTCTCCAAGCAGCCCTGTGAAACCAAGTATCTCTCCATGCCTGAGGCTGAAGGAAATATCTGAAAAAAAAGGAGGCGATGCAAGGTCCTGCGCTTCAAGCGCCACACCGCCCAGCGCGTGAGTGCGCCTGTACTCGTTGCCGTTCACGGCGTGGCCTACCATCAAAAGCGCAAGTTGTGTCTCGTCGGTGTCAGGGATATCACCTTTGCCCGCCACGCAGCCGTCTCTCAGCACAGTGTAGCGGTCGCAGATCTCCATGACTTCCCTTAGTTTATGACTGATAAAGATTATGGAGACGCCCCTGCGCTTTAAAGAGCGCATAAGCTCGAAAACGCGGGCGATCTCCTTTTCACCAAGGGAGGTAGTGGGCTCGTCCATGATGATGGTGCGGGCGTTGAAAAGCAGGGAGCGGGCTATCTCCACTATCTGTTTGCTGCCCGCGTCCAGTTCGCCTACCAGAGCGTCCGGGGGAATGTCCGCACCCATCTCGGCAAGCACATTTCGCGCCTTTTCCAGCATTTTGCCTTTGCTGAGGAAGGTAAAGCGCCTCAGTTCTTCCCCGATAAACAGGTTTTCGTATACAGACAAGTCGTTTATCAGGTTGAGTTCCTGATGGATAAAAGCTATTCCGTGCCTTATGGCGTCAGATGGGGAAGAGATATCGATCTCGTTTCCGTCAAGGCAGATACGGCCCTTGTCGGCTTTTACAACGCCGCCGAGAATATTCATCAGCGTGGATTTGCCCGCGCCGTTTTCACCCAAAAGCGCGTGGATCTCCCCGTCAGACAGGGAAAAATCCACGTTATCCAACACCAGATTGCTGCCATAGGATTTGCTTATTCCGGAAAGCTCCAGCGCCATAAGTGTTCCTCTTCATAAAAGGGCCATGGCGGCTGGCGTCATGGCCCTGCGGTCGGCAAAATATCAGTAGGGGGAATCAGAATTGAGGAAGTCTTCAACGTTGTTTCTGTCAACGATGTTGGTGGGCAGTATGACCTCGTGCTCGATCTCGTCGCCCTGCAGCACGGCGATGATGTTGTCGATGCAGTTGACTATCATGTCCGGAGAATAGGTAGCGGAAGCCACCCAAATGCCCTGATAGTCTTCCTCGGTCATCATCTTGAAGTATTCCTGGCAGCCGCCGCCGCCGGTAATGACCTTGATGTCAGTGCGGCCGGCTTCGCGGATGGCCTGCAGCGCGCCGATGGAGGTCTCGTCGTCAAGAGAGAACACCGCGTCGATCTCGCCGTATCTGGTCAGCGCGTCGGTCATGTCGCTGTGTGCGGTCGCGCGGACGAAGTCTGTGGAGATCTCGGCTATGACCTCGATGTCGGGGGCATACTCCTCAAGATAATCGTAGAAGCCGCGGCAGCGGTCCTCGTTAACATTGCCTGCGGCGGGCTTGCACAGCACCAGCACCTTGCCTACGCCTTCGAGCTTTTCGTCGATGTAGCGCGCGCCTTCGTATCCCATGCCGTAGTTGTCGCCGGTCAGGAGGTACATTTTGTCGGCGTACTTTTCATCGACGTTGATGATCATGTCGAAATTGGAGATCAGTATGCCCTTTTCCAGCGCCATCTCGGCCGCGGTCTCAACACCCTTAAACTGGGGCCAGACTACGATCGCGTCCACGCCAAGACCGATGAGCTCTTCGATCTGGGCGGACATTTCCTCGGCGTTGGAGGAAGTGCGGAAGCGGTAATCCACATCGTACTCCTCAATAGCGTTCTGGGCGAAGAAAGCCACGCCTGCCACCCAGCCGTGGGTCTCAGAGGGGGCGAGCACGCCGATAAAGGGCTTTTCGCTCTCGGCGAAAGCGTCGAAGGCCGCTATCGCAAGCATGAGCGCGAGGGCGAGGCAAATCAGTTTTTTCATGAAGAATACCTCCGTAAAGCAGTTTTGGGAAGATCCTTCCCCGGCAAACCGGGGAGACAACAGTATTATAACATTTTTACTGAAAAGCTGTCTATATCTGGCCGGAATAAAATGAAAAAAATGAGGCGGAACGAGGCTGCATCAGGCCGTGCATATTGTAAAAATATGGTTTCAGGCTTGAAATCAAAACTCCGTTGTGATAAAATCAAACTCAAATTTCCAAACGCGATGAGGAAGAATCGGCGGGAAAGATCCTCCAAAGCGAGCCGGGTCTGGTGCGAGCCGGCGGGGACGAGCCTGTGCGTCTGGCTTCCGAGCGGGGACCCCGAACGGAGTAGGGGTTCACGGCAGCGCCGTTAAGCAGAACGAGGTGAAGGGCTTTACGCCTTTCAATTCGGGTGGTATCGCGTAATGATCGCCCCGGAGTGTTCCGGGGCATTTTATATAGCAGGAGCAGGACATGAGAAAGGTTTTTCTGGCTGAATCGACACTTTCACTCAGCACCGGCATGAGCTTTGGGCGCAGACTCGAATGCGCGAGGCTTCTGGACGGAGTGAATGTGGATGTGATATGCGTTTGTCCCGCGGGGGATGATAAAAGTGACGAGATCCTCATAAAGACCATAGCCAGGCAGACTCAAAACGCCGTGGTTTCAGTGCCGGTCTCGGACGGAGAGATCGACAAGGCGTTTTTTGCGGTGAAGGATGCGAGCAGGCCCCGCCTCAACATAAAGTATCCGGTTTCCGTGGTGGGCATGGAATACACCATGCACCTGAAGCCGGAAAAGATGCTGGCAAGGATAAGCGAAACGATAAAGCGCGCTAAAGCGCTGTGCCCGGACGTGGAGTTTACCGCGCTGGACGCCACCCGTTCGGACAAGGCCTTTCTTGAAAAGGCGCTTATTTCCGCAAAGGATGCCGGGGCAAACACACTGACTCTGTCTGATGAAGCGGGTGAGATGCTGCCCGACGAGTTCGGAAAGTTCGTTGCTTCCGTGAGGGAATACATCGGGGAGACCATGCTGGGCGTGATAGCTTCGGACCGGCTTTCCATGGCGGAAGCATGCGCCTTTGAAGCGGTGCGTGCGGGCGCGGACCTTATATACACGCGCTGCGCTCCCGGCACGCTGCCAAGGCTTGACATAATGGTCGACCTGATCTCCGCCAGGGGAGAGAGCGTGGGAGTATGCGCAGAAGCGGACGTAACAGCGCTGAAACAGACCGCACAGATAATTGCCGCCAACGATAAAGCCAATGACCCTGAGACCGCGATACATGCTTTGCCCAGCGCAGGAGAGCCTAAGACTCTGCTTACCGCTCAAAGCGACATTCAGGCAGTAGCCCGCGCCGCGTCTCTGCTGGGATACGACCTGAGCAAGGCCGACATCGCCAAGGTCTACGAGCGCTTCATGGGCATAGCCGTAAAGAAACCCGTGGAGCCTAAGGAACTGGACGCTATAATCGCGGCGGTCGCGCTGCAGGTGCCGCCCACTTACACGCTTGCAAGTTACGTAGTCAATTCGGGCAATATCATCACCGCAACCGCGCATGTGGTGCTGGACAGGCAGGGCGCTCGGGTCGAAGGCATATCGACCGGAGACGGGCCCATAGACGCGGCGTTCCTGGCGATAGAAAAGCTGATTGGCCATCATTACGAATTGGACGACTTCAGCATACGCGCAGTCACAGGCGGCCAGGAAGCGGCAGGCGAGGCGCTGGTGCGCCTGCGTGACGAGGGCAGGCTGTTCTCCGGCAGGGGCATTTCCACCGACATAGTCGGCGCCGCTATACGCGCTTATATAAACGCGCTGAACAAGATCGTGTACAGGGAGAACTGAGCATGAAGCTGTCCGTCTCTACATCCGGCTGGAGGGAAATGGGCTGGCCGGAGTATGAAAACCTGACGCGTGAACTCAAATACAGCGGGATAGAGCTGCATGACGCGCTGAATCCTCAGTTCGCGGACATGGTTCGCATGTGCGAGGACGCAAAGGGGCTGGAATTGCAGGGCATTGGGATAAGCTGTGTTGACGCGCTGGGCAATCCTGCGGACGGCGCAGCTTTCGACGCTTGCGCAGAGGAGCTTAAGCAGCTGTGCTCGCTGGCAAAGAAGCTCAAGTGCCCGGCTGTCCGGCTGCGCGCTCAGGACACGCGGGAGGATATACAGACCCAAAGCGCAAATGTCAAAGCGGTCATTGAGGCGGTCATAAGTGACTTCGCCTCATCCGGCGTAACGCTTCTGGTTGAGACAGCCGGCATTTTTTCAGACACCGAGAGGCTTAAAAACCTGTTGGACGAATACGCGCTTGACTGCCTTCAGGCGCTGTGGGACGCACACAACACCTTCCGATTTGGAGGAGAGACTCCGGAAAAATCCATCACCGACCTGGGCGCCTACGTGAAACACGTCCACATCAAGGACAGCAGGTCAAGTGGTAGTCGAGTGGAATTCGTACTCCCCGGAGAAGGTGATTTGCCTGCAAAAGAGGTATTTGAAGCTCTCAGAAGCATATCTTACTCTGGATACATTACGCTTGAGTGGGATAAGGCCTGGATGGATGGCCTGGATGACCCTTACGTGGTATACACCCAATTCCGGGAATTCGCTTCAATGTATGAGCCCCGTTCCTACGAGGATGGCGTCTTGTATACTTCGGTGGACGGCAAGGGCAGGTACGTGTGGAAGCATGACGAGCTTATAAGCGAAAACTTCCCGCAGGTGCTGGACAGGATGGCGGAGACATTCCCTGATCAATTGTGCTTCAAGTACACTACGCTGGATTATACTCGAACGTATTCCCAGTTCAGGGACGATGTGGACAGGTGCGCCAGAGCGTTCATAGCCGTGGGCGTGAGACCCGGCAGCAAGGTGGCGGTGTGGGCGACAAATCTGCCTGCCTGGTACATAAGCTTCTGGGCCGCCACCAAGATAAACGCCACACTGGTCACCATGAACACCGCTTATAAGATCGCCGAGGCGGAATACCTGCTCAGGCAGAGCGATACCCATACGCTTGTGATGATAAACGGGTACCGTGATTCCGATTATGTGGATACTATCACCCGTCTGTGCCCCGAACTGGAAAACAGCGACCCGGGCAGGGGGCTGCACTGCAAGCGTCTGCCTTTCCTGAGGAACATAATCACCGTCGGCTTTAAGCATAAGGGCTGCAGAGAGTGGGAGGAGTTTCTCAAAGAAAGCGAGAAAGTCCCCATCGAAGAGGTCAGCCGCCTGTCATCGCTAATAAAAGGCGACGACGTGTGCAACATGCAGTATACTTCCGGCACAACGGGCTTTCCCAAAGGCGTGATGCTTACCCACAGGGGCGTAGTGAACAACGGAAAGTGCATAGGCGACCGTATGGACCTGTCCACTGCCGACCGCATGATGATCCAGGTACCCATGTTCCACTGTTTCGGCATGGTGCTGGCCATGACCGCGTGCATGACCCACGGCTCCACTATGTGCCCGCTGCCGTATTTTTCGCCGCGCCCGGCGCTGGACTGCATAAGCAGGGAAAAAATAACCTGCTTCCATGGCGTGCCAACCATGTACATAGCCATGCTCAGCCACCCTGACTTTGCAAAAACGGACTTTTCACACATGCGCACGGGGATCATGGCGGGCAGCAACTGCCCCGAAAGCGTCATGCGTGAGGCGGCGGATAAAATGCGCATGACGGGCATAGTGTCCGTTTACGGGCAGACGGAATCTTCGCCGGGCTGCACCATGAGCCGCTGCTACGAGGACAGCCTTGACGTAAGGACCACCACAGTGGGCTGCGCGCTGCCTCAGGTAGAGTGCCGCATAGTTGACCCCGCCACGGGCGAGGAGCTGCCTTGCGGGCAGCAGGGCGAGTTTGTGGCGCGGGGCTACAACGTGATGAAGGGCTACTATAAAATGCCGTCAGCCACTGCTCAGGCGATAGACCAGGACGGCTGGCTGCACACAGGCGATCTGTGCATAAAGGATAAAGACGGGAATTACCGGGTCACCGGAAGGCTTAAGGACATGATCATCCGCGGGGGCGAAAACATTTACCCACGCGAGATAGAGGAATTCCTGATAACTCACCCCGCCATCAGTGACGTTCAGGTTATCGGCGTGCCGGACAAGCAGTACGGCGAGGAAATAATGGCCTGCGTGATACTCAACGAAGGCGCAGCCCTTACCGAACAGGAAGTCAAGGACTACGTGTTGTCTTCTATGGCGCGGCATAAGGTACCAAGGTACGTGTGGTTCATGGACAAATTCATCATGAACGACGCGGGCAAGATACAGAAATTCAAAATGGTGGAAAAGGCCTGCGAAGTATTCAAACTGAGCAGGGAGTAGGGAGGAGAAAAATGGAGATCAGCGTAACGTTAACCAGCAATCCTAAAGCCAAGCCACAGGACGAGACTTCTCTGGGATTCGGCAAGATTTTTACCGACCACATGTTTCTTATGAACTATAACCCGAAGGAAGGCTGGCACGACGCAAGGATAGTGCCATTTGGTGACATAAGCCTTTCTCCCGCGTCTACGGTGCTGCACTACGGCTCCGAGATCTTCGAAGGGATGAAGGCTTACAGGCGTCAGGACGGCGAGATCCAGTTTTTCCGTCCGCAGGAGAACTTCAGACGCATGAACAACTCCGCCGACAGAATGTGTCTGCCCAAGCTGGATGAGCAATTCTGTCTCGAAGCGCTGAAGAAGCTCGTGAACATAGACAAGGAGTGGGTGCCTCACACCAAAGGCGCGAGCCTGTATATACGCCCCTTCCTGTTCGGAAACGATCCGTTCCTTGGCGTGCATACGGTGAGCAACTGCGTGTTCTGCATCATCCTTTCTCCATCCGGAGCGTACTACAAGGAGGGGATCAATCCTGTCAGGATAATGATCGAGACCCAGGATGTCAGAGCGGTCAGAGGCGGCACCGGCTACGCCAAGTGCGGCGGCAATTATGCCGCATCCATGCGCGCGGGCGAGAAAGCTGAACAGCAGGGCTACGCGCAGGTGCTTTGGCTGGACGGCGTGGAACGCAAGTACGTTGAGGAAGTCGGATCCATGAACGTTATGTTCAAGATAAACGGCACCGTGGTCACTCCCAAGCTTACCGGCTCAGTGCTGCCGGGAATCACCCGCATGAGCTGCATCGCGCTGCTCAAGGACTGGGGCGTGCCCGTGGAGGAAAGGCTTATCAGCGTGGAAGAACTTGCCAAAGCTGTCAAGGACGGCACGCTCGAAGAAGCCTGGGGTACCGGGACCGCGGCGGTCGTGTCTCCGATGGGTGAGCTCAACGTGGACGGCGTGAGCTACGTGGTGAATTCGGGCAAGATCGGGGCGCTGACCCAGAAGCTGTACGATGAACTGACCGGCATACAGTGGGGGCTGAAGCCCGACAAATTCGGCTGGATCGAGCCGCTTGCCTGAGCATTTGAATGAAACGGGTAACCCTGTTCGCCGGGCATTACGGCAGCGGCAAGTCTTCTCTGGCAGTGGAATACGCGCTTAAGCTCGCTTCTGAAGGAAATAAAACTGTCATCGCCGACCTTGACATCGTCAATCCGTATTTCCGCAGCATGGACAGCCGAACAGAGCTGGAACACAAGGGCGTAGAAGTTATCGTGTCACCATACGCGGGCAGCAACGTGGACGTTCCCGCTCTGCCGGGCGAAATGTACAGGATCGTAGACGACCGGGATTATAAGGCGGTGGTGGACGTAGGCGGCGATGACCGCGGCGCGCTGGCGCTGGGACGTCTGTCAGGGGCGCTCAAAAAGGAAAACGACTATGAAATGATCCTGGTGGTCAACTTCCTGCGCCCGCTCACCCGGACCCCGGAAGAGGCGCTGCAGGTGATAAGCGAGATTGAGCAGGCGGGGCATTTGCCATTCACGGGCATAATCAATAACACTAACCTGGGAGAGCTTACTGCGGCGGAGCATGTATACAGAGGGCTGGAGAAGGCAGAAAGGCTGTCCCGTATGAGCGGGCTTGAGCTGCTGGGCAGCACGGTGAAACAGGAGCTGCTGCGTGACATCAAAACAAATGGCGTGTTTATCCCAATAAAGATCCGCCACCGGGCGGACTGGGCGATTTTTTAGAAAGAGGTGTTTAACTTGGCCAAAGTCACATTCAGGACCGAACGCTGCAAGGGCTGCGGGCTATGCGTTGGCGCGTGCCCCAAAAAGATAGTGGAGCTGGACAAGACCAAGCTCAATTCCCAGGGGCACCATCCAGCCTATTGCGTGGACGAAACCAAGTGCATCGGCTGCGCGTTTTGCGCGACCATGTGTCCCGACTGCGTCATAACGGTGGAAAGGTAGGAAGCAAAATGGCAGACAAAGTGCTGATGAAGGGCAACGAGGCTCTGGCGGAAGCGGCCATTATGGCGGGCTGCCGGCATTATTTTGGCTATCCGATCACGCCGCAGACGGAAGTGGCGGCTTACCTTGCCAAGCGTATGCCCAAGGTAGGAGGAACATTTTTGCAGGCTGAGAGCGAGATCGCTGCCATAAACATGGTGATCGGTGTCGCCAGCGCGGGCAAAAGGGTAATGACCAGCTCTTCTTCCCCGGGAATATCTCTAAAGAGCGAGGGCCTCAGCTACCTGGCTGGCTGTGATCTCCCTGCGCTGGTGGTGAACGTGCAGAGGGGCGGCCCTGGCCTGGGCGGCATTCAGCCCAGCCAGTCCGACTACTTCCATGCCACTCGGGGCGCGGGCCACGGGGACTTCCACATGCTGGTACTGGCTCCCGCATCCGTGCAGGAAATGGCGAGCCTGGTATTCAAGGGCTTTGACCTGGCTGACAAGTACCGCATGACCACCATGATACTGGCGGATGGCACCATCGGACAGATGATGGAACCTGTATCGCTTGACATGGGCGAGGTCATTTCATACGACAAACCCTGGGCGGTCACGGGCACTGGCGGGAAAAGGACCCATAACATCGTCAATTCTCTGTCTCTGCTTCCCGAAGAGCTGGAACAGTGGAACATAGCCAGGTATGAGCGCTACGCTCAGATCGAAAAAGACGAAGTCCAGTATGAGAGCTTCATGACCGAGGACGCCGACATAGTATGCGTGGCATTCGGAGTGGCGGCGCGCGTTGCGAAAAACGCGATCGTGGCGGCCAGAGCCAAGGGCATCAAGGCCGGCCTCATCCGTCCCATCACCCTGTGGCCTTTCCCGAAGGCGGCCCTAAAGAAAGCGGCCGAGAAAGCCAAAGCGTTCGTGTCTGTTGAGCTGTCTATGGGACAGATGATCGAAGATGTCGAACTCGCGATTCGCTGCAGCCGTCCCGTGCTGCTGTGTTCCCGCGTGGGCGGCATGATCCCCACGCCGGAAGAGGTGTTAAGCAAGATCGAGGAAGCTCAGAACGCCGGGAGGTGCGAATAAATGATCGTATTTGAAAAACCCCATGCGCTGGCGGACGTCAAGCTGCACTACTGCCCCGGCTGCACCCACGGCATCATCCACCGCCTGGTGGCGGAGGCCATAGACGAACTGGGGATCGAAGGCAAGACCATAGGCATAGCCCCTGTCGGCTGTTCCGTTTTCGCGTACAATTACTTTAACTGCGATATGGTAGAGGCTGCTCACGGGCGCGCTCCTGCCGTTGCTACCGGAGTAAAGCGCGCCAACCCCGAAAACATCGTATTCACCTACCAGGGCGACGGCGACCTTGCCGCCATCGGCACGGCCGAGACGGTGCACTCAGCTGCCAGAGGCGAGAATATCACCGTGATATTCGTAAACAACGCGATCTACGGCATGACGGGCGGTCAGATGGCGCCGACTACTCTGCCCGGGCAGGTCACTCAGACTTCGCCCTACGGACGCCAGGTTGAAACGGTGGGCTATCCCGTAAGGGTGTGCGAGCTGCTCAGCAACGTGACAGGCGCGACGTACCTTGAAAGGGTCGCTGTCAACAACGTGAAAAACGTCAAGGCGGCCGGCGCGGCGATAAAGAAGGCGTTCAGGTATCAGATGGAGGGCAAAGGTTTCTCATTGATAGAAGTGCTGTCTTCCTGCCCCACAAACTGGGGCCTCACTCCAGACAAGGCGCTGGAGTGGCTGAATGACAACATGATACCATACTATCCG
Organism: Clostridiales bacterium; assembly: GCA_024684375.1. Classification (GTDB taxonomy): domain Bacteria; phylum Bacillota; class Clostridia; order Christensenellales; family Aristaeellaceae; genus RUG14130. The sequence continues at coordinate 18,721 of JAIKWZ010000047.1, forward strand.
CTGGGCGTGTACAAAGATAAGTTCGCCAAGGAGGCTTAATATGACTACGAACATACTTATATCCGGCTTTGGCGGGCAGGGCGTACTGTTTACGGGCAAGTTCCTGGCGTACGAAGGGCTGATAGAGGAGAAGGAAGTCACCTGGCTGCCCTCATACGGCCCGGAGATGCGCGGCGGCACCTGCAACTGCGCGGTGATAATCTCCGATGATCCGATCGGCAGTCCGCTGGTAACGGCTCCTAACGTGCTTATAGCCATGAACACTCCTTCAGTGGACAAGTTTGCCGGCGCGGTGACCCCGGGAGGAATGCTGTTTTACGATTCCTCGCTGATCGATGAAAAGATCGAGAGGGAGGACATCAAAGCGTTTGGCGTGCCTGCCACTCAAATGGCGGCGGACGCGGGCTTCCCGACCCTGGCCAACATGATAGTGCTGGGCAAGCTTATGAAGGAAACGGGCATGTTCGCACCTGAGACGATAGACAAGACGCTCGAAAAAGTGGTCTCCGCCCGCAAGCGCGACCTGCTGGAGCTTAATAAAACAGCTATCAAAATGGGCATGGAACTGTAAGCATTTCCTGCCAGATAAAGCCCGCCGTGTATCACGGCGGGTTTTTGTGTACCGACAAGTTCGAGGGATAAAAAACTGCCGCAGCGTACGCTGCGGCAGGAACTGTCTGCTTTACTTTGCCCTGATAGCGGCCTGAGCGGCAGCCAGACGGGCGATGGGCACGCGGAAGGGAGAGCAGCTTACGTAGTCCAGACCGATCTTGTGGCAGAACTCTACGCTGGACGGATCGCCGCCGTGCTCGCCGCAGATGCCGATGTGCAGCTTGGGATTCACGGGACGGCCAAGCTTGATGGCCATTTCCATAAGCTTGCCAACGCCGTTCTGGTCGAGACGGGCGAAGGGATCGCTTTCAAGTATCTTGGCGTCATAGTACGCGCCAAGGAACTTGCCGGCGTCGTCACGGCTGAAGCCGAAGGTCATCTGGGTAAGGTCGTTGGTGCCGAAGCAGAAGAAGTCCGCTTCCTTGGCGATCTCGTCCGCAGTGAGCGCAGCGCGCGGGATCTCGATCATGGTGCCGACTTCGTACTCGAGTTTTTCTCCGGAAGCGGCGATCTCGGCGTCAGCGGTGCTGACTACGACTTCCTTGACGTACTTGAGCTCCTTGATCTCGCATACCAGCGGGATCATGATCTCGGGTCGGATGTTCCAGTCGGGATGCGCCTTTTTTACGTTGAGCGCGGCGCGGATCACGGCTTTGGTCTGCATGGCGGCGATTTCGGGGTAAGTTACGGCAAGGCGGCAGCCTCTGTGGCCCATCATGGGGTTGAACTCATGCAGGGAGTCGATAAGATTCTTGATATACTCAACAGGCTTGCCCTGGACTTCAGCCAGCAGGCGGATATCGTCTTCCTCGGTGGGGACGAACTCGTGCAGCGGCGGATCCAGGAAACGGATGCATACGGGATAGCCTTCAAGCGCCTCGTAAAGCTTCTCAAAGTCGCCCTGCTGATAGGGGAGGATCTTGGCGAGCGCGGCTTCGCGGCCTTCCTTGGTGTCGGAGCAGATCATTTCGCGGAACGCGGCGATGCGCTCTTCCTCAAAGAACATGTGCTCGGTGCGGCACAGGCCGATACCTTCGGCGCCCAGCTCACGGGCTTTCTTCGCGTCCTTGGGAGTGTCGGCGTTGGTCCTGACCTTAAGGGTGCGGAATTTGTCCGCCCAGGCCATGATGCGCCCGAACTCACCGGCGATGGTCGCATCCACGGTGGGGATGATGCCATCGTAAATGTTGCCGTTGGAGCCGTCGATCGAGATGAAATCGCCCTCTTTGAATGTCTTGCCGGCGAGAGTGAACTGCTTGTTTTCCTCGTCCATGGCGATATCGCCGCAGCCGGACACGCAGCATTTGCCCATGCCCCTGGCCACGACCGCCGCGTGGGAGGTCATGCCGCCGCGCACGGTCAGTATGCCCTGCGCGCTCTTCATGCCGGTGATGTCTTCGGGAGAGGTCTCGAGGCGTACGAGCACGACCTTTTCGCCTCTGGCAGCCCAGGCTTCGGCGTCCTCAGCGGTGAACACGATCTTGCCGCAGGCCGCACCGGGAGAAGCTCCAAGGCCCTTGGAGATCGCTGCGCTCTTTTTAAGCGCCGCGGGGTCGAACTGGGGATGCAGCAGGGTGTCCAGATTCCTGGGATCGATCATGGCGACCGCTTCTTCTTCGGTCCGCATGCCTTCGTCCACCAGGTCGCAGGCGATCTTAAGCGCAGCCGAAGCGGTGCGCTTGCCGTTTCTGCACTGGAGCATGTAAAGTTTGCCGTTTTCCACGGTGAATTCCATGTCCTGCATGTCGCGGTAATGCTTCTCAAGTATGTCGCACACGCGCTCGAAATCGGCGTATGCTTCGGGGAACTTCACGGCCATCTCGGTGATGGGCATTGGAGTGCGCACACCGGCGACCACGTCTTCGCCCTGGGCGTTTACCAGGAATTCGCCCATGAGCTTCTTTTCACCGGTGGCGGGATCACGGGTAAAGGCCACGCCGGTACCGGAATTGTTGTTGAGGTTGCCGAAAACCATGGGCATTACGTTGACGGCGGTGCCCCAGGAGTAGGGGATATCGTTGTCGCGGCGATACACGTTGGCGCGGGGATTGTCCCAGGAACGGAACACGGCCTTGATGGCGCCCATCAGCTGCTCTTTGGGATCGGAGGGGAAATCGCTGCCGATCTTGTTTTTATACTCGGCTTTGAACTGCGCAGCCAGCGCTTTCAGGTCTTCAGCGGTGAGATCCACGTCGTAATTGACGCCCTTGGCCTGCTTCATCTCGTCGATCAGCTGCTCAAAGTACTTTTTGCCGACTTCCATAACCACGTCGGAATACATCTGGATGAAGCGGCGATAGCTGTCGTATACGAAACGGGCGAATTTGGGATCGGGATTCCCCGCGATCATGGCCGCGACAACGTCATCGTTGAGGCCAAGGTTAAGGATGGTGTCCATCATGCCGGGCATGGAGGCTCTTGCGCCGCTTCTTACGCTGACCAGCAGGGGGTTTTTGAGATCGCCGAACTTTTTGCCGTTGATCTCTTCCATCTTGGCGATGTAGGTCATGATCTCGGCCTGAATTTCGGGATTGATCTGGCGGCCGTCCTCATAGTACTGAGTGCAGGCCTCGGTAGTTATGGTAAAGCCCTGGGGGACTGGCAGGCCGATATTAGTCATTTCGGCCAGGTTAGCGCCTTTGCCTCCCAGCAGGTTTCGCATAGTGGCGTTGCCTTCGGTGAACAGATATAAATACTTGGTTGCCATGAGATTCCTCCAAAAAAGATTTGTGTCCAAACTCACAAACTGATATTATACACCCATTTTAATGGGTTTTCAAGCAAAAAAGCCGCTCTTTCGCGTTGATATTGTTAAAAAAGGAGACGAAACAGTTTTTGTGATGTTTCGTCCCGCCCGCGGGACATAAAATGTCCCACAATCAAATTCTTTTGTCACGCCCTCAGAGACTGATGCCGTCCAATTCCTGAGTAAGGCGGCAGATCTCGTCTATGACAGAGCCGATATAGTCTATGGTGGCGTTCAGGGGGGCATCGGTGGTCACGTCAACGCCGGCGATCGCCGCCAGGCCGACGGGATTAAGAGTGCCGCCGGCGGAAAGGAAGTTTTTCCAGTCATTAACGGCGTTTTCGCCCTCTTTTTCGATGCGCAGCATGGCCTGAGTGGCTACGGTGAGCCCAGTGCTGTAAGTGTAGGAATACAGGCCCGAGTAGTAATGCGGCTGGCGCATCCAGGTGAGCTCCGCGCCTTTGGGAATGAGCACGTCTTCGCCCCAGAACAGCTCCAGGTTTTTGCGGAACAGGTCGCTGAGGATATCCGCGTTCACGCTGCCGCCCTCATCGATTATGCGATAAACTTCCCTTTGGTACCATGCTTCCCTGAGATGGGTGACGAAATTGTGATAATACGTGTTGCTTATCAGGTTGGACAGCACCCAGCGGCGGAAGCGCTTGTCGCTGCTGGTATGGGCAAGGTGGCGCGCAAGCAGCAGTTCGTTCATGGTGGAGGGCGCTTCCACAAGATACATGGAGGGATCCCGGTCATAATATGACTGCGCCGAATCGCTGTACATGGACTGGCCGGCGTGCCCCAGCTCGTGCGCAACTGTGAAAACATCCGACATGCGGTCGTTCCAGTTGAGCAGTATGAAGGAGTTTTTGCGGTATATGCCCGCGCAGAAGCCGCCGGTGCTCTTGCCGACATTCCGTGCGAAATCTATCCAGCGTTCCCTGTATGCACGGTCTATCATTGCGGTATAGTCTTCACCGAGTATGGAAAGCCCTTCCCGCACATACTTATGTGACTCCTCAATGGTGACTTTGGGATCGTAATCCGGGTCGAGCGCGATCTTAAGGTCTGCGAAAGAGACCCGGTCAAGCCCGTGCTTCTTCTCCAGCAGCTTCGAGTAGCGGCGCATATGCGGGGCGAGCTTTTGGGTTATCACGTCTATCTGGCGGTCGTACATCTCGCGGGTGACTTTTTGCCTGAACAAAAGGCTGTCGAACACGTCTTTGAACTTGCGCAGCTCGGACATTGTCTTTTCCTGTGTGACGCAGGAGTTGTAGGCCGTGGCGGTGGTGTGCTTATACTTTTCAAGCGTTTCGGAAAAGGCGCGGAACGCGGCGCGGCGCACTTTGGTGTCGGCCTCAAGCTCGTAATTGTCCTCAAAGAGTGAATAACCCAGAGGATATTCCTTGCCGTCTACGGTGAAGGGCTCAAAGCTGATGTCCGCAAGCTTCATGGTGTTGTACACGTCGTAAGGCAGATTAAGCGCCCTGTCCAGAGCTGCAAGGGTCTTTTCGGTCTCCGGGGAGAGCATATGAGCCTTTTTGGCTATCAGATCCTGAAGATACACCCGGCAACCCTTTGCGAGCTTCACCGCTTTATTCAGTTCTTCGTCCGGAGCAAGTATGATCTCGCTGTCAACAAACGACAGTGAACTGAAAATGCGCGTAGTTTCATCGCTGACCTTTTCGTTGCGCTCCCGCAGTACGGTGTCGGTATAGTCCGCTTCCATAGCCAGTCCGGCATAAGACCAGATACGGTCGACAGCCTGATATATGGATTCGAGCTCGTCCAGACATTTAACTATGGTTTCGGCGGTGTCCAGTTTGTCGGTATAGGTATCGACAAAGGCTTTGACATGGCTTTTTGTCTGTTCAAGTTCTTCCCACATCAGCTTTTCTTCGGAGTAGATGAGCGAAAGATCCCAGGTCTGGCCGACGGGAACGTCTTTTCTGGCGCATAATTGCATAATGATACCTCTTTCAGCCCGATGGGGGCATATGATTAGTCCGCTTGACCGAGATGATACTGGAAAGCGTCGGGTTTTTCAAGACGGTATTTGTAAAGAAGCGTCGCGTGGCAGGCAACAATTAACATACCGTGTCTTGACACGGCGTGTATGTCTGATATAATCAAAACCCGATAGCATGCCTTATCAAGAGTGGTTGAGGGACGGGCCCTGTGAAACCCGGCAACCGGTTCAAACCGGTGCCAATTCCCGCAAGGCGCAAGCCTTGGAAGATGAGGCGGGGATCAGTGTGTGAAGACCCGCCTGCAAAGGCGGGTTATTAGTTTGCTTGAAAGGAATTGTTTAGCAAAATGAGGAAACTGTTTACCAGCGAATCCGTTACAGAGGGGCATCCAGACAAGGTATGCGACCAGATCTCTGACAGCATACTTGACGCCATCCTTGCCAAGGATCCCGACGCTCATGTGGCCTGCGAATGCTGCGCCACCACCGGGCTTATTATGATAATGGGCGAGATCAGCGCGAATTGCAGCGTGGATTATGCCGCCATCGCCCGCAAAAAGGTGCTTGAGATCGGCTACACCAGAGCCAAATACGGATTTGACGGGGAAAGCTGCTCCGTGCTTGTGTGCGTGGACAAGCAGTCCCCGGACATTGCCATGGGCGTGAACAATGCCCTGGAAGGAAGAAACGAAAACCTTAAGGATACGGGCGCGGGTGACCAGGGCATGATGTTCGGCTTCGCTTGTAACGAGACTCCGGAACTTATGCCAATGCCTATAGCACTGGCGCACCGCATAACCAGGCGCCTGGCGGAAGTGCGCAAAGACAAAACGGTTGGTTATCTGAGGCCCGACGGAAAGGCGCAGGTGACCGTGGAGTACGAAGGGAATAATCCTGTAAGGATAGATACGGTGGTATTGTCTACCCAGCATAACCCCAAGGTCGGCCAGCCGCAGATCGAGAAAGACATGATCGAACTGGTCATCAAGCACGAGATCTCCGCGGAACTTATGGATGAGAATACGCGATTCCTTATAAACCCCACGGGCAGGTTCGTAGTGGGCGGCCCCCAGGGCGACAGCGGGCTTACCGGCAGAAAGATTATCGTGGATACCTACGGCGGCATGGGACGCCACGGGGGCGGCGCGTTCAGCGGCAAGGACCCCACCAAGGTCGACCGGTCCGCAGCGTACGCGGCGAGGCACTCGGCCAAAAATGTTGTGGCGGCGGGCCTGGCGGACAGATGCGAAATACAGCTTGCCTACGCGATAGGCGTGGCTAAGCCAGTAAGCGTGATGGTGGACACATTCGGCACAGGCAAGCTCCCGGACGACGAGCTGGCCAGGAAAGTGAGCCGAGTGTTCGACTTCCGTCCCGCCGCGATAATAGAGCGTTTGGGACTGAGAGCGCCGATTTATGCCAAGACTGCTGCCTACGGCCATTTCGGCAGGACGGACGTGGAGTTCAGCTGGGAAAAACTGGATTACGTGGATAAGCTGCTTGCGGAATAAAGCAACTTGAGAAAGCAGGGCCTATCAGGCTTTGGGAGGGACTGATATGCATAAGGCGGTTTTCGGCAATAACGGATTGACAGTTTCGCCTTTGGGACTTGGCACAGCCCAGTACGGTACCGGTGTGGAGGAGAAGGAAGCTTTCTGGCAGCTGGACAGGTATACCGAGTGCGGGAACCTGATCGACACCGCACACGTGTACGGGGACTGGATGCCGGGTGAACGTTACAAAAGCGAGAGAGTGATCGGCCGCTGGCTGAAGGCTTCGGGCAAGCGCGAGAGTGTTGTAATAAGCACCAAGTGCGCTCATCCGCCTATCGGGGATATGACGGCTTCCCGGCTTGGAAAAGCAGAGATCGTGAAAGACGTGGATGAGAGCCTGTCTGCGCTGGGTACTGACTGCATCGACATTCTGTTTTTGCACCGGGACGACGTTTCGATGCCGGTCGATGAGATACTTTTCTCGCTCGAGCAGCTGCGCGGGCAAGGGAAAATCCGGTATTACGGATGCTCGAACTGGACACTGGACAGGATAAAGCAGGCCGGGACTGCTTCTAAAAAGAACGGATTTGCGGGTTTCTCCTGCAACCAGCTTATGTGGAGCCTGGCGCGGGCAGACAAGCAGAATGTGAAAGACAAGACCCTAGTCGCCATGGACGAAGCCACGTTTGCTTTTCACGCTTCAAGCGGGCTCGCCGCCATGGGCTATAACGCGCTGGCAAACGGTTATTTCACGAAGAAGAGCAGGGGTGAAGCTATAAAACCGGGCGTATCAGCCAAGTACGACACGCCGCAAAACGCGCGGACTTTCGAAAAGCTTAAAGCGCTTTCGCTGGAATCCGGACTGGACATAACTGTGCTTTCCCTTCTGTATTTCTCCGCTCAGCCGTTTCCTGCGGTGCCCCTGGTGTCCTACAGCGGCAGGGGGCAGATGGAAGAAGCACTGAAAGTGCTTGAGACGGAACCGTCGCAAGAACTGCTTAAAGCATTGGCCGAGCTGTAAAAACACAAGCCGGGGGCGTTTGCTCCCGGCTTGTGTTATAATATCTATTCCGCCCAGAACACTCTGCCGTCTCTGCGGGGGGCAGGGGAGGGGACTTCACCGTCTATATATCCCACCGCGCAGTGGCCTACGCCTTCCCATTCGCCTTCCACGCCAAGGGTTTTAAGCCAGTCTTTCCACTCGTCCTGCTCGAATTCCTGACGGGCACGGTTGATCCATATGCTGCCCAAGCCCAGCGAGTGTGCGGCCAGCATCATGTTGCCCATGACCAGACTTCCGTCGCAAACACGGTTGTAAGAGTTCTTGTCACCCAGAACGATAAGTATCGCCGGGGCACCGTAAAAGGGATCGAAGCTCTCCTGCCAGCCTCCAATCCTGCGGTTGGCTTCCGAAAGCCTGTCCCTGATCGCCTTGTCAGTTACCGCGACGGTTATCGTACCCTGCCTGCCCATGCCGTTCGCGGCATACAGGCCCGCCTCGATTATCTGATCAAGCTCTTCCCGTTTGGGGAGCTCGGGTCTGAATCTGCGTATGCTCCTGCGCTGCTTTATGGCTTCGATCACTGTGTTCATACGTTTTCCCTCCCAAAGATGAATAGAATAGCTTATGGACGTGTGTGCTTAAGCCCGGCATCGACTTCGGCTTTTGTGGGGATGGACGGCGAAGCGCCGGGGCGTGTGACCGCCAGCGCCGCAGCGAAAGAGGCGTACCTGAGCGCCTCCTCAGTCGGTTTGCCATCCATTATGCCAGCAAGGAAAAAACCGGTAAACGTGTCACCGGCGGCGGTGGTGTCCACCGCGTTTGCCTTGAACGCTTCCTGCCTTATTATTTCGTCTCCGTGTATCCATACGCAGCCGTTTTCGCCAAGCGTCAGCACGATCTTGACCTGCGGCAGCGCTTCAGACAGGCCTGTCTCGAGACCGCCTTCCAAAGATGAAGCGTCGGCATGGTCAAGATACTGTGCGGCCTCGACCTCGTTGAGCAGCAGGTAGTCAGCTTTCGGGATGAGGGGATACAGGTTTTCGCTCATGGGAGATGGATTGAGGCACAGGGTCATGCCCTTGCGTTTTGACTCGGCGATTATCAGCAGAAGATCGTTGATCTCGTTTTGCAGCACGAGCAGGTCATCCTTGCCGAATGAGGCAAAGACAGACTCGATCTGCGCGGGTGTAACGCTCTGGTTGGCGCCGCCGTAAAGCAGTATGCAGTTATTGCCTGAGGGGTCGTTCTGTATCACCGCGTGTCCGGTCTTAATATCGCTGTGAACGCAGACCAGGCTTGTGTTCACACCTGCGTCGTTAAGCTCATCAAGCAGGAAAACGCCGTCCTCTCCTATATTGCCCGCATGGAACACCTGCGCGCCCGCTCTGGCAAGCGCGACAGACTGATTGAGACCTTTGCCCCCGCTGAAAACGCAAAGCCCGGTGGAAGCAAGCGTTTCACCTTCTTTAACGAAATGGGGGACCTGATACACATAATCAATATTCAGCGAACCGAAATTCAGCACTTTCACAGGAAAACACTCCTCTTGCGGGACTGATCCCACTATCCAGATTGTAGCACAAAACAGCAGGTTTGACAACAACGGCCATCCTCCCGTATATCGGGTGATGGCCGTTGTTTGCCGGTACGGTCTATTCCGCGGCGGCTTCTGCCATGGCGACTACGTTGGCTACTGGCACTTCGGGGAGTATGGACTCGTGGCTGGGGGAGACCACGTAGTTTTCACCGAAGAGGTCCCTTAAGCGGCGAACTTCGTCCTTGACCTGCTGCGGCGAGCCGAAAGGCATTATGCGCTGGGTGTCCACGCCGCCTACGAACACGATCTTGCCGTTGTACTTGCGGGAGAGTGTGACCGCGTCCATGTTGGCAGCGAGCGCCTGTATGGGGTGCAGCGCGTCCACGCCCGCGTCTATCAGACGGGGGATTATGCGCTCTATAGAGCCGCAGGAATGCAGCAGCACCTTCATACCGTAGCGGTGCGCCTGCTGAGTGAAGCGGACGAAGGTGGGCATGACGAACCTGTCGAACAGTTCCGGGGAGATCAGCATGTCTTTCTGGGAGCCGAAATCGTTGCCGAAGAAGAACATGTCGATCTTGTCAGCCGCCATGGAAAACAGCTTTTCATTGGCGTTGTAGTAGAAATCCGCTACATGTTTAGTCACCGCCTCCACCACTTCCGGGTCGGTATACATCTTCACAAAGTAGTTTTCCATGCCGAAGAAGTCGCACACGATATGGAAAAAGCAGCTCCAGGAGCCGGACAGCGTTGCCTGGCCTTTGGCGTGGGTGGCATCCAGCTGCTCAATGGTGCGTGTGAAATCCAGATACTTTTCGTCCGGCCAGTCGAAGGCTTCGACTTCATCTACGTCCTCGCAGTCGCCGAATACGCCGGGCTGTGAAAGGCTTTTGCGCTCCTTGCCGCCCAGCACGTCCCACAGAGGCCTGCCATCGGGATGAGTCCACATACCGAACTCCTCCGGCATGACCCATCGGCAGGTATCGCCCAGCAGAAGCCCCATCTCAAAGTCGTTTTTTACTCCCAATTCGCTGAAGATACGGTCACGGCACTTCCAGTTGGGGTTGCCGTGCCAGAATCCGCAGTGATCGCTTTTGTAGGACAGGATATCCGTCAGTCTTTCCCGGCCGTTCATTTGAAAACCTCCTGACATATGCGGAAGCAGTTTATTTTCCCTCGGGTATCTCTCCGGCTTTCCTGAGAGCGACCTTTGTGATGACGGGACCGATAAGCTCGAACACAAGCACGCCCGCCAGCACTATGGTGTTTACCTGGGACGCGAGGGAAGAAAAACGAGCGGAGACCAGGGATGCCATACCTATTGCCACACCTGCCTGAGGCAGCAGGGTCAGACCCAGGTATCTGCGTATGTGCCTGTCAGCCTTTACGCTGACCGCGCCAAGGAAAGTGCCGCCCCACTTGCCGAGGCTTCTTAACACCAGGTAGGCAAAGCCGATAAGACCCACCTGCGGCAGTACGCTCAGATCCAGCTGCGCGCCGCTCAACACGAAAAACAGCAGGAACAGAGGGGGAGTGAAGCGGTCACACTGTTCCATAAGCACATCACTGTGCTGGCTTAAGTTGACCATGACCGCGCCTATCATCATGCAGACAAGCAGGCTGGAAAGGTCTAACACTTCGCACAGTCCGACTCCGACGAACACCAGAGCGATGGACAGCGCCAGGCGGTTGCCGCGGCTCTGGAAGAACCTGGCGCCGAAGGCCAGCAGCACGCCTAAAACCGCCCCCAGGGCGATGCTGCCAAAGATCTCGATGACAGGGGTGAGCAGCATGGATCTTACGCTTATCTGACCGCCCAGCATACCTTCAGCAACGCAGGCGGACACGCTGAACACCATTAGTCCCAGAGCGTCGTCCATGGCCACGACAGGCAGCAGCATACGTGTGACAGGGCCGTCCGCTTTGTACTGCCTTACCACCATGAGGGTGGCAGCGGGGGCGGTGGCAAGCGCGATCGCGCCCAGCAGCAGGGCAAGGGGAACGTCGACGCCAAGGAGGATAAGGCCGGCGTCCACGCACAGAGCGGTTGCCAGTCCCTGACACAGGGTGATCGTGAGGGGAGCCCTGCCGATCTGCTTCAAATACCCCAGGCGGAATTCTCCGCCGATCGAGTAGGCGATAAAGCCCAAAGCAGCCTCGGAGACTATGCCTAAAGATGAAGCGTCGGCCCGGGAAACAATTCCTCCCACGCAGGGGCCGATCACGAGGCCCGCTACAAGAAATGCGGTGACGTTAGGTAATTTGACAAGTTTCGCGGCGCGGCTGAGCGCCAGCCCCGCCAGCATCATGATCCCTATGGTAATAAGAGAGTTCATTTGCGTTTGTTTAGTCCTTCCACCATGGTCAGGGGCAGCGCGAACATGATGCCGCTGTCAGGCGCGTCCAGTCCTCCTGTGACCTGATCAACGATTTTTTTTGCGGTGTCCACCTGCTCGTCCTTAAGCACCATGAAAATCGTCTTGCTCTGGCGGCGTTCGGGATTGAGCAGCGCCCTGAGACCGGCGAACATGGGCACGTCTTCGTCGCTGGAAAGCAATATGCGGGCCATGCCGGTGGATTCCAACACCGTCGCGCCATTGAGGCCGCTTTCGCAGAATCGCTCAAGCAGACGCTCCAGGTATTCGGTGCGGTTGAGCACAAATACGAACAGCTGCATGGTAGTCTCCTTTCTATTTGTCAGACGGGGATTATATACCCAAATGATTACGCATTTATGAAGCTTTGTATAAAAAATATCGTCTCTGCCTGAGAGACGATAAGTGCTCACATGTCTCTGGTCACAATGATGTCCACACCCGTGCCCAATACGTTTTTAATTGCCACGTCGCCGCGTTTTACGGGAGAGGAAAGCGTAACTTTATCCATTTGCCTGCTCACGTCCATGATCAGCGGCTTTTTGATAGGCGCTGAGCTTTTGACGGGACAGCGGGGAAGCGCGGCTCCGTTTATCCTTACCGTGCCCGTATAGACCCTGCGGGGATCGAGTATCTCGCTTCTGCCGTACGCCTCGCCTCTGGGGCAGGAATTGCCCGTCACAGCGCCGCTTGCCTCGTCCACAGTAAGACGGCAGCCTCTGGGACAAACGATACATACCATTTCAGCCATATCAAGCCTCCGAAGCGCTCACGCATAAGCTGCCCAGCGCTTTTTCGAATACGTCTTTGGGGAGGAAAATGTTTTCCATTTCACCGGGGGACATACTGACCCTTCTGAAAGCAGCCAGCTGCCGGCCTGAGGTGTCCGAGACCTTGATCACAGATGCGCCAAGTTTGTTCCTGACTCTGAAGAACAGCTTGATGCTGCCTTCAACATTGGCGGGACGCACACGCTGGGGCACAGTATAGCTGACGTTTTCGCCGTTTGTTATGGGGATGAACACTTCATTGCTGGCTGTTTTGCCGGAAAGCACGTACTTTGCCGCGCCTTCGCCCGCCCGGGCGCTTTCCTCCGAAACATAATCGACCAGATCGTGCACATGCACCACGTTTCCGCCCGCAAATACGCCAGGCATGGATGTCTCCATGTTTTCATAAACGACCGGACCGTTGGTGCGGGGATCGATCTCTATACCCGCCTCTCGGCTCAGCTCGTTTTCGGGGATCAGTCCTACCGACAAAAGCAGCGTGTCGCAGTCGAACACCTTCTGAGTGCCGGGGATGGGGGCGCGGTTTTCGTCCACCTCAGAGACTGTAACCGAAGACACGCGCCCATTGGCTGAGGTCACTTCTGTCACGGTGTGGTTCAGGTACAATGGGATATCAAAGTCCTTCAGGCACTGGGAGATGTTCCGGGCAAGACCGCTGGAATGAGGCATGATCTCCACACAGCATAATACTTTAGCGCCTTCAAGTGTAAGCCTTCTGGCCATTATAAGTCCGATGTCCCCTGAACCAAGTATGACCACACGCCTTGCGCACATATATCCTTCAAGGTTTATGTACCTTTGGGCGGTACCTGCGGTGAACACGCCCGCAGGGCGGTCACCAGGTATGGAGATCGCTCCTCTGGGGCGCTCGCGGCAGCCCATGGCCAGGAAAATGCTGTCAGCTGAATACACCTGATAGCCATTTTCTGCGGAAACTGTATGCACCTGACGGTCGGCAGTGATGTGCAGCACCATTGTGTCGCATATAAGCTCGATCGTGGTATCCTTTAGCCTGTCAATGAACCTGAGCGCGTATTCGGGGCCCGTCAGTTCCTCTTTGAAGCGGTGCAGACCGAAACCGTTGTGGATGCACTGGTTGAGTATACCTCCCGCGTATCTGTCCCTTTCGATAACGGCTATCTTTCTAAGCCCCTTGTCGTAGGCGGCAAGTGCGGCAGCAAGCCCCGCGGGGCCGGCTCCGATAACGATAAGCTCCCAGTTCATGTCCTGCCTCCCGCTTTTGTTTCGCCAAACAGAATAAAGCTGCCTTCGCCGTCCTTGAGCGCGTCAAGGGGAGAAATGCCCCTTTCGCGGCACAGTATCTCAAGCACACGGGGACCGCAGAAGCCGCCCTGACAACGCCCCATGCCTGTGCCTGCCCGGCGCTTTATGCCGTCAACTGAGACGGGAGGGATGGGGGAATGGCACGCTTCCACTATTTCGCCCTCGGTAACGGTCTCACAGCGGCAGATAACGCGACCATAGAGCGGGTCTTCAGCTATCAGACGCTGCTTTTCGGCTATAGACAGCTCCTTGAACCTGATCTTCCGGCGAGAGGTCACCGGGCTTTCCTTCGGGATAAGCTCGAGACCGTTCTTTTCAAGCAATTCAGCCGCGTACTCGCCTGTGGCGGGAGCGCAGGTCAGACCCGGGCTTTTGATCCCCGCAAGATCAAGGAAGCGGGGCACAGGGAAGCCGATTATGAAGTCATTTTGATCTGAATTTGCCCTCATGCCCGCGAAGGAGCGGATAGTGTCACGGAAATTGACGGAAGGGACGCTCTTCAGGGCGTGCTGTTTCACAAACGCAAGCCCGTCTGCGGTTGTGTTAACGCGGTGCGCGTCTGAACATGACACGGCATTGGGACCGACCAGCAGGTTCCCATGCACCGTGGGAGAGACAAGCACGCCTTTTCCGGCAGGACCGGGGCACTGGAACAGGGTATGCATGGCGCGTGAGCCTTCGCTTTTGTCCAGCAGGAAGTAATCGCCGCGGCTGGGAGTGATGGCAAACGCCTTTTCGGCAACCATTTCGTGTACGACGGCGCTGTCCACGCCCGCGGCATTTATTACATACCTTGCATCAAACTGTTCGCTGCCGCAGGAAACGGTGAAGCATCCATCATGCTTTGAGATCGATGTGACAGGGTGAGACAGAAGGAACCTGACGCCGTTTAAGGCAGCGACTTCAGCCATCGCGAGCGCATATTCCCAGGGGTTGACTATGCCGGAGGTCGGGGCATACAGTGCCGCAGCAGCACTCTGGGAAACATTGGGCTCTATCTCCCTGAGACGAGCGCCGGAAATGATCTCAAGCTGTTTTACGCCGTTTTTTACGCCCCTTTCATACAGGACGTGCAGCGTTTCGATATCCTTTTCGTCAAAAGCCAGTACGAGGGAACCGCAATTTTTGTAAGGCACGTCGAGCCTGCCGCAAAGCTCCTGAGCCATCTCGCAGCCTTTTACGTTGAGACGAGCCATAAGCGTGCCGGGCTCCGGATCGTACCCGGCGTGGATGATGGCGGAGTTGGCCCGGGTGGCGCCCATCGCTATGTCGTTTTCCTTTTCCAAAACCAACACGCTGAGCCTGTACCTGCTCAGCGTGAAGGCGGTCGCTGCGCCGGTGACACCGCAGCCGACGATTATCACATCGTACATCAGTTTTCTCCAATTTCAAAAACGTTCAAAGTATTATTATAGCATATCTGAGCCATTTCGTCTACGCTCAAGTGCTTTATTTCTGCCAGCTTCTGACACACGTAGCTGACGAAGGCAGGCTCGTTTCTGCGTCCCCTCAGCGGCACGGGCGCCATGTAAGGGCAGTCCGTTTCGATAAGCAGGCGATTTAAGGGAATACCCTCTGCCGCGCGGGTAAGTATAGGGGCATTTTTAAAAGTCAGGCTGCCTGAAAAAGAAATAAACAGCCCCATGCGCACGTATTCAAGCGCGCTTTCAAGGCTGCCGCCAAAGCAGTGCATGACGCCTTTGACACTTATCCCGCGCGACATGCAGCGGGACAGTATCTCGTAGGCGTCTCCATGCGCCTCCCGTATATGCATGATCACCGGCTTGTTCAGCCGATGAGCAAGTTCCAATTGTTTTGTGAACACGTCCCTCTGAACATCACGGGGAGAAAGGTCGTAGTGATAATCCAGCCCGATCTCTCCAAGCGCGGCCATTTTGGGCAGGGCCATGGCGCTTTCGATACGATCGGCCACTTCCTGTGTCCACTTGTCCGCGTCGTGTGGGTGAAGACCGTAGGCGGAATACAGGAAATCATATTTCCCGGTCAGGCAGGTGACAGAGTCCGCGGGGACAGTCGCGTCGCCCACGACCACAGCCTTCCGCACGCCGGCTTCCCGCATGCGGCGGATAACATCATCTCGGTCAGAGTCAAAGGCGCGGTCGTTTATATGGCAGTGTGAATCGAATAACTGCATCAGTTGGCGTATTTGGGCCAGAAAACATCCCTGGCTCTGGTACCGCGCTTGTCGCTTGAAGTCTCCACATTTGCAGGACGTTCGTAATGATAGCAGAAATAGTAACCCGCGTCATACGCGCCCTGGGCAGTGTTTTCTATCTTGAGCAGCGCTTTGTGGTAAACGATGTAACGCGCCTCAAGGTCATACTTAAGGAACTTCATCTGGCCTTCAAGGGAATAGGAATCAAACCCCTGCTGCGCGCACCAGTCGGAAAGGATCTTAAAGCGAGTCGTGCTCCACTGGCACAGCCCCTGATAGTTCTTGCCCTGACCGGATTTCGGATTAAATGCGGATTCCTGCTTGATGTTGGCGAGAATGCCGCAGGCAACCGCTTCGTTATACTGCGTCTGGGTAGTCAAATACTTGTATATTTTCTGCTCGTTGCTCAGGCTGCTGTCAGAAAAGATCGGGTCTGTTGAGCCGGAAGCGGGCGCGGGAGTCGGGGCGGGAGTCGGCGTAGGAGAAGGAGAGGGAGTTGGCGTCGGGGTCGCGCTGTTGAGCTTTCTGAGGTACTTGATCTCCGCGTATCCGCTTCTGCCGTTGACGGTGATATATGCCCATTTGGAGTTGTACGCACTCACGCTCACCTGAATGTCCTTGTTAAGGTAGCCCAGATATGTCGCGCCGGTGGAGGGAGCGTCATAAACGCGAAGCTTGCTGACCACCACGGCGTCAACGGGGGAACAGGGCGTAAGCGCGTCAGCTTGAGGCGTGGGAATGGGAGTGGGAGTGACGTTCACTTTTTTGAGATATGCATGGCGTGTGTAGCCGAAATGCCCGTTCAGCTCAATGTATGCCCAGGTGGAATTGTACGCGTATACGTTCACCACGGAGCTTCTGCCGATCGTGCCCAGCTTTGTGGAGGAGGCGGAGGCTTTGGCGTAAACGGGAAGGGAATTGATGCTGGGGCTCGCCTTGATATCGCATACGGTCACGTTTCCGCTCAGGCTGTAGCTGCCCGCGTTCTGCACTGTGGGCGTATTGGCAGAATCAGCGCCGCCGGGGGAGGACAGATTGCCTTTTTTGATATAGCCTGCCTTGGGCCCGTTTACGATCATTACCCAGTCGCCCTTTACCTTCAGCACGGTGACCTGTGTACCCTTATCAAGCCGGACCTTGCTGGCCGAGGTGGAGGGCTTGGAGTAGAAATAGCTCTGGCGGTTGACTTCCGCTTCGGTATTGAGAGGCTTGCTCACAGCGGCCAGATGCTTTATATTCATGTAATACTGTTTCTGGGAGTATTCCACGAGCGCTTTGGAGCTGTCGTATTCAAGCACCTTGACCACGTCGTATCTGTAAAGGTAGCCTTCCCTCTTGGAAATATCTGCCGTGCTGAAAAGCCCTGCGCGGGTGACCTTCACATAAGCGTAAAGGTCATTTTCGGGAGTGACAGCCAGAGCCGCGCCGCAGGTCTGGACGCAGAATATCAGAATGAGCAATATCGAAAGCGATCTAAGAATGCGTTTCATGGCGCAGACCTCCGCTATTATTTCAATTCTGTTACAAATTATATCAGAATTATTTCGCTTTGTCAATAATGCGGACACAGATAATGGGCGGCAAATTTATAGGTTGAATTTGGCGGAAGAATGCTGTAAAATCTTGGCAAATGAATTATGAGGAGTGAGATGATGAGGCCGCAGCCCAGAGTATGCGATCTGATACCCGCAGCGATGTTTGAAGGCTTTTTGCTGGTGAAGGACGCACAGGAGCGCACGAACGTAAAGGGCGCAAAATATCTTGATATAAACCTTACGGACATAACGGGTGAGATAAACGCAAAAAAATGGGATAATGTCGATCTGGTACCGTCAGCGGGCGAGGTGATAAAGGTCAGGGGTCAGGTCGGTGAGTACAACAACCGGATGCAGCTTCGCATAGACCGGATGCGCCTGAGCGAGCCGGAGGACGAGGTGGAGATGGGGCTGCTGATCCCATGTGCTCCCCGAAAGCCGGAGGATATGATGGAGGACATAATCGCCCGGGTGGACGAAATGGAAAACATTCAGCTCAAACAGCTCGTCAACCGTCTGCTGGACGAGGCGGGGGACGCGATCTTTTATATGCCCGCTGCCAAAAGCCTGCACCACGCACAGAGGAGCGGATTGCTCAACCACACCACGACTATGCTAAAAGGTGCGCGCGCGCTTTGCGATATATACAGCTTTCTGGACAGCGACTTGCTGGCGGCGGGAGTGATCATCCACGATCTGTGCAAGATAGAGGAACTGAAAAGCGACGAGGTAGGGCTGGTGAGCGACTACACGACCGAGGGCAACCTGCTGGGCCATATCGTAATGGGCGTGAGCCGTTTGGACAGGATAGGCAGGGAACTTGGAACGGACAGGGAAACTTTGGTCATGCTGGAACATATGGTGCTGAGCCACCACGACCTGCCCGAATACGGTTCTCCTAAGCCGCCCATGTTCCCCGAGGCGGAGGCGCTGCATATACTGGACCTTCTGGACGCGCGCATGTTTGAAATGAAAAACGAGCTTGACAAGGTAAGTCCCGGCGCGTTCACTGACAGGATATGGTCGCTGGAACGCAAGCTTTACAGGCGTCAGGGGGACGCCGGGACTCCGGAAGAATAAATGAAAACACTGGTTGTGGCCGAGAAGCCTTCCGTGGGAAGGGATATCGCCCGGGTGCTTAAGGCGGACAAGGCTGAGAACGGCTTTCTTTACGGAGACAATTATATAGTCACCTGGGCGATAGGTCACCTGGTTTCGCTTCAGGAGCCCGACGAACTTGACGAAAAATACTCCAAATGGAACAAAAGCGACCTTCCTATACTTCCTCAGACGATACCATTGAAGGTGCTTGCACCCACGAAGCTCCAGTTCGAGATCGTCAAACGTCTCATGAATGACCGGGAGGTAGACCGTATCATCTGCGCTACGGACTCCGGACGGGAAGGGGAACTGATCTTCAGATATATTTACCTGATGGCGGGCTGCACAAAATCCTTCGACAGGCTCTGGATAAGCTCGATGACCGACGCGGCGATCAAAGCAGGCTTTGACAGCCTTAAACCGTCCAAGGAATACGACGCGCTGTACGCATCTGCACGCTGCCGCTCGGAGGCGGACTGGCTGGTGGGCATGAACGCCACAAGGGCATTCACTCTCAGGTACAGCCGCCTTTTGTCGGTGGGACGGGTGCAGACGCCCACGCTGGCGCTTATAGTAAGGCGGGACGCTGAGATATCGGCGTTCGTGCCGGAAGAGTACTGTGAACTGACCGGCGAGTTTGAGGCGTGGAAGGGCACATGGTTCGACGCCGAAACCAAATCCACTCACATAAAGGACAGAGCCGCGGCGGATGAGATAGCCAGGCGTGTTAAGGGCAAGACGGGAAAGGTGGCAGAGGTCAGGTGCGAACGCAAGAGCACGCCTCCGGAAAGACTGTACGACCTTACTACCCTGCAGAGGGAAGCCAACCGAAAGTTCGGTTTTTCGGCGGACAAAACGCTCAAGATCGCTCAGAGCCTGTATGAGACGCATAAGCTCATAACCTATCCGCGCACCGACAGCCGCTTCCTCCCCGACGACATGATCCCCAAGGTCAGGCACACGCTTTCGGTGTTGCCTGAACCCTACGCCGCTCTGGTCAGGCAGGCTCCGCTTGATTTTGCAAAAAGGATATATGACAATGCCAGGATATCGGATCATCACGCGATAATACCGACTGACAGAAAGGGAAACCTATCACGCCTGACGCAGGATGAAGCGAAGATCTTTGACCTGGTCGCCAAACGCCTTATCTCCAATCACTACGGCGACTATATATATGATGCGCTGGGCATCATCACACAGGTCGGCGCGGATCAGTTCAAGACCGACTTGAACGCGGTAGTGGATATGGGCTGGAAGGCAGTCTACGCGGGGGATGACAGCGAAAAAACGGAGCATCAGGCAAATCTTCCGGAGGTAAAGGAAAACGCCGAAACGAAGCTTGTAAAGACATCGATCAGGCAGAAGAAGACCACGCCGCCGGCCCGGTATACGGACGACACGCTGCTTAAAGCCATGGAGGACGCCGGCAAAACGATCGAGGACGAGGAGCTTCGGGAGAAAATGAAAGACGCGGGGCTCGGAACTCCTGCGACCAGGGCTGCCATTATCCAAAGGCTCATCGAAGTAGGCTACGCGAAACGCGAGAAGAAGAACCTGATCTCTACCATAAAAGGTCAGAAGCTGATCCAGGTGGTCCCTGCGGAGATATCAAACGCGGTGACCACAGGCAAATGGGAAAGAGCGCTCGCCAAGATGGCAAGGCTTTCGTCTGAAACGGAAATAGCCGAGAAACAGGATAAATTCATGAATTCCATACGCACATACAGCGCTTTCCTTACGGAATACGCGCTTCACAAAGCGCCTAAAGTCGACTTTCCTCGGGAAGAGCGAAAAGGGAACGGGAGGAAGACGAATGCCACAAGACCTAAAACAAACGATTGAACAGGCGGCCGACAGGATAAACAGGCTGAATATGTCTTCACTGAGGCCGGTGTGTCCATCAGGAAGACTGCCTGACAGGGAGAGGATAATCGATGTGACCATAAGGCTCAGAAACCTGCTGTTTCCGGGCTTTTATGACGCGCCGCAGCCGCAAGTGAACCCGTTTTTCACGTCGGCCGAGCTGCATGAGCTCAGCCATGCGCTCAGAGAAGAATGCAGACAGGCCTTCGCTGTAAAGAACTGCGAGACCGCGGAAGCAAATGCCTTGCGCGCGGTCGACGCATTCGTGGGAGAACTGCCGGGCATTCTTGAAATACTCAACACCGATGTGGAAGCGCTTTTCAACGGAGACCCGGCTGCGGACAGTCCCATGGATGTGATAATCGCTTATCCAGGGCTGTTTGCCATATGTGTTTACCGGCTCGCTCACAGCCTTTATCTCCACGGTGTACCCATGATACCGAGGATCATGACCGAATACGCCCACGGGCTTACGGGCATAGACATAAACGCCGGTGCAACGATAGGGCACAGCTTTTTTATCGATCACGGCACAGGCGTAGTTATAGGGGAGACGGCGGTGATAGGAAACGAGGTCAAGCTGTATCAGGGTGTGACCCTGGGAGCGCTCTCCACCAGAAAAGGGCAGCTGCTTTCCGGCTTGAAACGCCATCCGACAATAGGCGATAGGGTGACGGTCTATTCAAACGCCACTATCCTGGGCGGAGAAACGGTCATAGGCGATGACTGCCTGATCGGCGCGAACGCCTTCATTACTCAGTCTGTACCGGCAGGGACACGTGTAATGGGCAAGGGCTATGAGATGACCAGCCGAAAACCCTCGTGCGGAGATTGGGAAAATGCCTGATTTGGAGGCGAGAAATAGCTCTCCAAATCCTGCACGACTCAGAGGAAGGCAGCCAGGGAAAGATTATACGCGAAAAAATCTGCACAAAAATGCTCTGTCAGCCCAAAAAACAGCACAAAAGCAGTTGACAGGAAGGTAATGTTATTGTAAAATGATATTTGTGAAAACAAATGTGTAAGGAGGAGACCATGAAAACTTTCAGCTTCACCATGACCAGGTCCAGATGGATGAGCCTTTTAATAGGTATCCTGTGCATCTGCATGCTGGTAATGCTGTTCAGCCCCTACTTCACTTACGGTAAGGACACTACCAAACTGGTGCCAGAGAATGCCATGGACAGCAAGGGCAAAGTGACTGCGCAGGGCGACCAGGATATACTGTATGGTCGTACCTGGGTACTCAACGGCAGCGATGAGTCCAAGGACGGCTACAGGAAGATAGTGGTAGGTACCGACGGCAAGAACACCTCCAAGGTATACTCCACCAACATCCTGCGCGTCAATCAGCAGTACGCGTTCCAGGTGTTTGAGGAGTGCCTGGCCAATTACAACACTATCGCCAAGAACGTTGAGGACTGCGAGGTACTGTATCTGAAGGCAAAGGATCAGTACGACGGCGTTTCCGCTTATATCGCTTCCGTAAGAGCCAAGATAGAGGCTAAGAAGGAAGGCGCGGATCAGGCCAGGCAGGAAGAGATCGACGCCGACCTCAAGAAGCTTGACACAGCCGCGACTACCACCAAGAGGCAGCTGGATACCGCTGAGACTGCTTACATCACCGCTAAGGACAGCCTTGCCAAAGCGGAGACCGCGCTCAACAATGCCTATGAAGCTGCCGCAATCGCTTACAGCGAAGATGAGATCGACGTACATCTGCCCTGGGTAAGGGAGACCGAGGAAGCCTACAACAGGGAGATCATGGATGTCTACTACAACGATTATGTTGAGGGCCTGGCCAACGACTCCGAGGCCAAACTGGACGAGTTCAAGGTCTATGCGGCTGAAAAGTATCCCGAGATCGCTGCCAGAGTCTACGCGCAGAGCAAACCTGACGATTTCAAGGCGCTCCTGACCAAAAAATATTCGGCCGAATATGCCAAGATCCAGGCGGACAATCCCGAGACTGATGACAAGATCAAGAAGGCCAACCTGAATACTCTTTACAACCAGGTGATGGGCTCTCTGGATGAAGAGGCCAAGCAGGCGCTGTACACCGAGCTGTACACCAGCATCACCAAGGCGCCTGAGAAGCGTATCTACACCTCGATCTACACCGAAGTCCTGGCAAGCCTCAACGACGCCGAGAAGCTTGAGCTTTACAAGGCGTTCGCCAATGAAAAATATCCCAATCCTGACAGCGACGTCGTTAAAGCGGCTGTAGCCGGCGCGCTCAAGATAATTGCCCTGCGCATGAGCGACGAAGAAAGAGATGAGCCCATTTACGGCCGTCTGGACGAGATGAAGGCCAGGAGCAACGACCTGACTGCCAAAGCCAAGCAGGCTCAGACCGACACCGCCGCCGCGATAAAGGCCGGTGAAGAAAAGCAGACCACAGCTAAGGCCTCCAAGGTCGCTGACAGCATCGCCAAGCAGGAAGCGAGCGCCAAGGACGCTGAAAAGAAGTACTTCCCTGACGCTGAGGTGTCCGGCGCGACCATCGCCGCCAAGGACTATACCGCCACTGCCGTCCCGCGTTTCGATGCCAAGGATGAAGCGAAATTCCCTGTGCATATCGAGACCAGAGAAGCTGAAATTGCTTCCAGCCCCGACGCCGCGCTGCTTATGGAGACCCTCGCCACTGTCAAATACTCCAAGGGCAACTCTGACGCCATAGGCAAGGTCGCCATTACTTACGCCAACGGCGAGGTCGAGAACACCACTTTCGCTACTTCGGTGGAATATGATGGCAAAAAAGACGTTTCCATCATGGGTTTTGTAGGCTTCCCTGAGGACCTCAAGGACACGTTTGAAAGCGAGATCGCTTACCAGATCTTCGGCTACAACCGCAATACTGTGGTGCTGGTGCCGATCATCCTGCTGATCCTGCTGGTGCTGGGCGTGATATTCGCGATCATTAAGAAAGACACATTTGCTTCCGGCATCTGCCCCGCTGCCGCGGGCTGCCTGGGCGTGATCGCTTATCTTGCCAGCAAGTTCCTGAAGCTGGGCAATTATCACACCCTGCACACCATAGGCTTTGCGGTGCTGTTCGTGGTCGGCGCGCTGCAGATCTATTTGGGTATCCGCGATAAGCTCGCTGCCAGTGAAAAGGAAGAAGCCAACAAGATCGCCTGATAAAGCTGCTTGAACTCAGCGGCGCTTACGGCAAGCCGGTCGGACCGACCGGCTTGCTTTTATGTTGGCAGACCACATTTCTACTTGAATAATGACTTTACATAGGGTATAATATAATCGTATCATTATATGCGGAGGGCTCAAAGTGGACAACAAGGACATTCAGCTTGAAAAGACTCTTGAGAAGCTCAGGGAAATAACCTCACGCAATTTAAGACGTGTCGCGGACGACATATGGGGCACCGTAAAAAGCGCCGAGGAGCTGGCGGGAAGGAAGCTGGCGGAAAACAAAAAAGAAGCCACAGATGAGGAGCTTATAAACGCGTTTAATCAGACTTCAAAAGGCGGAGATATGCGTGACGAGGTATTGGAAAAGCAGCTGGAGGCTCTGGAGAAGCTTTCAAAAAACGAGATGAAGGCTTTCAGCGACAAGCTTTGGGACGAATATCCTCCCCTGGATACCGAAAAACCTACTGCTTCGCCTGAGCCTGCACCTGCCTCGAGATCCGGAGAAACAAAACCGGAAGAAGCCAAACAGGAAGAACCTCCCGAGAAGCTGGAGGATATTCTTAACGAGCTGCATTCGTACATTGGGCTCAACGGTATCAAAAAAGAAGTGGATAACCTTGTAAACATGGTGCGCGTGCATCAGATGCGCAAGGCGCATGACCTCCCCACGGTGGATATGTCGCTGCACATGGTATTCAGCGGCAATCCCGGCACGGGCAAGACCATGATCGCCAGGGTCATGGCGCGCATTTACAAGTGCCTGGGCATCCTCTCCAAGGGCCAGCTGGTGGAGGTAGACAGGAGCGGACTGGTCGCCGGCTACGTGGGGCAGACCGCGGGCAAGACCATGGAGGTCGTAAACAAGGCGCTGGGAGGTGTGCTGTTCATAGACGAGGCGTATGCGCTTACCTACCATAAGGAGGGCAACGACTTTGGGCAGGAGGCCGTGGACACACTGCTGAAGGCCATGGAGGATCACCGAGACGACCTGGTGGTGATCGTAGCGGGCTACGACGGGCTGATGGATGAGTTCATCACATCCAACCCCGGGCTTGAAAGCAGGTTCAACCGTTATCTTCATTTTGCCGACTATACTGTGGAAGAGATGCTGGACATATTCAGGCTGCGCTGCAAGCAGGGCGGCTACAAGCTGGACGAGGATGCGGAGGATGAAGTGGTCGCCTTCATAAACGCCCAGAACACCGACCCCATAATGTTTGGAAACGCCCGAGGCATAAGGAACCTGTTCGAGCAGGTACTGATCGCTCAGTCAAACCGTATCGTCAAGGAGACCGAGGCGGGAGAAGAGATGACAAAGGAAAAACTGATGCAGCTGACTGCCGGAGATATAGACGAAGCGGCGAAGTTTGCCGAGGCCACCCGAAGGAAGGATGCCAGGGAGGACGACGAACTGACGCGGCTGCTCAAGCAACTCAAACAGTCCACCGCGGCAGAAGATTCTCCGGATGCGGGCACGCAGACCGAGTGACCCATGGGGCAGCGAACAGCTGCCCTTTTTATTGTACACTGTCAGTAGGCAGAAGGCGCAAGGAGGGATGAAATATGCGCAGCATACCCAGGTGGGAGATATTTGAAGAGAGCTTTTTTTCATCCGGGGAGTACGAAAACCCTTTTGTGGATGTAGATCTTGAGGCCGAGTTCTCCTGCGGAGAGCGCAAGTACACGGTGGACGGATTCTTCGACGGAGACGGCATCTGGCGTGTCAGGTTTTCACCTCCGGAAGAAGGAGAGTGGAAATATACCACACACTCAAATCTGCAGGAGTTGGACGGGAAAACAGGGGAGTTCGCCTGTGTGCACCCGATCTCCAGAGGACCGCTTACGCTTAACCCGCAGTTTCCCAACTGGTTTTTCAGGGGGGACGGTACCCCTCAGCTCATAGTCAACGACGGCTGGTTTCCACATACCGCGAACGGCCACGAGCTGCCATTTGAGGATCTTGAATTTCAACAGCCGTCTCAGGCGGACTTTGACAGGTTTTTTGATATTCTTGCCGACCACGGCGTAAACATGGTGGTGGGCATGAGTGAGCTGTACGCGAGGCAGAAAAGCATTACCGACACGAGCTTCGTGTGGCCGTGGAAGATCGTGGACGCCGAAAAGAACCTCATAGACAAAGAACGTTTCAATCTGGATTTCTACCGGCGCTGGGAGCATAACCTGGCCCACGCGAAGCGGAGGGACCTGTTTTACGTATTCGAGGTGCTTTACGACGATTCGCTCATCCGCCCGCGGGAATGGAACAACCATCCCTACAACGTAAAAAACGGCGGCTGGCTGGAGAGTGACAGCGATTTAGGCGTCGACGTGTGCTGGCGCAACCTGTTCGACGTGAACAACCCCATGTCCCGCAAATACCTTGGGCGGTACATAAAGTACACCATGGCGCGCCTGGCATGCTTCAGCAACATCCTTTGGGAGATCGGGGCGGAAAACGCGAACCTGGCGGTGCTGCCGGAAAGAATGCTCAAAGGCGCTTTCATGCCTGTTGAACCGATAGCGGAGTGGTACAAGTACTGGGCGCGCCGCATCGCGCTGAATGACCCATACGGAAGGCTGCGCACCTTCGGCGATACCACATATCACCCGCTGATGGTCAGAGAGCAGGGCAACGATTTCGTGCTTACGCAAGATCCAAGAAACTACCGAAGGGACGACGAGTATTATTACTATCTGGCCATGAGGGATTACGGAAAGCTGTACTGGCAGTTCAACCGTCCAATGGTGATAGGGGAAATGACATCGTCAAACAACGGCAACTACGAGCGCGAACGGAGGATGTACTGGATTGCCGCCACTTCGGGCTACATCATGGGAAGGAGCGACCGCCATTTTGCGCCGGTGACAGGAGACAAGCTTACAGAGGAACTCAAGTTCTCTCTGGGCGGCGTTCCGGTGATATATGATCAGCTTGGGATTCTGCGCTCGTTTATTGAAGAGAAAGTCAGCTTCTGGCGAATGGAACCCATGCACGACAGGTGCGCGTGCGACAGGCTGTGCTGCTGCCTTGGGGAAACTGACAGAGAATACCTTATCTACCTGCCATTTGGGGGAAAACTGGAGATAGACGTGCCGGAAAGTCAAGTAAGAGTATTGAATCCGGTGACAGGTCAAGTGCGTGAAAGCGTCTGCAAGGCGGGCAGGTTCAGATTTGAACAGCCTCAGGGTGAAGATGTGGTATTGCACATAAAGGTGCTGCCGCCGGCTTCGGACCGGACATAAAAAGCCCGGGACAGCAAGTCTGTCCCGGGACGTTTTTTTATACTATTCTTTATTTTATCGAAGTGGCGTTGGTGTGCAGCGTCACGTCGTGGTATCCACCTTCGATTATGGAGGTGGGGGATACCAGAGTGAGGCGGGCGTTTTTATGCAGCTCGGGGATGCTCTTTACGCCGCAGTTGCACATGGTGGACTTGACCTTGTAAAGGCTTAGCTCAACATTGTCCCTTAAGCTGCCCGCATAGGTGACATAGCTGTCCACGCCCTCTTCGAAGCTGAGCTTTCCCGCTCCGCCCAGGTCATACCTTTGCCAGTTGCGGGCGCGGTTTGAACCCTCGCCCCAATACTCTTTCATGTATGCTCCGTTCACCATTACTTTGGCGCCGGGGCTTTCGTCGAAGCGGGCGAAATAGCGGCCCAGCATTATGAAATCAGCTCCCATTGCCAGAGCCAGCGTCATATGATGGTCGTACACGATGCCACCGTCGGAGCACAGGGGGACATACACACCGGTCTCTTTATAGTACTTGTCCCTCTCTGCAGCGACCTCGATCACGGAAGTGGCCTGGCCCCGGCCTATGCCCTTGGTCTCGCGGGTTATGCAGATAGAGCCGCCCCCGATGCCGATCTTTACGAAGTCGGCGCCGGCGTCCGCCAGAAAACGGAACGCGTCAGCATCCACCACGTTCCCGGCGCCTACGATCACGCTGCTGCCGTATGTATCCCGTATCCATTTGAGGCAGTCTGCCTGATAGCAACTGTAGCCCTCGGAGGAATCGATGCACAGAGCGTCCGCGCCCGCTTCCAGCAGCGCCGGAACACGTTCTTTATAGTCCCGCGTGTTGATGCCCGCGCCTACACGGAAGCGCTTTTGTTCGTCCAGCAGCTCGAATGGGTTGTCTTTGTGGCTGTCATAGTCCTTGCGGAACACGAAATACTTTAGGCAGCCCTCGTTGTCCACGATCGGGAGGGCGTTGATCTTATGGTCCCAGATAATGTCGTTGGCTTCCTTAAGGCTGACGCTTTCGGGAGCAGTGACCAGCTTGGAAAATGGCGTCATGAAGGTGGAGACCTTCTCGCTGCCGGTCATGCGGCTGATGCGGTAGTCACGGCTGGTCACGATGCCCATAAGCTTGCCGTGCGCGCTGCCATCGTGAGTGATGGCGATCGTGGAAAAGCCGTTTTTCTCCTTCAGGTTCAGAACGTCAGTCAGTGTGCTGTCAGGCGTCAGGTTGCTGGCGGAGACCACAAAGCCGGCTTTGTAGCTTTTGACTTTAGCGACCATCTGCGCCTGGCTGCGGATGGATTGTGCCCCAAAGATAAAAGAAATGCCGCCTTCTTTTGCAAGCGCGATGGCCAGACGATCGTCAGATACGCTTTGCATGATGGCGGACACAAGGGGAATGTTCAAAGTCAGGCGGGAAGCCTCTTTTCCGGGGCGGTACTTGGCCAGAGGAGTGGCCAGGGAGACGTTGGAGGGCACACAGTCAGGCCCCGTGTACCCGGGGATCAGCAGGTACTCGTTGAAAGTGTGACAGGGTTCAGCATAGTAGTACGCCATATTATCCCCCTAAAAACAGTTTTTGAAATATTAGCAGACGTATACGTCAATGTCAAGAAACACAAGGTTAATTATGGGACAAAAGCGGTTTGACATTTATTAAAGAAAGGTGTATCATTCCAATGAAGGAATGCCATAGTGGAGAGGGTCGCACCATATGCTTTATCCGAGATCGAATGAGGAAAGGCTTTCGCAACGGCTTTTTGAAAACCCCTCTTGCGAATACAGAGGCACGCCATTTTGGGCGTGGAACGGAAAACTGAACGACGAAACGCTGACCTGGCAGATCCATATGCTCAAGCAGATGGGACTGGGCGGTTTTCATATGCACGTGAGAACAGGCATGGACAGCCCTTATCTGGATCGTGAGTTCATGGGCCATGTGAGGCACTGCATCGGAGAGGCAAAGAAAAACCGCATGCTTGCCTGGCTGTACGATGAGGACAGGTGGCCTTCCGGCACGGCGGGGGGAAAGGTGACAACAAGGGATCCCGCTTTTGCCATGCAGACGCTTATGCTCACGGTCGTTCCTTACAGCCGAGATGACAGCGCGAAAACACCTGCGCCAGGCAGAGGGCAAAGGTCTGACCGGCAGGAAAACGGCACGTTGCTCACGGTCTACGATGTGATGCTCGACAGTGACGGCAGGCTGGTTTCCCACCGCAGGATCAGCCCGGATGAGCCGGCGAAGGGAATAAAGTGGTTCGCTTATCAGGAACACGCCGTGGAGGATCCCTGGTTTAACGGAAAGCCTTACGCCGACACGCTGTCGACAGAAGCGGTCAGGGCGTTTATTGACATAACACACGAAGCGTACTACAGGGAGTTTGCGGACGAATTCGGCTCGACCATACCCGCGATCTTTACGGATGAGCCCAAGGTGGGGTACAAACTGCCGCTGGCTTTTGCGAATGACACCAGCGACGTATTTTTTCCATGGACAGGCGAACTGCCGGGTCTATTCGAAGAAGAGTACTCAGAGGATATACTCGACAGGATCCCTGAGCTCGTGTGGGAAAACGCGGATGGGAGTTTTTCAAACTTCCGCTGGCGTTTTCACAACCTCATAGCGGAACGTTTCGCACGCAATTACTGCGGAAGCATAGGCGACTGGTGCGACCAAAGGGGGATAAAGCTCACGGGCCACTGCTACCTGGAGCCCACCCTCAAGGGACAGACGAATGCCATGGGCGATGCCATGCGCTGCTATCCGCATTTCGGGATACCCGGGATAGACATGCTGTGCGACTTTCATGAATACACGACCGCAAAGCAGACCCAGTCCATTGTGCGCCAGAGCGGCAAGGAAGGCATGCTGAGCGAGCTTTACGGCGTGACGGGCTGGGACTACGACTTCAGAGGCTATAAGCTGCAGGGCGACTGGCAGGCGGCGCTGGGCGTGACGGTCCGCGTTCCGCACCTGACTTGGATGACCATGAAGGGGGAGGCCAAACGGGACTACCCGGCGTCCATAGGCTATCAGTCTCCCTGGTGGCGCGAGTTTTCCATGGTGGAAGACCATTTCGCCAGACTCAATACCGCAATGACCCGGGGCAGGGCGGTCTCGAAAGTGGCGGTCATCCATCCAATTGAGAGTTATTGGCTGTACTGGGGTCCTATGGCGCAGACCGAGGCTGACCGCAGCCGCATGGAAAGTCAGTTTAAGGAACTGACTGAAATCCTGCTGTTCGGACTGATCGATTTTGATTTCATTTCCGAGGCGGTGCTGCCGGGACAGTGCGAAAACGGCTCTAATCCCCTGAAGGTGGGGCTTATGAGCTACGACGCGGTGATCGCCCCGGGCCTTACCACGCTCAGGTCTACCACTCTGGACAGGCTGGAGGGCTTTGTGAACGCAGGAGGTCGCCTGCTGTACACCGGAGAAGCGCCCGCACTTGTAGACGCGCTGCCTTCAGACAGGGCTAAAAAGCTGTTCGAACGTGGCGAAAGGCTTGACTTCAGCAAGACCGCCGTATTGAATGCCCTGGAGGACTTGCGCTTTATCGACATCCGTGACGAATGGGGCGTACAGGTAAACTCGCTTTTATACCAGCTAAGGCAGGACAAGGGCGGCATGTGGCTGTTTGTGGCTAACGGCAAGAACCCCGCTTCTCCGGATGTTGAGAACGACTATAAGCTGCGCTTTATCCTGAAGGGCGAATACAAGCTTACGCTGTACGACACGCTCAGCGGCGAGATACATCCGCTGGAGGCGACGGTTTCAGGCGGCAGGACCGTGTTTGAAAAGGTGTGGCATCTTCAGGACAGCCTGCTTTTGTGGCTTGAACCGGGGGCGAAAGCAGCAACCGCGCCGGAATTCGTGAAGATCTCCAGCCGAGACCCGAAAGCTGCCCTGATAATGAAGCCCGTAAGGTACAGGCTTTCAGAGCCCAACATGTGCCTGCTGGACATGGGTGAATACGCCATGGACGAAGGCGAGTGGCAGCCAATGGAGGAGATACTGCGCATGGACAACGCCGCGCGCAGGACGCTTGGAATTCCTCCCCGCCGTAAGGAAGTCATGCAGCCTTACCTTATTCCGGACGAGCCCAATGAGCACTGTATCCGCGTGCGCTTCACGATCCCCAGCGAGGTAGACGTGGCTTCTCCGCGTCTGGCCTTGGAGGAGCCTGAGCTTGCCGAGATTTGCCTGAACGGCGAAAGAGTGCCCGCGGAGGAAATTGGCTGGTTCGTGGACAGGGATATAAAACAGGTCGCGCTCCCGCCGCTTAAAAAGGGCGTTAACGTGCTTACTGTAGTCACTCCCATAGGCAAACGCACGAATCTGGAGGCATTCTACCTTTTGGGAGACTTCGGGGTAAGGGTGAACGGCACTGTCAAGACGCTGATCCCTCTGCCGGAGACGATAGGCTTCGGTTCGGTCGTGGAGCAGGGACTGCCATTCTACACAGGCAACGTTGATTATATAATTCCCGTAAACACCAGGAGCGATTTTTCCGTAAGAGTGCCACATTGGCGAGGCGGCCTTGTGAAGGTGCTGGTAGACGGCAAGGATGAAGGCAGGATCGCTTTTTCGCCTTACCGTCTGGACATCCATGGCGTTGACCCGGGCACTCACGAGCTTACGCTGAGGCTTTACGGCACGCGCATCAACGGCTTTGGACAGCTGCACCATACGCAGGGCATTTACTACTACCAGAGCCCCAATTCCTGGCGCAGCGAAGGCGATCTGTGGAAGTACGAATACGAGTTCAAACCGATGGGAATACTCAAAAGCCCGGAATTATCCGGGGCGGTACCGGAAGAAAACTGATTTTCGGCGGCACGAGCCAAACACTGTGACTTATGGAGGCACACTATGAGCAGCGATGTGATCAGGATCCTTAAAGGCGAACTGACAGATTACAGACCCGTTCCATTCTGGAGCTGGAACGACGAGCTGGAGCCAAAGGAGCTCAGACGCCAGATCAACCACATGAAGCGGGACGGTTTCGGAGGCTTTTTTATGCATGCCAGAGGCGGTCTCGTCACCGAATATATGGGTGAGGACTGGTTCAAATGCGTGGCAGCCTGCGTGGATGAGTCTCAAAAGCGGGACATGCGCGCCTGGGCGTACGATGAAAACGGCTGGCCCAGCGGCTTCGCGGGCATGAAATTGCTGGAGGATCCCTCCAACCACGCGCACTATCTCGAAGGTATCGAAAAGGATGGGTATGATCCGAACGCGCTGGGCTGCTACAGGGTAGAAAACGGTGAGCTGTTCAAACTGAATGAGGATGACGGCGGAAAGTGTTTTTGCGTGTACGACCGTACAAATCCTACAGTAGTAGACGTGCTCAACTGGAAGATAGTGCAGAAGTTCATTCTTGAAACACACAGCAGGTACCTGAAAAAACTGGGGCAGGATTTCGGCAAAACGATGCTGGGTTTCTTTACCGATGAACCCCAGTATTTCAGGGGAGCCACCGCGTACACCCCGGTGATCAACGCCAGGTATCAGAGCCGCTTTTCGGAAGACATCACACTGAAGCTGGGCGCCCTGTTTCTGGACTGCAGGGAAGCCGCGAGCTTCCGCTACCGCTACTGGCTGATGATGAACGAGCTGTTTACCGAAAGCTTCGCGGGACAGGTATACCGCTGGTGTGAGGAGCATAATTGCAAGCTGACCGGGCACGTGGTTGAGGAACAGCATCTGGCGGGCCAGATGGAGGGCTGCGCGGGTGTGATGCCTTTTTATGAGTACGAGCATATCCCCGGTGTGGACTGGCTGGGCCGTGAGATAGGCAGTGAGCTGACGCCCCGGCAGGTGTCATCAGTGGCGATGCAGCTGGGCAAAAAGCAGGTGCTGACGGAGAGCTTCGCCGCCTGCGGCTGGGATGTAACGCCGCGGGAGCTTAAGCGCATCCTGGAGTGGCAGTTCGTCAACGGAGTCAATCTGGTGTGTCATCACCTGTATCCGTACTCTGTAAGAGGACAAAGAAAACGTGATTATCCTGCGTTTTATTCTCCTGTTACCAGCTGGAATATGCATATGCGCCGCTTCAACGACTATTTCGCGCGGCTGGGCTATCTGCTGGCTGAAAGCAGGGAGATGGCTGACACGCTGGTCATACACCCGCTCCACGCGGGATATACGCTGTATAAACGACTTGACAGGAACTCGACAGCGGCGCTCAACGCCTCCTTTGTTGAACTGGTGGAAAAACTGGGGGCCCGCGGCGTTATCCATCACATCGGCGACGAGACCCTGATGAAGAAATACGGGCGAGTAGCCGGCAGAAAACTGGTAATAGGCAAGTGCGCGTATTCCACGGTCGTTGTGCCGGAAATGCCCTCAATAGACGAGAGCACGCTCAGGCTGCTCAAAGAGTTCGTCAAAAACGGGGGCAGACTGTGCTTGGCCGGAAACGCGCCAACGCTGGTCAACGGAGAGGAGAAGCCTCTGGACATAAGAGGCAATATCGGCCTTGACGATATCAGCAACCCAGGCTTCGCTCTGACTGGCAAAAGCGAGTCTATCCGCATTACTGTCAGGCGCGCGGAGTTCGGAGACTTCATTTTCGCGGTAAACCTCTCCAAGGATACAGCGCAGCATAACAGTTTTAAGATCCGCGCCCAGGGCGCAAGGAAGCTGAACCTTGAAGCCCTCAGGTTCGAGGATATCCCGTTCTCGCGCTCAGAGGGCGGCATAGAGATACCTCTCGACCTTGAAGCGGGGGAGTCGGAAGTGATATTCCTTTCCGCCAGGGCGATGAGCGCTGAGGAAGAAAAGAAGGGATATGTCAGGACGATAAGCAGCCCCGGCGCGCTGATAACAAAGGCAGATACCAATACCCTTCCTCTGGATACGGCCCGCCTCTCATTTGACGGTGAAAGCTATACGGAAGAAATCCCCGTAATGGCAATAAACGACAGGCTGCTTAAGGAGCAGATCAACCGCACGGTGTACCTGAAGTACACATTCAGGGCCAACGCAAAGCCTTCTCCGCTGCGGCTTGAAGCGGAAACCGGCGGAGAACAGCTGATAACGGTCAACGGGTGCGAAGTCTCGCCCGACCGTGAAGGTGATTTCGGCACCGGCTTTATGTCGTATGACATCTCTGGGCTTGTACGAATGGGGACCAACGAGATCGTGCTGCGCATGGATTATTACCAGAGCGAGCACGTGTACAGAGTACATAACGGTGTCTACTTCGAACACGACAATACCACAGAGAGCCTGGTCAACTGCCTGTGCTATGAGACAAACATAGAAAACGTATACCTGAGAGGCGATTTCTGCGTGGAAATGGCGGCGCTTGAACCTGCGGAAAAACGCTGCTTCAACGCTTCCGGCTTTGCGGTCACGCTGCCGCGGCGCTATGTGAACGCTTCGACCTTGGCTCAGGACGGCTTCCCGTTCTTCGGTGGAACGCTGAGGCTCTCGCTTAACATTGACGCGCAGGGCACTGAAAAATGGCTGCGCCTGAACGGACGCTACGCAGCGGCCCGGATAGCAGTAAACGGAGGCCCTGCCAAAACACTCCTATTAAGCGACAAAGTGGACGTGGAAGGTGAAGTGAAGAGGGGCGTTAATACGCTGGAGATCGAGCTCACAAGCTCGCTGCGAAACGTGTTCGGGCCATTCCACCAGAAAAAGGACCCCGAACCCAACTTCACAAGCCCCAACAGTTTTACTCATTACGGTGCGTGGCAGGACGGCAGGTGGGAAGGTTATCAGGACGAATACGCGATAAAGTTCTTCGGCATAGACAGCGTAGAACTGTGGTAATAAACTAAAGCGAACAAAAAACTCCGCGGAAGTGATCCCGCGGAGTTTTTTATCATATATCGTCTGTCGATTATTTATCTTCTTCAGGTATCTTTTTGCTCAGTGATTTGTTGGAATAACTGCGGTCGCCAGAGACCTCGCGTATTATGCTGATAAATGGGGGAAATTCGACCTCTTCGCCTTCGCTTTCCAGCTCGACCTCCATCACCGCCTGCCTGTACCAAAATGGATATACGTCTATTTCAAATACATGTCCTTTGCAGGGGAAAGCAAAGCGGGTCTTGTAAATGTCAACTCGGGAAGGATCGCGCCTTGCCAGCAGCGCGAGGTATTCCGAAATATTGATGGTGCGCTCGTCCTCGAAGGCGCTAATGGGACTTATGCGGTTTTTGACGGTGTGAGTGAGCTCAAGCCTGTCGGAGAAAAGCCGGGCACGTACGCGTTCGCTGCCATCCTCTCGCAAAAGGTAGGTCTGCCTGATAAGGGAGACCCGACAGCCATCAGTCCGGGCAAGGTTCCCCACGTCAGGCATTTGAATAAGGAACTTGCGCTCAATCTCCGTATTCATCGGTTTCACGTTCAGGGGCATCTTCGTCAAGCAGCCGCCGGTCCTCGTTTTCTTCAGTGATCTGGCTGATATATGCCATGCGCGAGGCGATCTGTTTAAGGTCCTCCCGGGATACCACGCTGTCTGTACCCAGACACATTTTGCAGCGGGAGGCGCACTGGGGACATACGCAGCCCAGCGTCAAGCTTTCGGAATGGACCATATAAGTGCCGCAGTTGGGGCATGCGCAGCGCATAAGGTTACCTCTGGATAAGTATCAGGCTTTCATCGCCTGAGGCGATAAAACGTGTGGGGTACTGCCGTATATTGCCATGCAGCAGGTCGGTGCCGTACTGCTGCACGAAGGCGCTGATCAGGTTTTGCGTCTGGGAGGCGGAGTATCTGGCGATCTCGCTCACGCTGACTTTGCCGTCGTGGTTTGAGTCTGCCCCGAGAGAACAGGTCTTGTCGCCAATCATGTCCCAACCCAGCCCACGGGTGAACGCCTTGGAGAAAAAGTCGTAGCTTGCTTTTTCGTTCGCAACGTTGTAGTAGGTGGAAAGCGTGTCGGTGGAAGAGGTGATAACGCTCAGTCTGCCCGGGCCGTTTTTGCCGGTATAATTGCCGTTGTTGTTCTTGATGGCGCTGAGCCTGGAAGAAGTGTTGATTTTTCCTGAATAGCAGGTGCACAGCACCAGGACCACATGCCCGCTTATAGAGCTTATGCCGGCCATAAGCGTATCGCCGGTCATCCGGTCTCCGGATGCGGAAAAGCTGAAACTGTACCCTCCGTTTTTGGCGCTGTAAGCGCCGTGAGTCAATATAAAGATCACCGTCACATCTTCAGGCTTTGCGGCGTTGGCCAGAGAGTTGACTGCGGACTGGAAAGTGGATTTGCTGGGACTTGACCCGATGTAGTTGATGGAGTAGGAGGTCCCGTCCGGATGAGATTGCTTCAGTGCGTCGACAACACCCTGAGTGCCGTTTCGGCTGAAGGGCAGGTAGCCGCTCTGCTTGGTGTTGGTCCACTGGCCCATCACCAGTGCGCGGTAGCGGGCGTTTCCGCTGCGCTCCACCTTTACGTGCAGAGTGCGTGTAAGTTTATAGCTGCCGCGGCCAACGGTGACGGAGATGTCAGTTTCGCCCGCCATCTGACCCGTTACCTTGCCGGACGCATCCACTTTGGCTATGCTGGTATCCGAGGATGAGAATGTGGCTGTGGAATATGACGCGTCCAGCGGGTACACGCTGTAAACGATGCTTTTGCTCTCGCCGGACTTGATTGTGAAGCTTGAGGAGGCAAGCGCCAGCTCTCTGACAGGTATCTCTTGCACCTGGACAGTCAGAGCCAGTGTAAGCCCGCTGCCGTCAGTGGCTACGCCGGTCAGGTTTGAAGTGCCAGCGGAAATAAAGCTCACCACGCCGGCGCTGTTTACCGTGGCGACGCCGGTATTGGAACTGCTCCACGAAAAGGCGTTAGGAGAAGCGGTCGGCGGAGTATATGAGTAGATGATTTTTGCGCTGTTTCCGGCGCTGCCCTGCATAGTCTCATTTTCGAGCCAAGCGCTTTCCATCGGTGCGGCAGACACGGTAAGAGGGATCTCGCCTCTAACGTTTTCGTCAGTGACGATCACGCTGCAGCTGCCCGCCCTGTAGGCGTTTAGCGTGAAACCTTCGCCGAACGCGGCTACGGAGTGGTCGGAAGTATCCATATACACTTCGTCAGTAGAGGCTCCGGCGGGAGAATGGGTGAAGTCAAGCGTAATGCTTTCTCCCGCAGTCATTGACAGGGACGACTCCAGAAAACCAAGCTGTTTGATAATAAGCGGGTTGACCTGAACGTTTACCCGGGCGATGACCCCGCTGGAGGACACGGCGCAGATGGTAGCCAATCCGGGCGCCTTGGCTTTTACGGTCGCCTGGCAGTTGTTGCCCAACGCGCTTATGTCAGCTATATCGGGATCGAGCGAGTACCAGTACGCCTGACGGTATTTGGCGGCAGGTGCGGTGCCTGTGGCGACGGGGTCAAGCTTGAAACTGTCGCCCACGGTGGGAGTCGCGTAGGTGAGAGAAGTGGAAAGGCCGGTGATGACGCGCCCGTCGTTGACCACATACACGGGCAGCACGAGGCTGACGCTGTCGAGCCTCACGGTCAGAAGCGCGGTGCCGGCGCTGACGGCCGTAACTCGGCCGCTCGCGTTTACGCTGGCGACCTGGGGATCTGAGGAAGAATATACCGCTCCGGCGGCGCGCACGGATGAAGGCGAGTAATTAACTAAATTCGCAAGATTCGCGCTCAAGCCCGGATTAAGGTACAACGCAGGCACGCGGCAGTGGACGGAGGAAGCTCTTTCGAAGACATCGATGCTTTTCGAGACGGTCACTCCGTTGGAAGTCCGGGCTGTTATCACGGCTTTCCCGGGCTGGTGGGCGTAAAGGTTATGGCCCAGTGTGCTTATGACGGAACTGTTGCTGCTGGAAAGGGAGATCAGGGAAGTCACGCCCTCCGGCTGCAGCTCAGGAGCGAGCGTGATATGGGAGCCCGCGTACATATACTCTGGGGCGTTCATCTCTATGCCTGTAGCGCCCTGGGAGACCATAAGATCGATCTCTCCCACTATGGAGGAGTCCTCATTTGACACAGCGCTGATGCGCGCGATCCCGGCGCTTAAGCCTCTGACGTAGCCTGCCTGGTCTACTGAAGCGACAGCGCTGTTCGACGAATGCCAGGTGACGGCGACGTTATCCGCGTTTTCGGGGAACACTGAGTAGAGCACGCGAAGTGTCTCGCCTGTGGATAGTCCCCTGGTAGAGGCACTCAGCACGATGCTTTCGGGCCGCTGCTTGACAATGACGGCGACTTCCGCCTGTACGTCGAACGTGCTGAGGTATATGGAACAAGTCCCGCCTCCGACCGCGGAAATCAGACCTTCCGCGTCCACGACGGCTATGCTTTCATCGCTGCTGGAATAGCTTATGACATTATAGGCGCCGGAGGGGGAAACGGTTGGAGAAAGCTGATGCGTATCTCCTACATAAAGAGTCACAGGAGAGGACCCTGCCGAAATGTCCGCCGCGGGGACGACCGCGTTCACGGTGAAATCCGTGTACACCTCACCTTCGTCCTGCTGAGCTACGGCGGTGACGGTATAAACGCCCAGCGCTGTTGGCTTGAGGGAAGCGCCGTCGATGACGATCCCTGCGTCGGCGCAGGACAGGCTGAACTGGCGCTGCTCGCTCTCCGAAACCGGATAAATACTTTGCCCGACCTCAACTATCCATTCGCTCTTTACGAGGGCGACCGGGGGATATACGGCGGTCAGAGAGTCAAAAACCTGGGATTGGGAAGCAAAACTGTTGACGGCGCTCAAACAGTATTCCAAAGCGCCGCCGGCGGGAAGCCGGATCTGGAACGCTCCGTCTTGGCTTTCGAGTGCGGAAACGGTCCGGCCGTCAAGCGTGACTTCCAGAGAATAAGTGACCGGGAGCTGGCTGTCGCAGGAAGCGCTGACGCTGAACTCACGGAAAGGGGAGACCGCGCCCGGGGCGGAGAGGGACAGGTTCGTAATGTCTACCGGACGGAAATCAAGCCCTTCGTTTTCGGCAAATGTTTCGGCGTAGGTGCCGGAAAAGCCCCACACTTCGCTGTGTCCCAAAGCGCCGTGACCTATGTATTCAACGCTTGAGGGCACAAAAACCCCGCCGGGGAAATCGACTGAGCCAAAGGCGTCCTCTTCTATGCGCTTTAAACCCTGCGGGAGCAAAAACACTTCCGCAGAGGCCACTGCCGTCAGCGTCAGCGCAGCAGCCAGCGCAAGACACATGATCCTTCTGAACAGGCGCATACAAACCTCCACAATAAACCATCCTTATTATATCACAAAACAGTTCAAAAATGCAAGTGCGGAGGAGGCGCATGCCGTTTTTGCTCATTTCTGCGGTTGTGCTTAAAGGGCAAGCTGTGATATAATCAGCAAAACACTTGAGACGGAGAGGTTTTATGCGGGTACTTGTGCTTGGCGTGGCGTTTACGGACATCAAGGGTTTTCCGTTCGGGAAATACGATCCAGTGGGCACGAACAGGGGCAGCGTAAAGCTGACCCACGGCGGGGTGGCCAGAAACGTGGCGGAGGATCTGGCGCGACTGGGAGCGAAGGTGGTTTTCCCGCTGCCCGTTGACGAGACACCGCTGGGTCATGACATGAAGGCCCGGCTGGAGGAAGCAGGGGTGGACATGACTCAAGCCATCAGCATCCCGGAGGGCGGCTCCGGAATGTGGCTGGCAGTGTTCAACGAAAGGGGCGAGCTGGCTGGGTCCATAAGCAAAATGCCGGACGTGTCGCCAATCCATGACAAGCTGCTTAGGGACGGCGAGAAACTGTTCGCTTCCTGCGACGCGGTGGTGGCGGAATTCGATACCAGCTGCGAGATCGCCCAAAAGACTGTCGAGCTGGCCCTGAAGCACCGCAAGGATCTGTACTGCATAGTTGGCAACATGAGCGTCATGCTGTCAAAAAAGGAATTGCTCCGACAAACGCGCTGCGTGATACTAAACGAAATTGAGGCGGGGAAGCTGTTCGAAACCAAACTGACCGGACTGCTTCCTTCCGACGTACAGACGCTGGTATGGGCAGCCGGGAAACAGCTTGGTTTAAAGGCTATGATAGTCACAATGGGTCCCCGCGGCGCGGTGTACGCGGATTACGAAACAGGGGACAGCGGCATAGTGCCCCCGGAACAGTGCGATGTTGTGGACACCACCGGCGCGGGAGATGCGTTTTTTTCCGCTGCGGTAATGGCTTTGAGCGGCGGACTTGACATTGCAAGGGCGTGCCATCTTGGGACGAAGGTGGCGGCAAGGGTCATTTCCATCAGCGAGAGCGCCTGCCCCGAGGGCTGCTCGGAACTGTTCGGCGGTTGATCCGGCGAAAGAAGATTGTCATAAATTAACGCGCGGGCGGTTGACAAGCCGCCATTTTTTATATAAAATGACAAACTGCCTATTGATGTGCTTGCGCGAAGACAATTCGGCTCGCTTCGCGTGATACATAAAACGCCGGGAAACACATACCGGCGGCGGCTATCGAATTGCCGCGAACTCAATCAAGAAAGGAAGTATATCCCATGCTCAGAACTTATCAGCCCAAGAAACGTCAGCGCAACAAGGTGCACGGCTTCCGCGCCCGCATGAAGACCAAGGCCGGCAGGAATGTGCTCAACCGCCGCCGTGAGCGCGGCCGCAAGCGTCTGACCGTGTGATAAGCGCGCATCCATACAGCTTTTGCAGGAAAAAGTTTTCCCTGGGCAAAAACCGCAACTATCAGCATGTTTACAAAAAAGGGAAAAGCTTCCCTTCCAGGGACCTGGTGCTGATATTCATGCAGTCGAAGGACTTGAGGGCAGGTTTTTCAATCAGCTCCAAGGTAGGAAACGCGGTGGTCCGAAATCGCCTGAAGCGTTTTTTCAAGGAAGACTTCAGAAGGCTTAAACCTGATATCGTTTCCGGCAGGTATATTTTTGTTGCGAGGACGTCCGCTGCCGGCAAGACCCACGCGGAGCTTACGGACGAAATAACAAAAGTGCTGCTCAGGGCAAAGCTGTACAGGAAAGAAGCTGGCAATGACGCTTAAGCAGGTTCCAAAGCACACCGCTTTGGGACTGATACGTTTTTACAAGGGCGCAATAAGCCCGCATCTCCCATCCGCGTGCCGCTACGTACCGACCTGCTCGGAGTACGCCGCTCAGGCAATAGAGCTGTACGGCGCGGCAAAAGGCAGCGTGATGGGCTTAAAGCGCATCCTCAGGTGCAATCCTTTCCACAAGGGAGGGTACGACCCCGTGCCTTTGCCTTATCCCCAAGGAGAAGATAAATGACCAATCTATTCATTTCGATACTCAACTGGGTGCAGGGTTTCATAGGCAGTTACGGCTGGAGCGTGATCGTTTTCACGCTGCTCATCAAGCTGGTGCTGCTGCCTCTGGACGTCAAGAGCCGCCGCTCCATGAAGGCGATGAGCGCGCTGAACCCAAAACTCGAAGAACTGAAAAAGCGTTACGCCAACGACCAGCAGAAGCTCAACATGAAGACCCAGGAGCTTTACAAAAAAAGCGGGGTCAACCCGTTGAGCGGCTGCCTGCCCATGCTGATCCAGCTGCCCATACTGTACATCATGTTCGCTGCCATGCGCCGCGTGGCTGCCCAGTTGCAGGTGGACATCATGTACGCCTGGCTCAAGGACGCCGGCGTATGGGTAGAAGGCGTCGGCTTTGATCAGGGTGCTCTTGACACCGTGCTGGCGCAGATAAAGGACGGCTCTGTGAGCTTCGGCAATACCCAGAGCTGGCTGTGGATCAAGAGCGTGTTCCAGCCGGACAACTTCGGCAGGACTGTCATCCCGACGCTGGAAGAGCTCACCACCACCTGGAGCCAGTACAAGAACAGCCTCAACATGAGCGATGACATGCGCCTGTTCTTCCAGAACTACCTAAACCTCAAGGATGTTGAGGGAGTGATCGAAAACACGGTCGCCTCACAGATAGATCAGGCGATAAACGCCTATATCGGCTATCAGAAGGCGTCGATCATCGGACTGTTCAGCATATCAATCCCGTCTTCATGGGGCAGGTATGTGAACGGCTACTGCGTGCTGCCCATACTGGCGTGCGCGACCCAGGTCCTTTCCACCAAGCTGACCCCCGGTTCCAACGACAGCGCCAATCAGTCCAAGGGCGGCGCAGGCAAGTTCATGAAGTGGGTTTTCCCCATCATGTCACTGTGGATCTGCTGGACCAGCACAGCCGCGTTTGCCATCTACTGGGTGTTCGTAAACGTGTGGAGCATAGTTTCCGGCTTCGGCATAAACTATTACATTGACCATTCCACGCCCAAGGGCAGGCAGTCCCAGGGCGACAAACAGATAAAGGAGAGTTTACAGCCTTGAAAACCATAGAAGCCAGCGGTAAAACCGTTGAAGAGGCCTTAAGCGCAGGGCTTAAACAGCTGGGGCTGGATCTGAGCCAGGTGACGCACGAGGTCATAGACAGGGGCAGCCCGGGACTGTTCGGCATGTTCGGACGGCTCGCGAAGGTAAAAATAAGCGTCAGGGAAGAAGAAAAGCCCGAGGAAGATTTCGGCATCGATATGCCGGTCATCAGCCTTGAGCCCGAGAAGAAGCCTCAGGCGGCGAAACCGGCCGAAAAACCTACCGAACCGACTGAAGAAAAACCCGCTCCTCAGAAGACCAAATCCAGATCCCGCAAAGAGAAGAAGGCCAAGGCAGAGAATAAGCCCGCAGCGGATACGGAGACCGCGATAATGGAAGACGAAGCCCCTGTCGCCCTCACTCCCGTAAGAGAATTCCCCGAGCTGGAGCTTGACAAGCTTGGTGAAAACGGCAAAAAAGCTTACGAGTTTATTTCTCAGCTGACAAAGCTGATGGGCGTTCAGGCCGAGATACGCATCCTTGAGGAAGAAAATCAGGTTTTCGTGGACATCAACGGCGATACCCTGGGCGTGATGATCGGCCGCAGGGGAGAGACATTGGACGCTGCCCAGTACCTTACCAGCCTCTATGTGAACCGCGACAAGAACGAATACACCCGCTTGACCCTTGATGTGGAGCATTATCGCGCCAAACGTGAGGAAACGCTGGTCAAGCTGGCTAACCGAATGGCCAACCGCGCAAGGAAGTCCGGCAGGA
The DNA here is from genome assembly GCA_024684375.1 of Clostridiales bacterium. Lineage (GTDB taxonomy): Bacteria > Bacillota > Clostridia > Christensenellales > Aristaeellaceae > RUG14130. The sequence goes on from JAIKWZ010000047.1 coordinate 61,639, forward strand.
GGGTGGTCCTGGAACCCATGAACCCCTACGAGAGGCGCGTACTGCACAGCGCGCTGCAGCAGAACCCGTACGTGACCACCCATTCCGAAGGGGAAGACCCATACAGAAGAGTTATAATCACCCTTAAATAACTGCTTTTATCAGAAAAGGCGACGGAACTCCGTCGCCTTTTTATATTTGTTATGTTTTGATTAAATCGGCGCTCATAAAAGAAAATACGGTTAAATATTTCCGGCTTCTGTGATATAATAAACGCAGTATACGGATAAGTGGAGGGGTTTGCGTGAAAAAAACCTGGCTGATAATCATTGCCGTTCTTCTGGTACTCTCACTGGCAGGCAACGCCGTACTGTTCAGTCAGTACAAAAAGAAGGACGCCGCGCTTACGGACACGTCCGAACAGCTTACCGCGACAGAGGAAAGAGCGTCAAAGCAGGCAAGTCAGATCCTCGCGCTTAACAGTGATATAACTCAAAAGACGGGGGAGATCGAGACCCTGAGCACGAACCTTGCGGACGCCAACAGCCAGATCGAGACGCTCGATGCGGAACTGGTCCAGGCGGGTGAAAAAGCCGTGCAGGACGCTGCGACGATAAGCAGCCTGACCGAGGAGTCCGCGAACAAATCCACTCAGATCGACGCCCTTACAGAAGAGTCTGCCGGAAAGTCCGCACAAATAGCGACACTGACGGCGGAATCGGCTGAAAAATCCAATCAAATCGATGCCCTTACCACTGAGTCGGCTGACAAGAGTGCCCAAATCGATACTCTGACGGCGGAATCCGCGGAGAAATCAACTCAGATATCTGCATTGACAGAGGAGTCTGCCGACAAGTCCGCGCAGATCGCGACCCTGTCGTCCGCCAATGAGGAAAAGGCCGCCCTGATATTGAGCCTGACCGCCGAATCCGCGAACAAATCCGCGCAGATCGCGAGCCTGACGGCAGACGTGAACTCGAAGAATACGCAGATCGCCGACCTCGCGGAGGAGTCAGAGAGCAAATCCGCGCAGATCGCTTCTTTGACCGCTGAGACTGAGCAGATGTCTGCACAGATAACCGCGCTGGAGACCGAAACTGCTCAGAAACTGGCTGAAATAGAGGCACTTAACACGTCTGTCGCGCAGAAAGAGGCGGAGATCGCGTCCTTGTCCGCGGAAAAAACCCAGAACGCTGCTGAAATCGCCAGGCTTAATGGCGAGCTTGAGACCTGCAAAGCCGAGTTGACTCAGCTGAACCTTACCATTGAGCAGAATAACGCGTCCATAGAGCAGCTGAATGCCACAATAACGGCCAACGAAGCCAGTATTGCCGAGCTCAAAGGCCAGATTAGCGCCAACAACGAGCAGATCCAGACCCTCACCGCCGAAAGAGACGCGCTCGCGGTCAAGCTCGCCAATACCGAGACCGCGCTTACGGAAGCAAACCAGTCCGTAAGCGAACTGACCGCGAATGTCACCGCGCTTGAAAAAGAACAGCAGGAGAACAGCGCTGCGTACTCGCAGCTTGAAACCAAATATGACGAGCTGCTCGTGAAATATGACACTTTAAAAGACGAAGCGGATGAGAAGAGCAGGCTTTATGACGAGCTTGTGAACGAGAACCTTTCCGCCCAGGAACAGCTTACGGTCGCTGCCGCGCAGCTTAAGACGCTTGAGACTGAGAAGTCCGGTTATGTTTCTCAGATCGAAGGGCTTACTGCCCAGGTCGGGGAGCTCACTCAGACGCTGAAAACCAAGGAAACTGAATACCTCTCATACGGAGAAAAGACACAGGTCATCAGCACCAAGGTCGAAACACTGTCAGGAAAAGTCGATGACGCTTCAGGCGATCTTGAGGGCAGCCTTGACAGCGCGGATGAGATCATATCTCTGCTTGACGAGAGCGACGAAGCGGGGCAGGCTCTTAAGCAGACTGTTGCCGACGCCAGGACTTTCCTTGACGGTTTAAGCGGAGATGAGCCTGTGGGCGGCGAAGGGACCCAGCCGGACCAGCCCGATGGATCGCCTGATGCCTCAGAGGATGAAAAGACACTGTTCGAACAGGTCACCGAGCTTGGCAGCAGAACGGACGAGTACACTAAGACTATCGAGGAGATAAAGGCATATAACGCGCTTTTGCAGCAGGATATATCCGCTCTTGATGCCAAGAATGAGGAAGTGGCTCCTCTCAGCGAAGCCCTTGCAGGAAAGCTGCAGCAGGAAGCCGCTGAGCTTGATGAAGGCCTTGAAGCGGTCAAGGGCGCAAAGGCGGAAATAGAGCCGATCTCTCAGGCGGTTGCCAAATACGACGAAGAGATCACGGGGCTCAAAACCAAGGTGACTCAGCTTGAGGGCGAACTTGCTTCCGCGAATTCTTCTCTGAGTCAGGTCAACGTTTCCCTGTCAGAGAAACAAACGCTTGTAGATAATTTAAGCGCAGATATCGAGAACAAAAACAAAGAGCTTACGGACGCGAAGGCAGAGCTTGACAGCGCGAACAAGGCGCTTACCGAGACCAAGGCGCAGCTTGAGGCGACTGCGGGCGAGCTGACGGCCATGAAGGATACGCTCACGAGCACCCAGACCGAGCTCGCAAATACCAAGGAAACGCTTGCTCAGCGCGATCAGGTGCTGGCTGTCACTCTGGAAGAGCTTTCGGGCGTTAAAACGACGCTTGCGACCACGCAGACCGAGCTTGCCTCGACCAAGCAGACCCTCGGCGAGACTGAGGCGAAACTTGCTTCTGCTGAGCAGACGCTGAGTTCCACCGAAACGACGCTTGCCGCTACGCAGACCGAGCTTACCACAACCAAGCAGACACTTGGCGAGACAGAGACAAAACTTGCTTCTACCGAGCAGACACTGAGCGCCACTGAAACGACGCTTGCCGCTACGCAGACCGAGCTTACCGCAACCAAGCAGACGCTTGGCGAGACTGAGGCGAAACTTGCTTCTACCGAGCAGACGCTGAGTACCACCGAATCGACACTTGCCGCTACGCAGACTGAATTGTCTGCAACCCAGCAGACGCTTGGTGAGACAGAGGCAAAACTTGCTTCTACAGAGCAGACGCTGAGCACCACTGAAACGACACTTGCCGCCACGCAGACCGAACTTGGAACTACCAAACAGACGCTTGGAGAGACAGAGGCAAAACTTGCTTCTACAGAGCAGACGCTGAGTACCACCGAGGCGACGCTCGCCGCTACGCAGACCGAGCTTACCACAACCAAGCAGACGCTAAGCGAGACAGAGACAAAACTTGCTTCTACAGAGCAGACGCTGAGTTCCACTGAAACGACGCTCGCCGCTACGCAGACCGAGCTTGACTCGACCAAACAGACGCTTGGCGAGACCGAGACAGAGCTTGCCGCTACTCAGAGCGAGCTTGCCTCCACCCAGTCTGAGCTTGAGGCGACTCAGGAGACGCTGTCCGAGACAAAGACGGCTCTTTCGAAGACTCAGGCATCGCTTTCAGACACCAAGAAAAAGCTTTCGCAGGCAAAAGACGAGATCGACTCCCTCACTGTTGCTCCAGGCAACCCGGATTACAAGGTGGTTTACAAACTGGGCAAACTGGATGGAAAGGGCCTGCTCACTGACGTGACCAGGACGCGGGTACAGGTCAACTTCAAGAACTTCGGGAAGTACGTCCATAAGGTCCGCTTTGAGATCCTCAACCCCGATGGCAAGGTCATATTCAAAAAGATGGTGCTGCGGGGCAGCGAGCTTACTGAAGTCAGGGTGTCCGAACCTGTCGTGCCGGGCGAGAAATACTGGGTAAGGAAAACATACTTTGATGGGAACGGAAAAGAGATCTCCACTCTCATGCTTCAGGTCACGATGACTATCGGATTAAAATAAATAACAGGAGGCTATTATGGACTTCAACAGGATTTTGAGCATGATTTTTAACACCAAGGACGAGAGCAAAAGATTTGACCCCGACGATATGCAAAAGGGCAGGATATGGGCAATGCTCAGTTATGTGTGGTTTTTGTGCCTGGTCCCGATATTCGTATCGGACAGCAAGTTCGCGGGCTATCATGCCAGGCAGGGCGTAGTTCTGGCGGTGTGCGAGACTGTCGTGCTGCTGGTGCTCAGGCTGCTGTGCAAGATCCCGATCCTGGGCATCGTCTTCTGGATCATCTGGGCGATAGTGCTGCTTGCTGCCATATGCATGAGCGCGCTGGGTATTTACAACGCATACTGCTTCAAAGCAAAGCAGCTGCCATTCATCGGCGGCTATGCCCCCAAGAACTGATAAGAGGCAAAGCATGACTTGTAAAAGATGCGGCGGTTTTATTGACACCGCGATAAAGAACGAGGACGGCTCGGTTACCTGCCCCGGCTGCGGCACGGTTTACCGCCGCCGTCCGCCGGCTTCACAGGGTTCTGACGCGCCGAGACCCGCTGCGGCGGGAGCCGGCCGCGCAGAGGAAAGGAAAGTACGGCAGTCTAAGTCTTCCTCCGTATCCGCCTTGGCGACTGTCAAAGCTGCTGCGGGGAGGGGCAAAACCTTTTGGGGCCAGTTTATGGACGTCAAACTGGGCAAATATCCCGCCTGGGCAGCTGTGCTCGCGGCTGTGGTAGTGCTGGGGATACTGTTTTCAGTATTTTCCGGCGGCCCATCCGGTCCGTACGCGCCTCTTTACAAACTGGAGAAGGCGTTCAATTCCCAATCGGCCCGGCAGCTGTGGAACGCGATAGATCCTGAGCTTCGCACTCAGTTTACCTACAGTGAGTTCGAGAATCAGGTGGGCGTGGGTCTTGCCATGATGTCCACAGGAAAGGTGAAAATCACACCGATCTCTTTTGAGCAGGGCACTGACAGCAGTATCGGCAAGGTGACGTATAAGATGGATGTTTCCATAATGGGATATTCCCAGAGCCAGACAAGCAGCTGCAAGGTCAGAAAGGTCGGCGGAACTTGGTACATCAGCGACATGAGTATCCTCTGATGACATATAAGGAAGCGGCGGGGGCTGAGCCTCCGTCGCTTTTACTTAAACCGTCACTTTAGATTGGAATGAAAGCTTCAGCGCTTTGCCGTTGCTGAAGCTTTTTGCTTAAAAAAGCTGGCCGACACATATGACTGCATCTCAGAGCTTTGCTTTTCTAAGTGAACGCAGTTGTCCGGATACACGTTCGTATTCAGCGTTGAGCAAATCGGGTCTGTCGCCTTTGCGCGGCGAGGAGAGGCGGGAAGCGATCTCCGCCAGACGCAGCTCGAGCAAGGTGACATCGGTGGAATCGGGCTGCGCCTGCTTTATCGCAGACTGCTCGCACTGGGTCAGATCACCTTCAAATGTCACGATATGCTCATCTTGGATCATCAGCAGGCGTTTGGCGAGCCGGCCGACAAAGCGTCTGTCATGGCTGACCAGCAAAACGGTTCCGGGGTAAGAACTGAGCATTTCTTCCAGCGCGTCCAGAGTGAACACATCCAGGTAGTTGGTGGGTTCATCCAGCAACAAAAGGTTATATGCGCCCATGAGCAGTCCGCATAGAGCGACCTTGGCCTTTTCGCCGCCGCTCATTACGGACAGGGGCTTGAACACGTTATCCCCGCGGATGCTCAATCGTGCCAACGCGGTCCTTACCGTGGATCTGTCCTGAACGGAGGAACGCATCACGTTATCGAACGCCGAAAGGTAGGAAACGAGACCTTCCTGCCAGTCCTGAGTGAACGCGCCGACGCGAGCCTGCGGGTGTACGCGCAGGCTGCCGCCGAAACGCACATCAGCTGACAAAGTGCCGAGCATTGCGCGGATGAGGGTGGTCTTGCCGCTGGCGTTATCGCCCAAAAGCGCGGTTATGCAGCCGGTCTCCACCTGAAAGTCGGAAGGAAACAGCAGCCTTTTTTCCGGCAAGTCAATGGAGAAAGCCTGTGCCTGAACGGCGAACCGGGCATTCAGAGGAGGGAGCCTTCCCGCGTCCATGCGAATATCCGGGTCTTCCCGGGGCGCGGGTTTCTCTTCCAGACGTCGGGCGCGGGCCAACATCAGGCTCGACTTATGGCTCAGTTCAAGCTGCGCGTCGGTGGCCTCCCGCTTGTGCAGCCGCGCTTCGGAGTTCCCCATGCGGGAAGGCGCTTTTTTGACCTGAGACGATTTTTCTCTATACGTCTGCGCTGCTGCCAGAAGCCGCTCCTTCTCTTTCCTGTACTGGCTGTACTGGAAGGCGGAAAATTCTTTCTGACGCTGCCTTTCGTGCAGGAAATCATCATATGCCCCGGGGAAATCGCTTATCTGGCCGTCTTCAAGCAGCCAGATCCTGTTCACGACTGCGGACAAGAGTTCCCTGTCGTGGCTGACCAGGATCAGCGTGCCGTTATAGGCGGAAAGCATTTTCAGGAGTGCTTTGCGGTGGGTAATATCCAGATTGGCGGACGGCTCGTCGCACAAAAGCAGAACGGGGGAGGACTTCATCGCGCTGCTGATCCTGGCCATGGTCTTCTCTCCGCCGCTTAACTGGCTTTGCTGAGCGTTGGCCTGCTGCACATAAGCAAAAGATGTCCTAACGTTGACAAAACCGCTGTCGGGCGATAACTCGCCGGAAATAAGGTTAAGAAGGGTGGTTTTGCCGGCACCGTTCTCACCCACAAGCGCGATCTTCTCATTCTCGTACACAGAAAGGAAAGGGATGTTAAGCAGTTCTCTTCCCCCGAATGAATGCCGTATATCTTTAAGTGTAAGAATGATTTTTGACAAAATAAAACGCTCCTTCAGCGCGCAAAGGAACGCAAAACACTTTTGCCGGCATGGGGCGGCAGGTTCTGCGGCTTCACGGCGCGACAAACTGACCCCTGAACGGGGCAAATCTACGCCATGCTCAGCCGCTGATCTTCATCTTATGAACGATACCGCCTTTCTATTGATGACGTCATTTTACCAGATGAAAAGTGTGTTGTCAAGCCGATGGGACAATAAACTTAACCCATTCGTTACCACAGAGCCTCATGACTGTGCTATAATGAATCCGAAGGCTGCGCGGGCGGTTTGTTTTCCGCGCTCAAGCAAAAAGGAGGATATCCATGCAGTATACACGCGAAGTGGAAGAAATGGTATGCGTGGCAAAGGGACCCAACCACGGTCCTGCCCCGATCCCTGAGGAGGGCAAGTGGGTCCAGGCCAAGGAGATCAAGGACATTTCCGGCTATACCCACGGTATCGGCTGGTGCGCGCCTCAGCAGGGCGCCTGCAAGCTGAGCCTGAACGTAAAAAACGGCGTCATTGAGGAAGCGCTGGTGGAGACCATCGGCTGCTCCGGCATGACCCATTCCGCCGCAATGGCCAGCGAGATCCTGCCGGGCAAGACCATTCTGGAAGCGCTTAACACTGACCTGGTTTGCGACGCCATCAATACCGCTATGCGGGAACTGTTCCTGCAGATCGTGTACGGACGCACTCAGAGCGCGTTCTCTGATGACGGTCTTAAGATCGGCGCGGGCCTCGAAGATCTGGGCAAAGGCCTCCGCTCCATGGTTGGCACCATGTACGGCACCCGTTCCAAGGGCACCCGTTACCTGGAAATGACCGAAGGTTACGTGCTGAAGATCGCGCTTGACAAGGACGATCAGGTCTGCGGCTATCAGTATCTCAGCCTGGGCAAGATGATGGACGCCATCAAAAAGGGCATGGCTCCCAACGAAGCGTACGAAAAGAACATAGGCACCTACGGCCGCTTTAAGGCGGAGGACGGGGCGGTCAAGTGGATCGATCCCCGCAAGGAATAAGGAGGTATACGGATAATGGCGCTATTTGAGAATTATGAAGGCCGCATGCCTCAGCTTCAGCCTGTGCTGGATAAGTATGGCTTCAAAGATTTTGAAGAAGTGAAAGCGTTCAATGACTCCAAGGGCGTTGACGCATACAAGATCGTGGAAAGCACCCAGCCCATTTGCTTTGAGAACGCGAAGTGGGCGTATCAGCTGGGCGCCGCCATCGCTATGAAGGAAAACGCAGCCAACGCTGCCGAAGCAGCCAAGTGGATCGGCGTGGGCCTGCAGGCGTTCTGCATCCCCGGCTCCGTCGCGGATCAGCGCCAGGTCGGCATCGGCCACGGCAATCTGGGCGCTATGCTGCTGGATGAGAAGACCGAATGCTTCGCCTTCCTCGCCGGCCACGAGAGCTTTGCCGCTGCCGAGGGCGCGATCAAAATCGCCCTGAACGCCAACAAGGTGCGCACCAAGCCTTTGAGAGTCATTTTAAACGGTCTGGGCAAGGACGCGGCGATGATCATCTCCCGCATCAATGGCTTCACCTACGTACAGACCAAGTATGACTACCTGTCTGCTGACGTCAAGGAAGACCATGCGCTGACTATCGTGAGCAAGACCGCTTACTCCAGCGGCGATCGCGCCAAGGTCAACTGCTACGGCGCAGACGACGTGCGCGAGGGCGTGGCCATCATGTGGCACGAGGGCGCGGATGTTTCCATCACCGGCAACTCCACCAACCCCACCCGCTTCCAGCATCCCGTTGCGGGCACCTACAAGAAGGAACGCTGGGAAGCCGGCAAGAA
>JAIKWZ010000023.1 GCA_024684375.1 Clostridiales bacterium
AGTACTGATACCGAGAGACAAGCCGTCCCGGAATCTGCGCACACCATCCAGACCATTCCGAATGGTTTCCAGATAGCCGTTTGGCCGTTCAGCGTAATTCCTGCTCATAGTATTCTTTATCCTCATCCTTGAAAACATTGAAGATCACCCGATCCATGGCTCCAGGATGAGGATAAAGAATACTATGAGCAGGAATTACGCTGAACGGCCAAACGGCTATCTGGAAACCATTCGGAATGGTCTGGATGGTGTGCGCAGATTCCGGGACGGCTTGTCTCTCGGTATCAGTACTCGAGCGGAACAGATCGAGCGCCTGAAGACGGAACTGAAGGCGGCGGACGCTATTGTCATCGGTGCCGGAGCTGGACTGTCCACCTCGGCGGGCTTTGTCTACAGCGGCGAGCGCTTCCGGTACTGGTTCTCGGACTTCGCAGAGCGCTTTGGGATTAAGGACATGTATACTGGCGGTTTCTACCCTTTCCCGGATGAGGAGACGTACTGGGCTTGGTGGAGCCGGCATATCTACTGCAACCGATACGCGAAAGCGCCGAAGCCCGTCTATGAGAACCTGTTGGAGCTCGTAGCCGACAAAAACTACTTTGTGATCACCACCAACGTGGATCACATGTTCCAGAAGGCGGGCTTTGACAAGAAGCGCCTGTTCTATACGCAGGGAGACTACGGCCTCTTCCAGAACCAGCGCCCGACTGTGCAGAAGACCTGGGACAACGAAGAATGGGTCATGCAGGCCATGGCCGCGCAGGGCTTTGTGAAGAATGCAGACGGCTCGTTTGTTATGCCGGAGGACAGGAAAGTTGCCATGCGCATTCCGACTGCGCTGATTCCCCACAGCCCGGATGACGGACGCAAAGTGATGCCCAATCTGCGGTCAGATGATTCATTTGTGGAGGACGAAGGCTGGCACCGGGCCTCCGCCGCCTATGCCGGTTTTCTGCGGCAGTATCAGGGACAGCATGTGCTGTTTCTGGAGGTCGGGGTCGGCAGCAACACGCCGGTGATCATTAAATACCCCTTCTGGCAGATGACATACGATAACCCGAAGGCGGTTTACGGCTGCCTGAATTATGATGAGGCTTACTGTCCAAAGCAGATTGAAGCGCGCAGCATCTGCATCGATGGGGATGCCGGAACACTCTTAAGAGAATGGCTGTAAAAATGAAGACGTTTTCTGCTCTATTATGTGATATTTGCTAAAACTTGGCTTTAGGGGCATCTGCCGCAAGGTGCTCATCTTCGCGCTGGTTGGCGTAGGGCACGTGCTGGACACGCATGTGGTGGGCACGGGTTCGGCGCTTAGAAGTGCGGTCATATGCTTTTACCTGAGCAACGAGGGCGTCAGCCTTCTGGAGAACGCCGCGCTTCTGGGGCTTCCCGTACCGGAGAAGCTCAGGGAAGTGCTGAGCCAGCTGCACAATAAGCACGATAAGGAGTAAACAAATTGGGGGTATTGCGGTACCCCCTTCTTTTTTTATATCCTTGCCAACTTTTTGGAATCCACTTTTTTTCTCAAATCGTCTGCCAATCTCCAGTATATAATGGAGGCGGCGTTATGACCAACATGCTGAACCCTTCATTCTCGGCATGAAAAAAGCATCCCGACGTTCTTCCCAAGATGCTTTGATTTGCAGTTTATTATTTTAGCCTGTCCATCCTCTTGTAGACATCTCCGCGAGCGCCTGCCAGAACAGTTTCAATTACGACGATCCTGCCGTTGATGATGGCATACACGACCCGGTATCCCCCCAGCCTGATTCTGTAATAGTCGTTCCGCTTCACCTTGATTCTCTTGACGTCAACCTTCTCTGGATGGTCTCCGGTCAACAGTTCTTTGATCGCCGCCTTGTACTGCTCCCTGACATCTTCATGCGTCTGAAAGAACTTGTCCGCGATTTTTGTATACTGAATCTCATATGAGATCTTCTGTCTCTCTACCATTGCGGCCTCCATTTATACGGAAAACCGCTCGGAAGATACGATCGACAGATCATCATCCGTGAGCCCATCGATCTCTTCAAGAATCTCTTTGGATTCCTCTGCAGAGGCCTCCTTAACATTAGCGGTCAGTCGGTAAAAAGGATCTTTTTTCAGGGTATTAACGTAATCCTTTGTCGCATTCTTTATCAGCTCTGTGAGCGTCATATGAAAGACAGATGCCACGTCCTTCATTTCCTGGATTTCAGCTTCTTCCAGTTTGAAGTTCATTGACCTGGTTGCCATAAAACAGCACCTCCTTTGCTATATTCAGTATACACTATAAAGATAGTAAAGTCAATAAAGCTTATAAATCTTTATTTGAATGTCTTATCATCCGCCCGTTGGATGCGATATATGGCCCAACACACGATACTTATCCAAACCATGCTTGCTTCTCTCCCCTATCAGAGTGACTAATTACACACCACATATAAAGGCGGTGCTGTACATGAAACTCTCCGAAGGCGATATCATACGCGACCGCAGGCTCGAGATGGGGCTGTCCCAGGCACAAGTCGCCTCCATACTCGGCATGACTCTCCATCATTATCAGATGTTCGAGTACGGCAAATTGAGCATATCCAACTCCCGTATGCGCAACGGCCTGCGTGTGTGCGCGGTGCTGAGGCTGGATCCGTATCAGATAGTGTTCGGTTCAAAAAAGGACAATACATAAGCGTCAGTTTGCTAAACCATCCAACCCGAAGAATTATCCTAAAGTTATCCTTGTTTACGCAGGTACCGACGTTCCATTTTTCGCGTTTTTATGGCTAAATAAGCATGCCGTTTTAAGCACATATCATACCCGGAAGGAGGCAGTTTAATTGAACGGCAGACGCTTATGTTTTTCGGGGGAGGTGAACGTATGGAAGACGTCAG
>JAIKWZ010000049.1 GCA_024684375.1 Clostridiales bacterium
GACCAACATGACCGAGTTCGCGAATTACGTGACTCAGGGCATGCCGGGCGGGTACAGTTCCCGGGGCGGGCAGGTGATCCACGCTATCGATCCAGGTATCAATCCTTCAGGGTCGTCATCAGGCTCCGCAGTGGCGGTATCCGCGGGCATAGTCCCGATGGCCGTAGGCACGGATACGTCATTTTCAATAATCGCGTGCGCGCAGGTCAACGGCATCTGCGGGCTGAAACCGCCGATCGGAGCGCTGTCATCGGAAGGCATCATACCAATAGCGAGAACACTGGACAGCGCGGGTCCCATGGCTCAGAACCTGTCAGACGCACTGAAACTGTACTCCGCGATGAGGGATAAGCCTTTGCCTAAGCTGACACCGTCACGAACGGAGCGCATTAAGATCGCTGTCAACCGGGCAAACGAGGACAAAGTCTCGCCCGGGCAGTCGCTCTTTCTGAAAGAGTTCCTTGGACACATGGATGCCGAAGGAGCGCAGCTGTCTGAGATCGCACAGATGCCATGTCCCGAAATGATGACGATCATGAAGTGGGAATTCAAGCCGATGCTGGAGGAATACCTCAGGAATTCAACAGCGTCGCGGAAAACGCTAGCCCAGATAGTGGAGTATTATGAGAACAACCCGGCGACTATGATGAAATACGGCGACTATTATCTGAGGGAAGCCCTTTATGATACTCCGGGCGGCTTACAGGGGGTGCCGTACCTGGAAGCCATGGAAGTCCGAAGGAAAACGATCACAGAGGTCAGTGAAAACATCGCTGAATATGACGCGGTCATTATGACGGGACCTACGACAGTCATGCATTTCTGCGGTCTGCCCTCAGTTACCGTAGCCGGCAATCGGAAGACAGAGAACGGTGTCCGACGGGCACTGATCATGTACGGAAAAGATGAGTACCGCCTGTACGAGGCCGCACTTGCGGTGGAGCAGATACTGCTGGGAATGGATTAATATTATCAGGCGGATCGATGGATGGTTTCTGACCGCAAAGAAAAAAGGCGGTCGGAGCAAGCGGAGGGCTTTATGAAACGAGCGCAGGAACTATTAAACGGGGAAGGCCAAAATTATATCCTGCCCTTTCTGTGGATGAAAGGCGAGGACACAGACACGATTCGGCGCGAGATCGGAAAAGTTGCCGAATGCGGCATACGCGAGATCTGTCTGGAATCCCGGCCTCATCCGGATTTTGCGGGACCGCTCTGGTGGGAAAGCCTGGACGCGGTGATAGATGAAGCGCGCAAGCGCTCCATGAGAATCTGGATACTGGACGACAGGAAATTTCCGACCGGCTATGCGAACGGGGGATTTGCCAAACGCCCCGAGCTCGCGAAGACATATCTTGCTGAGCGTCATATGGACATGATCGGCCCGCAGGAACAGGCTGCGGTGCTGATCTCCCCGTTTTTGGGCAAAGATGGGGAACTCATTGGCGTATTCGCCCTTCGGCGGAAGGATGGAGACAGTACGGACCTGATCCTCGAGATGCTGATCGATCTTACGGACCGCGTATCGGACGGTTTCGTGTATCTGGACATACCTGAAGGCAGATACCGGCTGGTAGTGGTCTACACGACCCAAAACGGCGGCGGAAGACCGCAATATATGAACCTGTTGGATAAAGATTCGGTAAGAGTCTTGATCGACGAAGTATATGAAACGCATTATGCGCATTACGCGGAGGAGTTTGGCAGGACGATAGCGGGCTTTTTCTCGGATGAGCCGGAACTCGGCAACAGCAGTGGATACGATTTCCACGACCTGCCAGGGAAGGTCGGTGGCATGCTGCCATGGAGCAAAGCGCTCAGGGAGCAGATGGTGCGCGTCTGGGGCGCCGGGTTTGCGAGGAGCCTGCCCGCGCTCTGGTTTGAATGCGGCAGCGATACGCCGCGCATACGTGCTCAGTACATGGATATGGTCACCCATCTGGTGCAGGAATGCTTCAGCTCCCAGATTGGCAAATGGTGTGCGGATCATTTGGTAGAATACATAGGGCACATAATAGAGGATGACAATGCGCATGGAAGACTGGGCTGTTCCATAGGCCACTATTTCCGAGAAATGCGCGGGCAGGATATGGCGGGCGTCGATGTTGTCCATTTCCAGATCGTGCCGGGCTTTGAGGACAAAGTTCACCAATGGCTTGCCTGGGATACAGACGGCGCGTTTTTCCACTATGGGCTGGCTAAGCTCGCTGCCTCACAGGCGCATATTGATCCCAAGATGAAGGGCAGATCCCTGTGCGAGATTTTCGGGAATTATGGCTGGGCATGCGGCATAGGCATGATGAAGTGGCTTACGAACCATATGCTGGTCAGGGGCATTAACCATTTTACGCCTCACGCTTTTTCCATGAAATATCCTGATCCGGACTGCCCGCCCCACTTTTATGCCCTGGGAAACAACCCGCAGTTCCCATATTTTGCAGACCTTATGCGCTATATGAACCGGATCTGCCATCTGTTTAGCGGAGGGATACACTGCGCGGACGCAGCAGTGCTGTATCATGCAGAGGCTGAATGGAGCGGGGATCCGGTCATGACATTCGATAAGCCCGGCCGCGCGCTTATGGAAAACCAGCTGGATTACGATGTCGTTCCGGAAGACATTTTCGAGCAAGAACAGACTGTACTGAAGAGAGTCTGCGAGGACAGATGCCTGCTTGAGATAAACCGGGAAATCTATCCGTGCGTGGTGCAGCCATATTTTAAGCTGATCCCGGACGAGCTTGCATCCCAGCTCGAAAAGGCTGTGAATGCCGGATTGCCATTATTCGTAGTTGACGCGCTGCCCGAGAGCACAGTCTCCGGCGCGCCTATACCGGACGGTTACAGGGAGCTTGCGAAAGTAGTGCCGCTTGACCGGCTTGCAGAGAGCGTCGCGTCAGTATGCGGGCACAGATTTGAATTCCTGGCTTCCGATCGGGACACCCGGAAAGCGTACACGCATCTCAGAAGCATGATGTACAGGCACGAGGACGGCTGTGCTGTCATGTTTTTTAACGAATCGGTCAATGAAAAATATGATGCCCGTGTACGATTCAGGCAAACTCACGGCGGCATCAGGGAATATGACGCGTTCAGCAACTGTTTTGAGGAAACATATTCAAAAGACGGTATACTGGAATTGAGCTTGTTCCCGGGGCAGGCGAGGGTGTTTATTCTGGACGACGGAAAAGCGGAAGACTGCGAAGTGGCAAAGCCTTATTCGGAAGTGTCGCAGCAGCCTTTGTCAGTCGAATGGAGCCTGTCTGTCAGGGATGTGAACAGCAGCTCCTTCACTCAGACTGCTGTCCGGCTGTCAGGCAAAAAACTGCCGTCCATGAATTCTCCGGCCTATTTCCGGGATTTTGTAGGGACGTACCTTTATGAAGGCGAACTGGACATGCCGGATATTTCGCCGGAATGCCGGTACTATTTACGGTTTGACAGCATAGGCGACTGCGGCACAGTGCGAATCAACGGCGTGCAGGCAGGAAAACTGTATGGAGATCACTGCAGTGTCGAAATAACTGACCTGCTCTGCCGGGGCGCGAACAAAGTAACTGTAGAGGTGACCAATACCCCTGTGTGGAGGGTAAAGGATCCGGTATCCACTCAGATACAGCTGCATCCGACGGGCTTGACGGCTCAGCCCGTGCTGGTAACGGCAAAAAAACAATAAACCATACCGCGGGGGAAATTGTGAATTCAGCTGCAGGGCGAATTCAAGGATATGCACAGGTACGGGCAGGATAATGAAGACCTGCCGCTGATGGTCCGGAGAGGGGTATAAGTGAAGCCGGAGTGGGCAATAAAAGCACGGTATCTTTTGAGGGCTGACAGCCCGGGGGATGAGGCATTATGGATAAGAAGCGCATCATCGATGATCTGGTTAACCTGTTTCGCTCATGTGACGGCAACGTTATTGCTGCCGGCAAAGCGCTGCCCGGATGCGAAGGGCTTGTGATGTTTGACGAGCCTATATTCGGTGTCAGCAGCGCTGATGACCCCATCTATGAGACATTCAAGCGGGCGGAAGTCGTTGGAGACAACTTCATGCTTCCCGAACAGTGGCTGCCGGGAGCGAAAAGCGTGATTTCTTTCTTCCTGCCGTTTACCCAGAGGGTCAGAAGCTCCAACAGGGGCGATCCGGAAAGCACGTCCAACGAATGGCTGCATGCCAGGATAGAGGGACAGGCGTTTATCAACTCGTATACGGAAAAGCTCAAAGAACTGTTCGCCGGATACGGGGTCAGCACATGCGTTCCCGCCAGCGACAGCAGGTTTGCCACAAAAGCCACCATGCTCCCGCCCGGCGATCCCAAGGTCATACACTTTTCCAGCAACTGGTCCGAAAGGCATGTGGCATACGCCTCCGGCCTGGGAACGTTCTGCCTGACCCGGGGGCTCATATCTCCCAAAGGCGTGGCCGGCAGATACGGGAGCATAATAACGGACGCCGAGATAGCTCCTGACGAAAGGCCGTATACGGGAGTATACGATTACTGCATCATGTGCGGCGCGTGCGTGAAAAGATGCCCGGCGGGAGCGATCTCGCTCGAGCACGGCAAGAACCAGCAGAAATGCAAGCAGTGGATGGATATAACAGCGAAAAAGTATGATCCCAGATACGGCTGCGGTAAGTGTCAGGTAGGCGTGCCTTGCGAAGGCGGCATCCCGCGTGTCGGATTACTTAATAGATAAACAGGTCACTGCATCCATGTGTTAAGCCATCAGTAAGATAATATAAGGAGGAGGGCTTTCAATGAATAATTTCGACTTTTATTCTCCCACATACTTCGCTTTCGGAAAGGATCGGGAGCTTGACAGCGGCGAACTGGTCAAACGCTTCGGCGGCACAAAGGTACTGATCCATTACGGCGGCGGCAGTGTTGTGCGCTCAGGCCTTCTGGACCGCGTAAAAGCTTCGCTGGACGCGGTCGGCGTTACCTGGCTGGAGTTGGGCGGAGTTAAGCCGAACCCACGCAGTGGCCTGGTGTATAGAGGAATCGAGCTCTGCCGCAGGGAATACATTGATTTTGTGCTGGCTGTAGGAGGCGGAAGTACCATAGATTCTGCAAAAGCAATTGCCGCGGGTACAGTCTATGACGGTGATTTCTGGGATTTCTACAGCGGCAGGCACATTGACAAAGCCCTGCCTGTAGGAACAGTGCTGACGATCGCAGCCGCCGGCAGCGAAGGCAGCCCTGATTCCGTCATTACCAATGAAAACGGTATGTTAAAGCGTGGAGCCTCAGGCGACGCCATCCGCCCGAAGTTTTCCATACTGAACCCTGCACTGACTCAGACGTTGCCGCCATACCAGACAGCCTGTGGCATAACCGATATAATGGCTCACTTGTACGAGCGTTATCTGACCAATACGCATGACGTTGAGGTAACCGACCGGCTTATCGAGGCGCTGCTGCTGACGATGGTTCATGAAGGTCCACGCGTGATCGAAGATCCGAACAACTACGAGGCCAGGGCGAATATCATGTGGGCAGGCATGATGGCGCACAACAATTCCTGCGGTGTAGGTCGCAGCCAGGACTGGAACAGTCATAATATCGAACATGAATTATCGGCGCTATACGACTGCGCCCACGGCGCGGGCCTGGCAGTGACGATGCCGGCAGTGTTTGCATATGTGATGCAGCACGATGTAATGCGTTTTGCGCAGGTAGCATCGCGCGTATGGGGATGCCAGATGGATTTTGCTCACCCTGAGGTAACTGCCAAAGCGGGCATAGAGGCGCTAAGGGTGTTCCTGAATTCCATCGGTATGCCAAAGACGCTGGGTGAACTGGGAGGCAAGGAAGAAGATATTCCGAAGCTGGTAGACGTGCTTTGCAACGGTGACGGCAGGACCGGCACCATTACGGGGTTCGTAAAACTGAATGCGGACGACTGCGCCGCCATCTACAGGATGATGCTGTAAACGGCCGTAAAAGGAGGATCATTATGAAGCTTGAGGCATTGGAAGTATTGAAAAAACGCCGCGCTATCCGCGCGTATAAACCTGAACAGATAACCGATAAGGAACTGGATGCCGTACTGGAAGCCGGTACGTTCGCTCCGACGGGTGCCGGGACACAGGGCGTGCAGATCGTTGCTGTACAGAGCCCGGAGAACGTTGCCGCGGTGGAAGCCCTGAACGCCAAAGTACTGAACAATCCTGCTGCACATCCGTATTACGGTGCGCCGACGATCCTGCTGGTATTTGAGACTGAAGCCTGCGTTACCCATGAGCTGGACGGCGCTGCGGTCTGTACCAACCTTCTAAACGCCGCTTATGCAGCGGGTCTCGGCTCCTGTTGGATTCACCGTTGTAAGCAGATGTTTGAATTGCCTGAAGGCAAGGCTTTGCTCAAAAAGTGGGGCTTATCTGATAAACTGGTGGGAGTGGCTTCCATTGCTCTGGGTTATGCTGCCTGCGATCTCCCTCAGCCCAAACCGAGAAAAGCTGATTATATCGTTAAAGTGTGACGGATAGTTAGAAAAGCTGTAGCCGCATCCTTGTAAGCGGCTAAGGACTGTAAAGCTCTCTTTGAACGGCAATCACAAAAAACGAAGGGGAGATACGTTATGTATCAGGTAAAAGGCAAATGGGCGCTGATCACAGGAGCGGCGCGCGGGATAGGATATCTTACAGCGAAGTTCATGGCAGAGCAGGGCTGCAACCTGATCCTGCACAGCCGCGATATCGCGCACACTGGGAAAGTACTGTCTGAAGTACGCGCGCTTGGCGTGGAAGCGCATGCTGTAGCCGCAGAGCTTAATGATCTGGCCGCGGTAAAGCGTATGCTGGACGAGATCGACGGCTTTGGCGTGGACGTGGATATAGTGATGAACAACGCGGGGCTGCAGATCGCGTACCGCACGGACTACTGCGCTACGCCTTCGGAGGACTATGAGATCAGCTTCCGCGTAAACACCATCGCGCCGGCTATGATATGCTATCACTTTCTTCCCAAGATGATGAAGAAAGGGACGGGGCGCATTCTTAATACGACCAGTGGGATCTCGCTGGATGTGTGCCAGGCCGGTTATTCTGCCAGCAAGGCTGCACTGGATAAGATCACCATAGACCTGGGCTCAAAAGTTGAAGGCACGGACGTGCTGATCAACCTTACGGATCCCGGCTGGTGCCGGACAGATTTGGGAGGCCCGCACGCGCCTAATGCGCCTGAAAGTGCCATACCGGGCATCACCGTAGGAGTGTTTGTCGACGACGGGAAGTCCGGCAGGTATCTGGGCGCGCAGCATTTTGCCGGTATGAGCCTTGAGGACGCGGTAAAGAAAGCCGAAGCGGAGTTTGACAGCCCGTATACCAAATGATTGCCGCGACCCGGTTTATGTGTTACCGCTCATCAATAATGGATCGCAAAATAACTATATCTATATAGAGAGCCGTTCACGCACGCCTCCATATGGCTACAATGCATTGAAGAGTGTAACTCGTTGGCAATTCTGGCAGGGTGTAAAAACAGGTATATGAATATACGTTGCCGGACAAAGCTAAGGCGCATTGACAAAAAGATCGCTTGCTCGTTATAATCCATGACAGCTGAGCGGTCTTTGTTTTAAAGGCGGCGTGTTTCATATGGTACAAGTGTAATAGCCTTGTATGCTGCGCCAGATAGGATTACTCAGAAAGGATAAATATGTGTAATAAAACGGAGAAGGATAATCAGGCTTTGATTGATTTCTGGGACAAATCTTTTGCTCTGTCGGTTGAACAGAGTACAGATGCGCAACATCAGAAACCGAAAAACTGGCAGGAAATAGCCCCATGCGAAAAACTCTTCTGGGCGGCATGCTCCCTGGGCAATAAGAAAAAAGTGCTGGATTACGGCTGCGGAAACGCATGGGCTGGAATAATCGCCGCCAAAAGCGGCTGTGCGGATGTGACCGCTGTGGATGCGGCTCCCGGCGCTGTTCGCGCAGCACAGATATTTGCCGAAGTCTACGGTGTAAGAGAACGGGTTCATGTGGAATGCGGAACCTCTGGTTGGCTGAGAAGCGTTCAGTCCGGTATATTTGACGGGTTGATCTGTTCAAATGTGCTGGATGTAATCCCGCCCGAAACAGCGGAAACAATCCTTGAGCAGTCAGCGCGGATAATGACGCGGGACGCCAGCCTGATCGTTGGCCTGAACTTTTACCTTTCACCGGAAGCGGCGGCTGCAAGGAGCATGGCTCTGACAGACGGGAACCGTCTGTATCTGGATGGGGTTCTCCGGCTAGTCCCCCGTACAGATGATGAATGGGCTGAAGCTTTTTCGCACTGGTATACGGTCGAACAGCTGGAACATTTTGCGTGGCCGGGCGAAGCCAAAGAGACCCGGCGCTTGTTTTGGCTGCGAAAGCGGGAAGATGATTAACATGCAGGAGAGTTGATGCGTCCGCAAAAGCAGTATAGCATTATTATCGTATTCAGTGTTATATAATAAAAGCAAACAACGAACGGAGAGACTTAGAAAAAGGCGCTTCTCCATAAGGTGAGGCGCTCTTCTTATGCAAATTCATCATTCTGTTCACATCCACCAAAGCCCAAAACGGACAGAATGACTGTCAACAGAGCTACTGGACAATCGTATAGCTTTGTTGATGGAGCAAACTGTTCATATCATCCTAGTATTGTTCCGTCGAAGAGATTTTGAACACCTGGAAAAAAGAAGAAAGTTCTTGAAATCTCAAGAACTCTCTTCTTTCTGGTCGCAACAGGACTCGAACCTGTGACCCCCGCGATGTGAACACGGTGCTCTACCGGAATCCCATCACCTGGGTATATGAAAGGGCTGTAGCGTTTTTTGTTTCGCTACAACCCGTTTGTTTACTCGGTCATTATTATTAGTAATACAGATATTCGCACAATCAGTCTGCAATGAGAATTAGCGCATGTCACAAAATTTTAGGCCTTGTTAAACTTTTCTTTCCCCTGCTTGCAGCGCGGGCACTTCCAATCCTCGGGAAGATCCTCAAAGGCCACGCCGTCGTGCTCAGCCGGGTCGTAAACATAGCCGCAAATGGAGCAGATGTACTTTCCGGTCCCCTCGTCGGTCACAAAATAGTCCTCATTCGGCCAGATGGTCTCCGGCGGATTATCCAGATCCATGACGCGCTTTGCTTCCAGGTTCTCATAGCCCAGAGGCGTATGCGTTCCGCAGTACACCGTCGGATGATTGCGGATGAATTCCCGGATCGTATTCTGGGTGCTGCGCGTCATATGGAGATCGTCATAAACAATGGACAGCTTATCGGCATATATCGCTTCGTCCGTATAGGAA
>JAIKWZ010000039.1 GCA_024684375.1 Clostridiales bacterium
GGAGACGGTGGACTATCATCTGCTGGCCAAGGCCTACAATAAGGTCAAGCCTGCGCTGGAGGCCGCCGGCAAGTATGTGGGCTGCAAGCCCCATCCCAATGCCTTTTATCTGGGCGAGCCCGGCGTCCATGGCTTCCGGGAAGAGACGAAGCAGATCCCCCTGCTGGTGGGCAGCGTTTTCGGAGAGTTTTCTTCCTTTATGCCCTCTCCCTATGACCGCTCCCGCATGAGCGAGGAGGAGCAGGAAGCCGCCATCCGCCAGATGCTGGGCGAAGAGGGCGCCGCGGAACTGATCCCCCTGTTTCGGGAGGCTTACCCGGAGCGGCAGCTGATCGACCTGCTGCGGCTGGATTTCATCTTCCGCGCCCCGGAGATCGCCTACCTGGCTCAGCGCGGCCGTCTCAACGACTGCACCTGGTCCTATCTCTTCAATATGGATCAGCCCATTGACGGCGGCAACACCCCCTGGCACTGCTGTGATATCCCCTATTTCTTCCACAATATTGACCTGGTGGAATACCCCCACGGTCCGCAGGCCGACGGGGGGCTGTCCGAGCGGGTGCAGGCCCTTGCCTTCGGCAGTCTGGTGCAGTTTGCCCGGACGGGCGATCCCAACGGCGAGGGCATTCCCGCCTGGCCCTCCTGCCGGGAGGGCGAGGAGCCTACGCTGCTGATCGACACTCATCCCCGGATCCTGCCAAACTTCGACCACCGGCTGATCGAAGCCCATGCCCGGATCATGGGTCCGGTGATGGCGCGCATGATGCAGCAGCTGCGCGAAAACGTCCAGCACTAAACGATACAGGGCAGCAGGGAGCTTCTCGGAAAAAGAGAAGCTCCCTGCTTTCTTGTCGCTACAGCAAAGACGCCGCCCGGATGCCTTTGCATACGCTTGCGCATCGGAATATTCCCCTCCACACAGGTGGAGTGGATGGCGCGAACGAATGTTTCGTCCTTGTATCGTGTTTTTTTCTCTTTCGTGCTGCAACAAACCGTGATGGCCCGGAAACACGTTTTTATTAGAACTCCATTAGAACTGGGGTCAGTGCGAAAAGTGAAGATAAAGAAAAAGTTCCGAAAACGCTTATTTCTAAGCAATTTTCGGAACTTTTTTTGGTGCGCGAGGCGGGACTTGAACCCGCACGTCCGGAGTGGACACTAGAACCTGAATCTAGCGAGTCTGCCAATTCCACCACTCGCGCATTTGGAAGCCTTGTTATCATAGCATTCCCGCCCCTGCTTGTCAAGAAAAAAATCGCCGCCGCGGCTCGTTTCGCGCGGGGAGCTGTTTCCTCACGGGACGGAGCGTGTTTTTCTTCTTTACATTCTCCTGAAAATAATGATATAGTGGTCTGCGGAAAGGGTGAGATACCATGTATACATCGCGTCCTCTTTTGAAGAACAACGCCAAGTTCATCATCCGGACGGCCAAGCCCTCGCTTCTGACCGCCGGCCTCATTTTTATCGCCGTCAGCTTCGTGCTCAACATGCTCTCCAATTCGGTGCTGGGCGTGAACATCACGCCGGACGAAGCGCGGCAGTATATGAACTACTACGTGAACGGCGACTATCAGGCCCTCCTGCGCCTGAGCGAGAGCATGCAGCCGCCCGGGACAGCCTATCTGCTGAACATGCTGATCCGGGCCGTTTTGTACATCGTCGGCGCGGGCTTTCTGATCTTCATCCTCAACACGGTCAAGAGCGCCGGCGCTGTCTACGGCAATCTGCTGGACGGCTTCGGCCGCGCGGCCAAGCTGATCCTTCTCGCGCTCGCGGAGGGGCTGTTCATTTTCCTGTGGTCGCTGCTGCTCGTCATCCCCGGCATCATTGCCGCCTACCGCTACCGCATGGCCAAGCTGTACCTGCTCGACCATCCCGAGGCGGGCGTGATGGAAAGCATCGCCGCCAGCAAGGAAATGATGAAGGGCCATAAATGGGAGTGCTTCGTGCTGGATCTGAGCTTTATCGGCTGGTGGCTCCTCACCGCGATCCCCTACATCGGCTATGCGGTCTCGATCTGGGTGACGCCCTATATCAACACGACCTATGTGCTCTACTACATGGCGCTTTCGGGCAAACCCGTCACGGTCGCCCCCGCGCCGGGACAGAACCCGTATATGTAAGAAAAAAGCAAGCCCGCGAAGGAGGCGCTTCGTAAGGAAGTACCTCCTTCTCTTTTGATAGCAGGGTAATTGACCGAGTGGGTCAGTAATGGTACAATGATTAAAAAACGGGATTTGTGAGGGCAGCACTATATGAGAAAAATCGTTTTGAAAACAGAACCTTTCCCTCCGGAACAGATTCCCGATGTGCTGAAGGAGCACGGCATCTTAATAAATCAGTATGCTGAGGAGTTCTTTGCCCATCCGCGGTTTTCTATCGGACGCTCAAGAGAAACAACCGTTACGATAGCATCCCTGCAGGAGATAGGTCTTGAAAACGGAGCTACCCTGCGTGATATCTTCATGCATATTTCGAAAACAGGTTTTAAAGCTTGTGCCGTAAGCACCGGTTTGTTTCTTCGTTTGGCATGGACAGATCAGCCGCAGAGCCAGAATTCCACTCTTACCGGAACACACGGTTCACCGGATCAGGCAGTCACAGTGTTGTCTGAAATCATTGAACAGAACGATGCTTTTCCTAAGGGACTGTATCTTCGAAATGTAGACGGCAACCTCTGGCTTCGCGGCTATGTATGTGACGATGCGTATCGTTTTCCGGGTGATACGCTTTTCGCGTTTGAAGCTATTATCTGATTAAAAACTATATAAAAACCTTTAATCCTTTAAAGGTTTTGTGAGGTTTCGGCATGAAATGCGTAGGATATGAGCTGCATATTCCGGTTTGCCGAACAGTTTTTCTGTTGTCCGAGGTTATAACGAGCATCGGATTTTGCCCCACAAAATCCAAGAGACAAAACCGGCGTGACCGCAGCGGTCACGCCGGTTTCATATCCTTTTGAGCCGGTGATTGCCGCCTCAAAACAGCTTCTTTACGGAGTCCGCCCCGAGG
>JAIKWZ010000053.1 GCA_024684375.1 Clostridiales bacterium
ATGGTCATGCCCGGCGACAACATCGACATGGAGATCACTCTGATCACCCCCATCGCCTGCGAAGAAGGCCTGCGTTTCGCTATCCGCGAAGGCGGCAGGACCGTAGGCTCCGGCGTCGTTACCAAGATCCTGGGCGACTAATTTAGCCACAAAAAACAGCAGCGGTTCTTCCGCTGCTGTTTTTATATGCTCAGAAGCAGACAGACCGGTTTGAGAAGCGTCAACAGGAAAGCTCCAAACATCTCCTCGGGTCCGGCTCAAACAAGGTGACCCCACGCTGAAAAGGAAGTAGATAACAAAAGTCAAAACCTGACTTAGGGCCGGTTTTGACAGTTGACAGCGTCATGAGTTTGGCGTTATACTTCCGCTATAAAAAGCGATAAAGAGAGGAGACGAACATGACAAAGCTCATACGCGGCGGCTTGATTTTCGATGCGGTCCGCCCCGAACCGTTCAAGGGCGACATACTTATCAAGGACGGCAAAATTCAGGCCATAGGAGGTAAGGTCAAGGCTCCCAAAGGCGCTGAAATAATCGATGCCGAAGGGCTTAACGTTTATCCGGGCCTGGTTGAATGCCACGGGCATATAGGACTTGACGGATGGGCGATGGGGTACGAGGGTGCGGACTACAACGAGTACACTGACCCGGTCACGCCACACCTGCGCGCCATCGACGGCCTGAACCCGTTTGATTATTCCCTTAAGGACGCGGCGCTGGGCGGGGTGACCACTCTTTGCACCGGCCCCGGCAGCTCCAATGTGATAGGCGGTACATTCGCGGCCTTTAAGCCCGTAGGCAAGTGTATAGACGACATGGTCATAAAGGCGGAAGCGGCCATGAAATGTGCCTTCGGTGAGAACCCCAAGCGCTGCTACAGGGACAAGAGCATTACCAGCCGCATGAGCACTGCCGCCAAGCTGCGTGAAATGCTGTTCAAGGCGCAGGAATATGACAAAAAGATCAAGGCTGCCGGGGACGACGAAAGCAAGCTGCCCGCCTTTGACATGCGTCTTAACGCCCTTCTGCCCGTTATCCGCGGGGAGATGCCCCTGAAGGCGCACGCCCATCAGGCCAATGACATACTGACCGCCTTGCGCATCGCCAGGGAATTTGGCGTAAAGCTCACGCTTGAGCATGTGACAGACGGCGCACTGATAGTGGATGAGCTGGTTAAGGCAGATGTCCCATTGGCTATCGGCCCCACAGACGGCCAGCCCAGCAAGATAGAGTTAAAAAACAAGTCATGGGAGACGCCCGGAATTCTGGCAAAGGCTGGCTGCAGGGTGTCTATCATAACGGACTCGCCCGTGACTATTCAAAGCCACCTGCGCCTGTGCGCCGCGCTTGCGATCAAAAGCGGCATGGATCGCTTTGACGCCTTTAAGGCTATCACGATCAATCCGGCCAATCACATTGGCGTCGCGGACCGTGTGGGCTCGCTTGAGAAGGGAAAGGACGCGGATATCGTGCTCACGGACGGCTGTATATTTGAGATCCAGACCCGGATACTTGCCACATACATAAACGGCGAGAAAGTGGAAAAAGACTGACGCCCGGGCTGAAGCCGGAGCGTCATCTCAGGTGAAAACGAAGGGCTGCAGCGCGGAATTAATGGGCGCTACAGCCCTTTGACCAGTTCAAGGGCGCTGAGTATGGTCGCGTCCATGTCGAAGTAACGGTACTGACCCAGCCTGCCGCCGAAATACACGCCCTTTTCACCATCGGCCAACGCTTTGTAACGGGAGTAAAGGTCCGCGTTCTTAGCGTCATTGACCGGATAATAGGGTTCCTCGCCGCGTTTCCATGTGCGCGAGTACTCCCGTGAGATCACCGTGCCAGGGATGGGCTGCCCGGTTTCGTCTTTTCCGAATTCAAACCATTTGTGCTCGATTATGCGGGTAAATGGGGTGGCACTGTCGGTGTAATTCACCACGGCGCAGCCCTGGTAATTGTCGGTATCGAGGGCTTCGGTCTCAAATTCCACCCGGCGATACTCCATTTCTCCCAGTTGGTAATCGAAATACTCGTCTATCGCGCCGGTAAAGATGACCCTGTCCGCTGCTTTTCGCAGGTGTTCCCTGTCCTTCAGGTAATCGACGTCTGTCAGCGTTTCCACGCCGTTAAGCATATTCGCTACCATGCGTGTGTAGCCGCCTGTGGGTATGCCCTGGTACAGGGCGTCGAAGTAATTGGTGTCATAGGTGAAGCGCACAGGCAGGCGGCGGATTATAAAGGCGGGCAATTGGTCACACGGGCGTCCCCATTGTTTTTGCGTGTAGTCGCGTACCAGCTTTTCATATATATCGCGCCCTACCAGACTGATCGCCTGCTGCTCCAGATTCTGCGGGTCGCCCACGATCTCTTTTTTTTGTTCGGATATGATTTTCTGAGCCTCCTGGGGAGTTATGACGCCCCAAAGGCGGTTGAAAGTGTGCATGTTGAAAGGCAGAGGATAGATCTCTCCTTTGTAATTGGCCACGGGAGCGTTTGTATAGCGGTTAAAGGCGGCAAAACGATTGACGTAATTCCAAGCCTCGGCGCTGTTGGTGTGGAAGATGTGCGCACCGTATTTGTGCACGTTTATACCCGCGATCTTTTCGGTGTAAATGTTGCCGCCTAAGTGACTGCGCCTGTCCACCACCAGTACTTTTTTTCCGGCATCGGTCAGCTCGCGGGCACACACTGCCCCGAACAGTCCCGCGCCAACGATGATATAATCGTACTTCATGACTTTCTCCGGTTTTTTGAGCTTTATTTTTGTCCGGACAGAAGCGCGATGCCGTAAGGGGGCATTGTGAGCCTGCCGTCGCTTTCCAGCGTCACCTCGCCGCCATTCGCCAACAGCGTCCCGGCCAGTGTGTAATTGCCTTCAAGCGGGATCTCCGCCGTCTTTGCGGGGTCGAAATTGATGGCGATATACAGCGTATCATCGCCCAAAGCGCGCTGTATCACGCAGCTTTTGTCTGCCAGGAACACTTCCTGACTGCGCCCGGTCATAATGACGGGGTAAGCCTTTTTAAGCGCGTTGATCTGTCTGAAGTAATTAAGCGGGCTGTTTTCGTCCTGCATCTGCTCGTATACTCCGGGGTAAGAGTACCTGGCGCGGGTGACTCCGGGAGGGTCGATCGTGCGCTCTTCCTCGCTCCAGTTCATGGCGATGCGCTTGTTGGGGTCGTTGCCGCTGCCGGACATGCCTATCTCATCGCCGTAATAGGTGAACACGCTGCCGGGGAACATGTTGATAATGCCGTGAGCGAACTTG
Organism: Clostridiales bacterium; assembly: GCA_024684375.1. GTDB lineage: Bacteria > Bacillota > Clostridia > Christensenellales > Aristaeellaceae > RUG14130. The sequence continues at coordinate 3,266 of JAIKWZ010000053.1, forward strand.
AGCAGCGCGGGATCTGAAGAGGCGTTGAGTATACCGAGTATGCGCGCGGTGTCGTGGTTGCCAAGAAACGGAGCGATGATCCCGTTTATTTTGCTTTCGGCCAAAAGCAGGTATTTAACGTATGTGCGGGCGGGCTTGGCCGCGTTAAGGGCACCGGCGATATATCCTTCTGCCTGTGAAGCGGGGAAGAGGAAGAAGGAATCGATGCCGCTGTCGTAATATCTGGCGATCTGGTCAAGGCTCGTCCACGCTTCTCCGACGATGTAACAGGAGGGCTTGATCTCCTTGGCAGTGTCGTTTATCCAGCTCAGGATCTCGATGTTTTCGTTAATGTCCCTGCCGTAGCTTGTTACCGCGTCAAGCCGGAAACCGTCAACACCGATGTCGGTCAGCCAAAACTCCATTATGGAGCGGATCTCCTGCCTGACAAGCGGATTCAGAAGGTTGAGGTCAGGCATGCTGCCGCCGGAGAACTGCTCCTCGTAGTACCAGTCTGTGCCGAACAGGTTCACGCGATTGGGGGCGGCAGATTCGTAAAAATTGTAGTAGCCCACATACCTGTTGGAAGGGTTGGACATTCTGAGGGCACTGCACGCCATGGTGAACCAGCGATGCTTGGTGGAGGTGTGGTTGAGCACCAGGTCGGTGATCACGCGGATGCCACGGGCGTGACAATCGCTTACCAGCGCCCTCATGTCGTCCAGAGTGCCGTACTGGGGGTCTATGTCCATGTAATCCGTAACGTCGTATTTGTGGTAGCTGGGGGAAGGGCTCACGGGCATGAGCCAGATGCCGTCAACACCCAGATACTCCAGATAATCCAGCTTGTTTCGTAAGCCGTTCAGATCGCCTATGCCGTCCCCGTCGCTGTCGGAAAAGGAATAGACAAATATCTCGTACCATTTGCCCTCCAGCGGCGCGGGGTCTTCTGCGAGTGCGAGCGTGCCTGCCAGCAGCGTGAGAATTATAAAAACAGACCAAAGTCTTTTTGACATACCTAACCTCCTGCAAGATCCTGAGTATATTGTAACACATTCGGCGGGATTTGTCGACTTTATAAAATGAGCTTAGAAAAAGGCAAGCTGCTTTATGCTGAATAAGAGCTGGATATGGACAGATAAAAACAGACCGAAGTCTTTTTTGAAGAAGCAGTTTGGCTTTTCTATAGCGTAACGGTCCATAAAACAGACTAAAGTCTGTTATTATTGCGCTAGAGGCTTTGTTTCAGCTGTACAAGCAAGCGGCTGCCGCAGAAGAATTAACGCGGCAGCCGCTTGCTTGGAAGTGTCGTAAGCTACATTTATTGACTAATTTATTGACTAATTATTCAACTCGCCCTGCAAAAACGCCGCAAGCGCCTCCTTGCTGGCCTTTGAGGAATACAACAGCGCGGCGTTTCGCGCCTCGGGCTTGCCTGTGGCCAGGCGCAGCAGGCCGTCCGCGGCGGAAGTATCGGCGAAGTTTATAAGCTCCTCGCAAAGGTCCCACTTGCCCGCCTGAGCCAGTTCGTTTATAAGCGCGGCGGTGCTGACTTCGTCCATGGAAGGTACAGCCTTGAGCAGGATTCCAACGATCTCGTCATTGTCGGAGAGCTCTCTGGCGGCAGTCAGGCAGATCTTGAGCTGGAGCTCGCTGCTTGCCACGCTGTCCGCGTTAAGGGACAGCCAGGCCCAGTTGCGGGCGTTGAGAGCGTCTTCGGCAGCGGTATCGCTGTCCGCGTTGGCGGCCTTCGCGGCCTGCTGTGCCTGCTTGACAGCAGACTTCACCTTTTCGTATACGCTCTGCGCGCCCTTTTGAATGTTGTCGGTGAACTGACGGAAGACCTCGTCGGAAGTGGGGCGCTTTATGCCGTTGAGACCGTCGACGAGTATGTCGACCATGCCTTTTTTCAGGAAGGGCGCCAGCGCCTTTACCCGGCTCAAGTCCAGCTGATCCTGCCTTGCCATGACAAGTTTGAACAGGGGCTCTTTTTTGAGGAACGGCGCGAAGGAGATCAGTTCGTCGATCCCGACATCTTCCTCGCAGCCGTCGTTCAGCAGCTGGCCCAGCGTTTCCTGAGTGACGAAGGGAGCCAGCGCTTTGATCTCGCCAAGGCTCAGGGGCTGTTCCAGTTCACATACCAGCTGGCTGAGCTTCTCACGGCTCATGAAGGGCGCGAGCTCGATCAGCTCGGAGATCGGGAGAGCCGAGCCGCTCTCTTCGTGCTCAGGAGCATATTCTTCGTCGGCGGCTTCATAGTCCTCGTCCTCAGGTTCCCGGGACGCCTGCCCCTTTATCGCGTCGGCGGCGCTGCTGACAAAGGAAGACAGCCGGGAATAGATGCTGTTGCCTATGTCCTTGGCGGTCTGCGCGGCGGACTGGGCGGCTTCTTTGATGCCGTCCACCACGTTCTCGTCAAAGATGGAAGAGAAAGGATTTGAGGCCTCCTCGGTCTCGGCTCCTTTGGTAAGCTCTTCGACGCTCACGCCGAAGAGGCGGGAGAGCTTGAGCAGAGCGTCAAGGTCCGGCAGCGCCGCGCCGTTTTCCCACTTGGATACCGCCTGGTGGCTTACTCCGATCACGCTTGAAAGCTGCTGCTGAGTCATACCCCTTTCCAGGCGCAGGCGGGAAATGGTTTCTCCTACGATCTTATTGTTTATAGACATAGCACTTTACCTCCTTTGAACTTCGCTGTGATGATTATAATCAATTCAACTGATGGTTGCAAGCAACTAAAAGTAGAATTAAACAAGAATTAACGTTAAATGTTAGCACTCTAACATATCGAGTGCTAAAAACTCATTGACGCGCCGTGCCGTAAGGGTGTATAATGTGCGCACACGAAACAGGAGGCGATATTATGTCTGAAAAAGGAAGCATTTCCATACACGCTCAAAATATAATGCCTGTCATCAAAAAATGGCTCTACAGCGACAAGGATATCTTTTTAAGAGAGCTGGTTTCAAATGCCTGCGACGCCATAAGCAAGTACAAGCTGCTGGCGCTCAAAGGTGAGGTACCTGCCAGGGACGATTACAGGGTGGACGTTGCCGTGGACAAGGAAAAGGGCACGCTGTCCGTAAGCGACAACGGAGTTGGCATGACGGCGGAAGAAATAAAGAAGTACATCTGCCAGGTGGCTTTTTCCGGCGCCGAGGAGTTTTTAAAGCAGTATAAACCCGAAAACGGGGAAAACGGAGGCATAATCGGGCACTTCGGCCTGGGTTTCTATTCCGCGTTCATGGTGAGCGCCAAGGTGGAGATCGACAGCCTGTCCTGCCGTGAAGGCGAAAAGCCCGCGCACTGGTCCAGCGAGGACGGCATGGAATACGTTTTGTCTGAGGGTGAAAGGAGCGAAAACGGCACCACCGTCACCCTGTACCTTAACGACGAGGACAAAGGCCTGCTTGACAAGTGGACGGCCAGGGGCGTGCTGGAGAAGTACTGCGCGTTCATGCCCGTACCGATCTACCTGAGCGAAGTGAAACCGCCCAAGGAGGGTGAGGATAATAAGCCCGAGGAACCCGAAAAGATAAACGACGAGACGCCTTTGTGGATGAAAAAGCCCAACGAATGCACCGACGAGGAATACAAAGAGTTCTACCGCAAGGTGTTCAACGACTACGACGAGCCCCTGTTCTGGATCCATCTGAACGCGGAATATCCGTTCAATCTGAAGGGTATACTCTACTTCCCGAAACTGAAAAACGAGTTTTCCGCCAGCGAAGGCGTGATAAAGCTGTACAACAATCAGGTGTTCGTGGCTGACAACATAAAGGAAGTCATTCCGGAGTTCCTTATGCTGCTGAAAGGCGCGATAGACTGCCCCGACCTGCCCCTGAATGTGAGCCGCAGCTTTTTGCAGAACGACGGGTACGTCAAGAAGATGTCCGACTATATCACGCGCAAGGTCGCGGACAGGCTCATGAGCGAGTTCAACACCCGGCGCAAGGATTATGAGGGCTACTGGAAGGACATCCATCCTTTTGTGAAATACGGCTGCATCAAAGACGAGAAGTTCTATGAAAGGGTGAAAGACGCGCTGATCTTCCGCACCACGGGGGACGAGTTCCTTACCGTCAGCGAGTATAAGGACAGGCACGGCAAGGAGGGCGAGGAGACTACAGTCTACTACACTTCCGATGAGAAGCGCCAGGCCCAGATGATAGAGCTGCTCACCGCCCAGGATATGGACGTGGTGGTGATGGACACGCTTATCGATAACAATTTCATGTCATTCCTGGAATATGCCGAGCGTGAAAACAAGCTGCGCTTCATGCGTGTGGATGCGGGTACGGACGCGCTGACCGAGCAGGGAGAGAACGACCAGGACGCTGAAGCAAAGCTGAAAGAACTGTTCCAGACCGCCTTGGACGACAAGGAACTGGACGTGAAAGTCAAGCAGCTTAAGAGCGAGGAGCTGCCCGGCGTTATAAGCGTAGAGGAGCAGTCACGCCGTTTTTCGGACATGTCACGGCAGTGGGGTAGGGATATGGGCATTCCCGAAAAGCGCAGCCTGACCCTGAACGCGGGCCATCCGCTGGTAAAATTCCTGCAAGGCGAGGCCGCCGAAGAGGATAAGCATGAAGTGTGCCGCCAGATCTACGATCTGTGCGAGATGGCTCGCCAGCCCCTCACTGCGGACAGGATGGTGGCGTTTTTGAAGCGTTCCGCGAAGATACTAACCAAATCTGTGGAGAAATAAAGTGCTGAAGCGTGTCGTTGCCGTTCTGGCGGCGCTGATAGTGTGCATGAGCTTCACGGGCTGTGCGAAGAAGGAGACCAAAAGCGTCTCCTTCTTTGCCATGGACACATTCATCACGATCAGCGTGACCGGTGACGATGCGAAAGCGACCCTGGATTGGGCTAAAAATCTGGTGGAGACCAACGAACAGAAGTGGTCAGCAACCCTTCCGGACAGCCTTATCAGCCGTCTGAACGCGGGTGAGAAGATAACGCCCGACGCCGACACCGCCCGGATCCTGGAACGGGCGGCGCAGATGCGTGACTATACCCTGGGCGCGTTTGAGCCTGCCGTCTATCCCCTTGTGAGGGCATGGGGATTCACCACGGGAGAATACAGGATCCCTTCCGACAGTGAGATCGAGGAACTGCTCGGACAGGTGCTTAAGGACAGCGTGAGGAGAGACGGCGGGCAAACGTATCTGGCCGGCGGTATGATCGACCTGGGCGGCATCGCAAAAGGCATGACGGGTGATATGCTGCTTGCAGGCTTCAGGGAAAGAGGCGTCGCCTCCGCGCTAATCAATCTGGGCGGCAATGTTCAGGCGCTGGGTGCGAAGCCGGACGGGTCCGCCTGGAAGATCGGCATACAGTCTCCCTACGACGACAGCGTTATAGGAGTTGTGAGCATCAAAAACAAATGCGTCATCACTTCAGGCGCTTACGAAAGGTATTTCCTTGGGGAGGACGGGCAGGTCTACGGGCATATCATTTCTCCATTTACGGGCCGGCCGGTCTCAAACGGCGTAGTTTCAGTCAGCGTGATAGCTGATGAAGGAGCCGAGGCTGATGCGCTATCCACGGCGCTGTTCGTCATGGGCGAACATGAAGCGCTGGATTTCTGGAGGACACACGAAGGGTTCGATGTTATCCTGCTAACGGACAGCGGCACGCTTTACGTGACGGAAGGGATATGGAAGGACTTTACCGAGCGTTCTTCATTGGCGGTAAAACAGGTATGCGAGATAAAAAGGTAAGGCTTGTATTGGCCGCGTGCGTGCTTTTGGCGCTGCTCTCCGGCATATTGACGCTTTTCAGCCTGAGGCCTTCGCCAAAGGACAGCGTAATCATTACCGTTGACGGCGAAGTGATCTATGAAGGCAGCGCTACGGAGACCAGCCCCAGACGCTTTACTGTAAACTGCGCGGACGGAGAAAACGTAGTGCTGATAGACGAACACGGTGTAAAGGTGGAAAGCGCCGACTGTCCCGACAGGGCGTGCGTTAAAATGGGCTACCTTAAAAGCGCGAATTTGCCCATAGTTTGCCTGCCCCACAGGCTTGTAATTTCTTTCTCCGGCGCGTCGGATGAGCTTGACGCGGTGAGCCAATGAGCGCGAAAAATCTTACGAGGCTGGCGCTTCTGACCGCCGCGGCGCTTATCATACATACCTTGGAGGCGCTTCTGCCGCCCCTCACGCCGATCCCGGGCATAAAGCTGGGCCTGGCCAACATAGTGACCCTGTTCACGCTGTATTACATCGGCGCATGGGATGCGGCGCTGGTCACGCTGGTGCGCATACTTCTGGGCAGCATGTTTGGGGGCAGTGTTAGCGCGCTGATATACTCGCTGGCAGGCAGCGCGCTCAGCCTCGCGGTAATGCTGCCGCTAAAAAAGATCATCCCGTCCAGATACATGTTCCTGCCTGGCATTCTGGGCGCGGCGGCCCACAACCTTGGGCAAATACTGGCTGCCGTCGCGATAACGCACACGCCGGGACTGCTCATGTATCTGCCGGTGCTCATCTTTTCCGGCTGTCTGGCGGGGCTGTTCACCGGCATCGCGTCGAGCGTTGTGTACATCAGGCAAAAAGGGAAAACAGTCAAATAGCAAGGCTGCGGGCGCGTTCCGCAGTCTTATTGTTTGCTGATCGAAGCGCTCGCTCCACCATTGGGCGAGCCGGGTAGAAAACCGGGTTATTGCAACGGGCTCGTGCGGTTTTGTATAATGAACAGGCAAAAACGCAGCAGTAAAGGAGAAACACATGGAACTTGGAAAGAAGATAAGGCAGCTTCGCTTCAGGGCGGGACTTACCCAGGAGCAGCTGGCGCAGAAGCTGGGCATTGGGCCGCAATCCGTATCAAAATGGGAGAACGATGTGGCTATGCCTGACATCTGCGCTCTCCCGCTTTTGGCTGAGGTCTTCGGAGTGACCATAGACGACTTGTTTGACCTGACCACTCAGCAGCGCCTCAACCGCATAGAAAACCGGCTGGATACCGAAGAGGAACTGCCTCAGGACGTGTTTACGGAGTACGAGGGCTTCCTGAAGGGGCTGCTCGCGTCCGAACAGTACAAACAGCGCGCCAACAGCCTGCTCGCGTTTTTGTACTGGCACCGCATGAACGCGATGGCGCAGAAAGTGCGTGTTTACGCGAAGGATGCCATACGCATGGAACCGGGTGTGAAGGACTGCCAGTGGACGCTGAACATGGCGGAAAACCATAGTTGCTGGGACTGGAACATGTCCAACCATTCCAGAGCCGTAGAGTTTTACCGTGAAATCGTTGATGCGGACCCGGGATGCAGACTGCCGTATATGTACCTTATCGACAACCTTATCGCAGACCACAGGGCGGACGAGGCTGAAAGCTTCCTGGAGCGTATGAGCCGCCTGGAAGACGCGAACCCCGTAATGGTGCGTGTTTACAGGGCGCACATAGCTTTGGCGCGCTTCGACGAAAACAAAGCGGACGCTATCATCGAGCAGCTGGGCAAAGAATACCCGGAAGACGAGGTCTATCTGTTCGAGGCGGCCCAGTATTATGCCAAAAAGGGTGAGTATGAGAAAGCGATATCTCTTTACGAAAAGGATTTCGAAGTGGACGCGCAGCGGCCGAGGTTTACCGACGCGCTGGACGCCATAAAGGATATTTACGAGATAATGGGCAGATACGCGGAAGCGGCAGGGACCTGTGACCGTATGATCGAACTGCTGAAAAACGAGTGGCACATGACTGAAGAGACAGCGCTGAAGAACGCGCATAAGGAAAAGGCCAGGCTGCTGGAAAAGGTGTGAAGGAAAGAAAACGCGGCGCTCCAAACGCTTTGGAGTGCCGCGCTGCTGTTTTATTGGATCAAGCCAGCGTGATTTTTGCTATGTTGGTGCGGGCAAGGCAGTGGACGTCATCGGGCCCTCCCGCGCAGTAGGAGACCATCAGGCAATTGTCTTTGGTGAAGAACAGCCCCGGATAACAGTAGCCATGGTCAGGTTCGCCTTCGATGACGGCAGGCTTTGACCAGCTTTTGCCCTCGTCGGAGCTTATGGAGTATACCAGCGGCGTGCGCCCGCCCATGCGTGGAACGATCTCGCGCCCGAAATAATTGGGAATGGGATTCCACACCGCGTAAAGATCATCCGTTCCGGGCCTGCGGGCGATCTTAAGGGGGCTGCATGGGGAGGAGAACATGGTGGGGAACGCGCCTGTCCAGTGTTCGCCGCCGTCGAAGGAATACGCGCCGTACTGGCACAGTTTGTCGGTCCGGGCATACATAAACAGGCAGTTATCAAGTTCTATCACGCCGGGCTCCTGCAGCCCCGCACCAGCATTTTGGAAAGGCGGATACACCAAATCGGGCGCTCCCCTCCAGCTGTTCCCATCGTCATCGGAGATCAGGAACGCGCAGATGCTGCGCCAGTCGGTATAAAAACCGTCCCTGCGTCCGTCCACGCCGGTCCTGTGATAAGCCAGCGGGATGATGAGCCTGCCGTTTCTGAGCCGCTCGATACGGTCGTTGTTGACCACGAAATACGAGCGTCTGTCCGGCAGAGTGCACGGAATGCGGCGGTAGAAACTGTTGCCTTCGTCTCGGGAACGGCACAGCATTACGGTGCTGGTGCCGTCGTTTTCTTTTATCAGGAAGAATACGCCCATATCCCCGTTTGCCATCCGCATAAGGGACACGCTCATAATGTTTTTAACGCCGAATTCCTTTGCCTCGATCAGCGGCGAGGGCGTGCTCCAGCTATCCCCTTCGTCATGGGATATGATAAAATACAGGTCGCAGTCTCCGTCATCATGCCCGTCTTTGTCGGTAAAACGGCAGAATGCGAACATCACGCTGCCGTCAGTCAACCGCAGAAACGCGCCCTCGCTTATACGGGACACTTTGCCCGCGGGGCCCATTGTATGGGTGATCCTGATCGCCATAGAACGCATCCTTTCTGCTGCGGTTTACTTAAGCTCCCTGAGCATGATTATCAAAGAGTCTACCGCTTTTTCTTCGGTGGCCCAGCTGGTGCAGATCCTGACCGCGGCGCCGTCATCCAGCTTTTGCCAAATGGCAAAAGAAAACTCTTTGCTCAGCGCCTCCAGCTGGCGGGCACTGAAGATCGGGAACAGCTGGTTGGTGGGAGACTGGGCAAACAGTTCATAGCCGTTTTCCAAAAGTGCCGTGCGGATCCTGTCCGCCATGCGGATGCCGTACGCACCCACTTTTTCATATAGACCGTCTGTAAACAGCGTTCCAAACTGTATGCCCAGCAGCCTTCCTTTGGCGAGCATGCCGCCCTTCTGCTTAATCATGTAGCGGAAGTGACGGCTGAGTTCCGGCGTGCGTATCACTACCGCTTCCCCAAACAGTGCTCCGCACTTTGTGCCGCCGATGTAGAAGGCGTCAGTCAGACGGGCCAGGTCTTTAAGCGTCACGTCGTTTTCCGGACAGGCAAGGGCATAGGCCAGCCGCGCTCCGTCCACGAAGAGCAGGAGCCCATGCTTGCGGCACACCTCGCTGATGTCTGTAAGCTCGGCCAAAGAGTACAGCGTGCCAAGCTCCGTGGGCTGTGAAATGTATACCATGGCTGGCTTGATCGTGTGCTCACGGTCGCTGTCTTCGGCATGCGCCGTGACACATGCATCCACCTGGGCGGCGCTGATCTTGCCGTGTTTTCCCGTGAGAGCGAGCACTTTATGGCCGGTACTTTCAACGGCGCCGGTCTCGTGCACGTTTATGTGTCCCGTATCAGCGGAGATAACGCCTTCCCACGGACGCAGAAAAGCAGAGATCACGGTCATGTTGGCCTGCGTGCCTCCTACCAGAAAATGCACGAAGCTGTTGGGGCTTTGGCAGGCGGCGAGTATCTTTTCGGCAGCCTCGCGGCAGAAGCGGTCTGTGCCGTAGCCGGGAGTCTGGGTGAAGTTGGTATCCACCAGCGCTTGCATTATAAGAGGATGCGCCCCCTCTAGATAATCACTGTTGAATAAGTACATATACATGCCCTCCCTATAAAAGAAGTATAACACGAACTATGCCCAGGGGCAACAATGATATAAAGAAAAACGCCGAAAATAAGGAGCTTTGTAAATCGTGAGTTAAATCGAGAAATTTCGCTTGACAAGGATATGGGCGTAGTAGTAATATATGCAAGCTGTCCCGCTTGCGGGGGGCCTGGAAGGGCCCTTGGTGAGAGGGGGAGCACGGACCTTGAAAACGATACAGAGAGATCAAAGACGGAAGTACGGTTTAGACCGTACGGAAGTACAAGGAAGAA
>JAIKWZ010000044.1 GCA_024684375.1 Clostridiales bacterium
CAGGGCGAGAATTACAGATAGACTATCACTGACTTTATAAAAAGGTGGAGGAAACGGTATGACTATCAACGAGATGCTTCGGAATATCAGCGAACAGGAAAGCGACTGCAAGGCCGTATGCCCGGTCTTAACCTCCATGTCCAAGGATGCGCACGAACAGGCCACGTTTGGCAAGGTGACGTTAAAGTGCTATGCCGGCTGCGGTGCGCAGAAGGTCCTCGACAAACTCAATAAAGACGTGAGAGATCTGCTGGCGGAATTGGCCATAACCGATAAGTTATAAAGGTGTAAGGAAATCGGTATGACTATATACGAAGTGCTCGCCCTTCTGCGCAACGTGGAGGGCCCGGACGGCAGCGGGAATTATAAGGCGTGCTGTCCGGCGCACGATGACAAAAAGCAGAGCCTCAGCGTAAAGCAGGGCAGCAAGGGCGTGGTGTTCAAATGCTTCGCCGGCTGCGGCACGCGCCAGATCTGTGAGGCCCTTCATATAGAGATGAAGGACCTGTTCGCCGAAGCGCCCAAGGCGAAGCCCCAGGCGTCCCAGCGCAGGATCGTTAAGACATACCCGTACACCGACAGGGACGGGAAGCTGGTGTTTGAGGTCGTCCGCTACGAGCCTAAGAGCTTCAGCCAGCGGATGCCTGATCCGGAGCACCCGGGCAGGTGGATATGGAAGAGCAGCCCCGTGCAGCCGCTTTACCGGCTGCCGGAAGTGGTGAAGGCCATAGAAGAGGGGCGGAGCGTGTGCCTGGCCGAAGGCGAGAAGGACGCCGAGACGCTGGCGGCGCTGGGCTACTGCGGGACCACGATAGCCATGGGCGCGGGCAAGTGGAAGAGCCAGCACACGGAGCAGCTGCAGGGCGCGCATGTGATCCTGTTCCCCGACAACGACCTCCCGGGCCGGGAATACATGAAGCAGGTGGCGCTCGAGATAGGCGGCGTGGCCAAGAGCGTGAAGCTGCTGGACCTGAAGGATGTGTGGCCGGAGATCCCGAACAAGGGCGACGTGAGCGACATGGCTGCGGCGCTGGGCGCGGACAAGGCAAAAGAGCTGATAGAGCTGGCGATCAATAACCCAAAGCTTACGACCCTGCGGGCGAACAATGCCCAGGCAAAGACGCCGGGAGAGCAGGCCCGCCTGTACGATGACTCGGAAGCGGGGAGACTGTTCAGCAAGGTTACCGGCTACACAGTAAAGGACGGCTGCATCTGCCAGTTCACCTCAGACGGCGGCGTCAAGCAGCTGAGCACCTTCGCGGTGATCCCGCGCAGGGTAGTGACACGGGACGACGGCCAGACGACCCAGACGGGCTTTGAGATCGAAGGCTGGGACAGGGACGGCCGGGGCCTGGGCACCGAGTGGGTCACCAGCAAGGAGTTTGCGTCCATGAGCTGGCCGGTGGAACACTGGGGCTTCAGGGCGAACATCATGCCGGGCAACACCAACAAGGATAAGCTCAGGTACGTGATCGCCGAAGTGGGCTCAATGGCTGCCACGCGCCACACGCTCTACACGCACACGGGCTGGAGGCAGCTGGGCGGCAGGACGGTTTTCCTGCATGCGGGCGGAGCGATAGGCGGTGAAGATGTGTCCGTGCAGCTCGAAGGAAGGCTGGGCACCTATGACATGAGCATAGGAGACAGGCTCCCGGCACAGGACGGCGCCCTGGCCGCGCTGGAGATCCTTAACGTCATGGACCCGTCGGCAGCGTTCCCGCTTTTGGCGCTTAGCTACCTCGCGCCTCTGTGCGAGTTCGAGGGCCGGAAGGGCATAATGCCAAGATTCGCGCTGTACCTGCTCGGGCAGACGCAGACCCGGAAGACCACGGCGGCGCTGCTGGCGCTCAGCCACTTTGGGAACTTCAACAGCCAGGACAAGATCCCGGCGAGCTTCAACGACACGGCCTACTCCGTGCAGCGCAGCGCGTTCCTGCTGAAGGACATGCCGATACTGGTGGACGACTACTTCCCGGTCGGGAACATACAGGCACGCCGGCGCATGGAGGAGATGGCGCAGACGCTTTCCCGGTCCTTCGGAAACGGCGCGAGCCGCGGCCGCCTGAACAGCGACATGACGCAGCGCGAGACGTTCACCCCAAGGGGCGTCGCGGTGTTCACCGGTGAAGACCTGCCTGACATAAAGGAAAGCGGCCTGGCGAGGTACTTCATCATCCGCTTTGGCAAGGAGACGGTGAAGGCGGACGATAAGCTGACCAGGCTGCAGGAAGCCGCGTCCGAGGGCGCGCTCGCTGCCAGCATGCGCGGGTATATAGAGTTCCTGGCCGCTCAGGCGGACGAGCTGCCCGCCGCGCTGTACCGCCGGTACATGAACTTCCGCTCGCAGGCGGTAAAGAACAACCGGGGCGGGGCGAGATCCAGCGAGGCCATAGCGCAGCTGCTGCTGGGACTGGATATGGCATTCAGGTACTTCGTGAGCCTTGACGTGATGACGGAGGACCAGAGGCAGGCGTACATGGAGGCCGCGTGGATAAGCCTGTGCGACTCTTCCGAAGCCCAGGCTAAGGACATAAGCAGCCAGAAGCCGTCCGTACAGTTCATCAACATCGTGCGCGAGCTGCTGCAGAGCGGCGTGTTCAAGTGCCTGAACGAGGACGGCAACGACAGCGGCATAAACGTACTGGGCTACAAAGACGGCGTCAATTATTACTTCTTTCCGGAGACCCTGTACAAAGCCGTGTCCAAGTTCTGCTCGGACCAGGGCACCGTGTTCCCTGTGGGCCCCACGCAGCTTAAAAAGCAGCTGGTGGAAGACGGGATACTGCCCGAAGGCTGTGTGAGCAGGGTGAAGAGGATCCGCGGCAAGACCGCCCGCTACATGGTGATCGCCCGGCCGGTGATAGACGGCGAGGATCCGGACGCGAAGCCGCCGGAAAGCCGTCCCCGGCAGGAAATGATGGAGACGGAAGATCCCGACAACCCGTTCTGAACGATAAGACGAAAATAAACGAGGAGGCATAAAAATGAACGGAAACGAACTCACCCTTACAGAGGCCCAGAAGGCCGAACGCCTGAGCGCGCTGGAAGCCCGCATAGAGGTGAACCTGTGCAGCGCGTACGAGAAGATCGTGGAAGTGGGCCGCTGCCTGCTCGCCGCGAAGGAACAGAAGCTCGTGCCTCATGGGCAGTGGGAAGCCTGGGTGACGAAGACCACCGGCATGAACGAGAGGCAGGCCCAGCGCTGGATGCAGATCGCGCGGGAA
>JAIKWZ010000020.1 GCA_024684375.1 Clostridiales bacterium
GCGGGAGGTGACGATGAAGATGACGACAGTGAAGAAAGGCAGTAAGGGCGAGGCGGTAAAGCAGCTGCAGATGCTGCTGGGAATTACCGCGGACGGGATATTCGGACCCAAAACCAAGGCAGCGGTTATAGCGTACCAGACTGCCCATGATCTTGAGCCGGACGGGATCTGCGGGCCGAAGACCTGGGCGTCGCTGCAGGGTGAAACGATCCCCGCTTCAGCGCATGTGAAGCCGGTGGACTACAAACAGTATGATTCCAAATGGGCGAAGAAAATGTATTCCTCCCACGGGGACAAATCTCAGACGATGAAGAGCTCGGCCTGTGGGCCTACGGCGATGGCAGATATTGTGGCAACACTGATCGACAGCCAGGTTACGCCGCCTGATCTGGCTGACAAGGCGATGGCCTGGGGTGACCGCACGTATTCCAGCGGCACGGCGTGGAGCTTCTTTCCACACATAGCAAAGGAATATGGCTTCAGTAAATACCTGAAAACCACGAGCCTCGCCACGCTGAAGGGCTGCCTTGACACCGGCGGCTACGCTGTTGCCAGCATGGGCCACGGATATTGGACGGCCGGTACGGGGCATTACATATGCATTTGGAAATACGATGGAGATTATATCTACGCGAATGACCCTGCCTCGTCGAAACGCACCAAACAGAAGATTTCAGATTTCATGAAGGAGCGTAAGGCGCTCTTTTGTTTTTGGAGGTAACGCACCATGAGAAACTTTTCAATCGATATCATCTGGGCAAAGATCCAGACCGCGTTCACTGCGCTTGGTGCCTGGCTGGGCTTATTCCTCGGGGGAGTAGACGGATTGCTCTATGCGCTCATCATTTTCGCCGTGATCGATTATATCACCGGCGTGATGGTGGCCATAGTGAATAAAAAGCTCTCGAGCGCTATCGGTTTCAAGGGAATCGCGAAAAAGACACTGCTGTTCGCGCTGGTAGGCGTTGCCCACACGCTGGACAAGCACGTTGTCGGTGGCGGGGCTGCACTGCGCACGGCAACGATCTTCTACGAGCTCTCCAACGAGGGCCTGAGCATCCTCGAGAATTCGGCCTGTCTTGGCCTGCCCGTTCCTGAAAAGCTGAAGGAAGCTCTGTCACAGCTGCATAATAGAGAGAAGAAAGATAAGGACAAGAGTGACGAGGAATAGACCAGTTTAAAATGGTATGAAGCCCATGTTTTGCGTTCTTGCTGCATGGGCTTCTTAAGCTGTTTTGTATTCTGGATATAATCACCACGGACAGATTCGGAAAGGGAGGACTTATAGATTTATGGCGAAGATATTACCCAAAAAGGAACGGACACTGGATGTCTATCTGAATGTCGGCGCACAGGTACGGCTGGCCAAAGATGCTGTTGGGAAAGCCTATGTTGCGCTGGGGAAGGTGCTAAAGGCCGATGAACTGGCAAAAGTCCGACGAGCCTTGGATCTGCTGGATGACGCGGTCAACAAAGCTGACAGCAGAATGTATTGTGATCACCCGGAGATTTCCGGGAACGGCTATACCAGCGTGTTCTACGGAACAGTCGGTATAGAAGCGCGTTCACAGGTGGAAAAAGAAGTGCTGCGTTTGGCAAAAAAGTATGCTGACGAACTCTCTATGACAAAGCGTTAACGTTTCAGACGCATATGGGGCACTTCGAAGTGCCCCATATGCTCAACTCTTTAACATACGATAATATTATAATATAAGGTGTTCGGAAGCAGGGGTGATCAAACAAAAGCAGATACCGGGCTGGTTCCTTTTTTTATTTTGGCGGTTGCGGCGTGAGTGGGAGTATGATATAATAGCTTCAACTCATTTAAAGATTACTGTGCTGTCAGATGAATATTGTCTAAGCATAACGAACGAACTGTATGCATATGGCAACGCTGACCGCTCAAGTTTTCCATGCTGGTCCAAAATGCTTCAATGGATTTGCTTCGATACTGACCGAGAGCTATACCAACAAGTTCGAGGTTGTATGACACTGTCCGAGAGTGGTTCCTTCCAATGCGTGAAATGGAGGAGAAGATTATGACAACGAATAAAAGGAATAAGAGGAACGTTATGAAAAAAAGCGCAGGTTTCTTTGCTGCATCGCTTATATTTCTGTTAGCCTGCTTGTGCTTACCGGCAGAAACGGCTTTAGGGGATTCAGTTCTTACCAGCAGAAGTTTTATGATAAAAGGAGAGGAACAAGAAGGGCCGCTGTATGATTATATATTGCTGGCTGATCAGTCTGTTCGGATTGTGAAGTGTTA
>JAIKWZ010000057.1 GCA_024684375.1 Clostridiales bacterium
CAGCTCCCGCTTCAGGTCTGTCTTTCCAGGGCATTTCCGCATATTCCTGGCTCATGCGCCCCTCTGCCCCATAATACATCTTCTTTAAGGTGCAATCCAGCGTCGCGGATGTTTCGTTTTTGATGTGCGCGTAGATGATCAATTCTTCATCCGTTTTGTCCATACCATACAGGCTGAAGGTAAAGCCCTCGAAGGAGACGATCTCTACGGGAGTTTCCAATTTCTCTCCCAAAGCGGGAATACGGACTGTATCACAGTTGATGTCGGGACCCTGCTCGGCAAGCACAGACGGAACAAATAAAAGAAGCAGACCGAGGATGAGTGCAAGGGATGCTAATCTCTTCATGGCATACTACCTCCGAACATTTGATTTACACATCAAAAGCGTGCTTGACAAGCATTATATCTGCCGGCGGAGACATTGTCAATCGGGTTTAGCCGCAGCGATTTGAACCGGATCCGGGAGCGCATGGACGCATCGGTGATATACATTTCAGCCCGCATTATCGGTTTGCTTCACTTTCTGAAATAACGGAGCTGGGAATAAGGCCGTTATCTCGATTTCGTTTACAGTCCGCTTGTGCTTTTCTATGTGCCCGGTATAGGCCGCGCAAAAGATGAAGTATCAGGCCGAAAACAGTAACCTGCAATGACAAAATAAATGTGTAACCTGAATATCGTTTACACCAGATTTTATACCCCATATTACCACCCCAATTGGAGTGTTCAGATTGAGTAAAATTACCACCCCTTATCTATACCCCTTATTTTTTGACACCCTCAGTTTTGAGTCAAAACTTGCCAAATACCCGCGAAAAATGTCGATTTTAGCGCACGTTTGAGGGGCGTGTTCCGCAAGGAGTACGAGTTCAAGTCTCGTCAGCCGCAGACAAAAACAGGACGGATATTAACGCTCCGCCCTGTTTTTTTGCCCCCAAACGCGCGTATATCGCGCTTTTCGCGCGATTTTTGCCGCTTCCGCCGCAGCCGCGGGGAGTACGAGTTGATTTTGTACCCCTTAAGTACCCCTTAAGTACCCCTTATGAAATTATTCTGAGGGCGTTTCGTTGACTGTTTCTTTGACAGTCGGCTTGTTGAGCTTTTTTATCAGCTGCTGCATCTTTTCACTGTTCTGTTCGAGCATCTATTTAGACACATGGCCGTAGCGGTCGAGGGTATAAGCTAAATCAATTGCGTGATTAAAAGCTGTACCAGCAATGAGCATTGACACCCCCACTGTGGATAGCGTCTTAGATTACTTAACAGAAAATACATTTGACAAATTATAGCGAACAGTGTATTCTATGAAACAACAGCGTACAGTGTTCGCTAACATCTTGGAGGAAGAGTATCTGATGCGGGATAAAACGGCTCATCACGATAAGATCATGGCAGCTGCCTGGCAGGAATTCCTGACCTACGGCTTTACCGACGCGTCCATGCGACGTATCGCCGCTTCCGCAGGAATGAGCGCCTCAGGTCTTTACAAACACTTTCCCGGCAAAGAAGATATGTTTTCCGCATTGGTGGAACCCGCTTTTCAGGGGTTGATGGCGCTGTACCGTCAGGAGGAGACTGCGGAGCGGGAAGCTCTCAAAAGCGGTACGCTGACGCAGAAGTGGGAATCCGGCGGCGAAGCCAGGCTTGTCATGACATATATCTATGATCACCTGGACGCATTCCGTCTGCTGATAAGCAAATCCCAAGGCACTCGCTATGAGAGTTTTCTGCATGATCTGGCGGCGGAAGAAGAGAAAACGACGATGGCCATGATGGAACTCGTAAAGGAAAACGGCGGACATATCAAAGATGTAGATCCCAAGGAATTTCATCTGCTGGTCACTGCCAATGTGAACGCGGTATTCCAGGCAGTAGAGCACGATTTCACAAGGGAAGAAGCCCTGCGCTACGCCGATACGCTGGACCGCTTCTTTACCAAAGGCTGGCAGGAATTCTTCGGCTACTGAGCCCTTTATACGTTGTAATATAAGGGCGTTTTTTACGCCTTTATGTTAGCCAAAGCTAACAATTTGACAGGAGGTCGATTTTTATATGGAAAGGACGATCAATCCGGGAAAGGCGCGCAAGCGCAGTACCTTCAGCTGGATCATGGAATTTGCTGGAAGCCGCAAAGGCAGCTACGCGCTGAGCGTGGTGCTGGCGATCATGAGCGTGGTCAGCGGCTTTATGCCTTACGTCTTCATGGCGAACATAGTAAAGGGGCTGCTGGACAAAACAACGGACTTTCAATACTGTCTGCGCCAGTGCCTGTGGATGGCTCTGTTTTTCGTGCTGGACCGTGTCTTCCACGCGTTTTCCACCACACTTTCCCACAGAGCCACCTTTGAGGTGCTGGCCAACATCCGGCGCAGACTGACAAAAAAGCTTTCGAGGATGCCTTTGGGCGATGTGCTGGACGAGTCCTCCGGTACCTACAAGAACATCATCGTGGAGAGGGTAGACTCCATCGAGACCACGCTTGCGCATATGATCCCGGAATTGACATCCAACCTGATCATTCCATTCGTTATCTTCGGCTACATGGTGAAGATAGACTGGCGGCTGGCCCTGCTGTCGCTCATCACGGTACCGGTTGGCCTTGTGTTCTTCGCTCTGATGATGCGCGGCAGCAAGGTGAGCTACCAAAATACAGTGGTCAAGACGAAGGCGCTGAACGACACCGCTGTGGAGTACATCAACGGGATCGAAGTCATCAAAGCTTTCGGCAAGGCCAAAACGAGCTATGAGAAATTCGTCACGGCGGCGAAGGAGGGCGCGGACTGCTTTGTCGAATGGATGCGGCGCTGCAATGTCTACCAGAATGCCGCGCTGGTCCTGATGCCCGCCACGCTGCTCTCGCTGCTGCCTTTCGGCGTATCCTATTTTCTTGGCGGCCGGGTCACCGCGCCGGACCTGCTGATGCTGATCGTGCTGTCGCTGGGCTTAATAACGCCTTTTGTGATAGCGAGCGCCTATATGGACGATCTGTCCAAGCTGGGCACGATCCTGGGTGAAGCGACGGGCATACTGGAAAAACCGGAACTGATCCGTCCAGACACCATGAAGGCGCGGCCCAATGGCAGCGAGATTGTATTGAACGACGTCCATTTTGCTTATAATGAAGAAGAAGTGCTCCACGGGGTCAGCCTGACCATACGCGAGGGCACGGTAAACGCTCTGGTGGGCCCCTCAGGTTCCGGAAAATCCACCATCGCCAAGCTGATCGCGTCCTTCTGGGATGTGGACAGCGGAAGCATCACCTTCGGGGGCGTGGACATCAGGCAGCTCCCGCTGGACGATTACCAGAAAAAGATCGCCTATGTGTCCCAGGACAATTACCTGTTCGACATGAGCGTGATGGAGAACATCAGGCTGGGAAACCCGAAAGCCACGGACGAACAGGTGATGGCTGCGGCAAAGGCCTGCGGCTGCCACGATTTTATCATGGGGCTTGAAAACGGATACCGGACGGTCTGCGGCGGCGCGGGCAGCCACCTGTCCGGCGGCGAGCGCCAGCGCATCTCTATCGCCCGGGCGATGCTGAAAGACGCGCCCATCGTGATCCTGGACGAGGCTACCGCCTACACTGATCCGGAAAATGAAGCGCTGGTACAGCGCAGCGTTGCGAAGCTCGTAAAGGGACGCACGCTGCTGGTGATCGCGCACCGCCTGTCCACCATCGCTTCCGCCGACCAGATCATACTGATCAATGAAGGCAGGATGGAAGCGGCGGGAACACAGGAGGAGCTGCTGCTCAAGAGCGAATTGTACCGCAAAATGTGGCAGGCGCATATGTCGGCGAAGGAGGATGAGGGCAATGTTTAAGACGCTTAAACAGTTCTTTGATTTTTGCAGCAAAGAGGACCGAAACAAGCTTTATCTGGCGATCGTGCTGGGCGTGGTCAAAGCCATGTTTGCCGCCCTGCGCATCACGGCCATCGCTGTGGTGGTGAGCGGCCTTATAGAAAACAACATGAGTGCAAAACACCTTTGGCTGGCGCTGGGCATTATGGCCGTCTCCGTACTGGGGCAGTTCTGCATCAACCTGAAGACCACCATGCTGCAGTGCGAAGCCGGCTATCACTCCTGCGCGAACAAGCGCATCGAGATCGCTGAGCATCTGCGCTACCTGCCCATGGGCTTCTTCAACAAAAACTCGCTGGGTTCGATCACCAACGTGACCACCAACACGCTGGAAAGCCTGGCGGATATCGCGACCCGCATCGTCATGATCACCACTCAGGGCATCCTTACCACAGCGGTCATCGCCTGCTTCGTGCTCGCGTTTGACTGGCGCATCGGATTAGTGCTGGTGGCTGGCATCACCTTATATGTTCTGTTCAACACCGTCATGCAGCATGCCGCCAAACCCGTCGCGCCCCGCAAGCACAAAGCGGACGAGGGTCTGGTGACTCAGGTCATCGAATATGTGCAGGGCATTGCCGAAGTCAAGAATTACTCCATGACGGACGATACGGCAAAGAAGCTGGAAGCGGCCATCGTCGAAAAGCAGAAAGGCGATACCTACCTTGAATACGCCGTCATCCCGTGGGTAACGATGCAGAACATCGTCACCAAGATGACCGGTATCGTGATGGCGATCCTTTCATTGAAATTCCATTTCGCGGGTACGATGGAACTGCTTTACTGCATAATGATGCTTATAGCGGCCTTCATGGTGTATGAGAGTCTGGACTCCATGAGCTCATTCACCGCGCTGATGCGCAATATCCGCATCGCCGTCACCAAAACGAAGGAGATCATGGACATGCCGCCCATGGACATCGACGGCGAAGAACTGACGCCTGCAAAGAGGGACATTGAGCTTCGAAATATCGGCTTCTCCTACGACAAGCGCAAGATCATTGACCAGGTGTCCCTGACGATCCCGGAAAAAACGACCACTGCCTTTGTCGGTCCTTCCGGCGGCGGCAAAACGACGCTCTGTCACCTGATGGCCAGGTTCTGGGACGTACAGGAAGGCCAAGTGCTGCTGGGCGGCCGGAACGTGAAGGACTACAGCTTCGATTCCCTTATGCGGAATTTCAGCTTCGTGTTCCAGAGCGTGTATCTCTTTGAAGACACCATCGCCAACAACATACGTTTCGGCGAGCCGAATGCCTCTATGGAAAAGGTCATTGAAGCCGCGAAGAAAGCCCGCTGCCACGATTTCATCATGGCCCTGCCGAACGGATACGACACAGTGATAGGTGAGGGGGGAGCCAGCCTGTCAGGCGGCGAAAAGCAGCGCATCTCCATCGCCCGTGCCATCATGAAAGACGCGCCTATCATCATTCTGGACGAGGCTACCGCCAACGTAGACCCGGAGAATGAAACGGAACTCACGGAAGCCATCGAGGCGCTGACAAAGGAAAAGACGATCATCATGATCGCCCACCGTCTGAAGACTGTGCGCCACGCCGACCAGATCTATGTGGTGGACAACGGGCACATCGTCCAGCACGGCACGCATAAGGAACTGATCGCGAAAGAAGGACTCTACAAGACCTTTGTCGAAGGCAGGCAGGAGGCAGCTTCGTGGAAGATCGCGTGACGCAGACCTTGCATGAAGCTTCTGAAAAGGCTGAATACCGAACAGACTATACAAGCGGAAAGGAAGAATCCACATGATGAAACTGGTGCTGGTCCGCCACGGCGAGAGTGAATGGAACAGGCTCAACCTATTTACCGGCTGGACTGATGTTGATCTGAGTGAAAAGGGGCACGAGGAGGCCAGGTCTGCCGGAAAGCTGCTCAAAGCCGAGGGCTATGACTTTGACATTTGTTACACTTCGTACCTTAAAAGGGCGATCCACACCCTGTATCACATCCTCGATGAGATGGATCGGGCCTGGCTGCCGGTCGTGAAAAGCTGGAAGCTGAATGAACGCCACTACGGCGCGCTGCAGGGACTGAACAAGTCGGATACTGCCAAAAAGTACGGCGAGGAACAGGTTAAGATATGGCGGCGCTCCTTCGACGTCATGCCGCCGGCGCTCGATCCGGCGGACGAACGATCTGCTCTGAACCAACCGATGTACCGGGATGTGGAGCGAGGATCATTGCCTGCCCATGAAAGCCTTGAGACCACGATCGCCAGGGCAGTGCCGTATTTCAACGAAGTCATCAAGCCTGAGATGCTTTCAGGAAAGCGAGTAATCATCACTGCGCACGGAAACAGTCTGCGCGCGCTGGTAAAGTATTTTGACCGCATTTCCGACGAAGACATCACAGGTGTCAACATTCCAACCGGCACGCCACTGGTGTATGAATTCGACGACGGTTTCAAGGTCATACGGTCTTACTATCTGGGCGACCAGGCGGCCATTAAAGCAAAAATGGAAGCCGTCGCGAATCAGGGAAAGAAATAACGGATCTTTTTCCGGCATGAAAACGGGACTGTGACTAAAAGCCGATAAACGACTGGGTATCACAGTCCCATTTACCGGTAAAGAATAATAAGGCCAGACGCTTCTGTTTGTCGGAGTCAAAAAATAACAAAAATTAGCCGGTGATAACATAAAGCGGTCATATTGACATTTATGTTAGCCTATGCTAATATTATTATGTTACCTAAGACTAACATATTGAGGTTGAACATGAGTGACTCACAGCTGAAATGTTTGATAGAGCTGCTGCGACTGTCTGAACGGAATCAGTATGTCGCATCTATCAGCGTGGCTAAGAGGCTGAATATAAGTAAGCCGTCCGCACACAGATTGCTGGACGGATTGAAGAGGATGGGTTATATCGAGAAACTCCATTACGGAGCGGCGAGTTTGACCGAAACGGGAAAACAGACCGCTGTTGAAATGCAGAAAAAAGCCCAGGAATTATCGGGTCTGCTTGCGGATACGGTCGTTAAAGAGGATCGTGCATATAACGCCGCGCTTATGCTTCTGGCAAACCTGGATCATAAAAGCTTTCTCTGTTTTGATTCTGATGCTGAAACGGGAGATGCACAATGAAAAGTCTGGTTCGGATCTCGGTTCTCATAATAGCACTGATGCTGGTCGTATCCTGCTCGGCTTATGCTGACGCGCCTTTTGAATATGAGGAAGGCAACCGCTGGGGCTCAAGCGCCGACAGGATCGACAGATACCTGGATGAGGCGTTTGAAGCGTACCTTGCGGGGGATAATTCCGCGGCTTACGACTGCGTGAACAACGCTTATTTCAAGGTATACGAAGTCACGGGCTTTGAGCGCCAGACCATGACATATGTTTCCGGGCCGCGCAAAAACGCAGTGGAGCTTGAGTTCACCACCTGCAAGGCTGCGGTCAAAAAGACGGAGCTTGATGAAACGACCAAAAGCGCAGTCAAAGGCGAGCTCAACAAGCTGAAGACCATGATCCGCGAGGACGCCAACAAACTGGCTCTGAAGGACGGCGAAGCGCAGACCTCCATGACCTGGTGGCAGAACGGCGTTCAACTGAGCTATGACCCCTGGAGCCAGTACGGCGGAGAAGCCGAAGGTTCAAGGTATGCCAGCTGGACGGAAGCGTTTGAGGCGATAAACGACCTGATGACTACCGTAGACAAGGAGTATAGCGGCAAAACGTTTACGGACGCGGCCGAGACGCTCAACAACGCATATTTTTCCATTTATCTGTCCTCGGGCTTCGCGGGCAGGATATACGATGCTTTCGGCTATGATTCCTGGCGTTCTGTCGAGGACGGCTTTACGGCGCTGCACGACCTGATCAGCTCGGAAAAGCTTCAAAAGACGTCTTACGGCAACACCGAGCGCAAGCTCCTGAACGGACTCAAAAAGCGCGCTCAAAGGCTGGACGATATAAGCGCCGTGGAAGCCGCGGAGGCCGGCAAGAGCTACGACAACTGGTCCGATGCGGCTGACGGCATCGCCCGCATGAGCGGGATCGCTCTTAACGCGGTCTCTTCCAATGATGTGGACAAACTGCTTTCCAGAAGCCTGAACGCGGCATACCGGAATATCTGGCTGGATGCCGGCGTAAGGGACAGGGTGAGCGCGGACGTTGGCGCCGGAAGCGCGGAAAAAGTTGACTCCGCGTTTGAAGAAGCGTTAAAGCTTGCCGTGCCGGCCGATGACGGCAGTATCGATCTCACTGCGGTAAAAGAGCCGCTTTCCGGGACGCTGGCAGGCATAAATACTGACGTTAAAGCGCTGACAGAGCAGCTGAAACAGGTTGACGACGCGGCGCAGGAGAAGAACGCGAACTGGCTGACCGCGCTGGGTTCTTTCGGAATAATCGTACGTGAAGGCCTTGAAGCCATCCTGGTGATCGCCGCGATCATCGCTTATCTGGTAAAGAGCGGCAACGGAAAGGCGCTGAAGCAGGTATATATCGGCGCGATAGCCGGTATAGTCGCAAGCTTTATCGCCGCTGCGGCGCTGTATTTCCTGAAAAAAGCCTTCTCACAGGCCGGCATGGCGCAGGAGATAATCGAAGGCGTGACCGCGCTGATAGCCGTGTGCGTGCTGTTCTACGTGAGCAACTGGATGATCTCCAAGAGCGAGGCCGCCGCCTGGACGGGCTACATCCATGACAAGGTACGCTCCGGCGTGGAAAAGCGTTCCGCCTTTACGCTGGCGTTTACCGCTTTCCTGTCAGTGTTCCGCGAAGGCGCGGAAGTCGTGCTGTTCTACCAGCCGATGATGAGCGGCGAGGAGGGCAGCGTGGGCATGGTGCTGGCGGGATTCGCGGTGGGCTGCGTGGTGCTGGTAGGTGTGTATCTGGCCATCACCAAACTCAGCATCAAGCTGCCGATCAAGCTGTTCTTTACCGCAACTTCCATACTCATGGCGGTCATGTGCGTGGCCTTCCTGGGCAGCGGCATCAAGGAACTCAGCGAGGGCGGGCTGTTCGAATGCACGCTCAGGGTGACCGGCATACCGGAGAACGACGTGGTCCAGGTGCTGGGCATATATCCGTTCCTTGAGACGCTCGCGCCTCAGCTGATACTGGCGGTCATACTGCTCATAACCTTCATGATAGCGCATTACCGCCAGAAGATCGCCGTGCTCAAAAAGCAGATCGGCCCCGCGGAGGCCAAATAAAAAAGCTGTCACCGGCGGTGCTCACAACCCCGCTTTGTCCGCCGCCTGATGATAAATATGCCGAGTGGTTTTCGGTACTCCCCATTGAAAAAGAAAAAGGAGGAAATCCCATGAAAAAGTTCTTAGCCCTCATTATGTGCCTGGTAATGGCCTTCGCAGTCGCGGCTTTCGCCGAGGACGAAATCGGTTTTGAAGAATTCCCAATCGGCGAAGAGCAGGATGTCGGACCCGACAGCATCATCCACATCGCCGCTGTTTACTTCCAGCCCGTTGTTATGGAGCCCGCCGCTTCCGCCGGCCTGAGCGTCGAGGAAGCCAACATCCACATCGAAGCTGACATTTCCGCCAACGAGAACAAGCTCGGCTACGGCGTAGGCGACTGGATCCCCTACCTGACCATCGACTACAAAGTGGTCGACGGCGAAGGCAACGTGATGGCTGAAGGTACCTTCATGCCCATGGCCGCTTCTGACGGCCCTCACTATGGCGCCAACATCAAGCTGGACAAGGACGGCCTGTACAGCCTGGCCCTCACTATCCACAGCCCCGCTGAGAACGGCTACCTGCTGCATGTCGACGCCGAGACCGGCGTTGAAGGCCGCTTCTGGGAGAGCCCCATCGAAGTCACCTTCGAAGGCTGGGAGTATTTCGTACAGGAGTGGTAAACTGAAGCCTGTCCTGCGCGGGCCGAAATACACGGCCCGCGCGGGAAGCACTGTTTATACCATTATCTCATTTAGCTGCTTGCCGGCGCGCGTTCCGCGGGGGAACCGTGTTCCGGCATTTATGCTGAAGGAAGACGATAAGTTATCCCCACGTAATTCCGTTCTGGACACCAGGACAGCTGCCTGCGCCTGACCGCTGCTTCCATTATCATCGAATGCGGAGGAATCTGCCGTGCTGCATTACATATATGAGGTCACTTTCAATCTGTTCATAACTGTGACCGCCATTACACTGTTTTTTGCGCTGTGCAAAACGCTGTTGGGAAAGACGGGTTTTTATATCCAGCTGGGGGGCGTGCTTGCAGGCCTGGTCGCGGCTTCTTACAGAGCTGTGAGGCACGCGTTCATGTCCACATTCGACGTGGAAATAAACCTGTATACTTTCTATGTCGGTTTTATTGCCATGGCGTTCATGCTGATAGCTTTGACAGTGTTTTGCAGAAAACGCGCGCCTGTCTGGGGCAAAACCGTCATAGCGTGCTTAAGCGCGGCAGTGAGCGCGGACCTGCTGTTTTATAAGGCCTGGAAAGTGATCTGGGCGCCCGCCGAATTCGAGACTGCAGGCGAAGGGATAATTTCCGCCGATTTCATGCTCAGACTGGCCGGCTGGGCGCTGACACTGATACTGTTTACTGTTTATATACGTTTCCTGTACCGCTGCCTCATGAAGCTGAGCACAGACGCGGCGCTCTGGACCGGCGCGAACGGCGATCCGATCCGCGACGATTCTCACCTGATACTGGGATGTACAGGCGGGCTTGCGCTCGTTACGGTAATAATCAATTTTGGAGGACAGATACTGCGCGCCTGGCGGCAAAAGAGCTCCCTGCGGGTGACAGATCCCGAAACAGGGCGGCGCGTGCAGACTGTTCTGTACAAATTCAGACCCGGCTGGTTCACCGTGCCGGAAGCCGGTTCCGCTTATGACAGCTGGGAACGCGACTTCGCAATGAATGTGGGCAACAATGCCAGGCAGTTCATGCTTTTGATAGGCATCATCGTGCTTATCCCGCTGGCGGTGCTGTTCATAAAGAGTCTTTTAAAGCGCGGCAGATACTCAAATCCCGCCCAGCATCGCCGGCTCAAAGCCAATCGCCGCCACAACCGCCGCTGGGTCGGGGTAGTAGCGGTATGCATGGCGATCGTACTGTTCAACCTGACCACGGTCTACGCTCTGGACAATAAAAAGGAAGCCGAACCGGAACCGGAAAGCTATCAGATCAGTGCTGATGGTTCTCAGGTATTGATACCCATCGAGCAGGTGAACGATTACAACCTGCACACCTTCAGTATCAAGACGAAGAACAGCGTGGAAGTGCGCTGGCTGGTGGTGCGCAAACCGGGTTCGGGCGCTTACGGTGTGGGATTGAACGCCTGCGACGTATGCGGCCCCGCGGGTTATATCCAGCGGGGAGATACCGTGGTATGCGTAAAGTGCGATGTGGTGATGAATACCAATACCATCGGTCTGCCGGGAGGCTGCAATCCGGTGCCGCTGGCTTTTAAGGTGGATGAAGGCAGCATCGTCATACAGATGGACGACCTGATCGCCGCCGAATCCAGGTTCAAAAACAGGTAAGGAGGGGATACGCTTGCTGCTTCGAATGATAAAAGGCGCGCTGTTAAGGCAGAAGAGCAAAATGCTGCTCATCGCGCTCACAATAGCGCTGGGAGCGTCCCTTTCCACATCAATGATCAATGTCATGCTGGATGTGCGGGACAAAGTGCAGGAGGAAATGAAAGCCTTCGGCGCAAACATCGTGGTCAAGCCTAACGACTCCACATTGCTCAGCGATATGTATTCCATAGAGGATGAGGGCGGCACCGCGCTCAAACAGAGCTGGCTCAAAGAAAACGAGCTGGGCAAGATAAAGGAGATATTCTGGACGTTCCAGATCAGAAATTTCGCGCCCTTCCTGAATGGGATCGCTGAACTTGAGGATGGGCGTACAGTCCAGACGGTCGGCACCTGGTTCAATCATCATCTTTCCCTGGCTACCGGCGAGGAACTGGACGCCGGCGTTAAGGACTTAAGGTCCTGGTGGGACATCAGCCAGGGCGAATGGATAGACGAAAGTGAGCCGGACGCACAGACGCAGGTCATGTTAGGTACGCAGCTTGCCGCGGATCTGGGCCTGAAAGCGGGCGATACGCTTACGCTCAAAGGCAAGGGAACCTCTCAGACCGTCAACGTGCGCGCGATATTCGACAGCGGGGAGGACGCGGACAGTCAGATATGGATGCCCCTGGACCTGGCACAGAAGCTCAGCGGTCTTGAAGGCTGCGTAGGCACGGTCGAGGTGAGCGCGATCACCGAACCGGACAACGAACTGTCGCTGCGGGCGGCGCGCAACCCCGGCGGTCTGAGCGCGAAGGAATGGGATCAGTGGTACTGTACCGCGTATGTCAGCGCCATCTGCTATCAGATAACCGAAGTCATGAGCAATTCCACAGCCAGCGCCGTGAGGCAGGTAGCCGAAGGCGAGGGCGCGATACTGGAAAAGACCGAGCTGCT
Source organism: Clostridiales bacterium (assembly GCA_024684375.1). GTDB lineage: Bacteria > Bacillota > Clostridia > Christensenellales > Aristaeellaceae > RUG14130. The sequence goes on from JAIKWZ010000057.1 coordinate 12,281, forward strand.
CATGATCATGATAACCGCGCTGTCGCTGGTAGGTGTGGCGCTTGGCATAAGCAACCTGGTGACCGCCAGCGTAATGGAGCGCGCGCAGGAGATAGGCCTGCTGAAAGCCATCGGCGCAAAGGACAAGGCGATCACAGGCGTGATAATGGCGGAAATACTGATCACCGCGCTGCTGGGCATGATCGTTGGTTATTTCATGGGGCTGGGCTTCGCGGGATTCATAGGGCGCCGGGTGTTCGGGGCCTCGATAGACATAAAGCCAATAGTCATACCCATCGTAGCGGCAGCGATCAGTCTGGTCACGGTGGCCGGCAGCCTGCCTGCCATACGCATGATACTCAGAACTGACCCCGCCGTAGTGCTGCACGGCAGCAAGGCTTAGAAGGGAGGCAGAGTCATGTCGAAACGCAGGATGTTCTTCAAAATGATAACTGCCTCGCTTCTCAGGCGCAGGAGCCGCATGCTGATAGCGCTTCTGTCCATTGCCGTAGGCGCGACTATATTGGCCGGACTTGTGACCGTATACGTGGATGTGCCGCGCCAGATGGCGGCGTCGTTCCGCTCCTATGGCGCGAATATGCTGTTGATGCCGGGCGAGACCGCGGACCTTGATCGGCAGAGCACAGACGCGGCGCTTTCCGTGATAAGCGAGGAAAAACTTCTGGGCGCCACGCCGTACCGATATATTTATACCGAGTTCATGGGCAACCAGACGGGGGAAGGAAAGTACTCGACCCAGCTCAAATTCATGACTGCGGGCACCGCGTTCGATGAGGTGCAGAAGACGAGCCCGTATTTCGCGGTAGAGGGCAGATATCCCGAAGCACAGCGTGAGGCGCTGGTGGGCAAGAACGTGGCCAATACCATAGGCGTAAAACTGGGCGGCAACGTGCGCATAGCATACGACAGGGTGAAGACCGTGAACGTCGGCGAAACGCAGACAGAACTGCAGGGCAGCGCTCCTGGCTACTATGACGCCGAGGTGAGCGTGACCGTGATACTGGATCCGGACGGCACCATAAAGGCTGTGGCCATGGACCTGAGCCGCCAGACGCCTTTCCGTGTGGCGGGAATGACCACAGACAGCTTTACGGACACGTATGGAGTCACCCACGCCGAAAGCTTCACCGATCAGTTTAAGGGCAAGCAGCTGCCGCTCATACTGAGCCAGAGCGAGAATGACCCGGATGATTACATAGACGCGGTGAGCGGTGCGACTGCCAGTTCGAAGGCCGTGGTGGACGCGGTCAACGCGGCGGCTGAAGTCGGGGTGAATACCGATACGCAGCAGATAACCGATACAGAGCGAGTCACCATGAGCTTCACCGTGGTGGGCTTACTTGAGACCGGCGGCGAAGAGGAGGATTACATCTACATCTCTCAGAGAGATATGGAGGACCTGACCGGAGAAAAAGACAGATTCGACGTGGTGGAACTGAGCGTGAGCGGCAGCAGCGAAGAACTCAGCGCCTATGCCGGGGAGATCAGCGATAAAGCGGGCATAGAAGCCCGGCTGGTCAAGCGCGTGACGAAATCCGAAGCCAGCGTGCTGGGCAAACTGCAGGGACTGGTGTTCCTGGTCACTCTGGTGGTGCTGGTACTTACCATGATAAGCGTATCCACCACAATGACCGCGGTGGTAAGTGAAAGGCGCAAGGAGATAGGTTTACGGAAAGCCCTGGGCGCTTCCGATAACTCCATCAGGGTGGAATTCCTGGGAGAAGGCTTGTTCCTGGGACTGCTGGGCGGCGTGATAGGCGCGGTCTTGGGCTATGTGTTCGCGCTGGTGGTGAGCCGCGAAGTATTTGGTTCCGATCTGCAGTTCAATATCCTGCTGGTGCCCGCGACCATAATCGTTTCCATGCTGGTCTCGGCGCTCAGCTGCCTGATCCCCGTAAAGAGAGCGGTCGCTATCGATCCCGCGCTGGTACTGAAAGGAGAATGACCATGAGTCTGCTTGAAATCAAAAACGTGTCCAAGATATACGGCGAGCTCAAAGCGCTGGACGATGTGAGCCTGTCCGTGGAGAAGGGCGAGTGGGTCGCCATAATGGGGCCTTCAGGTTCCGGAAAATCCACCATGATGAACATAATCGGCTGCATGGACAAGCCCTCCAAGGGTCAGGTGCTGCTGGACGGCGTGGATATTTCAAAAGAGTCCGGCAAAAAGCTCACGGAGATCCGAAGGGACAAGATCGGCCTGATCTTCCAGCAGTTCCACATGGTCAGTTACCTGACTGCCGTAGAAAACGTGATGGTGAGCCAGTATTACCACTCCATGCCCGACGAGAAAGAAGCCCTTGAGGCGCTGGACAGAGTCGGCCTCAAACAGCGCGCCCGGCATTTGCCCAGCCAGCTTTCCGGCGGTGAGCAGCAGCGGGTGTGCGTGGCACGCGCGCTCATAAACCATCCGGAGCTGATACTGGCCGACGAACCCACGGGCAACCTGGATGAGGCCAACGAAAACATAGTGCTGGATCTGTTCAAACAGCTGCACCGGGAAGGCACCACGCTTATAGTGGTCACTCACGACCCGGAAGTGGGCGAAGCTGCCCAGCGGATGATAGTGCTGGAGCACGGCAGGGTGGCCAAAGAAGTCGTCAATCAGAACTTCGAGGCGTAAAAAGGACAGAAATCGAACATGAAAGGAGCTGACAGAAATGAAAAAACTGTTTGCCGTCATACTTAGCGCGCTGTTCGCGCTGCACTGCGCCGCATTCGCGGAAGTAGACGTGGACGCCGTATCGTCCGCCTCCACAGTCTATTACTTCGACGGGATCAGCGGAGACGAGCTCATGGACGCGGTCAACAGCTATACCGGATTTTATGCCATAGCTTCCGTGAACGCTGACGGCACGCCCAATATCGCGTTTTTCGTGTACGGTATGGTGAAGCTTAATGATACCTATTACGTTCAGTTAGGCCTAAGTCCCAACCAGACCACGCTCAACATAGACAACGGCTCGGAACTAATGGCCATGTACGGAATGAACCCGGATAAGTTCCCATATGCTTCCGTCGGGGCGAGGATGTATCTGAGCAGGGTCGAAGACGAGGAAACGCTGGCCGGCCTTTCCGCGTTTTCTCCCGCGGGCTTCACGCCGCTGTACTATGAAGTGATTGAGACCGTGCCGATGGGATAGACGAAGGTTCATTGCCATAAGACCGATCGGACATATCTTTCAGAAGGATCAAGGTATGAAGAAAAGAAATATTGTGTTTGGCCTGATTATCGGACTGATGTGCATAGTGCTGGCACTGGGCGTACAGACATTTGCCAAACCCTGCGTCCACGATAGAAAACTTATGACATTGCTCACCGTCGAGGGCGGCGCGGTGGCCGTGCTGGCAGGCATCGGCATGATCAGGCCCGGCCTCAAATCCCCGTTCCTTGCGGCAATAGGGGGTATACTGGCGATCCTGACGCCGGGTACGCTTATGAAGATCTGCGCAGACGAGATGATGCGCTGTCAGGTCTATACAAGACCCACTGCCGTCGTCACCGGAGCGTTGATCGTCGCCCTGTCGCTGGTATGGTTTGGACTTGAGCTGAAACACAGGGAGCATACATGAGCATTTCGAAGCTTCCTCTCAGAAATATCCTGAGACATCCGGGACGCACGACTGCGATCGCCATACTTGTGGCCGTTTTGAGCTTTTCGCTTTTAAGCGGCTCAATATTGGTTTACAGTCTGAACAGCGGCCTCAGGTCTCTGGAAAACCGTCTGGGAGCGGATATCATCGTATTGCCGGATTCGGCAAGATCCAAAGTCAACATCGACAATCTGTATTTACAGGGCACTACGGGATACTACTACATGAGCACTGCGAAGCAGGAGGAGATCACAAAACGTGACGGTATCGCCGCTGCTTCGGGGCAGGTGTTTCTGGCGACTCTGAGGGCGGATTGCTGTTCGATGCCGGTGCAGGTGATCGGTTTTGACCCGGAAACGGATTTCACGGTCCAACCATGGATCGCCGAGCGCGCCAAAAACGACCTGAGCCTGAACGAGGTGGTGGTAGGCTCGAAAGTGTCAGCGGGTGTCGGTGAGAGCCTGCGCATATACGGGATAAGCTGCCGGGTCGCGGCCCGGCTCGATGCGACAGGCACCGGACTTGACACAGCTGTTTACTGCACGGGAGAAACCATGGCGGTACTGCTGAATGCCGCGCGAGAAATGAACCATGAGCTTAAGATCACCACCGATCCTTCAAAAGTGGTCTCGGCCGTATATCTTCGTGTCGATCCGGCTTTCAGCGTGGAGGACGTCGCGAACGACATCAACATCCATGTGCGGAAGGTGCAGGCTGTCAAAACACGTTCGGTCATCAGCGGCGTATCCGATTCGCTGGGGGGAGTCGCGTCCACGATCAAAGCGCTGATCATTGGCGTGTGGGCGCTCTCGTTTTTGTTGCTTGCGGCAGCTTTCATGCTTCTGGGCGGCGAACGCAAACGCGAATACGCGGTTTTGCGGGTGATAGGCGTATCCAGAAAACGTCTGTCAGGCATAGCGCTTAAGGAAGCCTTGTTTGTATCTGTTTTGGGCGGCCTGATCGGAATAGCTCTTTCCCTGCTGATCGTCCTGAATTTCCACAGCCTGATCGAAAAGGCGTTGGCGCTTCCTTTCCTGCTGCCTTCCGGCCGGAACATTATGCTTTTCGCCGTGAGCACACTTGTATGCGTGTGTATCGCCGGACCGTTATCTGCCATGGTATCGGCGCTTAAACTCAGTCGCGCGGACACGGGGATCATACTCAGAGAGGGCGTATAAGATGGTTCTGAAAGCGGAGCAAGTCAGCAAGTACTATATACGGCCGAACGGCGTCGCCAACTGCTTCGAAGCTGTAAAGCCGTGCGATCTCACGCTTGCCGGCGGCAGTGTCAGCGTGCTTATGGGAAGAAGCGGCAGCGGCAAAACGACGCTTCTGACCATGCTTTCGGGCTTGCTCAGGCCTTCACACGGGCGCGTGCTTCTGGATGAGAAAGACATTTACGCGCTCGCAGACAGAGAATTATCGAGGCTCCGCTGTACACATTTTGCCGTGATCCCTCAGGGCACCGGCGCCGTAAGCGCTCTGTCGGTTCTGGAAAACATCCTTTTGCCATTCTCGCTTATCGGCAGAACGGCAGATGAGAAGACCGTGCTGTCTGTTATGGAGAAACTGGGCATTTCACATCTGGCATCCGCCCAGCCCGGCGAGCTTTCGGGTGGGGAACTCAGGCGTATGGCTATAGCCAGAGCGCTGTGCGTAAAACCGGATTTTATCTTCGCTGATGAGCCTACCGCCGACCTTGACGATGAAAACAGCCGCGTTGTTCTCGAGCTGCTGAGAAACGCGGCGGACGAAGGCGCGGCAGTGCTGATCGTGAGCCATGAGGCCGAGGCGGCACGGTACGGAGACCGGCTGTATAAAATGAACGCAGGACAGATAATGATCCCGTAAACAGACGCGAAGTCCAGGCAGGAGATATAAGCGTGCTGTGTCTCTGGATCATATGCTTGCTGTATCCAAATTAACAACAAAATATGCTCTGTCTGTACGTACGCTCGATTATCGTCAAAACCCAATCATCCTCAAACAAGCCTGTATTTATAGATACGGAGGGTAACATGAAACCTGATTACAAAAACTGGATGCCCAAGGGTATGATCTGGTCCTTTATCGGCGCAGCGCTGGGCTTCAGCGCGGCAACAGTGCTGTTTTGCCTGCTGTCACACAGCACTCTTAAGACCATTCTGACAGTCGTATTCGCGGTGTTCGCTCTATGCTTCATCTGCCTCAGCATATGGTCTGTGCTCATGTACCGCGCGTTTGATTACAACGGTAAGAGGCAAATGGCCCGACAGATCATCGAAGGAATTGCCGCATATGTGAAGCTCCCGGATGGCGGCAGATGTCTGGATGTCGGCTGCGGCAGCGGCGCATTGGGCATCGCGGTCGGCAAACGCAATCCTCGCGCCGAGATCATCGGCATAGACCGCTGGGGTATTGAATATGCCTCCTTCAGCAAGGCTCTGTGCGAAAGCAACGCCAGGATAGAAGGAGTGAGCCGGATCAGCTTTTTCCAGGGCAACGCCGTGCATTTGGACTTTCCGGATGAGAGCTTTGACGCTGTGGTCAGCAACTATGTGTATCACAATATCCCCGGAGACCGGCAAAAGTATCTCCTGGAGACACTGCGTACGCTGAAAAAGGGCGGTACATTTGCCCTGCACGATATCTTCTCCCGCTCTAAATACGGGGACATGCAGGCTTTTGCGGAGAAGCTGAGGGATATGGGTTATCAGAAGGTCGAACTGATCGATACCACGAACGGGCAGTTCATGAAGAAGTCCGAAGCAACATGGATGGCGCTTTCCGGCTCCGCATTACTGACGGGAGTCAAGTAAGGAAAGGGTGACATATTGGGAAGATGCAATGAAAGAGAAAGACGTGCTTTATGAAACGGATATCTCCGCCGCGCGTTGGATGAATTATGATATCACGGGCAATTCGTGCTGGATCATTTGGGTGGTTTTTTAGGTTTTTCCCTCTTGCAAGGCATAAGCATGTTTTCATTACGGTCGGTACTGCCTGCGCTGCTCATGCTGGCAGGCGTATGTGAACTGATAAGCGAGTGTACAGCAAAGCTGGACCGCGTACTTCCAATAAAGCGCCTGTACCGCGGTTATGCGATCGCTGAGAATCGAAAGAGCCTTGAGTTTCGTTTACGCCAGCATTTATACCCCAATTTCCACCCCAATTGAAATGTTTAGCCTGAGTAAAAATTTCACCCCAATTTGTACCCCTTATTTTTTGATTACCTTCAGTTTAGCGTCAAAACTTGCCAAATACCCGCGAAAAATGTCGATTTTAGCGCACGTTTGAGGGGCGTGTTCCGCAAGGAGTACGAGTTCAAGTCTCGTCAGCCGCAGACAAAAACAGGACAGATCTTAACGCTCCGCCCTGTTTTTTTGCCCCCAAATGCGCGTATATCGCGCTTTTCGCGCGATTTTTGCCGCTTCCGCCGCCGCCGAGGAGTACTTTGTCGGTGGAATGCCTGAATTTGTACCCCTTATGTACCCCTTAAGTACCCCTTATCTTGTTTCCCAACAGACCCTTTTGCTTACACTGAATATCGTTTACAGTTGCTCCAGTCTGTCTATCATGCGCAAATCTGTCAGTAAGCCCGGAGAATGAAGCAGTATCGACCTAAAGCGGAGACGTCCTGATCGGGAGCCTCCAAGCGCTTCATGCCCATGGCCTGAGACATTTTGCGGCACCGTGCATCCCCAATCCGGGCAGATACCCGGATTGGGGATTTTTAATCCATACAGTTGGTTTCGAGCTGATTATCCGAAAAAGAAGGCTGATAAACGACAGCATATGTTCTGCTGGTAAGCCGCGTCCACCCGGGCTGGACTCAAGCCTGCTGACGCCCGCGCCCGCGAGCTTAAAAGAGCTCTCCTCCTCCTTTATGGACGCGTTTATGGCGCGCATGTAGCGGGTGAACTCGCCCACGTCCAGAGAAAGCGACACTATCTGGTCGAGTACTGCGTCCCTCATGCAATTACCTCAAATAAGTTTTGTATATAAAACACCCGGCAGGGTTTTATATTCCCTGTCGGGTGTTGATTTCGGTTTGACGGTTTGCCCTTATCCGGGCGGATTTATGCGGCTCTTACTGTTCGGATAGCCAGTACAGTCCGCCGTCGCTCATGCACAGCACGCCTTCATCGCTCAGGTTCAGGAGATACTTATTCCGTCTCACGGCAAGCGAGCTGACATTTCCGACGTCTATACCCCCGGCTACCAAGGTTTTCAGATCCGATAAGCGTATTATAAGCATCACTGTGATCTGATCGTGGAGCCTTCCCTCGGGGGAACCGGCAATCACCGCGGCGTAACGCCCCTCAGGCGACAGTTTTATATCATAGATGAAGAGATAGTCTTTATCAGCCCAGTACCTGTCGAACTCGGAAGCGTAGTACTCTGCCAGTTTTTCCTTGGAGAATGACTCCGGCTGAAGCGTCTGGGCGCAGATCATCCACAGGACATCCGTCCTTTCGCTCAGACTCTCTTCCGGGCGGAAACGTAAGAAGCCCAAAGCAGTCTCACCTGCTGTTTTGCCGGTCAGCGAGGCGGGCATTACCGCCCAGCCGGACTCGCCAGAGCAGTAGAGGCGCCTGTAATAAAGGGCGTAATCCTGCGAGATCCTCATAAGCTCATCGATGGGGGAACTCTCAGTCGCGCCGCCGGGGTATACCTTTATGAGCTGCTGCGCGGCCGTGCCTATCTGCCGGGTGTCGCTGAAGGTAAGCAGGGTGCCGTCTTTTAACTGCGTCAGGGTCGGATATCCGTTTATATCCATGCCGTACAGCTCTTCATATTCCAGAGTTGCCAGATCGTAGCGCACCAGCGTGCACAGGTGTTCAAAACGATGGCCGTAATACATTGCGTAGAAGTACTGTTCATCATCTGAGAAGCAGCCGCATACCCAGCTTCCGGCGTCACCCTTGAACAGGCTGGGGTTAAATGAGTCCGCCAGGAACATCTCGCCGGTATGCGTATCGGTAAATATGGGGCTGCAGCTGTCGCCTTTGCCCATCTTGAATAGCCCATCGCTGTACAGCGAACAGCAGTACCGCCCGCTCGGGGACCATATCGTTCCCTCTTCGCCCATGCCAAACGGCGTATAGGTGTTGCGCTGAAGACAGCTTTGCTGATAATATTTTTCAAGTATGTTGAATTGATCGTCGACGCCGCGCTCATGTGTGGGATAAATGATCGCGATGCGTCCCTGCGAAACAGCAGCGGGAAGAAAGCTGTCGCCTGATACGAGGTATCCGACGCCGTGCGTCCCGTCCGGCGAATAGTTTATTACTGTCAGCTGCGCCTGCCGAAGCATCGCGGATACTTCCTCCGCGCTTATACCTGAAAGTCCCCAGGCTTCCAGAACCTCCGCGGGCGGCAGAGAGAACTCGCAGCTTTCGGGAACGGGCATCGGGTTCTCGATACGCTCAAAAGAAAGCCTGCCCTTTTCGAACGCTTTGTCCAGAGCGCTGTCCAGCGATTCACCAAACGCCGGAATAAAGACTTCGAGGAATAACAGCAGAATCAGACAGATACAGACTCTCTTTTTCATATCAGGCACGCTCCAATCATTCTTCCGTCCCGTAATTTCTTTTCCGCTCCCGCGAACCGGGGATCATACAAATCATCAATGGATTATAAAGCTAAAACGTCGTCAGATCCGGGCCGCTCACAATTCAGCGGATCCGGACAGCGGGCCGGACGCCGGCCTGGAAATAGATATACACATACGTGTCAAGGACACTGTTATACTTCTTTTCCCCGGCGGTGTGTATGGCTGTTCCGTCCACGTCTATGCAGCAGTCCATTGTCCGTACGCGCCAGTTGCCGGGGTTATCGGGATCGCCGAAGGGATAGCACACCCTGTCAGATCCCTGCTCAAAGTACTTCTCTGCTTCGGTCGCGCTCAGCAGGAATACCTTGTCATCGGTGGCGCTGCCGGGATCGGCGTCGTAACCGGGGAAACTTTCGGGGTCCAGGTGTGTGGTCAGTATCCGGGCTTTTTCATCTTCGGTAAAAGCAGAGTTATAAAACGCGCCGTTAAGCCAGTATCGCAGGCTGGAATCCTCCCAGGTGAACCCGTCCGGGGCGGACCAGCTGTCAATGACATATTTGCTGATGATCAGGTATTCATCATTTTCGTTTTTATCCAGTACGATCCACTCTATCGGTTCTTTGCCGTTGCTCTCCACATGGTCCTGGTCATACGCGCCGAAAACCACTATATCCCCGACAGCATAGCCTTGAATTAGCACCGTCTCTTCCGGGCAGGCGCCGGGAGCATACGCTATCATACAGGTCAGGGAGGAGTTGTCGTACACTATCCTCATTGTGCCCGCGCCTTTCGTGACCACGGTATTGAGGACGTTGTCTTTCACTGTGTAGGCGCCCAGTTCACAGCCCATTTCGTTCAAACGCTCGCTGAAGGCGACAAATGTCTCATGATCAATGTTCCTGTAGATATACGCCGTGGAACCATCCTTACTCTCGGATATCTGATCAGCTTCCCGCATGACGACCGCGGACATGGAAGGCATTTCAACGACGAGCAGCGTATCGGCGGACGGCGGGAGTCCTCCCGCTGACGCGGTCAGCGCGGCTGCGAATAAAAGCAGCGCGGTTATCAGGCAAAGGAGTTTTTTCATAAAGATACCACACTCCGTTCAGTCAGGATCATAACGGCGGTCAGGACTGTTCCGGGAGTGTTGTACCACGGCGATCGGTTTTCTGTCCATACTCTCCCGGTCGAGTCCATCTACGGCTTCAGCCCCGACCACACGTTGTCTATAGTGCTTGGGCGGGGTTCGTTTTTGCGTTTCTCGCTTACCGCGTTCCACGCCCTGAGTCTTATGTAGCCCACCATATCCATTTCGTCTATGTCTTTCATCCGCCAGCCGTTTTCCAGCAGCGCGTGTATACAGATTATGATCCTGAGAAGAGCAGGCACTTGGTCTTAATGATCGTATGCATCGCTGACAAAGCTTATCGCGGCCCGTTTATGATCATCCGGGCACTCATTTCTCCGCATGTCGCGCGTATCGTCAGAGGGCCCTCTTCTTCGACGCGGACATAGGCGGCGGCATGGCCCAGATGGAAAGCGCAGGAACATGCTCCCGGCCCGCCGTCATCCGTAAGGAAATTTCCGTTATCCACTCCAAGCAGCGCGGCGTTCCCGTCGACGGACACGCTGACTTCGGGAGCGGAACGTTCCCAGACCTGACCATACTCATCCAACAGGAAGATATCGACCTGCGCCGTTTCGCCCGGGCGGACAGTTTTGTCCGGGAGCTCTATGCGGATCGAAGCGGGTCTGTCCGATGAGCGCAGTATCTCCTCCGCGGCCTTATTCCCGTCTTTCCAGCCTTCGGCCCGCAGTACTCCGGGATGATAGGGCAGGAGCATATGCATCACCCTGTCTTCGCCGAATGTGCGGCAGACGCGCACGGGGTCATTGTTCAGATACAGCCGCACTTCGTCGCAGTTGGTCATCACGTACACCCGCATCATAAGGTCGTAGCGTTCGGCGTAAAAGTCGCCTCTCATAAGCGGGAAACCCCAATTGGCTCTTGCGCGATCGTCGTACGCCTTGCTGTCGGCAAAGCCCAGTTTCAGCACGGGCTTTTCGCTCCACTGGCTCTCCACGAACCAGCTGCGGAGCTTTCTGTGAGCGGTACTGTCTACCGGGCAGCCCGGCCAGCCGAAACTGGGCCAGCCCGGGCACTCGCCCAGGTAATCCACTCCCGCCCATACGAATCCGCCGGCTACATAGTCATGCTTTTTCACGTCCTCCCACGGGGAACGCTCAACTGTCTGGAACGCGCTGAGCTGCTCGTTCCTGTAATACGTGAACACTTCCGACCCGATAATGGCCTTCTTCATTCCGGCTTCCCTGAAAGCCTCATAGTAGCCTTCCATGTAGTTGCCCATGAATACATCCACGATATCGGCGTACCGAAGCACAAGGTCTGTCTTTTTCTTCAGTTCCGTATTGTCGTCCAGATATCCCCGCATGCAAAAACCGATCAGCGCCATTGACACGGGGCGGGACGGATCGAGCCTGCGGCACGCTTCCGCCAGCTCTTTGAGCTTTTCGTAGAACAGTTCGGAATACTGTATCTCTACCTCGTTGCCTACGCTCCACAGCACCACGCAGGGATGGTTCCTGTCCCGTTTCACCATACGCTCCAGGTCATCCATCCGGTCCGTATCAAAGATCTCCCCAAAGTACAGGGCGCTGTTGCACCATTTGTCATAAAGCTCGTCTATCACCACGAGCCCCATCTCGTCGCACAGCTCATACAGCGCCTCACCGTGCGGATTGTGGCTGCAGCGTATCGCGTTGCAGCCCATGTCCCGCAATACCCGCAGCCTTCGGCGCAGTATCTCTTTGGGCATCACCGCGCCAAACACCCGCCCCGCGTCGTGGTGCAGGTTCGCGCCGTACAGCTTAACCTGTGCGTCGTTGAGCAAAAAGCCCCTGTCCCCGTCAAACACGGCGTCCCGGAAGCCTATAATCTCCTCGGCTTCGTCCGTCACACGGTCATTATCGACAAGTCTCAGCTTCAGACGGTATAAATATGGGTTTTTTATATCCCACCGGCGGATATCGTTTACCGTAAAATGGGCTTCTGCCGCACCGCTTTTCACGGGCGCGCTCGCCTCAGCCGCCTTCCGGCCGGAGTGGTCTTCCAGCAGGCACTCGACCTTCGAGTCACAGCCGGTTCCGTTCGCGCTCAGCCGGACCTCCACATCCGCGCAGAGCCCGTCCAGCTTGTATGATACCGACAGGCTCCACGGCGCGACATGGGCTTTATTCTTTACGAGCAGCCTTACTCCACGGTACAGCCCCGCGCCGCTGTACCAGCGGTCGCCCAGCGTATGCGCGTTGTCAACCTTGACGCAGATCAGGTTCTCCGCCCCGAATCTCAGGCCGCCGCTCAGCGTGATCACTTCAGGGACATATCCGTACCGGTGGCCTCCGACACGCTCGCCGTTCAGATAGACATCGTAGAACCGCTGACAGCCGTCGATGATCATATAGACCGTCTTGTCCTTCCATTCCGGCAAAGCCGTGAACCGCTTGCGGTACCAGCCCACCTGCTCCCGCGAAAAATAGCCCTGGTTCCCGCCCAGCTCCATTTCCGGGTCTCTTCTGTTATGGATCTGCCAGTCATGGGGCAGCTCGACAGGCTGAAACTGTCTGTCGTCAAAGTTTTCTTTTTCCACACCGGAAGCAAGCGTGACGGCAAACTTCCATCCGTCATTAAAGCTGTATTCGTCAGAAAAAATCATTGTGATACCGCCTTTCTGTATTTGGAAAGTCACGCGCCTTAAGCCGCGGACAAATGATGCTTCACCAATGATCCGGTCTATGCTTAGTATATCACATCATCCCAAACAAAACTATACATGAAAGAATATGCGCACCCCGGCAGGACTGGGATATACGAAAGTCGAATAAATAGCTATGCCTGCGATACATTACGTCAGGATATGCACCGGGCAGACCGCGGCGTTTTCATGCCGCACCATTCATGGAAAGGACCCATCAGATCATGTCAAACTTTGACATCGTCACCGCGTTCAGGGACAAAGGCTGGCTGGATGAGATGAGCGCCAGGCTCACGCGCAAGATGGCCTACGGCGTAAAAAAGGCGCGGGAAGTGAGCTGGATGCCGTACACTGCTTCCGGCGGAGAGTGGTCGAAGACTGAGATCGGCTTCTGGACCAACGGCTTCTGGCCCGCGAGCATGTGGCAGATGTACCTTATGACCGGAGAAAAGCTCTTCCGTGAGGAAGCGCTCAGAGCCGAGCTCATGCTTGACGACGCGCTTAAGGACTTCAAAAACCTGAGCCACGACGTGGGCTTCATGTGGCTGATCCATTCCGGCGTGAGATACGCTCTGGAGCGCAACCGGGACAGTTTCGACCGCACACTGTTCGCGGCTGACATGCTGGCCTGCCGCTACAACGTGAACGGCTTTCTGCGGGCCTGGAATCCCGCGGGGCGCGAGGGCTGGGCCATAGTGGACTGCATGATGAACCTGCCCATACTGTACTGGGCCAGCAGGCAGACGGGCGATCCCCGTTACAGGCTGATGGCCATGAAGCACGCGGACACCACGATCAAATACTTTGTCAGGCCGGACGGCTCCTGCAACCACATAGTGATATTCGATCCTGAGACAGGGGAATACCTGGACAATCCCGGCGGGCAGGGGTACGCATCCGGTTCCAGCTGGAGCCGCGGGCAGGCGTGGGGGCTGTACGGCTTTACGCTCAGCTACATACACACGGGCAAACAGGAGTATATGGACACTGCCCGGCGTATCGCCGATTACTTCATCAGCCAGGTGCGCGGCGACTGGCTGCCCAGGTGCGACTTCCGCCAGCCCGCCCAGCCCGTAGTCAGGGACGATTCCGCGGGCAACATCGCCGCCTGCGGCCTGCTGGAGCTGGCGCGCAGCCTTCCCGAGCCGGAGGGGCGGCAGTACTTCGACGCGGCGGTCAGCATACTCAAGGCACAGGAAAAAGACGCCGCCGACTGGACGGAGGATGATCCCGCCATATTCACCAAATGCACCGTGCTGTACAGCGAACCGAGCTGCCGCCACATCACCATGACATACGGCGACTACTTCTTCATCGAAGCTGTCAACAAACTGCGCGGCGAGAAACTGTTGTTCTGGGACCCGTAGGAAGCGTTCATCCGCGGCTTTTTTAAAGCCCGTTCAGACGCAAAACGGCGCGGCAGGGGCGATCACAGACCCTGCCGCGCCGTTTTTTTCCGGACCGGAAAGCGCGTCCATTGCAGAAGCGCGCCCGGTTCAGACGGCTTCAAATACCATTTTTACCGTCACATCGCCGGGTCTGTCGGCTTTGGGTATCAGGTCAAGGGTATGGATGGTCCTGCCCTCGAGTTTCTGGTCCACAGGTTTTATGCTGATGTCCAACTGAGTATCGTCATACACCAGCAGCACGCCTCCCGGCAAAATCACTCCGCGGTCTGTTTTTACGGGCTCGCCCGGGATGATGAGCCTGTCCTGTATATGCGCCGGGCGGTTCAGTTTGAAACAGTCGGTCACCGTCACCGTACCGTCAGCGCGTTTGCCCTTGACGGTCCGCGTAAAACCGTCAAGGCTGTCCGCTTTCAGGGTCCCGCTCAGGTCCAAGAATACGCTGTCCTCGTCATCCGAGCGCGTTACCGAAAACTGCCTGCAGCGGCAGCGGCCGTGGCCTTCCTGCTCCACGCCGTCCACGATCGGATAATTATGGCCGCCCGAGCGCGTGGCAAAATAGGTATAGCGTTTCTCGCTGAAGTAATCCTTGTCGTATTTCCCGCCCGAGGTGTCAGCTACCGGCATCGTGTCGCCGCGTATGATCACGAAAGTGCCCACATCGTTGTGGTTATGGCTCTCGCCGTTGTTGCCGCCCTTTACCAGCAAATACAGCGCGTCCTGGGGCGTGCGGTAAAAGCCCATGAACAGCTCGCTCACGGGATATACGGCGCTTCTGGGATAAGTCTGCGCCGTACGGTCCGGCTGCATCGTCCAGACCAGATGCCTGAGCATCAGGTTCCCGTGTTCCCAGGCGGACTCGAACGACGTCTTCGTGTCGCCCTGCGGGCACACGCTCACGCCCAGACTGCCCGTGTACCTGCGCACCGCCTCGTCAAGCACGCCGCGCCAGTTGCAGTCGCCGAAAGGAAGCTTTATGGAGGGCCCGAAGCAGCAGTCCGCTCCAAACGCCGCCACCCTGTGCCATTTTTCATCTTCAAGCAGGTCGATTTTGCCGGCAGTCCTGCGCTTGAGCAGCTCCAGGAACATCAGCGTATACTCAAAACCGTACTGCCAGTAGCCGAACCCTTCCGGGCTCGCGCCGTCATCCTTGTATCCGCTCTGATGGACGCTGATGCCTTCCAGCACCCTCAGGAGCACGGGTGCCAACGTATCCGGATTGGTGATAAGGTAGATTGCGGCAATGCCGATCGAGCTCAAACACACGCCCGACCAGTTATTGCCGTTGATTTCAAAATGCGGATACGGTGACAGGCTCATGTAAGGTTTGAGCACCCGTTCTACGCATTCCTGCCTTGCCCAGCGCAGTAGATTGGCGTCAACGATTCCTTCAAGCGTCTGGGCCATCTCCGCCAGTATCGCCGCGCCCGAACATGAACACAGGTCGATGCACTGTTTGCGGCTGCGTCCGATACCGCGTATGCGTCCTGTCTCGTCGTACGGGTCCACCGGTATGTCCCAGTAGTCGTTGAGCACATTCTCAAAATGGTGCGCGGACAGCGACCAGCTGTGCAGATGCAAATATGCGTACAGTATGTCTTCACACTCGGCTTTCGCGCCCGGGATATCCAGCAGCGCCGCGAGCCACATGCGGTTGAGCCGTGTGCGGATCGCGTACATCTGGCGGTCATAATCGCTTCTCTGCCCGCGCCGTTTCCAGTCTGCCAGAGCCTGGTAAGTGGGCGCTTCGATAGGCGTATTCCTATAGTCTTCGGTATACTTTTCAAATGTCGGCAGCACCCAGGCGTAATCAGGGTCGTTCCGGGCGGTGTCCGCGGCTTTTTCCCGGGCATCCGCGTACAGGGCGTAGGGCATGTTCTCCCCGGCTTTCAGGGCTGTCAGGATCTCGTAGAGCGTGTAGTGCTTCATCCTTTTACGCCTCCCAGAGTAAGACCGGTCATAAAGTACTTCTGGAGGAACGGGTACACGCACATTATGGGCACGGTCGCGATGATGATCTGCGCCGCCTGGTTGTTTTTGGACGTTATCTGGGCGTACTTCTGCATTTCCTCAATGGTCAGCGTGGAAAAGTTAGGCGTGGTGACGACCTGCCTTAAGTACGTCTGCAGCGGGTAATCCCTCGACCTGGCCATGTACAGCATGCCGCTGAACCAGTCGTTCCAGTGTCCCACGCCCGTAAACAGCGCCATTGACGCGATAACTGGCACGGAAAGCGGCACATACACTTTCACCATCACCTGGAACGAGTTCGCGCCGTCAACTATGGCCGCCTCTTCAAGCTCGGAGGGCACGTTGCGGAAGAAGTTCATCACCATGAAGCAGTTCCAGAGGCTCAGCATGCCGGGGACCACCAAAGCCCAGAACGTGTTCGTCAGGCCTATCCAGCTCATCACCAGATACATGGGGATCAGTCCGCCGCCGGTCAGCATGGCTATGATCATCAGCACCTTGAACAGCGGATTCAGCGGGCAGGCCTCCTTCGATTTGCTTAGGGGATAGGCCGTGATGACCAGCATGGACAGTGAAAACGTAACGCCCACGATCACCCGTCCCACGGATATGCCGAACGCGCGCATGAATGCGGGATGGTCCAGAGCGTATTTGTACGCGTCGGTGTTGAATTCTATCGGCCACAATGACACGATGCCGGCTTTTATGGGATCAGAGCCTGAGAATGAAAGCGCGATAAGGTGTATGAACGGTATGATGCAGCTTGCGCCGAGTATGCCGAGTATGCCGTAGATGAGCATGGTGAACAGTTTTTCCACCGGGGAGGAACGTATCTGGCGGTTTCGCGTCATTACCAGGTTTTTTTCTTTTTCGACGACGGTCTCGTTTGCCACGCTTTTCTCCCTCCCCTCAGAAAACTTTATAGCCGACGGCTTTTTCGGCTATCTTATAGCTGCAGACCAGCAGCACCGAACCGATCACGCTCTTGACCATGCCGATGGCCGTGGACAGCGCGTACTGGCTGTCCAGTATGCCCAGGCGGTATATGAACGTGTCGAGCACGTCCGCCGTTTTGTACACGCGCTCGTTATACAGGTTGAATATCTGGTCAAAACCGGCGTTAAGTATGCCGGGTATAGAGAGTATCAGGTTGAGCATGATTATGGGCAGGATGCCCGGCAGCGTTATATGGACGGCTCTCTGCAAACGGTTGGCGCCGTCGATGGTCGCCGCTTCATACAGCGCGGGGTCTATGCCCGTGAGCGCGGCCATATATATGATCGTGCCCCAGCCAAAGCCTTTCCAGACGTCCGATACCACCAGCACGCCCCTGAACGTGGAATTGCTGCCCAGGAAATACACGGGCGCGCCGCCGAACAGTTTTATTATGTGGTTTATCAGGCCGTTGTCCGGGTCAAGCATGCTGCGAAGTATGCCCGCGAGTATTACCCAGCTCACAAAGTGCGGTATGTAAACAAGGGTCTGGATAGTGCGCTTGTAAGTGGAATTTGTGACCTCGTGCAGCATGAGGCTTACGAGGATAGGCGCCGTGAATCCGAAGCAGAGCTTGAGCAGCGCTATTTCCACCGTGTTTTTGACGATGTTCCAGAATCCGGGATACATCGTGAATATATATCTGAAATTGTCAAGTCCCTTCCAGCCGCTGTTGAAAACGCCGGTCGAGAGCTTGAAATCCTGAAATCCGATCACAAGGCCGAACAAAGGCGCAAATTCGAATATCCCCAGATAAATAAAGCCGGGTATCAGCATCGCGCAGAGCATATAGTCCGTGCGCACGCTCTTTTTATGGCGTTTTACAGGCAGGAGCGTCCCGGCGCCGGCAGAAGTCATGGCTTGAGCCCCCCTTTAGCGGTAGGAGTCATTGGTCCGCAGTTTCGGATAAATACCGCAAGTGTGTTTAATGCGAATCGCGGGAGATTATCAGGGGCTGCCCGCCGCTGCAGGCAGGCAGCCCCCTTTTTAAGGTTGCTGAGCTTATCCGGATATCAGCGGCCTTCGTTGACCTGAGAGGTCAGCAGCGCGCCGCCCATGTCATTCCAGCCCTGTACGAACTCTTCGAAAGTGGTGTTCTCGGTGCCGCAGATGTAGTTTACGTAGAAGGTGTTCTCATACTGCGTGAGGGCGCCCCAGAGGCGGTCATAGTCCTCGCTCTTCTCGGTCAGAGCGTCGAAGATGAATGTGTCGTTGTTGTACAGCTCATAGAAGTTGTAGAAGATGCTGCCTACGCCGCCAAAGAGCTTGTACATGCCCCAGGAAGCCTTCATGGCGTCTTTGTCGCCCGCCTCAGCGGCTGCCAGGTATTTCTGGACGTTGTCATACTGCTGCTGATAGTGCGGCTGCTCCGCCAGATACTGGGTGTTGCCGTCCAGCGCTTCCTTAACGGCCCAGCCGGTCAGGGTGTTCACGTTGGGCACGCTCCAGTAGCGAATGGTGGGGTTATGCATATGGACGCTGATCTCGGTGCCGTCTTCCTTCTTCACGGTGTGGAAGCGGTCGGTCTGCTGCAGGTCGGGGTCGGTATTCACGGAGCAGGTGTGGTTAAAGAGCCTGAGCACGGCTTCGGGATGCTCGCACTCCGCGTTCACGCAGATGTAGGTGATGGAAGCAGCGGAGCCGGTGCCCTGCACGTGGAAGTCGTCGTTGGTCTCGGAGCCGGGTACGGAGATCATATCCCAGTCGATCACGCTGCCGTCTTCAGTAGTGATGGGCAGGGGCCAGGTGGCTACCCAGTAGTCGGAGGGCAGTATGCCGACTTCGCCGTTTTTGATGTAGGCGGTCACGTTGTCGCTGACTTCGGTGGCGAAAGTGGGCTGGATGTAGCCGTTGTCATACAGATCCTTGTAAATGTCAAGGGCAGTGTGCATGTTCTCGGTCGTGGGGCTGTAGACCAGCTTGCCGTCCTCGCCTTCGATCCACAGGCCGGGATACGCGCCGTAGGCGTTGCAGACCGCCTGCATGTCAGTATAGCCGCTGCCGGTAACTTTGTCCGTGAGGACGAAAGCGTACTTGGCCAGGCCCTGGTCCACGAACGCCTTGCCCAGGTCGATCAGCTCTTCCATGGTGGTGGGGAGCTCGGCATTGACCGCTTCCCTGTAATCGTGGCGGATGAAGATGGAACGGCTCACGGTGCCGAAGCCGGAAGTCGTCAGAGCGTAGCGGCGTCCGTCCACGAACGCGGCCTGCTGCGCGGCCTCAGGCTGCGCTTCCAGCACTTTTTCCTTCAGGTAAGGATAGATATTGTTGTCATAATACTCGGTCAGGTCAGCCAGTTTGCCGGTGGCCTGCAGTTCCCTGAACTGCTTCTGGTTGAGCACCAGCAGATCCGGCAGTTCGCCTGTCAGCATGGCCATGGCGAACTTGGTGTTGTAGGCTTCATCGGTGTTGGCGTTCCACATCACTTCGATCTTGATGTTGAAGCGCTCGAGCCACTCGCGGGTCCACTCGTTGTCTTCCCATGTCCATGAGCCGTCCTCGCTGTCGGCGCCGTTGACGACGACACGCACGGTCACAGGCTCGTCAAAACGTCCGAAATACGGGTCATCCTCCGCGTGGGCAGTTATCGCCATCGCGGAAAACAACATGCAAAGAGCAAGCAGGAGAGTCAAAAGTCTTTTCATCATTTCCACTCCTTTTTTCTTTTTTTCGAGCTGAAGCTCCGTCACCTAACATTTTACTCATATTCCCTGTGATTGTCAAGCGAAAAGCACAAACGGCAGCCGTCAGATTTATTATATTTGCCAATAATGAAAAGAAACATATCAGTAATGGCCGACGCCTGACGATCGCCGGGAAGCGAAAGCATCCCGTGGCCCGTTCACACCGGATATCGCGGCAGTATCGGTCCCGAATGATGAAACGGCGCTGTTAAGTACAGCAAAAAAACGGCGGAAGATATTCCTCCGCCGCGCCTGTAAGGTTATAGATTACAGGATGTCGATCCAGTCGTCAACGTTTTCGGCGGTAAAGCCGAAGAGCTTGTTCAGGTACAGGATCAGGCCGCCGTCGTCAGAGGGGATGACTTCCAGGCCCTCAAAGCCGGGCACGTCGATGGTGGTGCCTTCTTCAGCCTTGAACTCGCCGTTTACCATGGCAACGCCTACATAAGCGGTCACGTAGCCCAGATCGATAGGACTCCACAGGAAGGTGGCGTCAGCAACGCCGCCCTTGATGTACTCAGCCATGTCGTGGGCGAGAGTGAGGCCGGTCATCTTGATCTGGCCCACTTTGCCTTCGTCCATGATGCACTTGGCTACCGCGGGTCCGCCGTTGGTGGTGGGCACGATCAGGCCTTTCAGATCGGGATATTTGTCAATCAGGCTCTTGGTCACGTCGTAGCTCTTAGTGTAGTCGTCGTCGCCGTACACTACGCCCAGGTACTCGATCTTGGAGTACTTCTCGTTGGTCTTGAGTTCTTCTTCGATGAAGCCGATCCACAGGTTCTGGTTGGGAGCGGTGGCGCCGGCGGACACGATGGCCAACTGGCCTTCATAGCCGATGCTCTCGGCGATGCTCTCGAGCTGCTGTACGCCGATCGCCTTGGCGCCCGCGGGCTCAACGTCCAGGTCGCGGCCTTCGGCGTCGACCTTGGCGTCCCAGCTCAGCACCACGATGCCCTGCGCGCGGGCTTCGTTGCACACATCGACCAGGCCGGCGGCGTCATTGGCAGAGATGCACAGTACGTCTACGCCCATGTCGATGTAGTTGCGGATGATGCGCTCCTGGCCGTCGTTGGAGCTGTCTTCAGGACCGTCGTGTACGAACTCGAAACCGAGTTCTTCAGCCGCCTTGGCAAAGCCGTCCACACCAGCCTGGAAGTACGCGTTGCCGCTCTGCTTGTAAACGATGCCGATGGTGAGGCCTTCGCCGGCCTTCTCGGCAACAGCCATAAGGGACAGGCTCAGCACCAGAGCCAGTACGATCGCAAGGATCTTCTTCATTGGGTTTTCCTCCATTTGTTATTTTTTCACCGGACGTGCCGGGGAAATTCGCTTGTGACAGGCGCGCTATTTGAGCTGCGCCTGGGCGTGCTGGCGCCTTAGCCTGCGGAAA
Organism: Clostridiales bacterium; assembly: GCA_024684375.1. Lineage (GTDB taxonomy): Bacteria > Bacillota > Clostridia > Christensenellales > Aristaeellaceae > RUG14130. The sequence continues at coordinate 33,633 of JAIKWZ010000057.1, forward strand.
TTGGACAGATCCTCCAGCAGGTTAGGCAGCAGACTGAACACTATAAGCACCGCGCCGACAGCCAGGTTCACAGTGCTGTCCGGCAGACCGAACACGGTGCCCAGGCCCTTTTTCATCACGCCGAATATGATAACGGAAAGTATCAGGCCGATTATGTTGCCCTTGCCGCCGCCGGTGGAGAATCCGCCAAGCACCGCTACGGCGATGGCGTACATCTCGTACCCAACCATGGCGTCCGCGCGCACGGTGGCGGACACGCTGCCCACGTAGAACATGGCGGACAGCGCTGAGGTGACACCGCAGATCACGAACATGCTCAGCTCGAACCGGTCCACCCTTATGCCCGAATAGCGGGAGGTGACCCGGTTGGTGCCTATGGCGAAGAGCTTGCGGCCGCCCGTGGTCAGGTGAAGGAATACGAAGAATACCGCGGCCAGCAGCAGGAACCAGATCAGCATGGTGGGGATGGACAGGTCGCCCAGGGTGATGGAACCGTTGTACAGCTTTTTGAAACCCACCCACACGGTGTCATCCTTATACTGCAGCGTTTCGCCTCCCAGCAGCAGGTAACAAAAGCCTCTGTAGAACAGCTGGGTGCCCAGGGTGATTATCATGGGGAACAGCTCCCTGAAGCGGGTGACCAGAAAGCCGTTCAAAAACCCACACGCCGCGCCGGTCATCACGCAGCACAGTATCGCCAGCGCCAGCGCCAGGCCCGGCGCCATGACCTTTTTGAAGGGGCCGTACACCGTGCCCATAACGGAAGCGGACAGGGCGGCGATGGCGCCCACGGAGATGTCTATGTCTCCCATGCCAAGTATCAGGGCCATGCCCAGGGCCATGAAGCTGTACAGCAGGTACGGCCCCATGCCGTTGAGCATCTTGGTAAAGTTGAATACGTCGGTAGCCTTGCGGCCCTTGGCAAGCTTGGCTGCCTGCAGGGAGGCGTCCTTGGCGTCGAATACCAGCCACAGCGCTACAAGCAGCACCACAAGCATGGTCTCCCAGCGGAGGAGATGTGACAGAGCTTTTTTGGCTTTCATTTAGATGTCCCTCCCCTTGAGATTGCGCTTCGTGGCGGCGCGCTGCAGAAGCACGTTGAGCAGTATGGCCATCAGGATCAGTATGCCTTTAAAGAACTCCTTCATCATGGTGGCGTTCATGAACAGCTGAGGTATGGCGCTGTCTATGGTGGCTATGAGCAGGGCGCCTATCACCACGCCCGTGATCTTGCCGTAGCCTCCCATTACAGACACGCCGCCCAGCACGCACGCGGCGATGACGTACATCTCCTGGCCGTTAGCGGCGCCCTTTTCTATGGCGTTGTAGTAGCCCAGGCGCATTATGCCTGCCATGCCTGCCATGCCGCCGCAGATCACGTGGGCCAGCACTTTGATCCACTTGACCTTGACACCTCTCATGCGGGCGGCTTCCTCATTGGAGCCGGTGGCGTATATGGAGCGGCCTACGGGGGTGTATTTCAGGAACAGGCCCATGATCACCACCACCGCCAGGGCGATGTACACTATCACGGGGATGCCGAGGTACTCGTGGAGTATAAATTCCTTGAAGTAGTCCGTAAGGTCTATGCGGGCGATCTTGTTCATGCCCAGTATGAAGTCCATGGGTATCAGCGCCCGGGCCAGGTAAGTCATGCCCAGGGTGACGATTATGGGCAGCACCCGACCGAAGGACATAACCGCGCCGTTCACGAAACCGATCAGCGCGCCCACGCCGATGCCGATGGCGAACATACCTATCATGGAGGAGATCTTGCTGTCGCGCATCAGCACGCCCGCTATGGCCGCGGCCAGCTCCAGCACTGCGGCTACCGAGATGTCTATGGAGCCTATCAGCAGCACGCACAGCATACCGGATGCCATGACCAGGTTCATGGAGCTGTTTTTGAGTATATTCATGTAGTTGCCGCTGAAATATCCCGGCACGGCTATGGACACGCCTGCCAGCAGCAACACGAGCACGCCTAAAAGGGGTATCTCCCTGTGCTCTATCACGAAGGAAAGCAGGTTGAAACCGCCCGCGCGCCCGTTCTTTACAGGTTTCTTATCCACTGTCAGGCCGTCCTTTCCTGGGGCATGGCCGCCTCAAGTATTTGCTGTTGGGTCAGGTCCTTTACATTCGTGAACTCTTTGGTCACGCGCCCTTCGCTCATCACATATATCCGGTCGGACATGTTCATAACTTCCGGCATTTCACTGGAGATCATCAAAATGCCCACGCCCTGCGAGGCAAGTTCCGCCATAAGCTCGTATATGGCGGCTTTGCTGCCTATGTCCACGCCTTTGGTGGGTTCATCAAGTATGATTATGCGGCTTGAGGCAGCCAGCTGCTTGCCTATGACCACCTTCTGCTGGTTGCCGCCCGACAGCGTCCCCGCCGCGGTCTCCACGTCGGGAGCTTTTATGGCCAGCTGGTCCTTTTCCTTATTGGAGATGCTGCGTTCCGACTTGCCCGAGAGGAACAGTTTTGCCTTTGAACATTTGTCGATTATGGGCAGGGTGATATTGCGGTTTATGCTCCACGGCAAAAGCAGGCCTTGCTTCTGCCGGTCTTCGGGCAGCAGGCCTATGCCGTTGTCCATTGAATCCCTGGGGTCCCTGAAATGCTGAGGTTTTCCTTCCACGGTAACAGTGCCGCTGTCAAAGCGGGTGACGCCGCACACCGCTTCAACTACCTCCGTGCGTCCCGCGCCCACAAGTCCGGTAAGGCCTACTATCTCTCCGGCGCGCAGGGTGAAGGATACATCCTTGAAGTAGCCCGTGCGGCTCAGATGCTCGACCTTGAGTATCTCCTCGCCGGGGTGGGGATCCCTTTCTGGATAGTAATGCTCTATGGCGTGGCCCACCATGTGGTGCACCAGCAGGCTTTCGTTCACCTCGTCTATGCCCCAGGTGCCTATGTAATGGGCGTCACGGAACACGGTGCAGCGGTCCGCCAGGCCGAAGATATCCTCGAAACGGTGCGAGATCAGGATTATGGCCACGCCCTTGTCCCTCAGGCCTCGGGCGATGGAGTAAAGTTCCTCGCTCTCTTTTTTGCTGAGCGCCGCCGTAGGTTCGTCCATTATCAGTATGCGGGCGTTCTGGCTCAACGCTTTGGCGATCTCGATCATCTGCTGCTGGGCCACGCTCAGCGAGCCCACTGACGCGTTTGGAGAAAAGTTCGCGCCTATCTCGTCCAGCAGTTTCTGCGCCGCGCGGCGGGCTTTTATCCAGGACACGAAAGGACCTGTCTTGAACTCGTGGCCTATAAAAATGTTTTCGGCCACGGACAGGTCCGGATACGACGCTGCGTGCTGGTAGATTGCCGCTATACCGTGATGGATGGCTACGTTGGGGTTGGACATCACTATGGGTCTGCCGTCAAGGATTATCTCCCCGCCGTCGGGCTGGTGCACACCGGTAAGCACCTTTATGAAGGTGGACTTGCCCGCGCCGTTCTCGCCCACTATGGCGTGGATCTCGCCGGGGCGCAGGTCAAAGCTCACCCCGTCCAGTGCCCTGACGCCCGGGAATATCTTGGTTATGTTCCGCATTTCCAGCAGCGGCTGAGAGGCCTGGGGCATACGCATCCCTCCATTATCATTGTGAGATGATTTTAACATAAATCGCATTTTATTGTCAATCTGTATTTGTTTTGACCGCGGCGGTCCCGGGGGATGTGAAAGCTTATATGGCGTTGGACTTGCTTAAACATCCGGACCGTGATGATGACCCGGAGCGCAGCCCGCTTTCGGTTTTTTTGCCTTCGCCCGATCGATTTGCGCTCAGGCTCTATGCTATGGTCCCGAGGATATGCTATAATACGCTTATGAAGGAAAGATTCAGGCTCCGCGGAGCGCTGAAGGAAAGGTGACAGATATACCAAACGACGAACTCAGATCGCTCCCCTGCGTGACGCGCTGGCCGGGCAATCCCGTGCTGACCGCCTCTCAGGTGCCCTACGATTCCGCGCTGGTGTTCAACGCGGGCGTCATCCGCTGGAGGGACGGCTACGCGGTGGCCTTCCGCAACGACTACGGCTGCACCGAAGCCGAGTGGGCGGAGGGCAAAAGGTTCAGGGGGACCAATATAGGCCTCGCTTTCAGCAGGGACGGCATCAACTGGAAAGTGGAAGACGAGCCCGTGTTCCACATGGAGGACGCGGAGATCCAGCGCGTCTACGACCCGCGCCTGACCGTGATAGGCGGGGAGGCGTTCATGACCTTCGCGGTGGACACGCACCACGGCCTGAGGGGCGGCATCGCCCGCACGGACGACCTTGTGCATTACGAGGTCGTGTCCATGAGCGTGCCAGACAACCGAAATATGGTGCTGTTCCCGGAGAAAATAAACGGCATGTACCTGCGCCTGGAGCGCCCGATGCCGGTATACAGCAGGGGAGGAAAGGACCGATTCGACATCTGGATCAGCGAGAGCCCGGACCTGGTGTACTGGGGCCGCAGCGAGCTTTTGGCGGGGGTGGAGGACTTCCCCTGGGCCAACGACAAGATCGGCCCCGGCGCGCCGCCCGTGAAGACTGACAGGGGCTGGCTGGTATTCACGCACGCCGTCGACCGCGACGATTCGCGCGGAAAGCACGGCTGGGAAAACAAGTGGCCCAAGCGCTACTGCGCGGGCGTGATGCTGCTGGACCTTAAAGATCCCCGCCGCGTGCTGGGCGTCTGCCGCCGGCCGCTCATAGCGCCCGAAGCGCCCTACGAGACCGAATACGGCTTCCGCACCAACACGGTTTTCCCGACCGCGGCGATACTTGAGGACGAAGGCACGGTGAAGATATACTACGGCGCGGCCGATACGTCGGTGGCGCTGGCGACAGCCAGGGCGGAGGACCTGATACAGGCGTGCCTGGAAGGCGGGCCGAGAAAGCCCGTACAGCTCCCGTGACCGGAGCATTCACTTAAAAGGAGCCGGAGATATGGACAGGCTTATCATCAGGGGCGGCACGGTGGTTGACGGCACAGGCAGGCCGCGCTTCCGGGCGGACGTGGAGGTCTCGGGGGGCGTGATCACGGCGGTAGGCGATCTGGCGCCCTCAGGCGCTTCGGACAGAGTGCTGGACGCGGACGGGTTCATCGTCGCGCCGGGCTTTATCGACGCCCACTCGCACTCGGACACGGCGTTTTTGAGGGACGATTCCGGCGCGTCCAAGCTGTATCAGGGCGTCACCACCGAGATAAGCGGCAACTGCGGCTCCAGTCCCTTCCCTTACGCGCATCCCTCATATGGCGAGAAGGAGTGGCGCAGTGCCTCCTTCGGTGAGTTTTATGACAGGTTCGTCAGAGAAAAGCGCTTTATGGGAGTGAACCAGGCGCTGCTGGTCGGGCACGGCACCCTGAGAAAGCGCGTGGTGGGCGAGCAGGCAAGGAAAGCCACGCAGGCGGAGCTCGAGCAGATGGAGCGGCTGCTGAGACAGAGCCTTACCGAAGGCGCCTGGGGGCTGTCGCTGGGGCTTGAGTACGCTCCGGGCTGCTTCGCGGACGCGGATGAAATGAGCTTCCTGGCGGGGACTGTCAGGGAGTTCGGCGGCACGGTCACCTGCCATATGCGCAGCGAAGGACCGCGCATAGACGAAGCAATAGACGAGCTCGCCCATGTGGGCAGGACTTCGGGGGCGCACGTGCACATCTCCCACCTTAAAATGGACAACTTCCGGGTGCACGGCCGGGCGCGGGAAGTATGGCAGCATATCGAGAACGCGCGCGCGGGCGGAGTGGACCTGAGCGCGGACGTGTATCCTTACGCCGCGTCCTCCACAACGCTGACTATCCGCTGTCCCGAATGGAGCCTGGACGGAGGCGACGAGGCGCTCTTAAGGCGGCTCGCGGGGCCGGATAGGGAAGAGATCGTGCGGGGCATCCGCGAGCATTATCCCACCGCCGAAAGGGCGGACACCTGCCTTTTCAGCGACTCCGGAGGCTTGTGGCCCGGGATAGAGGGCAGGACGCTCAGGCAGGTGGCGGAAGAAGATCTGGGCACGAACGATTACGCCGAAGCCGCCGCGCGGGTGATAGAGAAAACGCGGGGCAGGGCGTGGTGCGTGTTTTTCGTGATGAGCGAAGAGGACATGGAGTATTTCCTGTCGCGGGACGTGAGCGTGGGCTCGGACGGGAGGGCGCTGAGCGCCGACCCCAAAAAGGTCGCGGGCAGGCCCAATCCCCGCTCCTACGGGGCGATGGCGGAGTTTTTCCGCCTGGCGCGGGAAAAACGTATGTGTACGCTTGAAGAGGCGGTGAACCGCGTGACGCTCAGGACCGCGCGGCGCTTCGGCATTTCCGACAGGGGAGTCATCCTGCCGGGCATGGCGGCGGACCTCACCGTGTTCGACCCGCTGGAGATAGCGCCCCGGGCGACCTACCTTGACCCCGTGCGCGCGGCGAAGGGAGTGCGCCATGTGGTGATGAACGGGCGCGTCGCGCTGGAAAACGGCGCGCAGAGCGCAGAGCGCTGCGGTGTCCTGCTGCGCCGAAGGAATACTCTCTGAGAAAGGTGTTGCTGTATGACGGCAGTGTATATAGCCCTGATACTCGTAACTGTCCTGCTCGCGGCGGCGTACGGGGTGTACAGGTTCGTGTTTTATTCGCCCAACCGTACGCAGAACACAGATCTGAACCTCCCCGTTTCGGAGCAGCTGGAGCCCTTGAGCGGCACGATCAAAGATATGATCCGCGCCCTGGCCGCCCTGCCCTTCGAAACGGTCCAGACCGTCTCCCGTGACGGGCTCACGCTCAGGGGCGGCTATTACCATAACAGGGACGGCGCGCCCCTCGCGATACTCTTCCATGGCTACAGGGGCACGCCATGCCGGGACTTTTCAGGCGGCGCGCGGGCCTACCTGGACATGGGCTTCAACCTGCTCATGATACGGCAGCGGGCGCACTGCGACAGCCAGGGCCACTCGATCACCTTCGGCGTAAGGGAGAGGGAGGACGCGCTGTGCTGGACAGACTGGGCGCTCGGACGCTTCGGGAAAGCCACGGACATCGTACTGTGCGGCATTTCGATGGGGGCGGCGACCGTGCTTATGGCGTCTGAACTCCCCCTGCCCGCGAACGTGAAGGGCATAGTGGCGGACTGTCCCTACATAAGCCCCAAAGAGATAATCATGAAGGTGTGCCGGGACATGAAGCTGCCCGCGCGCCCGCTCTGGCCGCTGGTCTGGCTGGCCGCCCGCCTGTTCGCGCGCTTCGACCCGAACGCCGCGGACGCTGCCCGGGCCGTCACGCGTACGCCCGTGCCCGTACTGCTCATCCACGGGGAGGACGACCGCTTCGTCCCCTGCGATATGGGGCGCAGGATCGCCGACGCGAACCCCCGCATGGTGGAACTTCACACCTTCCCGGACGCGGGCCACGGCCTGAGCTTTCTAATAGACAAGCCGCGCTACGAACGCCTCACGCGGGGATTCTTTGCCCGCGTGCTCGGGCCGGATAAGCCGGGACCCGACTGAAACGCGAAAAAGAAAAGGCGCCCCGGAGGGGCGCCTTTTTCGGCGGGATATCCGCGGGCCCTGTTCGGGAAACGGGCGGATATCCGATATATTGCATTACGTAAGGGGCCGCCGGCAGGCCGCGCTCACGCGGTCGCACGCCGAGAAAAACCATCCCCGTTATATCGGCCTCCCGCCAAAAGTGTGGTCACTGTTCTTCGAGCTGCGTACTGTCTGAGAGATCCCGGTCGGTTGACAGGACCTTCAGCGGATTGCCTGCAACGACTGAATTCGCAGCCACATCGCATTTCACAAAAGATGACGCGCCGATCAACGTGTTGTCCCCTATATTGATACCGCCGATCACGGTCGAATTGGCGCAGATCGTGACATTGTTACCGATCATGGGCAGGGAACCGTGACTCTTTCCGACCACGGCAAACGGACCTACGGACAGATTCTTTCCGGCATGGGATACATAGACTACGCAAGAGTTATGGATGATCCGGAGCCCGCCTTCGATATCCCCCCCTATTTCGATCGCGGGCGATTCAGGGTAAAACATCAGGAATCGGTTGAAATACTTCATTGCTTTTTTGTTTCCGCTCTTCCTGATCCGAAACAGAAGCACAGAGCGAAAGCTGAGGCTTGTGAACAGTGTTTTTTCAAGCGATCGTTCCACATCCTCCGAACAGGATGGGCACAGTCTGGAAAGATCCTCTGTCACGATACTTTTCCAATGTGCATCCAATAAGTTGAACGCCATGACACCGCGCCGCAGCGCGTACTTTTTTATTGAACCTTTGATCCACTTCGCAAGCTGCATTATGTCTTCCTCACAATAATTGATGCTTGTTATTCCCCGCGCCCCTGCTTCCGTCATGACAGACTCTCCCGGACTGCGATGGCCTTCCGGGATCTATGTATCAGTATCTGAAAGCTTGACCACAAGAGTATCTCCTATCATCCGCGCGCAGCCCGGAGACGGGAAAGCCGGCATTTCAATGACTTCTTTCCTCCCTGCGATCGTTTGGGATTCCTTTGGTTCCGCCAGATTGATCGGATATCCCAGAATATTGTTCAGATACATGCGGTAATTGTTGTAATACATTATAGAGATCTCATACTCCAATGTGCGTCCTTCAAGGAACTCATATCCAAGTTTTACAGTAGATGCCTTGGACTCTGATAAGGATCCCACAAGCGCGACCCTGGTCTCTCCGGGAACATAGCCGTCTGCCTGCTCCATATGAACCAGGACCCGCGTCATCAGGGAAAGGGTCTGCTTTTCTTCCACGTCCTTTTTCAGATAGACCTGATTGGAATAGATCACACCCCAAAAAATCAGGATGCCCGCAAAAATGAGCGATGTTTTATAAAGAACATGCCTGATCCATTTATACTTATCAGGCGGTATAAGTTCAAAAAGCACGGCTATGACGATATACAGCATCCAGACAGGAAAAGTCAGCAGCGTATCGTTCCTGCCGTACAGTATAAAAATGAAATACGCCGCCAGAGGACATATCGCCAGCAGCAATACCGAAATGACGGTCATTGCGGTCTTTTTCTTTCTCAAATATAAAAACAGAAGGACCGCACAGATCAAAATGAGGGCGGCATTGATACATCCGGCCGGTATACTGTAAAAAGTCTCCGGCCTGAATATGTATTGGAACACAGACGCATATGCATTCGCGATCAGATCCAGCGGACGGAAACCGCCCGACAGTACTGTCGCGCTGGACACGCTGTTGTAACCGAAGGAGGGCGGGATCGAGACCACCGCGCATGCCGCCTTAAAGGAAACGTAGTAAACGATAAGGCTCAGCGCGAAGGCCAGGATCATCATTGCGGCCGACCCGATCATCGCTTTTATCCTATCCCCGGACAGGCATCTTTTCAGCAGCCAGAGAACACAGATCAGTATACATGCGTCTATATACGACTGATATAACGCAAGCGAAAGGACCAGGAATACAACGCCCGCCAGCTTTTTCGGTATCCCGCGCGCGACGGTCAGGCAATAGGCGCCGATCATACTGAACAGCAAGCTCAGCATGAAGACATCTGTCCATGGCAGGAAAGCCGCGTTTGTTATGGTGATCGAGGGAGCGACGCAAAGCAGGCCGCAGAGCACGATTATCGACTTTTTTTTCCTGATCTCCAGTATTTCCACTATGATAATAATGCTTACCGCAAGATATACCGTCGCCAGAAAGCCGATCAGAAACGGCGGACAGACGCTCCCTCTGAAATACAGGTACAACGGCTGCAGCCAGCGTCCCCTGGCTATTTGTTTGGGAATATCCACCCCGCCGCGGAATATACCTAAGGAATCTGAGTTGAACGCGGCATTTGCGTAACGGTACAGGTGCGCAATCAGCGAAAAAATAAGAACAGACTGAAGAACAGTCTTTCTTCTTTTATCAAGCTTAAATACCGATCGCATTTTTGTTGACATGCTCCAATCCCTCCGGGGGGGGACCCGCCGCTCAAAGCGGACGGCTTTTCTCGCCGGCCTCCGCGGCCATCATGCTTTTTCTTTCGTTTCTCAGAGTATATTTTAAAAGAATGACCGAAGGATTTCAATAGGGCAAAAGCGTGATTCCTTCTCCCGTCCGCGTTCTTTTTGCCGTATCCTTTCCGGCTGCCGCGCCCGGATTATACTCTCGGCAGGGCAACGGTATCTGCTGCGGTTTCGTGAGCTTTATTCCTCCGGGCGGACCGGTGAAACAGGAAACGGCACGACCCGGAAGTCATGCCGTCCCAGCAAAACATCATAAAACTGTTTTTCGGCGGGATATATGCGGACCCTGTTCAGGAAACGGGCGGATACCCGATATAGTACATGCCGTCAGAGGCGACCAGCAGGCCGCGGTACATTTCGAGCCCGCCCAGCCAGCGTCCGTCTTCGTCATAGAACCCGAACGAGTACGTGCCGCCCGTGACCATCGAAGCGTTGGCCTTGCCCATGACCAGGCCGTTCAATACCAGTTCGCGCACGCTCTCGTCCGCCGTCTCCTGCCAGATCGGGCCCTCCTCGCAATCGTTCAGGCACTCCTTGAGCACGGCCGAGCGCGCCCAGACCGGGTCAAGCCCGACAAAAGCGTATACGGGCACGGGAATAAAGCCCGCGGGGCCCATCTCGCCGCCGTAGCTGGTCACCTCAGGGAACAGGCGCCTCAGATACAGGTACAGGCTCTGGGCGTTGGGGTCCGTATTCTCGAAGACATCGTCGCCGGAGGAAGCCAGTTTGATCGCCTCGGTCTTCTCGCCGGAGTAACGCAGCGCCCATCCGGTCTCGGTGCCCGCGTCGCAGGCGGCGGGGCGGGCCTTTGTATCCTGAGCCTCGACGGACAAGATCAGTCCCTTAAGGTCGAACAGGTCGTTTGAGCCCAGCGTGCCTTTATGCTGCCTGAAATCTGACTTGCTGAGGTACGCCAGCTGTTCTTCCGTCGTCCGGGGCCAGCCTATGGCGGAAGCGCTGCCCTCGAGGGTGTAGACTTCGCCTTTTTCGTCGACCCAGCCCGCGCTCACGCGGTCGCCCCAGCCTTCCTGCTCGTACACGGTCAAAAGGATGATATCCGGAGCACTCTGCGCGTTCGCGGCGCCGCAAAACACGCACAGGGCAAGCAGCAGTATCAGCAGCTTCTTCATAAAACGTCCCTCCGATAAGGCATCATACTGTATTTGACGGCTTTCCGGGCCCGTATGTTTCACGGCAAAAAACCGCAGTGTCAGAGCAGTTTTCTGAGCGTGAGCACGTTATGCCCGTCTTTATACTCGTAAGCGACCTCGTCCATGAGCTTTTTGGTCATGAATATGCCAAGCCCGCCTATCTGCCTTTCTTTGGCGCTGAGGGTCACGTCCGGGTCCGGCTTTGCCAGGGGATCGTAGGGCACGCCGCTATCGATGAACGTGATCACCGCCGTACGGGGGGAGCCGCTTATCTCCACGCGCACCGTGGCGCTGCCCGTGCCGGGGGCATAGGCGTATGAAGCGATGTTTACAAATATCTCTTCCGCCGCCACGCCCGTCTGCATCCGCGCTTTCATGGGGCAGAGGGCGTCCTCCAGCTCCGTTTCGATAAAATCCAATACCCTAGGCAGGTTGGCGGTGCTCGCTTCCAGCGTCAGTTCTTTCATGCGTTTTCCTCTTTCGCGGCGGGACCGCGGTATTCAAGGCAAAGCATGGTCAGATCGTCAAACTGCTCCGCGTCCCTGACGAACCCGTCCACCGAGGCGCGCACGTTTTTGAGCACCTCGCGGGGAGAGGCATCGGGCGCGGCGTTGAGCGCGTCCAGCATGCGGTCGAGGCCGAAGAGCCGCTTGTCGGCGTCTGTGGCCTCGGGTACGCCGTCGGTGTAAAGGAACAGCCTGCTGCCGGGCTCGAGGGTCAGGGTGTAATCTTTGTACTGTACTCCCGCCATGCCGCCGATGACGAGGCCGTGACGGTCCTTATACAGCTCGTACGCGCCGCCGGGCGTTTTGATAACCGGGTATTCGTGCCCGCCGTTGGCGGCGGTGATGATGCCGGTGGAGATCTCGAGTATCCCCAGCCACACGGTCACGAACATTTCCTCGCGGTTGTGGTCGCAGATGGATTTGTTGGTGTCGGTAAGGATACGCCCGGGGGACTTGCCCATCATGGCGTTGTTGGCCAGGATGATCTTGGACGCCATCATGAACAGCGCAGCGGGCACGCCCTTGCCGGACACGTCAGCCATCACCATGCACAGGTGGTCGTCGTCGATCAGGAAATAGTCGTAAAAATCGCCGCCCACTTCCTTCGCGGGATCCATGCTGGCGAACAGATCGAATTCAGACCTTTCGGGGAAGGGCGGGAAGATGTTGGGCAGCATGTCCGCCTGTATGCGGGTGGCCAGCGCCAGCTCCGTGCCTATGCGCTCATTTTCGGCGGTTATGCGGGTGATCTGAGAGACATACTCCTTCGACCGCTCAGACATGGACGCGAACGTCTCGGCGAGGATCTCTATCTCGTCGCCCGTGCGGAAGCTGTCTTCCACTGTGAACACGCCGCCGTCCCCGAGCTCGTTGAGCTGCAGGGTCATGTGCTCAAGTGGCTTTACCACCCTGGAGGCGAGTATCAAAGCGGCGGAGATGGCCAGGACCACTATCAGAACGGTCGCGCCCAGGAACATGCGGAACGTCTTTTTCGCGCCCTGATTATAGATCTCCCTGGCGTTATCGTTTATGCTCTCGTACTGGGCGAGCATGGCCTCGGCAGGCCTCTGGGTGATCTCCTTTTCCACCACGGAGATGACCGTCCACCCCAGGGTCTCCAGCGGTGAGCCGACAAGGTAGTACTCTTTGCCGTCTATGCTGATAAGCTCAAGGGGCGTACTTTCCTCGAGCGCGCGCGTCACGAATGAGGCCAGCAGCGCATTATCGCTCTGGCGCAGGTCCTCCGCTTCGTCGGAGAGGCCTGCCCGGAACACGCCTTCGTCCGCGGGAGAGAACAGCACCTGCCCGTTTTGATTTATCACGCAAAGGTAGATGCCCTCCGAGGAGGTCCTTTCCACATAGTCGCTTATGGAGGTGAGGTATATGTCCGCCGCCACCACCGCCACCAATTCGCCGTCCCAGTATACGGGCGCGGCGCATTCCAGCATGGAATTGGGTGTGTTGGCGTCGGTCACCACGCCCGTGAACACCGTCTCTTTCGCGTTCGCCGCCTGGACGTACCATGGCCGTGAGCGCAGGTCCAGGTTCAGGGGCTCGCCGTCTTCGGAAAGGAACACGCCCGGCCTGTCGTTCACCAGCAGCATGCAGCCGTCCGCGGTGCCCACGAAACAGCTGCTCATCTTGTAGGAACTTTCGTACACGGCAAGCAGTATATCGCTCATGTTGGACACGGTGGCCAGCAGCCCGGAGAACGCCGGGTCCACGCCGTCCTCGTGTATGAGCTGGACGGAAGGAACGCCTTCGTTCGCTGAGGATGGAGGAAGAACCTCCCGCGAGGGAAGTAAGTCCTCATGTTCGAACAGCTGCTGCGCGAACGCCTGCAGCGTTATCACGCCGGTCCTCACGTCCGAGAACAGGTCGTCGGCGATGTACGCCTGCAGCGCGTTGGTGCGGGCCATTGAGGAGTCCAGCACCGCCGCCATGGTCTGGGCGGAGATATCGTTTATGGACGCCTGCTGCTCGCTGCCGGCCTTCTGCACCACGCGGGACAGCTCACTTTGCTGGTAGGCCGACATGGCCACGTACGTACCCACGAGCAACAGTATTATTATCAGCGCCAGGTTGAATATCTTCTGCTGGAGGCCGCCGATCTTTATGCCTAAAATCGTCTTCATCCCTATGTCTCCCGGGCAGGCGCGCCGCGCCTGCTCACGTCTGCCAAAGTATGGCACGGTCAGCTCACACGTTCCTGAGCCGAGCGCCGCGATACGGCGCTTCAGCGGGGACATTATACCCAAAACACGCCCTTATGTCAAACAAATTGCGGCTTTGGGCGCGATTTTACGGCCGATCACCGTACCTGAATGCGGCAGGGCGTTATTGACAAGCGAAGCGGCGGGGCTGTAAAATATAGGTATATGAATGGGAGCGCGCGCGTTAAGGCAGAAGAAAACGAAACAGGCATACAGACCCTGTCGGAAACCGCTCCGGAGGGGTCAAAAGAAAGCCTGACCGGTAAGGCCGCCTTTGCCCAAAGGCTGCTTGTTTCCGTGTACATATTCGTCGCGGTCTACCACGCGGTGATGAGCATGCTCAGCCTGTTCAGCTTTTTCAGCGACATGTCGGCGTTCAGGTACACGGAGCTTGGCCTGTTCGCCGCGCTGGGCGCATGCGTGCTTTACTGCCTGCGTGTGTGCCGTCCGCGTATCCGCCTGAGTGCGGAACCGGCGCTGCTTGCAGGGATGCTTGTGTGGCTGGGCGTGTCCTGCCTGGTGATGAGCCTGCGCTACGGGGTGAACGCGTTCGTGTTCAACCGCATACAGCTGGCGGACACCGCCGCGGAAACGCTGGTGTTTTTCCCTCTGGGTGCGGCGTGCGGGCGCGGAAGAGCGCGCCGCGCGCTCAAAGCCGTGCTGGCGGCCGCCATGGCGTGCTGGACGGCATTCGTCGTGGTGGCGCTGATAAAAGCGTTCACAGGCGGGATCATCGAGATGCCGGGCGGCAGGAACGTGGGGATGTACAATAACACGCTGTGGCTGGGCAACCACCACAACTTTTCCGCCGCGGTGGAGATGCTGTGCTTCCTGCTGTGCGTGATAATGGGCATAATGGCCAAAAAGCGCCTTTCCAGGGGCGCGTTCCTGCTTTTCGCGTCGGTGCATTTCTGCGCCCTGGTGCTCACCAACAGCCGCACCGCGCTGATCTCCGCGCTGTTCGGCCTGGCCCTGACGCTGGGGGTGTGCGTCCGGTGGGCGTACAAAGTCAGAAAAACGGGGCGGGGCGGCAAAAAACGCTGGACGGCGGCGGCGCTGCTGTGCGTGATACTGATCCTGGCTGCCGTGCTGTCCAGGCAGGTGCCGTTTTTGCGGCTGGATGATGAGGAATTCTATTTCAGGGAGATAGTCGACTCCACCTTCTCCACCCTGAACGGGCGCACGCTGATCTGGTCGAGCGCGCTGGAAGGCACGCTGAGCGACGCGCAGCGCATATTGACGGGGGTGACACCGGCGGGCATCACCAAGCTGATATCAGACGCGTCCATGGGGGAGGTTGCGCACGCTCCCCACGCGCACAACCATTTCATACAGCTGCTGGCGGCGCTGGGCGTCCCCGGGCTGTGCGCGTTCTGCGCCTGGCTGTTCCTGATACTCAAGACCGGCGCGAAGCAGGCGTTAAGGGGCGACAGGGAGACGATGTTCATTCTGGCGGTGATCCTTTCCGTGCTGCTTTCCAACTTCACCGAAGCGCTCATCATGTTTTTCGAAACGGTCAACGGGCATGCGTTTTTCCTGCTGTGCGGCGTGATATACGGCAAAAAGCTCCGGGACGCGCGGTCCCGGCCAAAGGAGGACGTATGACGGATACGAAACTCAGGGTGCTGATACTGAACGGAAGCCCCAGGGAGATGGGCAATACCGCCCTGGCGCTCGGGGAAATGGAAAAGGTGTTCGCCCAGGAGGGCGTGGAATACGAGACCGTGCCCTTGGGCAGGCTGGCGGTAAGGGGCTGCGCGGCGTGCGGCAGCTGCGCCAAAACGGGCAGATGCGCCTTTGACGACATAGTCAACGAGCTCGCGCCCAGGTTCGAGGCGGCGCAGGGACTGGTCGCAGGCTCGCCCGTGTACTACGGCAGTGTCAACGGCACGCTTTTGTCCGTGCTGCAGAGGCTGTTTTATTCCACCCGTTTCGACAAGAGCATGAAGGTGGGCGCCGCCGTGGTGTGCGCCCGCAGGAGCGGCTGCACCGCCGCGTTCGACGAGATCAACCGCTTTTTCACCATCTCCAATATGCCCGTGGTGTCCAGCCGGTACTGGAACAACATCCACGGCGGCGCGCCCGGCGAGGCGGCGCAGGACGCGGAGGGCCTGCAGGTCATGCGCCTTCTGGCGAAGAACATGGTGTTCCTGATGCGTTCCATAGCTTTGGGCAAACATGAGGCCCCGCTTCCAGTGGAAGACGGGCCGCGCGTCTGGACGAATTTCATCCGCTGAGGCTTTAAGGATACGGCATGTACGCGGCGGTAGCATTTACGGCGCTTTTGGCGGGGCTTATCCAGGGCATAGCGGGTTTCGGCAGCGGGCCGGTGCAGATGATGACCTATCCGCTGTACTGGCCAGTGCCGGTGGCGGCGGCGGTGTCGGTGTGCGTGTCGGTGCCGCTGAACCTGAACATGACGCTCTCCTACTTAAAGGAGATCCGCTGGAAAAAAGTGCTGCTGCCCATCGTGCCCTACATGGCGGTGTGCTCGGCGGCGATAAGCTTTTCACTGAGTATCGAACAGACGCTCATAAAGCGCCTGTTCGGCGTGTTTTTGATAACTCTTTCGGTCTACTACATGTTTTTCAGCCGCGGCGGCAGGCGGAAGCTGAGCCTTCCCCTCACGGCGGCGTACATACTCGTGTCCGCGCTGTGCGACGCGTTTTTCGGCATAGGCGGGCCGCTCATGGTCATCTATTTCCTGAATAAAACGGACTCCACAAAGGAATATCTGGGCAGCGCGGCGGCGTTTTTCCTGATAAACGGGGTGTACAACAGCGTGTTCAGGCTCGCGGGCGGCATCCTTTCCGCGGCGGAGCTGCCCTTTGTGGGCGTGGGCGCGGCCGCGATACTGGCGGGGGTCAGCCTTGCCCACGTTTTCGCGAAAAAGCTGAACGACGCGCTGATCAAAAAAGCCGTGTACGTGATGATAGGCCTGACGGGCATATTCAACCTGTTCGCCTGAGGAGGAACATGAAAACGGTATTTCATAACGCTGAAATCTATACGGGCACCGGCTCGCCCGCCGAAGCGTTCATTACGGAAAACGGCGTGTTCGCGGCCGTGGGCGGCGAGGAGGAGATCTTCGCCCTTGCCGGCGGCGCCGAAAAAGTCGATCTGGGCGGGCGTTTCGTGTGCCCGGGGTTCATTGACTCCCACATGCACGTTCTGAGCTTCGGCGCGTCCCTGAGCGCCGCCGCCCTGGCGGAGCACACAGACAGCCTCGCGAGCATGCTTGCTTACCTTAAGCGCTTCGCCTTGGAGCATCCTCCCCGGAAAGGGCAGTGGCTCAGGGGACGGGGCTGGAACCAGGATTATTTCACGGACACGGACCGCATGCCCTCCCGTGAAGACCTGGACAAGGTGTCGGCGGAGCATCCGATCATCGTCACCCGCGCCTGCGGCCACTGCTGCGTGATAAACACGAAGGCGCTGGAGATCTGCGGCATCACCGCCGATACGTCCTGCCCAGAAGGCGGCAGGATAGGCATGGAAAACGGCGTTCCCGACGGCCGGCTGTACGACAACGCCATTGAGCTTACGAGTCCGTTTATCCCCCTGCCCGAAAAGGAGGATATAAAACGCATGCTGCGCATGGCGTGCCGCGAGCTCAATTCTTACGGCGTGACCAGCGTCCACAGCGACGACTATTCCGCCTTCGGGCAGCTGCCCTGGCAGACGGTGAACGAGGCGTACCGGGAGCTTGAAGAGGCGGGCGAACTCAGCGTGCGGGTGTACGAGCAGGCGAATTTCGCAGAAACTGACGCTCTTGCCCGCTTTATCGCGGAAGGCAACGTGACGGGCCGCGGCAGCGATATGTTCAGGATCGGCCCCCTGAAACTGCTGGGGGACGGCTCGCTTGGCAGCCGCACGGCGCATCTGTCCCGGCCCTACGCGGACTGCCCCGGCACGCAGGGCTTTTCCCTGTTCACTCCCGGACAGTTCGCTTCCCTGATCTCCCTCGCGCACGAGAACGGAATGCAGGTCGCCGTGCACGCGATAGGGGACGCGTGCCTGGACAGCGTGCTGGACGCCTTTGAGAGCGCCCTTGCCGCCCATCCCCGCGAGGACCACCGCCACGGCATAGTGCACTGCCAGATCACCCGCCCCGACCAGCTGGAGCGCATAGCGCGGCTCAGACTGCACGTGTACGCCCAGAGCGTGTTCCTAGATTACGACAATCATATCGTGGAAAGCCGGGTGGGGAAACAGCTTTCCGCGTCCAGCTATAACTGGAAAACGCTGATGGACATGGGCGTGAGCGTGTCCAACGGCTCCGACTGCCCCGTGGAGCTGCCGGACGTGATGAAGGGCATACAGTGCGCCGTCACCCGGACGTCCCTGGACGGCACGGGGCCGTACCTGCCCTCCCAGGCGTTCAGCGTGAAGGAAGCGCTGGACAGCTTCACCGCCGTCGGCGCCCGGGCGAGCTTTGAGGAAGGCGTAAAAGGCAGGATCGCCCCCGGCTTCCTGGCCGACTTCACCGTGCTTGACAGCGACCCGTTCGCCGCGGAGCCGGAACATATCCGCGCGATAAAGGTGCATGCCTGCTGCGTGGGTGGAAAAATGGTTTACATAAACGAAAACTGACCCTGGAGGTGCTTTAAAATGACCGGGATAACGCCTGACACGAAACTGAACGATATCCGCGCGCTGCCGGAGATGGCGGACTATCGGAAATATCTGCTGTATTCCGCAAAGGACCTGTTTAACGTGAGCCCGTTTGACGACGGCAGCGTGAGGGACCTGGGACGGATAGGCTGGAAGCCGGAGGGGATCGTCTCGGGGCTGGATTTCTTCCTGAAGGCTATCAGAAACGGGCGGGTCAGCCGGTTCTTCGTGTATCCGGACACGGACGAGCCGTATAAAAACGACGTGAACCTGATAAGGATCTCTCCCGCTACGCCCGACGGAAGCAGACCATTCATCGTGCTGTGCGCGGGGGGCGGCTACCAAAGCGTGTGCACGCTGGTGGAGAGCCTGCCCACCGCCAGGCATATGGTGAGGGAGGGCTATACCGTGTTCCTCATGACTTACCGGGCGGGCGTGCCGGAAGCCGCGGTAAAGGCGCTTGAGGACCTGGGCGCGGCGATAAGCTTCCTGGTATCCAACGCCGGAACGCTCGGGATCGACCCTGCCCGCTATGCCGTGGGCGGTTTTTCGGCGGGCGCCAATCTCGTATGCAATTTCGGCTGCGCCCATATCGGCTGGAAGCGGCTGGGCGTTCCCAAGCCACTGTGCCTGTTCCCAGTGTACACGGTCATAGACCTTAAAGCTGAAGCCGCGCGGAACGAAAACGGCGGTTTCGCTCAGGTCATGCTGGGCGAAAAGTGGCGGGAAAAGCTTGACGAATACAACGTCGCGGAACCACATCGACGGCGGCTATCCCCCCTGCTATATCGTGTGCGGCAAGGACGACAAAGTCGTGCCTCCCGCCAATTCCGAGCTGATGAAGCGGTTGCTGGACGCAGCGGGCGTGCCATGCGTGCTCGAAGAGGACGAGCGCGCGTTCCACGGCTTCGGGGACGGCACGGGTACGGACGCGGAGGGCTGGCCGCTGCGCGCTCTCGCGTTCATGGAATCCATTATGGAAAAGACCGCATGACGGGCATGCGGCGTCAGCCGCCCGTTTTCCGATCGCCGGCTTCTGAGTCGATATAGCGGCGATGCCGGGGCTCGCCCTGCCGCGGGAAACCGAAAAGCGGAGGAACTTCCTCCGCCTTTGTATATTGTCCAACCGCTATCCAAGATCCCGGTAGCGGTACTGCTTGACCGTGTTTTTCAGATACCAGTAGCCCTTGTAACATTGAACACCGTCTACTGTTCCGTCTTTTGCCAGGGGCGTGTATGTCGTTTTATACTGCCACTCGCCGGATCCGCTTTTGTACTGGGCACCTGTGTATTTTTTATAATGGTTATACCAGGCATTGTATTTTGTGTTGTAGTAATGCCACCTCTGATAATTGTATTGCGTTCTGGTCTCTACCTGGCGGGTGGATGACGCCGTGACCGCAGTGGAGCTCCAGCTGCTCCAGCTGCTCCAGGTCAACTTGTTCCCTTCTGTGAGCCCGCAGCGAGAACAGGTCTTGGGCGCAGACTCTGTCGCGGCCTTCCAGGAATGTCCCAGAGCATTTCCTTCAGTGGCCCCGCAGCGGGAACAGGTCTTAGCATGCGTGCAGTCGGCAGCCTTCCAGGCATGCCCTAGCGCCTTACCGCTAACAGCCTTGCAGCGGGTACAAGTCTTGGCATGCGTACAGTCTGCCGCTTTCCAGTTATGCCCCAGCGCCTTTCCTTCGGTCTCTCCGCAGCGTGAGCAGGTCTTGGCGTGCGTGCAGTCTGCCGCTTTCCAGGAATGCCCCAGCGCCTTCCCTTCGGTGGCTCCGCAGATCTTACACGTCTTGGCGTGAGTGCAGTCGGCATTTGTCCAGCTGTGGGTATGCGTTTTCTGTGTGGGCCTGGGTGTTTGCCTGGGTGTCTGCCTGGGCTTAGCGGTGGCAGTCGGTGCAGCGGTCTGAACGGGGACAGTTACTTCATCTTTTTCATCGACTTCCTGGTCTCCGTTCAAAAGAGTTTTCGGGTCTATTCCTTTATCGATAAGTATTTCGCCGCACATCTCGAGGAAGTCGGCGCTGTCGGAATACTTATACTTTGCCAATTCGTGCAAAAGCACATATGCTTCTTCGTATCCGCCATCCGTAAATAAAGCGATCGCACGTTCATACATGTCGGCGCTTTCGCCGCCGCTTAGCAAAATCAAGCGTTTTGCGGAATCGAAGAACCCTCCTGAAAGCAGGTAAAACGTCTCGGCTTCTGCTTTGTCCCCGCTGTTTTCGGCGACACGCGCGTCAACATAATACAGCAGATCCTGTACTTCGGAGATGGAAGGATATGTCTCCCTGAATGCTTTATCGTCCAGCTGCTCTGAAAAACCCTTGTCGTTTTCCAGCATTTTTTTATAGATGGAGGCGATCCTGTAGTCTCCTCTCTCAAGCAGCAGCAGAATGTAAGAATAGTTATAAAAACCTCTGCCGCTGTTTCCGAGCTTTGAGAAAGCGTCGACTATCTCAGCAAGATCGACGTCCACTATATCCTCTTCGCTGCCGAAAACCGTAAGGTAATAGTTGAGCTGCGCCAGGGCGTCCTCCAGTTTGTCCGTCGACGCGAACGCGCACAGGCAGCCAAATGTCAGTATGACAGCCACCAGCAGTGACAGGAGTCTTTTTACCATAACGCAGATCCACCTCTTTGCAGTATTATGCGCAAGCGTGCCGCCGTGCGGGACGCGATCAGTCAGCTATCCAGTACCTGTATACAGTACGTGTCTCGACCTGCTTCGCGGATGAAGAAGTCACGGCATTATCGCTCCACTTGCTCCATTCACCGTAATTTTTGCGGGTCTCTACTTTTCTCGTGGAAGAAGCACTCACCGACTTGTTCTGCCACTCGCTCCACTCGCTCCACACTTCGTATACTCTTACGAGAGTAATGCTGCGGTATCTGTACTGCGTCTTGCTCCCGGTTACCACTGTCTTGTATGTAATTTTCTCGTTCCACCAGGCATTTGATGAATTGGATTCATATATAGTGTATCCTTTCCATGAACTGACCGCTTTTTTGGGAGAATCTACGGTCGTATACTGCCATTCGCCGGAACGCAGATAGTTGTTCAACAGATTGCTTTCTCTGGGGTCAACGGGAGCGGAATTCCAATTTTTCTGGGTGTTGATATACCTGAATCTGCTGTATGAGTACTGCTTGACCTGTTCTGTCACATCGACTTTTCTTGTCTCCACGTCGCGGGTATCGGTCTTCGACACCTTATTGTCGCTCCAAGCAGACCAGGAACCGTACTCTATCGACGAGCTTACCAGATCCGCTCCCTTGAGCTCCTGGTTCCTGGTGGTCTGTTGTTTCAGCGTGCGGTAACGGTACTGCGTCGCTATGTTCCTGCTGCGGTATTGGGTCTTTGTCTCTGTTTTTGCGTTGCCGGAAGGCTTCTCAGTGCTCCAGGAAGACCAGTGCCCGCTTTTTTTATCAGCCGGTTTACTTGTTGGCGTCGGTTTATTTGTCGGAGCCGGCTTCTTTGTCGGAGTAGGCTCTTCAGCAGTGTCGTTCTGTGTGCTGTCTTCCTGGGCCGCGCTGCCTTTGATAAGCTGTTTCGGGTCAATACCTTTATCGATAAGGATTTCGCCGCATATCTCAAGCATATCCACGCTGTCATCATAGTTAAACTTTGCGAGCTCATAAAACAGCAGGTACGCGTCTTCGTATTTGCCATCCATGAACAATCCAGTCGCACGGCCGTAAATCTCATCGCTACTGCCGCCGCCTAATGCGACCAGGCGTTCGGCAGAATCGAAAAACCCGCCGGAAAGCATATAATTTGTTTCAGCCTCGGCCGTGTCTCCGTTGTTCTCGGCGATACGCGCGTCAACGTAGTACAGCAGTTCCTGCACACCTTTGATGGCAGCATATTTTTCTTTAAATTCCTTATCGTTCAATTGCTCGGAAAAGTCAGTATTGTTTTCCAGCATTTTTTTGTACTTGGAGGCAACTCTGTAGTCTCCCCTCTCAAGCAGCAGCAGGATGTTCGCGTAGTGATAAAACCCCTTGGCGGCATTTCCCAGACTCGCGAATTTCTCGGTGATTTTATCCAGTGGATACTCTTTGATAGTCTTTTCATCTTGATAATAGGTGAGGTACATATTCAGCTCACTGATCGCTTCCGCAAGCTTTTCGTCTATTGCCGCAAACGCGGACAAGGAACCCAGTGCCAGAAGTACTGCCATAAGCAGCGCAAGAATCTTTTTTGTCATGATTCGATCCTCCTTTAAAAAAGTACAGTGCTAACGCCTTCAGTTTAATCCGCTATCCAATACCTGTACAAGGTACGCGTTTGGATCTGAACGGTCGCAGAAGCCTTAATAACTTCGTCCGTCCATTTTCCCCAGGAATCGTTCGTGGTCCTGGTCTCGACCTGGGTATTTGATGAGGAGTTTACCGCCTTGTTCTGCCACGCGCTCCAGTCGCTCCAAACATCATACTCTCTTACCACGGTCACGCTGCGGTATCTGTACTGCGTCTTGCTGCCGGTCACCACTGTCTTGGTCGTCACTTTCTCATTCCACCAGGCATTTGATGAATTGGAATCATATATAGTGTAATTCTTCCAAGTACCAACTGCCTTTTTGGGAGAATCCACGGTAGTATACTCCCATTTGCCACCGCGCAGATAATTACTTGATTCACTTTGATCAACAGGCGAGGAAGTCTTGTTTCCTTGTTTGTTAATATATACGTATCTGCTGTAAGAATACTGCTTGACTTGTTCGGTCACATCGACTTTTCTCGTCTCCACATCGCGGGTATCGGTCTTCGACACCTTATTGTCGCTCCAGGCAGACCAGGTGCCGTATTCCTTCTTGGTGCTCACCAACTTCGCATCCTTGAGCTCCTGGTTTTTCGTGGTCTTTCTGCTCAGGGTACGGTAGCGGTACTGTGTCGTTATGTTCCTGCTGCGGTATTGGGTCTTTGTCTCTGTTTTTGCATTGCCGGAAGGCTTCGCAGTGCTCCAGGCAGACCAGTGCCCGCTCTTTTTATCAGCCGGTTTACTTGTTGGCGCCGGTTTATTTGTCGGGGCCGGCTTATTTGTCGGCGCCGGTTCTTCGGCAGTTTCGTTCTTTGCGGTATCTTCTTGGCCGGCGCTGCCTTTGATAAGCTGTTCCGGGTCAATACCTTTATCGATAAGTATTTCGCCGCACATTTTGAGAAATTCACTGCTGTCAGAGTACTGATACCCTGCCAGTTCGTTGAAAAGACGGTACGCCTCTTCATATTTGCCGTCCGTGAACAATCTGATCGCTCGGCCGTAGATCTCCTCGCTGCTGCCGCCGCTTAAAGAGATCAGACGGTACATCGTGTCGAAAAACGAACCGCACAGCGCGTAGCACTTCTCGGCTTCGGCAATATCGCCGTTGTTCTCGGCAATGCGCCCGTCCACGTAATGAGAGAGCTCATCCACACCGAAGATGGAGGGATATTTTTCTTTAAACTCTTTTTCATTTAAGCGTAAGGCAAACTCTTTATCGTTTTCCAGCGTCTTCCTGACGATCGAAGCGACTCTGAAGTCTCCCTTCCCGAGCTGCAGCAGTGTGTTCGCGTAGAGGTAAAAACCTTTACCGCTGCTTCCCAGCTTAGTGAATTCCCCGACTATGCTCTCCAGGTCTGACAGGTCATTTTCTTCTACGCTGTCGTAAACCGTCAGATAGCTATCAAGCCGGCTAAGCGCGGCTTCAAGCCCGTCCGACTCCGCGAACGCGCACAGGGAACCGAATGCCAGTAAAACCGAAATTATCAGCGCAAGGATCTTTTTTTGCACAACATAAACCTCCTTTTAATTTATGTTTATCCCGACAATTTTTCGGGCAAACCAGCCTATTCTTTTATCCAGTACCTGTATACGGTACGTGTCTCGACCTGGGTATCGTAAGAT
>JAIKWZ010000013.1 GCA_024684375.1 Clostridiales bacterium
TGCCCGCTCGCTCTCACTCGGAACAGTTTTAACTCATTCTCAGAATCAACTGTCTTTTTGTTCTTCCTTGTACTTCCGTACGGTCTAAACCGTACTTCCGTCTTTGATCTCTCTGTATCGTTTTCAAGGTCCGTGCTCCCCACTCTCGCTCAGGGCCCTTCCAGGCCCCCCGCAAGCGGGACAGCTTGCATATATTACTACTCCCTAAATGAGATGTCAAGCATTATTTGTGAGTTTAACGGAATGTTTACATTCAGGGCGGAAAAACAGTGAGTAGTGGTCAGTGATTAGTGGTTAGTGATTAGTGATCAGCGGTTAGTACGCGCAGAGAAGCGGGATGGGGACGGATCGCCACGGCTTGCATGCAAGCCTCGCGATGACGCGGGGGACGGGTATCTGTAGCGGAGGTACGTGAGCCGATCTGGGACGTGGCGGCGTGTACGCCGCCGATACAGGGTGCGCTGAAGGACGGATCGCAATGCGAATTCTCTTGTAAATAGAAGACGGGGGAGATACGGATCGCCACGCCTCCTGTGGAGGCTCGCGATGACGCGTCAGCCCTGAAGGGGGTCTCGTGATGACGCGGGATGTCGACAAAGGAACACAAAGTATTTGGTCAGTACGAATAGGACTTTGGATTCAGTTTTGTGAAAACACAACTTCATTTTTCCCGCGCAGCCAGTTTTGGGCAGTCATTTTCAGTTTTTCAGCATCAGGTGTATGTGTAGATGTTATCTCTTTGGCCAGCGCGTGGACCTGGTACAAAAGCTCGGTGTCCTTAAGCGCGTCGGCGTTAAGCCCGCCGGCGGCTCCGGACTGACGTGTTCCGAATATATCCCCCGGGCCCCGCAGCTCCATATCTTTTTCCGCGATCAAAAAGCCGTCATTCGTTTGGCTCAGTATCTTCAGTCTCTGTGTTTCACCGCTGACAAGAAAGCACCACGCTTCTTCCTCTCCCCTGCCCACACGGCCTCTTAACTGATGCAGCTGGGCAAGGCCGAAACGATGCGCGTCTTCCACTACCATAACTGTCGCATTGGGCACATTTATTCCCACTTCTATTACAGTCGTTGAAACAAGTACGTCTGTCCTTCCTCCGGCAAAGTCCGAAAGCACTTTGTCCTTTTCTTCCGACTTCATCTTTCCGTGGACAAGTGCGACCCTTGCGTCCTTTAAAGCAGTTCGCGCAAGCTCGTCGTACAGCTCTGTAGCGTTTTCCGCATCCGTCTCCTCGCTCTCCTCAACCAGCGGGCACACGATATAAGCCTGCCGGCCGCGCCTGACCTCTTCCATTATAAAGCAGTACAATGCCTCCCGCTTGCTTTCCGGTACTATGCGAGTTTTGACCGGCTTTCTGCCAGGAGGAAGCTCATCTATGACAGATATGTCCAGATCTCCGTACATGATCAGCGCCATAGTGCGCGGAATAGGCGTTGCGCTCATAACGAGCACGTTTGGGCTGTTCCCCTTCAAGCCCAATGCCGTGCGCTGCCTTACTCCGAAACGGTGCTGCTCATCTGTTATCGCAAGCCCCAGATCACAGTGCTCCACACCTTTGCTTATCAGCGCGTGCGTTCCGAAAACAGCCTGGATCTCTCCGCATCTGAGGCCTTCGTATATTTGTTTTTTTGCGGGCGCAGGTGTTCCGCCCGTAAGCAGGGCGCATCGTACTCCCAGCGGTTCAAGTACCTTCAAAGCGGTTTGGTAGTGCTGGGATGCAAGTATTTCCGTGGGGGCCATAAGCGCGCTTTGCCAGCCGGAAAGCGCGGCAAGATACATGGCGCAAAAGGCGACTATGGTTTTACCCGAACCCACATCTCCCTGCACCAAACGGGCCATAGCCTTTGGAGAGGCCATGTCGGTCAGAATCTCGTCCAAAACCCTTTTTTGGGCGCCGGTAAGCTCGTATGGAAGCGACTCAAGAAACCTCGCGATCCCGGCTTCGTTTTTGCGTATGACTGCGCCGGACGCTTCTGAGTTTTTGCTCATAAGCGCGTTAAGCATGAAGCAAAGCATATCTTCAAACTTCAGCCTGCGCAGCGCCCTTTCCAAAAGCTCTGTCGTGTCAGGAAAATGCGCCTGGCGGATCGCCCGGGCTCTCCCCATAAGATCAAAACGCTCGATCAGCGCTGCAGGGAGAGTCTCTTCGACACGCGTCTGATCCAACGCAAGTTCCGCCAATTCCCTTACCAGTTTGGCCGGAACACCCTGGATAGTCCTGTAAACCGGAGTGACGACCATTTCGGAAACGATCCTGGGCTGAGACAGCACGCGCGCGCCGCGCAATGTCTCGACCCGGCCGTAGACCAGCAGCTCAGGCTCGTTCACCAATGTCTTGAACATCCACGGCTGGTTGAACCAGGTTATGCTTATTTTGTCCGTTCCGTCAAAAAAAGACGCGCGTGTAAGCATTCTTCCGTTTACACGCGCCTGTGAAGGCCTGCCGGCCAAAGCAAGCCGCAAGACCGCTTCCTCGCCCTCGCTGCACTCGCTAAGGCGCTTAAGTCTGGTATAATCCAGATATTTGAGCGGGAGGAAATCCAGAAAATCCGCAAGCTCCCGTATGCCCGCGTTTTCCAGCGCCTTGATCCTTTTTTCGCCAAGCCCTTTTATCTCTCGTAACGCCTGAGGCATTATTCCACCGCAATAAGGTAGTAGTACAGCGGCTGGCCGCCGGACTGCACATAGACCTCGCAGTCTGTATACTTGTCCTGTATCTCGTTGCCAAGCGTCTGCGCCGCTTCCTCCTCCACATCCTGACCGTAATATACGGTTATGACGCCTGAGTCAGGCCCTACCATACTTTCCAGCAGCTTCATAGCCACTTCTTTGGCATCTCTGCCCAGCTGCTGGATCTTGTTGTCTATCATCCCCATTATGTCGTGGGCGTGGATCTGCATTTCGTCGAAAACAGTGTCCCTGACTGAAAAAGTTATGGAAGCCGTATGCACCTTTTGGGCGGCATCGTTCATCTCGTTCAGGTTGGTCTCGGGATCCGCTTCAGGTGAAAACGCCAGCGCAGCCGCTATCCCCATTGGCACGGATTTGGTGGGAAGCACATAGACCTTGCGCTTGGTCAGTCCCGCCGCCTGCTGGGCGGCAAGAATGATGTTAGTGTTGTTGGGCAACACATAGACCACCTTCGCGCGTGTCTCATCGATGGCCTTTTGGAGATCCTCTATGGACGGGTTCATAGTCTGCCCGCCATCAACTATCTTGTCTATCTCAAGGCTTTTGAAGATCTCAGTGAAGCCGTCGCCCAAAGCCACGGCTACGATGCCGTAATCCTTGACAAACTCCTCAGCAGCTGCCTCGGCCTTCTTGCGCTCGACTTCCCGGCGTTCCTCCAGCATATTGTCGATCTTGATGTTGTCCAGCTCGCCCAATTCCAGCGCCCACTGCAGGGCCTTGCCCGGCTCGTTGGTGTGAACGTGGACCTTCACTACCGACAGATCGCTTACTACGATCACGCAGTCGCCGATACGCTCGAGCCTTCTGCGCAGGCGCGCCACGTCGATGTTTGACATGCCTTCCTTCGGGCGTGAAACGATAAACTCGGTGCAGTAACCAAACTTGATCTCGCCTATAGCCTCGTGGTCGTCTACAAAATCCCCCGGCATGGCGGATGAAGCCGTTTCCGCCTCCTCAAGTCCGGTATAATTGCCTGTCAGCGCCGCGTAGAAGCCGCTCAATATCACCATCAGGCCCTTGCCGCCGGAGTCCACAACTCCCGCCTGCTTGAGCACAGGCAACATTTCAGGAGTATGCTTAAGTATATCTTCGCCGCTCCTCAGCGTGAGCGCGAACAGTTCCGTTACATCGCTGGTATTATTGAAGTATTTTTCGCAGTCCTCCGCCATTACTCGGGCAACAGTGAGAATGGTGCCCTCTTTGGGCTTCATCACGGCCTTGTATGCGGTCTGAGCCGCGCAGCGGAAGCACTTTGCAAGCAGCTGGGCGTCCATCTCGTCTGCACCGTCAAGCGCCTGAGCGAAGCCCCTAAGTATCTGGCTAAGGATCACGCCGCTGTTGCCGCGCGCGCCACGCAAAGCGCCCTTTGCAGCCAGCTGAGCCACGTCGCTTACGGAATTGATTGAAGAAGTGCCCACTTCCTTAACGGCGGCGTTGATGGTGTGGCACATATTCGTGCCCGTATCCCCGTCCGGCACAGGAAACACGTTCAGGGCGTCAACGCTCTCTCGGTTATTGTTAAGATACGTGCAGCCCGCTGTCAGCATTTCTTTAAAAAGGCTGCCGTCTATCGTTTTTACGCTCATTTCAAGTTAACCTCCGCGCCTTTTAAGGCGGAATCAAACACGAATATCCTCTACCGTCACGTTCACGCCGGTCACGTGGGCACCGGTAAGGTATTCGACCTTATATTTTACTGTATCTATCAGTGTTTCCGCCACAGCGGAGATAGAGATGCCGTACTCAACGATTATATAAAGCTCGACTTCCACATTGTTGCCTTCATCCATGTGGATCACGACGCCTCTTCCGATATTTTCAAGCCCCAGCAACTGTACCAGACCATCTGTGGAACGCTTTGCAGCCATTCCAACGATGCCGTAGCATTCCAGCGCCGCATAGCCGGCGACTTTAAGCACCACTTCCTCGTTTACAGTCAGCGTGCCCAGCTCATTAACGAATCTGCAATCCATTTTCTCACTCCCCTCGTCGGAGCATACTGTCAAAAAGTTACAGAGTTAAGTATATCACAGCCTCAGTTAAAAAACAAGTCTCAGTTTTTCAGGCTGTTAAGCGGAGCGGGGATATGTCCTTCGCGCTCTATGAATCCTTTAGCCGAGAAACGGCTCAGAGGCATTACAGGCGCGCTGCCGAACAGTCCGCCGAATTCCACCATTTCACCCACCTGCGCGCCGGGTACTGGCACCAGCCTCACGGCCGTGGTTTTGTTGTTTATCATGCCGATCGCCGCCTCGTCGGCTATTATCGCGGAGATCGTCTCCTCGGGGGTATCGCCAGGCACGGCGATCATGTCAAGTCCCACTGAGCACACCGCAGTCATAGCTTCAAGCTTTTCTATGCTCAGCGCGCCGATTTTCGCCGCTGATATCATGCCCGCGTCCTCGCTTACTGGTATGAAAGCGCCGCTCAGACCACCTACACGGCTGGACGCCATCACCCCGCCTTTTTTGACCGCGTCGTTGAGCAAAGCGAGCGCGGCTGTAGTGCCGTGGCAGCCGCAGACCTCCAGCCCCATTCCTTCAAGTATTTTCGCCACACTGTCGCCGACCGCGGGAGTCGGAGCAAGGGACAGATCGACGATACCAAACGGTACATTCAGCCTTCTTGAGGCCTCAAGGGCGACCAGCTGGCCGACCCTGGTAATCGAAAACGCGGTGCGTTTTATGACTTCGGCCACCTTGTCAAAAGGCATGCCCTTGACCTGCTCGAGCGCTGAAGCCACCACGCCCGGGCCGGAGACGCCAACGTTGATCGCCAGATCCCCCTCACCCGCGCCGTGGAACGCCCCGGCCATGAACGGATTGTCCTCGACGGCATTGCAGAACACTACAAGTTTAGCGCAGCCAAACCCTCTGATTTGGGAAGTCCTCTGTGAAAGTTCTTTTATGACCCTGCCCATGCGCCTTACCGCGCTCATGTTTATGCCGGCTTTCGTGGAACCTACGTTCACGCTGCCGCACAGGCGCCGGGTGACTGAAAGCGCTTCCGGCATGGAGTCTATCAGCCTGATGTCGTTCTCAGTCTGGGCCTTTTGTACCAGGGCAGTGTATCCGCCTATAAAATTTACGCCGGTAGTCTGCGCGGCTTTGTCCAGAGCTTCCGCCAGCCTGACATGATTTTTCATGCCGCCTGAGATCAGCGCAGCCGGAGTGACCGAGATGCGCTTATTGACTATGGGAACGCCAAAGTCTTTTTCTATCTGCTCTCCGGTCCTGACCAGATCCTTCGCGCTGAAGCAGACTTTGTCGTAAACCTTCTGGCACAGCCTTTCGTCGTCGTCGCTCGCGCAGGACAGCAGGTTTATGCCCATCGTGATCGTCCTTACATCCAGCTTTTGCTTGTCTATCATCTGCAGGACGGAAAGCACCTCGGAAGGAGTAACCATTTGAGCCTCCTAAATCCTGTACATACTTTCGAAGATCTCGCTGCGCTGCAGCTTAATCTGCACGCCCAGAGTTTCTCCCAGCAGGCTAAGTTCCTCACCCAGGCGGTCAAAGTCGCATTTTTCACCCGAAATATCGGCTATCAGCACCATAGTGAAGTAGCCCGAGATTATCGTTTGGGATATATCAAGTATATTTGCGTCATTCATGTATAATACGTTCGTGACCCGCGCTGTGATGCCCTTCTGATCAAGACCCAAAACGCTTACCACCGCTTTTTTCTCTTCCATAAACGCGAACCTCCCGTGTAAAGGCTATTTTATTCATTGTCAGCTTTTGATTGCAAGCTTATCAGCGAAATAATTTTTGTGATTCCGGTTAATTTTTGTGTAAAGCCCTTGCGTCAGCATTTACCATGTGGTATAATACCGCCTGTTTGTTGTGAGGTCTACACCATAAGGAGGTGTAATCATGGGAAAGTTCTGTCAGGTCTGCGGTAAAGGCATTTCACACGGCAATAATGTGAGCCACTCCAACCGCAAAACCCGTCGCACCTGGGCTCCCAATACCCAGAAGGTGCACGTGCTGATAAACGGCAAAGCCCAGCGCATGAGCGTCTGCACCAGATGTCTGCGCAGCGGCAAGGTCGAGCGCGCGGTGTAACGGTTTGGCCGGCATAAACGGCGGGGTTGTTCCCCGCCGTTTGCTTTTATCTGTTTCTACATATCTTTTAAGTATTCCCGGTTATCCCAGATGTACTTGAACCCACTCCACATCGTCAGAGCAAGGGATATGTACATGATGACCTGTGTGGCGATATGCCAGAAATCGTGTATATTCACTTCAAGCTCGCTGGAGAGATCCTTCATCGGTATAAGCAGCAGCGCCATGGGGATGTAGATCATCTGGCTGACTGTTTTGAACTTTCCCCACTTGCCTGCCGCGATCACTTTCCCTTTGGTGGAGGCCACCAGTCTGAAGCCGCTCACCAGAAACTCCCGGGCCATCATGAACATGCATACCCAGCCCGGCATATAGTTCCGCTCTACCAGCATTATCAGCGCGCTCATGACCAGAAGTTTGTCCGCGATCGGGTCCATAAATTTACCGAAATCCGTCACCATATGGCGGCTGCGCGCTATTTTTCCGTCGAGCAGGTCGGTTATGCTCGCCAGCACGAATATCGCCAGCGCGATCCACTGGTACACTGCCCTGTCGATCATGGACGCAAACCACACGAACACGGGCACTAGCACTATTCTGAGCATCGTCAGTTTGTTTGGAAGGTTCATTCGATCACCCCCGTCAGGTCATAGGCATCGCAGTCGGTTATCCTTACGCTTACAAAATCCCCGGGCTTGCAGTCCCCTGTCTGCTTTACGCGAATAATGCCGTCTGCCTCCGGGGACTCGGCATAGCTCCGCGCGGTAAGCATCCCGTCTTCGGTGCCTTCAATAAGCGCCGTCACCTTTGTTCCGATGCGCCTTTGATTGTTTTCAAGTGAGATCTGCTGCTGGGTCAGCATAAGCGCGTCCAGCCTCTCCGCCTTGACGGCCTCGTCTATCTGCCCGGGCATGATAGCGGCGGGCGTGTCTTCTTCAGGCGAATACGTAAAAGCGCCCATACGGTCAAATTTCCACTTTTTCACGAACTCGAGCAGCTCTTCAAACTGTGCCTGGGTCTCGCCGGGAAAGCCAACGATGAATGTTGTCCGAATGATTATGCCGTATTCGCGGCATTTGGCCAACAGGCGCTCGATGTGCGCTCGGTCTCCTCTGCGGTTCATTTTCCTGAGAAGCTCGTCATTTATGTGCTGGAGCGGCAGATCAAGATAAGCACAGATCTTTGGGTTGTCGCGTATCTCCGTTAACAGTTCTTCGTTTACTGTGTCCGGATAGCAATACAGCACCCTCACCCACCTGATACCGTCTATAAGGCTCGCCTCATGGAGCAGCTTTTTCAGCAAAAGCGGGTGTCCCTCAAAATCGCTGCCGTAGCGGGATGTGTCCTGAGCGATGAAGGTGAGCTCCTTTACCCCGCTCCGGGCCAGCTGGCGACACTCTTCCATTATGTCCTCATACGGTCTGGAGGAATACCTGCCCCTGATCAGAGGAATGGCGCAGTATGTGCAGCGGTTGTCGCAGCCGTCGGAGATCTTGACATAAGCGGAGAACTTCGGCGTAGTAAGTACGCGTTTTTGATTTAAGAAGCGTTCTCCCCTCTCCATGCATACCGGGCGTCCGCCATTAAGCAGTTCGTCAACAGCCTCATTCAGGCGTGAATAGTCGTGCACGCCCATAAATCCGTCCACTTCCGGCAGTTCCTTTATTAGTTCATCGGCATACCTCTGGGCAAGGCAGCCCGTGACCAGCAGCTTTCTGGGGTGTCCCTGTTTTTTCAGTTCCGCCATTTCAAGGATCGCGTCTATGGACTCCTGCTTTGCGCTGTCTATAAACCCGCAGGTATTGACTATCGCGATATCCGCCTGGGCGGGATCGGATACGATCTCGCAGCCCCTTTCCCTCAGCATGCCCAGCATGACCTCAGAATCCACAAGGTTTTTGGAACAGCCAAGCGAAACAAGTCCAATCCTTACCGCCATATCACTTTTCCCCGTTGAAAATCTCGTCCATCTGGGCGCGAGTGATCAGCACCTCGCGGCTTTTGGAACCCTCGGACTGGCTGACGTAGCCCCGCAGAGCCATTTCATCTATCAGCCTGCCGGCGCGGGCATAGCCGATCCTCAGTCTTCTTTGCAGCATGCTGATGGACGCCTGTCCCGCGTCCACGCAGGCTCTCAGCGCTTCCTCAAACAGGTCGTCTGTTCCGCTTGAAGCCTCTTCTTCACGCTTGTCCTTCTTTTCGGCGTCGGAAAGCGTGGCGTTCTCCATCTGCGTAAGCATATCCTCGTCGTACACATTGCCTTCCGGAGAGGATACGAAATTGACCACCTGCTGAACTTCACCCTCGCTTACCCAGGCGCCCTGCAAACGCATGGGCTTGTTGCGGTCGGGCGGCAGATAGAGCATGTCTCCTCTTCCAAGAAGCTTTTCCGCGCCGACCACATCAAGTATCGTGCGGCTGTCCACGCCGCTGGCCACGGTAAAGGCGATGCGGGTAGGTATGTTGGCCTTGATAAGGCCCGTGATGACGTCCACGCTGGGCCGCTGAGTAGCGATCACCAGATGCATGCCCGCCGCTCTGGCCAGCTGCGCCAGGCGGTTGATCGCGTCCTCAACGTCCCTGGGGCTGGTCATCATAAGGTCAGCAAGCTCGTCGATTATTATGACGATCTGGGGCATTTTTTCCTCGCCGGGTTCCAGATGCTGGTTGTACGACTCTATGTTTTTTGCTTTTCTTTCAGCAAACACCTGATAACGGCGCGTCATCTCACCCACGGCCCACTCCAGCGCGCCTGCCGCCTTCTTGGGATCGGTGACCACAGGCACAAGCAAGTGCGGGATCGTATTATATACGTTGAGTTCGACCATTTTGGGGTCGATCAGTATCATCTTGACTTCTTCGGGTTTCGCGCGGTAGAGGATCGATATGATTATGGAGTTTATGCACACGGATTTGCCCGAGCCGGTCTGACCCGCGATAAGCACGTGGGGCATTGCCGCAAGATCGGCCACTATGTACCTGCCCGAATTGTCTTTGCCCAGGCCGAACATCAGCCTCTTGGTGTTTTTGCGTGCCTCCGGGCTTTCCAGCACATCCCTCAGATGCACTGTCTCCTTGCTCTTGTTCGGTACCTCGACGCCCACCGCGTTTTTGCCGGGAATGGGAGCTTCGATCCTGACTGAGACCGCCTCCAGCGCCATGGCTATGTCATCAGCGTATGAAGCGACCTTGCTGACCTTTATTCCCGGCGCCGGCAGGATCTCGAAACGCGTTACGCTGGGGCCGTGGCTGATCCCTGTAAGCTTAACGGGGACCGAGAAGGATTGAAGCGTCTTGATCAGCACCTCCGCGGTCCTGCGGTCATTCTCGTCGTGGGAAAGACCGTTCGTGCCTCCTGAGTCGCCTGTCTCCATAAGGCTCAGGGACGGGAACGCGTAAGGTCTGGGCTTTGTTTCTTTGGGTTTAGATTCCTTTCGGGGCTGCGAAACCGGCTGAGGCTTTGTCACAGGCTGAGACGAGGTTGAAGTTTTTTGTTCTGCGGCACGCTGCGCCGGCGCAACGTAGGTGGTCGGAAAAGGTTTGCCCTGTTCGGTGTTCTGAACGACCGTCTTGCCCTCGGACTTTTTACCGGAGTCATCATCGAACCAGGAAGGCTTGGGCTGCTGGGGCTGACGCGGCTGTTCAGTGTGCGAAGCACCAGCCTGATATTTCACTTCTTCCCGTACCACGGACCGTTTGGGTTCAGGCGCGGGGGCTGCAGGTCTGGTCATATCCAGTTTTCGCTCGGTCTCCAGCACGGGCTTCCCGCGTTTACGCACAGGTTTGTCCGTTTCGATGCGGGAGAATACGTCTTCTATCCCGTCATCAATAGGCTTAGGCGCAGCGGACGACTTTTGCTTTTTGCCTCCGGCAACGTTCGGGACAGTATACTCATCACCCATGCCCTTGATGGCAGTGACACGGCTCCTTACCGTAGTTTTGCGTGAAAGGCCGCGCGTATCCAAAGGCGGCACATCCTGACCGTCGTAGATCGTCTCGTCAAACAGATTCTCTTCCTGCCTGCGGCGGCGCTCGTCGCCCATGCTTTTGACCTTTTGACGAGCCACATTCGTGACGCTTCTGGCCGCTCTGGACAGGGTAGTCCCCGCCTTTTTACCCGTGTTCCACGCCTTCGACGCCGTATCGCCCACGGACAGCGCGCCCGACTTCTGCAGCAGGAACACGCTTAGCGCAAGCAGCGCAAACAGCTGACCCCAGCGGGTAAGGAGTTTCGTGAGCGGATATCCTATAAGCGAACCGACAAGCCCACCGCCCTCTCCCATACGGTAAGCCTGCACAAGGAAATTTGCGTAGGTCTTGAGCCCCATGGACGCTTCGACCTTCGACACATAAAAGCCCTGTACCACGCTGAGCACAAAAAAGCAGATGAGCGTGGGCGTTATCACCCAGCTGATTTTTTCGCTGTCCCTGCGGGATGCAGCGAACGCCAGCACGCCCAGCAGCGCGAACAGCATGATCACCAGCACCGTAAGAGAGCCAAACAGCCCCTTAAACAGGCCGTTGGTCCATTCCAGTGCCGGATTGCGGTCTCCTCCAAACACTATAGCCAGCATGACCGCAGCTGCGATCAGGAAAAGCGTGGCTCTTGCTTCGTTTGGATTTCTCTTCTGAACAGACGGTTTAGCCGGTCTGCGTGTACTGTTTTTGGTTTTTGTGCCGCTGCGCTTGGATGTTTTGCTTTTGAGCGGCGCTTTACGGGTGTTTGATGCCATCGATCCTCCAAAAACTCAAAGCCATATTCCCTCTGATATCATTATACATGAAAGCATGGGAAAATGCAAGCTCCGGCGCGTTTTACAGACATCTGCTGCC
Source organism: Clostridiales bacterium (assembly GCA_024684375.1). Taxonomy (GTDB): domain Bacteria; phylum Bacillota; class Clostridia; order Christensenellales; family Aristaeellaceae; genus RUG14130. The sequence continues at coordinate 11,592 of JAIKWZ010000013.1, forward strand.
CGTCCCTTTCGTGTTTGTTCATATATATTTTGCTTGATTGACGAGCCGGTTTGGTGTATAATGCAGATTAGTGTAGTATGGAGAGTAATGCATATGAAGATGAGCAGGCGCGTCGTATTGGCTTCTTCCTCGCCTCGCAGGCGTGAAATACTTGAAAAACTGGGCGTCTGTTTTGACATCGTCCCTTCAAACGCGGATGAAAGCGGCGTTTCCGGCAGCGCAGATGAAGTGGTGATGGCACTTGCCCGGCGCAAGGCTGAAAGCGTCGCTCGTGAACAAAAAAACGCGCTGGTAATCGGCTGCGACACTCTGGTGGCTCTTGAAAACGAGATCTTCGGAAAACCTGCAGACATTGCCCAGGCAGAGGAAATGCTGTCACGCCTTTCCGGCAATACCCACCAGGTATTAAGCGGGCTGTGCCTTATCGACACCTCGACAGGCAGCACGCGCACCTCCTGCGACGCCACTTTCGTTCGTTTCAGGGAGCTCTCTCGGGATGAGGTCTCAGCATACGCCCACAGCGGAGAACCCATGGACAAGGCAGGCGCGTACGCGATACAGGGCGGAGCGGGCAAATTCGTTGTTTCGGTAAACGGCTCTTACGACAACATAGTCGGGTTTCCCAGCGAACTGTTCTTGCGGGAAGTCCGTGAAATTGGAATACTGGAGGATTGATGGCTGGCATTTCTTTCGGAAACCTGATAGCTGCTGATCTGGGCAGCGCATACACGTATGTGATGACAGACGAAAAGACACCTGTGTCCAGGTGCCGCAGCGTCGTTCTGGTGGACGCGCACAAAAGCTCTGACGTCTACGCTGTCGGGGATGATGCCGCGCGAATGAGCGGCAGGGGCGGTCAGGACACTCTCGTTGTCAGCCCCATTTCCTACGGTGCAGTAGGAGACAGCGAGCTTGCCGCCATATTGCTTCTCAGCGCAGTTGAAAAATGCGCCGGCCACCGAAGATCCCTTGAAAAATCCCGTCTCGTGCTCACCTCCCCGGATGGGGCTACCCGGGTTGAAAGAGCCGCGCTTGCCAACGCGGCGCTGCTGGCCGGCGCAAAAAAAGCCGTCATCATTAAGGCCCCCGTGGCATCCGCGCTGTGCATGCAGCGCAAGATCGACCGTCCTCAGGCTCAGCTGGTGGTGTCCATAGGCGCGTCAGTTACCGAGGTCAGCGTGATCTCATCCTATGCCGTAACCCTTTCACGCCACATGAAAACGGGTTCATCCGCCTTTGACAGTGCGATCATTGACTACGTGCGCAAAAAATACTCTCTGCTGCTGTCCCGCGAGGTCGCCGGCGAGCTGAAAGAACAATTAGGCTGCGCTACCGAGCCGGATAACGATGCGTCCCACACTCTGTACGGCAGGAACATAATAACGGGCAGACCCGTAAGCGCAAATGTGTCCGCGCGCGACGTGTATGAGGCGCTCATGCGTCCCCTCGAGGAGCTTGTGGGCATGATCTCAGACGCGCTGTACAACATTCCCGTTGAGTATTCTGAAGACATACTCAAAAACGGCATAAGCCTTACAGGCGGAGGCAGTGAACTGTTCGGCCTGGCGGACCGCTTGAAAAACGACACCCAGCTGGACGTCTATCAAAGCGGCGAGCCGCGCTATGACGCTGTCCGCGGCGCACTGGCGGCCGCAGGCGACGAACGGCTGCTGCGCAGGCTTGAAAACGCCTATTCCGCTTACGAAGTCTGATTTCAGGAGTCAGTATAAATGGCAACCCAAAACGCAAACGCCAAAAAAAGCAAAAAAAATAAAAGCCGCCGCATCCGCAGCATAGTTTACACCGTGCTGGTGGTGATCGTTGTCTTCACGCTGGTAAGGTATCTGCTGCTGCGTCCATCCGGCGACATTTCCATAGTTGAGAACGGCGCGGGCACAGTGTTTACACCTGTGCAGAAGGTGTTCACAAACATTACATCCTTCTTTAAAAGCTGGTTTGGCGCGCCGTCGGATTCCTCCCTGCAGGACGAGGTGGACGACCTGCGCCAACAGGTCAACCTTCTTCAGATACAGATAAACTCTTATGACGAGATAATCAGCGAAAATGAACGCCTCACCTCTCTTCTCGGAGCAAAGGACGAATATGAGGCCCTCTCGCCCGTTTACGCCCGGGTCATTGCAAAGGATACAGGCGTGTGGTTTGAGACTTTCACGATAAACAAAGGCCTCAACGACGGTATAGCCCAGAATATGGCCGTCGTCAACGCCAGCGGCCTTGTGGGCAGAATAAACACGGTCGGCTATAACTTCTCCACAGTCATAACCATAATAGATTCCCGCTCGTCCGTGGCTTCGCTGATAGGAAGGACGCGTGACAACGGCATGCTCCAGGGCGTACGGCAAACGGGCGACAGCCTGAACGAATGCCGCATGTACTACCTGTCAAACCTGGGCAATGTGCGTATAGGCGACACGGTGTACACCAGCGGATTGGACAGCAGATTCCCCAAGGGACTGCTTATAGGCTCGGTCACCGCAGTGAGCCGTTCCCAGAGCACGTCAGACAAATACGTTTCCGTGCTGCCTGCCGTGGACTTTTCGGCGATAGAAGAGGTCTTCGTGTTGCGTGAAATGGTGCAGTCCATAGACGAGCTTGAGGCCGTTCCCACGCCCACACCCAACCCCATCGTCACTGTTCAGCCCACTACCACGACCAACATTTATTCCTACGCTACGCCTCCCACCGTGGACGACAACGCCATATTCTACTACCCCACCGCGACGCCCGATCCCAACGTGACCCCGTCGCCTTCACCCACTCCCAGACCTACCAAGCCCGTGCCAGAGGCCGCGTGGCTTAACGATTAAGGCATATGCGGGCAAGACGCAGGCTATTCTGCATAATCACGACCATTCTGGCGGTGCTGCTTGACACCTCCGTGCTTCCGTTCACGGGCTTAAGCATGAGCTATGTGCCAAGGATGTGTTTGGTCAACGCCGCGCTCATAGGCACGGTGCTGGGTGCTACCCAAGGTATAATTTACGGCGCGTTCGCCGGCACGGTGCTGGACATCACCGTCTACCAGCCTGCCGGGGTCACTGCGCTTATGTACACGCTGTGCGGCCTCGTGTCCGGCTTCCTCACCCACCGGGTCAGGCCATGGCTGGTCACGCTTGTGCCCAGTCTGAGCGCTTTTTTGCTTTACGAAGCGGGCATGGCGGTGTACACCTACTTTATTACCGGTTTTTTGCCGGGCGGGAAGATAGGATACGCGCTGATCCGCGTCGTTATTTCCCTTGCCCTGACCCAGATCATGTATCTGCCGTACCTGAGGGCGCTCAAGCCATCCAAGATCGGCAGCGGCAGAAGAAGATAAAAAAGGTACCGAGACCATGAGACAGAAAAACCGAGACAGGTACATAGTTTTGTGCGTGATAATCGCACTGTTTGCCATCGCGATCACCGTGCGGCTCTACTCCATGCAGATCGTCCACTGGGATGACTATACTGCCCAGGTGGAAAACAAGTCTACCAAAACCATCCGTCTTTATGGCATGCGCGGGACCTTGTACGACAAAAACATGATACCTCTGGCCTACGACCAGTCCTCTTACAACATCCAGTTTTACCGCGATCCTTCCCGTTCTTCATCCGCTGACAGGGCAGCTTATACTCAAAGCATATATCAGACGATACTGCTGATCGAATCAAACGGCAAGTCCACGCTGGACCCTGCTACCGAGTTCTGGCTCAAAAAGGGAGAAAACGAACAGTGGGAGTGGAATTTCGGCACCACTTCCGAGACCGTTGCCAAGACCCGCGAGGATCAGTGGCGCGGGAACTTTTCTCTCCAAAGCAAGACCCGCTACCCTGTTGAGGTACTGTTTGACACACTGTGCCAGAACTACTCCATACCGCAGGAATTAAGCGAGGAATACAAGCTTAAGATCCTCGCCATCTGGCAGGCATCCCGCATGAACAACTACAACTCCACCCCCGTCACCATTGCTTATGACGTTGGCTTCGAGACAGTGGCTGAGGTCGAGGTGCGCTCCCTTGAGCTTCAAGGCATGAGCGTACAGGAGTCCTCCACCCGCGTCTATCCCTTCGACAACGTGGCCTGTCACGCCATAGGCTATGTCAGCCGCATAACGACCTCCGAGGCGCTGGAAAACTACCGTTCCCAGGGCTATCCCACCGACGCCCACGTTGGCGCGACCGGGCTTGAATACTCTATGGAGGACCAGCTTTCGCCTTATCTTGCCTACCGTCAGGGTGAAAGGGTAGTCGAAATAAACACCAAGGGCGCCGTGGTGCGCGAAATATCCTATTCCGCGCCTACCGACGGCAACTCCGTCGTAACCACCATAGACACCTCCCTTCAGGCAGTGATGGAGCAGGCGCTGGCGGATGTTATCGAGGATATAAACGAAAAGCAGACCAAGATACTCTATGCCCAGACTTCCGAGGGCGTAAGATGGAACCAGCGCAAGGCCGCCACGCTGGCACTGTACGCCGAGAACGGCTATACGATCTCTCTGGCGCAGACCGGCGCCATGGTCGCTCTCGACCCCAATACCGGCCGCGTACTTGGTCTCACCTCTCATCCCACATTTGACCTGAGCATATTTGAAGGCGCCTCCGTCGATCCGGGCGGCTGGTCCGCTATCGCCGCCGACGAGCGCAATCCCATGTTTAACCGCGCCATCTCCGCCAAAGACACTCCCGGCTCCATATTCAAGCTGGTGACCTCTTTAGGAGGCCTGACAGAAGGCGCGATCTCCGTAAACGAACGCATCTCCGACGGCGGCGACTTCGTGCGCGAAGGCACAGACACTTCCCGTGCCCCGCGGTGTTGGATCAGCGACAGCAAACGCTATCTTCACGCCAACCAGACCATAGTCGATGCTATCAAAAACAGCTGCAACTACTTTTTCTACGAGGTCTCTTACCGTCTTGGTTCCACAAATCTGACCAAGTGGGCCGCCGCGCTGGGACTGACCACCAAAACGAACATCGAGCTGCCCAGCGAGGCCACGGGCTTCGTGGGCAACCAGTCCATGCTTTACGACCCCGACCGTTCGGTGGAGGATCAGTACACCTACAAGCCTCAAATTGCCGCTTCCATGATAAAGCGTCTGCTGCAGCAGGTGGCTATCGACAGAGGCGTTGAATACGACGCCCAGTTCCTTGAGGACATCGCGATAGATTTCCTCAACATCGTTATCACCTACGACACTAAGGCGGAGTGGCTGCCCGCCATAAGGGAAATACTGCTTTACGACTGCAAGATCCCTTCCAATTACATTTCCAGCCACTTCATGGTCAACACCATAAACACCTACCTTAACGATCTTAAATGGACACCTGCCGAAACCATAATGGTGGGCATCGGTCAGTCGATAACTCAGGTCACTCCCATAGCCGTCGCCCGTTATGTCGCGGCCATCGCCAACAACGGCACGGTTTATGACTGCCAGATCGTGGATAAAGTCATCGACGCAGCCGGGAATGTGGTGCTTGAAAAGCATCCCGTAGTGGCCAACCGCATCGTTACCAGTCAGACCTACTTTAACGCTATACACGAAGGAATGGAAGAAGTTACTTCCACCGAAAACGACGGTACCGCCGCCGAACAGTTCTCAAAGTCCAAATACAAGATCGCCGCAAAAACGGGAACATCCCAGCGAACCCAACTGGATCTGGAGAACAATTCCTGGCTGGTCACCTACGCTCCCGTAGACGACCCGCAGATAGTGGTCGTGGTCTACGTGCAGAACGGTTACGCCGGTGCTTACGCATCCCAGGCGGCCATCACTACCATAGAGTATTACCTGGATTCACTCAACTACACCGAGAAGAATACGATCGTGCCTGACAATTCCCTGGCGGACTGACAAGAGGCAAATATGGGCAAGATATACGTTGTAACTTCGGGCAAAGGCGGGGTGGGAAAGTCCACCGTGGCGCTCAATCTGGCCTATGCTTTGGCCAGAGGCGGCCGCAGGGTGCTTCTGGCTGACATGGACGCGGGGCTCAGGAGCCTTGACCTGATGCTTGGCGCACAAAACGAGCTGGTGTTCGACCTGTCGGATGTGCTGGAAGGTACATGCACGGCTGAGCAGGCTATCTTCCCCCTCCGAAACAGGCCCGGGCTTGAGCTTTTGCCCGCCAGCCAAAACTCCGCCTCCCTGAGCTTAAGGCCGCAGGACATCCGTGCGCTGTTCGCCAGGCTTAAAGACAGCTACGATCACATTTTTATCGACTGCCCCGCCGGCATAGAACGCGGCTTCAGAAACGCCGTCTCTGCCGCCGAGAGCGCGATACTGGTCGTGACTCCTGACAACGTGTCCATCAGGGGCGGAGAGAGGACCTTCCAGCTGCTTACCTCAGAGGGCATAAACGACGTAAGCCTTATAATCAACCGGATCGGCAGATCACCTGCGCTTTCCACTGATGAATGCATCAACCGCCTGGAGCTGCCCGTTCTGGGGTTTGTCCCTGACGATCCAATGGTCGGCCGCTGCCAGTCGCTGGCTGAAAGCACGCTTGAGGAAGACTGCCCCGCCGGAGACGCGTTTGAGCGCATAGCGCTGCGGCTGCTCGGGCAGCAGGTGCGCTACAGGATCCCCTACGATTCTCTGATACACAGGTTCAAAACCCATTTTGGAAAGGCATCCCATGCAAAAGCTGATTAGATGGATACGCAGATTCTTCCGGCGCAACAGCGTAAAGCAGTTCGTCTCGGATGTAAAAAAGAATCGCTACCGTCCGGGTCTGTATAAGAATTTCGACTGGCCGCTGTTTATACTGGTCATGCTCATATCTCTGTTCGGAGTAGTGGCTATCTTCTCCGCAACATCTTCCGCCACCGAGACCGAGGTCTCGGGGCTCATCAACGTGCTCTCCGCCCACTCTACGCGCTATCCTACCCTTCAGCTTATCTGGATGCTGGCGGGCACTGTGATAATGTTTCTGGTAACGCTGCTGGACTACAGGCTTTACGGCAAGTATCACCAGCTGCTCTACATCGCCAACATAGCCATACTGCTTCTGGTGCTCGGCATGGAGGCCGGGCGTGGCGGCATGAGAGCGTTTTTCACAATATCCACCTCTTCCTCCACCCTCGGACAGAGAGGTTTTCAACCCAGCGAGTTCGGCAAATTCATCATGATGATCTGCCTTGCTAAGCTCTTCAGCATGCGCAAGGCGCCAATTAAAAACCTTCAGGAACTGCTGCCTACAGCGCTGTACGTCGTTGTGCCCATGATACTGGTGTTTTTGCAGCCGGACTTTGGCACCGCGCTGGTGTACATGGTCATGTACGTGGTCCTGCTTTATATCTCCGGCACGAAGCGCAAGCTGATATACGGACTGCTGGCAGTGGTGATCGCTATAGCGATCCCTCTTTGGTTCTACTTCAATACCGCTTCGGATTCGTTCCGTCTTACCAGGATCCTGATGTGGCTCAACCCCGATCAATACCCTGACGAAGCCCGGCAGGTCATCAACGGGCAGATCGCCATCGGCTCCGGCGGGTTTACTGGCAAGGGCGTGGTGAGCGTGGGCTCATTCGCTTCTTTGGGTTACATCCCCGATGACCATACTGACTTCTGCTTCGCGATAGTCTGCGAGGCCTTCGGCTTTATAGGCGCCATGCTGCTCGTTATCGCCTTTATGGTATTCCTGGGTCGGCTCATCCACCACGCGCTGCACACTCAGGACACGTTTGGCGAATACATAATCGTGTGCGCCACGGCCATGTTCATGTTCCACATACTTGAAAACATATGCATGATACTTGGAATACTGCCCGTGACCGGCATTCCCCTCCCCTTCATCAGCTACGGCGGCTCCAACTACATCACCAATATGGCCTCGCTGGGGCTCGTCATGAACGTGGTGATGCGTTCCAGGCAAAAGCAGCTGGGGGGCCAGGCACACTATTCCGGAACACTGTAAGGGGAGTCTATGTTTAAAAAATGGTTCGGCGACAAAGCGTTTTTACGCCGCCTGATGCAGATAACACTGCCCGTTTCCCTGCAGAATTTCATGCTGTCTGCGGTCGCCGCCGCGGACAGCTTCATGTTGGGCAGTCTGGACAGCCGCATGATGAGCGCGGTCAGTCAGGCCACGCAGGTCCAGTTTATTCAGAATATGATATTATTCAGTGTGGTCAGCGGCTGCACGATCCTCGGCGCTCAATACTGGGGCAAGGGTGAAAAGCACACCGTCAGGGACATATTCTGCGTTATCCTTCGTTTGAACACTTTGGTATCAGTGCTGTTTTTTGTCGCCTGCCGTTTCTTCCCCCTGACATTGATGACCATATTCACAAATGAGCCTGAGCTGCAGGAAATCGGGGTCGGTTACCTTAAGATCGCCGCCTGGAGCTATCTGCTCACAGGCATAAGCCAGTGCTACCTGGGCGTGATGAAGGTCAGCGAGCATCCTCGTGAAGCCGCTAACATCTCCATCTTTGCTGTAGTGCTCAACATCGTGCTCAACGCGTTTTTGATCTACGGGCTCGCGTTTTTTCCCCGAATGGACGTGCGCGGCGCGGCGCTGGCAACGGTCATCGCCAGGATCGCCGAGCTGATCCTGTGCGTCCTGCTTTCACTGCGCAGATCTTATATCCGCCCCAGCCTCAAAGGGTTGCTCCGTTTCCACAAATATATCGCAAAGGATTTCGCGGTATGCGTGCTGCCCGTGCTTTCCTCCAGTCTGCTGTGGGGCGCGGGCTTTACCGCTTATACCGCATTCATGGGACACATGGGCAAGCCTGCCGCCGCCGCGAACGCCATAGCCGCGGTGGTGAGGGATCTGGTATGCTGTCTGTGCAACGGTGTCGCTTCCGCGGCGGGGATCATTGTCGGCAATTCGCTTGGGGCGGGCAGGCTCTCTGAAGGCAAAGAGTACGGGGACCGGATCATGCGCCTTTCGTTCGTGATCGGCGGCGTCTCCACCCTCCTAATGTTCGCGCTGACTCCCCTGCTTTTGACGTTCGTCAAGCTGGACGCCCAGACCCGCAGCTACCTTATCAGCATGATGTTGATAATGGCTGTATATATGATAGGCCGCTGCGTGAACACCGTTGTGATAAACGGTATATTCTACTGCGGCGGAGATATAATCTTCGACACGATATCACTGATAGCCGCGATGTGGTGCCTTGCCGTACCGCTTGCGTTTATCGGTACGCATTTCGGTTGGCCTGTGCCGCTGGTATACGCTTTTACCTGCCTTGACGAAGTCGGAAAGATCCCATGGGTCATGGCCCACTACAGAAAGTATAAATGGGTCAAAGACCTTACAAGATAGAAAAGCCGGTGCGTGTCGCGCCGGCTTTTTGCTTCATGTTAAACAGCACTGCTTTTTTTCTGGTCCTAAACAGTTAAATAGATACCATAGGACCGGGTGCTTGCGCTCCCATTCCACAGCTCAGGTCTCATCCGAATCTCCACCGTCGCATTTTTTCTCATAGGGACAGGTGTTGACTTGTGTCTTGATTTGCGGCTGTCTGTTTCGTCTGCAGATACATCAGGGCCGGTAGTCATCTTGCATCTTCAAATATCCCAGACATAATATGATCCCGAGAACTCCCATAATAAAGAATTGCAAAGCGATCCCGGCGCCCACCCCTTCGCCGAAGAATGGGATCAGCCATCTTTTCAGAACCGTATCCGAAATCATAAACGGTTCAAATACATGATCCGTCAGCAGGCCGCCCAAAAACAGTCCCAGGGGAATGGCACAGTTTTTCAGCGTGCTTTCTGCGGAGAAAACACGGCCCTGCAACTCCAATGGGATCTGTTCCCGCATATACACCGTCATATGCGCGTTCATGACAGAGGCCATTGCGTATGAACCGAACGCGGCAGCGCACCAGACAATAGGATGCTGCGACAGGCTTTGGAAGATGTTTCCAGAAAACACAATGGCTGTGCTGATGCCGATCAGCCTCAGCTTGTTTTTTACAGGCTTCATCCATGTCACAATGAGGCTGCCCGCCAGCACACCAAAGGCAACAAAGCTTTGAACCAAGCCCAAGATCCGCTGATCGTCTACGGTCCTTGCCAGAACAAAGGGTGACAAAAGCCCGTCGTTGCTCATTTTTGCCAGGAAATTGACACATGTCATAAACAGGATCAAACGCAGCAGCGCAGAATGACTCCGCAGAAACCGGAAGCCTTCCGCGCAGGTCTTTCGGAATGGTTCTTTTTGCTCTTTTTCTGTGCCCTCTGCCTTCGGGATCCGGATGAAAAACAGCAAAACGCTGAGCGCCGCGACAAAGCTGCACAGATCGCAGGCCAGAACGATCTTCAAACCACCGAAAGACAACAGAGCGGCGCCCAAAGCGGGAGCCAGAATGGAGACCGCGGCACCGGAAAAGCCCTGCAGACCGCTGACCCTGGTATACTGCTCTTTTGGCACCAAAAGACTGGTCGCAACGAAGGCGGCGGGCTCCTGGAACGCATTCATGAAGCTGAGCAGTATATTGATCAGGTATAAATGCCAGACGCGGAGCAGTGAAAAAGAATACAAGCAATAAACGCTTAACGTTCCGCATGCGGCAAACAGATCGGCAGCCAGCATGATGCGCTTTTTATCCCAACGGTCGGCGATAGCTCCCGCAACAAATCTGAAAAGGATCGTAGGCGCGAACGAGCAGAGCGTGAGCAGCGTTATGCTAAATGCCGTTCCTTCCTGACGGTAGACCCACACGATCAGCGCAAACTCCGTCATTGCTGTTCCAAGAGAGGATACAGCCTGTGAACTCCAAAGAAAGAGAAAACTTTTCAGTTCCTTCAAGTTATTCAGTTTTTTCATGGCTTTGCTCCTTACAATTCATACTATTGATCATAGCAACAGGCGCAAAGCCCGATCCGGACGATCAGTTTCCTCTGTGAGAGGGTTATCGCTCCGGGCAAGTACCGTCCGTATCAGACCTTGCGCGGAGCCGAGACATCTGCGGCGAAGGATACTCCATTCAGATCATGCTTCATCTCAAAACACCTCCGACTGATCGGTCCCATGCCATGGAGCCAATGGATTGGACTTCATTGCACTTTTTATTCTGCACCATATTCTGTAAATCCTGCAAATGCACAGTGAAATGGTGGTCTTTTTCATTTACTCTCACGCGGTGATCGCGTGAAACTGCCTTGGGATCAGGATCAAAGTCAAAAAACACGACCCCGTTCCGGTATCGTGATCAGGGTCGTGAACTGACAGGTTTTATTCCCCTGTCTCCACCCGGTTTTCTTCAAGCCCAAGTATAAACTCCTTGAAACTGCCTGCCAGGGTGATCTCTGCGCCGGTCTGCGCGTCCGCCCAGGTCATCGACGGCTCCCCCGTTCTGCCGCAGGAGCGGTAGTCAAGGAACACCAGCGCGCGCCCCGGCAGGGTCGTATTGCACAGCGCAATGCCGATCTCCGGGTTGTGCCGGCGTGTCTCTATAAGAAAGCTGCTGCCGTAACGGCCGCACAAGCTGTAGGGTTTTTCTCTGCCTATGCCCAGTATCTCGGTGATATAAATCGTGTCTGGGCTTCCTTCCTCCGGAAACGGCACCTTGTACCTGCAGCGGTTTACAAGTCCTCCATTGTGAGTACGCATGAGCGCGATATAGCTTTCAGGTAATTTGTAGCCCAATTCGCCCTCAACTTCCAGTATGTCCTTGTCCGTAGGAGCGGCAGATACATGCCTTCGAAGGCTTTCCGCGTTGTCGTGCCAAAAGCCCTCCAGCGTAAATAAGGTCTTCACGTGTACGGAGTCATTTTCGCTTACGGAATCCGCCTCAAATGGGTCCGCTTCGGGTTCGAATGTGCTTTCGATCACCAATTCTCCCTTGCGCATTTTCGCCTTCAGCCGTGTAAACAGTCCCATGTCTCCTCCTTAAACCACCTTGACGCCCACCAAAGCGTTCACGCCATTGAGGTTGACCTCTTTGGCGAAAGCTCCCCCTGCGGGTGCCGCAAAGCTCATGCTTGTAGCAAGCACCGCCTTCATGATCACGTCCCTGCCTTCGTCAAACACTTTCTGGAGCTCTTCGCCGGTCTGTATCGTAAGGCTGATCCGGTCTGTGACCTCAAAGCCCGCGTCCTTCCTGAGCTGCTGCGCCTTGCTGATGAGTTCCCTGATATAGCCTTCGTTAATGAGCTCCTTTGTAAGGTTAGTGTCAAGGACCACAGTATATGCGGCATCGCTCTGTGCCACAAAGCCTTCCTTCTGGGTAAGGTTGGTAAGCACATCGTCCTTTTCGAGTTCCACCTGCTGCCCATCCACCGTGAAGGTCAGGTTTTCACCCTTCTCGAACAGGGCTACCACCTGATTGCCGTCCATCTGTTTGAGCGTCTCAGATATTTTCCCAAGCAGCTTTCCGTACTTTTTGCCCAGCGTCCTGAGCTGCGGCTTGAGCTGGTAAGTGGTGAACGCGGTGGCATCTGACACGAACTCGACCGTTTTCACGTTGAGTTCGCTCATTATGAGCTCTTCCGGTTCTCCGGTCACGCTCTCGCCCTTTACCAGCACGCGGCTCAACGGCTGCCTGACCTTAAGTGAGGACAGGTTCCTGCAGGCACGGCCCAGCTGCACGATATCCTCCACCTTGCTCATGGCCTGCTCGAGGGACTTGTCCACCTTCGAAAGGTCTGCCACGGGGAAATCGCACAGATGTACGCTTTCTGGCGCGTCTATGACGTTGCCTGCCACCAGGTTCTGATACATGTTCTCGGTAATGAACGGGATATACGGCGCCAGCAGCTTTGTCAGAGTGACAAGCACCGTGTACAGGGTCTCAAACGCGGCCTTCTTGGTGCCTTCCATGCCTTTGCCCCAGAAGCGCTCGCGGCTCAAGCGCACGTACCAGTTGGACAGTTCGTCCACGAACGCGCTTATCGCCCTGGACGTCTCGGTGACCTTGTACTCGTCAAGACCTTTGTCAACATAATCCACCAGCGTGTTCAGGCGGCTTAATACCCACCTATCCATCATGGTAAAGTCTTTTTCGTCCGCCCTGTCCTTGCAGGGATCGTAATCGTCGATCGACGCGTACAGGCAGAAGAAGGCGTATGTGTTCCACAGCGTGCCGATAAACTTGCCCTGCATCTCGCTCACAAGGCTGCCGCTGAAGCGAGTGGGCAGCCACGGCGCGCCGTTGGCGTAGAAGTACCACCTGACCGCGTCAGCGCCCTGCTTGTCCAGCACGCTCCACGGGTCGACCACGTTGCCGATATGCTTTGACATCTTGCGGCCCTGCTCATCCTGCACATGGCCCAGCACCAGAACGTTTTCGTAAGGCGCCTTGCCAAACAGCAGCGTGGAGATCGCCATAAGGCTGTAGAACCAGCCGCGAGTCTGGTCGATGGCCTCGCTGATAAAGTCCGCCGGCCAGTTCTGCTCGAAGATCTCTTTGTTTTCAAAGGGATAGTGCCACTGGGCGAAGGGCATGGAGCCGGAGTCATACCAGCAGTCGATGACCTCCTTCACCCTGTGCATCTCTTTTCCGCACTTTTCGCAGGTTATTGTAACGTTGTCGATATAGGGGCGGTGAAGCTCGATGTCCTCCGGGCAGTTTTTCCTCATGGACTTGAGCTCAGCCACAGAACCTATCACGTGCATATGCCCGCACTCGCAGGTCCATACCGGCAGGGGCGTGCCCCAATAACGTTCGCGTGAGAGCGCCCAGTCGATAACGCCCTCAAGGAAATTGCCCATGCGGCCTTCCTTTATGTTATCCGGCATCCAGTTGACTTTGGCGTTGCTCTCCAGCAGCTGACGCCTTACCTCGGTCATCTTGATGAACCAGCCGCTTCTGGCGTAGTAGATCAGCGGCGTATCGCATCTCCAGCAGAAGGGATAGTCGTGCTCGAAATACTCCGCCTTTACCAGCAGCCCGCGTTCTTCCAGGTCTTTAAGTATCACAGGGTCGGCTTTTTTGACGAACATGCCCGCCCATGGCGTCTCCTTCGTGAGCTCGCCCTTGGTGTCCACCAGCTGCAAAAAAGGTATGTTCCATTTTCTGCCCACTCTGGCGTCATCTTCGCCGAAGGCAGGCGCGATGTGGACTATTCCGGTACCATCCGTCATGGTGACGTAACCGTCGCTCACGACCCTGTAACCGCCGGTGGTAAGGCCGTTCTGGAAGTCGAACAAGGGCTCGTACTCCATGCCTTCAAGGCTGCTGCCCGGGAAAGTAGTCATGTCAGAAACGACAGCATCCTCCCCCAGCACCGCGCTGATCCTGGCGGTAGCCATTATCACTCTGTGGTCAGCGTAGGTAAATTCGGCGTATTCGTCCTCCGGGTTCACGCACAGCGCCACGTTGCTGGGCAGCGTCCAGGGCGTGGTGGTCCATGCATACAGCCAGGTGTTCTCTTTGCCTTTGACTTTGAAGCGCACGAACGCGCTCTTTTCTTTTACGGTCTTATAGCCCTGGCTCACCTCGTGGGAAGACAGGGCGGTGCCGCAGCGGGGGCAGTAAGGCACGATCTTGTGCCCCTTGTACAGCAAGCCCCTGTCCGCGATCTGCTTAAGGCTCCACCACACGGACTCGATGTAGTTGTTGTCGTATGTGATGTAAGGCTCGTCCATGTCCGCCCAGTAGCCCACGCGCTCGGACATCTTTTCCCACTCGCCCTTATATTTCCACACGCTTTCCTTGCACTTTTTGATGAATGGCTCTATGCCGTAGGCCTCGATCTGCTCCTTGCCGTCCAGGCCCAACAGCTTCTCGACTTCCAGTTCAACAGGCAGGCCGTGAGTGTCCCAGCCCGCTTTTCGGAGCACCTTCATGCCCTTCATGGTACGGTAGCGCGGGAAAATATCCTTGAACACACGGGTCTCGATATGCCCGATGTGAGGTTTGCCGTTGGCGGTAGGCGGTCCGTCGTAGAAAGTGAAAACGTCGCTGCCTTCCCTCTGGTCTATGGATTTTTTAAAGATCTCCCTGTCTTTCCACAGCTTGAGCACCTCCTGCTCGCGTGAAAGAAAGTCAAAGCCGGGATCTACCTTTTTAAACATATATACCCTCCGAAACAGTTTTTATACATAAAAAAACGCCCCGTTATGGGACGATGGCTCGCGGTACCACCCATATTGACGCATGCGCGTCCTCTTGACAGCTGTAACGGGCAAACCCGCCGGACTATACCGCAAAACGCCTTCCTTCCGGTGCTCGGGAGTGATCCAGGCACGTACGCATCCGCCGGGCTTGCACCATCCCCGGCTCGCTTGGGAGCAAAAAACATGCCTCGTCTCCGTCATTGCCCACTAATTATACAATAAGACATTTTGTTTGGCAAGTTTTCCCAAACATTTAATGTTTTGACTTTTCCCGGAGAATATGCTATACTTCCCTGAATCCAGCGCTGAAAGGAACCGCAATGAACAAGACCGACCTGTCAAAAATCAAAAAACGCCTTACTCCCGACGGGCACAATCCTATCGTGGTCAGGGGCGTATATCTCAACAGCAAAAAAGCCGTGGTATCACGCGTGAGCACGGATCTCGAAAGCCTTAACCTGACCCACGCGGAACGCTACACACAGATATTCAAGCGTGCGCTTTCCGGCGACATAGGCAAGAATCTTTCCGTCATATCATTCCCTCTTGCCGAAGTGATGGATGGCGAAAAGCACGCCCGGCTGATGGACCTTGTCAGAGACAATCTGTCCGACGGCGCGGCGCTGGACGCGTTTTTTGCCGACGCCGCGGACAGCCTTAAGCTGGAAGGCAACAACCTGCTTCTGCTGATGCACGACACCTACGACACGGATTATGCGGCCTCCAACCGCGCCGAAGGAGACATGGAGACCGAGAGCGCGGCAAACGTTTTCAAATACCTTATCTTCTGCGTATGTCCCGTAAAGCAGGCCAAGGCAGTACTCAGTTATGACTTCGCATCCTCAGAATTTGTCACACGCGAACCGGATTGGACGGTGGGAGCGCCCAGCCTGGGCTTTATGTTCCCCACTTTTGAGGACGGCGGTGCGAACATTTCCCAGGCGCTGTTCTATACTAAGGATCTGGGCGCGGACGCGGGCGATTTCCTGGGCGGCGTGATGAACGCTTCCGGCTTTACTCCCGTGCAGGAGAACAAAGAACGCTTTAATGCTGTGCTTATGGACGCGCTGGAAGATGAATGCTCTCTGGATGTGGTGCAGAGCGTGAACGAGTTGCTTATCGACAGACTGGAGGAAAGCAAAAAGGATAAGTACTCCGATGAAGTTCGGTTAAGCGGCGGCGACTTCGCCCGGGTGCTTGCGGCAGGCGGCGTATCTGATGACAGGGCAGACGTATTCGTCGAAAAATTCAACAGCGAGTTTGGTGCCGGGGCAGACCTGCCTTTGGCGGGCATCGCCGAGGATAAACGCTTTGAGATAAAAACACAGGACGTCACCGTAAAGGTCTCCCCCCGCCAGGCAGGACAGATCGAGACCCGTGTCATCGACGGTATAAAATACATCCTGATCCCCGCAGATGAAGGCGTCACTGTGAACGGAATAAGAATCGAGGTGTAATATGTCTCCTATATTGTATTTTTACATTGCCTTGCTGGCTGTGATGGGTCTCGCGGCGTTCGCGTTTTACGGCATGGATAAGCGCAAAGCTAAAAAAGGTGCCTGGCGCATCAGTGAAAAGACCCTGCTGCTTTTGGCTGCGTGCTTTGGCGGAATAGGCGCGTTTCTGGGAATGAAGGTCTTCAGGCATAAGACCCAGCACACCCGCTTCAGGATAATCGTTCCAGTGTGTGCATTAGTACAGATTGCCGTGCTCGTGCTTATGATCATATACGTCTGAAGCCCCTTTATTCACGTTTTCTTCATACTATCATCCATGTCACGCCCTTGAAACAGGGGCGTTTTTATGTTATGATATAAATGAACAGTAGTGTGGAAGGAGCGTTTTATGAAAAAGTATGACCTGATCACGGCTACCAGCATGGGTGTTAGGATCACGCCCGAAAACTCACAGCCCGTGGGGATCGGCAACCGCTATATCATGCAGGCTACCAGCGCTGAAAGCAACGTGCTGAACGTATCCGCGTCCCTGGGACTTAAAACCAAAGTGCTCAGCGCGTTCGTCAAGGGCAGCCCCATCGCCGCTTACATTAAGGGCGAGCTGCGCCGCAGGAATATGGAATACGAAGGACCCGAAGTGGAGCAGGGCGGCCCCTGGGGCTACCGCCACCAGTTCAACATCGCCGACAGCGGCTACGGCATGCGCGGACCCCGCGTTCATAACGATCGCGCGGGCGAGGTCGGCAGAACGCTCAAGGCTAAGGATTTCGACCTGAACCGCATCTTCAAAAAAGAAGGAGCGCGGCTGATGCACATAAGCGGTCTGTTCGCGGCGCTCTCCCCCGAGACCGGCAAGCTCTGTCTTAAGCTCAGCGAGATCGCAAAAGCCAACGACACGCGCATAAGCTTTGACCTTAACTATCGCGCTTCCTTCTGGAAGGGCCGCGAGCAGGAGCTCAGAGAGATCTTCTCCCTTATCGCCTCCCGCAGCGACATACTTATCGGCAACGAAGAGGACTTCCAGCTGGCGCTGGGCATCGAAGGTCCCGAGGCAGGCGGCAAAGGCCTGTCTTCCAAGATCGACAGTTTTAAGGAAATGATCGAGCGCGTCCGGAAGGCGTATCCCAACGCCTCAGTGTTCGCCACCACTTTGAGGGAAGTTATCAACGTAAACAATCATATGTGGGGCGCGATCATGTTCGCCGACAACGAGTGGCATGTAGTGGAACCCCGTGAGATCCCCGTGCTGGATCGTATCGGCGGCGGCGACGGTTTTGTCGGCGGCATGCTTTACGCTTATCTTAAAGATTTGCCCGTGAGCGACTGGGTCAAGTTCGGCTGGGCCACTGGCGCCATGGCTGTCACCATGCTTGAAGACTACGCCACCCCCGCCGACGAAGAACAGGTGTGGAGCGTATACAAGGGCAACGCGCGAGTCAAGAGATAATTCGGAGGAAAAACCATGAAAAAGTTAGCGGATATCGGCCTTATCGGTCTGGCAGTAATGGGCGAAAACCTGGTAATGAACATGGAAAGCAAAGGCTTTACCGTGGCGGTGTTCAACCGCACCACTTCAAAGGTCACCGACTTTGTGGAAGGCAGAGCCAAGGGAAAGAACATAATCGGCTGCTACTCCATCCAGGAGCTTAAGGACAATCTGTCGGTACCCCGCAAGGTCATGCTCATGGTCAAGGCCGGTCAGGCAGTCGACAGCATGATCGAGCAGCTTCTGGCGGTCCTGGAACCCGGCGACATAATCATCGACGGCGGTAACAGCCACTTCCCTGACACCGCGCGCCGCACCGAATATGTTGAAAGCAAGGGTCTGCTCTATATCGGCACCGGCGTGTCCGGCGGCGAAGAAGGCGCGCTCAAGGGTCCCAGCCTGATGCCCGGCGGTTCCCCCAAGGCCTGGGAATACGTAAAGCCGATTTTCCAGTCCATCTGCGCACACGTGAACGGCGAGCCCTGCTGTGACTGGGTCGGCGAAAACGGCGCCGGTCACTTCGTAAAGATGGTGCACAACGGCATCGAGTACGGCGACATGCAGCTTATCTGCGAAGCGTACCAGCTGATGCGCGACTACCTCAAAATGACTCCCGACGAGATGCACGAAGTGTTCAAAAAGTGGAACGAGGGCGTACTGGACAGCTATCTGATCGAGATCACCACCGACATACTGGCCAAGAAGGATGAGGACGGCGAGCCTCTGGTAGACAAGATCCTTGATACCGCCGGGCAGAAAGGCACGGGCAAATGGACCGCCATCGCCGCGCTGGACGAAGGCATGCCTCTGACGCTGATAGGAGAAGCGGTGTTCGCGCGCTGCCTGTCCGCAATAAAGGAAGCGCGTGTGGAAGCCTCCAAAGTGCTGACCGGTCCCGCACCCGTCTTCACCGGCGACCGCGACGCGTTCATCGAAGATATCCGTCAGGCGCTCTACGCCGCGAAGATCATCTCCTACGCGCAGGGCTACGCTCTGTTAAGAGCCGCCGCCAGAACTTACAACTGGAACCTCAATTACGGCGGCATAGCGCTTATGTGGAGAGGCGGCTGCATCATCAGGAGCGTATTCCTGGGCAAGATCAAAGAAGCATTCGACAAGGATCCCGCGCTTGAGAACCTCCTGCTGGACGATTACTTCACCAAAGAGATCGAATCCTGCACCGACGGCTGGCGCAGAGTGGCCGCGGCCGCCTGCCTGAACGGCATCCCGGTGCCTGCCATGACCAGCGCCCTGAGCTACTTCGACGGCATCCGCACCGCGCGCATGAGTGCCAACCTGCTGCAGGCGCAGAGGGACTACTTCGGCGCCCACACATACGAGCGCGTGGACAAACCCCGCGGAGAGTTCTTCCATACCGATTGGACCGGCCACGGCGGCAATACCACCGCCAACACTTACAACGCTTAAGGAGACAAGCATGTATACACAAAGCGTGTACGCCTCTTCTCCCGCCGGCCTGAGCCGCGAAGAGATAAAGCAGGAACTCTCAAGGCTGCTTGACGGTCTAGAGCTTAAAAAGGTGCTTCTGCTCCCCCCGGACTACACCCGTTACCACTCTTACGCAGGCCAGATCACCGTAATGCTGTGGGAGCTTTTGAAGGACAGGTGCGATGTGGATATCATGCCCGCCCTGGGCACCCACGTCCCCGTATCTGAAGCGGAATGGGAAAAAATGTTCTCCCCCATCCCATATGAAAAGATGCTCGTGCATTCATGGCGTGACGACGTGGTCAAGATCGGCGAAGTCCCTTCCGCCTTCGTAAAAGAGGTCTCAGAGGGGCTTGTCGAAGACAAGATCGACGTCGAGGTCAATCGCCGCCTGCTGGACAAAAGCTATGACCTGATATTGTCTATAGGCCAAGTCGTGCCCCACGAGGTAGTGGGCATGGCGAACCGCAACAAGAACATCTTCGTTGGCTGCGGCGGCTCCTCCATGATAAACTCAAGTCACATGCTTGGCGCGTTTTACGGGCTGGAAAGGGTGATGGGCAAGGATCACACCCCGGTAAGGAGAGTGTTCGACTACGCAGAGGAGCACTTCCTCAAAGATGTGCCTTTGTCCTACATCCTGACCGTTACCGATGCCCCTCAGGGCAGCATCCGCGTTCACGGGCTGTTTATCGGCCGTGAAAGGAAGTATTTTGAGGACGCGGTCGCTCTCGCCCAGCAGAAAAACCTGAATCTGGTGGATGAGCCTTTCGACAAAGTCGTGGTGCTGCTGGATGAGCAGGAGTTCAAAAGCACTTGGCTGGGCAACAAGAGCGTTTACCGCACGCGCATGGCCATAAAAGACGGAGGACAGCTTATCGTGCTGGCTCCCGGCGTGGACAAGTTCGGTGAGGATCCTGGCATAGACAAGCTGATCCGCAAGTACGGCTACTGCGGAAGGGGGAACGTCCTGAAGCTCGTCAAAGAGAATGAAGATCTCAGGCAGAACCTGTCCGCGGCGGCGCACCTCATCCACGGTTCTTCGGACGGCAGGTTCTCCATAACCTACTGTACCCGCCTGCTCACCCGGGAAGAGGTCGAAGGTGTGTGTTTCAACTACATTCCTTACGACGAGGCCGCGAAGAAATACGACCCTGCTGTTCTCAAAGACGGTTTCAACACCCTCCCTGATGGGGAAAAGATCTACTACATCTCCAATCCCGCGCTGGGCCTTTGGGCTGACAAAAGCAAGTTCTGATTCGTATATACGCGAACCGCCGTGCCTCATTTTGTGGGGCACGGCGGTTTTTTTGAAGAGCGCGACAGTCTATTTGTCCATCGCCAAGGCAGCTTCCATGGCGATACCGATTTCTATGCAGCCCTCATCCGGGCTGAAGCCGGGCGTATGCAGGGCGCTTCTCACATTGTCTTCCGGAGAGGAACAGCCAATGTGGAAAAATGCCCCGGGCGCCTTGTCCAGAAAATAGGCGAAGTCCTCCCCTCCCATACTTGGTGCGTCCTTTATGAGCGTGTTTTCGCCGCCCGCGATCTGTTCGGCTATGTCCAGTACCCTTCTGGCATGGGATGGGTCATTTGTCAGGGCCGGATAGCCTTCCTGAATGTCGGCCCTGCACTGGCAGCCCATTGCCGAAGCGATCCCCGCGCACATCTGTTCCGTCTCTTTCCAGATCTGCTGTCTCAGAGCGTTGTCAGCGCAGCGAATCGTCCCTTCAAGGACCACCTCGCCGCAAATGATGTTGTTGGCTTTGCCGCCGGAGATCTTGCCTATGGTCACTACAGCGCTTTCCAGAGGCGATACCCTGCGGCTCACCAGCGTCTGCAGCGCCGTCACGATCTGCGCCGAGCACACGATTGCGTCCTTCCCCGCTTCCGGATACGCCCCGTGAGCGGACGCTCCCAGCACTCTGAGCTTCAAGCTGTCGGTCGAAGCGTTCAGCGTGCCCAGGCGAGTCTCCACCTGCCCCACGGTAAGCCGCGGCATGACATGCAGGCCGTAGACACGGTCGATAGAGTACTTTTCAAACACGCCCGCTTCCACCATGGGCTTGCAGCCGCCCTCTGTCTCCTCCGCAGGCTCAAACAGCAGCACCGCCTTCCCCGCGAACTCGTTAGAGTGTTCGCAGAGCAGTTTTGCCGTGCCAAGCAGTATGGCAGTATGCAGATCGTGGCCGCACGCGTGCATATAGCCCTCATGCAGGCTTCTGAACGGACAGCCTTCCGGCTCCGTGATCGGCAGCGCGTCAAAGTCGGCGCGTATCCCCGTTACGGTCCCGGGAAGGGCGCCTTTGACGGCGGCCGTTATCCAGCCTCCACGGGGAGCGTCGTACTCGATTCCCAATTCGTTCAGCGCAGAAATGATTATCTGTTTGGTTTTTTCTTCCCTGAAGCCAGGTTCCGGTACCCTGTGCAGCCGCCTTCTGACATCTGTCGCCCAGGGCGCGATCTGGCGCGCTAAAAGCCTGATCTTTGCGTGATCCATTTTATTCAGCGTCAAACAGGGGCTTGTTCAGCGTATACAGCATCTTATACTTCTCATACGCTTTGTCGTAAGCCTGCCTGGTCTTCGGATCCGGCTCATAGTGGACTTCGTCTTCCTTGAGCACCTGTATGGCCTGTTCAAGGTCCTTCCAGACACCGGCTCCGACACCGGCAACCAGCACCGCGCCGTATGCGCCGCCTTCGCCTGCGCCGGACATGGTGTACACAGGCAGGTCGAATATATCCGCCGCCATCTGTTTCCACAGACGGCTTGACGCGCCGCCGCCGGACAGGTATACCTTTTCGGGTTTGACCTGCGTTCCCATCAGTTCGATCACCTGCTTGAGGCTGAAGGTGACGCCCTCCATGACCGCACGGGTCATCTCCGCGCGTGTGGTGCCCAGATTCAGCCCGTAGAAGATCCCTCTCGCGTTAGGATCGGGATACGGGCAGCGTTCACCCGTCAGGTAAGGCGCGAACAGTACACCGTTTGAGCCCGCGGGGACCTTTGCCGCTCTTTCGTCCAGAAGCCTGTACAGTTTAGTGCCCAGTTGCTGGGCGTCGATCCTGTCCTCGCCCGCCAGTGTTTTCGCGAACCAGCTCAGGGCGCCGCCGGCTGTCAGCGTGCAGCCAAAACAGTGCCACAACCCCTCTTCATTATTGCAGAACATCTGCAGCTTACCTTCCGGATTGGGCCTGAAGCCGTCCATTGCCATGGATACGTTGCCGCTGGTGCCGATCACCACGCCCAGGGTGCCGGGCTTGACCAGTCCCGTGCCCGTAGTCTGAATAACCGCGTCTCCGCCGCCTGCGTACGTGGCAAGTCCTTCCGGCAGGCCGGTTTCTTCCGCCGCTTCTTTGGTGACCGCGCCTGAAAATGCAGTGCTTTCGAGGCACTCCGGAAATACGGCACGCTCCAAGCCGACTTTGTCTATCAGTTCCCAGGCCCACTGCCTGTTTTTGGTGTCGTAAAAGCCCGTGCCCGAAGCGTCGGAAACGTCAATGGCGATCTTGCCTGTCAGTTTGAAGCGAATATAGTCCTTTGGGCAGATGAACGCGCGCATTTTTTGGAAATTCTCAGGCTCATGCTTTTTCAGCCACAGGAGCTTGCCGCCCGTATATCCGGTGAGCATACGGTTGTTGGTATATGACAGCAGCCCTTCCAGTCCGCCCGCAAGGCAGGTGATCTCGTCGCATTCGGGCTGCGTCCTCTGGTCACACCATAGGATGGCGGGGCGTATCACCCTGTTGTCTTTGTCCAGCGCCACAAGTCCGTGCATTTGCCCGCTGAAAGAAACGCCCGCGATAAGCTTTTTATCCACCGGGTACGCTGTCAGTATGTCCTTAAGCCCGGCCTTGACGCCTTCCCACCAGTCTTCCGGATCCTGCTCCGCCCAGCCCGGTTTAGGAGTGGAAAGCGGGTATTCTTTAGTGGAGGAGGCGAGTACCTTCCCGCTGTCGTCGCAGAGTATGCATTTTGCGCCCGAGGTCCCTACGTCAAGTCCTATCAGATATCTGTTCATCGTTCCTGTTTTTCCCCCTCTTTAATTTATTCATCACTTTTTTGGATACGTCACTGATCTTCTTGGCGGAAAGCATGTTTTCCCGCCCGGAAAGCAGGCGCTTTATGTTCTCCCTGTGGCTGTACAGCGCCAGCACGCCCAGCAGCGCAGCGCAGATGACAAAGCCTTCGCTGTTTATGTGCAGTATAAGCACTACTATAGGCAACGCGATGGCAGTGGTTATGGATGCCAACGACATATAGCCTGTTATGAGCACGATGATCAACTGAGCGACCAGAAGCAGCAGCGCTATCCTCCAGTCCGCCGCTATCAGGTAGCCCAGTGAAGTGCTCATGCCCTTGCCGCCCTTAAAATTGAACAGCACGGGCCAGTTGTGGCCTATTACAGCCGCCGCGCCGCCAATATGCAGCCCGACTTCCCCGCCTATGGCTCTGCCTATCAATGCCGCCGCGACGCCTTTAAGCGTATCGCCCAGGAAAGTCAGGATGCTCGGCAGCCAGCCCAGTGTGCGCATCACGTTGGTCATACCTATATTGCCTGAGCCCTGTTTGCGGATGTCCACGTTCCCGAACAGCTTCGAAACGAACACGCCGGTTGAAAGAGAGCCCAGCAGATAACCGATCACCGCGCACAGCACCGGATAAATCCAGTTCATATCAGTTTTCCTCGCCTTTGCCCCGTTCCCTTAATACAAAGCGTATCGGCGTGCCTTCAAAGCCGAAGGCCTGACGGAAACGGTTTTCAAGAAATCTTTCGTATGAGAAGTGCATGAGCGTCTCGTCGTTCACGAACAGCACGAATGTGGGCGGATTAGTCGCGCTTTGGGTAGCGTAGTATATCTTGAGCCTGCGCCCGCTGGTGGCGGGAGGCTGCATGACCTGCTGCGCGTCCTGGAGGATATCGTTAAGCAGGCCCGTGGTGATCCGGCGCGACGCCTGATCATACGCCTTCTTGGCCATTTCCAGCACACGGTCGGCTCTTTGCCCAGTCAGCGCGGATATTGACAGAATGGGAGCATACTCCATGAATTTGAGTTTTTCCCTTATCTCACGGGTGAATTTGACCAGTGTGTTGGTCTCCTTTTCCAGGGCGTCCCATTTGTTTATGATTATCACTGCCGGCTTGCCCGCTTCGTCGATATAACCGGCGATCTTGGTGTCCTGCTCGCTAACGCCTTCCTTTGCGTCGATCAAAAGCAACGCCACGTCGCAGCGGTCGATCGCAGCAAAGCTCCTCACCACGCTGAAGCGCTCAAGCGACTGATACTCTATTGCCCGTTTACGCCTTATTCCGGCAGTGTCGATTATGATAAATTCGTCCTCACCGCTTTTAAAACGCGTGTCGACCGCATCGCGGGTAGTGCCTGCGATGTCGGACACCATGACCCTGTCTTCTCCCAGAATGCGGTTCACAAGTGAGGATTTGCCCACATTCGGCTTTCCCACCACCGCGATGGAAATGGCGCTGTCCTGCTCCTCCTCGGGGTCTTCCTCCGGAAAATGACTGACGATCTCGTCCAGCAGGTCGCCCAGGTTCAGCAGGTTCAGGCTGCTCACGCCGATAGGCTCGCCCATGCCCAGCGAGTAGAAGTCGTAAACATCCGTAAGCTGCTTGGGCGAGTCGATCTTGTTGACTGCCAGCACTACGGGCTTGCCGCTTCGGCGCAGCATATCCGCCACAGTCTCGTCGTCGGCGGTAACGCCCTGCTTGCCGTCGGTAAAAAACACTATCACGTCAGCGGTCTCGATCGCGATCTCCGCCTGGCGCCGCATCTGGCTGAGCAAAGGGTCGTCTGAATGGGGATCGATCCCACCCGTGTCTATAAGCGTAAACTTGTGGGACAGCCACTCGCAGTCGGCGTATACCCTGTCACGGGTCACGCCCGGCGTATCTTCCACTATAGCTATGCGTTTGCCGCTCATTTTGTTAAAGAAGGTGGATTTGCCCACGTTCGGGCGTCCCACCACTGCCACCAGGGGTCTTGCCATTTGCACACTTCTCCATATTATTCTGAGTGTATTCTACTACACTTTCTGTAATTTTACAAGTCCGCGCTTACTTTCATTCACAGGATGACTATAATATAATCATTAAGAAACGGAGAAGCATATGGACGGATTCACCGTATTTCACCTCGCCAGAGAATTGGATGCGCGCCTGAGTGGTGCCCGGGTAGATAAAATCGCACAGCCGGAACGTGATGAGATCATAATGACGCTGCGCTGTCCGGGCGAAAATGTGAACCTGCTCATCTCAGCAAACCCCGCCTGCTTCCGTGCGCATATCACTGCAATAAAAAAGTCCAACCCGCTTGAGCCTCCCGCCCTGTGCATGCTCATGCGCAAGCACCTTGTCGGCGGCCGTCTGACAGGCGTAAAACAGCTGTTCAGCGACCGGGTAATGGAATTCCGCTTCGAGCATACCGACGAACTGGGAGACAGGCTCCCCAAGTCCGTCATACTGGAAATGATGGGCAAGCACTCCAACATCATCTTCATAAACGGCGACGGCCGCATACTGGAGTCCTCCCGCCACGTAAACGAGCTTATTTCATCATACCGCGAGGTACTTCCGGGGCTTAAATACATGCCGCCTCCTCCGCACGGCAAGCTGGATTTCGATCATCTGGACAATGCTTCCCTCAGTGAGGCTCTAAACGGCAAAAGCGGCACTTTCGCTAAGCTGCTTCAGCAGTCGATAAGCGGCATGTCGCTCCCCCTTGCCCGAGAGGTCGCCTGCCGCGTGTGCGGCAGCGAAGACGCGAGCGTCTCAGATGCGGGGGCTTTCTCCGGCGCCGTGGTGAAAGCCATTGATGAGATGCTCACATGTCCTTCCCCCCGCCTCACTCTTGACAGTTCGGATGACCCGCTGGAACTGCTGCCTTTTGAGTACAAATCACGTTCAGGCATGCCCCAAAGGCTGTATCCATCCCTAAGCGAGGCGGCGGATGAGTTTTATCGCTTAAGAGATATAAATGAGCGACTGGGACAGATATCTGCCTCGCTTAACCGTGTCATCAAAGCCAATATAGAGCGTACGCAGAAAAAGCTCACCCTGCAGAGGGAAGCGTATGATTCCGCTTCAAAGCTTGAAGAGTACCGTATCAAGGGGGAAATGCTGCTTGCGAACCCCCATCTTGTCCGTAAAGGCCAGAAAAAAGTGCTGTTGCCGAATTATTACGACGAAAGTGCCTCTCTGATGGAGGTCGAGTTGGACGAAAAGCTGGACGCCAACGCCAACGCCCAGAAATATTTCAGGCAATACAAAAAAGCGCAGACCGCCCGTAAGCTTGCCGGCACGCAGATAGAAGCGTCATCAAACGAGCTGGAATACCTGGGAAGCCTTGAAACTCTGCTGGGGTTGTGTTCAGACGAAGCCGCCCTTTTTGAGATCCGCGAGGAAATGATCCGCGCAGGTTATGTAAAGGACACAACTTCCCGCAGCCGCAAGAAGGCTCTGTCGCCCGCAAAGCCGCTTGAATATACTTCACCGGATGGCGTAAAGATCCTCGTCGGGCGCAACAATACGCAAAACGACGCGCTCACATTCTCCGCTCAGCCGAACGAGATCTGGCTGCACGCGAAGAACATACCCGGCTCACACGTGATAATCAAGGCCGAAAACCCCTCCGACGAAACGCTGCTTTACGCGGCCTCCCTGGCGGCAGCATACTCGGGAGCTTCCGCTTCAGGCACGGTCGAAGTCGCCTGGACCCGGCGCAGGTACGTAAAAAAGCCCTCCGGCGCACGACCCGGCTTTGTCATCTACACCCACGAGACCTGCTTCCCCGTAAAACCGGCCGAGATAAGGCGATAAAAAACGCGGCTTCACCGCCGCGTTTTTTATACTCAGTCTATTATTTCAGGAAGATCGGGTTGCTCCAGGCACGGCAGCCGTTCTCGTCCTCTATCATAAGGCGTGTATACAGCTGATCCTTCACGCTCACTTTGAAGCGGGTAAAGAACCGGCCCTCTTCCGCCTGATACAGATGTGTCGGGCGCAGCCCGGTGATGAACCTGAGTTTTTTTACGGGTGAAGTCACGCAGTACGCGAAATCGTCCTCCACGTAGAAGTCGTAGATCATGGGTCCGCAGGATGCATAGAATTTGCCTTCCTGAAGCGCCGAAAGGATGCTGCTCACGTTCTTGTCCGCGTTCACCATCACCCAGCCCTTGCAGTGGTGCTCCGGTCTGTGTCCGTCGTCAACTGCGGTAGCGTAAAGCCGATGGCCTTCCACCAGCAATTCGTCCCAGATCAGACCGTTGTCAACATCCATGCCATCTTCTAACACGCAGCCGCTGTTCCAGATCTCCATGCCGAAATAGCCCTTAATGTTCTCAAAAAGCCTCGCGGGCGTGCGGGACCAGTCCGGATGGCAGTACATGGCAATATTGTTGCGGCGTTTTAACTCATCCACATAAGGCTGGAATTCTTCCGCGCAGGAGACTTTGCCGTTTGGAACTATTTCGTCCTGGCTGTAGCCGTTTTTGTCCGCCTCAGGCCCCAAAGCCACTGTGTGATAGCACATGCCCTTTCCGTTTGTCAGCCCTGCGTCGATCTCCATGCCCGGGATGATCAGCACGTCCGTGTCCGGAGCGTAGTTCTCGAAATTATAAAAGCGGTGATCGGTCAGCGCCAGAAAATCGTATCCGTTTTCTGCGTGGAGCCTTATCGTTTCTTCCGGCGAAAGCTGGCCGTCGCTCCTTGTGGTATGGCAGTGGAGACCGCCCTTAAGAAAATGCCCGTTTAAGCCCGTAAATGCCTGCTGACGAATAATCATCTTGATATCCTCCCGTCTTTTCTCGGAAAATTATACCACCTGAAGCAGGTCTGGACAATAGCAGGCTTTACAAAAAATCATGTTTATGTTATAATTTTTGTTTGACAGGAGGGATGGTCGTGGCGGACGAAAGAAAAGTGCTTGCCCAGAACCGAAAGGCCCGGCACGATTATTTCATCGAGGAGAGCTTTGAGGCGGGTATCGAATTAAAGGGTGCGGAGGTCAAATCCATCCGCGGCGGCAGGTGCAACCTTAAAGACAGCTACTGTCAGGTCACAGGCGGCGAAATGCTGGTGTACGGCATGCACATCTCCCCATACGAGAACGGCAGCGTATTCAATCCCGACCCCATGCGCGTAAAAAAGCTGCTGCTGCACAAGTCGGAGATCCGGCGTTTGGACCAGCAGGTAGCGCTCAAAGGTCTGACCCTGATCCCTCTTGAGCTCTATCTCAAGAAGGGGCGCGTCAAGCTTTTGCTGGCGCTGTGTCGCGGCAAGCATAACTATGATAAGAGGGATGATATTGCCAAGCGTGACGCTGACAGGGAGATCGCCCGCACGCTCCGCAAGACCGCCAAGCATTCCTCAGACGACTGATCTTCAAGGGGGCGTATTTGGTTTCGACGGGGATTACAGGGTGAAAAGCAGCGAGCGGCAGCCCCGAACTGCCTTAAAATCGGGAAAAACAATAACTGCGAACGAAAACAGTTACGCTTTAGCCGCCTAAGCGGCTAACGTCGACCCTGAGCCTCCTGCGGCGCAGACCACCGGCGTCATAAAGGCAGGGAACGGGCGCGCTTAAGCTTTGCGGCGTGTCGGCATTTATGAAGCTACCCGCGATTCGATCCCGTGCGTGGGAGCCTGTCAAGGGGAAATATAAAACGCGTACTGCGCTCGGAGACACTTTTTGCTTTGGGTTTTCGGACAGGGGTTCGACTCCCCTCGCCTCCACCACAAGACGAAGTGTCGAACTCGGATGCATTGGCAGCCGGTTCGCACTCCGAATCAGTATGAAGGACAGCCGATGAGGCTGTCCTTTTCTTTTTAAGAAAAAGGTATCTGAATTGTCCAGGGAATTAACCACTAAATTCGGAAAATATCAATGTAGATATGGAAATCATTATCCATACAAAAAGGATTCCGCCCGCGGACGGAGAACTTGTATTTGAGAAGCAGACCCTTAGGCGGGATAATTATGATTTTCCGGCCTAACTCACCTGCTGATTCAGCTTGAATCAACAGGTTTTTTCATACGCAGATTCTGCATACAGGAATTCCCTGTTGTGTAACGAAATTAGTAAACATAACTTTCAATTTACTGAAGCAACGACAATCAGGATTTTCTTAACTCTACGGTCCGTCGAGGAAAAGTCAACCGACTCTACGGTCCGTGAGTGTAAGAAAAAATAAGAGATGATAGTATCATTCGTGAAAGGAGGCATGG
>JAIKWZ010000062.1 GCA_024684375.1 Clostridiales bacterium
GCCGGGGCCCACGTTCTTGCTGGGGCCGCTTCCGCTCTTGGTGTACTGGGCGATGTTCTTGTCCAGCGCCACCAGGTAGGCGATGCCGTCGTCATGGCCCTTGAGCTGGACCATGGTGTTGATGACCAGCTTGGCGGTGCCCGCGGTGTCGGGGTTAGAGGACCAGATCAGGCCCTTGTACTCATCCTTGAGCAGGTCGTCCCAGCCCTTGGGGGCCTCAAGGTTCAGACGGGCGAGTTCCTTGGTGTTGACCATGATGCCCAGGATCCCCTTGTAGATGCCGTACCAGTAACCGTCGGGATCACGGAAGGCGGGGCCGATCAGGTTCTTGGCGTTGACTGCCTCGTAGGCCATCAGGTAGCCGTCCTTGGCGGTCTCGTTGTAGGGATCGTTGGTGCCGCCGAACCATACGTCGGCAGAGGGATTATGGTTTTCCTCGATGATCTTGCCCTGCACCTGGGTGGTGGACAGGCGCTGATAGCTGGTCGCTATGCCGGTGATCTCCTGGAAGTGATTCGCGGCGGCAGCTACGTAAGCTTCTTCGGCGCAGCCGTACACTACCAGTTCGCCCTCGGCCTGAGCTTCTTCGATAAGGTCCGCCAGGCTGTCGTCGCCGCACAGCAGCTCGGACAGGGCTTCGGGATCCATGGCGTCCGCGTTGGCGATGGACATCACGCCCAGCGCCAGCACCAGGGCCAGCAGGACAGCAAGCAGTTTCTTCATGAAAACGTCGCTCCTTAGTTTGTAATGTTAAGAGTTTCCGCTCTTATAAATGTATTATACAATGGTTAACATTCTTTGTCAACGAACAGGCGGAAGTTTTGAGGCGGTAACGGGCGCGGGGAGGGCCGGCCCGCGGCGGGGGCTGTGGCGGCTTATCATAAGGTCAATTTATTAAGAGATATAAAGGTGCGCGGAAAAAAGTCTTAATTAAATGGATTTGCGCTTTACAACGCACCGATACGGCTGTTATAATGCCGCAAGTGACGAAACGATTACTCAAATGAAGGAGATACCGATGGAATACCGGCACGAGATCAAACACATAATTTCGCCGGGTGACGCTTTCGCCGTAAGGACGAATCTGAGCGCGGTGGCGGGCGTAGACTCCCACGTCGGGGAAAAAGGGTTTTATCTTATCCGCAGCCTGTACTTCGACGATCCACTGGATACGGCGCTCAGGGAAAAGCAGGACGGCGTGAACGAGCGCAGGAAATACCGCATCCGCTACTACAATGACGATCTGAGCTATATAATGCTCGAGTGCAAGATGAAAAGAGACGGCGTGGGCATGAAACCCCAGCAGCGGCTCACACTTGAGGAGACCCAGAGGCTGATCGAAGGGGACACTTCCTGGATGATATCGAGCGGGAAACCCCTTCTGGGAGTCCTTTACGCTGAGATGAAGACCCGCCTGCTGGCGCCCAAGACCGTGGTGGAATACAAGCGGGTGCCCTTCGTGTACGCCCCGGGCAACGTCAGGGTGACGATAGACTGGGACATACGCACCGGCCCGCCCGGGCAGTTTCTGGACCCAAAGGGCCTGACGCTGCCGATAGCGGAAAACATCACGCTGCTTGAGGTCAAGTGGGACGATTACCTGCCCACGGTGATACGCAGGGCGGCATCTCTGAAAGGCCGCACGCCTACCGCGTTTTCCAAGTACGAGGCGTGCAGGGTCTACGGATAGACATTGACCGTAACTATAAATACAGATAATACAGAACAGGAGAAAAACCATGAGCTTCAACGACATTTTCAAATCATCATTTCTCGAGAACGTTACTGCCGTGTCCCTTACGGATATGGCGCTGGCTCTGGCCCTGTCCTTCTGCGTGGGACTGTTCATCTATTTCATCTACAAAAAGACCTATTCGGGAGTGATGTTCTCCAAGGCGTTCGGCGGCGCGCTGCTGGCCATGACCATGATAACCACCATGGTGGTGCTGGCTGTGACCTCCAACGTGGTGCTGTCCCTGGGCATGGTCGGCGCGCTGTCCATAGTGCGCTTCAGGACCGCCATAAAAGAGCCCATGGACATCGCGTTCCTGTTCTGGGCCATCGCTGCGGGCATAGTGCTGGCGGCGGGCATGATCCCTCTGGCGGTCTTCGGCAGCGTGATCATCGGCATCATAATGCTGGTGTTCTGCAACCGCAAGGTCACCGCGAAGCCCTACATCGCCGTTGTGTCCTTTACTGACGCCGGCGCGGAGGAGAAGGTGCTCGATTTCCTTAAGCAGAACACGGACAAAGCCGTCGTAAAGAGCAAGAGCGCGAAGAAAAACAATATCGAGCTGAGCTGCGAAGTGACCCTCAAAAACGACGATACTTCCTTTATCACAAAGCTGTCCGGCATGGAAGGCGTGACCAGCGCGGTGCTGGTGAGCTACAACGGCGATTATATGGGGTAAGCCCATGCTGAAAAACAGGACCTTTGACAGGATCGCGTGCGCGGCGCTGGCCGTGATGCTTGCCGTGGCGGCCTGCATGTGGGGGCTTGTGGAAGCCGTGCAGGGCGACGGCAGCCATACGGTAGGGTATGAAGATCGGCTGTTCGACCGCAGCCGGGTGCACACGATAGAGATAACCATGTCCGACTGGGACGGTTTCATCCAAAACGCCGTATCGGAGGAATACACCAAATGCGATATAGCGCTGGACGGCGAAAAGTACAATAACGTCGCCATCCGCGCCAAGGGCAATACCTCTCTTTCTTCGGTGTCTTCACTGGGTTCCGCGCGCTATTCCTTCAAGGTGGAATTCGACCACTACATGAAGGGGATGACGTACCACGGTCTGGACAAGCTGAGCCTCAACAACCTCATCCAGGACGCTTCCCTGATGAAAGATTACCTTGCCTACACCCTTATGGACCGCATGGGCGTGCCGGCGCCTCTGTGCAGCTACGTGTACATCAGGGTCAACGGGGAAGACTGGGGCCTGTACCTGGCGGTCGAGGGCGTGGAAGGCGCGTTCCTCGAGCGCAACGGCATGACCAAGGGCGAGCTTTACAAGCCCGACAGCCTGTCCTTCGGCGGCGGGCGCGGCAACGGCCGTGACTTTGATATCGAGATCTTCCGCACGGACGACGAGGATGAGACGGAGGAGACCTCCGGGACCGGATCCGCGCAGACCGAGACTTTCGCGCAGACAGGGGGCGGCTTTTCATTCGGCGGCTTTGCCATGCCATCCGGCATGGGCGATATGAGCAGCTTCGGCGGCATGGGCGGCTTCAACTTCGGTATGGGCAGCGAGGACGTGAAGCTGATCTATTCCGACGACGACCCGGACAGCTATTCCAATATTTTCAACAACGCCAAGACCAAGATCACCAAAAAAGACAAAAAGCGCCTTATAAACGCGCTCAAAAACCTGAACGCGAAGGAAGACCTCGATTCCACGGTGAACAAAAACGAGGTGATCACCTATCTGGCCGTGCACAGCTTCCTGGTGAACGACGACAGCTATACGGGCATGATGGTGCACAACTATTATCTCTACGAGGAAAACGGCAAGTTATCCATCATACCCTGGGACTACAACCTGGCTTTCGGCGGTTTCTTCTCCGGCTCGAACGCCACCAGCGCGGTGAACAGCCCGATCGACTCTCCGGTCACGAGCGGCACGGTGGACTCCCGTCCCCTGATCGCCTGGATATTCAGCGACGAGGAAGCGCAGGCAGCGTATCACGCCGAATACTCGAGGTTCCTGGCCGAAAACGTGGAAAACGGCTGGCTTGCTTCCGAGATCGCACGGGTAAAGGAAATGATAAGCCCGTATTTTGAAAAAGACCCCTCGGCGTTTTACGGCGCGTACGCGTTCGAGAAAGCAGTAAGCACCCTTCAGACGTTCTGCGAGAAGCGCGGCGAAAGCGTGCGCGGGCAGCTGGAAGGCACGATCCCCTCGACCAGCGTCGAACAGAGAAAGGATCAGGACGATCTGGTGGACACGGCCGAGATCTCGACCGGCGACATGGGCAGCATGAGCAGCGGCGGAGGTTTCGGAGGAGGCGGTCAGCGGATGCCATCGTCAAGGCCGGAAAGCGGCGAAACGGATGGGTCCGGTGACGATACGGCCGGCGCTTCCGGGGACGGATCCGCACTGCCTTCGGGCATGGGCGAAATGAGCGGGTTTACCCAGGGCGGTTTCGGCGGCATGACCCCGCCCTCCGGCGGCGGTTCGTTCAGCGGCATGACGCCGCCTGCTGACGGCAGCTCCTTCGGCGGGTTCGGGGGAAGCTCCCAGACGCCTCCGTCCATGCCTTCGGGAGGCCAGTCGGGCGGTCCAGCGGGAGACTCTACGCTCCCGTCTGGCACTTCGGAAACGTTGAAGCAGGACGGAGCGGACCCGTCAACAGCTTCGAAGGACGCTTCAGCCGACACGGGCGAGCAGCCCATGGACAGCGAGACCGGGACCGGTTCGAGACCGAGCAGGGCGTCCGCGCCTTCCGGCTTTTCCGGAAGCTTCCCGGGCAGCTATCCCGCTTCGACAGGCAGCTGCTCGGACTGGATCATGCTGGCGGTATGCGCGGCGGTCCTCCTGCTGGGGCTGGGACTGGTTTGGAAGCTCAAAAACCACAACGACTGAAAACACGCGGGACTGACAGACAGTCCCGCGTGTTTACGCTGAATGCCCTGAAGCAATGGCAGGTTTCGACCGATATGAAAAGCGCCGGGCAGGGGAGGTTTTGGTTGTAATACGCCGGCGCGTGTGGTAAAATGGACGCGCAGACCGAACTAACACCAAAGGAGACAAAAACATGACTTTCGCGAGACACAGCGATATCGGACCGAAGGACCTGGGCGGCGGCGTGACACGAAGGGTGCTCGCCCACGTTCCCGAACTGATGGCGGTAGAAGTCAGCTTTGAGCAGGGCGCGAGAGGGGAAAGGCACACCCATCCCCACACCCAGATATCCTACGCGCTCAGCGGCAGATTCGTGTATTCGCTGGGGGATACGGACTACGAACTTGGCCCCGGGGACTCAATAGCGGTGCCGGGAGGCGCCGAGCACGGCACGCTGTGCCTGGAAAAAGGGGTCCTGCTGGACGTGTTCACACCCGAGAGGGAAGATTTTCTCAAATAAGGACCGTGATAAGGACGAGGTGCGTCAATGAGGATCATCGAGCTTAAGCAGGAATATCTTATGGAGGAGGCGCGGCCCTTTGACAGCTGCCACGCGTCCACGCTGGTAAAGCTGGCAAACGGGGACATACTGGCCGCGTACTTCGCCGGCACCTGGGAGCACGCTCCCGACACCGCCATCTGGCTCTCACGCCGCACGCGGGAGGGCTGGCAGGCGCCCCGGAAGCTGGCGGACTTTAAGGATGTTCCCATGTGGAACCCCGTATTGTTCGATCTGGGCGGCGGCAAAGTGAGGCTGTTTTTCAAGGCGGGGCAGGAGATACCCATCTGGCAGACCTGGTACATGGACAGCGTCGACGGGGGACAGACCTTCACCGAACCTGCCGAAGTGGTGCCGGGGGACGTGAGCGGCGGCCGCGGGCCCGTCAAAAACAAACCCATACGCCTTAAAAACGGCACGATCCTCGCCCCCGCGTCAGTAGAGAGCGCCGACTGCTGGGAGGCGTTCACCGACGTTTCGGAAGACGGCGGCCGGACCTGGGAAAAGAGCGCGCCGGTGCCCATGCGCCGGGTAGCGCTGTCCGCCACGGGCACAGCCAACACCCAGCTCATACACCGTCCGTACGACGCGCACATGATATTCGGCAAGGGCATAATCCAGCCCACCCTGTGGGAGGACGAAACGGGCGTGCACATGCTCTGCCGCTCCACTTCCTCGCGCATATACAGGAGCGATTCGTCAGACGGCGGCAAAAGCTGGAGCCTCGCGTACGATACCGGCCTGCCCAACAACAATTCGGGCATAGACCTGGCGCAGCTGTCCGACGGCACGCTGGTGCTGGCGTACAATCCCCGGGAAAACTACCCCGGGTTCTACAAAGGCGCGAGGACGCCCCTGAGCGTCGCCGTGTCGCAGGACGGGGGCAATACCTTTACCCGTTTGTGCGACCTTGAGGACACGGCGGGCTCGTTCGCCTATCCCTCCATGATCGCGGACAGTGAGGACACGCTGCACGTGGTGTATACCTGGAACAGGGAAAGGATACGTTACGCGTCCTTCCGGCTGGAAAAATAGTAAATATTTAGCTTCTTCAGTAATAAATTTTAGTATATTTTAGAATACTATTAAGGCTTGACGTATTGACATAAAACGCGCGGCTGTGATAAGATACATTCGCGCGTTATTTTTTTCTTCATTTTGCGTTTCTTGAGGTATCCGGCTAAGGAGGCAGGCATGACCGCTTCAGGGCCCATCCGGGCTTATAAGAACTCGCTGCCAAACCGGGCGATAAAGGCCATCCGGCGTGACAGGTGGCTTTTTTTGATAATGCTGCTGCCCACCGCGTACTACGTGCTTTTCTGTTACTATCCCATGTTCGGCATACTGGTGGCCTTCAAAAACTTCATGCCCAAGGAAGGCATTTGGGGCAGCCCCTGGTACGGCCTCAGATACATGCGGATGATCTTCGCGGACAGCTATTTCTGGCACGTTTTCATAAACACCATCGTTCTGAACCTTGCCAATCTCGCGGTGACATTTCCCGCGCCGATCATATTCGCGCTGCTGCTCAACGAAGTGGGCTCCCTGGCGTACAAAAAAACGGTGCAGACGATCACCTACCTTCCGCACTTCCTGTCCGTGGTGGTCATAGTGGGCATGATAAACGACATGTTCAACTCCACGGGCATAGTGAACACGATAGTCAAAAGCCTGGGCGGGGAGCAGCAGTCCTTCCTGACCTCGGCGGGCTGGTTCAGGCCGCTGTACATCGGCTCCAACGTGTGGACGAACATCGGCTGGGACTCCATAATCTATCTCGCGGCGCTCTCCGGCGTGGACATGCAGCTGTACGAGGCCGCCCGCATAGACGGCGCGGGGCGCTGGAAGCAGACGCTGCACGTGACTTTGCCGGGCATACTGCCCACGATAGTCATCATGCTCATCCTTGCCATGGGCAGGATAATGAACGTGTCCTTCCAGAAAATATGGCTCATGATGAACGGAGGCAACCAGCAGGTGGCTGACGTCATTTCCACATATGTGTACCAAAGGGGCATAGTCAAGTCCGACTTCAGCTACGCTACGGGCGTGAACCTCTTCCAGAGCCTGATCTCCCTGTTCTTCGTGATAATCACAAACACGATATCAAGAAGAGCTACGGAAACATCCCTGTGGTAAGGAGGGCGCGCGTATGACGGTCAATACTCACGCGGCAAAGCGCCCCGCCCCCATACGGGAAGGCGGCGTGTCCAGAAGCGTGTTCGTGGCGTTCAACTACTTTTTGCTGTTCCTGATGATGCTCGTAACGCTCTACCCGCTGTACCTGACGGTGATAGTGTCCATCAGCAACGGCGCGAACGTGATGCGGGGAGAAGTGGGCATACTGCCTGTGAACGTCACGCTCGAGACATACAGGAACATATTCAAAGGCGATATACTCCTCTACATGCGCAACTCCGTGCTCTACACGGTGCTGGGCACCTTCGTGAACATCGTGATGAGCTGCCTGTGCGCGTACCCGCTGACCCGCAAAAGCTTCTGCGCCCGCAAGTTTTACACCGCCATGGTCACGGTCACGCTGTTCTTTTCCGGCGGCATGGTGCCGATGTATCTGGCTGTGAACACCTTCGGGCTGATGGACAGCATCTGGGCGCTGATACTGCCCGGGGCGATCTCCACCTACAACATGATAATCATACGCACCGCGTTCGCGTCCCTGCCGGACTCGCTGATCGAGTCCGCCCAGCTGGACGGCGCCAACGACCTTACGATACTTTTCAGGATCGTGATACCCTTAAGCAAGGCTACCCTGTCCACCATGGTGCTGTTCTACGCCGTGAGCCACTGGAACTCCTACTTCGACGCCATGCTGTATATACGCACCAAGACCAAGTACCCCCTGCAGATCCATCTGCGCAACCTGCTGGTGGCGGGCATAGCCAGCGAGGAACTGCAGGCGGCGGGCACCGGCCAGGCCTTCGCGGTCACCGAACGCACCATGCGCGCCGCCACCATAATCGTGTCCACGCTGCCCATACTCATCGTGTACCCATTCGTGCAGCGTTATTTCGTGAGCGGGGTCATGATAGGATCGGTAAAGGGCTGAAGCCCTTGATCGAAATGAATCAAAGATTCTTTGCGGAGTGACGCTTCGCTGAATGAATAAAGGAGGAGACCCAAATGAGGATGACCAAACTGCTTTCCATGCTGCTGGCGCTGGTCATGCTGCTTGCCGTGCTGCCCGCGACGGCCGAAAATCCGTCCACCTGGCTGACCGACGAGCTTACGACCATCACCGTCATGCGCGGGGAGAACGCGCTCCAGCCCCTTAAGGCCGATACCATCAAGCTGCAGACCATAAAAGAGCTGCTGAACATCGAGCTGGTAGTGGAA
The DNA here is from genome assembly GCA_024684375.1 of Clostridiales bacterium. Taxonomy (GTDB): domain Bacteria; phylum Bacillota; class Clostridia; order Christensenellales; family Aristaeellaceae; genus RUG14130. Next base: position 8,480 of record JAIKWZ010000062.1, read on the forward strand.
GCGCCCCCCTCCGCCAACTACAACGACACCAAGACCGCGCGCATCAACTCCAACGACATGCCCGACATCATGCTGGTGTCCACCTCTGACGTGCGTTCCTTCGCACGCAAGGGGATGTTCGTGAACCTGTCCGAGTACCGCGACGAGCTGCCCCACCTGTTCGCGCTGCTGGACGCCGATCCCAGCCTGAGCATGCTCACCGTGGACGGCGACTTCTATTCCGCGCCCTCTCTCCAGCGCCTCAACAAGTTCGTGCGCCGCAGCGGCAACCTGTTCAATTTCCGCACCGACCTGCTGGCCAAGTATGACCTGGAAGCGCCCAAGACATTTGATGACCTGTACGACGCTATGCTCGTGATCAAGCAGAACGAGCCCGAAATGGTAGGCCTGACCTGCCGCTCCGGCACCCGCAAGTTCATGGACAGGGTCTCCTATCCTCTGGGCTCCGGCTCCTCCATTTACTACGACGCGGACAAGGGCGGCGTGTGGCTCTACGGCCCCGCCCACGAGGAGTTCAAGGGCGTGCTCGAGTACCTGAACAAGCTGTACGAGGCCGACCTGCTGGATCATGACTACGCCACCAACACCAAGGACCAGTGGGCGCAGAAGCTCTCCAACGGCACCGCCATGGGCACCATCGACAACGACGGCGTGGTGCGCAACTACGTGGCGCCCCTGCAGCAGATCGACCCCTCCTACAACATCGAAGTGCTGCCCGTGCCGGAAAACGCGCTGGGCGAAAAACGCATAGAGCTGGCCAGCGCGGACTGGACCGACCAGCAGTGGGTAATCGCCACCTCCAGCAAAAAGATCGAGCTGTGCCTCAAGTTCCTTGACTGGTGCTATTCCGAGGAAGGCGCCATCGTAAACGGCTACGGCAAGGAAGGCGTGACCTTCTATTTTGACGAGAACGGCGACGCCATCGTCATGCCCGAGCTGCTCGAGGAGTATTCCGCCAATCCCGCCAACGCCGCTTACGACATCCAGATCGCGCTGGGCGTGGGCCTGAACGACGTGTCTCCCTATGTGGACACCGGCGTGCAGATGCAGATGGAGATCTACCTCAAGGGCGACGCCGAGGCACAGGCGGCATATCTTGACATGGTGAGCAAGATCGGACCCATGGAGGGCAACCGCGAGCCCGTGCTGGCTCCGCCGCTTTCCGAGGCGCAGACCGAAAGGTACACCGAACTGCTGCTGAAGGTGGAGAACCTGGTGTGGCAGGAAGTGGACAAGTACATCAAGGGTGAAGAGCCCATCGAGAACTGGGACAACGTGATCGCCACCATCAAAGCCGATGCGGAAGAGATGGAAGAGATCTACAACGAGGCCTGGAACGCCGCTCTGGGCAAGTAACCGCTTTTCTCAGGGGCAGCTTCGTTTTTGAAGCTGCCCCAATTTTGTACAGCAGGAGAAAGAATATGAGCAATAACGCGCATCTGCTGCCGTTTCTGTGGCTGCACGGGGAAGACGACGAAACGCTCATAAGGGGCGTGGAGCAGATAAAGGCTTCCGGCTGCGATATGTTCTGCGCCGAGTCCCGCACGCATCCGGAGTTTCTGGGGAAGGACTGGTGGCGCGAGATGGGCGTGCTGCTGGACGCTTCGCGCCGCCTGGGCATGAAGTTCTACCTGCTGGACGACACGCATTTCCCTTCCGGTTTCGCCAACGGCGCGGGAGCGGACACCCCTTTCCAGCGCATGCTCATGAACGAAAAGCACATCGATATCGCGGGGCCCAGGAAAGGCGGGCGGCTGGTGATATGGCCCGACGGGTTTAAGCAATTGCCCGCGGCCGTGGTCGCGGGGCGGAAACTGGACAAAAACGACCGGGTCGAGAGCTTTGTGGATCTGGGCGGATACGCGGTGGACAGCCTTGTCGACCTGACGGACAGGGTCGAAGACGGGCTGCTCGACTGGGACGTGCCCGACGGAGTGTGGCGGGTGTTCATCCTTTCGGCGGAGTACGTGAGCGAGCGGAACCCGCCCCAGAAGTTTCTGAATCCCCTGCTGCCCGAAAGCGGGCAGATGATGCTTTCTACGGTCTACGAGCCCCATTACAGGTTTTTCGGGGATGAGTGCGGCAAGACCTTCCTGGGCTTTTTTTCCGACGAGCCTGCCCTGCGGGCGGGGCGCGGCTCCCACGCGGTGCTGGGAGAATACCCCGGCCTGCCCGTACCCTGGAGACAGGACCTGCCTGAGCTTTTGTCCGCGAAACTTGGCGAAAACGCCCGCCGCCTGCTGCCGGGGCTGTGGTTCGACATAGGGGAGAAGACGCCGTTTATCCGCTACGCGTTCATGGACGAGGTGAGCGCCCTGTACGCGCAAAACTATTCCATGCCCATCGGCAGCTGGTGCCGCGCGCGGGGGCTCGAGTATATAGGCCACGTGATAGAGCAGAATAACGCCCACTCGCGTCTTGGGCAGGGCGCGGGGCACTTTTTCCGCGCAATCAGCGGCCAGACGATGGCGGGCATGGACTTCGTGCTGCACGAACTGCGGCCGGAGTTTTACGGAGGCTACCACGCCTGGCACTCCCAGAGTTTTGAGGCGGAAGACGACTTTTTCCGCTTCATGCTGCCCCAGATGACCGCCTCCGCCGCAGCGCTGGATCCAAATAAAGGGGGCCGGGCGCTGTGCGAGTGCTTCGGCGCCTACGGCTGGCAGGAAGATATAGGGGAGATGCGCTACATCGCCAATCTGCTTCTGTCCCGGGGCATAAACTACTTTACGCCCCACGCCTTCAGCCTGAAGCCCGCGCCCGACCCGGACTCGCCGCCGCATTTCGCGGTATACCCGCCCTACGACCCGTATATCCGCCGCCTGTTCGATTCCATGGAGCGCGCGGCGAAGCTGATAGACGGGGGCAGGCACGTTTCGCCCACGGGCGTACTGTACTACGCCGAGGCGGAATGGGCGTGCGGGAGCTCGGTGATGAAGACCCAGAGGATCGTGCGTGAGCTCAACGAGCACCAGCTCGCCTGCGAAGTCGTGCCTATCGAACTGCTTGAGGCGGGACGCTATCAGGCGCTGCTCATCCCCGCGGCCGAGCGCTGGCCGAAACAGCTGTTTTCGAAGCTGGAGGAGCTTGAAAACAGCGGCTGCCATGTCGCGTTCGTTGACCGGAAGCCCACGGGCTATGCCGACTGTGACGGCGCGCCGGGAGAGGGATACGAGTGCGTGAGGCTGAATGAAGCCGCGAAGTGGTGCGCACAAAGGGTGAAGCCCTCCGTCGTCCCCGCGGAGCATGCCCCGATGGTGCACGTGTACCCCTACGATTCGCGGCTCGGACGGCTGTACCTGCTGTTCAACGAGGACAGCCGGAAAAGCACCCGCTTTACGGGGGTGTTTGAAGGACTGGACGCGCCCGTACTGTACGATCCCGAAGAGGACGAATGCGCGCCCGCGGACGGAGAAAAACTGTTTGGCGCCTTTAAACTCGCTCTCACGCTGGAGCCGGGACAGCTGCTGGCGCTCTCTGACCCGCTGCCCGGCTGGCCGGAGGCCGAGGCGCGAATGGAGTACCGCGCGGGGCGTGAGATCTCCCCGCTGTGGCGGGTGAGCTTCCCGGATGATCCTGAAATGGAAAGCTTTGAGACGAACGCGCCGGAAGACCTGTTCAAACGTTATCCCCGCTTCGCGGGACGCGCGCGCTACGAGGCGGAGATACTGACGGACAGGCCCGTTCACGGTTTTGAGATACCCGAAATATACGGCGCCGCCACGCTGTACGTGGACGGCGTGAAAGCGGGCGACCGGGTGTGCGCGCCGTACCGTTTCGTCACGGAGCTGCCCGCGGGGCGCCACGCGCTCACGCTGGACACGGTCAACTGCCCCGCATACCGCTGGCGCGATCCTCTCTCCGCGCACGGCTGGCTGCCGCCGGTCGGGCTCACGGGCAGGCTCCGCCTGCTGGAAGGCTGAAAACGCTTTCGCGTCCACCGCGCGGCATGACAAAGGGGCTGCGGCCCCTCCAAACCACCCGGGGCTTTTCGATTTCCCGGTATTCACTGTTGCGCATTCTTTTTTGAAAACCCTGATGCCTGCATAAACAAAGGGGATGTTGCAGATAGGCTTGAGCAACATCCCCTTTGATGTTTTCCCGATGGATCCCTTACGCCGCGGGTACTTCTTCCGCAGGGGTTTCCTGGGTGGCTTCGTTATTATCGGTGACGCCCTGCACCGCTTCGTCCACCTTTTCCTCTATCTGGTTGAGGATCACTTCGCCCGCGCCGTCTTCGGTGGGCACCTTGTCCTCCAGCCCATCACGCTTGGCGCAGAAGTAGCACAGCTTCACGCGGTTGGCGGCAATGGCCTGCTCCACGGTGCCGGCCACCAGTTCATCCGTCTGGTTCAGGGTCTGGCAGTCCTCATGGGTGTGATAGGCCTTGCCGGAGCGGGTGTTGGTCCAGTACACGGCGGTGGTGATGTTTTCCACGGCGGCTTGCTTCTGCTCCTGGGAAACGGGGTTCCAGTCGATGCTGGCGGCGCCGCCGATCAGCAGGGCCACGATGGCGGCGATGATGCCGATCTTCTTGAGCTTGGGATCGGCGTCCTTATTGGTGGCCAGGATCACAATGAAGGGCACGAAGGCCAGCACGGCCACCACCAGGCCCAGGTTGTTCCACAGCCAGAACAGGGCCTTGTTCTTCTCCGAGAAGGGGTTGATGTGGTTGGCCTTTTTCCACAGTTGGCTGCCCAGGATCAGGCACCCCAGATCCAGCGCCAGCAGGATCACCACCGGCAGCCACAGGGGCATGCTGTCCAGGAACCTGGGGGCGAATTTTTCCACCGCCACCAGGATGGCCAGCAGCTCAAAGCCAAGGGCCAGCAGCCACAGCACGATGGCCCCCACGCGCAGCCCCACGGTGCTCTGCTTGGTCTGGTTCATGAGCGCCTGGGCCACTTCCCTGCGGGCCTGCTCCACGCTGGTCTGCTGACCGGTGGAAGCGGAGTAGATCTTATGTTCTTTCTTCGCGGCAGGTTTCTTTTCCGACATGACACACACTCCAATCTTTCCGGATTTATTCCTTTTCTATTATACATGAAGATTTCAATTTTTCAACAAATTGCGGAAAACTTTCTTGACGAAAAACCATATTGTGTGCATAATGGAATCAAACAGAAAGGAGACGATCCCGCTATGGATATAAATTCCCTGCTTCCGCTGCTGCTGGGCGGCGGCAATACCAGCGAAATCAGCCAGGCCAGCGGCGCGAGCCAGCAGGACGTAGGCAGCGTGCTCACCTCCGCCCTGCCGATGCTTCTTGGCGGCAAGAGCGAAAAGGCCACAGCCAAGGAAGTGAGCAAGGGCACCGGCATTGACCTGAACACCATTTTGAGCATCCTCTCCGCCGCGGCCCCCCTGCTGCAGAAGCTGCTCGGCGGCAATTCCTCCTCCTCGTCGTCCGGCGGCGGATTAGCCAGCTTGCTGGGCGGGCTGCTGGGCGGCGGATCGTCGTCCTCTTCGTCTTCCTCCGGCGGCGGGCTGGGCAGCCTGTTTTCCGGGCTTTTCGGCACCAGCGCGCCGTCCGCCGAAGAAGCTGCCGCCACGGCCGCGGCTTCCGATAAGCCCCAGGTGATCAAGAACCCCAACAAGAAAAAGACCACCACCGCCAAGAAGGCCACCACCGCCAAGAAGCCCGCCACAACCAAGACCTCGTCCGCTGCCAAGACTTCTTCGGCGGCCAAAAAGACCGCGACGACGGCTGCCAAGGCCTCCACGGCGAAAACCACGACGGCGAAGGCCACGACCGCAAAGGCTGCAAAGTCCAAGACGACCGCCGCCAAAGCCACGGCGGCTAAGACCGCAGCAACGTCCAAGAAGACAACGGCGAAAAAGACCGCCGCCACAACGGCCCGGAAAACCACTGCCACCCGGAAAACCACCCCGAAGAAGTAATTTTCAGCATCAAAGGGGCTGTTGCAGTTTTGCTTCTGCAACAGCCCCTTTATTTGATGACAGCGCCTTGAGCGCCTATTCCTGCTTCTGCTTTTTTCTTCGCCGCAGGAAGCCGCGTTTTTCCGGAAGCACGTTCGAGGGTGGTTCCTCGCCGTTTTTGCGGGCGACGTATTCCGCTATCAGGCTCGAGATCAGCGCCACCAGCGGCACGCCCAGCACCATGCCGGCGATGCCGAACATGTTGCCGCCCACCACGATAGCCACCAGCACCCAAAACGGGCTCAGGCCCGTGGAATCGCCCAGCAGCAGGGGCTTTATAACGTTGCCGTCAATCTGCTGCAGCACCAGCGTGAATATGATGAAGCCCAGCAGCAGCGTAGGCTTGGTCAGCAGCACGATTATCGCGCCCGCTATGCCGCCGATTATGGGGCCGAAGGTGGGGATAAAGTTGGTGACGCCCAGCATGACGGCCAGGATCAGCTGGTAAGGCGCGGACACGATGCCAAGGAAAATGAAGTTCACCACGCCGATTATCAGCGCGTCTATCATGTTGCTGGATAAAAAGCGCATCATAAGGTCGTCGCCGCGCTTTACCACCCTGTTGACTTTTTCGGTGCGCGTCTCGCCCATCAGCGCCTTCTCAAGCTTTATGCAGCCGGTCCTGAGGTTCGTACGGTCAAGCAGCGCGTATGTGGCCATGGTGATGACGATGATAAAGTTGATTATGCGGCTGGAAAACTCCACGACGTAGTTCATTATGGTGTTCACGTTGCCGCTGAGCCACTTGCCCAGCATGGACAATAGCTCGCTGGAGGTGCCTATGGTCTTGTCCACGTCGATCTCAACTACCTGCACGTGCTCCAGGTAATCGCGCAGCGTTTTCTTAAGGCTTTCCAGATACTCGTCGAAGTGGTTCATGAAGCCGGTGACGGAGGAGATCAGCTGGGGCAGGAGCATGTACAGGAACACCAGTATCAGCACGATAAGGAGTATCAGCGAGAAAATGCCGCCTATGCGGGATTTGGCTCTCGGAGACATCTTTTTGGGCAGCAGCTTTTCCACCAGCGCGGCGAAGGGACGCATGACGTATGCCAGCAGCAGCCCCCAGATGACCGGGCTCAGGTGGCGCATCACGACCTTGATCTCCGCCCAGATGGTGGCGTAGGAACCCAGCACCGTAAACATTATGCTGGCGCCCAGCGCGATCGCCATGCCGCTGGATACTATGCGTTTGTCCGCGTTTTTGAACAGCTTCATTAAGCGCTCCTTGGTATTTCAGTGGTTAATGTTCGGAGTCCCCGCCTTCCGCTTCAGGGGAGGGAGCAGGCCGCCGCTTCCGCAAATGCTTTCCCGTACTCTTCGTACGGCGGCAGCCCGTAGAGCGAAATGTAATCCGGGCCCAGAAAGCAGGCGAAACTGGTCAGGTCCTCGAAGCCCAGCGACAGGTAATATTTCACGTCCTGCCGCATCACGTCGCCATGGAAGACCAGCCTTTTCGGGGGACGCGTCCAGTTTGAAAAACGGGAATTGTCCACCCAGTACTCTATCACTCTGGCGTATTGGACGCCGAAAAACTCCAGAAGTTCCTTAAGGTGTTTTGTCTCGCCTGAGTTGGCGGGGTCGTTTATGGGCAGAAGGCTGTTTCGGCGGATGGGCGCGTACTCAAGGTATACCCCCTGCTCGGGACTGACCCGCTTTGGCGTTTCCAGAGCGTCCTGATAGGCCAGAAAACCGCATTTCGCGTTCGGGTCGACCCGCCGGAAGCCCCTGACTATGGCGTTGGTTATCTTAAGCGCCTGGTCGGCGACGGAGAGTTTCGCGCACTCGCCGCAGCGGCAGCCGCCCTTTGTGATGTCGTCCGGCCACAGAGTGACCCGGTCAAACTGTCCGCGCAGGCGCTTATACAGTTTTTCGGCGCTGTCGCTCACTGCTTCCAGCGCCTCCGGGTTTGAGGCGCACAGGTTGCCGAAGGGAGTACGGGCGCCGCTTTCGTCCTGCCGGAACCGTTCGGGATGGTTTTCAAAACCGCTTCTGGGCAGCAGGAAGCTTGCGCCGTGCTCGCACAGTTCCAGGCTGAGCCCTCTTTCCCGCGCAAGCTCAAGCAGGCGTTCTGTTTCGTCCTCTTCCAGCCAGTCAAGGCAGGAAGAGAGCTTTTCGGCCGCCCTCTGACCTCCGCCGGGGTGGATGCCCAGCTCGTTTATCCCTGCGCTTTGCAGGCGGAAGATAAGCTCCTCCGTCAGGTCGCAGGGATTGATTATCCAGCCTCGCCGATGCTCAGACATTTTTACCTTCTGGGGTCTCTGCCGCCGGGGCCCTTGCCGCCGGGCAGCCGCGGCTGTATAACGGCGCTCCTGCCCGCGGGAGCGGGTTTGGCGGCTCTGCCCGCAGGCGGCGCGGGGCGGCGGGGAGCCGG
>JAIKWZ010000033.1 GCA_024684375.1 Clostridiales bacterium
ATCCGTCAACGCCGCCATGAAGGCCGCCAGCAATGAGTCCTTCGGCTACACCACCGAGAAGCTCGTTTCCAGCGACATCATCGGCATGACCTACGGCTCCCTGTTCGATGCCAACCAGACCATGGTCATCAAGATCGACGAAGACACCTATCAGGTGCAGGTCGTGTCTTGGTACGACAACGAAAACAGCTACACCTCTCAGATGGTTAGGACCATCAAGTACTTCGCTGAACTGAAGTAATCGGATTTATCGGGGTTTTCGGGGCATTCCTCTGAACCCCAAAAACCGAGTTGGTAGGCTTTTCGTTGGAATACTGCCGTAGGCTTACCAAACGTAGCATCGTCAAGGTACGATAAGAGTTGTCCCCCACTTTCCAAGCAAATCATGTGAAGAAAGTGGGGGGTTTTTCTATGCTATGGAATGAAGCAATCACAGAGTTCGGATTTGACTGCAAGGTGCGCAAGTTATCTCCAAAGACCATCGACAACTACTCAAAGCAGCTTCGATCAGCAACAGACATATTGAATCATTGCCCGATTCAATTTGGAACCTGAATCTCGAAACGGTAAAAATGGCAGGAACTCCTATCAGGTAGTACACGTCTCTGATGGTCCGCACTATCAAGTACTTTGCTGAGCTGAAGTAATAACTGACAGCATAAGCGGCTCCCTGCTTTGTCACAAAAAAGCAGGGAGCCGTTATTTCTGCGCTTGTTGTTTATACTTGAATCAAGCATAAAAAGGTTTCCCGATATCGCTTTATAAAACGAACGCCCGGAACAAATGAATTTCCGGGCGTTCGTGTCTCTGGTTCTGCTTTTATGCCACCGTGAACGTCCTGCTCTCTATGGGATGCTCGGAGTCGCTGGCAAGTATCAGCCTGAACTCACCTGGCTCGACGCGCCAGACGAAATCCGTGCCCAGCGTTCGCATGGACCGTGGCGAGACACTAAGGCACACACGCTTGGTCTGCCCGCTTTCCAGCGGGACCTTACTAAACGCAGCCAGCGCCATCAGGGGCTTGACCGTGCTCGATACCATATCCCTGATATACACCTGCGGCACCGCAGTGCCTTTCGCTTCTCCCGTATTGGTCACGTCAAAACACGCGGTGATGCTCTCTCCCGCGCTGATCTTTTCAGCGGACAGCGACAGGTTTGAATACGTAAACTGCGTATAGCCCAAGCCGTATCCGAATGGGTACAAAGGCAGCCAGTCCATTTCCACATACCTGCGCCCGCCGCCCGGACGCCGCGTGTAATGGCATGGTATCTGGCCGACGGTCTTCGGGAAGCTGATGGGCAGCCTTCCCGAAGGCGCGTTAAGCCCGAACAGAGTCTCCGCCACGGCGTGACCGCCCTCTTCCCCCGGGAACCATGCTTCCAGTATCGCGGGAATGTTTTCCTCTTCCCAAACTATCGACGCGGGACGCCCTGTCTCAAGCACCAGTACAACCGGGGTGCCGGTCGCAGCAACGCGCTTTATGAACTCAGTCTGGTTCCCGGCGAGATCAAGACTGACACGGTCGAAGTTTTCGCCGCTGGTGTCCTGGCTGTCACCGGCGCATATGACCGCCACGTCAGCTCTTTTGGCCAGCTCTACAGCGCGGGTAAAGTCCTCTTTTGTACGGTTGTAGCCAAATACCACCCGCGCGCCCCTGCGGTCGTTGGTGAACTCTATCACAATGTCGTAGCTCCTGCCCTTTACGAACTCGAAGCCCACCGTGCGGTTCGCGTCTTTCTTTTCGCCCCAGCTGTCCAGGATGAGCTTTCCGTCCACATAAAGGCGCATGCTGTCCTGGGTGTTGAAGCCTATGTAGCCCGCGAAGCTCTCATCCGGCACCACCCTGCCAGTCCAGCGCACGCTGAAGCAGTACGCGTCCACCTCGCTGCACGGCTTTGAATAGATCCAGTTAAAATCTATGCGCGGATCGGTGCGGGTCATGACCGGAACGCCAGCAAATTCCCTGCCGTTATAATAGCGTCCCGTGAGACCCGGCGCGCCGTTTTCGTCAAACAGCACCTTGCGCGGGAAGGGTATCGCCGCGTCGCCCAGAAAATTGCAGCCCTCGTCGTAGAGTATTTCGGTATCCTCTGAAACGAGCGCCCTTATGCCCTCCAGCAGCGTATCTCCGGTCTGGGCAGGGTCTACATAGTCTCCCAGCATGGGCCTGTTCGCTCCCGGACCCAGCACCGCTATGGTCTTGATATCCCTGCTCAGGGGCAGCAGATGATCTTCGTTTTTGAGCAGCACTATGCTCTCCCGCGCTATGCTGCGCGACAGCGATCTGTGTTCCGGGCTGTGTACGCGTTTTTCACTCAGGGCCGTGTCCACATACGGCCTGTCAAACAGTCCCAGCAGGAATTTTACCCTGAGCACTCTCCTGCACGCCTGCTCCACGACGGCTCTGTCCAGGCGTCCACTTTCCACCATTTCCTTGATCCCGTTTTGCCATTCGTCGTGAGGAAAATCATATAATTGGAGATCAACGCCCGCCTCAAGACCCATGGCTATAGCCTCTTTGCGGGTCGGGGCAGTGTAATGGTTGTCGTACAGCCGCGCTACGGCGGTCAGGTCGGAGCGCACGAACCCCCGCATTCCCCACTGACCCCGCAGCACATCCGTTAAAAGTTCCCGGTCGCTTGCCACAGGTATACCGTCGATGGCGTTATAGGAGCACATGGCGTCAGTGGCGCCCGCGTCTTTAAAAGCAGCCTCGAATATTGGAAGCGCGTCTGAAAACACCTCGCGCCTTCCCATGGCGCAGGGAGCGCAGTTGAGCCCTCCTACAGGCGCTCCGTAGCCCGCGTAATGCTTGGGTTCGGAAGCGATGGCGTCGTCGCGGGACAAGTCATCGCCCTGCAGCCCCTTCACGACTTCCCTGGCAAACTCGGCGCCCAGAAATGTGTCTTCCCCGTAAGTCTCCTCGGTGCGTCCGTAGCGGGGGTCGCGTATCAGATCCATCACGGGGCTGTATGTCTCGTGTATGCCCATTGCGCGCGTCTCGGTGCCTATGGCGCGGCCCATCCGGTAACCCAGTTCCGGATTGAAAGTTGCCGCCAGTCCTATCTGCTGCGGAAACACCGTCGCGTCAGGGTGGCCCAATCCATGCAGCGCTTCCTCGCTGAACAGAAACGGAATGCCCAGCCTCGTTTTCTCCAGCGCGTATCTCTGTATCTCGTTTATCTGCTCGGGCCGCATACCGCGGGCCTGGATGCTGCCGCAGCTCATGCCCCGAAGCAGCGAATCCAGTTCGGCTATGTCCACCGCCTCGACCCTGCCCTGCTCGTCCCGGCGGGTGAAGTCATGACTGAAGTATTGGTCCGTCTGCATGATGATCTCTTCCAGCGTCATGCGGGACATGAGTTCGTCTATCCGCGACTCTATGTTAGTCATATTGCCCCCTGTTAGATTTATAAGAATATGATCCCCTGTTTTGAGCTTATTCCGCCGGGTTCACGTGTACCATAATATGCTTGACCTCCGGGAAGTCCGCTTCTATCCGGTCGTGCACCCGCTGGGCGATATCGTGTGCCTCACGGAGTGAAAGAGTGCCGTCTGCGGAGATCTCTATGTCGACGTAGATCTTGCGCCCGAATTCCCGGGTTCGTATCACGTCCACCCCAATTACCCCCCGCTGCCCGGCCGCGCTGTCCCGGATGGCGGTTTCCGTCTGAGCGTCGCAGGCATGGTCGACCATGTTGTCAACAGCCTCACGGAAAATGTCAAGCGCCACCTTAAGTATAAACAGGCAAATGACCATGCTTGCGACAGGTTCCAGCACCTTTGCCCCAAGCAGCGCGCCGCCGATACCTATCAGAGCTCCTATGGACGACAGGGCATCGGAACGGTGGTGCCACGCCTCTGCCTTGAGTGCTCCGGAGCGGATACGTTTGGCGTTTATCCATGTATACCAGAACATCGCTTCCTTTACGGTTATAGATACGCCTGCAGCGATTAGCGCCAGCAGCCCCGGCGCCGGCGCGGAAAGATACTCGCCGTGTATGACGGAAGAAAGCGCCTCCCTGCCAATTGAGATACCCGCCGCCGCAAGCAAGCCCGCAAGGATCAGCGAGGCTACGCTTTCCATGCGCTCGTGACCGTATGGGTGATCCTTGTCGGACTTTTTGCCCGACATTTTCACGCCCACGATCACTATCAGGCTGCCAAGCACGTCTGAAGAAGAATGGATGGCGTCGCTTATCATTGCGCCCGATCGACCGAGTACGCCCGCCAGGAACTTGAAAGAGGCCAGGAAGATGTTGATAATTATGCTTACTGTCGATACGCGCGTTGCGGTAGACTCAAAAGCCGCGTCTTTTGTTTCCGTTCCCATTTTATACCCCTGAACTATAAAAAACGCAGGCAGCCGATCATCTGAGTTGTTGCTGTCCTGCGGAATAATTCCACTGCCCGAAAGCCCGGGAGCGCTTGATCGCGCCCCTGTTCAGTTAATTCTTCTGCATAGATTATAAGCTCTCACGTAAATAATGTCAAGCCGGACGCTCTCAAAACAGTATGCGCTGAAAAAAACCCTCGTCTGAATGAAATTTTATATTGACATTTATCTAATTAGATTTTATAATGATTTTATAGATATCTAATTGATTGGAGGATCAGTATATGTCCGTACTCGAGAGCTACAACAGCGTTCTGGACGCTAAAGCCGCCGAATTCTGCGAAAAAGCCCAGGCTGCCCGCGTTCAGGGAGACGAAAGGACCCGCTCCATCTGCCTCATGCAGGCCAGCATGCTTGGAGATATGCTCAAGCAGATCGGCAGGGTCGACCACGAGGCCATCAGGCCCGGCCTGCTTGAAAAGGAAGCGGTTTTTTTGGAGCAGAATGCAGAGCGGATCCGGCTCACAGGAGATCTTGACGCTGCCGAGCGGGAGAGCATAAAGGCGCGCACCACCCGTTTCGCTTTGAAAGAGCTGCGCCGTCTGGAGGCGGAAAATGGCTGATTCGCTAACACTGTTCAAGGCCATAGCCGACGATACCCGCCTGAAGATACTTCGCACGCTGAACGAAAAGGAAATGTACGTGGAACTGCTTGCCCAGCGGCTGCAATTGTCCCCTCCCACGGTTTCTTTCCATCTTAAAAAGCTCTACTCTGCCGGGCTTATAGACAGCAAAAAAGAACAGTACTACACTGTATATTCCCTGCGCAGACAGGTGTTCGACAAGTCAATCAAGGAACTTTTGTTCGATTCATCCGGCTCGGACGCGGAAGAGTTGCGTGAGGAAATGTACCGGCGCAAGGTGATAGACACTTTCATGCCGGGCGGATACTGCGAAAGACTGCCTGCGCAGCTAAAAAAACGGCTTATCATATACCGCCTTATCTTTGACCGATTCGAACCCGGCGCGAGCTATACGGAAAAGCAGGTCAACAATATCATCAGCGCGCTTCACGGCGATTACTGCACCGTCAGGCGGGACATGGTTGACATGGGCTGGTTTACCCGCAAAAACGGGGTTTACACCTGCGAAAGCGCCGCCTTCCAGGCAGCCGAGGATAACAGCAGATGACGCGTATGGATAGTGTACCGTCCTTCCGCGGCGTGCGGCCTCGACGCGCCTTACAGTTTAAGCCGCTTCCTCTTTTTTCCCGGATATTGCTTTTTGCCTGAGTTTGGTTTATAATGGAAGAGGGAAATCAGAAAGAATGGAGTGATATATCATGATACAGGTTATAGCCGGAATAAAAGGCAGCGGCAAAACCAAACGGCTCATAGACATCGCCAACGACGCACTCAAAAGCGAGCATGGTCTCGTGGTATTCGTGGACGACGACAAAAGATATATGTACGATCTGCGCCATGAGATCCGTTTTGTGGACGCAGGTGAATATCAGGGCGTACGAGGCGCCACCGCGGACGTATTCCTGGGCTTCCTGAGCGGGATGCTGGCAGTCAATTACGACATAACTTTGGTGTGCGTCGACGCGTTCCTTAAACTTATCAAGTCTACCCCCATCGAGGAAACCGAGGGCTTCTTCTCCCGTCTTAACGCGCTGAGCGAGCATTCCGGCGTCCGCTTCGTACTGAACGTCAGCTCCGACATCGAGGCGCTGCCCGTGTTCATCAAGCAGTACATCATCTGACCCGCATATGATATTATCCAACCCGCACACCCACTCTGACTATGTGGACGGCAAAAGCCCTGCCCGTGACAGCGTACTTCAGGCGCTCAGGCTGGGCTTTGTTTCCCTGGGCTTTTCAGAGCACGCTTACCAGCCTGTTGTGGATCCCGCCTGCGGCCTTGTCAAAGATGTCAGGCAAAAGTATATCGACGAGATCAACGCCCTCAAAATGGAATACGCTCCCCGTCTGCGCATATGGACCGGACTTGAGATAGACCGGATGTCTCCCGACACCGGTGAGGGGCTTGACTATTTCCTTGGCGCCAATCATTACCTTACCTCGCCTGACGGTGACTTCGCCGGCGTTGACGGCGACCCGGACAAACTGGAAATGTACGTTAAAACGCATTTCGATTCCGACTGGATGAGGGCATGCAAGGATTATTTTGACGGGCTGGTGAACTGTGTCCGCTCAAAAAGGCCGAATATAGTCGCGCATTTTGACCTGATCGTAAAGTACAACCGCAAACGCCGCTGGTTCACCGAAGATGGTGAATTCCTGCGTCTTGGTCGTCAGGCAATGGATGAGATCATTCCAATATGCGATCTTCTTGAAGTCAACACGGGCGGAATGGCCAGGTCGGCTCAGCCCTGTCCGTATCCTGTTCTGCCTCTGCTTGAATACTGGCGCGGCTTAGGCGGCAGGGTCATGCCTTCCTCAGACTGTCATTATTCTCCGCTTCTGGACGCGTATTTCCCTCAGGCGGAGGACTACATGCGTCAGGCGGGTTACGAGTGTTATTATATTCTTGGCAGAAACGACCAGCTGTTTGAAGAAGTGAGGCTTTGATATGCCGTCTTTCGCTCCGCTCAAGCGCGCCGTCAATATGCTCGCACCCCTCCATATGCCCATGGGTGACGTGAGAGTGTGGCATGACGGGCGTGAAGTGTTCTCCTATCTTACGGGCTTTACCGACGCCGATGGGGCTATACCTATAAGCGGAGACGAGGTCTACCCCGCTTATTCCATGACGAAGCTCCTTACCGCGGCGCTGTTCATTCAGGCGCTGGAAGAGGGGATCGTCAGGCTTGAGGCCCCTCTTGCGGATTACATCCCCGAATTCGGCGACATGACCGTTAGGGAGATATCAGACCGGCAGGTAAGCGTACGCAAAAGCCGGACGCCCATTACACTGCTGCACCTTATCACGATGACGGCGGGGTTGAATTATGACGTGAACCTGCTCCAAAGGCTGCCCACTGTCGCGAATATTGCCCAGCTGGCCGTGCATCCGCTCTCCTTCGAGCCGGGCAGCCACTGGCAGTACAGTCTGTGTCATGACGCGCTGGCCGCCGCGCTTGAGGTCGCTTTCGGAAAACCTCTCAGGTCGCTGTTCAGGGAAAGGTTCTTTACTCCCCTGGGGATGGAGCACAGCTGTCTTTTAGGCGAACTTAAAGATTTTGGCGTACTCACTCCTCAGTTCAAAGCCGTAAAAAACGGCTATCTCCCCTGCGCGACAAACACCAGTTTCACTCCCTGTTCCGAGTACGATTCAGGCGGCGCGGGCCTGGTCTGTTCCTCCGGTGACTACGCGCGTTTTCTGGACGCGTTCGCTTCCGGCAGGCTGGTCAGCAAAGAGATCGTTCCGCTGCTCAGGCGATACGCCCTTACTGGTGTCCAGGCTTCTGACGTGTCCTGGCCGCAGCTGAAAGGTTACAGTTACACTCTGGGAATGCGCATCCCTGCCTCTGAAGGCGTGCACGACTATGGCTGGGGCGGGGCGGCGGGCGCGTACGCGCTGATCGACTTCGACAGAAAGCTCAGCCTTACCTTCTTTACCAACCTGCTGGGAGGGGACGAGGTCCTGTGCCACTTTTCCCTCCGTGACGCGCTGTACGAAAGCCTGAACGGCTGATCCTCCTCTGACGATGTTTCTTCAAAAATCTACGTTAATTTTTCTTTTTGCACTTGCGTAAAAACAGGTAAATATGTATAATATCAAAGTCTGCCCAGAGTTTGGGTTGCTTTTGTTGTAAACACGAGCGTCCCTCAACCAGACGGGCGCCATGACTATAATAGGAGGTGTCGAAATGGCATCGGATAAAAGGATCAAGGTTGTACTGGCATGCTCTGAGTGCAAGCAGCGCAACTACAACACTATCAAGAACAAGAAGAACGACCCCGACAGGCTTGAAATGAGCAAGTACTGCCGCTTCTGCAGGAAGCACACTGCTCACAAGGAAGCCAAGTAAACAACCCCTCCTGTAACTGGTAGGAAGGAGCAATACTGATGGCAGCTGAAAAACAGTTAAGCAAGGACATTAAGTCCAACAAGCCCGAGAAGGAAAAGAAGGGCAACATTTTTGCCCGTTTCTTCAACCGTATCGGCAAGGCCTTCTACAACATGTACCACGAGCTTAAGAAGGTCACCTGGCCCACCAAGAGCGCGCTTATCAACTACTCCCTGGTGGTGTTGATCTTCCTGGTGGTCATGGGCATCATTATCGGCGTATTCGATCTGGGCGCCAGTGCGCTGGTGCGCCTGATCACGGGCTAAGGAGCTAAGCATGGCGGACAATCCCTCCATGAAATGGTATGTCGTGCATACCTACTCCGGCTACGAAAACAAGGTCAAAGCCAATCTTGACAAAAACGTTGAGAACAACGGCCTGCAGGACATGATAGGTTCCGTCGAGATCCCCGTTGAGGAAGTTCTGGAGATCAGAAACGGCAAAAGTCATGTGGTGCAGCGCAAACGCATGCCGGGATATGTGCTGGTGCGCATGGTCATGACCAACGAAAGCTGGTACATAGTGCGCAACACCAGGGGCGTCACAGGATTTGTTGGTGCCGGCAACAAGCCCTCCCCTCTTTCCGACAAAGAATACGAGGAGATCATGGCGTCCATACCCGTCACCCGCCTTGACGTACAGGTCGGCGACGAGGTGCGCATCCTCAACGGCATTTTTGAAAACTTTACCGGCAAGGTCACCCATATAGACACCGCCCTCAAGCGCGTTACCGTGGTCGTGGAGATGCTTAACCGTGCCACCAACGTAGAGCTTGAGCTGGACGAGGTCGTCCGGGTCGACATTTGATCATCGCTTTAAGGCCTACGGGCTTTAGGGAAGTGGGAGGAGAGAACGATTCTCTCCGCTTCACCACATTAGATTAAGGAGGAAACCCTTATGGCAAAAAAGGTTACCGCGCTTATTAAGCTGCAGGTAAACGCCGGCAAGGCCACCCCCGCGCCGCCTATCGGCCCCGCGCTCGGTCAGCATGGCGTAAACATTCCCGGATTCTGCAAGGAATTCAACGACCGCACCGCCAAGCAGGTGGGTCTGGTCATCCCGGTAGTCATCACCGTCTATCAGGACAGGTCCTTCACCTTCATCTGCAAGACTCCCCCTGCCGCCGTGCTTATCAAGAAGGCCTGCGGCATAGAGACCGCGTCCGGCCGTCCCAATAAGGATAAGGTTGCCCACATCTCCAAGGCCCAGGTCAGGGAGATCGCTGAGCTTAAGATGCCCGACCTTAACGCCGCCAGCGTTGAAGCCGCCATGAGCATGGTGGCCGGTACCGCCCGCAGCATGGGCGTCATCGTCGACGACTGAGCATAACACCACAACCGTGGGAGGACACTGAGCCGTTTGTACCACAGGGAGGAATTGAATCATGAAAATGGGAAAGAAATATTCTGACAGCTTCAAGCTCATCGAGCGCGGCAGGCTGTATGACCCCGAAGAGGCCGTGTCTCTCGTAAAGCAGACCTCCAAGGCCAAGTTTGACGAAACCATCGAGATCTCCGTGCGTCTGGGCGTTGACCCCCGCCACGCTGATCAGCAGGTGCGCGGCACCGTCGTGCTGCCCAACGGCACCGGTAAGACCAAGAGCGTTCTGGTCATCACCAAAGGCCCCAAGGCCGATGAAGCTCTCGCCGCAGGCGCTGACTTCGTGGGCGCTGAGGACATGATCGCCAAGATCCAGGGCGGCTGGTTCGGCTTCGACGTTTGTATCGCCACCCCCGATATGATGGGTCTGGTAGGCCGTCTCGGTAAGATCCTAGGCCCCAAAGGTCTCATGCCCAACCCCAAGACCGGCACCGTCACCCAGGATGTCACCAAGGCCGTGCAGGAGACCAAGGCCGGTAAAGTGGAATACCGTCTGGACAAGACCGCTATCATCCACTGCCCCCTGGGCAAGGCTTCCTTCACCGAGGAACAGCTGGGCGAAAACCTGAAGACCCTCATGGAGGCGATCCTGAAGGCGAAGCCCGCCGCTGCGAAGGGCACTTACATCAAGTCCGCCGTTATCAGCAGCACCATGGGCCCCGGCATCAAGCTCAACAGCCTGAAGTTCTAAACCGGAAAGATAAAGTCCCGCCGCGTTATGCGGCGGGACTTTTGCGTACAGTGATCTCTTTTGTCAGTATACTTTTATAACAACGCGCCTTGAGCGCTCACCCGCGCAGATGGGTGTCGAAGCGTTCTCAGCGTTTCCACCCGCGGAAAAACCGTCTGCGCTCTGCCCAGCTCCTGTGCCTGTTTTGGCTCCGTCTCCAGCCTTTGCGCTGCTTTGGCGCAGGTTTGTTCTCGTTGAATACCATGACCAGGTTGTTCAGGTTCATTGAATATGTGTAACGCGCCTCGTCGGCCACCCGCATCGCTATGCGTATGCCCATGCCTTTCGAAGTCGTGTGCTCCGATACATGGGTGACCGGGTCAAACGCCTTGCAGTCGTCACGGAAGCGCAGCGTCCAGCGCCCTTCCTTGCGCTGCAAACGTATGGAACAGTTGTTGCCCCGCCCGGCCTCAAAGCCATAATTGATTATATTGGCGCCCATCTCCTCCACGCACAGCGCCAGGTGCGAACCCAACAGCCCGTCGCCGCCGTGGGAATGACAAAACTCGCTCGCTGCCCGTGAGGTGTCCATAACATCCTGGATGGTTTTTATGTTCCTCTCGAGCAGATCCTCCGGCGGCACTCCAAAATCGCTGCCCAGCAGCAGCAGATCGTCCGTCCGCAGGGTAATGGCGTGCTTTTGCAGCCATACCCAGCCCAGAATGCCAAGCAGCGTGAGCGCTTCGCCCACCGGGTAATACCACCAAATGCCCGCGCCGCCGGATATGCCTCGGAAAGCCAGCGCCGCCGCTACAGGCAGCACGACCCCCTGCATCACCGACAGCACTTCCATAAGCCGGATATGCTGCGTGCCCTGATAGCTGCCTTTGAACGCGTTGTTCACGCAGCAGGGTATCAGTTCCAGAGAATATATTCTCAAGGCAAATACCACCGCGTCCTGCTGAGCTCCCTCTTCGGGAATAAACAGGCTCACCAGCGCCGGAGCGAATATCAGCAGCAGCGTCATGACCCCCGCCCCCATCGCAAACGCGGAACGCATGATCGTTTTGAACATGCTCCTTAAGCACGTCCTATCCTCTTCCGTGTAGAATATGCCCGAAAGCGTCAGCGCGACCCCGTTCGTGCCCGTGCTTATGCAGTTGCTGGCGTTGCCTATGGTGCTCAACACGGCAAAACACGCGACCATCATGTCCCCGCCCGTGTCCAGCAGTATCATGTTCATAATGAACACCAGCAGCACGCTCGAAGCCAGACCGAATATCGTTGGCGCGCCGCCTGTCAGAAATTCCTTCAGCTTTCTGAGCTTGACGCCGGGAAAAGAAAAACTAAACACGCACCTTTTGGACAGGAAATATGTGGCCGCGATGGCTATGGCCACATAATAGCTCAGCGCGGAAGCCAGCCCCATGCCGAACATTTCCCATTTGAGCACGAACACGTTGAGCAGGTCGAACGCCACGTCCGTAATCGTCATGCTGAGCACCGCTACGATAAGCAGACTGCTCTGCCCGGCGATCTGCAAAAATGGGATGAGTATCAGCGCGCCCATAGTCGCGGGAGCGCCTATGGCAAAGCCCGCGATGTAATCCCCCGTGTCTTTGAGCAGTTTCTCTTCATTCGCGCCCAGCAGGCGGGAGAGCGGCACGCGCAGACTTATGACCAGCGCCATAAACACCGCCGAGAACACCAGCGCGGTCATCACGGCGGTAGAATAACTGAAGTCCGTCTCCTCTTTAGAACCTTTGCCAAGCGATTTGCTGCACGCCACCTGCACGCCCGTTGACAAAAGCGAACCCACCGCCATAAGCGCCAGCAGCACGGGATTGGCGAGTCCGTCCGCAGCCAGGGCACCCACGCCCAGAAAGCGTCCGATCATCATGTTGTCTATAAGCAGGCACACGGAGACCGTCAGCGCGGACAAAGTCTGCGCCGCCAGCATCCGCCGCGTAAGCTTCGCGATCATTTATCTCATCCTTCTGTTATGCGTTTTTCGAAAAGTTTTATATGAACAGTATATCATATCCTCACGTTTTCATCAACGGAAAAACGCCGGCTAACCGTCCCGTTGCCTGCATTTCCTCGCTTTTCCTTTCAACAACCATTGACATGATATATATATATATATATAATTGGAGCAAGCTTATTTTTCGCAACGCAGTTCCTTAGTCAGTTGAGGAGATAATTTATATGGATACAACCTCTACGGTTCTGTTTTTGATATTTATCGTAACTCCTTTAGTTCTTTTAGGTATTGGTTTTAAAAAAAGTATGGAAAAGGAAAAAAGGAAGCAGAAGGAATTGGAGGAAAAAAGGCTGCGTGAGCTTCAAGAGCAGGAAGAAGCACGGCAGCGTGAACTGCAAAACCTCCTAAATGCTCTGGACTATGTGAAAGTACTCGGCACACGCAGCGCCGTAAATACAGTCATCGGTTTTACCAGAACTGACGTCAATTCCACACTGTACAGCCTGTTGCTCGTGTTCAAGGACGGCACACAGCAGACCCGCGAAGTGGATCAGGACGAAATTGGCGTCTTCGCAAATTTCATTCGCACCTGAACAAATTAAACGAATCGCCCGCATGCTCTGCGGGCGATTCGTTTAAAAGAACCGTTTTCAGTCGTCAGTCCAGCGTTCCGCTTTGCTGACGGCTTTTTTCCATTTGGCTTTGAGTCTGGCGCGCTGTGCCTCGGGAAGGGATGGCGTGAACACGCTTTCGCTCTGCCAGATGCGGCTTAACTGGCTGTCGTTCCACAGGCCTGCCGCGCGTCCCGCCAGCATTGCCGCGCCCAGCGCCGTGGTCTCGGTTATCTTCGGGCGCACCACGTCTATGCCCAGCATGTCCGCCTGGAACTGCATGAGGAAATCGTTCGCGGTGGCGCCGCCGTCCGCCCTTAATACGCTTATCGGGTGGCCCGAATCTTCAGTCATAGCCTCCAGCACGTCCATGGACTGGTAAGCAATGCTTTCCAGCGCTGCTCTGGCGATGTGCGCCCTGCCCGTTCCTCGGGTAAGCCCCACCAGCGTGCCGCGTGCGTACATGTCCCAGTACGGCGCGCCCAGCCCCGCGAACGCGGGCACCAGGTATACTCCCCCGTTGTCGGGTATGGAGCGGGCCAGTCCCTCGGTCTCACCCGCGCTGGTTATTATTTTAAGCTCGTCCCTGAGCCACTGTATCGCCGCGCCCGCCACGAACACGCTGCCTTCCAGCGCGTAAGTGGGCTTTCCGTCCAGCCTCCATGCCATGGTGCTCACAAGACCGTAACGGCTGGGCACTATCTCGCTGCCCGTGTTCATCAGCAGGAAACAGCCCGTGCCGTAGGTGTTCTTGGCCATGCCCTTTTCAAAGCACGCCTGCCCGAACAGCGCCGCGTGCTGGTCTCCCGCCAGAGCGCAGATGGGTATCTCTTTGCCAAGGATGCTCTTTTCCGTGACGCCCACCGTTTGAGAGGAATCCACCACTGTCGGCAGTACACTTTCCGGAATGCCAAGCATTTTCAGCATCCCGTCGTCCCAGGTCTGTGTCCTAAGGTTGAAGAGCATGGTGCGAGAGGCGTTGGTGGCGTCGGTCACGTGCGCCTTACCACCCGTTAGCCGCCACACCAGGTAGCTGTCAACTGTGCCGAAGCAGACCTCGCCTTTGTCCGCCTTCTCACGCAGCCCCTGCACGTTATCAAGCAGCCACTTAAGTTTGCTGCCGGAGAAGTAAGCGTCTGGCACAAGCCCTGTCACCTCGCGTATCTCGGCCTCATATCCATCCCGCTTGAGCTGCTCGATTATGGGCGAGGTGCGCCGGCATTGCCACACGATGGCATTGTGGAAGCACTCCCCGCTTTGACTGTCCCACACGAGAGTGGTCTCACGCTGATTGGTGATGCCTATCGCGAGAATATCGTTCACGCATATGCCCGCCTTCTCAACGGCGGTCCTGAGCGCGCCGATCTGGCTGGTCCAAATGTCTTCCGGAGCGTGCTCCACCCAGCCTAGTCTGGGATATATCTGTTTGAACTCGTTGGCGTGGCTTGCCACCTGCGTCCCGTTTTCGTCGAACACTATAGCGCGGGAACTGGTCGTGCCCTGGTCCAATGCGATCACGTACTTCATTTTTTGTCCCCTTTCAGAGGCCGTTTTTCCGCCATTCCCGCCCGCCTGGGATATCTGTCGGACGTGGGTCCGGTCTTTATTATCTCGACGATTTTATGGTTCCAGTCCCGTTCGGGAACGTTAGAATCGTATATGCCCTGTATTTCGCCGCCCAGCTCGCTTAGCGCGAATGCGGCTTCGCGCGCCTCGTCCTCAGCGTTTGGCCCTTTGAGCGCCAGCATTTTCCCGCCCGGCTTTACCAGCGGAAGCAGCCACTCGCACAGTATGTTGAGCGGTGCCACCGCGCGGGCCACCGCCGCGTCAAAACGCTCCCGATAGGCAGGATTCCTGCCCGCGTCCTCGCTGCGCATATGCAGCGCCGAAGCGTTGAGCTCCAGCGTCCGGCAGACTTCGGACAAAAACTCTACCCTCTTGTTAAGGCTGTCCATCAGGGTAAAGCGGGCGCACGGCAGCATTATGCTCAGCGGTACGCCGGGCAGCCCCGCTCCGCTGCCCACGTCTATCACGCTTTCGCAGCTTTCGAGATACTTTGCCGCTGTAAGGCTGTCCAGATAGTTTCTGTCCGCCGCCTCGAAAAAGTCCTCCCCAACTCGCGTCAGGTTCATTTTTTCGTTGGCGCTGACAAGCAGCTTATGGTAAGCAAGCAACTTGTCCGCCTGCGCCTCGCTCATTGACAGGCCCATTCGAGCGGCCCGGTCAAGCAGGTATCCCCTCATTCGGCCTTGCCCTCCCGCCTGAGCTTTTCAAGCAAGATCATAAGCACGCTTATATCCCCGGGGGACACGCCCGGCACTCGGCTGGCCTGCCCCAGCGACGCGGGACGCGCCTTGGCGAGCTTCTGGCGTGCTTCCAAACGCAGATTGTCAAGCGCCATGTAATCGATATCTTTCGGAAGCAGCATTTGCTCCTCACGGGCGAATTTCCTGACCTCTGCCTCCTGACGGCGCAGATAACCTTCGTATTTCAATTCTATCTCGGTAAGTTCTTTGGCCTCAAAACTGATCTGCGGCAGCTGCGCATCGACTTCCCCCAGCAGCTTGTAGGACACTCCGGGGCGTTTGATCAGGTCGCTGAGCCGCGCGGAAGATGCCATTTCGGTCTCTCCCGCTTCTGAAAGCAGCTTGTTCAGCTTGTCGGACGGCGGGATGAAATGCGCTTCCAGATACTTGCGTGCGGTATTCTTTTCCTCCAGCTTTTTTTCCATGCGCCGAATCCTGTCCTCGCCCGCAAGCCCTTTCTCATGGCTCAAAAGCGTAAGGCGCTGGTCAGCGTTGTCCTGCCTTAGCAGCAGCCGGTACTCGGCGCGGGAAGTCATCATGCGGTACGGTTCGTCGGTGCCCTTGGTGGTCAGGTCGTCTACCATTACCCCTATATAGCTTTGGCTCCTGTCCAGTATCAGCGGCGCCTGTCCCTTCAGGTACAGCGCGGCGTTCATGCCCGCGTAGATGCCCTGGGCTGCCGCTTCCTCGTAGCCACTGGTGCCATTGATCTGCCCCGCGAGATAAAGCCCTTCGATATGCTTCGCGCCCAAAGCGGAAGTGAGCGTGAGTGGGTCTATACAGTCATATTCTATGGCGTAAGCGGGGCGCATCACCTTGGCATGCTCAAGCCCCGGCACGGTGGCATACACCTTTCGCTGGACCTCTTCGGGAAGGGAGGATGACATGCCCTGTACGTACCACTCGATGGTGCTGAGGCCCTCCGGCTCCATGAAGATCGGATGGCGTTCCTTGTCCCGGAATTTGACGATTTTATCCTCTATGGATGGACAGTAGCGCGCGCCTGTGCCCTTTATCTGCCCGGAGTACATCGGCGACAGATGTATGTTGTCCAGTATTATCTTATGCGTTTCCTGATTGGTATAGGTAAGGTAGCATTTCGCCCTATTCACCAGAGGTGATGCGTCAGTCAAAAATGAGAAGGGCACTATGGGATCGTCTCCCTCCTGCGGTTCCATTTTTGAAAAATCGATCGTGCGCCCGTCAAGTCTCGCCGGTGTGCCCGTTTTGAAGCGGCGTATAGGAAAGCCCAGATCCATCAGCGAGGAAGTGAGCTTCGTGGCGGCGACAAGGCCCTGCGGGCCGCCTTCCCATGAATGCTGCCCTATGATTATGCGGCTTTTAAGGTACACGCCCGTGCACACCACCACTGCGCTGCAGTTTATCTCCATGCCCGTAGCAGTGGTCACTGCGCAAACGCGCCCGTTGAGCGTCTGAATCTGCGCGGCCTCGCCCTGCCTTAAGTCCAGCCTTTCCTGACCAAGCACCGCGTCCAGCATGCGCTTTTTGTAAGCGGCCTTGTCCGCCTGAGCTCTCAGGCTGTATACCGCCGGGCCCTTTCCGGTGTTGAGCATGCGGCTCTGTATGAACGTATCATCCGCCGCCAGGCCCATTTCGCCGCCCAGCGCATCAACTTCCCTGACCAGATGGCCCTTGCCTGTGCCTCCTATGGACGGGTTGCAGGGCATCATGGCCACGGAGTCTATGTTCAGCGTCAGAAGCAGGGTCTTTTGCCCCATCCGTGCCAGGGCTAGCGCCGCCTCGCAGCCCGCGTGCCCCGCGCCGATGACTACAGCATCATAGTATTCTGCCATATATATCTCCTTAACGGAACAATTATACACTAATTCCCGCATAAAAAAAAGGGGAAAATAATTAATGTTGAGTTTTGCGGGTTATTATGGTACAATGTTTATAAAATGCACCGGTGAAAGGATGATCCAATATGTCTCAGACCAAAAAACTCACCAAAAGCAAAATCTGGTGCTTTGCCATCGGTCAGCTCGGCTGGTCGATGCTCAGCGCGCTGATCAGCAACTATCTGGTAAATTTCTACGTACCTGCCGAATCGTCAGGGCTCCCGCAGGATCCGTTTTTTAAGACAGGCCCCGTGATTTTCGGCCTGATAAGCATTCTGGCGCTCATAACCGGTTTCGGGCGCGTGTTCGACGCGGTCACCGACCCCTGGATCGCCTCCCTTTCCGACCGCAGCAGGAATCCCCGCGGCAGACGCATCCCATTTATGAAAGCAGCCGCCATCCCATTTGGAATATTCACGATACTCACTTTCTGGTCTCCCGTGTCCGGCAGCAGCTGGATAAACGCAGCGTTCCTGTTCGTCATGCTCACGGGTTTCTATCTGTTCATGACCATGTACTGCACGCCCTTTAACGCTTTGATACCGGAGCTTGGTACGGACCAGAAGACCCGCATGAGCATCTCCACTACCATTTCATTCACCTTTATCGCCGGCATGGCTGTCGCCTATACCGCGCCCATGCTGTGGGGCTTTATGGAAGGCGCCGGGATAGAGCACTACACTGCCGTAAGGATCGTGTTCTCTGTACTGAGCGTGATAGGTGTCATCTGCCTGTTCGTGCCCGTGTTCACGATCAACGAAAAAGAATACGTGACCGCCCAGCCTTCCCAGTCAACCGCGTTCAAGAGCCTTAAGGCCACATTCCGCAACAAGGATTTCCGCATCTTCGTGGCCAGCGACATAATCTACTTCCTCGGCATCACCATGTTCCAGACCGCGATGCTGTACTTTGTGGAGGATCTGCTTAAGCTGGACGCCGGCATGAGCACACTGTTCTTCGTGCTTATGACCGCGCTTAGCGTGCTGTTCTATCCCCTTGTCAGCAAGCTGACGCCCAAATACGGCAAAAGGAAGCTTATACTCATTGCCTTCTGCATTTTCGTCGTAGCGTTCGTCTACACCGCCTGCATGGGACTGATCGGCATCGATCCGACCATACAGGGTATAATCCTGTGCGTACTGGCCGCGCCCGCTATGGCAATTTTCGGCATTCTGCCGCAGGCGGTAGTCGCCGACATCGCGGAATGCGACGCGCTGGATACGGGCGAGGAACGCGCGGGCATGTTCTACGCTGCCCGGACCTTCGCCATGAAGATGGGTCAGGCGCTGGCGCTGATCATCGTGTCCAGCATCGTGGGTCTCAAACTTAAGGACGGCTTCGGAGACAGGCTTATCGCTATGATCTCCGGCGCGGTGTGCCTGGTTGGCGGACTGATTTTCCTTAAATACAATGAAAAGAAGATCTATGCAAGGATAATAGGTAACAAGTAAATGTACAGTATCAATCCCGACTTTCTGCTCTCCGAACATGATTTCGCCTTGGGCATGGATGAGGCAGTCCTTCCCTACCTCGCAAAAAGAGCGAGCCGCCTGACCGTCAAGGGCAAAGGCGGCGCTCCGTTGCGGGTATACCGCTACGACGCGGACGCGCCGAAAGGCACCTGTGTGGTGCTGCACGGGTTTACCGAGGCAGCTAAGAAGTTCTCCGAGATCATTTATTCCCTGCTTAACAACGGCTTTTCCGTACTTGCCTTCGACCAGCGCGGCCACGGGGAGAGCTGGAGGGATCCTGCCATAAGCGACAAGTCATTGACCCATATCGACCGTTTCGGCGACTATGTCGCGGATCTGGAAAACATCGTGGACGAATGTCTCCGGTCCATGCCTGCCCCTTACAGCGTGTTCGCTCACTCTATGGGCGGGGCAGTGGCGCTTCTGTACGCCCAGGCCCATCCGGACGTGTTTTCCGCCCTCGCGCTCTGCGCGCCCATGATCGCGCCGCGTTCCGCCGGCATGCCCGCCTGGGTGGTAAAAAACATGTCCGCGGCAGCGTGCCTGCTTGGGAAGGGAAAAAAGCGCATATTCGTGTCCAAACCCTACCACGGTCACGAGAACTATGAAACCTCCTGTTGCACCTGTGAACCGCGTTTCAGCTGGTGGGATGAACATAAGTTCACAAATCCGCTGTACTCCAACAACGGTCCCACCTACGCCTGGGTGCGTGAAGCCATGGGGGTGACAAAGAAGCTGCTGAAAAAGGGTGCCCCCGAAAAAATCACCTGTCCGGTCACCATCTGGCAGGCTGATAACGACTGGGAAGTGAAACCCGAGCCCCAGGAGCGTTTCATTGCGCGTTCACAGCTCGGCAAACTCTTCAAGGTCAAATGTACCAGGCACGAGATCTACCGAAGCAGCGACGAAACGCTGTATAAATGGTGGCACGATGTGCTTTGCTTCCTGAGAACCGCCCAAAAATAAAAAACTCCGGAGCTCTTCGCTCCGGAGTTTTTTCTTCATAGACTATTCTTCTTCAACATAAGTTGTCTTGCGTCTGACGTCTTTCTTTTTCAGCGAAACCAGTTCGTCGCTATTCTGTATGAGCTGGCCAAGGCCGTAGGTCAGCCAGCTGCCGATCCAGCTGAACAGCGAGCCCAGGATCATCATGCCGAAACCCGACAGAATGTAAATGACTTTCGCATCGGAATTATAACGGCTCGACATCGATGCCCCGGCTATGATCATAACTATGCCTCCGATGATGCTGCCGATGATGCCTATCCAGCATACTACCTTAGCCAGGCCTTTGATCTTGCCGCCGATATTGTTCCACATACTGCATTCCCTCCATTGTTTTGATATTGCTCATGAAGCTGTTTTTAGTATATCTTAATTATATAAACTTAGATTAACGCAAGAATTAAATAGTTATTACAAATGCCCCTTTC
The DNA here is from genome assembly GCA_024684375.1 of Clostridiales bacterium. Lineage (GTDB taxonomy): Bacteria > Bacillota > Clostridia > Christensenellales > Aristaeellaceae > RUG14130. Next base: position 20,091 of record JAIKWZ010000033.1, read on the forward strand.
CCGCGTCCGCTTGACAAATCTTCGGCTTTTGATTATCATTTACCGTAGGTTTTTGGGCGGAAATTACGCGGCTTCGCCCTCCATCCGCCGTTTGCCGCAGCGGCTCAGGAGCTTAAATGAAACAGTTCATGGACAAGGATTTCCTGCTTTCCACTCCCACCGCCCGCACTCTGTATCATGAATACGCGGAAAAAATGCCCATAATAGACTACCACTGCCATCTCTCCCCCAAAGAGATCGCCGAGAACAAGCCCTTCAAAAACGCTACCCAGCTGTTCCTGGGCGGAGACCACTACAAGTGGCGCTTTATGGCCTCGCTGGGCGTCGACGACAAATTCATTCGCGGCGACGGAGACGATTTCGAAAAATTCCGGCTTTACGCGAAGTGCATTTCGCTTGCCATAGGCAATCCTCTGTACCACTGGACCCACCTGGAGCTGAAGCGTGTCTTCGGCATCGACACCGTGCTTAACGAGTCCACGGCGCGTGAGATCTACGACCGCTGCAACGCGCTTTTGGCGACGCCCGACTTCCTGCCCCGAAAGCTCATAGAGCGTTTTGACGTGCGCGTGGTATGCACCACCGACGATCCCGCAGACACCCTCGTTTACCACGAAAAACTGGCCAAGGACACTTCTTTCCCCGTTAAGGTACTGCCGACATTCCGTCCCGACAAGGCGGTAAAGATCAATTTGGAAGGTTTCAGGGAGTATATCTCTCTGCTTTCCGACATGAGCGGCGTGAAGATCGCTTCCGCGAAAGATGTGCTGGACGCGCTGGCTCTGCGGGCGGAGTATTTTCACGACCGCGGCTGCCGCATTTCAGACCATGCGCTTGATACTGTGCCATTCGAAGAAAACTGTGAGGCGCTTGCGCAGGAGGCTTTCGAAAAAGCCATGCGCGGCGAAGCCCTGAGCGAAAAGGAGACTGACGCCTACCGCACCTACATAATGATCGGTCTGGGAGAGATCTATTCTAAACTGGGCTGGGCTCAGCAGTACCATATGAACGCTCAGCGCAACAACAACACGCTCATATTCAAAAAATATGGCCCCGACGTGGGCTTCGACTCTATTTCCGACGCGCCCATCAGCGGCAAACTGTGCAGGCTGCTTGATGCCCAGGAAGTTAAGGGCTGCCTGCCCAAGACCATCCTCTACACACTGAATCCCGCCGCCAATTACATCTTGGGCACCGCGATCGGCAATTACCAGACCAAGGGCGGCATAGCGGGCAAGATCCAGTTCGGTTCCGCCTGGTGGTTCTGCGACCAGAAGGAAGGTATGTACGAGCACATGAAGACCCTGGCCGCGCTGGGAGCGCTCAGCGCGTTCGTGGGCATGCTCACCGACAGCCGCTCTTTCGTGAGCTACCCCCGCCACGAGTACTTCCGCCGCATACTGTGCGACCTGCTCGGCCAGTGGGTGGAAAACGGCGAATATCCCGCCGACATGCCCACGCTTAAGCTTATAGTCGAAAACATCTGCTACGGCAACGCAGCCAGCTACTTCAGCTTCTGATGATCAGAGAAATAAGCGGTAAAGCAATAGCAGAAACCGTGGAAAAGCTCATACTCCGCTCGGAGTATGAGCTTGATCCTGCTTTGGTGAATGCGGTAGAGGCATCGTACGATTCTGAAGACTGTCCCGCCGGCAAATACGCGCTTGGCCAATTGCTGGAAAACTACCGTATCGCCAAAGCGGAACATGTCGCCATCTGTCAGGACACGGGCATGTGCGTGGTGTTCTGTGAACTTGGGCAGGACGCGCACATATCCGGCGGCTCGTTTGAGGACGCTATAAACGAAGGAGTGCGCCGGGCCTATCGGGGGCTGCGAAAGAGCGTGGTCAAAGATCCCCTGTATGACCGGAGCAACACTCTTGACAACACCCCCGCCGTGATATACACCCGCTTAGTGCCGGGCGACCGCCTTTCCCTGACTGTCATCTGCAAGGGATTCGGGAGCGAAAACATGTCCGCTATAAAAATGCTGCCGCCTTCCGCGGGCGAGCAGGGAGTCGTCGATTTTGCTGTGAACACGGTCAGGCGCGCGGGCGCGAACCCCTGCCCGCCAATGATCCTCGGGGTAGCTATAGGCGGCACGTTTGAGCAGGCGGCGCTGTATGCCAAGCTGATGACCGCCCGCCCCTTTGATGAGGAGAACCCCTCTCCCGCCTACGCAGCGCTTGAAAAAACGCTGCTTGAGAAGCTCAACGCTCTGAATATCGGCGCGGCCGGCTTCGGAGGCAAAGCCACCTGCCTTAAGGTGAACATCTGCGCCCTGCCCACCCACATCGCGGGTATGCCCGTGGCGATCAACGTGTGCTGTCACGCCTCCCGCCACGCGAAGGCGGTGATATGATGGAGCTTAAGCGCCTTACGCTTCCCCTGACGGAGGCGGATATCCTCTCCCTGCGGGCAGGCGACTGCGTGCTGCTCAGCGGCGTAGTCTGCACCGCACGGGACGCTGCCCACAAGCGCCTCGTCGAAGCGCTGGACAGGGGCGCAGACCTGCCCATTGCCCTTAACAACGCCGCCATATACTACTGCGGCCCTGCCCCGGCGCCTGAAGGCTGGGTCATTGGCCCTGCCGGTCCCACGACCTCCTACCGCATGGACGCGTACACCCCCCGCCTGATCGGCGAAGGGCTTAAGGTGATGATAGGCAAAGGCCAGCGTTCAAAGGAAGTCATGGACGCGATCAGGACGCACGGATGCGTTTACTTTGCCGCTGTGGGCGGCGCTGCGGCGCTGCTTTCAAAGCACATCACCGCCTGCGAGACCGTCGCATATGAAGACCTCGGCGCGGAAGCGATACGCAGGCTCACACTGAGTGATTTCCCCGTAGCCGTAGCGGCTGACTGCAAAGGGAACAGCATATACAAAAACTAAAACAGGACGCACACTGCGCCCTGTTTATCTGTTTGTTCCGGTTATTCAGGCTTAAAGCCTCCGTTTATATACGCCGCCAGCATATCGCTTATCTTGGCGTTTTTCCCGCCCCTTGCCACGATCACGTCCGCGTAGTTCACATAAGCGCGGATGTATTTTTCGTACATGGGCTTGACAGTGGAAAGATACTGGGTCTCAATGCCCGCTATATCGCGCCCGCGCTCCACTATGTCACGCTTTATGCGCCTTAACAGGCAGATGTCCGGGTCAACGCTGATGTAGATCTTAAAATCCATCATGTCACGCAGCCGCTCGTCGTGGAATGCGTGTATACCCTCGATTATCACCGTGTCAGGCGGGTATATGAGCTCGTCCGGCAGGTCTGCCCGGCAGTGATGGGCGTAATCGTACGCCTTGCGGGTGATTGGTTTGCCTTCTTTAAGGCAGGTGATGTCGTACAGCAGCTCGTCGTGCTCGAACACGCCGGGTTCGTCGTAGTTGATCTTGCTGCGCTCCTCAAAGGGAAGGTAGGCATGATCCCGGTAATAGGCGTCCTGATTCAGCAGCAGCGTATTGCCTTTTAATTTCTGCTGCAGTTCCTTTGCCAAAGTGCTCTTGCCCGAGCCGCTTGCGCCGCAGATGCCGATTATCAGCATTTTCTCAGCTCCTTTTTGGTTTGTACCGCGCGCTCCAGCAGGACTTTTGCGTGATTAACCGCGCTTACGTCGCTGCTCTCGCCGCCAATCAGACGGGTGACTTCCTTAAGCCGCCCCTCGTCGTCCAGCCGTCTTACCACCGAGACCGTGCGCTCACCCTCCTGGTATTTTTCCACCATGAACTGGGTGTCGCTCAGCGCCGCGATCTGCGCAAGATGGGTCACGCAGATGACCTGCCTGTCCCCCGCCAGAAGCGCCAGCTTTTCGCCTACAGTCTGCGCCATGCGGCCTGAAATGCCCGTGTCGATCTCGTCGAATATCAGCGTTTCGATACCGTCGCCCGCCGCAAGCACCACCTTGAGCGCCAGCATGAAACGGGACATTTCGCCTCCCGAAGCGATGTCCTTCAAGGGTTTCATAGGCTCCCCGGGGTTGGTGGAGATTACAAACTCCACTTCCTCGGCGCCTCTTGCGCAGGGAGGCACAGGTGTCAGCTGCACTTTGAGCACAGCTTTTTCCATACCCAGATCCTTAAGCTGCTCCATTATGGCCTTCTCAAGCCCCGAAGCGGCAGTCCTGCGTGCGGATGTCAGCTTCGCGGCAGTACTGACAAGCGTTTTTTCGGCCTCCTCAAGGCGCGCCTCCAGCTCTTCGCGCTTAAAGTCTATGTTGGCGAGCTCGTCCAGCTCTTCCTGTGCCTTCTGGGCATAAGCGATCACGTCGTCTATCTCAGGGCCGTACTTGCGCTTGAGCTTTTTAAGCTTTTCAAGCCTTTCGTACACCCTGTCCGCCTGTGCAGGGTCAAATGACAGCTCCTCAAACGCGCTTTGGACCTCGTAGCCTATGTCCCTGACCTGGCTGAGCGCTTCTTCCAGCCTGTCTGCCAGCACGGCGTATTTCTCGTCCAGCTCCGCTATATCGGAAAGCGCGTTCAGCGCTCTCTCCATGCTCTCCTGCGCGCTTATGCTCTTGCCGCCCAGGTACAGCCTTTCGTACGCCGTGCGCACGTTCTGGCTCAGCTTCTCGCTGTTCTCGAACAGGCGGCCCTGGCGTTCCAGTTCCTCTTCTTCGCCCTTTTTTAGCTTGGCGGCCTTGATCTCCTTAAGCTGCATCTCAAGGGTGTCCTGCCGCTGTGAAAGAGTCTTTTCGTCCTGAGAAAGACGTTCGAGCTCCGCTTTGAGCCCTGACCAGGCGAAGTACGCCTCCTGCGTGTCGGTCCTGAGCTTAAGCAGTTCCTTTCCTCCGAAGGCGTCCAGATATTCCATGTGCTCTCTGACGTTGAGCAGCCTTTGGTGCTCCTGCTGGCCGTGCAGGTCTATAAGCAGAGAGGTGAATTCCCTGACTGTGTTGAGCGGAACCAGAGCGCCGTTTATCCGGCACAGGCTCTTGCCCTGATTCGTGACCTCCCGCGTCACCTCGGCAAAGCCGTCATCGTATTCAATCTCCATTTCGTCGAGGAACGCTTTGGCTTTTTCGCTTTCGCTTATATCGAACAGCGCACGGACTCTTGCCTTGTCCGTGCCCGCCCTTACCAGCTCGCGGCCGCCCCGGTGCCCCAGCGCCAGATTGACGCTGTCCACCACTATACTTTTCCCTGCGCCCGTCTCGCCAGTCAACGTATTGAGCCCCCGCGTAAGCTCTATGCGGAGGCTGTCGATAAGCGCGATATTGCGAATGTCCAGTTCAAGCAGCATTTCAGAAACGCTTTCCCGTAAGTTCCTTCAGGCGGGCTGCCACGTCGTCCGTGTCCTCAAGGTTTTTTATTATAGCCAGCACAGTGTTCTCCCCGGCGATTGTGCCGATTATTTCCGGCCATTGCAGATTGTCTATAGCCTCGGCGGCAGTCTGCGCAGCGGCAGTAATGGTCTTAAGCACCACCAGGTTTCCCGCAGCATTCACGCTGGTCACCAATTCGGAAAAAATGCGCAGGTATCTGTCTTTCCCTTCGTTTTCCTCAGCTCCGCCCGCAGTGTATCTGTATGTACCGTGATTAGTGGCGGTTTTTATAAGTTTGAGTTCCCTTATATCCCTGGAAACGGTCGCCTGCGTCACGTTTATACCAGCCTCGGACAGTGCCCTGGTCAGCCCCTCCTGGGTGTCTATCTCCTGTGATGCGATTATTTCAAGTATCAGGGCGTGGCGTTTAACCTTCATGCTTATCCTCCCTGTTATTCATTGTGGTATAATTATACATTATTTATACATTTATACGCAACATCAAACGCCGCTAAATCCCAAACTTAACATGCGCCTCGCTAACAGCGCGCTGTATAGTTTCCTCGGAAACACCGCTAACACCTGGCCTGTTTTTCAGGTGCAGCAAAAACTCTATGTTGCCCTCCTGACCCGTTATCGGGGAAAAATCGAGCGCGGCAGGGCTGTAACCCTCGTTCTCACAAAACGATACTATGTCAGAAATCACGCGTATATGCGTTTGCGGATCCCTCACCACGCCTTTTTCGCCCACTTCTTCCCTGTTCGCCTCAAACTGGGGCTTGATCAGCGCCACGAAATCCGCCCCCGGAGCAAGCAGCCTCAACACGGGCGGGATTATCGCTTTGAGCGATATGAACGACACATCGGTGACACCCATATCGAGGGTTTCCGGAATGTCACCGGGCTTGAGCAGGCGCGCGTTCGTGCGCTCCATGACCCGTACTCTTTCGTCGCTTCTCAGCTTCCACGCAAGCAGGTTGTATCCCACGTCTACCGCGTAAACCCGTTTTGCGCCCCGGCTTAACAGCACTTGGGTGAAGCCGCCGGTAGAAGCGCCTATGTCCGCGCAGACCTTGTCCCGGGCAGAAATATCGAACACCTCGAACGCTTTCTCCAGCTTGTGAGCGCCGCGGCTGACCCAGGCATCCATGTCGCCCTTCAGCCGCAAAAGCGAGATCTCCCTAACTTTTTCGGATGGTTTCAGGATCTTCTGAGTGCCGTACAGCGCTCTGCCTTCCATTATCAGCGCCGAAGCTTTGGTCAGATCCTCCGCAAGGCCCGCCTTTACAAGCGCTTTGTCTGCCCTCTCAGCCACGCTCGCCCTCCTTCAAAGTCTCATACACTGCCCCAGCAACGCTTTCGGCGTCCAAAGCGCACATCTTCAGCTGCTCTTCTGCCGAGCCGGCAGGTATATACTTGTCGGGCACGCACAACAGGCGCACATGCACCCCTGCAGGAGCGCGGGATGCGATCTCTTCCCCCAGACTGCCTGTACGGACGCTGTCCTCGAGCGTGAACACGAATCTGTTTTCAGCAAAAACCTGTTTAAGCAGCGCTTCGTCCAGAGGCTTGAGGAATCTGGCGTTCACTATCGCGCAGTCAATGCCTGATGAAGCCAGCTTGTCAGCTGCCTCATTGGCAGTTTTCAGCATCCTCCCGCAGCTTATTATGCACGCGGCGTGCCCGTTCCTTGTTTTATCCCACTCGCCGATCCCAAACACAGCATCTGAATGTCCTTCCGGGAGGGATTTTGGGTACTTGACTGCAAAAGGCATATCAGCTTCAAGGCTCAGTTCCATCATTCGCTCAAGCTCGTTAATGCTTGCCGGCACCGCTACGCAAAGTCCCGGCAGTCCGCATAAAAGAGATGTATCGAACACGCCCTGATGTGTTTCTCCATCCGCGCCGTTAAGTCCGCTTCGGTCGATGAGAAGCGTCACTGGAGCGCGATTAAGGCAGATGTTGAGGTTTATCTGGTCGTAAGCGCGTTGCATAAAGGTAGAATACAGCGCCAGGTAAGGCTTCATCCCGTTCAGTGCCATACCCGCTGCCATTCCGGCAGCGTGGCCTTCCGCAATGCCTACGTCAAAGCACCTGTCCGGGAACGCGTCATTGAAGGCGGACAGTCCCGTTCCGTCCAGCATGGCGGCAGACACCGCGCAGATCCTTTTGTTCGTCTCCGCCCTGCTTATCAACCAATTCGCGACCGCTTTCCCGCAGCTGTGCTCCGCCCTCGTTCTCAGGGGCTTGCCCGTGAGCCTGTCAAACGGCCCTACACCGTGGAACAGTCCCGGCGTTTCCTCCGCAGGCGGATAGCCCTTTCCCTTTTTTGTGACTACATGCACAAGAACGGGGACATCATACGTGAGCGCCTTTGAAAACACTCTTTCCATTTCCCCTATATCGTGTCCGTCTATGGGCCCCAGATATTCTATCTCAAGGCTCTCGAAAAACTGGTCTGACACGAACAGAGCCTTAACGGCGTTTTTGATACGTGTAAACAGTCTTTCAGTAGATTTTCCTCCCTTCGGGAGGCGATAAATAAGCTTTTTTACGCTCTGTTTGAGACCTCGGTAACCGCCGCTCTGACGCATGCGGGTAAGGTGCTTGGCCAGAGACCCCACGTTTTTTGAAATGCTCATTTCGTTGTCGTTTAACACGATGAGCATTTTCGCGCAGCTGAGTCCTGCATCGTTGAGCGCCTCGTATACCATGCCTCCCGTCAGCGCTCCGTCCCCCAGCACAAGGGCGATGTTGCAGTCTTCTCCCCTGAGCTCCCGCGCTCGCGCCATTCCAAGCGCAAGGGATACCGAATCGCTGGCATGACCGCTGTTGACCTCGTCGTATTCGCTTTCGTCACGGCGGGTAAAGCCGCTTATGCCTCCTGCCTTCCGAAGCGAGCTGAAACGTTCATACCTGCCCGTTAACAGCTTGTGGGCGTAGCACTGATGCCCCACGTCGAATAAAAGCTTGTCTTTAGGCGCGTCCAAAACGCTGTGCAGGGCGATGGTAAGCTCCACCGCCCCTAAATTGCTCGCCAGATGTCCCCCGTTCCGGGACACTGTGTCTATGATCTTTTCCCTTATCTCCCCTGCCAGCGCCTGTTTTTCTTTCAGCGACAGGCTTTTGAGCTGCCGGGGAGAATCAATCTTCTCCAGCATGTTGTCAGTAAGTGCGCTTCGCCATATCCAGCGTCAGCCGCCTGAAATAGTCCCCTTTTTCGCCAAATACTCCCAACGCGTCCAGCGCGCTGTCGCACAGGTCTTTCGCGCAGCGTTTTGCGCCTTCCAGCCCCATGAGGCTCACCGCTGTTAGCTTGCCTTCCGCCTCGTCCTTTCCCTTGGACTTGCCGAATTTGTCCGCGTCGGCAGTCACGTCAAGTATGTCGTCGGTCACCTGGAACAGGCGCCCGAAATTCGCCGCGAAGCGGGTCAGCGCAAAAAGCTTTTCCTCATCCGCTCCGGCGAGATGCGCTCCTGCCTGCACCGCGCCGATAAACATGGCGGCCGTCTTGCCCGCGTGGATGTACTTAAGCAGCTTCTCATCCGCCTCCCCGCGGCCCTCGGCATACAGATCCGCGCACTGGCCCGCCACCATGCCTGTAACGCCGGCTCCGCGGGCTATGGCATAGATCGCCTTAAGCGCGTTTTCGTGGAGGATCGACCCGTTTATTGCCGCTTTGAGCATGGTCTCAAACGCAAAGGTAAGCAGACCGTCACCTGCCAGGATCGCCTGCCCCACGCCGAATACCACATGGTTGGTAGGCTTGCCGCGCCTTAAGCAGTCGTCGTCCATGCCAGGAAGGTCATCGTGGATAAGGCTGTAGGTATGTATCATCTCCATTGCGCAGGCATAATCCAGGGCGGAGGATACGTCGCCCCCGTTGATCTCGCACGCCTTCAACAACATGCACGGCCTTAAGCGCTTCCCGCCCGCCAGCAGGCTGTAGCGCATGGATTCGGCAAGCAGGCCCGGGATCTGCCCTTCCGTAAACCCTTCAGTCTCGTGAAGTAGCGCGTTAAGTCTTTCCTCTACCCGCGTTTTGAGCTCCGACGCGTCACTCATCTGCTTCTCCTCCCTGCAAAAGGCGTTCTCCCTGCGAGGTCAGCTCAATTATCTTCCTGTCGCCCTCGTCCAGCAGCGCCTTCAGGCGGGAGTACAGTTTTACGCCTCTCTGATACGCCTTGAAGCTGTCGTCAAGGCTCATTTCTCCCTTTTCCAGCGCGGAGACCAGCTCTTCCAGCTCTTCCATGCCTTTTTCGAAGGTGAATTGCTCTTCCATTTACGTATTCCTCCTGACAAGAGTCACCCGGGCGCCGAATTCGCCGCCCTTCATTTCGACGGTCAAACTCTGTCCCTGTTCCACCATGTCGATATCTGTTAAAAACTCATCGTCCGTCCTGACGCAGGCGTAGCCCCGCTTTTTGACGTTTTCCGGGTTCAGGCTCTCCAGCATACGCCCCAGACTCTCAAGTGCGGAAAGCTGTTTGTCCTTCATTCGCTTAAGGGAAGCGGCCAGTTTCTCAAAGCCCGCTTCCAGCTCCTCGCGCCGTTTTTGTATGAACGCCTCCCGGGGATGAGCGAATGGATAAGCTCTCTGTATCGCCGAAAGCCTTAGCCGCCTGTTCTGCTGCGCGGAGATCATTAGCGCGTTCATGCGCCTGAGCAGGTGATCGACGCTCTGGGTCACTTCCTTTACGTCCATGACCGCCAGTTCCGCAGCGTTTGAGGGAGTGGACGCCCTGAGGTCTGCAGTAAAGTCAGCTATTGAAAAATCCGTCTCATGCCCTACACAGCTTATTACCGGCGTTTTGGCGTTGAAGATCGCTCTTGCCACGACCTCTTCGTTGAAGGGCCACAAATCTTCCAGTGAGCCTCCGCCCCTGCCCGCCAGTATCACTTCCACACGCGGGTCGTTATCAAGCCTTTCTATGGCTGAAGCGATCTCGTTTTCCGCGCCCCTGCCCTGCACCGCGCAGGGAGCTATAATAATGTTTATCCGCGGATTCCTGCTTCTGGCCACCTTTATAATGTCGCGGACAGCCGCGCCGCTTAAGGAGGTAGCCACTCCTATAGTGGCGACTTTCAGCGGGATAGGTTTCTTGGCGGCCTGGTCGAACAGACCCTCCAGCAGCAAGCGGTTTTTGAGCTCGTTGAATCTTTCGAAAAGGTCGCCCGTGCCCTCCTGCTTGATGGAAGCGATCACCAGCTGATATTTTCCGGTAGGCGGATACAGCGTAGCCTGCCCTGAAACGACTACCTTCTGGCCTACCTTCGGGGTAAAACCAAGCCTTTGCACGCCGGTGCGCCACATGACGCAGCTTACCGATGAGTGCTCGTCTTTCAGCGTAAAGTATGCGTGCCCGCTGCCCGCCTGCAGCTTGTACTCGCTTATTTCGCCTCTCACCAGAGCGTTTTTGAGCAACGGGTCCTGATTCAGACGATTCTTGACATATTCATTTAACTGGCTTACGCTCAACGCGGCTTCAGGCATACCTGCTCCTCGCCGCTGCCATAGTGTTTTTCAGCAGCATCGCGATCGTCATGGGGCCAACGCCTCCCGGCACGGGAGTTATGAACCCGGCGACTTTTGCGGCGCTTTCAAACTCAACGTCACCCACGATCTTTCCGTCCTCCAGCCGGTTTATGCCCACGTCGATCACACAGCAGCCGGGTTTGAGCATTTCTCCCCGGATGATTCCGGGCTTGCCCACCGCTGCGACCACTATGTCCGCATTTGCGAGGTACGCGCTCAGATCCCCGGTCTTTGAGTGGCAAAGGCTCACTGTGGCATCTTCTCTTGTCAGCATTACCGCAAGGGGTTTGCCGACTAAGTTTGACCTGCCTACGACCACGGCGCGGGCGCCCTTAAGCGCTATCCCGTATCGTTTCATCAACTCAATGCAGCCTTTAGGCGTGCAGGGTTCCAGCAGCGCGTGCCCCCTGAACATCTCTCCCTGGTTTACCGGGCTGAAGCCGTCTACATCCTTGGCGGGGTCGATCGCCCTTATCACTTTTTCCGCGTCGACCTGGCGAGGAAGGGGCAGCTGGACCAAGATGCCGTGCACTTCCGCGTCACGATTGAGCTTTTCCACCTCCAAAAGCACTGTTTCCGTTGACACATCCCCATCAAGCAGCACCGAACGTGATTCGATCCCGGCGGCGGCGCATGCCTTTTGCTTGTTTCTTACATAAATAGCGCTGGCGGGGTCATTTCCCGCCATTATTACCGCAAGACAGGGTCTGATCCCGTTATGCTCAAGGAAATCCTCAGCTTCGCGTTTGACTTCGCTTCGAATGTCCGCAGCGACCTTTTTCCCGTCAATAATCTCAGCCATGCGCTTTCTCCCTCAGCAGTCTGTCCCCTATCAGCGCGACGCCGCATGCGTTGTCGCCGGAAAGCTCTTTCCTGCCCCAATACAGCTCGATGTCTCCGTTTAGTTTTTCTACCCTGCGGGCGGTCTCTCTTCTGAACAGCGGAGACGACGCGACGCCGCCCATCATAAGCGCTTTTTTCAGTCCGGCAGCCTCACAGGCGTTCACTGTCAGCCTGGCTATCGTCCTGGCCAGAAACGAGTATGTCTCTATGGCGACATCCTCCGGTGAAGCGCCGCTCTCTATAAGCCGGCTTAACGTGTTTTCCGCCCCTGAAAACGACGCCGTCAGTCCTTTGACGCAGACCCCCACACGGCTTCTGCTTGTGCCGTTCAGTGCCAGCTTTTCAAGCTCCGGCCCGGCGGGAAACGGCAGTCCGAGTCTTACCCCCGTTCTGTCCACCAGCTGCCCCGCGTGAAGGTCGTTTGAGCCGCCCAGGCAGGTGATCTTCAGCCCCCTGTCCACCCTGAGCGCCTCAGTAGTGCCGCCTGACAAGTGCAGGGCGATGAAACTGTCATCTTCAAGCCCGCTTTCATACAGCGCCGCGGCCACATGCCCCTGCTGGTGTGTGGTATAAAACAGCGGAACGTCAAGCGTCTTCGCTATTACGCGGGCAAACGAAGTGCCCGCCGTAAATACGGGCATGTAGCTCCCTTCAGCGTCTCTAGGCGCCCGAGACACGCATACGCAGGCGATCTTGGCCTTCGCATGTTCCATCAGTTCGCCGTAGAGCTCCGGAAGGTTCCTTACGTGCTGGAATACGCCGTCTGACTGTCTCAGCCCCCGCTCTCCGTGCGCCACTTCAAGCATGCGCCGCTGTGACCATACAACAACACCCTCCCCTGCAAGGGCAAGGGAGGTGGTGTAACAGCTGGTATCTATTCCAAGCGCTACCTCAGGCATTTTTGATTTGTCTGGCCAGACTGCCCAGTACGCCGTTTATGTACGCCCCGGACTTGTCGTCTGAATACTGTTTGGCGATCTCCACCGCCTCGTTAATGGCCACGCCCGCAGGTACGGAACCGAACAGCAGTTCCCATGCGGCGACGAGAAGTATGGAGTAATCCACCTTCGGCAGCCGGTCCAGCGCCCAGCCTTCGCCGAGGCGTCCGCCCAGCGCTTCATCCAGCGCGGGCTTATTCTGCGTTACGCCGTTGAACAGGGTGTACATAAAATCCGTCTCGTTTTCGTGGGGCTGTATCCCCAGCAGTTCAGTTAGCGTACTGTCGCCGCCCTCGCCACCCAAAAGATACTCGTATACCAGCTTTACCGCCGCCACGCGCGCACTCGTTCTGTCCATATATCAACCCTTTTCGGATTCGCCAGTGGGCTCGGTCTGCCCCTCCAGCTGCTTGCCGTCGCGGGCGCCTTTTTCGCTGATCAGATAGTTCTGATACTCCATCTCGGCGTTTTCACGGTTTTCCTTGGCGAATGACAGCCCGGTAACGTGCACGTCCACGTTGTTCACTCGCATGTTCGTCATGGTCTCGATAGTCTTTTTGATGTTTTCCTGTATGCTGCGGCATACTTCCTGCACGGAGTAGCCGTATTCCACCACCACGCTGACGCTCACAGACACGTCCTGTTCGTCAACATCCACCTTGACGCCCCGGGTGATATTCTTGATGTTGTTGGCGTTTTTGCCCTTGCGCCTGTCAGACGCAAGCCCCTGATAACGCACCATGTTGGCGATCCCTTCCACCTCGGTAAGGGCGATGCCGGCTATGGTCTGTATCACGTCAGAGGCGAAATACACCGCGCCGTTGGCCCGGGTATCTATTTTCAGATCCACGCTCTTGTTTTCAGGCATTTTTCTGGCCCTCCATACGTTTTGCTGTACAGATTATAGCAGGTTTCTGTAAAAAACGCAAATCTGTGTGAAAGACTTAAAGAAAAATTGACCCTCAGGTGGCTATGTGATAGAATAAGCACGGTGATCAACATGAAAAAGCTTGTCGTAAAGCTGGTCTTCCTCCTGCTCGCCCTGCTGCTTATCGTTTGGGGGCTGATCGAAGGGCAGGCGAAAGACGTGCTCAATAAAGCGATAAATATCTGTACGGAGTGTCTGGGGCTTGGATAGGTTAAAAAGGCTGCGCCCCTCGAAGCGCAGGCTTATTCAGCTGTATACCGCGCTGATGTACAACGCCCATGTTAAGGGTTTCTTTAGCGGGAAGCTGTACCGGGGACAGCTCAAAAACCTGTGTGTGCCCGGGCTGAACTGCTATTCATGCCCTGGCGCGGTATCGGCATGCCCGTTGGGCGCGCTGCAAAACGCGCTTTCTCAGTCATCGCACGGCGTTCCGTATTATGTCCTGGGTATCCTTTTGCTGTTTGGGATGACGCTTGGGCGTACGGTGTGCGGTTTTCTGTGCCCCATGGGGCTTATTCAGGAACTGCTGGACAAGCTTCCGTTTCCCAAGCTTAAAAAGAGCCGGATGACATATGCGCTGTCTTATCTTAAATACATCATACTGGCAGTGTTGGCGGTGGGGCTGTCGCTGGCGTTGGGCTATCCCGCATTCTGCAAGTATATCTGTCCCGCAGGTACGCTGGAGGGTTCCGTTCCTCTGATAGCTAACCCGGTCAATTCCCCGCTTCTCAGGACCCTGGGCGCGCTGTACACCAACAAGCTGGTACTGCTGATACTGTTTTTGCTGTCATTCTGCTTCGTGTACCGTCCCTTCTGCCGCTTCGTGTGCCCGCTCGGCGCGATCTACAGCCTGTTCAACCGCGTCAGCCTGACAGGTGTCGAGCTGGACAAAGCCGCCTGTATAAACTGCGGGAAGTGCTTTCAGATATGCAAAACTGACATAAAACATCCCGGTGACCGGGAATGCGTGTCCTGTCTGGAGTGCGTTGATAAATGCCCCGTGAACGCCATATCTTTCAGGCTGCCGTGGAAAAAAGCTCAAACCCGAAAAAAAGCGTTAAAACGCCTGATCGCCCCGCTGGCGCTTATCGCTCTTGTGTGCCTGACGCTGGCGGTCAACGTCTATCCGTCAGAAGAAAATGCCTCCCCTTACAGCGTCAGCAGCCCCTGCCCCGCCTTCTCTCTCACTCTGGAAAGCGGAAAGAGAATAACACAGGATGATCTCAAGGGTAAACTGAGCGTAATAAACATCTGGGCCACCTGGTGCTCTCCCTGCGTAAAAGAACTGCCTGAGTTTGAGCGTCTGTATCAGATTTACTCGCCTAAAGTGAACTTCTATGCAGCAGACACCTTCACGGAGACCGGCGACGCCGCGGCCTTCTGGCTGGAACACGGCTTTACCATCCCCCTCGCTTTCGATGACGGCAGCGCCATAAAAGCGTTCGGGGACTGGGACGCGCTGCCCGTGACCGTGATCCTGGACGCGGACGGCACCATACTCTACAACGTCCCCGGCGCGTTCAGGGACGGCGAACTGGAAACGCTGTTGGAGAAGTTCCTGGCAAAGTAGAATAGCGGCTTCGCGAAGCCGCCATTTTTTCCCGCTTTACCCCATGCACTCACTGAATTCGATCGGTTCGGTAAGCGCGCGCTCGGCCTCGTCAAGGGCCGATGCTATTGCTGCCGGGTCGTTTTGGGCGTTTTTCAGTTTCTCCACTTTTGTGTACCACAGCGGTTTCAGGCAGCGGTAAAGCATCAGCGCCGTCTCCTTTTCGATATCCGAAAAGCGGTAGCATTCCGAAGCTGTCCTGAGCGCTTCGCGTATCTCGGCTGCGCCGTCACATTCGCGCATCAGGTAGTTCAGGAACACGTCCCTGCCGCAGAGGTTAAAGTCGTAAACGCCTACGAATCTGCCCGCGTCGTCAAGCAGTATGTTAGTTGAATTCAGGTCTGCCTGAAACACGGAGGTCGGAAGCCGCCTGTAAACGGGTTCAAGCTTCACCCGGTTGTCCGTCCACAGCCGCCAGATCATTTCGACCTGTTTGCCGAACTCATACGGCAGCGCATCGGCGCATTTCCTCCACTCCAGCGCGTTTTCGAGCACCTCGTCCGTTTTGTCGCTGGGGCAGAAAGTCTCAAACAGGCAGTACGCGGACGGGTACTCGGTATAATCGAAATACTGCGCCGCCACCCGCGCTGTCATCCGCCAGATATCCCTTTTATAGCTTTCATACAGCCTGTTCAGCTCACTGTCATCGCACGCCCGGTCCGCGGCGGGACGGTACGGCGCGTACTCCTCTGCGTAGACCGCGCAGCTGTGTCCTCGGAAATCGATCACCGGAAACCCGCCCGATCTGTCGCGGAATATCTCCGGACAGTAATACCCGAGCTTACGGTATTCTTCGGCCGTTCTCCGCCAGACGCTTATTTTTTCCGGAAACGTGAAATCGTTGTCGGCAAGCTTGAGCACATATTTGCTCCCCGCATGCGTGTCGACTATGAATGTGATCCGAAAATCACTTTCTCCCCGGCTGGTATCTATGGACCTGTAAGCCGATGGTTCAGCGTCAAAAAACAGTGAGAAAGCTCTTTTTATGTCATCATCCACCATATCAGCTCCATTCACAACAAAAATGCATGTTTTTCAAACGCAAAGCACAGCCGGGCGCTTGTCCGGCTGTGCCATATAAGCTCTTTCGCGTCTGCCGTGAGCTGCGTCAGATCTCCAGCAGTTCGCTGTAGGCTTTGAGCCCGCCGTCCGTGTCGCCGGAAAGCACCTTCTTGGCCAGCACTTTGCCAAGCTGTACACCCTCCTGGTCGAATGAGTTGATGTTCCACACAAAGCCCTGGAACATCACTTTGTTCTCGAAGTGCGCCAACAGCGCGCCAAGCGCCTCAGGGGTCAGCTTTTCGCCGATAATAATACTTGAAGGTCTCTCGCCAGGGAAGCGCTTGTTGGGGTTTTCGTCGTCCTTGCCGAGGGCGAACGCCATTATCTGCGCCGCCACGTTGGCAAGCAGTTTCTGCTGGCTGCTTGAGCCCTGGATCTCCACGTCGGTGCCCATCTGGCTGGACTTGAAGCCCACGAACTGCAGCGGGACTATATCCGTGCCCTGATGCAGCAGCTGATAGAATGAGTGCTGCCCATTGGTGCCGGGCTCGCCGAATATTACCGGCCCGGTAGGATATGAAACGTCTTGGCCGAAGCGGTTAACGCTTTTGCCGTTGGACTCCATGTCCAGCTGCTGCAAATGCGCGGGGAAGCGGCTCAACGCCTGGGAGTACGGCAGCACGGCAGTTGCCGGGTAGCCAAGCACGTTCCTTTCGTACACTCCGATCAACGCGTCCAGCATGTCCGGATTCTCGTAAAAGTCCTTTTCCGCGGCCAGTTTATCTTCCTGGTGTGCGCCTTCAAGTATGCGGCAGAACACGTCATAGCCGAAGGACAGGGACAGGATCGCTCCTCCTACCGCGGAAGTGGAAGAGTACCTGCCTCCGATATAGTCGTCCATGAAGAACGCCGCCAGATAGTCAGGAGACTTTGCCATGGGGCTGGTGGCGCTAGTGACCGCGAGCATGTGTTTTGATGGTTCCAGCCCGGCTTTTCTGAGCGCGTCTCTTACGAAGCTCTCGTTCGTAAGCGTTTCAAGGGTAGTGCCGCTCTTGGATACGACTATGAACAACGCGGTAGACAGGTCAGTGTTCGCGAGCACCGCCGCCGCGTCGTCCGGGTCCACGTTTGATATGAACTTCGCGTTCATAAGCAGCGTTTTCTCGGTCTTCGCCCAGTTTTCCAGGGCGATGTACAGCGCCCTGGGGCCCAGGTCGCTCCCGCCTATGCCCACCTGCACAACGGTCTCAAAGCGCTCTCCCTGCTCGTTTGTCAATTCGCCGGAATGGACTTTTTCCGAAAATGCTTTTATCTTCTCCAGCTGCGCCAGATAAAACTTCCGCTTGTTCTCCCCGTCAGCGATCACGTCACTGCCAAGCTGGCCTCTGGTCAGCTGGTGCAGGACCCGGCGCTTTTCGCCCGTATTCACGATCTCGCCGTTATACAGCAGCTCAAATTTCTCCTTCAGCTGCGCTTCCCTCGCCAACGCTTTGAGGGCGCCCAGTATCTCATCGTTCACTTTTTTCGCAGCGTAATTGTAGCTCAGGCCCCCGGCCATGGGCACGGAATACTCCTTTACTCGCGCGTATCCTTTTTCGCCTTCCAGTTCGTTCCTCAGAGACGGAACAGGCAGGCTCTTAAGTTCATCATAAGCGATCAGAGCGTCGAAATTCGTCCAGTTGACCATATCGTTCCTCCATAAAAATACTGAATGTATTATACACCCGCGACAAGCAATCCGCAAGCCTTGACTCACATATTGCCGTAGGCGCTCTCGGCTTGCCCCGTCCAAAATTTATTTGTCCCTTCCCGGCCGTTGCGTCTACCATTTTTTCGGCGCATAGTGTATAATTGACAGTAATTACAATAAGGAGTGTGCACGCCATATGAAAAACGCTTGGATCTTTCAGGGCGGCTGGGACGGCCACCAGCCGAAGCTGACCAGCGCCCGTTTCGCCGGAATGCTCAGGGATGCCGGCTACGAAGTCACCATACACGACTCCCTCGCCCCCGCCGAGGATCTGGACGCGCTTTTGAAGCTGGATCTTATCGTCGCGTGCTGGACGATGGGAGAGATCTCCAACGTTCAGGTCGACAACATCTGCAAAGCCGTCGGGACCGGCGTGGGCCTTGCAGGCTGCCACGGCGGCATGTGCGACTCCTTCCGCCAGTCTACCCAGTGGCAGTTCATGACCGGCGGGCAGTGGGTCTCCCATCCCGGCGGAGACGGCATTCATTACACCGTCAACATCTGCAAGGGATCCAGCCCCATAATCCAGGGTCTCGATGACTTCGAGGTGGCGAGCGAGCACTATTACCTGCACATAGACCCTTCCATCGAGGTGCTGGCGACTACCCGCTTCCCCGTGGTGTCTTATTACCACATTTCCAACAAACCTGTTGATATGCCCGTGGTGTGGACGAAGTTCTGGGGCAACGGCAGAGTGTTCTATACCAGTCTTGGCCATCATGACGACGTGTTCGACAAGGCTCCCACCGCGAACGAGATCATGCGCCGCGGGCTCATCTGGGCAGGCGAGGGCAAGCAGTACGCGATAGACCACAATCTTACCACCGAACCCTTTGAAAACACTGCGAAGATGTATTAAGGAGGCACCCATGAATTGCGTAAACGTTGCGATGATAGGCGTAGGATGCATAAGCGGCATATATCTTGAGAACCTGACAAAGGTATTCAACAGGGGCGTAAAGCTGCTGGGCGTGTGCGACCTGGTGCGCGAGAGGGCCGAGAACGCCCAGAAAAAGTACAGCGTGCCCAAGCTGTACGAGACCATGTACGACGCGTTCAAAGATCCCGAGGTGGACCTGGTATTGAACCTGACCCGCCCCTACGAGCACTTTGACGTAAGCCGCGCCGCGCTCGAATACGGCAAGCACGTATACAGCGAAAAACCTCTGGGCGCGAGCCTTGAGGAAGGCCAGGCGCTGGTAAAGCTGGCCAAGGAGAAAGGCCTTATGCTGGGCGGCGCGCCGGACACTTTCATGGGCGCCGGCATACAGACCTGCAGACGGCTCATAGACGACGGCTGGATAGGCGACGTGGTGGGCAGCGCGGCGTTCATGATCTGCCGCGGCCACGAGTCCTGGCATCCCGACCCTGACTTCTATTATCAGTACGGCGGCGGCCCCATGTTTGACATGGGTCCCTACTACCTGACCGCCATGATCAACCTGTGCGGCGGCATCTCTTCTGTCATGAGCGCCAGCAAAAAATCCTTTGAGAAGAGAGTCATCTCCTCCCAGCCCTTCTTCGGCACCCCCATAAACGTGAACGTGAACACTTACGTGGCCGGCACCGTAAAGTACGCTTCCGGCGCCATCGGCACACTGTTCACCACTTTCGACGTATACTATCCCGGCCAGGCGCGCTTTGAAGTGTACGGTTCCCGCGGCACTCTGTTCGTGCCCGATCCCAACGGGTTTGGCGGTCCCGTCAAACTGTACAGGCCCGAAGACGGCGAACTGAAAGAGATCCCACTGATGTTCGACTATAAGGAGAACAGCCGAGGCCTGGGTCTGGCCGACATGGCCAAGGCGCTCATCGACGGCCGCGCCGCCCGCTGCGATTACAACCAGACCTTCCACGTGCTGGACGCGATTACTGGGTTTGAGCGTTCGAGCCAGAGCGGCCGCTGGGTCAAGATGTCCACCCGCTATGTCCGCCGTCCCGCGATGACCAAGACCGAGCTTAAGGGGATCCTTGACTGATGGCGAAACGCAAAAGGGTCAGCGTCACTCCCGTGTCCGTAACACTGCTTATCCTGGCGCTGGCAGGCATGTTCGTTCTGGGCGTTTTTGTGGGCAAAAACATGTCAGGCGGTCACAAGGTGGATAAAAGCATCCTTCTGGTCAATGAGTCGCACCCCTTGAGCCGGGACTACGTTCCCGACAGTCTTGTGAACCTCTACGAAAAGCGCCATTCCTTCCGTCTCTCCCGAAGCGACATCTATCTTACATACGAGACCTATCTCGCAGCGCAGCAGATGTTCGCCGCCGCCGAGAGCGAGGATGTTAACGGCTTTTACATCACCAGCGGCTACCGCTCCTACGAGCGGCAGCAGGAGGTCTATGCCGAAAGCAAGCCGGGCTATGCTCAAAAGCCCGGCTGCAGCGAGCATCAGACGGGGCTGTGCTTTGACGTGACGGCTGAGAACGTGGGCGGGTTTGAGACCACTCGCCAGTATGACTGGCTGCGCCTGAACGCACACAAATACGGTTTTATCCAGCGTTATCCCGTGGATAAAAGCCATATCACCGGCATAAGCTACGAGCCCTGGCATTACCGCTATGTGGGCATCGATGCGGCTACCTACATGACCGCCCATGGCCTTACCCTTGAAGAATACCTGGGACAATAACCGTTGGAGGGTGTTATGGAATACGTTTCTTCCCGCGATATACATCTGTCTCCATCCCCCGTTTATTCACTGGTAAAGAAGGCGGAAGATAAAATGCTGCCCTACCAGTGGGAAGCGCTCAACGACCGCCTGGCGGAGGGCCCCAAGAGCTATTCCGTGCGAAATTTCCGCGCCGCCGCTGGCGAGATAGACGCTCCCCACGCAGGCGCAGTGTTTCAGGACAGCGACATTTTCAAATGGATAGAAGCCGCCGCATACGCGCTCAAGCGGGAAAGGAACCCCGCGCTGGAGGAGAAGATCGACTGGTTCGTATCCCTCATGCAGAAGGCGCAGCAGCCCGACGGCTACCTGGACACGTACTATATCCTTACGGACATTTCCAAACGTTTCACCAATCTCAGGGACAACCACGAATTGTACTGCCTTGGGCACCTTATCGAGGCCGCCGTGGCGTACTTCGAGGCCACCGGAAAGCGCGGGATACTGGACGTCGCGCTCAAGTACGTGGAACTGGTGAACGCCACATTCGGCTTCGAAGAAGGCAAAAAACACGGCTATCCCGGCCACGAGGAAATAGAGCTGGCGCTGGTCAGGCTGTACCGCCTGACGGGCGACCCCATGCACCTTAACCTTGCCAGATACTTTCTCTCCGCCCGAGGCACGAACGACTATTTCGACGACGAAGCCGCCTCACGCGGCGACAAGCCCGCCTGGGCATGGAGCGTGTATTCACACAGAAACCGCTACTATCAGGCGGATGAGCCCGTAAAAGAAATGACCATGGCCAAGGGGCACTCAGTGAGACAGCTGTACCTGCTCACCGGCATGGCGGAGGTGGCGCTCGAGACGGGCGACAGCGAGCTCAAAGCCGCATGCGACACCATGTGGAAGGACATCACCCGCCGCCAGATGTACATTACCGGCGCGGTGGGACAGTCTTCCTTCGGAGAAGCCTTCACTTTGGACTACGACCTGCCCAGTGACACAGTATACGGCGAGACTTGCGCCGCCATAAGCCTGTATTTCTTCGCCACGGCCCTGCTTAAAAGCCATCCTCTTGGCGAATACGGCGACATAATGGACACGCTGCTGCACAACGGCACGCTCAGCGGCATAAATGAGGACGGTACCAGGTATTTCTACGTCAATCCCCTTGAGTGCATCCCCAAACGCAGCAAATACAGTCAGAGCGTGTTCCACGTACGTACGCAAAGGCAGCCCTGGTACGGCTGCGCGTGCTGCCCGCCCAACATAGCCCGTATGCTCACGAACCTGGACGAGCGGCTGCTGCTTAAGTCCGGGAATACGCTGTACGTGAACCTGTTCGCGTCACTGGATACACAAACGCAGCTGGAGAGCGGCAGCGTCTCCCTCACCGAAACGACGGATTACCCCAACGACGGCAGCATATCCATCCGCATAAACAAGGCGTTCCACGGCTTTGTTCTGGCGCTTAGACTTCCAGGCTGGGTACAGTCCTACACGCTCAGGATCAACGGGCAGAATCCTCCGTGCGTCATGGATGAGGGCTATATATACATTTCGGATCTTAAGGACGGCGACGAGATCTCCTATGTACTGGACATGCCTGCCCGCTTAGTCGCCGCGCATCCGCTCTCCCACGCCACGGCGGGCAAAGTCGCGGTGATGCGCGGCCCGGTGGTGTACTGTCTGGAAGAGGCAGACAACGGCGGTGAATTGTGGAACGTGCTTATCAGGCCCGACGCGCCCATGTCCGTCAGCCGGGACGAGCGCTTCGGCCAGGTCATTGCTGCGCCGGCGCTCAGGCAGACTCAGGACAACTGGGACGGGTACGAGCTGTACGCTCCCCTGCGCAGGCCCGCATATCAGGACTTCACCGCCCGTTTCATCCCCTATCGGCTGTGGAACAACCGCGGCGAAGGCGAAATGCGTGTGTGGCTGAGGCTCAAAGAAAACTGACGGAAAGGTACGACCATGTCTTTTACGGATACTTACGGTATACAGGTGTTCAGCGACCGGGTAATGCAACAGAGGCTCTCCGCTCAGGCTTATAACAGCTACAAACAGCTTTCGCTTGACGGCGGAACGCTTACCCGCGACGTGGCGGACGAGATCGCCTGCGCGATGAAGGACTGGGCCATCGAAAACGGCGCCACTCACTTTACGCACTGGTTCCAGCCCATGACCGGGATGACCGCCGAAAAACACGAGGCGTTCATACGTCCTGATGGCGATTGCGCGCTGGCAGTCTTCAGCGGAAAGGAGCTTATAAAAGGCGAAAGCGACGCCTCCAGCTTCCCCAGCGGAGGCCTGAGGGCAACGTTCGAAGCCCGCGGCTACACCGCGTGGGATCCCACATCTTATGCTTTCATAAAAGACAAGACCCTGTGCGTGCCCACGGCGTTTTGTTCCTATACCGGCGAGGCGCTTGACAAAAAGACCCCGCTTATGCGCTCGATGCGGCTGTTGAACGCTTCGGCGCTGAAGCTCCTCGCCCGCCTTGGAGTCAGGGCGCAGCGCGTAAGCGCCATGGTGGGCGCGGAGCAGGAGTATTTCCTGATAGACAAAGAGCTTTACAGGGACAGGCCCGACCTGATCTACACCGGCCGGACACTTTTGGGAAGGCGTCCGAGCAAGGGGCAAGAGCTGGACGACCATTTTTTCGGAGCGCTCAAGCCACGGGTCAGCGCTTTCATGCGTGAGCTGGACGAGGAATTGTGGAAGCTGGGCATCCCCGCCAAGACCTGCCACAACGAAGCCGCGCCTGCCCAGCACGAGCTGGCCTGCGTCTACGAGAGCGTCAACGTGGCTGTGGATCACAACCAGCTGACCATGGAAATGATGAAGCGGATCGCCTCCCGTCACGGTCTGGTATGCCTTTTGCACGAGAAGCCTTTTAAGGGCGTGAACGGCTCCGGCAAGCACAACAACTGGTCGCTGCAGACAGACGAAGGGATGAACCTGCTTGAGCCAGGTGACAAGCCCTGGGAAAACCCGGTGTTCCTGCTGATGCTCTGCGCTATGATCCGCGGAGTTGACAAATATGCCGAGCTGCTCCGTGTCAGCGTAGCCAGCGCGGGCAACGATCTGCGGCTTGGCGGGGACGAGGCTCCTCCGGCGATAATAAGCATGTATCTTGGGGACGACCTGTGCCGTATGCTCAGTGACGTCGCCAACGGACAGCAGCCCGGCCGCGCGGACAGGGAGTTCATAACCGGAGGCGTGGACACCCTGTCCCCGGTGATGAAGGACACATCCGACCGCAACCGAACCTCCCCCGTGGCGTTTACCGGCAACAAATTTGAGTTCCGCGCTGTAGGTTCGTCCTTCTCCGTCGCCGATATTAACGTCATAATCAATACCGCCGTAGCGGACAGCATGGAGTTTTTCGCCGCAAAGCTGGATGAATGCGAAAGTATCGAAAGCGGAGTGCGCGAAATAGTGCGCCAAACGCTGGAAGAGCACGGCAGGATACTGTTTAACGGCAACAATTATTCGCTCGAATGGGCAAAAGAGGCTCAAAGGCGCGGTCTGCCCCGGCTGGACACCACCGTGGATGCTCTGAAGCGCTACTGCGCAGATGAAAACCTTTCGCTGCTCACCCGCCACAGCGTGCTTTCCCGCACCGAAATAATCTCAAGGCGGGAGATCATGCTTGAAAACTACTCCAAGATAGTGGCCATAGAAGCGCACACGCTCATCGATATGCTCAGGCGCGGCGTTATGCCCGCCGCGCAGGAGTATACCCGCCGCCTGGCGGACGGTGTCCTGAAAAAGCAGCAGGCGGGGGTCGGGCCCTCCGCGGAAATGCACACGCTTTCCAGCCTGAACTCGCTGTGCAACCAGCTTTATGATGCCTGCTC
Organism: Clostridiales bacterium; assembly: GCA_024684375.1. GTDB lineage: Bacteria > Bacillota > Clostridia > Christensenellales > Aristaeellaceae > RUG14130. The sequence continues at coordinate 44,435 of JAIKWZ010000033.1, forward strand.
TGCGCTGGACATGGCGCTGGACGAGGCGGAAGGCAAAAGCAGTGAAATGGAAAAAGCCGAATGCTACTGCGAAAAGGTGCTGCCGCTTATGAAACTCTCCCGGGGCTATTCCGATGAGGCTGAAGCCCTGTGTCCGCTGGATGTATGGCCCTATCCGGATTACGGCAGCCTGCTGAGCGGGACTTCGGTATAAATATACAATTATACAGATTTTTTACTTGACAATTGCTGTATAATGTCTCATAATTATACAGCATTATTCATCCTTGGAGGCATTCTATGAAAAAATACAATAAAATCGTGCTTGCTTACAGCGGCGGTCTGGACACCTCAGTCATAATCCCCTGGCTGAAGGAAAACTACGACGATCCCGAGATAATCGCCGTCTCCGGGGACGTGGGTCAGGGTACCGAGCTGGATGGTCTTAACGAAAAAGCGCTCAAAACCGGCGCCAGCAAGCTGTATATAGAGGATCTTAAACAGGAATTTGTTGATGAGTACATCTTCCCTACCCTCAAAGCGGGCGCCAAATATGAAGGCGAGTACCTGCTGGGCACGTCTTTCGCGCGTCCCATAATCGCCAAGCGCATTGTTGAGATTGCGCTCAAGGAAGGCGCCGACGCGATCTGCCACGGCTGCACGGGCAAAGGAAACGACCAGGTGCGCTTTGAGCTGGCGATCAAAGCGTTCGCGCCGGACATGCCTGTTATCGCCCCCTGGCGCGAATGGAAGATAAAAAGCCGTGAGGAAGAGATCGATTACGCCGAAAGCCACAACATACCCCTGAAGATCAGCCGTGAGACCAACTATTCCAAAGATAAAAACCTGTGGCACCTTTCCCACGAGGGCATGGATCTGGAAGACCCCGCCAACGAGCCTCAGATAAACAAGCCCGGTTTTCTGGAGATGGGCGTATCTCCCGAAATGGCGCCAGATACACCTGAGTACGTCACCATATCATTCGAAAAAGGCGTCCCCGTAAAGCTGAACGGCAATAAGCTGGGCGGCGTAGAGCTTATCGAGCAGCTCAACCAGCTGGGCGGGAAGCATGGCATCGGCATAATCGACCTGGTGGAGAACCGCCTGGTCGGAATGAAGAGCCGCGGCGTGTACGAGACCCCCGGCGGCACCATACTCTACAAGGCGCACAGCCTGCTGGAGACCCTTTGCCTTGACCGGGAGACCATGCACTTCAAGGCCATCGCCGCCCAGAAATTCAGCGAGCTTGTGTACTTTGGCCAGTGGTACACACCGCTGCGTAAGGCATTGAGCGCGTTCGTGGACGAGACCCAGCAGCACGTTACGGGTGAAGTCAGGCTCAAACTGTACAAGGGTAATCTAATCCCGGCCGGTATGACCAGCCCCTACAGTCTCTACGACGCGGAGATCGCCACCTTCGACGAAGACGATGTGTACGACCAGAAGGACGCTCAGGGCTTCATAAACCTGTTCGGGCTGCCCATCAAAGTACAGGCCAAGCTGAACGCGAAACTGAACAAATAAGGGTCACAAATGGATTCAAAACTCTGGGAAGGCCGTCTGGCAGGCGGTTTGAGCGGCGCGGCAAACGATTACAATTCCTCCATACGGGTGGATTCCCGCATGTACCGGGAGGATATACAGGGTTCCCTCGCCCACGCGCAGATGCTTAAGGAAACAGGGATCATCTCTCCTGACGACTATGCCACCATACAGGCCGGCTTAAAAGCCATTCTGGATGACATTTCCTCCGGCGCGCTTGCCGTATCGCCTGACGCTGAAGATATCCATACCTTCGTGGAGGCAGAACTCACCCGCAGGGTAGGCGCTCCCGGAAAAAAGCTTCACACCGCGCGCAGCCGCAACGACCAGGTGGCCACTGACGTGAGGCTTTACCTGAAGGAACAGGCCGCGAACACCGTATCGCTGCTCATACAGCTGACAAAGGCGCTGGCTGATAAGGCGGAAAAATATACCGACGCCATCATGCCCGGCTACACACACCTGCAAAGAGCTCAGCCTGTGAGCTTCGCCCAGTATCTGCTCGCCTATGTTCAAATGTTCTTAAGGGACATTGGTCGGGTCAGGGACGCCGCTGCGCGAATGAACCGCTGTCCTCTTGGGGCAGGCGCGCTGGCCGGAACCTCTTTCCCTATCGACCGGGAGCTGACAAGCCGCCTTTTGGGCTTCGACGCGCCTTGCGCGAATTCCATCGACGCGGTGAGCGACCGTGATTTCTGCGTGGAACTCGCCTGTGCCCTGAGCCTCATAATGACCCACCTGTCCCGCCTTTCGGAAGAAATAATACTCTGGTCCAGCTGGGAGTTCCGCTTTGTTGAGCTTTCTGACGAATACTCTACCGGTTCCTCCATCATGCCCCAGAAGAAAAATCCCGACCTGGCGGAGCTGACGAGAGGAAAGACAGGCCGGGTAAACGGCAACCTTGTCGCTTTGCTGACGATGCTCAAAGGGCTGCCCCTTGCCTACAACAAGGACATGCAGGAGGACAAGGAAGCTATCTTCGACAGCTTCGATACAGTGACGGCCGCCCTGGTGGTGTGCATTCCCATGTTGGAAAGCATGGCCGTCAACACGGACAAAATGCGCCTTGCCGCCACTCAGGGCTTTATAAACGCCACCGACGCCGCGGACTACCTGGCCTCAAAAGGCGTGCCATTCCGGGACGCCTACAAAGCGGTTGGAGCGCTGGTCAAGTACCTCATTTCTGAAGGTAAATCGCTTGAAAGCGCGTCTTTGTCGGAATTCAGGCGCTTCTGCCCCGCTTTCGATGAGGATGTCTACAGTTTTATCAGTCTGGAAGCGTGCTTAATGCGCCGGAACAGCCTTGGAGGCACTTCGCCTGAGCAGACCCGAAGCCAGTTGGAAGACTTTCGCGCCCTTATTGCGCAATATGAATAAGCAGGATCGCGCCCCCGCCGCGGACATACTGCGGGTAGTCAGCATCGGCATCGTCGCCTGGTACCATATCTGGCAGCAGAGCTGGCTGAACCCCAGTTTTACCCTTTTCGGGCACTATTTCAATCTGTACCCTCTTGTAAGCAGGGGGTACATGTTTGTGTACGTCATGTTCATGCTCAGCGGGTTCGTGCTTATGCTGGGCAGCTTAAACGGCAAATATACCTCTGTCAAGCGCTTTTATCTGGGCAGAGCCGCGCGCATCGTGCCATCATACCTGATGTGCCTGCTGATCTTCGGCTGCTTTGTCATCATCCCGGACGATCCTTATCCATCAACGGAGTTCATGCTCAAGGACGTGCTCAGCCACCTGAGCTTCACCCACAATCTGTTTTATGAGGGCTATCAGGCTTCCCGTTTCAACCACGCCCTGTGGACCATTGCCGTGGAAATGCAGTTCTATCTGCTTTTTCCTCTGCTTTCCCGCTGCTTCAAAAGCAAACCGATCATCACATTCGGGGGCATGCTGGCTTTTTCAACGGGTGTAAAGATGCTTATCAGGGCTTTTGTGCCTGACTCTACCATGTACCTGAACCGCTTAAGCACCACACTGGACGTGTTCGGCCTGGGCATGCTGGGCGCGTATGTGTATTCCGGGCTGAAAGAACGCAGCTTTGGAAAGCTTCCCAAGCTTGCTTTCGCGCTCGCAGGACTGGTTTGCGCGGCAGGCGCTCATTTTTTGATAAAATGGCTCGCCTCGTATTCCGGCGCAGAGACAGAGCGCCAGGCGCAGATGTGGTTCGCCCTGCCCCTGTCCGCGCTGTTCTGCGTATTCACCGTATGTGTCAGCCTGAGCTTCAACTGGGTCAAGGCCTTCTGCTCCAACCATGTGATACTGTTTCTGTCCGGCATCAGCTACAACTTCTATATCTGGCACCAGACCCTGGCAGTGCGGCTTAAGCAGGCCAGGATCCCGTCCTATACCGGCGACGCTCCCAATATGGATGGGCAGACAGTCTGGCAGCACCGATACACCTGGGTCTGCTTCGCAGCAGCCCTGCTCTTCGCGGCGCTGATGACTTACATAATAGAAAAACCCTGCGCAAGAGCCTTTGCCCCGCGCAGGGAAGAAAAGCCGTCTCAGCCGCCGAATTCCTGACGGAAGCGGTCGCAGTAGTACCTGACGTTGTCCCACTTGGCATCAGGCGCGATCCTGTGGTCTGGGCATGGAATGTAGCCGCCCAGGTCGATCAGCGGCTTAAGCCGTTCTATCTCTGCGTCAACGGCTTTAAAGTCCTTGCTGAACACGCGTTTGTCCATGCCTCCCACGCCCTTTATCTCGCGGCCGTATTTTTCTCTCCACGGCGCTATGGAAGCATTCCAGGTGCCCACTTCGATCGGAAACATCGTGTTTACCCCGTTTTCCAGCCAGATAGGCACCAGCTCGTCGATCTTGCCGTCACAGTCCAGTGAGATAATGTCCGTACCGTGAGCGCGCATTTCGTCTGTTATTTTTTTGTACCATTTTCCGGTCAGGCGCCTGAACACCGCGGGTCTGAGCAACGGGCCGGTCTTAAAGCAGATATCCTCCCAGAAGTGGCCGTAATCGAATTTGAGGCCCAGCTTCATCGTCTCTTTCACGCATTCGTAGCAAAGAGAATCCACAGTGTCCACGATCTCTTCGTATAGCTCCTCATCGTCGGCCGCCAGGTAGCTCAGTTCTTCCACACCGACCATGTTCCTCACATTTCCGTAAAGCGAGCCAAGGAACAGGTATATCGGGTGGTCTTCCCCCTTTAGGCGCTCGTATTCCCGCTTAAGCCTTTCGCCGTCGACTCTTTCAGGGAAAAACCTGAGGCGGGGCAGGTATTCCTCCTCCCAGGCCTCCCGTCCTGTCAGGGTCGTGCCCACATGAGCAGGGATTGACACCACTCCGGGCTTGATTTTAGTTATAAGGCCCAAACCGTCCCGGCGTATCTCGCTGCCATCAGGCAGCACTTCAAGTACCTCGGGCTTGAACGACGGACTCAGGAAGCCGTTGAAGCCCAGTCCTCCGCCCCAGTTGAAGTCAAAGCCCAGCATCTGGTTTATTTTGTGATCGGTGGCGTTGCCGTCTCCCCAGGCCTTGGCATCCTCGCGGGTGATATGGCCTTCCTGGGCCCATTTAGCCAGAGTCTCGTTCCAGAAGCCAAAACAAACCAAAGGCATACGGTCATATTTTTCATAGTGCATTATAGCGTGTAACCGCTGGGTATTGTTCATGGTCAGCCTCCGTTTTCCCCTATTATTGTGATTTTAGCACAATTTTCTTTCTGTTTTATTGTTATTGATTTCGCTTTTACTACAAATAAATCTCGAAAACATATAAATCGTATTGCAAAAGTATTATCGAGGCGGTATAATACTGTCGTATATGTATACGTGTATCTTCAGGCGATAATATAACGTTTTAGGGAAGTGCGAAATGAAAAACCATCAACTGCCTTCTAAGATCATTTCTCTCGTTCTGGCGCTGGCGTTCATAATAGCGCTGTTTCCTGCCGCGGTCGCGGAGAGCTACGCTGCGGACGTCAACGTGAACCGGATGATCGTCCGCTCAGGCCCCAACACCTCTTACCCGGTGCTGGGTTACCTGAATAAAGGCACCCGCGTCACGGTGACGGCGACTTCCGGCAGCATCGCCAGGATCTCCTACAAGGGAAAGACCGGTTACTGCCTGCTCAGCCAGCTCACCCGCGTCGCCACTGCCACTCCCACTCCAACTCCGACTCCCGCTCCCACCCCCACCGCCTCTCCTACTCCGACACCTGCTTCCGGCACAAACAACGGTTCCATCTCCGGGCTGGGCACGATCACCGCAGCTACGGCCAATATATACGCTTCCGCTTCGACATCCTCCAATGTGCTCATGGTCGCGAAAAAGGGACAGACTTTTACCGTGCTTGCCACCAACGGCACCTGGGCGCGGCTGCAAAACGGCAAAAACATAGGCTACATCAAAATGTCCCAGCTTAATATACGTGTAGGCGTCACTGCTACTCCAGTGCAAGGCAGCAGCAGCCCCACGCCCACAGCTACGCCAACTCCCACCCCCACTTCTACTCCCGTTCCCACTCCCACTCCCCTGGGATTAGCATACATCAAGCAGAACGATACCAAAATCTACCTTTCATATAATATCACCTCCAAGGTGATCGCCACAGTAAATAAAGGCGACAGATTCACGATACTTGCCCTGAACGATAATTGGGTCAAATTGGAGAACGGCAAAAATGTGGGCTTTGTCCAGCGCAAGAACGTAAACATCGTGCCCGGAGTTACGGCAACGCCCAAGGGCTACACCCCGACGCGCACTCCCACGCCTACCCCGACTCCAACTCCGACTCCCATGCCCACGCCGACGCCCGTCCGCGTGGCCACAAATCAAAATCTGCCCGCTTTCGCCAATTGTTCCACCGTACTGTACAAATCAGCCTCCACCGCGTCGCAGAAGCTCAAGACCCTGCCCATAGGCCAGGAGCTCACCCTCTGGGGCTGGAACGGGAACTGGGCGGCGGTCATCGTTAACGGAACTAAAGGCTATACATCCCTTAAGGCGCTGACCAAGGTCAGCGACGTGACGCTCAAACCTTCCATGCACGCGCAGGCTACCGTCAGCGCGAGCCAGGTCACTTTTTACAAGTACGCCTCCAGCTCCTCAAAGAGCCTCGGAACTCTTTCTCGCGGCGTTCAGGTCACCGTGCTCGCCGCCGGCAACGGCTGGGCGCTGGCGGAGTACAACGGCAAGCGCGGCTACTGCACCGCCTCCAGCCTTACCGAAATAATCAATCCCACTCTGGAAGAATCCGAAAACATAGCCGTGGTGACCTCGAAAAAGGCTATAGCCCGCGCTTATGCCACCACCTCTTCCAATGCGCTGGGCACCATCAATCAGGACACATATCTTACCCTGCTCGCGCACGACAGCCAGTGGGGCCTGGTCGTTTATAACGGCACCCGCTGCTACGTGGATATCAATTCTCTCGTTAAATACTCCAATGTCACCATGCGTGAGGAGGAGAATTACACTGCCACGGTTACCACAGCTGGCACTGTGAAAAAATACGCCTATGAATCCAGCTCGGGCGTAGGCCCCGTTACGGTCGGCCTGAAAGTCAACGTGCTCAATCACAACCAGTACTGGGCGCTGATAGAGAAAAACGGCCACAAGGGCTACTACCCCGTTACCGGACTCAAGATCCACCTGGACGAGTTTATTTCACCTATTGAAAAGACACTCGAGGCCACCGTTATCCGTTCCGCCGTCGCATATTCCGCCGCGCTGGAGACCGCGAACAAGCTGGGCACCGTGCCCATGGCCACAAACCTGACTGTGACCGCATACACCGACAAGTGGGCGCGCATAAGCTATTCCGGCGTCAATGCCTACGTGCTTAACAGCTGCCTGTCCGTAACACAGTACACTGAACTTAAAAACGGCGTTTCCGCCGCAAACGAGATCCTCGCTCTCCAGAAGGCGCTGGAGGATCTCGGCTACTTTGACGGCCTGCCCGCCGGAAACTACGGTTCCCTTACTACCAGCGCGGTGTCCCGCTTTCAGACGCAGGTGGGCTTAAGCGCCAGCGGCGTAGCGGATCAGACCACATTAAGGGTGCTTTACGGCGGCCATGCCCCGCAAAGTCCCATAAAGTCCACTAACCTGGCCAAAGGCTCTGTGGGCAACAACGTAACACGGCTGCAGACCCGCCTGACCTACAAGGGCTACTTAAGCGCTGGCATAGACGGGGACTACGGCAATATCACTCAAAGCGCGGTCAAGCTGTACCAGAAAACCGCGGGGCTGGAGGAAACGGGCTCGGCGGACGCCGCGACCATGTCCAGCCTGTTCTCATCCTCCGCGCCGAAAAACAAGACCTCCGCCATAAGCGGGAGCACGGGCAGCTCCTCCTCTTCGAGCGGCAGCGCCTCCACTGGCCATTACTCCACGAACCCCGCCGACGACCCCGCCAGCGGCACAGCCTCTTCCACGATCGAGACCGTGATAACCCACGCCCTTCAGCAGCTGGGCAAACCTTATGTGTACGCCACCTCCGGTCCCAACAGCTTCGACTGCTCAGGCTTCACCGGTTACTGCTACAGAAAGGTGGGCATCTCTCTCGGTCGCAGCGCCTATGCCCAAGGCTACGGCAAGGGCACTAAGATAGAGAGCATAAGCGAAATGAAGCGCGGCGACATCGTTTGCATGAACACGATAACCGACTCTGACTTAAGCGACCATGTTGGCATCTACCTTGGCGGCGGCAAGTTCATTCATGCCTCCTCCTCCGCCGGAAAGGTGATCATCTCCTCCATCTCAAGCGGTTATTACAACCGCGTGTTCTCCTGGGCCAGGAGGGTCGTGTAAATGCCGCTTAAATTCAGGCAGGTTATATTTGACCTGGACGGCACCATCACCCGCTCCGCCCCCGGCATATGCGCTTCGGCGGCGTACGCGATAGACAATATGGGGTTTCCGCCCCTCCCGGAAGATAAGCTGACGGAGTTCGTCGGTCCGCCTCTGATGCACAGCTTCATGCGGCTGTGCGGCATGACTGAAGCGCAGGCCGCCGAAGCGACGAGGCTGTTCCGTGAACGCCACAGCGTGATCGGCTGGAAGGAAGCGGCGGTTTATCCGGGCATATACGAACTGGTGTATTCGCTGAAGCGCGAAGGCGCCATCATCACCCTTGCGTCCTCCAAGTCCCGGGGACTGTGCGTAAAGACCCTTGAGTACTTTGGGCTTCTTCCCTTTTTTGACGGCGTCTCCGCTCCGGACGAGCATAACGCCCACACAGTCACCAAGCAGGAGCTTATCCTTGCGGCGCTCAAGGTCGCTAAGGCGGACGCCTGCATGGTAGGCGACCGGGTCTTCGATCTGGAAGGCGCGCGTCAGGCAGGCGTTTGTTCCGTCGCAGCCGCTTACGGCTACGGTTCGGCCGAAGAACTCGCCTCCTGCGGGCCGGATGCCACTGCGGCAGACCCCGCGGCGTTAAGGGAACTGCTGTTAGGCGACGCTGAGCGCATGCCGGGCTTTTTCATAACGCTCGAAGGCTCCGACGGCTGCGGCAAGACCACCCAGAGCCGGCTGCTCAAGCAGTATCTTGAAACGCTGGGTTTGGACGTAGTGCTGACCCGTGAGCCGGGCGGCTGCCCCATCTCCGAGAAGATCCGCGGGCTGCTGCTTGACGTGAGCAGTCTGGGCATGACCGACGAATGCGAGGCGCTTCTGTTCGCCGCCGCAAGGCAGCAGCACATACACGACACCATCCTTCCGGCGCTTGCTCGCGGTGCGGTCGTGCTGTGCGACCGCTTCAACGATTCCTCCATCGCCTACCAGGGCTTCGGCCGGGGGCTTGGCGACTGGGTCAGGCAGATAAATGCCCGCGCGCTTGAAAAGTGTACGCCGGACCTTACGGTGGTGTTCGACATAAGTCCCGACGAGGCGCTCAGGCGCAGGCTGGGCGAACAGGCCGCCGACCGCATCGAACTGTCCAGGGAGGCGCTGCAAAGGCGCGTGTACGAAGCGTTCATCTCCTTGTGCGAAAGCGGCGAAAAGCGCTATAAACGGCTGGACGCCGGCGGTACGCCGGAACAAATCTTTGACAATCTGCGCCAAACGGTCATAAAACTGTTTACAAGTCCTCCCGGGGAGGTGGAATAAATGAGTCAGAAATGCTATAACTGCTTTAAGCCCACGGGTCCCGACGGGGTATGCCCCTACTGCGGCTACGACAACGCTGACGCTGATAACGCCGGCGCCGCCAAGGCGGGCACGCTGCTGGATTCCCGCTACATAGTGGGTCGCTTAAAGCGCTCCGACGGCGACGTAAACATCTACATCGGCTACGATACCGACAAAGGCGCCAAGCGCAGGCTTCTGGAATTCTGTCCCGACAGCCACTGCCGCAGGCTCGCCAGCGGAAAGATCGCCCTGAAGCCCGGTCATGAGGACGCATACAGGCGCGCCCTTGGGCTGGTGCGTGACGAGCTGGATGAGACCGAGGGCAAAAAATACATCCCCTTCTCCGCCAACGGTACCACCTGGTTCGTCGAAAGAAAGCAATCAGCCAAAGCTCCGGCGCCCGTGCAGGAAGAAGAGCTGGTGGAAAACCCGTTTTCCGGCAAGCTGCCCGCGATCATTATCGGCGGAGTCATACTTATCGGGCTCATTTATCTCGCCGTAAGGCTGCTGTCAGGCCCCACGCAGGATCCCACCGACCAGAACGTCACCCCCACTCCCACCCCCTACCAGAACATCTCCTGGCAGCCGGACGTCACCGCCACACCCACTCCCTATGTGTGGGTCGAACCCACGCAGAACACCAGCATAAGCTACGCCGACTGGATGGCGCAGCCCGGCGACACCTCCGCGCCCAGGCGCACTCCTACTCCCACCCCCTTCAGCATGTGGGACGACCTGCAAAACGAGATCGATTCCACCTGGGGCAGCATGACGCCCACACCCGCCCCCACACGCGGCACCGTTTCGAAAAACTCCGACCCTGAGACGATCCGCGACCTGCAGTGGCAGCTCATCCAACTGGGCTGGCTGGAAAACGGGCAGGCGACCGGTGAATACGACGCCGCGACCGTTCAGGCAGTCAAGGATTTCCAGACCTACATGAACAGCACCCAGAACGCGGGGCTCAAGGTGGACGGCATCTGCGGCGCCAAGACTTTCAGGTACCTGGACGATTACGAGATCTCTCCCAAGCCCACTCCCGGCCTGACGCCCACCCCCGAACCCGAATCCAACGTGGTGGGCAAGGATTCCTCTCCTTTGCAGATACGTGACCTGCAGATACTGCTGACTGACAACGGCTGGTATTCCGGCCAGGCACACGGCGTTTACGACGCGGCCACCATGGAAGCGGTGATGCAGTTCCAGCAGTACGTCAACTCCTCTACCGGCGTCCATTACGTGGATGAGACGGGCTACGCAGACGAGCACACCATGCTCCTGCTCAAATGGGGAGAGTTCAAAAAGCCCCAGACGACGCCTGCCCCCACCGCCGAGCCCACTCCAACCCCTTACGCCGACCCGTATGACGAAAGCGACCAGATGATCGAGCTGTTCGAGCCTACGACCGTCATCGTGGTTTCGGAAGGCAATGTGCCCGTGTTCGAAAGCGCCAGCGAGCACAGCCCCACGTTGGGCACTGTGCCCCATTCCAGCCGTCTTTTAATGCTGGCGTCCAGCGAGAACTGGGCCATGGTCTCTTCCGCCAGCGGCAGGACCGGCTTTATGCGCCTGTACGACCTTGAAATGGAGAACCCCGTCGTGCCTGACGAGGGCGAGGACTATTCCATAAGCGAGTCCTCATCCGCCGACAACATCCGCTCCCTGCAGGAGCTTCTGATCGCCCAGGGCTGGTTAAACGGCAAGGCTGACGGCGTATACGGGCGGCAGACCCGCGCCGCCGTGAGCGCGTTCCAGACATACGTGAACAGCGTTGAGGGCGAAGGCAGGCTGTCCGTGAGCGGCACCGCCGACGGCGACACCATGGACCTGCTGCTTAGCGGTATTTACCTTAATCCTGACGTATACCAGACCGTCACGGACGAAGTGGTCTTCACCGACGTCTACGAGCCGCTGTACGTAAAAGCCAAGGCCGACGGTACCGCGCTGTACGAAAAACCGGACATCAATTTCCCCAGATGGAACGTGTCCAGCAAAGCGGAGTACGTTTTGAGCGCCACGGGCGGCGAGTGGCTGAAGATATACAACCCTGCCAACCAGTTTACCGCCTACGGTCTGGCGGACGAGTTCGACATGTATTCCAAGCAGGAAAAGCCGACTCCCACGCCCACGCCCGAGCCTGAGCCCACGCCCATACCCGCTGACGAGATCACTTTCACCGAAGTGTTCGACACCCTGTACGTGCGGGCCAGAGCCGACGGCACTGCCCTGTACACCCAGCCTGACGCCGAGCATAAAAAGTGGAGCATCTCGGCTTCCGACGAGTACCTTCTGAGCGCCGTGGGCGGCGAATGGATCAAGATACTCAACCCTTCCAACCAGCTTACCGCCTACGGGCTTTACGAGGAGTTCGAGGTGTATTCCAAGCCCGCTCCGACAGCGTCTGCGCCTACGCCCACGCCCGAGCCTGAGGACGATCACGTTCCCCAGCCCGTTGAAAACTTCATCCCCGCCCAGCCGGGAGAGATGTACGTCATGGTCATCGACCAGAACGCTCCGCTGTTCGCCTCGTTTGACGACGCGGACGGCCTGCCCGTAGCCATGCTGGATATCGGCGGCGTGTACGAGGTGATCGAGTACTCGGACAACTGGGTGCACATCGCCGTCGGGGAAACGGGCGGCTACGTGTCCCGGAGCCTGGTGGAGAGGGCGAGCGCCCCCTCCCCGGAGTATACTGAAGACACGGAACCGACTCCCACGCCGGAACCCACGCCTACGCCTACTCCCGAGCCCACGCCCGAACCGACTCCCACTCCCACCCCGGAGCCCACGCCCACCCCCACTCCTGAGCCTACGCCTGAGCCGACCCCGACGCCTACTCCGGAACCGACTCCAACGCCCACGCCTGAACCCACGCCCGAGCCCGAGCCGCAGTACGATCCCGGCTGGGTATACGATCCCGCGCTGGTGCGCGCCTTCCAGGACGCGCTGGTCAATGCCGGCTGGCTGGATGCGGACCTGATCTACGGCGGCGACGAATACGGCACGCTGGGCGAGTTCACCTACGAGGCGGTCAGCCAGCTTCAGCAGTACGCGCAGGAACAGGGCGCGCCCTACATGCAGCCGGTAATGGACGCCGCGGGCAGTTTCACGGACGGATCCGGCAGCTACTATCCAATAGACGAGGCTACCTACGCATACATCATGGAGAGCCTCCCCATAAGGCCGTAAGGCCCGCGCAAACCGCGCTGAACGAAGCCGCCGGCACGATCGAAATGATCGTGCCGGCGGTATTTGTTTTAACTGATATTTGCCTTTTACTTGGCCGTATCGGTGTCCAGCGCGGCTGATGTTGCGGCTGCAAGATACCATACGCGCGCGGGGGCGTCCGGGCTTGTGACGCTGAGGCGCAGCAGGCCATCCTGCTGTTGCTGGATAAGCACCTGCGCGCCGCCGATCTCGCCGGATAGCGCGCCGTTTTCCTCAGCCATCTCCACTATCGTGTCGCCGAATTCGGGACCGCCCAGTATCACGTGCGTGCCCTCCACGTACAGGTCTGTCTCGTCCTCCAGCAGCCCGGCGGGCAGGGGCGTGCCTTCTTTGTCCACGTACGCAGCCTTCCAGTACCCGCTGAGCTCACCGATGTATATCCCTTCCAATACCTCGGCGGGCGCATAAGTAGCGGGACGCTCGCGGGTGAAGAACACCGCTTCCCCGCACAGCTTCAGCTGGCCGTCAATGGTCATGAGGGCGGGCAGATCCTCCCCGTCCAGGTAGATATACCCGTCGTCGTATCTCCAGGTGCCTTTGGCGGTCTCGGCAGTGGGATAAGAAATGGTGTAGCTGCCGTCGGCTTTCAGTGTCAGCAGCGCGGCCGCGCCGTTTATCCCGGTATACCATTCGCCGCTCACGTCTTCCGTTTCCGCCAGCGCGGGCAGCGCGGCCAGCAGCAGGCAGGCCAGTATCAACGCTATATATCTTTTCATTATCGGACTCCTTTCAAAGTCTTGTGAAGACATCACGCTCACTTTGCCGTGCCAGCGTCACCAGGTGCCTTCTATTCCATATTTATGCTCCAGGTTATAGTTGTAGTCGTATTGGTCTCTTCCGCCTATCTGCGCCTCATATGTGGATTCTTTCCCTGTTGAATCCTTTACCGTAAAGACATACGTCCAACAGAAGTCATAAAAGTCTGAATATTCATCAACAATCGGAATAAACAGAAGGGACACTGTAGTTCTTTCGGACGCTTCTTCTACCGGCGGCAAGGCTTCATTGAGCTTGACCAGGAAGTGTCCGGAATCCGTTTTGGGTATATCGCAGTAATATACAGGATTCATCTCGTCTTCGATATGCTTGCAGCCTTCGTATGTCCCGTCCCATCTCCATTTGCATGTTATACCCATCTCATAAATGGATACCATTTCCAGTATCGGGTCGGCCCGTTTGCGGACTATCGTGTAGGAATACGGCGCGACGCCGCCCTGCACGGTAAAGATGATCGCCGGGCCCGCGCTGTCATAAGAAGCGTCCAGCTTCATTTCCCAATATACCTTTGCCGGTTCGGAGGTCACGCTCTTTCCGCTCACTGGATCGGTGACGACGCAGCGGTATGTGCCCGAGATCTGGTTTTCAAACGAGGTATATCTGCTCTGCTTAAGATTCAGCTCAGGCCCCTTGCCCATGTCCTTCCAGCCGCTCTCACCCTTCTTTTCCCAGCGGTACTGGAGCTTTTCCTGCGCGCAGGCGCCGGAATACGCCTTGCACCTCAGGGTTTGTGTTACACTGGAATCTCTGCTTCTGAAGAAGCATTCCACCGGCTGGCTGTCGATGAACAGTTCGCCCGTATACTCTACCAGCATGGGCCCCGCCTCGGCGATCCTGCCTTCCTTGTCCGTCACTACGCAGCAGTAGCGTGCGCCGATAGTGTTTGTGTAAATGAAATTGGCTTCGGTTTCTTCACTCCGCACGTATTTGCCGTCAGTCAAATATCTTGGAGATTCAGCAGGATAGTCGCTTTTCCAGACTTTCCAAATGTAGAGATATGGCTCTGTGCCGCCTTCGGCCTTCACGTACAGCTTAGTGCTTCCGCCGGGCTCGGTCACGTTCGCGGTATACGAACAGTCGGCGATGTGGAAGCCCAGGTCTTCCCTCACCTGCGCGATATCGCTGCGCGTGTGGCGCTGCTCGGCGTCCGTCACCTCGAATAAGTAATCACCTTCGTCATACACATTGATGGCGTATTTGTGGCTATCCGAAGTCGTGCTGTAATAAGGCGACGGTATGCCGTCGATGTCGAGCTGGAGCACGTCATATCTGAAAGGCGCGACGCCGCTTCCTATGGTTATGCTCAGCTCCAGATCGGTCTCGTCATTCAGCTTGCCGCCCTGAGGCTGCTGGAGTATGGTGAGCGCTTCGCCGTACACCTGCGTGTAAGCCAGGGCGTATCTGTCCGTTTTGTCATGTACGAGCACGGAGTATTCGCCGGGTTCGGACGCGCTGAAGCTCAGGCTGCTGCTCTCCAAGGTCTCCTCTTTTGCCAGCACGCTGTCCTGGTACCACTCTACCCTGTAAGGAGGCACGCCGTTCAACACCGCGGCTTCGAGCTCTGCCACGGGACCGGCGTTGTAATAATCCCTGAAGCCCGCGATCTCCATCCCGTCCGCGTTGTACACCGTGCATGGGTCCGAAGTCAGCAGCTTGGAAGTGCTGTCCTCCACGGTGAAATAGTACTCGCCCGCCTGCTTGACGGGAACGCCGCCCAAGCGATTCTTGTCGGTGCCTATCTTGTTGCCTTCCGCGTCGTAGCAGGTGTACAGGTAGCTGCCGTCCTCATAGGGCGTGCCCCCGTCCGCCCAGCATACCAGCGTGACGGACTCCTTGCCAAACATGTTCTCGCTTTCCGGCTGATGGTCTATATACAGTTCGTAGCCTACGAGCACTTCTTTGCTGTCCACTTTGTGCCCGGCTTCGTCGTACACCTGGCAGTAATATTTGTAATTGCCCAGGTCCGCCTCACAGCTGCCGCCTTCCGTGTTCTCCACTGTGTGCCACGGGAACAGCGACTGCCAGATATAGGCACGGTACCTGCGGCGCCACACATAGGTGTACTCGCCTTCGCCGCCTTCCGCCTCCACGGTCAAAATCATGCTGCCGCCCTTGGCGATCGTGCCGCCCTCGGGCTGCGTGACGATATGCAAAGCGTTTTCATCCAAAATGTCATCCGTGGGGCCGTTGCGCAGTTTGTTCATTATGGAACCGCCGCTCAAGGGGTTTTCTACGGGTATCTCCTCCGCCTTCTCTTCCCCGCAGCGCGAGCAGGTATAGGTCTTTACGCCCGGCTCCAGGAACCCGGGGGCCTTGACTACCGTGCCCTCGCCCCAGTCATGGCCCAGCGCCTTTACCGTTTTTACGGTCTTCTGCTCCTTGCAGCGCGAACATGTGCTGGTGTACACGCCCTCATGCGTGCAGTCCGCCTTCTTAGTTGGCGTCTCCTTGCCCCAGTCGTGCCCCAGCGCTTTTATTTTCTCCGTCTTTTGCTGTTTGCAGCGACTGCAGGTGCTCGTGTACACGCCTTCGTGCGTGCAGTCCGCCTTCTTCGTCACCACCTGCTTGCCCCAGTCGTGCCCCAGTGCCTTCTCGCGGTAGGTTTCGGTTTTCTTGCCGCAGCGGGTGCAGGTGCGGTAGAACGTTCCCTGATGCGTGCAGTCAGGCTGTTTTACCCAGATCCTCTTGCCCCAGTTGTGCCCCTTTGCGGGGATCGTCTTTGGATCTTGCTGTCGGCAGCGAAGGCAGTAGCGTATCTTCAATCCCTCTTTTTCGCAGGTGGCTTCTTTCGTGGTCTGCCACTCGCTCCATTCATGTTTGCCGTTGCAGCTTGTAGCCGCCTGCGCCGCAAATACGCACAGCCCCGCCAGCAGCACCAGCAGCAGGCTGAGCAACAAGGTCCTCAATAAGGTCCGTTTCATGGCTTCTCCTCCTTCGCTTGAGTGTGTCGGTATGAAAAACAGGAGGCGGCAGCCCATTTGTGGGGCGCACCGCGCCTTTGATAATGCCTGGCAGGCAGATAAGGCCTTACACGTACGTCAGACCTGGACCTGCCGGGATCGTATACATTAATAGTTTAACATATTTTTCACATTGGCGCAAGTCCCCTCCGGCATTTTCTGGCTTTTCGCAGTATGCCGACCTCCCCGGACTTGTCCAAATAGATCACCCGGACATTCGGCGGGTTTTTCAGCCGCCCGCCCAATCGATAACGTCTTTTTAACAACATCAGTCTGCGAAAGTGGTATAATGAAAGGTAAGTTTTTGTGTTTGGAGCGACCGATGAGCCAAAGCAATCATTTAGGGCAGAACAATAACCAGAATAACACCCAGGGAAACGACAGCTTCAAGATAGACGGCGGCTTGATCGTCAATCTGCTGATGCTGTTTGTGCCCGGCCTTCGCTTTATCGGGGCGATCTGGCTGTACAGCAGGATAAAAAAACAGTTCAAGGTCAAAAAATGGAACCAGACCTGGACGCTGGGGCTGACCGCCGTATTCCTTATCTACGCGGTGAGCGAGCTGTTCGGGGGCAGTTACCTGTGGCCCCTGTCCGTGGCGGCGCTCGTGGCGGTCGGGGTCTCCTTCCTGACCCGCGGCTTTGTGAACAATACCGACGAGGTGTACGCGTTCCTGCAGGGGCGCGACGCGTGCGAGATATCCGCCCTGTCCAACGCGCTGGGATTGTCCGCGGCCCAGATAAAGGCCTCCGTAAAGCAGCTCAAGCGCAAGGGTCAGCTGCCCAAGACCACATATATCGACAAGGCGCGGGGACTTATCGTGCTCACGCCCCAGGGGCGGCCGGCAGAGGATGAGGTGAAGCCAGCTTCTTCAAAGGCTTCCGCACAGGAAAAGACCGTAAGCGCGGAGGCGGAGGCTGACCCCTACGACAAGATCCTGCTGCAGATCAGGACGCTCAACGACCGCATACAGGATCGGACGATGACCGAAAAGATATACCACATAGAAGCGACCACCGCCTCGATATTCTACGCGGTCAAAAACAAGCCCGGGCGCGAAAGGGAGATACAGAGCTTTCTGGAGTACTATCTGCCTGCCACGCTCAAGCTTCTGAGCAGGTACGCTGAGCTTGAAAAACAAAATCGCGCCGGCAGCGAAAGCATACGCAACTCCATCCTCAACATCGAGGGCGCCATGGACAAGGTGGTCGAGGGTTTCGACACCCAGCTTGACAAGCTGTACAAAAGTGACGCCATAGACATCACCAACGACATTAACGTGCTTGAAAAAATGATGCGCATGGAGGGGCTGAACGGGAGATAAGCCTGCCGTCTCACAGAAAAAAGACCACCGGGCAGATACTTCCCGGTGGTCCTTTTTATTCCCATTTAGTGCCTCGCGCGGGCAGCTGTCAAAAGCTTATTTTCTGGAGGAGATATGCTTGAAGTTGCCTATCGTCCTTGTCACGTCGCTGACACAGGCGAAGGTGCCGGGGTATTTTGAGATTATCTCCATGAATTCCTTGATCTGGTGCGGGTTGACCACGCATATCATCATGGTCTTTTCCGTGCCGGAGTAACCGCCGATCGCGTGGATTATCGTCACCGAATGCCTGAGCCTGGTGATCAGCTCCTGTTTGAGAGCGTCCGGGGTCTGGGTGATAAGCTCTATCTTTACCGCCGCCTCGCCGCCGCGGATGATACCGCCTGAGATATGTGTTGTGACATAGGTGTAGAGGATGCTCAGTATCACCGGCTCGAAATTGTAGCCGTACACGAAATAGCTGGACAGGGCGACCATGGCGTTGAATACCAGCAGCACCCGGGTGAACGCTATCTCAGGGTGTCTTTTGTGCACATATGCGGCTATAAAGTCAGTGCCGCCCGTGGTGCCGCCGTTTCTGACGGTTATGCCGTAGTTCAGCCCGTTTACAGCGCCTGCGGCAATTGGCGCGAGTATGGTGCTCTTCCCGTCCTGAGTGTGGTAGATAAAGCGTTCGATATCGATGATCTTGTTCTGGAACAGCAGCAGCACTCCCGAGAACACCAGCACATACAGCGTGGTCTTATCCGTCAATTCGCGTCCGATCAGGAAAAAGCCTCCGATCGCCAAGGGTATATTGATCAAAAGCGACATATAGCTTATGCTTATCCCGCTCAAGTACTGCACCATGGTGGCGATGCCGTTTATGCCCGCCGGCGCGAAAGCGTTTGGCAGCACGAACACATAATAATTCGCCGCGCACAGCGTCGCCGCAAACACGATGACTATATAGCTGAATACCAGTTTGAGTTCAACTTTACCGGACATTTTCCGCCTTCTTTCGCGTGTCAGCCTGATCCTGCTGCTTTTCTATCGCCTTTGTGTATTCTGCGATGAGTTCCTCGTACCCGCCCAGCGCCGCGTACGGCGCAAACTGCGCCGCTCTTTCCAGCCTGCCCATGCGCGGATGCTTTTTGGAAACGGGGCGCGGCAGGTCGATGATGTCTGAGTAATCCTTCACGCCCTGTGCCCCCCTATCTGCTTGTTGCGTTCCAGCGCGGTGGCGCCTTTTTCCAGGCTTAGACCCTTGAAGATCGCGTTTTTCCCGAAGCGCCTTTGTATCTCGTTTATCGCCTTCTGGCGGCTGAGCTTTCTGGCGTCAGAAGCTTCCTCCGAAGCCGATATGGCATCAGTTCCGAACATGTCAAGCTGTTCCGGGATGACCAGGGCAGGGTCGCGCTCATCGAGCACCTCTCCTGCCGCCACATACAGGCGGCGCACGAGCAGGCTGGGGTTGGTCGTTTCGTCAAAGATCTCACATACTGCCCGGTCAAAATCCTCTCCCAGGGCAGTCGGCTTGTTGAACCTGCGCGCTCCACCCGCGCCTTTGGGGACGGGGCGGCCGTAGAAGTCCCGTTCGATCTGGTTGGATACGGTCTTCATGCGTTCCGGGTCGTTGAGGTTTTCGGTATCGTAGTTCACTCCCGCGGAGAGGGTGCATGCTTTAAGTCCCCTGCTGCTCAGTTCAAGCGCGAGTTTTCCGGCCATTTCACGTATCACAACCCGGGCAGCCGCGTTTTCGTAGGGCTCTGCCAGCACCTGGCCGTTGGATAAGGATGACGCCTTGGCCCTGTACGCCTTGATATCACGTATCTCACAGCTTTCATAGCCCCAGGCGTGGTCTATCAGCAGCTCCGCATTCACGCCGAAAAGCTTATATAGCGCCTCCTCGTTGGCGCGCATGTCCGCCCCGCCCAGAGAGCAGCGGGCGATGTCCCCCATAGTGCGTATCCCCATGGCGGCCAGCTTTTTCTGGGTGCCGCGTCCCACCCGCCAGAAATCCGTGAGGGGCGTGTGGCTCCACAGCTGGCGGCGGTACTCCATTTCGTCCAGCTCCGCTATCCTGACGCCTTTGGAGTCCGACTGCATGTGCTTGGCCACTATATCCATGGCCACCTTCGCCAGGTACATATTCGTGCCTATGCCCGCCGTGGCGGTGACGCCCGTAGAGTCGTACACCTCGTGTATGAGCTTTTCGCACAGTTGCCGCGGAGTAAGTCCGTAGATCTTAAGATATGGCTGCGCGTCGATGAACACCTCGTCCACGCTGTAAACATGTATGTCGTCGGGAGATATGTATTTGGCGTAGATGGTGAAAACCTTCCCGGAATACTCCATGTAAAGGCTCATGCGCGGACGGGCGGTAAGAAACGTGAGCTCCAGCGACGGATCTCTGTCCAGCTCGCTTTTCAGAAAGCTTTTGCCCGTAAACGTATGGTTGGGCGCCTTGAGACGGCGGGCGGCGTTGACCTCCCTGACCTTTTCGATCGCCTCGAACAGCCTCGCGCGTCCGCCCACGCCCACGGCTTTGAGCGAGGGCGACACCGCCAGACATATTGTCTTTTCCGTGCGGGAGGTATCCGCCACCACCAGGTTCGCGTCCAGCGCGTCAAGCCCCCGCTGGGCGCATTCCACTGAGGCGTAAAAGCTTTTAAGGTCTATGGCGAGAAAAGCGCCCATTTTCAGCCCTTCAGTTCAGCGCTGCCGTTCTCATCAGCATCCATGAGGCACATGGCGGCGAAGGAGGAGCCGTCCTTATTCCTTCCGCCCAGTATGTATTCGAATGTGCCGGCTCCGTCCTTTTCCAGAGGCCGGGAAGCAAACTCGAAACGTGCGCTCCAGGCCTCGCCCCGCCTTTTAAGGCTTCCCTCCACGGGCATGGCGTAGCGGCTGGTCTCGAACCGACCCGGCCCGAACGCGAGGGTGCTCTCCATGGGAGACTCGGCGGTAAAAACGACGCTGGCGCAAAACACGCCCGCCTTGTCTGAAGATATGGACGCGTCAAGTATCCGCGCGTTCTCCAGTCCGCGCTTTAGAAACCTGTCCTGCGTGCGTTTGACCGCGTATAGCAGGTTGTCGGTGTCTGCGGCGTTTATCTCGTTTGCGGACAGGTTTGCGTTTCTGAGCTTCGCTTCCGACTTTTTGAAACGCGCCAGCAGCCGGCGCTTAAACTCCGTGACTTCTGGAATGACCTCCACGTACCTGAACTCACACAGGTTTTCAAAGTTTTTCATACTCTGCCAGGGTGTAGCGCGGTATTCGGTCGCGCCGGCGCTGGGCCGGAAATGCATTGCCGCCTCGGCAAACGGGTCAAACTCCCCGTCCTCGATCTCGGTCACGTTGCCGCACAGCGGATGAAGAGGCACATACGGCTGCTCGCAGGGCCGTCCCAGCGCCGTCCACGCTGTGATCAGACGCTCTTCGTCAGTAAACTCGTATATCTCGCTTTCCACCGTAGTGCCAGTGCAGATGCGCCTGACGGGCGTATCGTGCGGGGACAGGCCGGGGCCGAACCTCACGTCGCAGCCCGTGCCCTCGTAGTGGCTTGACATCACCCTCATCAGGTCATCAACGCTGATTTTTCTTGCCGCCTTCACGCAAAACGGATACCCTTCAGACTTTTCGTCCCATTTCCGCCCCAGCAGCATTTGTGAAGCGTATTTGTGCCTCAGTGTATTATCGGAATGCTTATAAGTTCTGGGGTCCTGATACGCCTTCGCGAAGTCGAAATCCGAATAGTCCCCCTCTTTTGCCGGAGTGTACCAGCCGCGCCTGACGGCGTATTCCACGATGTCTTCGGAATACCACATCTCAGGCACGTCATGCAGCGAATGGAAGGTGTAGTGGTTGGGCATAACCGCTATGGCGTCGTCCGGGATCCTGGCCGCGATATATCTGTGTCCCCGCACGATCTGCAGCATGAACGCCTCGTTATTATCGGCAATGGTGTATATGCGGCCCGCGGAAGCGTAGCCGTATTTTTCCACTAGCTCAATGCCGATCCTGAGCCCTTCCCGGGCGTTCGGGCTGCGTTCCGCCAGAGCCCTGCGCAGTTCGTAGACAATGCCGTCAGTTGAATGGACCTCTTCGTCCGCGTCCTCATGAGAACCGCAGGAAGAATCCGACACTATCACGACTCCGTTTTCGTTTATGAAGCTGTCGGACGTGGACAGTCCCCCTTCCGGCCCCCGCACCTGGCTCCACCAGTATCCATATGTGTGCCTGAGCTGCGGAATACGCCTGAAACCTTCCTCGGCAGGGAGCATTTCTCCATCTTCCCAGTCCCGCGCGGGTACGTAAAAGTGTCGGATCCGCGCGTGAATATAATCATCCTCGTTGTGGGCAACCATAACGAAGCCGGTCTTGCTCGCGTTTCTGCCCACCACTACGGTCATACAGTCGGTATTTGTTATGTCCATGGCATTTCCTTCCTGTACATTCCATCTCAAACTATATTATACCAGTTTTTCATGCTAATTCAAGGGATAAGCTTGCATGGTTTTGAGCTATCGTTTATAATCTTGACATAATATGGGAGGTGTGCCATGAAACGCAGGAGCGCGTGCGCCTTCGGGCTGCATTTTGATTTTCACGCTTCTCCCGGGCCTGATTCCCCCTCCATTGGCGAAACGCTTAAGGAGGAAGATATACGGGAGATCTGCCGGCTTTTGCGTCCAGATTATCTGCAGATCGACTGCAAGGGGCATCCGGGCTGGGCAAGCTATCCTACGCTGACAGGCAACGCCATGCCCTCTATCAAGCGGGACACTCTTGAGCTTTGGCGCAGGGTTACAAAGAGCGAGGGTGTCGGCCTGTTCATGCACTATTCCGGTGTGTTCGACCGGAAATACTGCTCTGAGCACCCCGAAGATGCCGTCATGCGTCCGGACGGCAGCCGGAGCACTGATATCACACGCACTTTCGGCCTTAAATACGCTGACCGTGTGCTTATCCCGCAGCTGAAGGAACTTGCGGGCAGATACGGCGTGGACGGCGTCTGGGTTGACGGAGAGTGCTGGGCCACCGACCTTGACTTTGACCCTGAGACTCTGGAGGCGTTTGAACGGGAATGCGGTATCAGCCTGGGAGGCGCCCTGCCCTCAGACCCCGCTTCGATGGAGTATCGCCTGTTCCGCGAGTTCTGCCGTGAATGCTTCCGCCGGTATGTAAGGCATTACACGAACGAGGTGCACAGGGAATACCCGGATTTCCAGATCATTTCCAACTGGCTGTGCTCTGACTACATGCCCGAGCCCGTACCCGAAGGCATAGACTGCCTGTCAGGTGATTTCTCCCCCTGGTCCTCAGTTAACTCCGCCCGCACCGCCGCCCGAACACTGGCATCCCAGGGCCGGGGCTGGGACCTTATGGCCTGGAACTTCCGCGTCAGCCGCACAGGCGCCACTCAGGGGCGTTTCGTCAAGGAGCCCTGCCAGCTTATGCAGGAAGCAGCGTGCGTGACCTCTTTGGGCGGAGGCTTTCAGGACTATATTCCCCAATACCCTGACGGTTCTCCCCGCATGTGGCAGATACGCCGGTTAAAGCCCCTTGCGGACATGATACGCGTCAGGCAGGAATACTGCTTTGGCGGTAAGGTCGTGCCCCAGGCGACAGTACTGCTGTCCCGGTACGACCGTTACCTGGAGGGAGACAAGCTGTTCAGCCGCTCCGGCAGCGAGAAGGTGACGGGGCTGGTGTCATTGCTGTGCGACATTGGCCGCAGCGTATCCATCGTGTCCGAACACACGCTTTCTCACCCCGAAAAGTGGGGCGTGATACTGGTGCCTGAGCTGGTTGAAGGGCTGGAACATGAAACGCTTGACCTCCTGCTCGACTACGCAAGACAAGGCGGCAGCCTGCTTGTAAACGGCGTCAACGCCTGTAAAATGCTGGAAGAGGCCGGGATAGACATCCATGTCAGCAAAAGAACGGACGAATTGATCTGTTTCTCCTGCGACGGAGAGTGTTACGGCAGTGTGTACGGTTCGAGCCGTCTCAGTTCATCAGCTTGCCGAGTCTTCGCCGAAAGCTGTTTAGACCCGCGCAGGAAACACGATCCCTTCGCCTTGATCCTACCTTACGGGAATGGCAGGATCGCCTGCGTAGGCGCGGACATAGGCAGCGCCTACATACTGGGCAGGCAGGAAGCTCACAAGCGCCTGATGCGAAAGCTGCTTGATGAATTATATACTCCCCTGTGCGAAGTTGTGTCCTGTGAAGGGATACTTGAAAAAACGGAGCTGTTCAAAGACGGCAGGCTGCTGATCCAGTTGGTCAACATGAACGGCCCTCACAGTGACCTTTCCGTCCCCAGCTTTTCCGAGATCCCGCCTTGCAGGGACGTCGTGCTGAGACTGCGGCTGAAGGGTGAAGTGAAGGCGGTGCTGCGTCCGATCGGAGAAAGCCTGACTGCGGAACCGACCTCTGACGGCGTGCTAATCAGGGTCGATCGGGTCGAATGCCATGAGATAATAGAAATACCTCTTGATAAGGAGTTTGAAAATGAGCATTTCGCTGAATGAAAAACTGAAGGAGCGCTTCAGGGCCCCCGCAAAAACGAGCATCCCCAAGTCCATCGCCGCCGGGGCGCTGATAGCCATGGGCTGCATAGTCAATCTCAAGGCAGGTGGCGGGATACCCGGCGCGGTACTGTTCAGCGCGGGGCTGTGGTTCGTGGTGAGTTTTGACGCTCAGCTGTTTACGGGCAGGGTGGCAAAACCTGAGTACTCCCCGCTTCAAAAGCTGCTGATGCTGGCGTTCAATCTCGTTGGCGCCTTCTTGACCGGTCTGCTGGCGGGACACTTCCTGCCGGAGATCAGCGGCGCGGCTCAGGAAATAATGGCCAAATATTCAGACCCGCTCAAAGTACTGTGGCAGGGCACGATGTGCGGAGCATGCATGTTCCTGGCTACCGCTCCGCCCAAAGTGCTTAACGGCAGCCGCCTTCCCCATGTCATTTACGGCGTGACGCTGTTCATTTTAAGCGCCTACGCTCACTCGATCGCTCTGATGGGCTACGCCGGCATAGCGTTGGATGTTTCCTGGTGGCTCATCCCTGTAGCCGCTCTGGGCAATACGCTTGGCAGCTATGTCATCAAGCTGTTGCTTATGTACAAATACAACTGACCTAAAGCGCAAACACGGGCAGGATCTCTCCTGCCCATATTTTATGCTGCAACCATATCCGTCTTTCTCATTAGGCCATGCACGTCATCTCATATGCACATCCAGCTGCGGGTAGGGTATTTCTATTCCCGCGGCGTCCAGCGCTTTTTTGCCGTTTTCGGTCAGATCCCATTTTACGTTCCAGTAATCGGCAGACTTACACCATACGCGTGCGGTAAAATTCAGACTGCTTTGGGCGCACTCGTCAAGCTTCACGGTCGGCTCCGGTGAAGGCAGCACCCTGCTTGTGGCGTTCACCGCCTGAAGCAGCGTGGAGCGCACGCTGTCTATATCCGATGGGTAACTGACGGAGAAAATGACGTCTACGCGCCTGGTACCTTCACGCGTGTAGTTGATAACCGATGTGCCGGTAAGCGCGCTGTTGGGCATGGAGATGTGGCGGTTGTCAAAGGTCGTAAGCTCAGTATAGAAAATGCCGATTTTCTGCACCGTGCCCTCTGTATCGCCTATCTTTACGTAATCACCTGCCTTGAGCAGTTTGATGAGCATAACAGTCACTCCGCCCACGAAATTGCTCAGCGCGCCCTGCATTGCCAGCGTGACCGCCACACCTGCCGAGGCCAGCAGCGTCAGGAAACTTGTGAGCGGTATGCCCATTATGCCTACCGCAGTAAGTATGACCGTTACATAAAGAATGATTTTGAGCAGGTTTTCAAGAAATCCCCTGATAGTGGGATCGATCTTCCCAAAGCGCGCGCTGCGGATGAGCAGTTTCAGCGCCCAATGCGCCACGACCAATCCCGCTATGAGCGCAATGATGCCGCCCAGCAGGTTTATTCCCTGAGAGAGTATGACTTCCTTT
The DNA here is from genome assembly GCA_024684375.1 of Clostridiales bacterium. GTDB lineage: Bacteria > Bacillota > Clostridia > Christensenellales > Aristaeellaceae > RUG14130. The sequence goes on from JAIKWZ010000033.1 coordinate 70,327, forward strand.
ATTCCGTTCAGATCCATCCTGCAACCTCCACGGTCAATACTGTTTGGAGAGTAAAAACACTGCTATCACTGCTTAAGCTCAAACATCGCCTTTGGAATGTGGCAGTATCCTCCGGGATTCTTGTCAAGATACTTCTGATGGTACTCTTCGGCGTCATAGAAGTTTTTAACAGGCATGAGTTCCACGGCCAGCTTCGCGCCCGCTTTCGCTTCCTGCTCTCTGAACACTGCTTCGATCTCGGGCAGCTGGCCCTCTTCGGTGTAGTATACGCCTGTTCTGTACTGAATGCCGCTGTCCTCACCCTGCCGGTTCACGCAGAGCGGGTCTATGACCATAAAATAGTATTCCAGCAGTTTCGTAAGCGATATGCGCAAAGGATCGTAAATCACGCGCACGGTCTCCGCATGCCCGCTGCCTGCGCGCACTTCCTTGTATGACGGAGCCCCCTCAGGCCCGTTGGCATAGCCCACAGTCGTGCCCGTCACACCCTCAAACTGGTCAAAGAACTTCTGCACTCCCCAGAAGCACCCTCCGGCGAGATATACAGTCTTGGTATCCATATGCTTTCCTCCGTCCCCTCGCCCGTCCTTCGGGCGCAGGGCTGTATTGTCATACCGCGGTTTGCGGCAGCTAAAGGCGTACAAACGACCTCTTCGTCTGATATATTCTGCGTTTCCTGCCCGCATTCCTGCCCGACACACCGTTTTTTCCACTTTTTGCGTAAAAAACCGACCGACTGCGCCTTGGCAAGCGGCCTTCTTCCGCGCTCATCATCCTTAACCGCAGCGCGTGAACGGATAAAACAGGTGGGCACCGCGTCATGCCCGCGGTGCCCCGATCACGCTCATGCCGAACGATATGTCATTTGCCGACAGGAGAATCCGGCAGGTTCCTTACCAGTTCTATGCCGGGAATGTCAAGGCCGTCTTTTTTCGGTCCTGACAGGCGCAGGTTCCGGCTGCCTGCCAATTTAGCCGCGATACTTGCCAGATACGCGCTTTTGCCTTCCGCGATGCATACCCGCTCCGGGTTCGCCTTTATCAGCGTTCTGAGCGCCGATACGCGCCGAGTGTCCCAGCCGTAATTGTAGGCGTGCAGGTGTTTAATGCCCATTCCGTCGTACGCCGCGGGGCAGGCGCCCAGACGCAGTTCAGGGCCGCTTTGAGGATCTTCTGTCAGATACGGGATGTCAAGCGTATCGGAGGAAAGCTCTGGAAATACCCTCCGGATTATTTCACTGCCGGCAGCTGCGTCCAGTTTGAGCAGATTGTCCCTCATAATGCTTTTAACCAGCCCGAACAGCGCTTCTTCTCCCTCTATAATGCCTTCTTTCTCTGTGTAATGCCTTATATTTCCTATCAGAAGGTCGGCGGGGTCTATCTCTATGTCGATCTCATCCGGATACGGATTTTCCAGCCCGAACACCCGGCAGAAAAAGTCGTATGCGCGCTCCCGGGTGGGCTTGTCGTAGCTGTGGGGCGCGCTGCGGTAAAATGTCTCCAGCCGTTCCCCGGCCCCGTACAGGTCGTATACTCTCTTTATCGCCGGAAACTCCACTTCACGCGAGTGAGCCGTCCAGTCGCCGTCGCTTGCGGCCAGAAACATCGGGCGGGGAGCGATAAGCATGGCGTAATCCACGGAACAGTATTTGGTGCGCAAAAACGGCGCGTTTTCGCAGCCGCAGCCGCCCTGCATATACGCGGATACCATGTTTATGGGCGCGGCCGCCTTCACCCGCTCGTCTATAGCGGAAAGAAACCATGTCTGCGTACCGCCGCCGGAACAACCGGTGCAGCCGATGTGCGAAGCATCCACGTAAGGCAGGCCGCTCACGAAATCCAGCGCCTTTATGCTGTTGTTGAGCTGCAGAGCGAAGTGGCTGAAGTTCCAGGCGTCAAACTCCGGCATATAGCCGTTGTGGTCGATCTGGTCCGAATCATTCCAGCCCACCATGTCCCATATGAACGCCACCATGCCCCGCATGGCAAAGTTGGCGCAGCGCTGAGGCAAGCGTCCGAGGGGATCAAGGTCGACCCTTCCTTTTTCCCAGTGACCGTGCGGGTTTAGAACGGCGGGATACTTGCGCGTCAGGTCCTTGGGCCTGTACAGGTTGCCCGCCACATAAAAGCCCGGCAGGCTCTGGAATATCACCTTTTCGACCACGAATCCCGGAAACTCCACGGCTCCGAAGATTTTCGGCGACAGAGGCGCGTCGTGCTTCAGCAGGTCTATGGATGACGAAAAACGTATGCTTCCGAGCAGGTCTCGGCGCGTTTCTTCCCATTCATTAAGCGAAGACGGCGAAAGCGGTGTTTTGATCTCGTCCAGCGAATGCAGTTTCATTCATCGGCCTCCTTAATGCGGCTCCGGCGCACTGCCGGTATTATTCTTTCGGAAAAAATGTTCCGAATGCGTCAAATCCTGCGTCCACGCGCTCATCCGGATTGTAGCTCAGCAGGTCATAAAATGGTTCAAGTGAAACGGCGGGACTCAAGCCTTGCCTGCGCAGATAATGATACTCTTCCAGCGTGCGGGGTTTTGCGGCGATAACTATCCAGCTGAAACGTCTTTCTTGCGGCAGGTCTTCGTTTTGCTCAAGGAAGTATTCAAGCCCGTGCTCTTTTACGATCAGGCAGGCCTCACGCACGGTGTCAGGAAAATCCGCTTCCGACATGGGCGGCGACAGCGCCATGCGCTTGCAGCCGCCCGCTACGCACTCGGAAAACGCGGTGACCATCCCCAATATGAAAGACCTTCTCTCAAGGCCATCTATCTTCATCCGTCTCCTCCCCAAACACGCCGAAGAGCGTTATTTTTTACAGTATTCCTGCCTATACGGGATCGCGCTCGCCGCCCCCTTGCGCGACACGGTCACGGCAGCGGCAGCGTTGGCGGTCACAGCGGCTTCATAAAGCGTTTCCCCCTCAGCCAGCATCACGGCCAGCACGCCTGTAAACGTGTCCCCCGCGCCGGTCGCGTCGACAGTCACGGCAGGTTCCGCGGGGATAAATGCTCCTTCCTGCTTTAGCAGGCAGCCGCGGCTGCCCAGCGTGACCACGCAGTTATTCATTCCCTCAAGTTCCGCGGCCTCATATTCGTTTGGAGTAAACAGGTCAACGAGCTTTTTGAGGATATCAGGTACGGAACGGCGCGGCGCTGGATTCATGATTGTCTTTACGCCGCAGGCATGCGCCGCCTGCGCGCAGGCGATATTGACCTCGTCAGGCACCTCGCTGTTGAGCAACAGCAGATCTGCGGACGCTATCTCCGGCGCGAAGCGCTCGGCGTCCCCGCGGTCAAGCTCCGCCCCACGGAAAACCGTCACGCGGCTTCCACCCTTTAAATCAGTCATAATAACGGCGCAGGCGCTGCGGCCCGGTTTTTTCGCAAGGCAGCATTTTATTCCTTCGTGTTCACAAAACGCTGCTGCGCTCAGGTCATAACCCTCTGAACCCACCGCGCCCAGAAAACTCACGTCCGCGCCCGCCCTGGCTGCCGCCACGGCCTGGTTAAACCCTTTGCCGCCCGGCTCATCAAACATCGACAACGCCGTCAGCGTTTCCTCGGCGGCGTGAAACGCGGGGACCGTCATAAACAGCGACTGCCCCACCAGACCCACGCACGCGATCTTGACCTTGCCCGAACCTGTTCCATCCATTGCTAACCTGCCTTAGTCCCTGATGTCGGACGGACCGATGCGCCATGTTTTGAACCCGTACTGCAGAGCATGATCTCACTGTGGCGTGCCATGTCCTCAGTTAAAGAATAAGCCTGCCTACGGGCTGAACGCGCCGACTGCGTCCGGCACACATAAAGTCCAGATACTCTCCCCCTGTCACTTGAACGAGCAATTATCTCATCCACATGCATACAGACGCGCCGCGGAATAGATATTCTGCGGCGCGCTGTCAGTTTCCTGCCTTTTTGTTTGATCACCCGATATTTCCGTCGAACGCCAGCAGATCCGGTATTCCCGTGCAGGCGCGCATCAGTTCGGACAGTCCGCCCTTTGAAGTCATCAGGTCATCCAAAAGTGGTCCTTCCGCTCTGTATTTTTTGCCAAGAAAATCCGTAAGAGTCAGCTTCCACGTACCGACGTCAGTTGCGTATTTGATTCTGTTTTCCTTGGAGAAGTATTCACCCACGGCGTCGAACAGCGCTTCCGCGCGTTCTTCCGGGATCTTGATCTGACGCTTCCCGACGAGTTCGAACTCCCCGAAGCCTTTCCCGAACCGGTATCGCGACAGCCATACGCGGCCATCCTCTGTTATGGTCAGACGCTGCTCCACCTCATCTTCAGGCTTTGGGCAAGGCCCGTAACACACATTCTCCGATTTCAGCTGCAGCTTTGTGATCATATCCATATTGAAGGGCCGTTTTCTGCGCTCTTCCTTCTCAAATACATAATCTCCGAATGTGTAGATCTCCCCCTGGTATACTCCGTCATCCGTATACGCTTCCAGGATCCCCGATATGGGATTACGGCTGAATTTAATGGCGTTCCCTCCGATCTGTCACCCTATCTCCCAGATAACCGTTACTGTATCTGATACAGTGATGTTATCCGGTTCCACGTTCAAGTCGTAGCTTTCATCCGAAAGATCATTATCGATAGTGCCACCGCAGGGCAGCACCATTTCCTTCATCGTTTTAACTTCAAAATCGATCTCGCCCCATGAGTAGTCTATATTCTGGATTTCTTTCAGGCTTATCCCTGCGGCTTTTGTCAGCACATACGCCTTCTCTCTGGCGTCTGTTACTGCCTTGCCAAGCAGCTCGTTCTTCGCGGCTTCTGGGTCACTTACGGTATGGCTGAGCCGAAACTCCGGCTTCACGTGGCAATTGGCAAGCGCATAAAGTATCCTGCCGAGACGGTCATTATCGGATTCAAACTCGATTTTCATTACGTGCTGATACTTATACCCTATGAAGCGCTCCTTCCACGCACTCTTTTCTTTATAGCTTTCATACTCAGCGTCAACGCTGAAGTCCAGAGTCTTGAGATCTGAACGCTCAAAGTCGAAAGCCGCGAACAGTTCTTTTAGCTGTTCCGTATCCTCAGAAGACCTGCGCAGGGCTTCACTGTATTCGGGATAGACTCCCTCCAAAGTGATCGTGATCCTTGTCATATCCGGTCTGACCTTTATTTGTCCTTTGCCGGTTACCCGAATAGTTCTCATGGTCTATATCCTTTCTGCCGCCGCATCAAACCTGTCGAGCACTGCCAGCATATCCTTGGGCAGACGCTTCCTGCACTCTGCTATCAGCTCATCCGGCACACCATAGAACGCTTCGGCTATGCTGCCCGCGATGCACGTCAGAGTGTCGCAGTCCCCGCCCAGTGATACGGCTGTCCTGATCACATCCTCGAAATCGTTACCTTCCAGAAAAGCAGTGATCGCTTCGGGGACAGTCTGCTGGCAGCTTTCCACATGATGGTAATCCGGACGGATCTCATTGCAGGTCCTTGAAAGGTCGTAGCCGAATTCCCTTATGATGTAGTCTTTGATTTCAGCCTTGCCGCTCCCCGTCCTGGCAAGGAAGATCGCGCTTGCAGTCGCCTCGGCGCCCTTGATGCCCTCGGGATGGTTATGCGTGACCTCAGCGGTCAGCCTGGCAATGCGCCTCATTTGTTCCAGTGTGCCGAACAGCCAGCCCGCGGATGAAACCCGCATGGCAGAGCCGTTGCCATAGCTCCCATATGGCTGCGGATCTTTCGACCAGAGCCACGCATAGAATCTCTGGCCATATCCGGCATTCGGGTAGTCATTCCCCCATTTGCGCATGGAGGCAACGAGCGCATCCTTGATCTCATCGTCGCTTTTACCGATAGAATCCATAAGTGCCTCTGCCACCGCTACAGTCATGACCGTGTCGTCCGTGAAGCGCGAGTTGCGACCGAAAAGCGGGAATACCTTGGTTTTGTCGCCCATGTCAAACTCATACGGGGCTCCTATCATATCCCCTAGTATCGCTCCGTACATTTCAGTTTCCTCCTGTTTCCTTATTGCACTCTGAGTATAACATGAGCCGGATTAATTCAGGTCGCCTGCCGGACGACAAATTCAATCCTGTTTACGCTTACTGTTATCGCTGAATAGGATTTTCAGCATTTTATCCGGGTTTTCCAGGAAACGCCGCGTCATCTGATAGTGTTCCGTTTCGCGATAATCGACACTGCGGATGCCGTCAGCGCTCAGCTCATACGTTGTTGCTCCGGGAAAAGTCATTAATATCGGTGAATGTGTAGCTATGATGAACTGTGAGTGTTGTTTTACCAGCTTGTCGATCCTGCACATCAGCCGCATGAGTTTCATGGGTGATAACGCCGCTTCGGGCTCGTCCAGTATGTAGAGACCGTTGCCGCCGAATCGGTTTTCAGCAAGCGCCATAAAGCTTTCACCGTGCGATTGATGATGAAGCGATACACCTCCATAACTGTCTATTACCGGTCTGCCGAAAGACGGTTCGCTGTCAAGATCGTCTATGTTTGTCGCCACATTATAAAAGCTCTCTGCGCGGAGAAAGAAGCCGTCCCGGAGGGGTTTTATTCCCTTAGCCACACGGATACAGTCGTACAGTTCGGAATGTGTTTCCTGTGTAGAGAAATTGAAGTTTCTGGTTCCTCCTTCCGGATTAAAGCCCATAACTACAGCCAGCGCTTCAATGAGCGTCGATTTACCCGTACCGTTTTCGCCTACGAAAAACGTAACCGGCCCATGAAACTGTATAGGGGCTTTCGTCAGCGCACATACTACCGGCAGCTTGCGGAGATAGCTTTCTTTTGGCGGTTTTCGGATAAGCGAAACCTCGCGCACATACAATTCGCTCAAACTGTTTTCTTCCATGGTCAATATACCTATTTTGTCTGGCGAGAGTGAAACTTGTCCTTATACTTCAAAGCAATGGCTCTTTTCAGTTCTTCGATATCCATCGGATGCGGCTGTTCTTTTCCGTACCAGCAGTACTTATGGTTAGTACCTCTCAAATGCCTGAATGGGTGATCTTCAAACTCTCCCGGCCCAAGCAGAGTATTCAGCAGATCTGCTTCTTCCTCTGACCAAACCGGAAGGTAATCAGTATAATGCCCGTCGTGACCTTCATCAGACATCGATGTATACGTGGACACCTGCAAAAGAAACATGCCTCCGCAATGCTTGCAGCGCAGGAGCACCCGATAGCCGTCATCCCATACAGAATTATAGTGCAGCAGAGTGCCATCCGGGAGTTTGGTTTCGTCGCCATAGCCTTTCACAAATTCAGTATCCAACTGTTTATGGGCTTCTTCGGCGTCATCGATATCATATATGTGGCACAGGCAGCCATTGATCCCGTAACCGTCTTTTTTCATTTCTATTCCTTTCTCAGTAAAGCTCGACTTCCATTATTCCGTACCAGTCTGCTTTAGGCAGGGTGGACGATGACCGCGTCGAACCGATCCTGTCTTCAAAGACCGGAGCGATCCCCGTCTTTTTGATCTTGAACAGCTGCTGGACTGTTTCGCGCGAACACACATACAGGTAGCTCCCCCAATCCATTTGCTTCTGTTCTCCCAGCAATGGCAGCCACTCACCGGGAGTCCGGTACAGGCTCGTCAGTTCGTAGTATCTTTTGAACAAATCAAAAGGCCTGTCGTAATAATCATCCAGATTATCCTTAGCACCATCATTGAATATGCCTACATACATAGCATACATAGATCTGGCCTCCTCTCATTTCCGATTTTGTCACAGCAGCCTCTTGAACGTCTCCAGTAGCGCGGTGATCTGGTAACTGAGCAGCCAAGCGGCATTGTTCCATTCCGGCACGGCCTTGACCACATCCAGCAGCGGCAGTACGTATTTCTCCGTCTGGACCACATACGAGGCCATCTTACCGCGGGTAAATCCGTCCGCCATGCAGCTCAGGTTGTTGCAGCGGTCTATGCACTTCACGAGTGATGCCAGTTGGTTTTTTCCGATGTTCTCGTAGTACTTCGGTTTGATTTCCTCTTTATCGCCTTCGTACGTATTGTAGGACACGAGGCACACAGCATCGCGCACACGATCATTGACAGGCAGTTCCTCTGGTTTGGTATCAGTGTCCTCTATCACGTCGTGCAGCAACAGCGCCGCAATCACGTCGTCGTCCACTATACCCATAGCCAGCGTGTGGCAGGCCAGGGTAAGCGGATGAGTGATATACGGCGCATTGTCCGTCATGCCCTTGCGTACCTGGCCCTTGTGTTTCTCGCGTATCAACGGCAGGGCTTTCAGCGTCTGCTCCAGTTTCTCGCTTTGTGCCTTAGCCTTAATGTATGTGTACATGTGCTCCGGATCGGAATGCGGGGCTTTCAGCATCCACTCGTGTTTGTTCTCACTGAACAGCGCGTCAAGTGAAGTATTCAGCGCTTTCGCCAGTAATGTCAGCCGCGCGGTGTCCGGCAGGTTCTCGTCCCTTTCCCAGCTGCTCACCGCCTGAAAACTCACGCCCACCAATTCGGCCAGGTTTTCCTGCGTAAGCACTCGCAGTTTCCTCGCTTCAGTAATGTTGCTTCCCAGACTCATCACCGTCACCCCTTTCTTACGGTGTCATTGTAGCATATTCTTCAAGTCTATTCTAACATCCGGGGTTTGAAATTGCAATTTCTTTTTCAAGTCTGGCTTGAGTTTTTTTCATCTGGATTTGTCTGATCAAATCTGGCCAGCAACTTTTTGAAAAACACTTTCTGCATCCCGCCAACGGCGAACTGCGCGAGATACTCTACCTCCGGTTTGGACAAATGGGCATCCTCATTTTCGTCATACACATAAGTCGGATCGCCCCAGGCCCGCCTGAAATGACGTCTCAGTTTTTCGGTCGGCGCGTTTTTGTACATATTCCTGTAATATGGATTCCTTATGAAAAGCTCAAATCGTATGCCACAGACGGGAAACATTGCGAGATACTCCTCATCAGGCCCGGGCAGATGAGTGTCATCACCTTCATCATCCACATAAGTCGGGTCGCCCCAGGAACGCCTGTTAAAATGTTTCAGTTTTTCGGTGGGCGCTTTTTCGTATATCTCCCTGTAGTATGGATTCCTCATGAATAGTTCAAATTGGTTCCTCATTATCCTTCCCCTCCCTTTCTGTCAATTCCTTTATCCTTTCCCGCCAGTATACGACCTTTGGGTTGTTGCCGCAGTATCTCAGTGCGTGCCTGCAATCCGCAATGCTAAAATGTTTCTCAAGCTCCTTTGCCTGTTTTATAGCCTCGTCCACCTTTGTCTCATCGCGAGTTTCGCTCCAGAAAAAACTAAGCAAGACGTACCGCTTTGAGTACTCTGACGGCGCGTCATCATAATACCGTTTCCAGTACGGATTCCGCAAAAACAGCTTCGCCGCTTCCCATATTTCTTTTTCCGTGATCATAATGTCTCCTACGTTTAATAGTCTCGGTCACTTGGCGCTATTCCGGAACGCAAACAATATAAATACGCCCCTCCTTCCGTTTTTGCTTATAAAGAGTGACGAATAAACAGTCCCATCGTTACCGACAGGACTGCCTTTATATCTCCTATCGGTCAAGCTTTGGCACCTTACCGTCCCCGGCAGGTTGTCGTGCGGTCAACGAGCTTGTCTCTCGCGCACTCTTCATAGGTCAGCAGGATATTATCACAGATTCAGCTTATTTACAAGAACAGGTTGCCGAAGCCCGGCCGGAGCGCTTACAGGGGAAGCTTCCGGCATTTCCATGCGGAGATTGATGAAAAAAGCAAAGCAAGGTATAATATCAGATACGGAAGGGAACCAAACTCCGATTCATCCGGAACAAACGGTTCGCCGGTATGCCGCGGGCTGATTTCCTTCTGAAACACGAATACTCTTTAATATAATATCAATGGCAAACCTTATATCCGGGCATTTGCGTGAAAGAGGCTTTTTATGCGGGAATTTTTTGGGCTGGAAGTTGAAAACGGCGGTTATCTGCGGGAGCCGGAAGGCTATTTTTCCTGGCAGCACCTGGTGTTTGTGACCCTGATCTGCCTGGCCGCCATCCTCCTCGGTATTGTGCTGGGAAAGCGTAACCGCGGCCGCTCGGACAGGGAAAGGAACCGTGTGCTGATCGCGGCGGCATTGCTCCTTGACGCCCTGGAACTGTTTGAGATCGTGTTTCTCTGTTTCCGCAGCCACGATCCCATGAACTGGCTGAAGAACCTGCCGCTGTTTCTGTGCAGCGTGCAGGCTGTCGCCCTGCCCATGGCGGCTTTCTGCAAAGGGCGGCTGAAACTGGCGGCGCAGGACTTTGTGTCCGTCTTTGGCGTGCTGGGAATGCTGCTCGGCACCTACGGCGCCGGCCAGAACTATGCCTGCTACCCGGTTCTCTCTTTCAACAATGTGCAGTCGGGCATTGTCCACGGCATTTCGGGATTCGCGGCCATTTATATTTTTACCGCGGGGCTGGCCAGCCTGCAGAAGCGCAATATCCCGATCACTTACAGCATCCTGGCCGGGCTCTGTGCGGCGGCATATGCGGCCAATGTGCTGATCGGCTACAACTACATGTTCCTCATGCGGGGCGACGGCACCCCCTATGATCTCGTGTACAATGCGGTCGGGGGAAGCCCGGTGCTGTACCCGCTGAGCGTAGTCGCTCTGTTCCTGGTTTACATTGCGGTATTCTATTGGGTGGTCTTCCTCATCCGGCGCAAACGGGCAAAAGCCATGTGACCCAAAAAAGCAAAAACGCCCGTCGGCCGTTCTTCGCAAACAGCCGGCAGGTACAGGCGCTTTTCTTTTCCCGGCCGGGACCATTCATTCCCGGTTCCTCGCGCAGAAAGGCGATTCATACAGGTCTCCGTGGACAAAATAGTTGTAGGAACGGCACCCGCCCCTGCAAATCCAGTTATCCGGGCACTCCGCGCACTTGCCGTGCAGGTTTTCCCATGTCATCTTCCGGTTGTACGCGAAAGCGTCCGGGTCCTCCCAGATTTCCCGGAGGGAGCGCTGCCTCAGGTTTCCTTCGATGAAGCGGTCGTCATACAGCGCTTCGCATCCCTTGACGTTCCCGACGCTGTCGATGCCGATGGCGTCGATCCCCGCCCGGCATCCCCTGTATACCGCCGCCCCGCTGAGGTTGCCCCGCAGGCTGCCTTCATTCTCCGTAAAGTATCCGATGTTGTCGGCAATCCCCAGGATAAAGGGGGCCTGCCTGGTATGCGCGGATACGAAATCAATCACCGTCCGGAAATCAAAACGGTAATCGATCCCTCCCCTGGCCGCGTTGCCCATCGGGGAGCAGGCCTGGATCTGCCACGCCGCAACGGGATACCCTTTCAGGTATGCGTACATCTCTTCCAGATCCGATACGTTCTCATGATTCAGCGTAGTGATCACGGAGACAGGGATCCCGCTCCGGCCCAGGCGGTCAATGGCTGCCTCTGCCCTGGCAAAGCTCCCGGGCTGCCGCAGCCGGTCATGATGCTCCTTCATGCCGTCCAGGGATACCGCGACAGACTCGATCCCGATCTCCCGGATCCGGGATACGAGGGTTTCCGACATCTGGAAACCGTTGGTGATGATCGAGGTCCGGACCCCTTTGGTGACCAGGCGATCGGCGATCCGGTCCCAGTCGCTTCGCATGAAGACTTCCCCGCCGATCAGGGCGACCCTCTCGCAGCCCAGGTCGGCCAGCTGATCTGCGAGATCAAGGCATTCCTCCCCGGTCAGCTCGTCAGGCCTGGCTTTTCCTCCGCTGGAACCGCAATGCCTGCAGGAAAAGCAGCATGCCAGCGTGATCTCCCATACACAATCCCTGAGCGTGTACATCGCTTTTCCTCCGTGTGCCGCTGTTTTGATTTGCAGCGCTCCCTTACCCACGGTTCTCCGTGCCTGTATGGGGGAGCGGCAGAATCCTGTCAGGTCAGGTGACCTTTGAAGTTCTTGAGGTTAAGGATCGTTTGGGGCGCGCCGTAAAGCATCGTAACCATCGGCGTCTGAATTACTTTCCAGTCAAAGTGGATACCGCCGGCCCCGCCCCCGTCCTTGATGGTGCTCCTGGCCTGCTCGTCCGCTTCCTGGTAAGCCTTGGCCGCGCGCTGGATCATCTGGACATAGGATTCCACCAGCGCCGCCATCTTCTTGAACCATTCCACAGCTTTCCGCTGTTCTTCCATGAATGCTTTCTGGGAATCCCCTTCCCAGGACTGCCCGAGTACTTCGGCGCACGCATAAACCTTGCATGCGGTGCTCAGGTAATCTTCTGCGGCCTGGTGAATCTTGCTGGCGGCATTGTACATTTCGGAGATTGTAACCTCAAACCTGGCCATTCTGATATCCTCCTTTTCGCAGTGTATGATTCCTTTTCACCGGAGCGCCTCCGGATCTCCGCGCGGTCCGGTTTATCGGGAAACAGACGTTATCTCTGCTTATGAACAATTATCAATTTATTATAGCCAAATTGCGTCGGCGTTTCAAGACGGAACCAGCCGGTCAGCGGGGGATATTCCTGTTGATTTTTTTATTGAAACAATGATGTCAGCCTTCCCGGTTCCGGTTGCAGGAGCGGGAGATCAATGCCGTCAGGCAGCCGAAGCGTAGGCGCGAATACGGCCGGCATACCGTAAGCCCGCAGGAACCGAATCTGTTTTTCAGTCAGGATGGTTTTCACTTCGTGCCGGTCAGCAGTGCGGAGCCGCTCAGCGCCATCCAGGCGGCTTCGGATTTTTTCATAAACTTTCCGTTCGTCGTGTCGATCAGCTCCACCTGCCGGTAGCCCATGTCACGGAGCTTCTTCACAAAGGCCTGCATGTCCCCGTACCTGGATCTGGAAAATATATCGTGCAGGGCGAAGGTGCCGCCCTTTTTCAGCGTCCGCAGGGTTTCCAGCAGGTATTGCTGCCGGTTCCCTGGGATGTTGTGGTACACATAATTGCTCACCACGGCGTCAAAGGTCCAGTCCGGGAAATCCAGATGGGTGGCGTCTCCCTGCCGGAATGTAATCCGGCTGACGCCCTCGGCTTTGGCGTTGCTTTCGCACAGACTCTTGCTGAAGGATGCATATTCCTTGCCCCAGCGATCGATGCCGACGATCTCTGCCCCGGGGTTCCGTTTGCCCACAGCGATTCCCAGCGCGCCGCTTCCGCAGCCCACATCCAGGCACTTTCCGCCTTCCGGCAGCTTCACACAGGACGCCGTTCCCTCAATGATCTGCCGGGCCATCTGGCGTTTTCCGTTGTAGTCGAAAGCGCGATACATTTGGGCAGCCCAGACGGTCAGTCCGCAGAAAACAAGCGCGATCACCGCAAACGCGATGGTCAGCACGGTTCTCAGC
>JAIKWZ010000018.1 GCA_024684375.1 Clostridiales bacterium
TATGAGGTGAAGGTCTTCAACACCATCAACTTCAGCAAAAGCATGCACTATAACCCCTTCGCCTATATCCACAGCGAAAAAGACATCCTGAAACTCGTCACAACCCTGATCGCCAACACCAAGGGTGACGGCAAGTCCGGGGACGAGTTCTGGACCAAGGCAGAGACTCTTCTGTACTGTGCTTTGATCGGATATATCCACTATGAAGCGCCGGTGGAGGAGCAGAACTTCGCTACCCTGATCGAATTCATCAACGCCATGGAAGTCCGCGAGGACGATGAGGAGTTCCAGAATCCCGTGGATATCATGTTCGAGAACCTGGAAAAACGGAAACCAAAACACTTCGCAGTCAGGCAGTACAAGAAATATAAACTTGCTGCTGGCAAGACCGCTAAGTCGATCCTCATTTCGTGTGGGGCAAGGCTGGCGGTCTTTGATATTCAGGAGCTCCGTGAGATCACAGCCTACGATGAGCTGGAGCTGGATACCATCGGTGACCGGAAGACAGCGTTGTTCCTGATCATGTCGGATACGGATGCCACCTTCAACTTCCTGATCTCCATGATCTACACCCAGCTCTTCAATTTGCTGTGTGAGAAGGCGGATGATGTGTACGGCGGCAGGCTCCCGGTCCATGTCCGGTGCCTGATCGATGAGGCAGCGAATATCGGCCAGATCCCCAACCTGGAAAAGCTGGTGGCAACCATTCGAAGCCGTGAGATCTCCGCCTGCCTGGTGCTGCAGGCCAGGTCCCAGCTAAAGGCGATCTACAAGGACAATGCCGACACCATCATCGGCAACATGGACTCCCAGATCTTCCTCGGAGGGTCTGAGCCTACTACACTGAAGGAGCTGGCGGAAGCCCTGGGCAAGGAAACCATTGATACCTTCAATACCTCTGACACCCGGGGCAACAGTCCGAGCTACGGTACCAACTACCAGAAGCTTGGCAAGGAACTGATGAGCCGGGATGAGCTGGCTGTCATGAATGGCAGCAAATGTGTCCTGCAGCTCAGAGGCGTCAGGCCTTTCTTGTCGGATAAGTACGATATCACCCAGCACCCCAACTACAAGTACACGTCCGATTATGACAAGAAATACACCTTTGACATCGGGAAGTACCTGAACCGGCGCATGAAGCTGAAAGCAGATGACGAGTACGATGTCATAGAGGCCTGAAGGCAGCCTCCGGGCTGCCGTACATAGCGGTTCGGATACGATGTCCGGGCCGCTTTGTTGTCTGATCAGAGGATCAAGCACCCACTGCCTGTAGAGGCGATCGAGATGAGGGGTTCGCTCATGAACCGGAAAGCATCAGACAAAACCTATTCCACCCCGTATGGGGAACTTTTAAGGAGGCCTTGTATGGCATTTTTTAACAGTGCAGTCGGTGTACTGCAGACTCTCGTCGTGGCGCTCGGTGCCGGTCTTGGTATCTGGGGTGCGATCAACCTGCTGGAGGGTTACGGCAACGATAACCCCGGCGCGAAGTCCCAGGGCATGAAGCAGCTGATGGCCGGCGGCGGTGTCGCGCTCATCGGTATCACCCTGGTACCTCTTCTTTCCGGCCTGTTCGGCTGATCAAGCCGGAAAGGGATGCGGGATCCGTCCCGCATCTTACATAGCCGGTGACATCCTTGAGCTATAGTGTGATTTGATGGAGCCTCAAATTCGAAACGGCACATGGTGAGACCCGAAACGTGTGGAGGGGTTTCAAAAGGGGTTTCAAAGGGGTTTCATTTTCAATTTTGGAAAAATGCGATTGTATCAAATACGATAAATTAGTAGAGCCCGAAAACGAGGTGGCGAAAAAGCTGTACGCTTCTTTCGGCTTCGTTGAGGCCAAAGCGTTACCGCGGGGCTGGGACGAGATCCCGGCGGTACTGAAGCTTTGATGAACATTTCAGCCTGTTTTGGGCTATGCGAAATCGCTTTGCAACACGACATGCTTATGCCATGACACTGCGGAAAAAATCTGGAGAAATTGCTAAATGGAGATGCTGTTTTATACTAAAGGAACAAGAAGTAAGACTGTTTCGAATCGCGATATTCGCTGGCTGTCAGCAGATGATTATGATACATTCTGTGAGCATCTGATACTATGTGGACAGCATATTCTCGATGAAACCATTTGGAAAAGAACTTATGAGGATGGCACGGTTTATTGCGGGCTGTTTGTAGACGGCAAAATGGTTGCCCGCGCATGTGTTGAGAAGTATTCTTTGAACGCTTGGGAAGTTGCAGATGTTCGTACGGTGCGGCAGTTTCAAAACAAAGGATATGCGTATCAGGTGTGCTGCTTCGTTTTAAATTACATTTTGGAAAATGGAAGGACAGCAACGATACGGACAGGAGAAGACAACGTCAGAATGAAAAAAGTGATAGAAAAACTTGGCTTTTCTATTCTGTGATTCCCGTATTACCGTATTATATGTAAAAGAAAGCGCCACGTATCGCGGCGCTTTCTTGTTTGTATCTCATTTTCACATAATTGACGGCGCGGAGCACGTGGTAATGAGTATCCTGGTTTTGTTACCCGCAGACGGTCTGAAAGCTGACAGCCAATTGCTGAAAGCTCTAAAAACATTATTCTTCCTCGCTCAGCAGCGTCCACTCGTCGTATTTCCCATCCAACTCCAGTTTCAGCGCGTCATGCCGCGCCTGCACTTCCATGCCGTACTGGTGGTCCTGCCAGGTCTCGCTTTTGCCCAGCTCGGCTTCCAGAGCGGACAGGTCTTTTTCCAGCTTTTCTATCTCCGCTTCCAGCTGTTTGAGCCGCACCCGCCTTTGGCGCTCCTGTTCCTTGCTGAGCCGCTCTTTTTTCTGCTGTTTGATCATTTGCGTGCGGGTCTCGCCGGAAGCCGCAGGGGACGAAAGCAGCCGCGCCATCTCCTGCTTTTTTTCCAGGTAGCTGTCGTAGTTGCCCTCGTAGAGCCTGAGCCCTTCGGGGGTCATTTCCGCGACGCGGGTGGCAACGCGGTTTATGAACCAGCGGTCGTGGGACACGGTCAGGATCGTGCCCTCGTAATCCGTCAGCGCGTCCTCCAGCACCTGGCGGGAGTCCATGTCCAGGTGGTTGGTGGGCTCGTCCAGTATCAGCAGATTGTCGTGCCGGAGCATAAGCTTGCTCAGTTCCACGCGCCCCCGCTCGCCGCCGGACAGGGTGCCCACCTGGCGGAACACCTCTTCGCCCGTGAGGAGAAACAGTCCCAGCGCGCTTCTGACCTCCCCGGGCTCAAGCAGCGGGAAATCGTCCCATACTTCGCTGAGTATATCTTTTTCCGGGTGCAGGTCGGCCTGCTTCTGGTCGTAATAGCCCGCGTCCACATTGGCGCCGAAGATCACGCTGCCCCCGTCACGGGCTTCACGCCCCATGATGATGTTGAGCAGGGTGGTCTTGCCTATACCGTTGGCGCCGATTATGGCGACACGGTCGCCGCTTTTCAGGTGAAGGTCAATGTTCTCGAACAGGGGACGCCCGTCAAAACTCTTTTTGAGCCCCTTGACCATCAGCACGTCGTCGCCGGTGCGCCTTCTGCAGGAAAACGAGAAGCGCACGTGCCTGTCGCTTACGGGCTTCTCCAGCCGCTCGATCTTTTCCAGCCGCTTTTCGCGGCTCTCTGCGGCCTTTATGCTCTTTTCCCGGTTGAAGGAGCGGTAGCGGCGGATGATCTCCTCTTCCCGTTTTATCGTCTCCTGCTGGAGCTCGTAGTCCTTTATCTGCTGCCTTAACCTGGCGTCACGCCGCTTTTCGAACTCGTCGTAACCGCAGGAATACTGGGTGACATGCCCTTGACGCAATTCTGCCATCTGGGAGCATACAGAATTCAGGAAGTAACGGTCGTGGGATACCACTATCACCGCGCCTTTGTATTTTTTGAGCGTGTCCTCGAGCCACGCCGTGGCGGGCAGATCGAGGTGGTTGGTGGGCTCGTCCAGCAGCAGCAGGTCGGGCTGGCGAAGCAGCAGCCGCGCCAGGCACAGCCGGGTCTGCTCGCCGCCGGAAAGCAGGCGGGAAGGCATGTCCCTGCGGTCCTTAGCGAACGAGAGGCCCGCAAGCACGCCCTGTATGCGGCTTTCTTTCTCGTAGCCGCCCGCGTCCTCGTACCTCTGGGTCAGGCGGGCGTACTGTTCCGCAAGATCCTCGCCACGCGACATAAGCTGTTCCATCTCCCGCAGGCGGGTCTCCATGCGGAACAGGTCGTCGAACACGCGGGACAATTCCTGCGTTACAGTATAGTCGCTTTTGATGTCGGCATGCTGGCTCAGGTAACCTACCTTCGCGCCCTTGATGAGGGAGATCGTGCCCGAGTCAGGCATGTCTTCGCCCGCGATCAGCCTGAGCAGGGTACTTTTGCCCGAGCCGTTCACGCCTACGAGCCCGAGCTTGCCGCCTTCCGGGAGAGTAAGGTCTATATCCTTGAGCACTTCGTTCATCACGAAGGCTTTGTTCACGTTTTGCAGGGTGAGCAGGGTCATTTCGCGTCTCCAGATGAATAATCACATACTTCCAATCTTATTATAGCACAGTTTTCAGGCATTTGCAACGCTATTGACTCGACTGGTATAATAGCAGGGTGGAACTTGTGCGGAGGTGGATTTGTGTCAGACAAACGCTTTGACGCGGAGCTGCTGGCTCCGGCAGGCAGCTGGGAGAGCCTGGTGTCCGCTCTGCGCTTCGGCGCGGACGCGGCGTATCTGGGCGGCCCGTTTTTGCAGCTGAGGGCGGGCAGCGCGGGTTTCGGCATGGAACAGATCGTCCGGGCGGCGGAATATGCCCACGCGAGGCAGAAGAAGATATACGTAGCCTCAAACGCCTTTGTGTTTCCGGAGGAGACGGGAAAGATAGCCGACTACGCCCGCGCGCTTGATGACGCGGGGGTCGACGCCATGATAGTCAGCGACCTGGGCGGCATAAGGGCGATAAAGCGTGCGTGTCCCGATATGGAAGTGCATGTGTCTACCCAAGCCAACTGCACCAACCACGAATCCGCGAACATATACTGGGAATTGGGCGCCAAAAGGGTGGTGCTGGCGCGTGAGCTGTCCATAGAGCAGATCGCGGCTATCCGGGAGAAGATACCTTCCGGCATGGAGCTGGAGGCGTTCGTGCACGGCGCCATGTGCATGGCCTACTCCGGCAGGTGCATGATAAGCGCCTACCTCACGGGACGCAGCGCAAACCGGGGCGGCTGCGCGCAAAGCTGCCGCTGGAAATTCGCTCTGACGGAGGAAAAGCGCCCGGGCGAGTACTTCCCCATAGAGGAGGATCCGGACGGGGACACGATACTTTCCAGCTACGATCTGAACGCCCTGCCCATCCTGGACAGGATAATCGAAGCGGGGGTATCGTCCCTCAAGATAGAAGGGCGCATGAAAACGCCCTATTATGTGGCGGGGGCGGTCAACGCCTACCGCATGTACATGGACGGCGGGGACAGGGATGTATCGCTTGACGAACTGGAGGCGATCTCCCACCGTCCCTACTCCACGGGGTTTTACGAGGGAGAGATAAAGAAAACGCCCAACGCGCCCGCCTCTTACCTGAGAAACAGGGAGTATCTGGGCGAGGTGCTGGAGCGGGAAGGCGACAGGATACGCGTACGCCTGAAAAACAAGATCGTGGAGGGGCGGCTTCTGGAGGCGCTCACTCCCGGCAGGATAATAGGGTTCACGGCGGGGGATATGCTTTCCGAAGAGGGTGAGGCGCTTTCTGAGGCGCGGGTGCCGGACAGCGTGTTCACTCTGCCCGCGCCGGAGGGTATCGGCGCGGGAGATTACCTGAGAGGGACGCTGGAATGATACGCGCGGCAGAAGAAAAGGATATTCCTGCAGTATTAAGGCTGCTTGAACAGGTGGCGGCAGTGCATCACGATATCCGCCCCGACCTGTTCCGGAAGGGCGCGACCAAGTATACGCATGAGGAGCTGGAAAAGATCTTTACCGACCCGGACACCCCCGTGTTCGTGTGCGAGGAGGCGGGAAAGGTACTGGGCTACTGCTTCTGCGTGATCAGGCGGCACGTAAATGAGGGAGCACTCAACAACTACACGGAGCTTTACATAGACGACCTTTGCGTGGATGAAGCCTGCCGGGGACAGGGCACGGGCAGGAAACTGTACGAGCACGTCAAAAGCTTCGCCAAAGCGCGAAAGACAGACTATATCACGCTGAATGTGTGGGAAGGGAACATGCCCGCGCTGGAATTCTATAAACATATGGGGCTGAGGCCCCTCAAATACGTGATGGAACAGTCTCTCAAGGAGGACACATGAAGCAATTTATCTGTTTGGTGCTGGCGCTGGCGCTGCTGGGCGCGTCCCTGCTGACCCTGTATCCCCAGCTGCTGGGCGGGGAGAGCACCCTGAATTTTGTGGGAAACTACATCCCTGACGATTACGCGCCCTGGAAAATGGGCGTGCAGGGTCTGGAGAGCTTCCCCATGTACGGCACGTATTACGAGAATGGGGGCTTTTACGGCATAAAGGATGTGATGGAGGACGCTTCCGCGTTCATAAAAAGCAGCGAGGCGGACAAACCCGACATTTGGGGTTACCTGGGCAAGATACCTAACAATACGGGCTTTCTGCAAGCCCTGTACGCTTTAGCCATACTGATACTGGTGTCCATTCCCGTGTACATGGTGCTGAGGCTGCTGTGCTATAACACCATATACAAGTGGATAGGGGAGAGGAACTTTCTGATAAGGCTGCCTCTGCGGGGCATCGCCACCGTGAGCATGGGCATAACCAGCGTGTCCTGCGCGTGGCTCATAACCAACCAGGTGCTGTTCAAGTCCCTGCTGGACAAGCTGATCGCCTGGATAAAGGGGATCACCGAATCCATGCCTCTGGCGCTGAACAGCGCCAACATCACCGCCATAATCCTGATCACATGCGTGGTGCTGGGGCTGCTGAAAGTGACGGTGTTCCGTGGTTCCTTTGGACTGAGC
The DNA here is from genome assembly GCA_024684375.1 of Clostridiales bacterium. Lineage (GTDB taxonomy): Bacteria > Bacillota > Clostridia > Christensenellales > Aristaeellaceae > RUG14130. The sequence goes on from JAIKWZ010000018.1 coordinate 6,953, forward strand.
GTGCTGCTCGCGCTGGTGCGGGTGCTTATATTCACCGTGTTCTTCGCCTTTGTGAGCGTGTTCTGGGGCGAGTTCAGCCTGCGCATAGTGCTTTTCGGTCTGGGCTTCATGCTGGCCTGCGGACTGGTGGAGAGCATACTGGATAAATAATTAAGGCGGCAGAGCTGCCGCCTGAAAATGCCGAAGGGGTCGATTTGTCCCGGTCAGGCCGTCTGCTGCGAGTTCGCGGCGGACGGTTTTGTTTTTCTGGCTTTTATTATATGCCGGTCAAACGCCACAAGCAGTGGAGGCAGCAGCAGCAGGATAAACGCCAGGGAGAAGAACGCGCCGCTGGCGATAAGCAGCCCTATGCGGGAAATATAGTACACCGAGCAGGTCAGGCCGATCGCCAGCCCCGCCGCGAAGAGAATGAGGCCGCTGGTGAATATGGTGGGCAGGCTGAGCCTGAGCGCGCTTTGTATGGCGGAGGCCCTGTCTTCTATGCCCCTCTGGCGGATATAGGTGCTGCTCAGAAGTATGCCGTAGTCTATCGTCGCACCCATCTGCAGCGCCAAGCAGATCAGGTAGCACATGAAGAATATGGGTATGCCCGCGGGCACGGACAGGGCGGTATTCAGCCACACCGCGCCCTGTATCACGCAGATCAGCGTCACGGGGATTTTGACGGACCTGAAGCTTATGGCGACTATCAGGAATATGGCCGCTATAGTGATGAGGTTCACCCGCATAAGGTCGCCGCTGAACGCGTTGGAGATGTCGTAAGCGCTCATTATCAGCCCGGTGATCCCAGCGCCGCCTTCGGGATAATACTCGCCGAGCAGGTCTATCATCTCTTGGGTGACGCGCTTGCTTTCGTCCCCGTAGGAGGGCACGTCGACCTCCATTATCACCCTTGAGTAGTTTTCGCTCAGGAATATGCGCCTTGCAAGCTCCAGCTGGGAGGACAGCTCCGCTACCTGCCGATTGCCCGGCAGCAGGCCGGCCGCGGCGGAGATCAGCGTATCGCCCCTGACGGATTCACCGAAGCCGCTTAAGCTGTAGTACATTTTTGTCAGAAACGGGGGCATATTCAGCATGGAGGCGACTTCGTCGGCAGTATAGTAGCGTACGGCCGCGGACGCGGTGGTCACATAGCTGTTCACGCTTTTTACGGCGCTTCTGCCCTGGTATTGGAGAAGCAGCATTTCGTCTATCAGCGCCTGCTGGCGGGCAAAGCTTTCGTCGGACTCGTCACCCGGCAAAAGCAGAACTATGGAATTGTTGCGCCCGTACAGCTCGAACAGCTTCGCCTGATTATCCGACAGGTTCCCGTCCATGAAGGTGTATTCGATCCGGCCCTGGAGCACTGCCGCGCATACGATCACCAGTATCAGAACGGGCACCAGGACGAAGCGCGCGGTCTTGCTGTACGCCAGCCGTCCCAGCGGGCCGCCTCCCAGTGGAATTGGCCTGTGGGCCGTCCTGCACAGCGGTTTAGCGAAGATCAGTATCAGCGCGGGCATAAAGGTGAACACGCTTATCATGCTGATAAGAATGCCTTTGGACAGCACCATGCCTATGTCGAAGCCTATGGTGAAGCTCATGAACATCAGGCTGCACAGCCCCGCCACTGTGGTAAGTGAGGAGGAGGAGATTGGCATGACGGAGCGCCTTAGCGCCAGTTTCATGGCGCTTATATCGTCGGCGCCCGTGTCGCGGATGTCGCAGAACACCCTCAGAAGCATTATCGAATAGTCCATGGCCAGCGCCAGCTGCAGTATGGCGCATACGGCGAAGCTGATGAACGATATGGACGGGAACAAGAAGTTGGTGCCCATGTTGATGAGTATGGATACCACCAGCACCGTGAAGAACACCGCAGGTTCCACGTAGGAACGCCCGGTAAGGAAGAGCACCGCTATCACCACTATCACGGCGATGATGGTAGCCACAGGGATCTCCTCGGCGATCCTGTTTTCAACGTATATCGTCTGGGCGGCGTCACCGGTCAAAAGAAAGGCCCCCACATCCTCCCTTTGCCGGAGCTCTTCCTCAAGCCCCGTGGAAAAGGCGAAGGGGTCGGGAGAGTCGCTGAACAGGTTCACCCTGTAGTACGTGTTCGTGCCGTCGCTTTTTACATCCGTTTCGGGTGAGAAAGTGCAGTAGATCACGTCTTCCCGCCGCGAGAATTCGTCTGCCAGCGCGTACGCTTTTTCTTCACCAATGTCGGCAAACATCAGCGTGACGACTTCCGTCTGTCCGAATTCCCGGTTCATAAGCTCAAGACTGGAACGGGTCAGCGTGTTTTTGGACAGGTAGGTAACAATATCGTAGTTGATGTTCACCTTTCCCAGGGTAAACAGACTTGCCACGGCAAGCAGTATAAAAACGACAAGTATCGCCTTGCGGTGTGAGACCACGAAGCCAGCGAATCTATCTGCCATAAACTCATCCTTTTATGATTTGTCAAGCTTAATTATATCATTTTGACCCGCGTTGTTTGCTAAATAAACGTAAAGATGTTGAATTTGCCTCATACCGTGCGTATAATAGACTCAGGATAGAGGCGCGGGAAAGATGTACCCCCGGCGAGCCGACAGGCGACCGAGCCGAGGGAAGGGCGATCCCGCCGAATCCCGGGAGCAGGTATGTTCCCCGGGGTGGGGCGTCGGAGAATATCCGCCGCACTGTCCGCCTTACGGGCGGGAGGGCTATCGAGGAGAAAACGGCTTTACAGCGTCTCCCGTCGGCTGTCCCGACGGGAGATTTTTTTCAGAGTATTTTATTCGGGAGGATTTGACATATGGATCTCAGCGGCTCTCACGTAGCCCTTATCACCCCATTCAAGGCTGACGGATCGGTAAACTTTGATAAACTGCAGGAGCTCATCGAGTTCCAGATCAAGGCAGGCACGGACGGCATAGTGGTGCTGGGCACCACCGGCGAAAGCTCCACCATGACCCACGAGGAAGACGAGGACGTGGTGCGCTGCGCGCTTGAGACCGTGAAGGGCAGGTGCCTGCTCATCGCGGGCGCGGGCTCCAACGACACGCAGACCGCGCTTATGAAGAGCGAGGCGTACGCGCGCCTGGGCGCCGACGCGCTGCTGCTCATCACTCCATACTACAACAAGGCCAACCAGACGGGCATGGTAAAGCACTTCACCTACGTCGCCGACAGGGTGGACTGCCCCATTATCGTATACAACGTGCCCGGCAGGACGGGCTGCGCCCTGTCGCCCGCCAGCGTGGAAAAGCTGGCAGCGCACAGGAACATAGTGGGCCTGAAGGAAGCCAGCGGGGACATGAGCTACTTTATGAACATCGCCCATCTGGCAGGCCCCGATTTCCAGCTGCTGTCCGGAAACGACGATATAATCGCTCCCGTGCTGGCCGCGGGCGGCGTGGGCGTGATAAGCGTGCTCGCCAACGTGGTGCCGGCGGAGACACGCAGGATAGTCACATCATTCCTTGAGGGCGACGTGAAGACCTCCCGTGAGCTCCAGCTCAGGTACCTTAAGCTGGTGCGCGCGCTGTTCATGGAAGTCAACCCTATCCCCGTAAAGGAAGCCATGAACCTTATGGGCATGGACGTTGGCCCGCTGCGCCTGCCTCTGTGCGAAATGGAGAGCGCCGACCACGAAAAGATGATCGCCGTGCTGAAGGAGTACGGCCTGATTGGAGCGTGAAGATGAAGCTGCTGCTGAACGGCTACGGGCGCATGGGCCGCATGATAGAGGATATCGCGTCGAACGACCCGGAGCTTGAAATCGTCGGGAAAATAGACCCGCTTCTGCCCCCGTGGGCAGGTGAACAGGCTCCCGATGGCATACTGGATTTTTCCCTGCCGGAGGGGCTTGATACTTCACTGAGTCTGGCGAAAAAGTATGATTGCCCCCTGCTCGTCGGCACTACCGGGCTGACCGGCGAAGCGCGGCAAAAGATAAGGGAGCTGGCCCGTACAGTGCCCGTTATGGCCGAAGCCAATTATTCACTGGGCGTCGCGGTGCTTAAGTCTGCCGTGTGCATGGCGGCGCGGGCACTGGGGGAGAACTTCGACATCGAGATAGTGGAGACCCACCACCGCAAAAAGGTCGACGCGCCCAGCGGCACGGCGCTCATGCTCAAGGACGCCGCCGACGACGGCAGGAACAAGCCCGTGATCTGCGGCAGGCAGGGCCGCACGGGGGAACGGGGCAGCGAGATCGCCATACACGCCTTAAGGGGCGGCACCGTTGCGGGGGAACATTCCGTGATGTTCTTAGGTGACAGCGAGACACTGGAATTCAGGCACTTCGCCGAGAGCCGCCGCATTTTCGCGCTTGGCGCGCTTAAAGCCATAAAGTGGCTGAGCGGCAAGCCCGCGGGACTGTACACCATGGACGACCTTATGGAGGACAATAAATGAACGCTCAGGAGATCATCTCGTTTATAGCCAACGCTCCCAAAAAGACTCCGGTCAAGCTGTTCTTCCGCTCGTCGAGGGAAACGGACTTCGGCAGCCTCAGGCATTTCGGGAACGTGATATTCGGCGAGCTTAACGAAGTGAAAAGTTGGTTGGAAGCCAACAGTCAGATAATAGAAGACTGTGAGATCGAGCTGGACCGGCGCAATTCCGCCGTGCCGCTTATAGACTTAAGCAGGATAAACGCCCGCATCGAGCCCGGCGCATATATAAGAGACCGGGCTGAGATAGGGGACAGGGCGGTCATAATGATGGGCGCGGTGATCAACATAGGCGCCGTCATAGGCGAAGGCACGATGATAGACATGAACGCCGTGGTGGGCGGCCGCGCGATAGTGGGCAAAAACTGCCACATTGGCGCGGGCGCGGTGCTGGCCGGGGTGATCGAGCCTGCCAGCGCGACCCCGGTCATGATAGGCGACGGCACCTTGGTGGGCGCCAACGCCGTGGTGCTTGAGGGCGTGCAGGTGGGCTCAAACGCCGTGGTCGCCGCAGGCGCGATCGTTACTCAGGACGTGCCCGACAACGCGGTCGTTGCCGGCGCACCTGCCAGGATAATCAAGTACAAGGACGAAAAGACAAATTCCAAGACCGCCATAGTAGACGCGCTTAGGAATCTGGAATAGCTTTTTGCTTTTAGCTGTAAGCATTCAGAAAGGACGGGCATCGCCCGTCCTTTCGTATATGCGTATCGACCCAAACCGAAAGCCGGAAGGTCATTTCAATATCATCCTGATGATCCACAGCTGTGCTCTTTTCGGCAAAACGTTCAAAAGCAGCAGCAGGGGATTGCGGTTTATGTTGTACACCAGCCGGGGACGGCGGGCGGCGAGGGCTTTGCTTACCGTCAAAGCGATTTTTTCGGGTGCAACGTTTTTTGCCTCCACGCTGCCCACTATGCGCTTAAAGCGCGCTGCGTTCAGGCGGTACAGCTGCGTATTGCCGCAAAACGCGTCCAGTTTCCGTTTGGACGCGTCCAGCAAGCCCGTGTTCACCGCGCCGGGGCGGATCACGGCGACCCTGTGCCCCAATAACTGCAGTTCCATGTTAAGCGCCGCCGCGTACTTTTCCACGGCGGTCTTGGTCACGGCGTATATCCCGGTGAAAGGCAGGGGATACAGGGGCGCAAGCTCGCTGGAGATCATGACCACTCGGCTGCACGCTTCGAGCAGAGGCACAAAAGCCCTGTTTACCCTGAACATGCCCAGCAGATTGATATCGAAGTCACGCCTGAAGTCCTCTTCAGGCATTTCGACGAGCGAATTCAGGTCGTAGATCCCCGCCGCGTGGACGATGCCGTTTATGCCGCCCGCCTCAGCTTTGACGCGCTCATACGCCGCAAGAATGCTGTCCGTGTCGGTGATATCGGTTTTTATGACGCCTTCGGTTTCGTTTATGTCCAGCCCCCATACACGGTGGCCTTCCCGTCTGAGCAGGGCGCATATGGCGCTGCCCATGCCTCCGCTTGCGCCCGTCACGATATAATTTCCCATTTTTACCACCCTGACATGTTTTAGCCTATTATACAACTTTGCCCGGCGTAAGGCAAATAAGACCGTTTCACACGAAAAAAACAGCCCCGCTCCATCGGAACGGGACTGTTACGCTTTTGTCCGGGCTTTCATTACGCGTTTCGCGCCCGGAAACTGATCAGAGTTTCAGCCAAAGATGCAAACTTTTTGCTCAATGAAACGGATATCGGATCCGTTTCATTCAACAGTTTTACATCTCGCCCAATTCTTCCTGCTCCACCTGACGTATGCCCGCGTTCCTGAGCGCCTTCATGGCGGCGGTCTCGTCGTCGGGACGCAGTATCATGTATGCCTGCCCGGGCTTGTCGGAGGTGAAGGCGTAGATGTACTCCACGTTCACGTTCGCGCCCTTCAGGCACTCCAGTACGTGAGCGAGCCCGCCGGGAGCGTCGGGCATGGCGACCGCCAAAACGTTCGCCACGGCCAGCACGAAGCCGTTTTCCTTAAGTACCGTGCTGGTCAGGTACACGTCGTTGACTATAAGGCGGGCGATGCCGAAATCACTGGCCTCAGCCAGGGAGAACGCGCGCAGATTTATGCCGTTGTCCGCAAGCACGCGGGTCATCTGCGCAAGTGCGCCGGCCTTGTTCTCCAGAAATACGCTTATCTGCCGTACCATGTCTGCCTCCTAAATCTTGCGCTTGTCTATCACGCGCACGGCCTTGCCTTCGCTTCTGACGATGCTCTTGGGCGCTACCAGGGTGACTTTCGCGGTCAGCCCCAGCATTGAACGCAGCCCTTCGACCAGCGTCTTCTGGCGGGCGGCGATTTCGCCCATGTTGTCGGTGAACATCTCGGGCGTCATTTCCACCTGAATATCCAGCGTGTCGGTATGGTTCACTCTGTCCACGATTATCTGGTAGTTGGCGGGATAGCCCTGGTTGAGCAGCACGGTCTCGATCTGGCTGGGGAACACGTTTACGCCCCTTATGATGAGCATGTCGTCGCTCCTGCCGCGGGGCTTGGACATCTTGACGTGGGTGCGGCCGCAGGGGCACTTCTCGCGGGAAAGCACGCAGATGTCGCGGGTGCGGTAACGGATCAGCGGGAAGGCGCGCTTGGTCAGGGAAGTGAACACCAGTTCGCCCTGCTGGCCTTCGGGCAGCACCTCTTCGGTGACGGGGTCGATTATCTCCGCGATAAAGTGATCCTCGTTTATGTGCATGCCGCTCTGGGCGGAGCACTCGAAGGCTACGCCGGGGCCGCTGAGTTCAGTAAGGCCGTAGATGTCGTACGCCTTGATGCCCAGGGTGTCCTGGATGTCACGGCGCATCTCCTCGCTCCAGGCTTCGGCGCCGAATATGCCTGCCTTGAGGGGGATATCGTCCGGCCCCAGTCCCATTTCCTTCATCGTTTCGCCTATGTAGGCGGCGTAGGAAGGCGTGCAGCACAGGATCGTGGCGCTCAGGTCGCGGATGAACATGATCTGGCGCTCGGTGTTGCCGCTGGAGGTGGGAATGGTGAGGCAGCCTACCTTATGGCTGCCGCCGTTGAGGCCGGGGCCGCCCGTGAACAGGCCGTAACCGTAGGAGACCTGGCACACGTCCTCGTTGGTGCCGCCCGCCGCGGTGATGGCGCGGGCGCAGCAGTCCTCCCACAGGTCGATGTCTTCCTTTGTGTAGAACGCGACCACCCTTTTGCCGGTGGTGCCTGAGGTGGACTGGATGCGTACGCAGTCCTTAAGCGGCGCACCGACCAGCCCGTAGGGATAGGCTTCCCTTAAGTCGGTCTTGCTCAGGAACGGAAGCTTCTTAAGGTCGTCCAGGGACTTGATGTCGTCCGGGGTCAGGCCCTTGTCCTCCATCTTTTTGCGATAGTAGGGGACACAGTCCCAGACATGCTTAACCTGTTTGACCAATCTCTCGGTCTGCAGGCGGATCATCTCTTCGCGCGGCGCGGTCTCGATCTCCGGCTGATAGTATCGTTCCATATATCAAATTCCTTTCGGATAGGATTTACTATTTTTCCGCCTGGCGGCGCTCCACTACGGCTTTAAGCGCTCCCGCGCCCTTTTCGTCCAGTATATTCCGGCGCACGCGGCTGATGGTGGCGCTGGACGCGCCGGTGATCTCAAGGATCTTGGTGTACACGTTGTCCTGCATAAGCAGCCGCGCTACCTCGTACCTTTGTTCCATGCTGGACAGTTCCCTCGGGGAGCACAGATCCTCAAAAAAGCGGCGGCACTCCTCTTCGTCCTTTATTGTGAGGATCGCTTTGTACATGTCGGTGTCCGGGATGCGGTCAAAGCCGGGCTTCATAGCTAAAGTCCCCTCTGCCAGTTGATTTTTGCAGCCTTATTTTAGCACATTAAAGCGCGATAGTAAAGAGGGGTGAATGATTAAGTTTTGAGTCAGGCGCTCATGCCCGCGCTATTGATTTCGGAGATTTTTTTATGTATAATGAGCAAAGAAGAGGTGAGATCATGGCATACGACAACGCTTTGGTAGCGGGAAAGCTGCGCCGCTGGGAGAAGTATCTGGACGATTACCGTCTGCCTGCCTGGAACGAGATACCGGATTTCGGGCTGTACATGGAGCAGGTGACGGTGCTCCTTAAGCAATATCTGGACTATCTTCCCCCCGAGCTTAAAGAGGAACAGTTCATAACCGCCGCCACCATAAACAACTACGTGCGCACAAAAGTCATGCCCCGTCCCGTGGAAAAGCGCTATTACAGGGTGCACATCGCGTACCTTATAATCATACTCACCTTAAAGCAGTCCCTTTTCATATCCCTGATACAGAAAATAATCCCCATGGAAAGCACGCCTCAGGAGGTGGAAAAGCTCTATACAGCCTATGTGGAGCGCCACCGGCAGGCCGCGATATTCTTTATGGACCAGATGCGCATTATCGCGGGTCCCATACTGGGGCACAGTGAGCGCGCGGAGTTTTCCACCGAAAACCCGGAGGAACTGATCGCCATGTGCGCCATAACCAGCGCGTTTGCCAGGCTTACCAGCGAAAAGCTGCTTCTGCTGGAAGGCAAGGACCTGTCAAACGGCGGTTCCGTCGCCCAGCGGGGCGTAAGACATACGGAAGAGTAGCACACGACAAAAACGGAAGGAAAAGTTCCTTCCGTTTTTCTGCCTTTCAGAGAAAGGCACAGGCGCAAAGTGTTACGATCATGTGACGAAGATTGTTTTTTTGTTTCGATGTGATACAATATATGCATCGAAATAATGAGGGTGGTGAGCGAAGTGAAAAAGCTGCTGGCTTTTGTACTGTGTCTTGTGACGCTGCTGGCGTGTGCCCTGCCTGTTGGTGCGGAAAGCTATGTGTACGTGAGGCACACGGAAAAGTACTGGGCAGAGCCGTACTACCACAGAAATCCTGCCTGCGCGTTTTCGGCGGAGCTGGACATGTGTGAGAGCGTAAAGCTGATAAAATGCAGCGCAGCCACCGCGCAAAAGAATAACTGCCGTCCCTGCCCGATCTGCGCGTACAGCTTTAAGCCCATGTTCACCGGCAGCTTTCCCAAATGGAAATACAAAACGCCTGCGTATTACCTGGGAGGCGAAAGGCACTGGCTTTCCGCGTCAAAGCTGAACAAATTCGGCAACGCTGCCCGGATGATCGAGCAGTGGCGGGAAAAACGCAGCCCTTCCGACTACTACGCGGGGGTGTATAGGAACGACTCGGGCACGTACACGTTGCTGATGACCCACCCTCTCTCATCACGGGCGAATGGCTGGAAAAGGGCGCTGAAAAGTGATTTCTGGGTGATAGAGGCCAAGTATTCCGAAAAACAGCTGAATAAGCTGTACGCTTACGCCCAGAAGCTTATGGGCAAGTACAAGATCAACAGCATCGGGATGGACGTGACCGCCAATCGTGTGGCGGTCGGCACAAGTGACAATTCCACAGCCAATATGAAAAAGATCTACGCGGCGCTCAAGGCGAAGGGCTTTCCGCAGGACGCGGTGTGGATATACAAAAGCCAGCCGGGCAGCACGGAGTTCTGACCGCGTCCGCGGCACTGCGAAAACGGAAGGGATATGTCCCTTCCGTTCATTTTTGACGCTGTAGAATAGCCCTGCAGAATGCAGGAACACAGAGAATGATCTCCGGGCGATAGAACTTTTCCGCGCTGTGTGCGGAGGTCTAAATGTTGAAGTCGCAGGAAAACGAGCTTTCCCTGACCTCGTGCATGCGTTTGCGGATGGGCATGTGCAGGGGATGGGTCTGGTAGGCGTCAAAAGCGGCGCGGTCGGTGAAGGTGCAGACAAGCGCGATGTCGCAGGAGCGTTCGGAGCCTAGTATGTCGCTGCCGGCTTCCAGGTCCAAAAGCCCCTCCACGCGCCCTTTCATGGTGTAAAAAGCCTGCACCAATTCCGGGATCAGAGCTTTGAATTCAGGCTTGATCCTGAAAAGAACGATATGGCGGATCATATGACCCTCCTTAGCGGGATGGTATAAAGGACAGCCCCGCGGAAACGGATTCCGCGGGGCCAGATTTCAGCGTATACGCCTTGTTTTGCGGGTGAGTATCTCGCTGATCACGATGCCCCGCAGAAGCTCCTGGGCACGCTCGTTATCAGCGGGCACCGGAACATCCGCGGAAGAGGAGGTGATCGGCGAAAGATCGTCATGGCAGGGGTCCTCGCCCTCGTGATAGCTTTGGGCGCTGTCCCAGCCGCCTTCGCTGCTCATGGTCTCGTCCGGGTGGTCGTGGCAGGGGTCAACGCCTTCGCTAAAGGTCTTGAGGCCGCTCCAGCCCTCGGTATCGCTTCCGAAACCGGAGGCGAACCCGTTTTGCGTGCGGCTGGAGGCGGTTTCGGCACGCGATTTGGCCTGCTCAGACTGCTGCGGACGGGGCGCCGCGGGCCGTGCCTTGGCTTTCTGTGCCGCGCCTTTGACCAGGGCGCCTATCGCCATGAGCATAAAGAACATCACAAGCGATACAAGCGAATCCATGGGAACTCCTTACTTTTTGGGGGTCTGGGCAGGCTTGGGCAGCTCCGCGGCAGGCGCGGCGGCCTTGGCGATGCCGTTCCTCATCTCGGTGTCGGCGATGGTGTTCTGCATATTGTAGTAGTCCATCACGCCCAGCTTCCCGCTGCGCAGCGCGTCTGCCATGGCCTGGGGCACCTGAGCCTCCGCTTCCACGACCTTGGCGCGCATTTCCTGAGTAGCGGCCTTCATTTCCTGCTCTCTTGCCACGGCCATGGCGCGGCGTTCCTCCGCCTTGGCCTGGGCTATGCGGCGGTCTGCCTCTGCCTGATCCATCTGCAGCTGAGCGCCCACGTTGCGGCCCACATCCACGTCGGCGATGTCGATGGAGAGGATCTCGTAGGCGGTGCCTTTGTCAAGGCCCTTGTCCAGCACTGTCTGGCTGATGAGGTCGGGGTTCTCCAGCACCGCCTTATGGGTGGAGGAGGAACCTATGGTGGTCACGATGCCTTCGCCTACACGGGCGATGATGGTCTCTTCGCCGGCGCCGCCGACCAGGCGCTCGATGTTGGTGCGCACGGTGACACGCGCTTTGGCGCGCAGCTCGATGCCGTCCTTGGCGATGGCGGCGACGGGGGGCGTTTCGATGACCTTGGGAAGCACGCTCATCTGCACGGCCTGCAGGACGTCGCGGCCTGCCAGGTCTATGGCGCAGGCGGTGGTGAAGGACAGGTCGATGGAGGCCTGCTTGGCGGAGATCAGGGCGTTGATGACCCTTTCAACGTTGCCGCCGGCAAGATAGTGAGTTTCAAGCATGTCGGTGGTCACGTCAAGCCCCGCCTTGCACGCCTTGATGTAGGCGTTGACTATCTTCTGGGGGGAGATGCGGCGGAAGCGCATACCCACCAGAGAGCTAATTTTTACCGCCGCGCCGGAAGCCCGGGCGGTGATCCACAGCCCCAGGGGCACATAGCGCAGAAACAGCATGATGAACACGATAACTACGATGATAAGCGCGATAACGATCCCTTCCATAAAAAGTACCTCCGTTATTGTTCGGACCCTTCAGGTCTTACTATTATTTTCTTTCCCTCGGTCCTGAGCACGCATAAGCGTGTGCCCTTGGGTATGTAGCCGCCTTCGCTCAGCACGTCCAGCCGCCGGCCGCCGATCATGGCTTCGCCTACGGGAGTCAGCGGCGTGAGCGCCTCGCCTGTAAGCCCTACAAGGGACTCCTCGCTGTCCAGCTCCGGCACGGGAGTGGACTTTCCAAGGATTATGCGAGACTTGGACAGCCGACCGCTTGAGGCGCTCTTAAGCGACAGCACCACCGCGCCGGATGTGAACACCAGGGCCGCCAGCAGGGTGATGAGCCCCCCGGTCTGACCGTAGTTTTTCCACATGAGCCAGGTGCCCACGCCGAGCAGCGCGGCTCCCGCCAGGCCCGGCAGACTCAGCCCGGGCGTCAAAGCTTCAAGTACTATCAGCCCGGCGCCCAGCGCCAGGCAGGCGATTATGACCAGTATTTCAGGCATGATCTTCACCTTCTTCCAAGTATATCATAGCACATTCAGCTGCCGGGGTCAAGCGTACCGCGCGAGGAGGCGGCTCACGCGGAGGCGCGAGCTTGACTGAAAACTGCAGGAGATGTATAATAATATCCGGAGAAAAACAGTGATTGCCGCCGGCGCGGAAAAAGCGCCCGGCAGGGAAGGAGACACAAGGAATGTTGCTTAAACTTTTGGTAGCGCTGGTAATCGGCGGTGTATGCGGCTTCGTCGCGAACAAGATAATGAAGGGCAAGTCCAACAGCATCCTGCTCAACGTGATACTGGGCGTCGTCGGCGGCATCGTGGGCGGCTGGCTGGGCGACCTTATCGGTGTAGGCGGCGGCTGGGTAACAGGCATACTGCTTGCCATAGGCGGTTCCTGCCTGGTGGTGTGGCTGTACAGGAAATTCTTCAAGTAAACAGACAGTATTCCGTTTCGGAGTATGATCAGTAACAGTCGAAGCGAGATCACTCAGGAGGAACAAGCTGTGTTCGGCAAGATAATCACGATCTTCTTTGCTGTGTTTATAGTGCTCGGCGCTATCGGTTTTTTTATGACGCGTACGCGCGCCAAAAGAGGCGAACAGGGCGACGGGCTGCCCGATCACGGATTTGAGAACCTTGTCGACCTTAATGACAGGTTCAACCGTGCGAGATACATGGACAGTGAAACGGAAAAGGATACGGAAAGACTGGACAAGTGACCTCCGCGAAGACAGCGGGAGCGGGCCGTACGGCCCGCTCCGTTTTATGTACATGCAGATCTATTCTTCTTTGAATATCCTGCGGATCGCTTCCAGATAGCCGTAGCCGTACAGGTCGTCAGGCTCCAGGTAACTGCTTTCCGTCCACTCGTTCCAGCTGTTCACGGTGATGAGCGGAGGCTGGTCCGGGTGCCTGTCCGCGTAGGCTTTCGCCAGGCGCAGCGCTTTTTCGATGTTCCCGGGCGTGCAGTTTTTGAGTATGCCGGGCCGGAAGTCGATAAAGCGGGGGTTATTGTCCCAGCCCACGCTTACATGGGGAAAGTAGGGGAAAGGCAGCGCTTTCTCAAGCCGCGCCCATTCCTTTTCGACGTCTGCGAGCACGTCGAGGTAATCCCGGTCGATGTCAGTGAAGTGCACGTACTGATAGTGGGAGCAGCTGTCAAAACCCAGGTTTCCGAACGCTTCGGCGAGCACGGTTTTGGAACCGTCAGCGCCGCTTAAGTTGGTAAACGCGCTGTTCCACATGGTGAATTGCAGATGCAGGCCAGGCAGGCCGGCTTTGACGCAGGTGCTCCTGAACCAGTCGAGAGCTTCCCGCGTGGCCTCGACGCCGCCCAGCCCCTGGGCAAGTTTGGGCACGTCGTATATCATGAACACGGGTCTGCCGTCTATGGTATAGTAATTGGGCAGACTGAAATACCGTTCTATCACCCTGCTCATGGCGCGCTCGAATTCTGCGCGGTCCACGGAGCCCTGCCATACCACGGTATCAAGGTCGCGGGAATTGCGCTTGTCCCACAGCACGCCCGCGTCGTGATTGGCCCACATGAGGTAGAACTTCATGTTCCCGCTGTTTTTGGCTTTGAGGAAACCGTCGTTCAGGCAGTTTTCAAGGAAAGGCCGCCGGTCGTACCAGTACCAGTCGTATATGAACACGTTCACGCCGTGGCTGAGCGCGGCGTCGATCTCCATGTCCATTACATACGGGTCGGCCTCGTTCACGTATCCCCACAGGGGCCTGCGGGGCCACAGGTGCCCCGGATATTTCTTTTCCGCGCTTTTTACGGACTGCCATTCGCCCATGCCTTCGGGCCAGAAGATGCGCGCGCGGGGCTCGTCGCCCGTATAAGCGGGCCAGACGTAGGCGGCTATATCATATTGCTTCATTTCTTCCGCTCCATACAGGGTCTTGCATCACCCATTTGCCGGGTGTAAAGACCGCTGCCATTCTAAACAGGATATCGGGCGCCGGCGCGGGGCTCCGGTCGGATACATACCCGCTGTCCGGGCATGACAAAAAAGTATAAATGATCCTTTCGGTTATCGCCTGCCGATATCCATCTGCTGCGCGATGTCGGCATCAACGATCTCTTCGCCGGTCTTACCGAGCAGCTGTGCCTTACTCGCTTCACTCAGTCCGTTATCGATCACTGCGTTCAGGTCGCAGGTAGAGCATTTGTCAAGCTGCTCCTTCGAGACCTTTCCATCCCGATAATCACGGCAGATCATGTTCTCGTATATGCTGTAAGGCTTGCCCGTAAACAGGCTTTTTGCCTTGTGCTTTATGACCCACCACGCAGGCTTCCAGATATACTTGTGCATGGCGGGGCTCACGCTGCCGATCATCCAGCACTGACGGTCGCAGCGGCGGACCTTCTCTCGGACTTTCTCCGCTTCGGGGCTGTTCCACAGTTCGGTCCAGGTCTGCGTATTCAGGTTGCCCATTACTTCTTTTTCTTTGGTCCCGTTGCAGGGCATGACATCGCCGTACGGATCGATGAAGAAAGTATCGAAAGACATATCGCAGGGCAGAAGCCTCGGCTGACCGTAGATGTAATTGATCAGACCGTGGTTGAAATAAGCGCGGAACCATTTTTTCGGGGAGCTTGATCTGAGCAGAGCATTGATCAGGTTTTCAAAATTTCTTGCTACCATCGGGCGATCATGGATTATGTTTTTAGCTTCAACAAAGTAAAAGCTGTTGTGGAGGCTGGCAGTGGCGAATTCCATCCCCATTTCATCGGAGATATTGTACAGCGGGACCAGATCAGGAGCGTTCTTATCCTGAACGGTCATGCCAAAGCCGACATCATTCATTCCCATCTCGCGCAGCGTTTTCAGCGTGTTATAGCCGCGCTGATACCCGTTCTCCAAACCGCGGATCTCATTATTCGTCTGCTCAAGCCCTTCGATGGAAATGCGGATGCCGACCTGCGGGAACTCTTTGGCTAAAGCCACGATGCGGTCGGTGAAGAAACCATTGGTAGAGATCACGATACGGTCCGACTTTTTATATAATTCCCGGACGATATCAGGAAGATCGGTACGGATAAACGGCTCGCCGCCGGTGATATTGGTGAAATACATCTTCGGCAGCTTTTTTATCGTCTCAACGGTAAGCTCTTCTTCCGGCCTGGAAGGAGCTTTATACCGATTGCACATAGAGCATCTGGCGTTGCAGCGATATGTTACGATGACCGTGCCGTTTAGTTTCTTTTCCGGTTTGCTCCTGCCCATTTTAGTTACTCCCTCAGGATCTCTCCGCTCCATATATATCCATGAGTTTCCGGCAATACTGCTCAGTATCATCAAAACAAATGTCTTTGCAATTAAGGCTGTATTCATCAGTCCTGTTTTTGTCATTCCAAAGAGCCGCAATTTTGCGTTTCAGGTCTTCTTTATCTCCCGGCTTGAACAGTTCTCCGGTCTTGCCGGCTTTTATCAGTTCAGGAATGCCGCCGATATCGGCTCCAAGGACCGGAGTAGCGTACATCTGGCTCTCCATCACCGAAAAGGGGCAGTTTTCATACCATTGTGAAGGGCAGACAGAAAACCTCGCTTCCCGGATGAGCGATTCCAGTGCGGGACCGGTCTGGAAACCCACGTTTGTTATGTTATCAACTTTGTTGATCATCTCTTCCAACGGGCCTGTGCCGGCAAAAATGAATTGGATCTCCGGGAGAGACTTGCACACTTCAACCAATGTGCCTATGCCCTTCTCTTCAGAAAAGCGCCCGAAATACAGCACATAGTCTTTTTTTTCTGTCGGTCTCCATTTGGCGTGATCGATGAAGTTATAAAGAGTCATGGTCTTCCCTGAGAATAATGGAACAGTATCCATCATGGTCTTCATGAAGTTGGAGCAGCAGATGACTGAATCTATATACCGATAAGTCCGCCGGATCTTCCAGTAGTAACCTTCTGTCGCGCCTATGATGCTTTTCGCAGCGGAACCGTGGATACATTTGCCCCTGGCGCAGTTCACAAAGTGTCCGCCCACACATTTCTTGCAGTTTTCCCGGGTGTTCGGATTATTGAGCATATGGTTAGGGCAGATGAGATTGTAATCATGGGCAGTAAATACGATCTTACAGTTATGAGCGGTCTTCTTTCGCCATTTCACGACCTCGATTATTACCGAGGGGGTGAGCTGGTACGTGAAGTTGTTCAGATGAACTACGTCGGGGCAGAAATCGTCCAGCACGAGCCTGAGCTTCTTGCGGGCTTCGAAACTGTAGATCGTCTTAACGGGATATGTGAGCTTGGAAAGCATGGGACCTTCATGGAAGTCCATGTCCGACGTATACGCGTCGACAGCATTGCCGACACAGCGCCCCTCATGCTCCATGCCAAAATACTGGACTTCATGGCCTTTTGATGCCAGAAACTCACCAAGTTTAAAAATATAAGTTTCTGCTCCTCCGTTGGGATGCAGGAATTTATTGACCATCAAGATCTTCATCAGTCCAGGCTCCTCTGTATGGTCTCAGCGCCTATTCCGCGACCATATGCCGGTTATATTCAGTATATCTGTAGACAGATGCACACATGGATTACCTGCGCTGACGCAGGCGGCTATATCGCAGTGCTTCATATCGTCCGCTCCGTACAGGGGCCTCACAACGCGCCTTTGCCGGAAAAAATGACCGCGAAGGTTTTAAGCAGAATCTTCAGATCCAGCGAGGGGCTCCAATTGGATATATACTCGGTGTCCAGTTTCACGACTTCCTCAAAATCGGTGATATCGCTGCGCCCGCTGACCTGCCACATGCCCGTGACGCCGGGCTTTACGGCCATCCTCGCGCGGTGGTGATATTTGTAGTGACTGTACTCGTCCACGGTGGGGGGACGGGTGCCGATGGTGGACATGACGCCCCTGAGCACCAGGAAGAACTGGGGCAGCTCGTCCAGGGACGTGCGCCTTATGAATTCCCCGATGCCGGTCTTTTTCGTGCCGTCCGGGAGTATCCGGTTGCCGATGATACGGGGGTCGAAGTCCAGCTTGAACATCATGCCGTCCTTTATCCGGTTCCGGTCCATCAGCTCCTGTTTGCGCGCCTCCGCGTCCACGTGCATGGAACGGATCTTGAGGAGCTTAAAGCGCCTGCCGTTTCGTCCTACCCTCTCCTGGGCGAACAAAACGGGGCCGGGCGACTGCTTTTTGATGATGGGTCCCACGACGGCCATGACTATCAGCGCCAGCAGACTTCCGACCAGCCCCGTGAAAATGTCGAAGCACCTTTTAAGCAGTATCTGCAGCGGGGTTGCGAAGGCGACCGAGGCGGTGAGCACCGTGGTGCCGCCGATATCCTCGGTAACGCGCCTGAGCCCGCTGCTGCTCATGTAAGGCATGCGGCAGTGGGTGGGCACCGCCATTGTGGCGCAGTCGTCCAGAAGCTTTACTATCCTTTCGTCCGTAAGGGGAGCGTCCACATACACGGAATCTATCCAGTTTTTTACGATATAGTCGGAGGCGGTATCGACGTCAGCCACGACGGGGCAGCCCGCGACGGACTCGCGGTCGGTTTTTTGCGTAAGCACTACGCCGACGATCCTGTAGTCAGCCAGCACGTCTCCTTCCAGGCGTTTAAGTACCTCTTCGACCCTGTCGGGAGAAGCGACCACCAGCATGCTGCTTTTTTTCGAGTCGGATATGCCGCGCTTTCTTAGAGTGTATTTGGAAAGCGCCTGCGCGCCGAAACCCAGCAGCAGGTGGAATACGAACGTCAGAAAAAGCGAAATACGGGAATATGAGTCGCCCGTCTGAGTGGCGAACATATAGACAGTGGCGAGGGCAAACACGAAAACGCAGCGCCGGAGGGTGTAGATCAATTCCGCGAAATAGCCTCGCCTGACCACGCCGCGCAGGGAAAAATGGTGCAGCTCCATGACCACGGCGTCCACGAGGATGAGAGTAACGCCCAGCGTGCGGTACAAAGGATAAGTATACGCCCAGATATGGTATCGGATATATACTGCCAGTATGAACGCGACCTGCAGGCAGATCTCGTCGATGGCCATGTATACAAGATACCTCAGCCAGTCCTGCGCTCTCCTTCTGTACATTGCCGCTCCCTGTTTGCCCGTGAAACTAGTTAAAGATTATTGTATCATAAACGGAGGTTAAAGTCCATATTTGACGGCGGAAAGATGTCAGACGCGAGAAATAAGCGGGCAGCCGCGCCCCAGTGCTTTACGATTTGCGGATAACAGACGACAATAAAACACCGTCCCGGCTCCGGAGGGAGACGGGACGGTTTGTCATTCGGTTTATTTCTCGGTCAAGCTCTGGGTGTCCAGGGCGATGGCCAGCTCCTCGTTGGTGGGGATGACCCACACGCTCACGCGGCTGTCGGGTGTGGAGATGAGCTTTTCTTCGCCGCGGACCTTGTTGGCTTCGGGGTCGATCTTGATGCCCAGGAATTCCAACCCTTCGCACACCTTCTGGCGGCCCAGCGCGTCGTTTTCGCCGATGCCGGCGGTGAAGATCAGGGTGTCCAGCCCGCCCATGGCCGCGGCGTAGGCGCCGATGTACTTTTTAACGGAGTACTGCCACATATCCAGCGCCAGCTTGGCGTTCTCGTTGCCGGCGTCGGCGGCGGTGTTCACGTCGCGCATGTCGGAAGACACGCCGGAGATGCCGAGCAGGCCGCTTTCGCGGTTGAGCATGGTCAGGGTGTTGGTCACGGACAGGTTCTCGAGGTTTGCGATAAACTCGACCACCGCGGGATCTACGCTGCCGCTCCTGGTGCCCATCAGCACGCCCTCAAGGGGAGTAAGGCCCATGGAGGTGTCCACGCACTTGCCGTCCACCACTGCGCTCAGGGAGGAGCCGTTGCCCAGGTGGGCGATGATCATCTTGTCGTGCTTGTAGCCCTTTTCGCCCAGCAGCTCGGCCGCCCTCTGGGACACATAGCGGTGGGAGGTGCCGTGGAAGCCGTAGCGCCTGACCGCGTGCTTGTCGTAATACTTCTTGGGCACGCCGTACATGAACGCCTTGGGAGGCATGGTCTGGTGGAAGGCGGTGTCGAACACGGCCACCTGGGGCGTGCCGGGCATTACCTTCTCGCAGGCCAGTATGCCCTGCAGGTTGGCGGGGTTGTGCAGGGGGCCCAGGGGGTAGCAGGCGCGGATGGCCTGCTTGCAGGCGTCGTCCACGATGCAGCTTTTGGTGAACTTGTCGCCGCCGTGGAGCACTCTGTGGCCCACAGCGCCGATCTCCTTGACGTCGGCGATAACGCCGTGCCCGGCGTCCACCAGGGCGTCCAGCACCATCTGGATGGCGGCGGTGTGATCGTCGAACTTGACGTCCACCACGTACTTTTCCGCGCAGCCTTCGCCGTAACGGTGGGTTAAGCGGCCCAGCTCCATGCCGATGCGCTCGGCCAGACCCTTGGAGATGACCTCCCTGGTGTCCATGTCGATAAGCTGATACTTAAGAGAGGAAGAGCCGGCGTTGATGACCAGAATTTTCATATGGTTTCTCCTTGAGAAGTGTGATGAAAGCGGAGCTTGCCCCGCGTAAGTGTTTTTTATTTACTGCGCCTGTACGGCGGTGATGGCCACGGTGGCGACGATGTCGTCCACGGAGCAGCCGCGGGACAGGTCATTGCAGGGCTTGGCGATACCCTGGAGGATGGGGCCGTAGGCTTCAGCCTTGCCGAAACGCTGCGCCAGCTTGTAGCCGATGTTGCCGGCCTGCAGGTCGGGGAACACCAGCACGTTGGCGTGGCCGGCCACTTCGCTGCCGGGCGCCTTGAGCTCGCCCACGGAAGGCACTATGGCCGCGTCAAGCTGCAGTTCGCCGTCCAGCTTGAGCTCGGGAGCCAGCTGCTTCGCAAGCGCGGTAGCTTCCTGCACCTTGGTCACGTTGTCATGCTTGGCGCTGCCCTTTGTGGAGAAGGAAAGCATGGCCACTTTGGGCTCGATGCCGCCCAGGGACACCGCGCTCTCGGCCGCCGCGACGGCGATGTTGGCCAGTTCCTCGGCGGAGGGGGCAATGTTGACCGCGCAGTCGGAGAAGATCATAACGCCGTAGATCGGGCTCTCGATCAGGAAGCAGCTGGACACGGTCTTGATGCCGGGCTTGCTCTTGATCACCTGCAGCGCGGGGCGAAGCATGTCGGCGGTGGAGTGCACGGCGCCGGATACCAGGCCGTCAGCGTCGCCGCTTTTCACCATCAGGATGCCGTAATACATGGGATCCAGCACCTTTTTGGCGGCTTCTTCCTCGGTCATGCCCTTGGCCTTGCGCAGCTCATAGAGCAGGGAAGCGTAAGAGGCGGTCTTTCCGGAGGTGGCGGGATCGATGATCTCGATGCCGGCAAGGTCGGTGCCGGTCTCGGCGGCGGCCTTTTTTACCGCGTCTTCATTGCCCAGCACGGTGATGGTCGCGATGCCTTCTTTGACGATTTTCGCGGCCGCCTGGATGTTGCGCTTTTCGTCGCCCTCAGGCAGCACGATGTGCTTTACGTTGCTCTTCGCCTTGGCGAAAATGGTATCGATAATGGCCATAAATGTCCTCCATACGCGTATAAACGCATTTTTCTAAAAATATTATACTACTATGTCGCGGCGTTTGCAATAGGTTCGGCCGGCGCCGGGATCAAAAGCGTTGAAAACGAACTTTTTTTGGATTATAATAGTCAAACATAGCGGAATCCATAAGGCGGGAGAGACAGTTCATGGAAAAGCTGAAAGCGCTGTTTATAAAGTTTAAGGAACAGATACTCTACGTGGTGTTCGGCGGGCTGACCACGCTGATCAACTGGGGCGTGTACGCCCTGTGCTATAACGTGCTGGGCGTGACGAACGTGCCGTCTGTCATAATCGCCTGGATCATTTCGGTAGCGTTCGCGTTCGTGACAAACAAGCTCTGGGTGTTTGAAAGCAAGTCAATGGACGCGGGAACGCTCTTGAGGGAGCTGTGGACGTTCACTGCGGCGCGCATCTTTACGGGGCTGCTGGATCTGGGCATAATGTACCTGGCGGTGGACGTGCTGGGCGGTAACGGCAACGTGTGGAAGCTGATCTCCAACGTGATAGTCATAATCCTCAACTATGTGTTCAGCAAGCTTATCGTGTTCAGGAAACAGGACAAGCCTGAGCGGGAGGATGAGGAGAGATAGCCTGCCGCGGGACGCGAACTGAACAAATAGCAAGGCGGAGGGAAGGTCCCTCCGCCTTGTGTTTTACTGCTGATTCGCTTTGTATCTTTCCAGCAGCGCCTTTATGCGCGCGTGGGGGTTGAGCAGCTTGTCCAGTGAGTGGTCATGGTTCAGAGTGGCGATGATGAAGGACATGTATTTGCTCATGTCCGCCTCGATAAACCATTCCTTCTGGCGCAGCTCCGGAGGCAGATAGCACAGGTTGGTGCCGATAACGCCGCCCAGATAGCCCTTTTTGTACGCCTCGTCGAACGCCTTGTAGCCGTTGGTGAAGAAGCAGAAGGTGGCGGTCATGAACACGCGGCCCACCTTGCGCCTGCGCAGGTCTTTGAGCAGGTCAAGCATGCTTTCGCCGGAGGAGATGATGTCGTCGGCCACCAGCACGTCCTTGCCCTTTACGGACGCGCCCATGTAATCGTGGGCGATGATCTGGTTGCGGCCGTCCACTACCTTGGAATAGTCCCTGCGCTTGTAGAACATGCCCAGATCCAGCCCCAGCACAGTGGAATAGTAGATGTTGCGGCTGATCGCTCCCTCGTCGGGAGAGACGATCATCATGTGTTCCTTGTCCAGCTTCATGTCGGAGTGGGTCCTGAGCAGCGCCTTGAGCACCTGGTAGGTGGGCATGATGTTCTCAAAGCCGGTCAGGGGGATCGCGTTCTGCACCCGGGGGTCGTGGGCGTCAAAGGTGATGATGTTTTCCACGCCCATGTGGGTCAGCTCCTGAAGCATCAGCGCGCAGTCCATGCTCTCGCGGCTCACGCGGCGGTGCTGGCGGCTCTCGTACAGGAAGGGCATTATCACGGTGATGCGGTAAGCCTTGCCGCCTATGGCCGCTATGACGCGCTTAAGGTTGGCGTAATGGTCGTCAGGTGAGGTCAGCACGGTCTCGCCGTACATTTTATACTTTATCTGCCGCGCTGTGACGTCGGAGATGATGTACACGTCGTAGCCGCGCACGCTCTGGTCCAGCAGGCCCTTGCCTTCGCCCGTGCCGAAGCGGGGGCATTTGATGGAGAGCAGGAAGCTGTCGGTATCCTTGCCGGGATAGGCCACGAAGTCGGAGTTTTCCTCTGCGGGCGCGTCTCTCCAGGCCATCAGGTACTGGTTTATCTTTTCGCCGATCTCTTCGGTGCCGGGCAGAGCGATGATGCCCAGAGGAGCTACGGGAGCGTTTCCAAAGGGGACTTTCACGGCGTCGTACAACACTTCACTCATAGCTACAAAATCTCCTTATATGATCTGAGACATATTTTATCAGAGTAAATTATACAGTTCAATAACGAAAGTGTTATTTTATGTTTTATATCGTGGAATAACGTTTTTGTATGCTGATTCCAGCGTCAATAATCCCACATTTTATATCTTGTTATATCGTGTCATAGCTCTCACATATCGCAGTGCTGAATTCATTGTTTGAAAACGCTGTTGATGATGAGATTATTGAGAGAGCAGGAATCTCTGTGAGTATTTTGGCGCTACCGCAAACTATCTGAATGCAGATGTGAGATGGCTGATCAACGGTGAATTATCTGAAAGCGCGATCAATCGGGAAGAACATGAACTTTAAGGGATTTTCAGAAGGCCTGATGAGGAGAAGCGAAATGCGGTGTTTCAGAATATGAAATGGTTGGCGGAGCAAAGAATCCTGATTTTTCTATTGCTTTCCGGTTTCTTTTCGGTTAAAATTATCAAAGAACTCCTCTTGTTGCAGCGGTATGCGGTGATTCTATGCCCCTGACCAAGGGGATGGTATAGAAGATCCCTTGCCTGTTCAGATGATTCCGGATGCGTTTCCGGTGCTCCTCTTTATTAGGGGGAACGTCAATCAGTAAATCATCCAGCGTGAAATCAGAGCCTGCTCCTCGCCTTTGTGCCGAAGGACGGACTTTTACGAAAAGGAATGTTCTGTCAAGATGAAGATTTTACTTACCGGTGTCCTGCCGCGGTCGGTATGGACCATTGCAGAGCGCATCGCCCGCGGCGATCACGAGATTACCGTACTCGGACAGATTGCATCTCCGCAGCGGCGTATCCGCGGTGTTCATCATGCGAAACTGAATCTGGCGGCAAAAGAAACGGTGCGCTTTATCCAGGCATCGGGTTTTGACAGCATACTGTTTTTCTTTGCCTTCCAATGCGAGGATCAGCGGGAATACGATGCGGTTCAGGGGCGTCAGCTGGACGTAATGTTTGAAATCCTCGGAGAGGCTGGCGGCTTGCCTGCGGAGCAGTTCGTTCTGATCACCGACCAGCGGGTCTTTGGCGAAGGTCAACAGGCCGCTGAGGATGAGACTCCGATTCCGGACACGACCACCGGGGTGATGATCCGGGCGGCTGAATCCTGCATCAGCTGCTGTGAACGGGAAGGACTTAAAACGCTGATCGTCCGCACAACGAGCTTGTATGACATCGGAGATCAGGAGAGCTTTTTCGGGATCGCGGGCATTCGTGCCAGGGACGGCCGGGATTATGTGCTGCACGGGTCGCCGGAAATGAAATGCGATTTCCTGCATGCAGATGATTTTGCGGTATTTCTTGAGTATGCGGTCAGCATGCAGCTTTCCGGCGTGGTGCATGTAGCGCAGGGGGTTCCGTCCACCTATGCTGAAGTGGCAGAGGTGATGCGGGAGACTCTGCCGGACCTGAATATGACCTTCATTCCCGGACGGCGCTGTCAGAATGTTTTGAACGGGAAACGCGCCGCGCTGACCGGCTGGGTGCCAAGACATGATTACCGGCGGGAAATGGCGGAAATCTGCCGTGTTGAACTGCCGGACGTCCGAAAGAAACGCAGAAACCGGACAGCCCGCCCGATCAGACAAACCGTGCTTAAGTGGGCGGAGATGATCCTGATCGGCCTGCTCGCCGTGGGTCTCACCCGTCAGAGCCAGGGCGTCGCCATTCTCAGCCGGGTGGATTTCATGCTGCTTTATACCGTGCTGATGGGATTTGTGCACGGACGGGCGGCAGGGCTCACAGCAGCGGTTTTGAGCTGTGTGTATTACGGCTACGCCTTCGTGCAGACCGGCGGAGCCGCGTCCGATCTGCTGTTTAATACCGATCACTGGCTGCCCATGAGCATATACCTGCTTATGGGCGGACTGTTTGGCTATGTGCAGGACCGCCAGCGTGTAAAAATCGCGCTGCTTGAGGAGGAGCGGGAGGAGATCAGGCGTGAGCGCGACTTTATGGAGGGAATTTATCAGCGCACCTACGAGGACCGGAACCGCCTGAAGGAACAGATATACAATTACCATGACAGCTATGGGCGTATATATCAGATAACCAGGGAATTTGATACGCTTCAGCCGGTGCAGGTTTTTTTAAGTACGCTGCATGTGCTTGAAAGCACGCTGCAGAACAACAGCGCTGCTATCTATGAGTGCAAACCGGGGAGTTCCTTTGCCCGCCTGGTGGTGCGGTCGCGCGAGATAAAACAGGCAGCCCGTTCCATGGATCTGAAGGCATATCCGGAAATGTACGATACGCTTCTGACCGGCAAGCTGTTTGCCAATCATGCGATGCAGAGCGAATATCCTGTATATGCGCTCCCCGTGATGGACGGAGAGGACATGCTGGCGGTGCTGATGCTTTGGGATGTCTCATTTGATCAGCAGAGCATGTATATGGAAAACCTGCTCAGCGTGGTGGCGGGTCTGGTTCAGAGCGCGCTGGCCCGCGCGATTCACTATCACCGGCAGATCGCGGATATGTATTATGAGGATACGCGTATCCTGATGCCGGAGGCTTTCCGGGCGGCCCTGCAGGTCTATCATGACATCCGCCAGGAGCGGACTGGAGAATACCTTCTCACACGGCTGCAGCTGGAGCAGGAGATAGACATTCACTTACTGGACCGTTACATGGACAAGCTGGTCCGATCCACCGACATGGTCGGCCGGATGGAGAACGGCGATTATTACGTGCTGTTCCCCCAGGCTACGGTACAGCAGCTGCCTTTGATCCAGGGGCGGTTTAACGATTATCATATTCTCTGCGAAGTGGTATCGGAGGAAACAAATCTTGCTTAGTCTCATCATCATTGCGGCCGCTCATTTTCTGCTGCTGGCCTCGGCAGCCGTTCTTGCCCGGAAACGCAGACGGATCTTCGGATGGGGCGGGATCCTGTTCTGCCTGCTGCTGCCGCTGTTCGGGCCGATCTGCGGGCTGGAAATGATTTTTGCCACGGAGCCGGATCCGTCGCTGCTCCGGGATATGATTATGAGGAAAGATAAGCTTCGCAGAAGTTATGTGACTCCGGGAGCCGAAGCACCGATCACCGCACCGATGGAAGAAGCGTTTTTCATCAGCGCGCCGGATGTCCGCCGAAAAATGATGATGAAGCTGCTGGATAATGATCCGTCGAACAATGTGGAGCTTCTGATGATGGCGCGCTTCAATGACGATCCGGAAACGGCTCACTATGCCACCGCAACGCTGACCGAATACCAGCGTCAGACGGAGATGCTGCTGCAGCAAAGCCAGTCACTTCTGGCAAAACAGCCGGATAACCAGGAAGAACGCTTGAACTATATCCGCAAGACTGAGGAATACATCAGCAGCGGCCTGCTGGAAGGGCATCTGCTGGAGCGCCAGAGGATCTTGCTGAAGAAGGAACTGGATAAGCTGCCGGAAGAGCAGACGGATATGGAACTGGGCTGCCTGCGTATAAAGAACCTGCTCGAGCTGCGTCAGGCCTCGGAAGCCATTGAAGCGGCAAAAACGCTGTTGAACCGCTTTCCGGGGCGGGAAGAACCATGGCTGGAGTTGATGCGTATCTATGTGGAGTGCCGCGATGCCAGGGGATTGCAAAAACTCTATGAAGAGATGGAAATCGCCGGTGTGCAGTGGAGTTACGCCGGCAAGGAAAAGAAGGAATACTTTTTGAGAGGCCTGGTATGAAAAGGCAGCATACGAAAGTATATCTGACTGTTCCGGCGCTTTGCCTTCTGCTGACCCTGACGCTGATCGTATCACACCGGGGCCTGCCGCTGGAACCGCGGCCTCCGAAGCTTGACCGACTTACGGAAGCAGCCGGCTCAGGCACATCGGAAGTGGAGGCGCTGCTTCTGGCAGAGGAAGAAACTGCGCTGCTGACAGTGGTCAAGGATACCCTGAATGAAATGCGCATCGGTTGGAAGGTATCAGACCGGCTGGAGGAAGCAGAACTGGATTCGCTGAACTTTGTACTGGTCTGCAGTCAGAATCCGGAAACGCTCTTCGGGGAAAACGCCGTCCATCTGATCGAGTGGGTGGAACGCGGAGGATCCCTGGCGCTGATGACTGCCCAGGCAACGGATGGATGGATACGGATCGCCGGACACAAACTGGGCATGATGGACAGCACCTCGGAGTACTACAATTATCATGCGCTGCGTGTGGATCCGAAAGCCATGGCGCTTTTCAGTGATGTGACCTTCGACGAAGGTATGGATGACTATACGCTCCCTATTCGCATTGAACCGGATTGCGAGGTGTTGATCCGCACCGCAGATGAACGGGCAATCCCGCTGATGTGGACCCGGGAAATCGGAAAGGGCCGCGCTGTCGTCTGCAATCACACGCTGATCGCAGGGAAGGATTCCAGGGGCCTTGCAGCCATGACGATCGCCGCGGCCCGTGACGTGCTGGTATATCCCATAATTAACGCCGGTATGGTGTTTATCGATGACTTTCCGGCCCCGCAGCCCGAAGGGTATGACAAACTGATCCAGCAGCAATTCGGAATGAGCATTCAGGAATTCTACCGGAATCACTGGTGGCCGGATATGAAGACTTTCGCACGGAAATACGGTGTGCGCTATACCGGAGTGCTGGTGGAAACCTACAATAAGACCATGACGCCGCCTTTTGCCCCGGATACTGAGGACAATGCTCTGATCCGGTACTATGCCTCGGAACTGGTTCATATGGGCGGAGAAGTGGGACTGCACGGATACAATCATCAGCCTCTGTGTCTGGATGGATGGCACTATGCCAAAGAGGATTATGATACCTGGGATTCTATGGAAAACATGGTGCTGGCGGTAAAGGAACTGCTGCGCTACGGCCGTTTGTTTTTGCCGGAGTCCAGTTTTACCTGCTATGTGCCGCCTTCCAATTATCTGAGCCCGGAGGGACAGCAGGTGCTGGTGGAAACTGTTCCCTCATTGCTGACGATTTCGGGGGTTTACCTTCCGGAGGACGGGATTGACGCCCTGGTCCAGGAATACCATGAGAACCCGGACGGGACAGTGCCGGTACCGCGGATCAGCTCCGGTTTTTCCATGGATCATTATCAGAAAATGGTGGCGGCCGAAGAATTGTACCTGCACGGGGTTTTCTCTCACTTCATCCATCCGGACGATGTTTTGGACGAAGAGCGCGGCGCGCTGCTGGGCTGGAAGACGATGGCGGAGGGTTTTGACGATGCGCTGGAGCAGGTGACCGGGACCTATCCCGCACTCCGCTGGTGTACCGCCACCGAAGCCGCGGCAGCGGTACAGCGGTTTGACCGGCTGGGTGTAACAAGAAAATGGGAAGGAAACCGGCTGACGCTGACACTGACTGGTTTTGTAGATGAAGCCTGGCTGTGCCTGAATGCAAAAGAAGCTCCCGCGCAGGTGGAAGGCGCGGAGGTGTATCCTGCCGGGAACGGACTTTGGCTGAAGGCTCTGCAGGATACCGTGACGCTGGACTGGGAGAAGGTGGAGCCATGAAAATCTGCGTGATATGCGAAGGCTGTTATCCGTTTGTGGCCGGCGGCGTATCGAGCTGGCTGCACGGGCTGATCAAGGCAATGCCACAGCATACTTTTGTGATCTGGGCGATCGGAGCACAGGAAAAGAGCCGGGGCAAGTATGCCTATGAAATGCCGGAAAACGTGGCAGAGCTTCGGGATGTTTATCTTGACGAAATGATGGCCAGCCACATACACAGGCCTCGGCGGTCACATCTGACTTCTGCGCAGAAGGACAACCTTAAACGCTTCATGCGGTGTGAGCAGCCGGACTGGAATGATATTTTTTCTTTTTTTTCCGGGAAGCCGCTGGAGAACGTGAGCTTTCTGATGAGTGATAATTTCCTTGACCTCCTGGAAGAGCTGAGCACCGAGGATTACCCCTATGTGGGATTTACGGATTACTTTTATTGTATCCGCTCCATGTTTTTGCCGCTTCTGTATCTGCTCGGAACGGAACCGCCGCAAGCAGACCTGTATTATTCCGTTTCCGCCGGCTATGCGGGCGTGCTGGGAGCTATGGCAAGCCTGCGTACAGGCCGTCCGTTTCTGCTCACTGAACACGGCATCTACACCAGGGAACGGGAAGAGGAGATCCTTCGGACGGACTGGGTGCCTCCTCACTTTAAGAATCTGTGGATCCGGATGTTTTATATGTACACCCGCTGCGCTTACCAATATGCATCCCGCGTGACATCGCTCTTTCACCGGGCCAGCCTCATACAGCAGGAAATCGGGTGCCCGGCAGATAAATGCAGGGTGATCCCCAACGGTGTAGCTTATGAGCGGTTTTCCGGGATCCCGCTCAAGGAACCGGATGGGTGGATCGATATCGGAGCCGTGGTGCGGCTGGTGCCGATCAAGGATATTAAAACCATGCTCTACGCCTTTTCTCTGGTTTGCCAGGAGCGGGATCACGTGCGGCTTCATATTATGGGACCTACCGAGGAGGATGAGGAATACTACAGCGAATGCGTGCATCTGAGGGACGACCTTGGGCTGGAAAACGCAGTGTTCACCGGGCGGGTGAACGTGCTTGAATACTTGCAGAAAATAGATTTTGTGCTTCTGACCAGCCTTTCCGAGGGGCAGCCGCTGGCTGTGCTGGAGGGCATGGCGGCCGGCCGACCCGCTGTTACAACGGATGTGGGCTGCTGCAGGGAACTGCTGGAAGGTGTCGATGACGGACTGGACACGGCAGGATACTGCGTACCGCCTATGCACCAGAAAGCGATGGCAGAGGCGATGTTGGCCATGTGCAATAACACGGCGGAACGGCTGCGCATGGGAGAACAGGGCCAGAAGCGGGTGGCAGCGAATTACCGTCACGCGCAGATGCTCAGCCGGTACGAGGCACTGTTTGAAGAGACGGGAGGTGAGAAGCTTGGCGGGGATCGGATTTGAACTTAAAAAACTGTTTGTAGGACGCGGTGTGATCCGGAAAGTGCGCGCCTATGCTTACGCTGCGGTCATCTGCTCCGGAACCATGGTTCTCGCTTTACTGCTCCTGCTGGGCATACAGGGACTGGCGAAGTATTACGAAATCGGGGAACATATGCGCGAAGTTCTGGTGATCACCATAGTTTACGCGCTCTTTTTCAGTATGATGATGACCAGCGGATTTCAGATGTTTCTTTCCCGATATGTAGCCGATATGATGTATCAGAATCGTCTGGAACGGGTGTTCCCTTCCCTGGTCGGAGCCTCTCTGGTGCTGATGATACCCGGAGGACTGCTATACGGGTATGTAGTTTCCACGGCAGCGGAGCTGAGCCTGCTGCAGAAACTGCTGAACTGGGCGCTCTTTATGGAATTGATCCCGGTATGGCTTCTGATGTCCTACATCACAGCGGCTAAGGACTACCGGGCAATACTTACGATCTTCGTTCTGGGAGTGGTTGCGGCGTTGGCAGGCGGACCGCTGATGATTCTCATTGGTGTGGAGAAGACGACAGCGCTGATGGGCGCCATGACCCTTGGATACGGAATCATGCTGATTGGATTGACAAGGGTGCTTCTCCGGTATTTTCCCGCAGGAAAAGGAAGCCTATTCGGGTTTATTGCCTGGTTTTCACAAACGCCTGATCTGCTGCTGACCGGCTTTCTCAGCATGGCGGGAGCTTTTATTCACATCGTGATTATGTAGTTCAGCCCTTTGGGTTCCGGAGTTACGGGACTGTATCGGCAGGCGTCTCTGTTTGACAGCGCGGCGTTCTATGCATTTCTGGTAACACTGCCGACGAACATCAACTTTATTGTCTCCGTGGAAGTGAATTTCTACACCACATACAGGGGCTATTTCTCCGCCATTACCGACGGCGGTACCATGCCGGAGATCGAACTGGCGCGTACACGCATGGAGCGTTCACTGTGGCAGGAGATCAGCAGCCTCGTGGTCGTGCAGCTGTTTTCCATGGTCGTATACATTCTGCTGATGCGTTACTGGCTGGTGACGATTGGGTTTACCAGCGAAATGCTGCACATGTTCCAGCTGATGTGTATCGGATACTCCCTTTACTGCCTGGGATCGAGCCTGATGATGCTGCAGCTGTATTTTAACGACCGGCTTGGAGCAATGGCAACGGCCGCGGTCTTTTTCCTGACCAATCTGGCGGGAACACTGCTTTCCCTCCGGCTGGGGCCGCTCTACTACGGAGGCGGCCTGGTGCTGGGCGGCGCGGCAATGTATACCGCGGCCCTCCCCCGGATGAAGAGCTATGTCCGGCGTATCGACTATCATGTATACTGTTCGCAGCCGGTATTTAACGAAAGAACACATGACCGCTGGAAGATCATCGCGGACAAGCTGGAAGAACGCGCCGGGAGGATGCACGGCGTATGAACGGGGGGATCAAGATGAAAAAAAGATGCCTGATGCTGATGCTGGCATGCATGCTGATGCTGACGGCTTGCAGCGTCGACACTCAGGAGGCCCGGGAGACCGGCGGAACGGAGCCGGCACGCCTGGCCGTGGAAAAGAGCGCTGCCCGGGACGGGGGCATAGAGGATAATGCCGGCCTTTATGAAGAAGAATTCTCGGATGTGATCTGCTTCTACGTAACGGTGACAGGCGGGAACGCCGCGGATAAAACAAATCATACCCTGGCGGAAGTGAACAGCTATATCAATCTGCAGGGGATGGAAAACACAGAGAAGATCATGACTCAGGTACTTCTGCAGGCAGGAGACGAGGAAGGCCCACTGAGAAGTGAAGTGGGATACAGCGCCCTGTCCGCGAACGCGACCATGAATGTGCGCGGACGGACGTCCACCGGGTATCCGCAAAAGTCCTACCGCTTTACGCTGTTTGACAATGCAGGCCTGTGGCGCGGCCAGCGCGCGATTGCCCTGAATAAGCATCCGGCGGATCTGACCCGCTTCCGAAACCGGCTCTATTTTGAACTGCTGCAGGAGGTCCCCGGCATTCCAAGCCTTCGAACGCAGTTTGTGCGGCTGTATGTGAAAGACCTGACATCCGATCCCCCTTCGGACAGCTTTACGGACTACGGCCTTTTTACCCAGGTGGAGCTTCCCAACAACCGCTACCTGCGGAATCACGGATTATCGATCAACGGGAACATGTATAAGGCGCAGATGTGCGAAATGTACCGCTATCCGGAAAAATTGAAACTGGCAACTGATCCGGAGTATGATCTGGCAGCCTTTTCTACAGTACTGGAGCCCAAAACCGGGGAGGATCATACCAAGCTGCTCGAAATGCTTGATGCAGTGAATAATTACAGTGTCAGAATCGAAGACGTGACGGAGAAATACTTCGACCTCGATAATCTGACCAGCTTTCTGGCATATAATCTGCTGATGGGAAACGAGGACAGCAACGCGCAGAACTATCTGCTCTACAGCCCGGTAAATTCTGAAAAATGGTACTTCCTGTGTTGGGACGGTGACGGCTGTCTGCACTACGGGGAGGATCAGCTGCTGGAAAGTGCCTTTGAGGTGAGCTCCTGGACTCATGGCGTAAGCGATTACTGGGGCGTCGTGCTGTTCAATCGTCTGCTCCGGACCGAAACATTCCGCGCCGCATTGGAAGATAAAATTCAGCTGCTGCACGGAATCATCACCCCGGAACGGATTTCAGAGATGGTGACGCGCTACCGGGAGATCGTGGACCCCTTTACCGAACGCCTGCCGGACAGCGTAAACATGCTCGTGACGGCGGCTGTGCGGGATGCGGTCTGCAAAAGCCTGCCGGAGGATGTTGAAAAAAGCTACCAGTATTACCGGGAATCCCTGGAAAAGCCCATGCCGTTCTTTCTGGGGGACGCACGGACAGAGAACGGACAGCTGATTCTGAACTGGGACGCCGCCTATGATTTTGACGGCGAATTCGTGCGGTACGATGTGCAGGTGGCAAGGGACTGGAGCTTTGAAGATGCGCTGATGGAAGCAAAAGGGATCCTGGAGACCCAGGCAGCGTTTGACGTTCCGGAAGCCGGAGAATACTTCTGGCGTGTGATCGCAAAAAACGAAAGCGGGCAAACGCAGGTCGCGTTTGATTCCATTGTTACCGCCACAGGGGCACATCACGGCATGCGTCACTTCCAGCTCTCGGAAGACGGAGAGGCGGTGAACTACGAATGAACGGGCAGCAATGGCGGCATGAGCTGAAGTATCTGATCAATTTGCCGGAATGGGCGCTGCTGCGTTCACGCCTGCCCGCCGGAGTCCGGCGGGACGATCATGCCGGACCCGACGGAGAATACATGATCCGCAGCCTGTACTTTGACGATTACTGGAACACCGCCTATGAGGAAAAAGAGGAAGGAGTGCTGAAGCGTCACAAGTACCGGATCCGCGTATACAACTGCTCTGACTCACGCATCCTGCTGGAACGGAAGAACAAATACGGGCCATATATCTGGAAGCAGTCCGCGCCGCTGACCCGGAAACAGCTGGAAGCGATTCTGCAGGGAGATTACAGCGTACTGCTCACAGGTGAAAGCAATCTGCTAAAGGAATTCTATTATGAATGCATGTCCCGCGTCATGCGGCCCAGGGTCATCGTGGATTATGACCGGGAACCCTTTGTGCTGGACGCGGGAAACGTCCGTATCACCTTCGACAAGCGTGTACGGGCAGGATTTGGTGAATTCAGTCTGTTCGATCCCGCGCTGCCGACGGCGGAGGTGCTGCGGGGCGATCAGATCATCATGGAAGTAAAGTATACGGAGTTTTTACCAAAGCTGGTACGAAGCCTACTTCCGCCGCGGTCGGCAGAGCTGACAGCAGCTTCAAAATATGTTTTGTGCTGTGACGCAGCAGTACGGGAATTTTCATACAACAGAACGGAGGGTCTGCAATGGAGACACTGAATTTTTCTGACATTTTCAAAAAAACCTTCCTCGAGGCAGGAGGGCTGATGCAAAACCTGAACGGTGCCGTACTGCTGCGGGCAATGTTCTACATACTCCTTTCAGTGATTCTGGGGTTTTTGCTGTATGTCCTGTACCGTAAAACCTATTCCGGCGTGGTTTACAGCCGGGCTTTTGCGGTTTCCATTTTGGGCATGACGGTGCTGACATGCGCGATCATTGTGACCATTCAGAGCAACACCATACTGAGCCTGGGCATGGTCGGCGCGCTGAGCATCGTACGCTACCGCACCGCAGTCAAGGATCCGATAGATCTGCTGTACCTGTTCTGGGCGGTTGCTTCGGGTATCGCGACAGGCGCCGGCATGTTCTGGATCGCGCTGTTTGCATTCGTGGTCATGGCAGTGATCCTGATCCTGCTTAACAACGCCAAAGGCCGGAGAGACGAGATGTACATTCTCCTGCTGCATTATACGGGGGATGGGATCGAGGAGAAGGTCAGAAGAGCCATCGGGACACATCCGTATAAGATTAAATCCAAGACCCTTCGCAAGCATGACTCAGAAATGGCGGTCGAAGTACGTATCAGGAAAAACGACATGTCTTTTGTTGACACGCTGCGGAATGATCCCGAGATCAATGATCTGACCCTGGTGCAGTACAGCGGCGATTATATTGACTGATCATGAAGGCCGGCGAACAGAAAGCGCAGGCGACGTGCTTTTAAGGCATAATCTTGCCGGATAATCGATATTAATATAGGCCAGATAACATGCCTTAATGGGGCTGTGAAAAAACGTTATCAGAAAGATGCGCGGCTTCACAGCCCCTAATAGTTATTTGCGTCTATAACATATATGGTTGAGGGATGGATCTTGCGTTAGGTCAAGGAAGACGGCCGAAAGCGAACCCGTAGGTATAAATTGCAATTAGTTTATACTCAATGAGTTCGCGCTAAAAAAGATCTGTGTCACCGGGGGAAGCCACTATTTGAAACAGGCATTTAGTGACAAAAATGACCGTTATATCGTGTTATATCGCCGTGTATCGCATTTTATCGATGATGTCACTGATGTCACTGAGAGTATAAGTATAATAGAGGAATAACTATTACAAAAACAGTATTTTCCTGTCCGAGTTGATTTTTTGTTGTTTTTTCCATTGGCTGCATGAATCAAAATAAGCTCAAATCCCAATAAAATCGGGCATTTTGAGCTTATTTGTGTTTACAGAGTAAATGTAAAGCAGTAAAGCTGTTATCAAGAAAAAATGCGTTGTTTTCGGGGGAATGAAGGGCGACGCCGGCTCCCGGCGAAGGCAGGCAGCGTTTGCGCGGGGCGCCTATGACGGTCAGTTCACAGCACAAAATCGAACATGCGCAGCACGTCCATCCAGTCGTCGGCTTCATACACTATACCCGCGGCGCCGTCGGGCTTAACGCCGGGGTAGGCGCAGGCGTTTTTGGCGCGGAAGTGCTCTTTAAAGGAGATCTCCACCCTGAAATGCTCCGGCAGGGGGAACATACACTCTTCGGCGGGCTTTTTCATGGCGCGGACGGCAGCTTCCTTTATAAGCCTGAGCGCTTTGTTGGGATGGATAGAGACGGAGCCGCGCCCGCGGCCTTCGCTGACGGCCACGGTCTCGATGTTGGGATTTACGGCCTTCATCCACTCGCACAGTCCCTTATCGCCGGTCACCAGCCTGACGGGTACGCCAAAGTAGGCAGCGGTCAGGCTGTTTATCATCAGTTCCGGCGCGATAAGGCCGTTGATCTTCACGTAATTGTTGCGGGTGTTCATCGTGTGGGAGAGAGGATTGGTGTCCATGCCCGCGCCGGAATGGTAGCCGGTGAAGAACACGCCTCCGAAGCTCGCGTCGATGCCCGCCATCATGCTCATCATGTCACTGGCCCAGCCGCGGAAGATGCGTATTTCCTCGGGCAGGAGCGCGGGGATCAGGTTGCAGGCGCTGTCGTGGGCGTCTTTTACCAATATCTCGTCACAGCCCGCTTCGAGCGCGCCTTCGCAGGCGGCGGCTACTTCTTTTGTCATCTGCTGCTGGAAATAAGGGTAGCGGGAGTGGCCGTTCTCGGTCTCGTCCCAGAGGGTGATGCCCGTGGTGCCTTCTATGTCGGCGGAGATAAACAGCTTCATGTCAGTCATCCTTTCTGAAAGAAGTCGGAAAAGTCAATTGGTCCAGAGCCTGCTTAAGTGATACTATGCCGAAGTGCTGCGCCGCCATGGCCAGCCCGGTCAATACGCCCCACTTCTGCGCCGCGGCTACCAGATGCCCCTGCCCGCGCGTTTTGTCGTACAGCTCCAGACACAGCTTCAGATCGTCCAGCACTGCGTTGAACTGCTCCATGAGTATCGCTTCGTGGGTGCGGGTATCCATGGTTCACGCCTCCGCGCTGGTTTGGGAATAGTACTCGTCAAATACCGCCTTTTTCAGGGCGGAGAAGAGGTCTTCCCGTTTCATGCCCGCGCCGGTCCCGTCCACGCTGCACGCCCTTACGCAGGGAGCGGTGGAGCTGGAGGTGATGATCTCGTCGGCGTTCATAAGCTCGTCCAGCGTGAATGGCGTCTCGCTCACGGGTATCCCCAGCTGTCCGCACGCGTTTATCAGGTGCGCACGGGCGATGCCGGGCAGGATCAGGTTGTCGGTGGGCGCGGTAAAGAACGTCCCGTCCTTTATAATGTGAACGTTGCTGTGGGAGCACTCGGTCACCCGCCCGCCGGGACGGTACAGCACGCACTCGTAGCAGCCTGCCCTGCGCGCCTTCTCGTTGGCCATGACCGAGGGGATAAGATTGAGCGTTTTTATGTTGCAGTGGAAAAAGCGGGTGTCCTCTGCCGTGATCAGCCCGACGGGCGCCTCAGCGGTGTTTATCTTTTTGGGGCGCAGGGTGACCCAGAGGTTGGCAGGGCCGTCCGGGAAAGCGTGCTGCCTGGGCCCGCCGCCTCTTGTGACCTGGCAGTACACCATAAGGTCGCCCGTGTCCATTTTGCGCACGAGCCCGTCAAGTATGAGCTTGAGCCCATCCTTTGGAACGGGCACGCTTATCTCCAGCATCGACGCGGAGCGGTACAGCCTGTCCACATGTTCGTCAATGGCGAAGATCCTGTAGTTGCGGCACATTCCCGCCTCGTAAACGCCGTCCCCGAACCAGCACGCGCGGTCGTTCATGGGCACGCTCATCTGGCTGAGCTCGCCGATCCTGCCGTTGTAATAGCCTAATTCCTTCATGCATTGTTCTCCTTAATATAGTCCCGCAGACAGGGGATCTTCGCTCCGTTCAGGGCGGTGTCCGGGTTCGAGTGCCACAGGGACTGCAGTATCGCTTCCTCCGCGCATTCGCCGGCGGCGCGGAAAGGCAGGTTCATGAGCTCTTCCCTGAGCTGGGCACGTATGAGGAAACTGC
This sequence comes from Clostridiales bacterium, assembly GCA_024684375.1. Classification (GTDB taxonomy): domain Bacteria; phylum Bacillota; class Clostridia; order Christensenellales; family Aristaeellaceae; genus RUG14130. The sequence continues at coordinate 43,996 of JAIKWZ010000018.1, forward strand.
CGCTTTCGGCTTCGGGAAGCGCGGTGGTGAAGCCCACGCAGATCTCCCCGCTGCCGTGGCCGATGTAGGAACCCAGCCGCGCCATGCCTACCGAAGTGCGCCTGAGCACCCGCTTGAGCTGGCGTGAGGAGAGGGGCAGATCCGTAGCGAGGATGAGGATTATGCTGCCTTTGTCGCTCTCTGCCAGTCCAGGAGGCAGCGAGGCGGCGCGAAAGTCCTCCGCCGCGCCGTAATTGCTCTGTACCAGCACTCCCAGCGTGAAAGTCTTCCCGTCGATCTCCATCAGGCGGGAGGAGGAGCCTATGCCGCCCTTCATACCGTAGCACACGGTGCCGCGCCCTGCGCCGACCGCGCCCTGGGTAAAATCGGCGGAGGCGCTGTTTATGGCCTCACGTACCTCTTTTTCACCCACGGGGCGCCTGGCAATGTCGCTTAAACGGCTGTCGTTGCACTCGCACACCACGGGATTGACGCTCGTGAGCTTTATCCCGTCCCCGGCGCACAGTTCAAGCATATATGACACCATCGCGTCGTGCACCTTGCCCACGTTAAGGGTGTTGGTCAGGGCAATGGGCGTCTCCAGCGTGCCCAGCTCGTCCACCTGCACCAGCCCGAGCGTTTTGCCGTAGCCGTTGAACACGCAGCTGGCGGCGGTGAGCTTGTGCGTAAAGGGGTTTTTCGGAGGCGGCATGACCACGCTGACGCCGGTGTGGCAGCCGCCGTCGTCCACGGTGCAATGACCCACACGTACGCCGGGCACGTCGCTTATCAGATTTCTGTCCCCGTGAGGCAGCCGGCCTACGGACATGTTCATAAGGCGCCCTCCCCTGCGAAAATACATTATAAGTATACATCAAAAGCGCGGCGATGAAAAGCACGGAGATGTCAAAAACAGAAAAAAGGAGGCATATGGATTCAGAGAAAAAATAACACTGACGGTATAGTGCAAAAATGTTCAGACATTTTTTGGCAATATCGTAGACTTTATGAAACAAATGTGATATAATCGGTTTTACGTTTGAAAATGGTGCCCGAAGCCGCGGTAAATGCCGCTTGCACGGGATCAATACGACGAAGGCGATGGGGATAAAGCCTGGATCTGTCCCCGCGCCGCCAGTGAGCGGAGATGTAACGTTATGACAGACAGGAGGACGGGCGCCTACGCCATAAAGCCGAAGCCTCGGCGCAAACTATCCCTGCGCATAAGGGACAACTGGCAGATGTATGTATTTCTGTCCATTCCCCTGGCGTGGCTGCTTCTGTTCAAATACGAACCCATGTACGGCGCCATCATAGCCTTCAAGAAATATGACTTTTCCGTAGGTATAATGGGGTCGCCGTGGATAGGACTCAGCAATTTTATCAAGTTCTTCAATTCTTACCAGTTTGAAAGGGTCGTGGGGAACACTCTGTATCTTTCCGTGGTGCAGATGGTGCTCACCTTCCCGATACCCATTATTTTCGCGCTGATGCTCAACTCGGTGCTCTCCCGCAAGTACAAAAGCGCTGTGGAGAACATCACTTACATGCCCCACTTCATTTCCACCGTCGTGCTGGTGGGTATCATAAACCGCGTGCTGGACATAAACACGGGCATGATAAACAACGTGCTGGCGTACTTCAAAGTGAACTTCGACACCAATATGTTTATCGGCGGGCCGAACTTCCGCATATTGTACATTCTGTCAGGCGTATGGCAGTCTACCGGCTGGGGCTCCATAATCTACATGGCAGCCCTTTCCAGCGTGGACCCGGAACTGCACGAAGCCGCCACCATAGACGGCGCCAGCCGCTTCAAGAGGATATGGTATATCGACCTTCCGACGATAATCCCCACCATAGCCATCACGCTGATACTGCGCTGCGGCTCGCTTATGAGCATAGGTTTTGACAAGGCCTACCTGATGCAGAACGACACCAACCTTGCCGCCAGCGAAGTGATCTCAACTTACGTGTACAAGGTCGGCCTTACTGCCGAAAGCGGCCCCAGCAACACCAGCTACGCCACCGCCATTGGCATGTTCAACTCGGTGGTCAACCTGATCGCGCTGCTCACGGTGAACAAGATCGCCGACAAGGTGAGCGGCAGCGGCCTGTGGTAAGGAGGCGTGAGCATGACTGTGAAAACCGTACCGAACGTTAAACCGGCGGTCAATAACACCATAAAGATCTCCGTTGGGGACAAGGCGTATTACACTGTCGTATATTCGATCCTTGGCCTGTTCACGCTGCTTATCATACTGCCCCTTATAAACGTGGTGGCTAACTCATTCTCCTCGCAGGACGCGGTCGCATTCGGATGGGTCACCTTCTGGCCCGTGGACTTTACGCTTAAAGGCTACCGGGCGGTGTTTGCCTATAAGGGCATCTGGACCGCTTATGCCAACACATTCGTCTACGCCATAGTAGGCACGACCATAAACCTGTCGATGACCATGATCTGCGCCTACCCGCTGGCCAGGAAAAGCCTTCCCGGACACGGGATCATAACCGGTCTGTTCATGTTCACCATGTTTTTCGGCGGCGGCACCATACCCAATTACATACTTGTTCGCAGCCTGGGCATGATAAACACACGCTCTTCCATGATAATCCCCGGCGCGCTGAGCGTGTACAACATGATAATCGCGCGCACCTTCATAAACAACATACCCACGGAGCTGGAGGAGGCCGCCAAGATAGACGGCTGCTCGGACTTCAAGTACTTTTTCAACATGGTCTTGCCTTTGTCAGGCACGGTCATGGCAGTGCTGGCGCTGTACTACGCGGTGGGCCACTGGAATGACTATTTTACGGCGTTCCTGTATCTGAAGGACCAAGACAAGATGCCCCTGCAGATGGTTCTGCGCGCTATACTTATCAAGAATTCCTTTAATACAGAGTCGCTGAATTCCTCGGCTCAGGAGCTGCTGTACAACCAGTCCCTGCAGGATCTGCTCAAATACTGCTTTATCGTGGTGTCCACGCTGCCGATACTGGTACTGTATCCCTTCGTCAAGAAGTATTTCGTGAAGGGCGTCATGATCGGAGCGGTGAAGGGCTGACGGATGAGGCTTTGCAGCTAAAAGCCGAAGGCTTTGAGCTGAACAAAATGCTATTTTGCGGAGCGTGGCTTCGCTGAATAAAAAAAGGAGGAAACCTAAATGAAACACAGGCTGCTTTCCCTGCTGCTTGCGCTGATACTGGCGCTGGCGCTGGCGGCCCCTGCCCTGGCCGACGACCTGGCTCCCGCGGGCGAATATCCCGTATGGACCGGCGACGAACCCTACGTGCTCAGAGTGCTTGTAGCAAACAATGCGCACGTATCCGACTGGGACGACAACACCTTCACCAAGTGGGTCGAGGAAAAGTGCAACGTAGACCTGCAGTTTGAGTTCCTGCCCGAGGTAGAACCCAAACAGAAGCTCATCATCATGCTGGACACCAACGAGGAACTCCCCGACGTGGTGCTGTACGGCCTGTCCGTTGCCGAAGCTTATAACTACGGCAGCAAGGGCAAGTTCGTCAACCTGAAAGAGTACTTCGACGAGGGGGTGATGGTGCAGTGCGACAGCGCCGTGGAGCGCTTCCCCACCTGGAACCTGATCACCAACATCACCAACTCTGACGGCTCCATCTACGCGGTGCCGAAGATCCAGGCTTCTCCCCAGAACGAGACCAAGTATAAGCTCTGGGTAAACAAGACCTATCTGGACGCGCTGAACATGGAGATGCCCACCACCACCGACGAGTTCCGCGCCATGCTGGAAGCCTTCCGCGACAATGACTGCAACGGCGACGGCGACGCCAGCGACGAGATCCCGCTGCTGGGTTCTCCTTCTTCCTGGGGCTCCAACCCCGTCAAGTTCCTGACCAACGCCTTCCTGGCTGAGGATGACCGCGACATGTGGCTGATCAAGGACGGCCATGTTGAGGCTTCCTACACTCAGGACGCCTGGTTCGATGCTGTTGAGTACATCAAGGGCCTCGTAGACGACAAACTGATGGCTCCCGAATCCTTCACCTACGGCCGTCCCGAGATCAAGGCTGTGGCCGGCACCGCGGGCAACAAGGTCGGCGCCCTGTTTGATTCCTCTCTGGGCTTCTTCGGCTCCGACACGGACGAGCTGGTCGAGGCAAGACTGCGCTTCTGGCCCGCTGAGCCCCTCACCGGTCCCGAAGGCGTGAGCTACGTATCCTACAACCAGTCCGCCACCAGCCCCCTGTGGTTCGTGACCAGCTTCTGCAAGAACCCCGAGCTCGCCGCCCGCGTCGGTGACTGCATGTTCTGCGAAGAAGCTTACATGCTGGGCCGCTTCGGTGTTGAAGGCGTGAACTGGATCAAGTCCGAGGACTACCTGGCCAAGCATCCCGGCGCCGAGATCTCTACAAGCCTGGAAGGCTATGAGCCCACTTACGTGTCTGAGGACAGCCACGGCGGCGAGATCGAGAACGTGTTCCTGACCGCCCAGAACGTGAACTGGTTCGACCAGATGCCCACCTTCTCCGGCGTGTCCGACTATCACGGCGGCTTCATCAGCAAGTATGAAGACGGCTTCGAGATCAACTGGGAGAACAGCGGCGGCGTTCGTCAGAACGGCATCACCGGTGTATACCAGCAGCATGCGCCCACCCTGGACGGCACCTACTGCCCGAACCTCAACTTCACTACCGAAGAACTGGATGAGATCAGCGAGATCCGCGCCACCATCAAGAGCTTCGTGAACGAACAGCGCACCAACTACGTGCTGGGCCGTGAATCCTATCTGTCCGATAAGGACGCGTTCCTGGCTGAGCTGGAGAAGATCGGCCTGAGCAAGCTGCTCGAGGTCGCCGACACCGCTTACCAGAGGCAGTACGTAGACTAGACCCTATCAATAAGGCGGGGGAGCGATCCCCCGCTTTTCTGTTTGCGGCAGGAAACGAAGAGGCCGGCAGCACGCCGGAAAACAGGGAGTTTCATGAGTTTATACTTGAGCGCGTTTTTCTTTCCGGGCGGGGAAAAGGAGGCTGACTTCATGTTCGGCCTCAAAACCACATACGACCAGAGCGTGTACCCCTACGGAGTGCTGCCAGGGGCGGGCCTTGATGAGATCTTTTTCCGCCCGGTCACGATACTCTACGGCGGCAACGGCAGCGGAAAAAGCACGGCGCTCAACGTCATAGCCGAGAAGCTCCGCCTTGAAAGGAGCAGCGCGTACAACCGCAGCCGCTTCTTTGAGAGCTTCACCGACAGCTGCTCCGCGTCTCTGGAAGAGGCGGTGCCTCCGGGCAGCCGCATAATCACCAGCGATGACGTGTTCGACATGATGCTGGGCATCCGTTCGGTGAACGAGGGCATATATACGCGCAGGGAAACGCTGGAGGAGGACTATTTCAGGCTTAAGAGGGAGCACTTTCAGCTCAGAAACCTGGACGACCTGGAACAGCTCAAGCGGGTCAATCTGGCCAGAAGCAGGACCCTGAGCAAATTTATGAAGAGTGAGTCTAAGCAGACTCTGAGGGAGCGCTCCAACGGAGAAAGCGCGCTGATGTATTTTCAGAGCAGGATCAGGCCGGACACCCTTTGTCTGCTGGACGAACCGGAAAACAGCTTGAGCCCGGAGAACCAGGTGCGTCTGGCGGATTTTCTGGAAGAAAGCGCGCGTTATTGCGGGAATCAGCTGGTCATCAGCACGCATTCTCCGTTTCTGCTGGCGCTCGAGGGCGCGAAAATAATAGACCTGGACGATGGCTCCCGCATTGTTGACAGCTGGACGGAGCTAAAAAACGCCAGGATATACTATGAGTTTTTCAAAACGCACGCAAAGGAGTTTGAAGGCGGTAAATAAATGCCGGACCGCTTTCTCACGCGAGCGGGTCCGGCAGGCGGGGTCGGGCTGAAGCTAATCCAGGAAACTCTGAGGCAGCGCGCCTGTCAGGGTTATTATGGTCACGCGGGGCGGGTTGTTCAGGCGTCCGCGCAGCACGGTTCGGGAGTTGTTCCCCAGACCCTGCGAGGTATATACCTGTAAGCCGTCCACGCTGCGCAGCCCCTGCACATATTTTTCGGACGGGAACCAGCCGTATCTGGCAAGGATGTTGCTGTCCGCGTAGAGAGTGCCGATAAGGGGCAGCTTCCATTCACCGCCGCAGTAGTGCCCTGCCAGTACCAGGTCGGGCGACGCGAAAAACCTCTTTTTCTGCTCCTCGGTCATGGCCGCCTGGGCGCGTGTGAGCTGAGAGTCCGCGGGCACCTCATGGGAAAGCATGATGATGATGTCGTCGTCGCTGATCTGGGGGATGAGGTCGTGTGATTTATAGAGGATGTTCCTGCGGTAGGTCGTAAGGGGGAGCGCTGAGCGGGATACGGATATGCCCTCCAGATAGCTTTCGTTCACCTGCTCCAACTCACTTTTATAGTCGTCAAGCGCCTTGTACAGGTCCAGGTTCAGGAAGGTGTCGGGCATGAGCCACAGGGAGGATGAGCCCCGTGTGAGCTTCACGGGCACGTCCAGGTATGTACAGCCCAGCTCCATGGCGCCCAGCACCCAGTCATCCAGCACCATTTCGTTCAATGTGAGGTTGCCGTCGCTTTCCCGGGGCTCGTCAAGCACCGGAACGGGATCGCTGTCCCCGGCGATGAAGTACATGGGCCTGCGCCCGTCCAGCTGGTTTATGAGGGCGTAAAATGGCTGGGTGTTGCCGCTTTCGCCCACCATGTCACCCAAAAACACCACGCAGTTATAGCTTTCGCTGCCCAGCCTGCGCATCAGGGTGGACTGGTCCTGACCGAAGGAGCGGCCGTTCAGGTCGCTTATCACAAGTATCTTATAGCCTTCAAAGTCGTCAGGCAGGCCCGCCATCACCACGTTCACATGTTCTACGCCCACGGAGCGGTTGTTGAGTATCAGGGTGACCAGCACGATCAGCGCCACCATCATCACCATGAAACCCGCGAAGGTGACTGCCCGGCCGAAGAGCTTGGGCTTTATGCGGTTTTCCTTCTCCTCAGGATTGGTGGTGAAGCTGTAATACAGGTTGAATACCCGTCCCAGTCCCCTGAAAAAACGGCGGAAAAACGATTGTTTGCGCCTGGCTTTTTTATTTTTGCCGGATTTGGCGGACTTTGCTTTGCGTTTGATCTGTTCAGGCATATATCGTCCCTGCTTGCAAGAGTTTTTCAAGTCTGCTATAATTAAACCACAAAATCCCGGAGATGTAAACCATGCCGAAGGTTAAAACAACTTACGTGTGCGCCTCCTGCGGCTACACCACGCCCAAATGGATGGGACGCTGCCCCGACTGCGGAAGCTGGAACAGCTTTAACGAGGAAACGCCCGTACAGGAGGCGCCGTCGCCGAAGCTCAAACGCCAGCCCGGGGGCGGCGCCGAGGCGCTGACCATAGACGAGATCCCGGAGGAGGGCGCCGGCCGCCTGTCCAGCGGTATAGGCGAGCTGGATCGAGTGCTGGGAGGCGGCGTGGTCGAAGGCAGCATGGTGCTTGTTGGGGGAGATCCCGGCATAGGCAAAAGCACTCTGCTCACCCAATTGTCCGCCAATCTGTCCCAAAGCGGAGAAAGAGTGCTGTACGTTTCCGGAGAGGAATCCGCCAGACAGATAAAATTAAGAGCCACACGCCTTAAGGCGGGCGGCAGCGGCTTTTACGTGCTGAGCGAAAACGACATGGGGCTTATAGAGAACCGCATAAACCAGGTGCGGCCCCGCGTGTGCGTGATAGACTCGATACAAACGATGTACCTTACCGATATCTCCTCAGCACCCGGATCCGTCACGCAGGTGAGGGAGTGCGCTTCCCGGCTGATGATGAACGCGAAGGCCAGCGGCACGGCGGTGTTTCTGGTGGGTCACGTCACCAAGGAGGGCAACATAGCGGGCCCCAGAGTGCTGGAGCATATGGTGGACGCCGTGCTGTACTTTGAAGGGGAAAGAAGCGGCAGATACAGGATACTCAGGGCGGTCAAAAACCGCTTCGGCAGCGTGAACGAATTGGGCATGTTCGAGATGACGGGCGAGGGCATGAAGGAAGTGCCCAACGCCAGTGAACTGCTTCTGAGCGAACGGGCCAGGGACGAGGCCGGCTGCGCGGTGATGTGCGCGCTGGAAGGCTCCCGCCCCCTGCTTACGGATGTGCAGGCGCTGGTGACGCCCACCGTGTTCGGAAATCCCCGCAGGATGACCCAGGGCGTGGACCTGTCGCGCCTGTTCCTGCTGCTGGCGGTGATGGAGAAACGCGCCGCGCTGAACCTGTACAACCAGGATGTGTATATCAACATCGCGGGCGGCCTGAGCCTGAGCGAGCCGGCGGCGGACCTGGCGGTATGCGCCGCGGTGGCTTCCGGTTTGAGGAACATAAACCTGGACAAGGAATGGGCGGTAATGGGCGAGGTAGGCCTCGCGGGTGAATTAAGGGGCATAACCCAGGCAGAAAGACGGCTTGCGGAATGCGCCAGACTGGGCTTCAAACACGCGCTGCTGCCAAAAGTGAATCTTAGGGGGCTCACTCCGCCCGAGGGCATAACGCCCCACGGGGCGGACACGCTGTTCGAGGCGTTCAGGCTGCTGGGGCTGTACAGGAAAGTTAATAACTGACAGCTATTTTTCCGGCCAGGGCAGCAGCTTTTCGCCTTTTACCAGAAACGCCTTTTCTGCCAGGCGCGCAAGGGGCGAATCGGAGAGGGAATCGGAGCAGAACTCGTTTATGGCCGCTTCGGGGTATTCTTCACGGAAGCGGCGCACCTTTTCCTCGCCGTGGCAGTTGAGGCCGGAGTACATGCCGGTACGCTCGTCAACGGGAGAAGCGATCACGCTGTTCACCCCAAGCCGTGCCATGGCGTGGGCTACCAGGAACTCGGGCGAGGCGGAGATGATTACGTCGTCTGCCCGTTTCCGGCGCAGATAATACGCTTTCACGCGGCTCATGTGCCTGTCCCAGAAAGCGGAAAGCTCCTTTTCAGGGTCGGCAAGGTCGTTAAGATAGCCGAACATGTGCTGCTTAAAGCGCTGCTTGTCCTTTTTGAGGTATTTAAAGGCATACCATGCCACCCCGGGCAGCCGCTGGAGGATCTTCGGGTGCCGCCTTAAGCACCAGACATAAAACAGAAAACTGGAATCGCCGCGGATGACCGTGTTGTCGAAATCGTAAACGTTCATAACGCCCTCCCCTATAATACAATAGTTCGGCGGGGCGGGGGCAAAATCCTGTAAGGAGACTGAAATGCTTTTTAATCTCAGCGAAATAATGTCCGATCCACTGCAGTTTCTGAAAAGCCTGCTCATAATGCTGCCCGGCATACTGCTTGCGCTGTCCATACACGAGTGCGCTCACGGCTGGGTGGCGGAAAGGTGCGGGGACGACACCGCGCGCCTCATGGGGCGCATCACGCTTAACCCCCTTAAGCACATAGACCCGCTGGGCTTCGCCATGATGTTCCTGGCGGGCTTCGGCTGGGCAAAACCCGTGCCGGTAAATCCGCTGAAATACAAAAACTACCGCAGGGACGATCTTAAGGTGTCACTGGCGGGCATCATGGCCAACCTGGCGCTGTTTTTCGTGTGCTTTATCGTGCTGGCGCTGATCTTTACCGCGGCGCTGGCCAGACTGCCGGAATATAATAGCATCTCCGCCGCCATACAGGGCGCGGAAGAGAGCAGCTTTATAACCGTTTACGGCGGACACAGAAGCATAATGTACTTTTATGAGGGCCAGATGTACTACCAGCCGGTGGACGATATGCTGTCCTATGTGTACTTTGCTTTCGGTGCTCCGGATATCATAGTCGCGCCCGCCTTCGGCACGGTCGTTTCCGTGCTGTACCAGATCGTCGTATACTGCATGATAATCAACATAGGTCTTGCGGTGTTCAACCTTATCCCCGTGCCGCCTTTCGACGGCTACCACGTGCTGAACGATCTGGTGTTCAAACAGGACCTGTTCGCCCAGCAGCGGACCGCCCGCATAGCCAGCGGCGTGCTTTGGGGGCTGATACTTCTGGGCAATTACAACGAGAACCTCGATATAATAGGCAAGCTGCTCAACTGGGCGAGGAGCGGTTTGATAAACAGCCTGCTGGCGGGGCTCAAACTGATCCTGTCAGGGATGGGGCTGGTCTGATGGCGTACGTAGTAGAGCTTAAAAAATACCAGTACACCGGGCCGCTCGACCTGCTGCTTGACCTGGTGCACGAGGCAAAAATAGATATAAAAGACATTTTCATCTCCGAGATCACGTCCCAGTATCTGGAGAGCATGAGCCAGATCGGTGACCTGGATATGGACTCCGCCAGCGAGTTTCTGGCCATGGCGGCGCTTTTGATGGAGATAAAGAGCCGCTCGCTTCTGCCCAAGCCGCCCGAGCCTGTGGATCCGGACGCGGAGACGCCCGAGCAGGCGCTCATCCGCCAGCTGGAGGAATACAAGCGCTTCAAGGAGCTGTCCGGGGAAATGCGTTTGCTTGAAGAGGCGGCGGGCGAGCTTTATACCAAGCTGCCGGAGGAGTATCCCCTGCCGCCGCCCACCATAGAGCTAACGGGGCTGACTCTCTCCGCCCTTACCAAGGCCTTCGGCCGCGTGCTCAGGCGCTTAAACGAGCTGGCGGAGACGGAGAAGTTCGACGCGTTCTCACGCAGGGAGGTGCGCCGCGAGGCCTACACGGTGGCCCAGTGCATGACCCTGATACTTGAAAAGACACGAAAAGGCCCCGTGAGCTTTTTCGACCTGTTCCTGGGGGACTTTGACCGGGAAGAAGTCATCAGCGTGTTCCTGGCGCTGCTGGAGCTGCTCAAAAACGGGCGCGTCACCGCGCGGCAGGACGAGGGCTACGGGGACATCACCATCGAAAGGCGGGCGGAAAAGTGAGTCTGAGGCCTGCGCAGCAGCGCGACGGGGAGCTGCTGGAAAACCTGTTCAACCTATACCGCAACGATCTGAGCTTCTGCGCTAAGGAGTTCCGCTTTCTGGACGGCAGGGGCTACTTCGAGCGGGGCATTTCAAGGCAGCTTCTGCCCTTCGGGGACGGGGTGGAAACGTACATAATCGAGGATGAGAGCCATCCCGTGGGACTGATCGCGGTCACGGGAGAGGCCTATGCACTGCCCGGCTGCGCCTGGAGGTTTCAGGAGCTTTACCTTATCCGTCCCGCGAGGGGACGGGGCCTGGCGCTTGAGGCGGCGCGCGGGCTGCTGGGCAGCCACCCCGGCAGGTGGTGCCTGAGCGTGTACACCGACAACCTGCCCGCGTACGCTTTTTGGAAAAAGCTGATCTCCTCAAATGGACGGCTTATCAGCGAGGCGCCGGGCGAGGAAGGAATGACCGACATAATATTCGAAACCATATAAAGGAGCTTGGTTATGAAGATAAGGATTTCCCCTTTCGGCAGGGCGTTTGGCAAAGAGGCGTTTTTGTTCACGCTGACCACATCAAAGGGCGCGAGCCTGTCGGTGACCAACGTGGCGGGCGCGGTGACCGACATCAGGATGCCCGACAAAAAGGGCAATATCGCGTCCGTGGCGCTGGGCTTTTCCGACGCGAAGCAGTACCAGAAGAATCCCGGCTATCTGGGCGCGCTGATCGGCCCCGTGGGCAACAGGGTGAAGGGCGCGCAGTTCGATTTTAACGGCAGGCACTACGTCTTCACGCCCAATGAGGGCGCGACGCTTCTGCACTCCGGAGACTTCGGCTTCCACACCCGCGTGTGGGACGCTTCCCTTGAATGCGACGGGAGCGCGGGCAGGATCATACTGACCCAGCGTTTCGAGGAAAAGGACACGGGTTTCCCCGGGAATCTGGACGCGAAGGTCACCTATACCTTAAACGAGTTGAACGAAGTCAGGATAGATTACGAGATCGCTTCAGATGCGCCCACCTTCGTTTCCCCGACCAACCACACTTACTTTAACCTCGGCGCGGCGGAGGGCAGAAGGCTTCCAAGAGTGGATCGCATGAAGGCGAAGGTGTTTGCGGAACGTTTTACCGCAATAGACGAGCACTCAATCCCCGTGGGCGCGCGCAAGGTGGAAGGCACTCCCCTTGACCTGCGTGAGTGGACGCGCCTGGGCGACCGTATGAACGCCGCCGATGAGCAGATCAGGAACGGCACCGGCATAGACCACAACTTTATACTATCCTCGGATAAAGACCTGACTGGCCTGCGCCCCGCGGCGGAAGTGTTCGACCCCGTTACGGGCCGCGCGATGCGGGTATATACCGATATGCCTTCTGTACAGCTGTACACGGGCAACTTCCTTTCCCGCAGGGACGGCGTCAAGGGGGTCAGCTACGGCATGCGGCGGGCGCTGTGCCTGGAGACGCAGTGCGCTCCCGACAGCATCCACCACCCGGACGAGGCGGGCTACGATATAGCTGCTGTAGACGCGGAGCATCCTTTCAGGTCTTCCACCGTGTACGCGTTTTCGGTGAAGAATGAGCGAGTTTAAGCACCTTCCGGTACTGCTTAATGAATGCCTTGAAGGGCTGAACATCAAGCCTGACGGGGTGTATCTGGACGGCACGCTCGGCGGAGGCGGACATTCCGGGGAGATACTCAAGCGTCTCGCCTCGGGACACCTGTACGGCATAGACCGGGATATGGACGCCATACACGCCGCTTCCCTGCACTTGGAGGAGCTGGGCGTGACGGACAGGTTCACTCCCGTGCACGGCAATTTCCATGACGCGAAAAGCCTGCTTAAAGCTCAGGGCGTGGACGTGCTTGACGGCGCGCTGGCCGACCTGGGCGTGTCCAGTTACCAGCTGGACGCGGGGGAAAGGGGCTTCAGCTATAACGGAGACAATCCCCTTGATATGCGCATGGACGCCTCCCAGAGCCTGAGCGCCGCGGACATAGTGAACGGCTATTCCGCGGAAGAGCTCACCCGAGTGCTCAGGGACTGGGGGGAGGAAAACTGGGCGGCGCAAATAGCGCGTGTGATATGCGACCGCAGAAAGCTCGCGCCAATAACCACCACGGGACAGCTTGTGGCCGTTATCGATGCCGCCATACCCAAAAAGATTAGGGCCAGGGACGGGTCGCACCCCGCCCGGCGCACTTTTCAGGCGCTCCGCATAGAAGTCAACGACGAGCTGGCGCCGCTTGAAAAGGCGCTGGAGGACATATTCTCGATGCTCAGGCCCGGCGGGCGGCTGTGCGTGATAACCTTTCACTCGCTGGAAGACAGGATAGTCAAAAACCTGTTCAGGCGCCTGAGCGACCCCTGCACCTGCCCCAAAAGCTTCCCCGTGTGCGTGTGCGGCAAAAAACCGACTGCCCGGCTCATCACCCGCAGACCGATCACCGCGTCGGAGGAGGAGCTGGAAGCCAATCCCCGCGCCCGCAGCGCGAGCCTGCGCATAGCCGAAAAGCTGAAATAAACGGAGCAAGATGGTAAAAGAACTGACGCTGCCATTTGGCACGCTCAAACTGCCCGCGTTCTTCCCGGACGCGACGCTGGGCGTGGTCAGGTGCCTGGACGCCGCGGACGCTTTGGACGCCTGCTGCCCGGGGCTGGAAATGAACACCTGGCATCTTTACAACCGCCCCGGCGCGAAGCTAATAAAGGCGGCAGGCGGCCTGCGCCGCTTTACCGGGTGGCAGGGCGCGATACTCACCGATTCGGGAGGCTTCCAGCTGTATTCCCAGATACGGGAAAACCCGGACTACGGTGAGATACGTGAAAAGGAGATCCTGTTCCGCCCCGACCTTAAAGGCGAAAAGGTGCATTACACCCCCGAAAAGTGCATACAGGCCCAGTTCAATTACTCAAGCGACATAATGATGGCGCTGGATCTGTGCACTCACCCGAACGATCCGATCGAGGCGCAGGAAAGAAGCGTATACCTGACCGTGAAGTGGGGCGTCCGCTGCCGGGAGGAGTACGACCGCCTGGTCAAAAACGTGAAGGGCCCCCGCCCGCTGCTCTTCGGCATAGTGCAGGGCGGCGCGGACAGAAGCGTGCGCATGAAATGCGGCGAGGAACTGGAAAAGATAGGCTTCGACGGCTACGGCTTCGGCGGCTGGCCCACGGACGAGAACGGCAAGCTGTATAAAGAAGTGCTTCAGATGGCGGCCGACGCGATGCCGGACAACAAGGTCAAGTACGCCATGGGCGTGGGCCGGCCGGAAGAGATCGCGTTTTTGTACAGGATGGGCTACAGCCTGTTCGACTGCGTGATACCCTCGCGCGAAGCCCGCCATATGCGCCTGTACGCTTTCCTGCCCGGGCAGGACACGCCGGAGGGCGTAATACGGGAAGACGGAAAGTTTTACCGCTTCGTGTACATCATGGACGACGCCTGCACCCGTGACTTCGACCCAATAGATCCCACCTGCGACTGTCCCGTGTGCCAAAAGTACTCCAAGGCGTTTTTGCAGCACCTGTTCAGGGTAGGCGACAGCGCCGCCATGCGCCTGGCTACGATACACAACCTGCGCTTCTATTCCCGCTTGATGGAGAAGCTGGGGGAGGCGCTATGACGGAAGCCGAGGCGCTTGACAGGCTGAAAGCGTCAAAAAACTGCAAAGACATCTGCGCTTCCGCAGTCGAAAAGGCGTTCAGGTCAGCCCTGAATAAGTATGGGACTCCCGAAAAAGCGCTGGACGCTGCCAAGGAACGCCTGCATGCCCTGAGCAACGCGTTCATGAGCGAAGGCGAGGCGAAGAAGGCGCGCAAGTGCCTGAAAGCTTACCTTGAAGGCGACGCTTCCGCCCTGACCGAAGCGCTCAAATGCCACGCTTCAACAAGGGAACGGCTGGACGCGCTGGAGGAGATTTACGGCAGGGTGTTCGCGCTCACGGGCACGGACGGGGGCGTGCTCGACCTGGCGTGCGGGCTGAACCCCATATATCTGGGGGCCCGCGGCATTGGCGGCGTTTGCGGGATAGACATAAGCGGCCGGGCGTGCGCCATAGTCAACGAGTGGGCCAAGGCGTGCGGCTGGGACATATCGGCGAAGCTTGATGACGTGAACAGCTGCGCTTTTCCGGGCACTTACCGTTTAGCGCTGTGCATGAAACTGTTGAGTGTATTGGAGACCGACGAAAAAGGCACGGCGGAAAAGCTGCTTTTTCGCGTCCCCGCCGAATTCATACTTGTAACGTTTCCCACACGCAGCCTGTCAGGGAGAGACGTTGGCATGGAAAAAACATATTCCGACCGGTTCGAAAGCCTGATCGAAGGCAAATTTGTCATACTCGACCGCTTTATCATGGCACGCGAATTGTGTTATACTATATCCGGTAAGAGATGAAGGGAAACAGGGTCATGCCGAGATCGCACCGGATAAACAGGATAGGGTTTGTGCGCTTTTTGCGGGGGCTCGATTACGAAAACCGCCGGAATAAACGTGTCAGGATAGTTTATCAGATACTCAGACTCTTCACGCTGGCGACGCTGGTATTCAGCGTCATCTTCCGCGAGTATCAAAGCGCGTTTATCTGCGCGCTGTGCCTGATCCTGTTTTTGATACCGGGTTTTATCCGCCGTGTGCTCCGAATAAGGGTCCCGGAGGTGCTGCAGATAATAATCCTGCTGTTCATATTCGCGGCGGAAATAATGGGCGAGCTGTTCCATTTTTTCACGCGGGTGCCGGGCTGGGACACCATCCTCCACACACTCACAGGCTTCCTGATGGCGTCGGTGGGCTTTTCGCTGGTGGATCTGCTCAACTCCTCAAAGGCCAGGTTCGCGCTTTCCCCCGCGTATATGGCGCTGGTGGCGTTCTGCTTTGCCATGACGATAGGCGTTTTGTGGGAGTTTTTTGAGTTCGGCATGGACGTGATCTTCCGCAAGGATATGCAAAATGACGAGCTGATCTCCCGCTTTACCACTATCGGCCCCGCGCTGTCCGCTGACGGGAAGGACTTTTTCGTAACGGACGTGATCAAAACTGTCGTGGAGACCGCGAGCGGCGAGACATATATCATCGAAGACGGCTATTATGACATCGGTCTGTACGATACCATGAAGGATATGATAGTGACCTTTGTGGGGGCGGCGGTGTTTTCCGTGATCGGGTATTTTTCACTCAGAAACCACGTGGACAATCCCTTTGCCGGCTCACTTATGCTTACGCGGGCAGAGGGTGGAATAGACGATAATACAACAACACAGGAGGATGAACATGATTCTTGATACTTTTTCTCTCAAGGGCAAGATCGCGTGGATAACCGGCGCCAGCTACGGCATCGGCATGGCGATAGCCACCGCGTTCCACGAAGCGGGCGCGACCATAGTGTTCAACGACATCAATCAGGAGCTGGTGGACAAAGGCCTTGATTCCTATAAGGAAAAGGGCATCCCCGCCCACGGCTATGTATGCGACGTGACCAGCGAGCCTCAGGTGCAGGCGCTGGTAAAGCGCATTTCCGAAGAAGTGGGCGCTATCGACATACTTGTCAACAACGCGGGGATCATCCGCCGCATCCCGATGACGGAGATGAGCGCCGAGGAGTTCAGAAAGGTCATTGACGTGGACCTTAATGCGCCGTTCATCTGCGCCAAGGCGGTCATTCCTCAAATGATAGAGAAGGGCCACGGCAAGATAATCAACATCTGCTCGATGATGAGCGAACTGGGCCGCGAGACCGTGAGCGCCTACGCCGCAGCCAAGGGCGGGCTCAAGATGCTAACCCGCAACATCTGCTCCGAGTACGGCGAAAAGAACATACAGTGCAACGGCATCGGCCCCGGCTATATCGCTACCCCCCAGACTGCGCCCTTGCGCGAGCGTCAGCCCGACGGCAGCCGACATCCCTTCGACCAGTTCATAGTGGCCAAGACCCCCGCCGCCCGCTGGGGCACTACCGAGGACCTTATGGGCCCCGCCGTGTTCCTGGCCAGCGACGCCAGCAACTTCGTGAACGGCCACATCCTCTACGTTGACGGCGGCATACTGGCGTATATCGGCAAACAGCCGTAAGGCCTGAAAGTATCGGAGGAGCTTCGGCCCCTCCGAAATAACAGTCTGATTACGGAGACAACCAATGAAACGAAAGCGCAAAAAGCGGTTTTCATGGATCAAAAAAGAACTTAAGGAACTCAGATTCGTCAGCTTTCTGTTTCTGACACTGGCGGGCGCGGTGAACGCGTTCGGCGTGTCGCTGTTCCTGTTTCCCGTTAAACTGTATGACAGCGGCATATCGGGGCTTTCAATGCTGCTGGATCAGGTCACGCCTCCCACGCTCACGCTGTCACTGTTTCTGATACTGTTGAACTTCCCGATCTTCCTGTTCGGGCTGAAAAAGCAGGGGCTCACGTTTACCGTATACTCCCTGTACACCATCGGCATTTACTCTCTGGTCTCGCACCTGATAATGCATGTGCTGCCTATAGACGTGAACTTCGTGTCGCCGCTTGCGGGCACAGATCTGCTTTTATGCGCGGTGTTCGGCGGACTGATCTCCGGCGTGGGCAGCGGGCTGACCATACGCTTCGGCGGCGCGATAGACGGCGTGGACGTGCTGTCGGTGGTGTTCGCCAAGAAGATAGGCATCTCCATTGGCAGCTTCGTCATGTGCTTCAACGCCCTGCTATATATAGTGTGCGGTTTCGTGATCAAAAGCTGGATACTGCCGCTGTACTCCATAGTGACATATTTCGTGGGCTCGAAGACCGTGGACTTCATAGTGGAGGGCTTCGACCGTTCCGTGTGCGCGATGATAATCACCGACAAGGCGGAAAAAGTGTCCGCCGGGCTGCTTGACCGATTCAAGGCGGGCGGCACTATCGTTAACGCCACGGGCGGATATTCCAAAGAGAGCAAGCAGATAATCTATTTTATCGTCAACCATTTCCAGATCAACAACCTGAAAAACACGGTGTTCGGCATAGACGAAAACGCGTTCATTTCCCTTCAGGACGTGTCGGATATATTCAAAAAGACGAAAGAATAAAGACTGCATTTCAATAGTGAAAAGTGCTGCGCCTCTGTGTAATACTCGTTGGTGCGGCACTTTTTGTGAAATTGGAATAAGAATCATCTGTTTTAAAGAGTATCAATTCCAGCAGAGCGCAGATAATTATATATGTTATCATACCAAGCTGGTATACGAGTTGCGTCTTGATTGCTGCGTTTTGGAATAATAGCGGACAAAAAAGAAAGCGCGGTGTTCCGCGCTATTTCTTTGCGTATTTGTATATGTTCTCGATTATCTTGCCGCTGCCATCGTGTGTGGGCTCGCGCATCATGCATTCTATGAGCTCGCCGCGGTCGTGGTAGACTTCGATTATCCGGCTGAGCAGCGTTTCGGCGGTCATGTCCTTTTGCTCCAGCACTCGAGCGAAGCCCCTGCGCAGGAAGGAGAAAGCGTTAACCACCTGGTCGCCCCGTGAGGCTTCGGTGGGGTAGGGGATGAGCAGCGTTGGCTTTCTCAGCGCAAGCAGCTCGCAGATGGAGTTGGAGCCCGCGCGTGACACCACCACGTCAGCCATGGTCAGCGCGTCGGCCATCTCCTCGTTCAGGTATTCCACCTGCACATATCCGGGCGTGCGCTCGTAAAGGTCGTCCAGGTTGCCGTTGCCGCAGATGTGCAGCACCTGGAAAATGGCCGTCAGTTCGTCCAGTATCCCCCTGGCGGCGCGGTTTATGGCCTGAGCGCCGCTGGAGCCGCCCATGACGAGCAATACGGGTTTGTCATTGGTGAAGCCGAAGGTCCTGAGCCCGCGTTCGCGGCTGCCTTTGAACAGTTCCTCGCGTATCGGAGCGCCTACGTAAACGCCCTTTTTTCCGGCATTTTTCGCGGTCTCGGGAAAGGTCGTCAAAAGCGCCTTTGCAAAGGGCTTGCACAGCTTGTTGGCCAGGCCGCTGGTCATGTCGCTTTCGTGGATCAGCGCGGGCACGCCCTTAAGCTTCGCCGCCACGACCACGGGCAGGCCTACGTAGCCGCCCTTGGAAAACACTATGTCGGGCTTGAGTTCCTCGATTATCTTTCGGGATTCGCTTATGCCCTTTATGGTGCGGCCCACGTCGCTTATGTTCTTGGCGGACAGATATCTGCGCAGCTTGCCGGCAGGTATCGAGTGATAAGTCACGCCCGCGACCTTGGTCATGATGTCTCTTTCCATGCCGTTTTCCGTGCCCACGTAATGTATCTCCCAGCCGTCCTGGATCAGGCGCGGAATAATGGCCAGATGGGGAGTGACGTGCCCCGCGGTGCCGCCGCCGGTAAGGATGATCTTCATCTGCTTCGCTCCGTTATCGGAAGTATGGAGCGATTATACTCCTTTTTCTTTGCCGCTGTTTTATGGGGCGGTAAATTGAGCTTTAATTTCGTTTTGAGATAAACGTTCAAAGGCCAGTCTCTGGCCAAGCAGCGCTGCTTCCTTGGCGCTGAGCCCCTGGGCGGCGCCTATCGCGAGCCCCGCGCACAGGCAGTCTCCCGCGCCGGTGGTCTGGCAGGCAAATGTTTTTTCGGGCGGCAGCAACCCCTCGCCGTCCTCGCCCAGGAAATACAGGCCTTCCTTTCCCAGAGAAATATACACGCGCTGTATGCCCATGCGGACGAGCGCCCGCGCGGCAGCGGAGGGGGAGCTTTCTCCCGTGAGGAAAGATGCCTCCAACAGATTGGGCTTGAACGCCCTGAGCAGGGGGAACAGGGGCTTCAGGCGCGCGCATTTGCTGACGCTCACCGTGTCGGCTATCAGCGGTACGCGGACGTTTTCGGAAACGGCCCTGAGCGCTTCTTCGGAGAGGTTCGCGTCCACAACGCAGGCGCCGCAGCGGTTTATGTCATCCGCGGCGGCCTTTACCGCTCCGTGGCTCAGCTGTTCCACGGCGGACATGTCGTTGACCGCCAGAAGCATTTCTCCGTCCCGGGAGTGAAGGGACAGGTACATGCCTTCACCCTCCGGGACGTTGACGGCGCGGGAAATGTCCATGCCCCGTTTAAGGCAGTCCTGCTTAAGCGCATCGCCTGCCAGTCCGCCCGGCAGGGCGGTCACAAACAGCACGCGCTGCCCTTGCTCCGTCAGCGCCGCAGCGATGTTGCGCCCCACGCCACCGGGGGAAAGGCTGATATGGCCGGGATTGCTGTCGCCGGGGCGCGTTTCTCCGGAGATAACGCCCGTCACATCCAGGTTTATGCCGCCAATGACCGCGAAGTTCATTCTTCTTCCTCCCAAAGCCGTATCTCGTTCATGAACAGAGTGCCGTAGGCGGCAAGCTTCGCCTGACCGACGCCGCTGATGGCCAGGAATTCGCTGTCGGTATGGGGCCGCGTTTTTACCATCTGGGAAAGCGTAGCGTCGGAAAACACCATGTAGGGCGCCACATGCTTTCTGCGGGCGATGTCCATCCGGAGGGTCTTGAGCCGCTTGAGCAGCCCCGCTGCCGCGCTTTTGCCGGAGCTTTTGGGCGCGGCGCTGCTTTTTTCGGGAAGGGAAAAGGTGAGCCCGTCGCATACGGAGCAATGGCCACAGCTGTCCTGGGCCTTTTCGCCAAAGTAGTCAAGCAGGTTTTTTCTCAGGCAGCTCCCGCTTACGGCATATTCCTTCATACGATCGAGCCGAGCCCGGGCGGCGCGTTTCAACGGCGCGGCCTCGCTGAAACTCAGCCCAGCGTCTTCTCCCAGATGGTCAATCAGCCCGCCCTGCAGCACCAGATCCTGCGGGGAATAGATGAGCGCGCAGTGCGCGATAAGTCCGTCTCGTCCTGCCCTGCCTGCTTCCTGATAGTAGCTTTCCATGTCCTTGGGCAGGTTGTAGTGGATCACGAAGCGCACGTTGCTTTTGTCAATTCCCATGCCGAAGGCGTTGGTGGCCACGATCACGGGGTATTCGTCGTTTGAGAACGCCTCCTGATTGCGCGAACGTTCCTTTTCGCTCAGCCCCGCGTGGTAGCGTGTGGCGGTAATGCCGTTTGCGTTCAGCTTTTCGCAGACCTCCTCGACCAGCTTGCGGGTAGCGCAGTAGATTATGCCGCTCATGTCACGATAGGTCTGCATAAGGCTCAAAAGCGCGGGCAGCTTGGAGCGGGTCTGCACCACCGTGAAGTACAGGTTGGGACGGTCGAAGCTGTTGACCTGAATAAAAGGAGAATCCAGCTTCAGCAGCTCCACCGTGTCATCCCTGACTTTGGGCGTGGCGGTGGCGGTAAACGCCGCCAGTCGAGGGCGTGAGGGAAGCTGCTCGACAAAGGCGGTTATGTCCAGATACGCGGGGCGGAAGTCCTGCCCCCACTGGGAAATGCAGTGCGCCTCGTCCACCGCCACAAGGCTGATGGGTATTTCCCGGCACAGCCTGATAAAGCGGGGAGTCAGCAGACGTTCGGGCGCGACATAAATGATCTTATACGCGCCCTCCCGCGCCAGGGACAGGGCGTCTGAAAGCTGCCCCTCGCTCAGGGAGGAATTCAGGAACGCGCAGGGGATGCCGTTCATCTTAAGCGCGCCCACCTGATCCTTCATAAGGGAAATAAGAGGGGAAATGACTATCGCCGTGCCCTCCAGGCACAGGGCGGGGATCTGGTAGCACAGGCTCTTTCCCGCGCCCGTGGGCATGATGGCCAGCGTGTCCCGGCCGGCCAGTATGGAGGAAATGACTTTTTCCTGCCCTTCCCGGAAGGAGTCGAAGCCGAAAAACTCTTTAAGCACGTCAAGAGGCGGCCTGACGGGAGCGGGAAGGGGGACGGACGGCGTGTCTTCGCCTATGTACTGGAAGCGGGGGCGGGTAATGCCGTCGCGTGTCACCGTTTCGGTCCACATGGACAGGGGTCGCACCCACACGCGCTCGTTATTGGGAGTATCGCCGCACTCGTACAGCGCGCGGTACACCACCATGGTCTCGTCCGTCTCGGAGTGGCGGGCGAGGTATAATAACTCGTATTCGCCGCCCTTGAAATGGCGGTATTTGCCTTTTTTGGGAAGATCGCCGCCCATCAGCCGATAAAACCTCCGTCCACACCAAGTATCTGTCCGGTTATAAAGCCCGCGTCTTCGCCAAGCAGGAAGCACACCGCTTTGGCGACCTCCTCGGGGGAGCCCAGCCTGCCAAGCGGCGTGGCGCCGCACAACTCCGCTTTGTCGGACGCGGTCAGGTCACTGTTCATGTCCGTGTCGATCACGCCGGGACACACGCAATTGACCCGGACTCCGGAGGGACCGACCTCTTTTGCCAGCGCCCTGGTAAGGCCGATGAGGGCCGCTTTCGCGGCGGAATAATGCACCTCGCAGCTGGCGCCCTGTATGCCCCACACGCTGGAAACAGTGACGATGGAGCCGCTTTTCCGGGAGATCATCCCGGGCAGCACTGACTGGATGAGGTAGATCTGCCCGTCCAGATCCACTCCGCACAAACGCCGCCACATTTCGGGCGTCACGTCGGTAAACAGCCCTTTTAGCGCCACGCCCGCCGCGCACACGAGACCTTCGATCTTTCCCATACGGCGTTTGGCTTCGTCGACTGCCAGGGCGACCTGCACCGGATCGTTCACGTCGCACTTGATCGGAAACGCGCCCGTCAGCCTCTCGACCTCGCGGGCGGCCTCCTCGTTTTTCTCGTACAGGAAACTCACGCACTTGCCCGCTTCGGCAAGCGCCTTGACTACTGCCTTCCCGATCCCACGGGATCCGCCGGAAACAAGAACGGTCTGCATCTCAAGCTCCTCAATAAAATCTGAGAACATTTTAGTGCGAAGCATAGAAAAAAGCAAGGACAGAATACGGAAATTCCGTGACTTTCTGTTAAGCGGGCAGAAGGCTCAGACCAAATGACAGCGCGGCGGGCTTGCGTTTCCGACCGCGCTGATTTTATATAACAAGATATTTTTGACCCCCTTCCATTTTACGGCGATATGTGGTATAAAAAGGGAGAGAGAGATCACATCAGGAGGAGCCTATATGAGCGGAAAAAGCGAGATAACGCGGTTTGAGCCCACGTTCGAATCTTTAAAGCAGTATTCGGCGCCGGACTGGTTCCGCGACGCCAAGTTCGGCATCTGGAGCCACTGGGGTCCCCAGAGCGTGCCTATGTTCGGTGACTGGTACGCCCGCAATATGTACATACAGGGCACCCCGCAGTACGAGTATCACATAAGGCACTACGGGCACCCGTCCAAATTCGGCTATAAAGACCTGGTGCAATTGTGGAAGGCGGAAAACTTCGACCCCGAGGGGCTGATGGACAAGTACGTGAAGGCGGGCGCGCGCTACTTCGTGGCGCAGGCGACCCACCATGACCATTTCTTCAACTACGCTTCAAAAGTTAACCGCATGAACAGCGTGAACGTGGGCCCTCACAAGGACATCGTGGCGCTGTGGCAGGCGGCGGCGAAAAAGCGCGGCCTGCCCTTCGGGATCACCGAGCACCTGGGCGCGTCGTTCGCCTGGTGGCGGGTCAACAAGGGCTGCGACGCCACGGGGCCCTACGCGGGCGTGCCGTACGACGGCAACGACCCCGCCTACAGGGATTTCTATTTCGACAACTACGAGCACGGGCTGGAGGAACCGGAGCATGCGCGGCCCTGGTACACGTCCAACCCCGCCTTCCGCGCCTACTGGCTCAAGGCGGTCAAGGAGATGATAGATACCTTTAAGCCGGATCTGCTCTACACCGACGGTTCGCTTCCGTTCGGCAGCAACTGGGACGTGAAGGCCGGCAGCTTCGATCCCACCGACTATACCATAGGGCTGGAGGCTGTCGCTTACCTGTACAACAGTTCCATAGCCGAGCACGGAAAGAACAACGCGGTGTACCTGCAGAAGGACAGGCGGCCGGAGATCTACCGCGTGGGCACGCTGGACATCGAAAAAAGCCAGCTGCCCGGCGCGATGCCCGAACCCTGGCACACGGATACCTGCATAGGCAACTGGTTCTACGACGTGCACAAGCCTTACAAGAGCCCGGAGCAGATAATCGAGATGCTGGTGGACATCATGTCCAAAAACGGCACCATGCTGCTAAACGTCCTGCAGCGCCCCGACGGCACCATCGACGATGAGGCGGAGTTCATACTCAAAAAGCTGGCCGAGTGGTTCAGTGTGTGCGCAGAGGCGGTGTACGATACGCGTCCCTGGCGCGTGTTCAGTGAGGGGAGCACCTTCGTGAAGCTCGAAGGCTTCACCGAGGAAAAGACGCGCTGGACGGCGGACGACCTGCGCTTCGTGCAGAAGGACGGATACGTGTACGCCTTCCTGATGGGCGCGAGGGGCGGCGAGACAGTTGCCATACGCAGTTTCGGGGATCAGCAGGTGAATTCCGTGGAGCTGCTGGGCTGCGGCGCGGTGCCCTTTACGCAGGAATTGGGAGTGGTCCTGGTCAAACTGCCCGACCGCCTGCCCGTGTTCTGCGTCAACACGCTGAAGATACGCTGAAAACGGCGGCGGAGCTTATCCATGCTTGCAGACTGCACAAAAGCGGCCTGCAAGTTTTTAACATAATCAGCTTTTACTAAATCCGAAAATGTGATATAATACTTCTATATGTTTAAAAGGAGAAGTATATATGGCTGACACCGAAAGGACGGCGCAGAACTTTATAGAGGAATTTGTTGAGGAGGATCTGGCCAGCGGCCGCTTCGACCATGTGCGCACCCGCTTCCCGCCCGAGCCCAACGGCTATCTTCATATAGGTCACGTAAAGGCGCTGTGCATCGACTTCGGCATCGCGCAGAAATACGGCGGCAAGTGCAACCTGCGCTTTGACGACACCAACCCCGCCAAGGAGGACACGGTGTTCGTCGAGGGCATACAGAGGGACATCGAGTGGCTGGGCTTCAAATGGGACAAGCTCCATTTCGCCAGCGACTTTTTCCCGCGCCTGTACGAGATAGCGAAGGACCTTATCCGCAAGGGGCTGGCGTACGTGGACGACCAGAGCCCCGAGGAAATGCGCAAAAACCGCGGTACGCTTACCGCGCCAGGAGTGGATTCTCCGTACCGCAACCGTTCCGTGGAAGAAAACCTCGATCTCTTTGAGCGCATGAAGAACGGCGAATTCCCGGACGGCAGCCGCGTGCTGAGGGCAAAAATAGATATGTCTTCTCCCAATGTGCTCATGCGCGACCCCACCATCTACCGCATCAAGCGCTGCCACCATCACAGGACGGGCGACGAGTGGTGCATTTATCCGATGTACGATTTCCAGCACCCGATACAGGACGCGATCGAGGGCGTGACCCACTCTTTATGCTCCCTGGAGTATGAGATCCACCGCCCCCTGTACGACTGGATGGTGCACAACGCCGGAGGCTTTGACCAGCCACCCCGCCAGATCGAGTTCGCCAGGCTCAACCTTACCCGCACGCTTCTGAGCAAGCGTTACCTGCGCTATATGGTGGAAAACCATATCGTGAGCGGCTGGGACGACCCGCGCATGCCCACATTGGTGGCCATGAGGCGCAGGGGCTACCCCGCCGAGGCGGTAAAAGACTTCCTTGTGCGCGTGGGCGTGGCCAAGGCGGACAGCGTGGTGGACGGCGCGCTGCTGGAGGCTTGCGTGCGCGACGCGCTGGGCGACAGTGCTCCGCGCGGCATGGCGGTGCTCAAGCCCCTTAAGCTCACCCTCTCCAACTGGGAAGAAGGCAAGGTGGACGTCATCACCATGGAAAACCACCCCGACCACCCGGAAATGGGCACGCGGGAAGTGCGTTTCACCAAGCACCTGTTCATCGAGCAGGACGACTTCATGCTGGAGCCGGTCAAGAAATTCTTCCGCCTGGCGCCCGGCAAGGAAGTGCGCTTGAAGGGCGCGTACATAATCAAGTGCGAGGACGTGGTCCTGGACGAAAACGGCAACGTGACCGAAGTGCTGTGCAGCGTGGACCTTTCCAGCCGCTCCGGCAGCGAAGGCGCGGACAGGAAGGTCAAGGGCACCCTGCACTGGATAAGCGAGCTTGACGCGGTGAAGGCTGAGGTGAGGCTGTACGAGCCTCTGATACTGGACGAAGACCAGGCGGCGGAAGCGCCCGAAGAGGCTTCCGAAGAAGAGGAAGAAAACACTTCCGCTCCCAAGGGCTTCAGCGCGAAGATCAACCCCGACAGCCTGGTCACGCTGACCGGCTGCATGGTGGAGCCGGTCATAGCCGCCAGCAGCGCGGGCGACCGCTTCCAGTTCCTGAGGCAGGGTTATTTCTGCAAGGATCAGGATTCCACACCCGAAAAGCCCGTTTTCAACCGTATAGTGCCACTTAAGGACAGCTGGGCGAAGCAGAAGCAATAAGATTTTTTCGGAGGTATACCGTGGCGGATACATACACTATCGCGGTGGACCTGATGGGCGGAGACGACGCGCCCGAATGCGTCATAGACGGCGTAAAGGCGTTCCTCCCCCTGTTCCCGGACACGAAGATCCTGCTGTTCGGGCGGGAAGAGGCGCTCTCGGCGGCTAAGGCCGCGCTGGGGGACGATCGGATCGAGTATGCCCTGAGCGGCGCGGATATAACCATGCATGACGAACCCATGCTGGCGATACGCCGCAAGCAGGATTCTTCCCTCATGATGTGCCTTAAGGCGGTCAAGGAGGGCAGGGCGCAGGCAATGGTGAGCGCGGGCTCGACCGGAGCGCTGTTCCTGGGCAGCATGGTGACCCTGCGGATGCTCAAGGGCATAGACCGTCCTGCCCTGGCGCCCGTCATCCCCGGCATGGACAAGCCGCTGATGCTGATAGACTGCGGCGCAAACGCGGACTGCCAGCCCAATTACCTTATGCAGTTCGGGCTGCTGGGCAGCGCCTACATGAAGCAGGTGATGGGGGTCGAAGCCCCCATGGTCGGACTGGTCAACATAGGCGCGGAGGAGGAAAAGGGCTCCAAACTGTATAAAGAAGCCCACGCGCTTATGAAGCAGCAGAGCGCTTACGACTTCATGGGCAACGTGGAGGCGCGTGACATAATGTCATCCAAGGCGGACGTGATCGTGTGCGACGGGTTCACCGGCAACGTGATACTCAAATACGCCGAGGGACTGAGCAAGAATCTGTTCAAAATGATAAAGACCGAGGCCCTGGCGAGCTTCACGGGCAAGCTGGGAGGGCTTCTGCTAAAGGGCGCGTTCGGAAGGATAAAGACGCGGATGAACAAGGACGAGTACGGCGGCGCCCCGCTGCTGGGAGTGAACGGCCTTGTGGTAAAGGCCCACGGCTCCTCCAATCCGTACGCTTTCCGCAAGGCGCTCGAGCAGGCCCGAAAAATGGTCATGGGCGGCCTGACTGACCAGCTCAGGCTTGGGCTCGAAAAACTTTCAGAAAAATGATCCAAGGATAATAATATACGGAGGTATACTCATGGACTACAACAGCGTGTTTGAAAAAGTTGCGGAGCTGATCGAGATGCAGCTGCCTGTTTCCAAGGACCAGATCAAGCCCGAGAGCCGCCTGGTGGAGGATCTGGGCGCGGACAGCGCCAACATCATGATACTGGTGTGCGACATCGAAAACGAGTTTGACGTGCAGGTGGACAACGATCTGCTTGCCACTGTCAGAACGGTGGACGATATAATCAAGTACCTGGTCAAATGACCGGCGCGGAAGACAAAATAGGCTACCGCTTCAGGAACGCTTCGCTTTTGCAGCAGGCGCTCACGCATCCCTCATACGGGGGAGACCACCGCGTGCCCCATTACCAGAGGCTGGAATTCCTGGGGGACGCGGTGCTTGAGCTATACATAAGCGAGATGCTGTACAAGGCGTATCCCGACCTGCCCGAGGGTAAGCTGACCCGCATGAGGGCGGATCTTGTCAAGGAAGAGACGCTCAGCCAGGCAGTCAGGGATATGGGCATTCCTCCCTTTATCCGCCTGTCCGCGGGAGAAGACAAAAGCGGAGGGCGTGACAAAAGCTCCATACTCTGCGATATATTCGAGGCCATAACAGGCGCGATCTACCTGGACGGCGGACGCCGCGAGGCGGGCGAATTCATCCGGCGCGCGCTGGGAGAGAGGCTGGACCGGGATACGTCCCGTGACGACCATCTGGACAGCAAAAGCCGGCTTCAGGCGCTGCTTCAGGCAGTGGGCGACATGCCGGAATACACGCTTATCGCCGCGAGGGGCCCCGCACACCAGCCCGAATTCGAGTACGCGGTGTTTTCATCTTCTTCCCGCCAGGAACTGGGCAGGGGCAGAGGCCAGAGCAAACAGGCCGCGCAGCTGGAAGCGGCCTCAAGGGCGCTGGAGCTGATCTCAGCCCGGTCACTTCCACAGAAATAACCCAAGGAGACTCCGTTTGCGACTTAAGAAACTCTTTATCCACGGCTTCAAGTCCTTTGCCGACCGGGTGGAGATCACCTTCGAGCACGGCATAACGGGCGTGGTGGGCCCCAACGGCTGCGGCAAAAGCAATATCGCCGACGCCATACGCTGGGTGCTGGGCGAACAAAGCGCCAAGCAGCTCAGGGGCACCAAAATGGAGGACGTGATCTTTAACGGCACCGATAAGCGCCGCCGTCTGGGCTACTGCGAAGTGAGCCTGACGTTCGACAACGAGGATCACGCCCTGCCCATAGATTACACCGAGGTATCCGTTACCCGCCGGGCTTACCGCACGGGTGAGAGCGAGTACGTGTTAAACGGCCAGAATTGCCGCCTCAAGGACATCGTGGACCTGTTCAGGGACACAGGCACCGGCAGGGACGGCTATTCCATCGTGGGTCAGGGCAGGGTTGACGAGATCCTGTCCCAGAAGACCGAGGAGCGCCGTCAGGTGTTTGAGGAAGCCGCCGGGATAGTCAAGTTCAAGACCCGCAAGACCGAGAGCGAAAAGCGGCTGGAAGCTACTCAGCTCAACCTCGACCGTGTGAGCGACATAATCGACGACCTGGAACAGCGTTTGGAGCCGCTTCGCCTGCAAAGCGAGGACGCGCGAAAATTCCTGAAGCTCAGGGATGAGCTGAAGGGGTTGGAACTCAACGCCTTCGTGCTCAAGACCGACCGGTATTCCCAAAAGCTTGCCGAATATCAGGAAAACACGCTTTTGCTCAGGCAGGAAGCGGACCAGAACGAGAGCGAGCGTCTTTCCCTTGGCGGGGAAAGGGACGCTTATCAGGACACGCTTGCCAGGGGCGAGGAGGAAAGCGCGAGCCTGCGCGTGCTTTTGCAGGAGCAGATACGCGACGTTGAGGCCGGCGAGGGCGCGGCAGGCGTGCTGCGGGAGCGCATAAACGGCCAGGAACGAGAAAAGCAAAGGCTGCTGTCCGAGATGGAAGCTGCCAAAAACGGCGAAAGCGGGCTCAGGGAACGGACCGCGCTTTTGGAAAACGAATACGCCGACTTCATGAGCGCACTGGAAGCCGAAAGGTGGGCGTCCGGGGAAAAGGACGAACAGCTCCTGCGTGAGGAAGCGCTTTTCGGCGACCTCTCCCTAAAGGCTGACGAAGCCAAGGAGAGCGTCATAAACGCCATGAACGGCTTAAGCGACGCCAAGAGCGAGCAAGCGCGTTTAAGCGCACTCTCCGGCGCGATAGACGAAAGGGAGGAGCGGCTCAAAAAAGCGCTGGATGAGATCATAGCGTCCGGTGACAGCTACGAAAGGGCGTACAGCGACGCTCAAAACCAGCTGGAAGCCGAAAAACTCCGACTTGAGCAGCTTTCCGAGGACACGAAGCGCCTGAGTGAAGAGACCCGTTTATCGGGCGAAGAATACGAAAAGACGCTCAGCGAATCCGGCAGTGTCATGAGCCGAAGGCAGGAGCTTTCCAGCCGCTTCAAGCTCCTGAGCGAAATGCAGCGGGATTACGAAGGCTATAATTCTTCGGTCAAGCAGGTGCTGCTGGAGGCTCGCCGCCGGGGCATGAAGAGCGTGCACGGCGTGGTGGCGAACATCATCCACGCGGACAAAGATATAGAAAAAGCCATAGAGACCGCTCTGGGACCCGCGCTGCAGAACATAGTGGTAGACACGGAGGAGGACGCGAGGGAGTTTATCGAGTTCCTTAAAGCCAACCGTTTAGGCCGCGCCACCTTCCTGCCCATTAGCGCGGTAAGAGGGCGCACGCTGGACGCGAACGAGCGCAGTCTCGTCAGGATGCCCGGAGGCGTGGGCATCGCGTCCGAAATGGTCAGCTTCGATAAGCGCTACCAGGGTATAGTGGACAGTCTGCTGGGCCGCACGGTCATAGCGAAGGACCTTCAAAGCGGCATACCCATCCACAGGGCAGGTAGGCAGCAGTTCCGTCTTGTGACGCTGGACGGTGACGTAATGAACGTCGGAGGCTCCATGACCGGCGGCAGCAGCGTGAGCCGCATGACCAGCCTTCTGTCCCGTGAAAGGGAAATAAACGAGACCGAAGCCGCCTTAAAGGACCTGGAGGCCAGATTAAGCGAATATCAGGAGAAACTGAACCGCATTTCGCGCGCCCGCGCCGAAATGAAAGCGCAGCGGCAGGAGGCATTCGACGCTTTCCACCAGCAGGAGATCGCGGTCACGCGCGCGGAGGCGCATCTGTCCCGCGCCGGTGAGGAAAAGGCGGCCTGGGAGGAAAAACTGTCTTCGGTCACTACGGATATCGGCAGCCTGCGGGAGCAGAAGACCCGAATAGCTGAGGAACTGGAACGCCTTTCCCACCAGACCGAAAACACCAAAGAGGAATCCGAGCGCATGCGGGTCGAGGCCGCGCGCCTGCAGAATGAACTGAACGCCCAGCGACTCAAGCTGGACGCGCTCAGAAACGAGGCCACCGACCGGCTGGTCAGGCTCACCGCCCTTCAGAAGGACGCGGAAAAACGGCAAAGCGAGATCGAGCGTCTGAAGGCGCAGGCAGGCAGCGCAGAGACCCTGCTCAGGCAGGCGGAAGCGCAGCTCACCAGGCTTGACGCGCAGGCGACCGCCGACAGGGAAGAACTGGAGCGGCAGGAAGCGCTTCTGGGCGCCGCGCGGAGCAGCCTTGACGAGACCAGGGAGAAATTCAACGCCGCGGACAAGCTGCGCCTTGACGCGCAGGAGAAACTAAGAAGCATCAACGCGAAAATGGAAGAGCTCTCCCGCCTGGGTGAGGAGACTTCCGAGCGCCTGCACAGGGTTGACCTGCTCACTCAGCGCGCCCAGGGCGAACTGGATACGATGACCGCCCGTATCTGGGAGGATTACCAGCTCACATACGAGGGCGCAAAAGAGTTCTCCGAAGAGGACTTCCGTCTGAGCGAGGGCGAAAAGCGCATAAGCGCGATACGGGGCGAGATAAAAAAACTGGGAGACGTGAACGTCTCCAGCATGGACGAGTACCGCGAGGTCAGCCGGAGGTATGCGGACCTGACTGCCCAGAGGGACGATCTGAGCAAGGCAAGGGACGATCTGCTGGACATAATTGGCGAGCTTTCCCAGAAGATGGAAAAACAGTTCCGCGAGAAGCTGGCCGAGATGGACAAGTATTTTTCCGAGACGTTCTCGGCGCTGTTCGGGGGCGGGCAGGCGCGTTTGTCGCTGGAAGACCCCTCCGACGCGCTTAACAGCGGCATAGTCATACAGGCGCAGCCACCGGGCAAAAAACTGCAGCTGCTCAGCCTGCTTTCCGGCGGAGAAAGAGCGCTGACCGCCATAGCGATCCTTTTCGCCATGCTGAAGCTCAAGCCTACGCCCTTCTGCATGCTGGACGAGATCGAGGCCGCGCTGGATGACGCCAACATAGACAATTTCGCTTCTTACCTTAAAACCTACAGCGACAATACCCAGTTTGTGGTAGTCACCCACCGAAAGGGCACCATGGCCGCCTGTGACGCGCTTTACGGCGTTGCCATGGAAGAAAAGGGCGTAAGCAAGCTGGTGAGCGTAAAGCTTGGAGAATAAACTTTTAGCGGAGGACGCATGGGATTCTTTTCACGCATAGCTCAGGGGCTGTCTCGCACGCGGGGCAAAGTGTCCGCTCAGATGGACGAGCTCATTGAGAACACCAAACAGATAGACGACGATTTTTATGAGGAACTGACCGATATCCTGGTCATGGCGGACGCGGGCGCGAAGACCGCCATGGAAGAAGTGGAAAAGCTAAAGGCGCTGTGCTCCGAAAGGCAGATAACGGATCCTGCCAAAGCCAAGGACGCGCTTAAGGAAGTGCTCGCTTCCAGTATGAAGGCGCTGCCCATGAACCTTAAGGACCCTTCTGTGATCTTCGTGATCGGTGTGAACGGCGTGGGCAAGACCACATCCATAGGCAAACTTGCCTCACGTTTCAAGGCGATAGGCCGCCGGGTGCTTATCGTGGCCGCGGACACCTTCCGCGCCGCCGCGGCTGAGCAGCTCAGCGTGTGGGCCGACAGGGCCGAGGTGCCTATCGTCAAGCGCCAGGAGGGCGCGGACCCCGCGAGCGTTGTGTTCGACGGCCTTCAGACCGCCAGGGCGCGCCACGCCGACATCATCCTTGTGGACACCGCCGGGCGCCTGCACAATAAAAGCCATCTGATGGACGAGCTTAAAAAAATGGCGCGGGTGGTGGAAAAAGAATATCCGGAGGCCGAGACGCACGCGCTGCTGGTGCTGGACGCCACTACGGGCCAGAACGGCCTTAACCAGGCGCAGGTATTCATGGAAGTCACCAAGCTGGACGGGATCATCCTCACCAAACTGGACGGCACCGCCAAGGGCGGCATAGCCCTGGCGATACGCCGGGAGCTGGATCTGCCGGTACGGTATATCGGCGTGGGAGAGGGGATAGACGATCTGCAGCCCTTCAACGCCGAGGAATACATTGACGCGATTTTCGGATAAAAAACCATAGATTATTCAGGAGGTCAAGATCATGAAATTAAGCGTGTTCACCGTGCTTTTGCAGGACAGACCCTTTGACGAGGCGTGCGCGTATCTGGCATCCAAGGGCGTGCAGGCGGTGGAGATCGGCTGCGGCGGCTTCCCGGGCAAGGCTCACTGCGACCCCAAGAAGCTGCTTAACAATCCCTCGAAGATAGACGCGCTGAAGGCGACGCTGGACAAGTACGGCCTTGAGATCGCCGCCCTCTCTGCTCATGGCAATCCCGTGCATCCCAACAAAAAGCTTGCGAAAATGTACCATGAGGACTTTGAGAACGCGGTGCTTCTGGCGGAAAAGCTGGGCGTGGACACGGTAGTGGGCTTTTCCGGCTGTCCCGGCGGAAGCCCCCAGGACAAGACCCCCAACTGGGTCACCTGCCCCTGGCCGGACGACTTTACCGAGATACTCAAATACCAGTGGGACGAGGTGCTGATACCCTACTGGAAGCAGGAAGCGGAATTCGTAAAGAGCCACGGCGTCAGGAAGATCGCCTTTGAGATGCACCCGGGCTTCTGCGTGTACAATCCCGAGACTCTGATGAAACTGAGGAACGCGGTGGGCGACGTGATCGGCGCGAACCTTGACCCCAGCCACCTGTTCTGGCAGGGCATAGACATAGCTTACGCCATCCGCTACCTTAAGGACGCGATATACTACTTCCATGCCAAGGATACGAAGATAGATCAGCTCAATTCCCTGACCAACGGCGTATTGGACACCAAGCATTACGGCGACGAGCTCAACCGCTCCTGGATATTCAGGACGGTGGGCTACGGGCACGACGCGGGCGTGTGGAAGGAGATCTTCTCCGCCTTGCGGACCGCGGGCTACGACGGCTATATCTCCATCGAGCATGAGGACAGCCTTATGAGCGTGCCGGAAGGGCTTTCCAAGGCCATAGACATGCTCAAGCAGACCATGATGTTCGAGAAGAACGGGGCAATGTGGTGGGCATGATGAGCATTACCGAACTGCTGTACAAAAAACGCTTCGGCGGTGAACTGACTTCCGAAGAGATACGCGCCTTCGTACAGGGCGTCACAAAGGGCGAGTTCGCCGACTACCAGGTCTCCGCCATGCTCATGGCTATCGCGATAAACGGCATGAGCGCGCGGGAGACGGTGGATCTCACAATGGAGATGGCGCAGTCGGGCGACATGCTGGACCTGTCTCCGATCTCCGGCGTAAAGGTCGACAAGCATTCCACCGGCGGAGTGGGCGATACCACCAGCCTGGTGCTGGTGCCGCTGCTGGCCGCCTGCGGCGTAAAGGTCGCCAAGATGAGCGGCCGCGGGCTGGGTTTTACGGGAGGCACGCTGGATAAGCTGGAAAGCATACCGGGCGTTAGCATTTCCATGGACACGGACAGGTTCATGAAGGTGGTCGACGAAAGCGGGCTGGCCATAATCGGGCAGACCGCCCAGCTGGCTCCCTGCGACAAGGTGCTCTACGCCCTGCGCGACGTCACTTCAACCGTGGACGTCATGCCGCTCATAGTCAGCTCCATCCTCAGCAAAAAGCTGGCCAGCGGCGCGGACGTGATCGTGCTGGACGTCAAGACTGGTTCCGGCGCCATGATGACCACGGTGGACAAGGCCATGGAACTTGCCAAGACCATGGTGGACATAGGCAACCGCACGGGCAGGCGTTTCGCGGCGCTGGTCACGGACATGAACCAGCCCCTGGGGAGATACGTGGGCAACGCGCTTGAGGTGGAGGAGGCCATAGACATCCTGTCCGGCCGCACTCAGGGCGAACTTAAAGAGGTCTCCCTGCAGCTGGGCGCCCAGATACTCCGCTTAAGCGGCAAGGCAAAGGACGCGAAAGAGGGCTATAAGCTGCTTTCGGACGCGCTTGACAGAGGAGAAGGCCTTAAAAAGCTGGCAGAGATGGTCAAAAACCAGGGCGGCGACTCCCGTGCGGTGTACGACACCTCCCTGCTGCCCAAAGCGGACAAAACCGAAGAGCTGCCCTCGCCCAGAGCGGGTTTCATCTCAAAGATACATACCAACATGATCGGCTACGCCGCCAAGGCGCTTGGCGCGGGACGGGAAAAGAAGGAAGACCCGATCGATCCCGCGGCCGGGCTCATAATGCGCGTGAGGCTGGGCGACTTCGTGGAAAAAGGACAGAGCCTCGCTACTCTCATGGAGGGCAGCCTCTCCCGGACGGAAGAGGCGAAAAAGCTGCTGCTTGACGCCATAGAGCTGGGCGATGCGCCGGTGGAGAAGCCTCAGCTGATCTATGGAGTGATCGAGTGAAAAAACGCCTTGCTCTCCCGATAAAGGCAGTACTGGCCGCGGCGTTCACGCTTGCCGCCCTGTGGGGAGGCAAGCAGTTTGCCGTATTCCTGGCGGGCAGAAGGTTTTCGGGGGAGATAAGTGTTTCCTCGCTGTCTTACTGGTCCAGGCAGGCGTACCTTTATTTCGAGTCTTTTACTTCGATACCGGCGTACATGCTCGCGCTGACCGTGTGCCTGTTTGCGCGGGACTGGCTGGGCGGGGAAAGGCAAAGGCTCAGGCCGCGTCTTATCGTGCTGCTGCCCGCGGGAACCATACTGGGCGCGGGGCTGGTGGCGCTGTTTGTCAGCCTGGACGCGGTCAGGCGGGAAAAGGCTGCGCTTGAGGCGGGCGCGTACCTGGCGCTGCTGCTCATCCCGCTGCGCTGCGCGCTCAGGGAAACGCTCTGCGGCAGCGTGCTGCAAAGGGGACTGGCGGAAAAGAACCGATATGCCGCGCTTGCGGCAAGCGCGCTCGTTTCTGCGCTCCTGTTCGTACTGATACCGGGCAGGCTCAGCGTTATCGGCGCGGCGAACGGGCTGCTGCTGGGGCTTTTCTGCGGCCTTGTCCGGGAAAAGACCGGCGGGACGGTCCCATCCGCGCTCCTGTGCACTGGTTTTGGCATAGGAGTCAGCCTTGACGGATACATAAACGGGAGCTCCATGTACAAGGTGGGTGACGAGTGTTTCACCGGGCAGCTCTCGCTCGTTTACGACGGACTGGGGCTGAGCGTGCTGCTCGTGTCTGCTCTGGCACTTTTATTCTTTATCTCAACGAAACAGAAGGCGAACACACGGAAATGAAAAAGCTGCTGTTTATTTTGAACCCCACGGCAGGAAAGAAGAAAATAGCGGGCGTGCTCAGCGACGTGCTCCGTATCTTCTGCGCCCACGGATACGCGCCGACGGTGCTTGTGACCGAGAGAAGCGGCCATGCCGTGGAGCTGTGCCGCGACAACGTGAAAGATCATGAGCTCGTCGTGTGCGCGGGGGGCGACGGCACGCTCAACGAGACGGTGAACGGCCTGCTCATCAGCGGCGTGAACGTGCCCGTGGCATACCTTCCCTGCGGCACCACCAACGATCTGGCCAACACCCTGGGGCTCAGCACCGACCTGCGCAAGGCGGCAAAAGACGCGGTTGAGGGAGATGAGATAAATCTTGATATAGGCAGCTTCAACGGCCGAGATTTCGTGTATACCGCCTCTTTCGGAGCGTTTACCAAAGCCAGCTACGGCACGCCTCAAAGCGTGAAAAACGCGCTGGGACATCTGGCGTACGTGCTGGAAGGGGTCAAACAGCTGGGCTCGCTCAAGTCGACTCACGTAAAGGTCGTTACAGAGAAGGAGGAGCTGGAAGGGGATTACCTGTTCGGCTCCGTGTCCAACACTACTTCGCTGGGCGGGATAATCACGATAGACAAGGAACGGGTCAGGCTGGACGACGGCGAGTTCGAGCTCATGCTGGTGGACATGCCCCATAACGTGCTGGACTTTTCCAAACTGCTCACCCAGATAAGCGGCGCGAGGTTCGGAGACATGATCCACCTGTCCTCTGCGGCGTCCATATCCATGGAGATGGTCGAGGACACCGACTGGACGCTGGATGGGGAGCTCGAAAAGGGCGAAAAGGTCTTTCAGATACAAAACCTTCACAACGCGGTCAGGATCCGCGTGCCCTCAAAGCAGGTTTGAAGGGAAAAGACACCCGGCAAGTCCATCGATTGAAGAAGACGGGGACAGAGAAAAAGCAACAGACAGGGCGGCAGAAATGCCGCCCTGTCTGTTTGCAAGTTACTGACGAGTGATCAGTCTTTATACCCTTTCGGGTTCTTTTTCTGCCAGTTCCAGGCGTCGCACACCATTTCGTTTATGCCTCTTTTCGCTTTCCAGCCCAGCAGTTTTTCGGCTTTGGCGGGATCAGCGTAGCACTCGTCCAGGTCGCCCGCGCGGCGCGGACCGATAACGTAGGGCACCTTGACACCGTTCACTCTCTCAAACGCGTTTACCATATCCAGCACGCTGTAACCGGTGCCCGTGCCCAGATTTACGGCATCGCAGCCCGAGCGGGTCAGGGCGTAGGCCAGCGCCTTAACATGCCCTTCCGCCAGGTCGCACACGTGCAGGTAATCCCTTACCCCGGTGCCGTCGGGGGTGTTGTAGTCATTCCCGAACACGGTCAGATGGTCCCTTATACCCACCGCGGTCTGGCAGATATAGGGCATAAGGTTGTTGGGGATCCCGGAAGGATCCTCGCCTATCAGTCCGGAGGGATGGGCGCCCACGGGGTTAAAGTACCTGAGCAGCACGCAGCTTAATTCGGGATGGGCTTTGGCGGCGTCGCGGATGATCTGCTCGCTCATGTACTTGGTCCAGCCGTAGGGGTTGATGCACTCCCTGCGGGCGGATTCGGTCAGCGGCATAAGGTTGTCCCCGGCATACACGGTGGCGGAGGATGAGAAGATCAGGTTCCTGACACCCGTTTCCAGCATGGCTTCGATGACCGAGATGGTGGAAGTCAGGTTGTTGCGGTAGTACATAAGCGGCTTTTCCACGCTTTCGCCCACTGCCTTGAAACCCGCGAAATGGATGATGCCTTCAATGTTGTTTTCGCGTATGATCCTGACCAGCAGCTCCCTGTCCTGCGCGTCGCCTTCAACCGCTTTGAACTCCATGCCCGTCAGCTGCTTTACGCGCCTGAGCGCTTCCGGGGAGGAATTGGAGTAGTTATCCAGGGTCACGGCGCCGTAGCCGCTCTCCAGCAGACTTATCAGTGTGTGGGACGCGATGTAGCCTGCGCCGCCTGTCAGAAGGATGTTCATATGTTTGCCGCCTCCTCGCAAATAATTCCGCGAATCTTATCAAAATTATCTTCAGTATCCTTAACAAGCTTCATCTGCGTGCGGCACCTTACCAGGTTGTGTTCAGGATAGGCGGTGGCAAAATACACATCGCCGCTTAAATAGTCGGTAAGAAATCTCGCACCGCACTCGTAGGTCATAAGGTACGCGCCCCAGGGCAGAGTGTCTATCTCGGCCTGAGTGAGCTCGCCCGCGCAGGCGGACAGAAAGCCCCCGGCGAAGGCACGGTACATTTCCAGGTCTAAACTAACCTTCGACAGGTCAGGCTCGTCTTCCGCGCCGGTAGTGGCGCCGGAACGGATGCAGTCCCCGAAATCGTTGCCCGCGAGCCCCGGCATAATGGTATCAAGATCGATAACGCACACGGGAGCAAGCGTGTTAGCGTCCAGAAGCACGTTGTTGAGCTTGGTGTCGTTGTGGGTGACACGGGTCCTGAGCTGCCCCGCGGCCTGCATATCCAGCATTATCGAAGCGTTCCTGCGCCGGGAAATGTAGAAATCGTACTCTTCACGGACAGTTTTGAGCCGCCCGCGTACGTCCTTTTCAGCAGCCGCCACAAGGTCGTTGACGCGCTTTACCGTGTCATGAAAGCGGGGGATGGTCTCGCCCAGCTGATCAGCGTCGAATCCCCCCAGCAGCTTCTGAAATCCGCCGAACGCCCTGCCGCAGATATTGAGCTCCCTGGGAGAGGATGCTTTTTCAAGGCTCATGCCCTCCACATACTCATACAGGCGGAATACGCCTTCTTCACAGGAGAGGTATTTTTGTCCTTCGCGGGTAGTGAGGAAGCGCAGGGTATTGGCTCCGGCTCCGCTCAGGTAGCGCGTGACGGCAAATATGTTGTTCATCAGCACGTCCACATCTTTGAACACGCCGGTGTTTATTCCCTGCAGCACGTACCTGCGCTCCGTGGAGGAGGTGACCAGGTATGTGCGGTTTATGTGCCCGTTGCCCAGCTTTTCGCATGAAACGGCGCTGCCTTCTATCGGGAAAGCATCAGCGACACGCAAAAGGCTCATTTGATGTTCCTTTCTGCCAGCATGGAACCGCCAAAGAGGTCATCCGGGTAAACGCCCATATCCTTTAACTGCTGAATGCCGCGGCGCGTCTTGTCCACGTCCGCCTGATAGGTGAGCCCGAACCACTTTTCCTTCGTGGGCAGTACTCTGAAGCGCGCTTTGTTTTCTTTTATCAGCCGCTGGGGAAGTGAAGGAAGATAGTATTCCTTTTTGAGCGGATTCTCGCTCAATTCGTCCTTGAGGAAGGCATGGAATCCTTTTTCAAGCTCCCCGAACACGGATCTTTTGAATATCCAGAAATTGAGGCTGACTATGCTGTCGCCGGAAAGGGGATAAAAGTCCTTATCGTTTTCGGTGAACACCGCGTCCGCGCCCATCTGGCTGATCTTGGTGCGCTCGGTGACGGTAGTCAGATAGCCGTTTTCGTCAGTCTCGCACACACCGCGGGCCACGGAACCGTTGGGGGTCATGGTATTGCGCAGGCGATACCCCACCATGGCGCTGAGCGTCTCGTCGCTTTCTCCGTCCAGGAAAGCGGCGGCCCTTTCGTAAGCTTCACGGCCGTAAAAGTCGTCCGCGTTTATGCACACAAAGCCGTCGGGCACCTCTTTTTCCGCGCAGAGCGCGGCGTGGCCCGTGCCCCAGGGCTTGACCCGGCCTTCGGGCACGGCAAAGCCATCCGGCAGATAGCTTTGGGGAGTCTGAAAGGCGTAGGCGACTTCGATGAACCTTTCCCAGCGGCCTCCGACGCCTTCGTGGAAGGCATCGAGGCTCTCGGGCTTTATTACGTAAACTACCTTCTCAAACCCCGCGCGGCGGGCGTCGAACACGGAGTAATCGATTATCATCTGACCCAGACCGTCCACGGGAGTGACCTGCTTCTGACCTTCTTTTCCGCCGAAGCGGCTGCCCAGCCCCGCGGCCATGATCACCAGCGTTTTTTTCATGCGAGCGCTCCTTAACGTAATGAGAATATTGTACCACAAAAAAGCGCAGTGAAAGCTATGAAAATGTAAATAAAGCTTGCCAGAGGGAAGAGAATTTCATATAATTCATATTAATGATAAAATAGGGGGTTGGTTTATGTTAGACAGAGAGCTGGACAGATTCTGGGAAAATGACGAGAAGGCCCATCGCAACAACTGTTTCGCGGTGGAGAGCCAGATCGCTTTCGGCATACGGATGAGCGACGAGTGCGTGTTCTGGGAACTGGGAGAAGAAGGTGAACCCTGGGGATATACCCCGCGGGAGCGCCGGCTGGATCTGAACAGGCGCTACAACGACAAAGCGGAAAAAATAGTTGGCAGGCGCCTGCTCAAAGAGGAGCTGCCGCCTGAGGACGCGGCCTTTCCTTACGTAAAGCGCATTGGAGAGGTGTTCGGAGGCACATACGCGCTGGAAAACGGCACCGAGTGGCTGAAAGAGTGCATCGGGGACGAAAAACAGCTGGAACAGACACTGGACAGGGTGGAGAAAATGGACCTGCGGGAATTCATGCTGCCTGAGAACTGGGAAAGCGAAAAGAAACGGATCTACGAAAAGTACGGCCTGCTGCCTCCCCGGATGCACTGGGTAAGGGGGCCGGTCACCCTTGCGTGCTCGCTTATGGGGACTACCGAGTTTTTATACTTCCTGGCGGACGAGGATGAGCTGGCGGAACGCTTTTCCGCCGTTATGACGGATGTCATCATAAAAATGGCAGAGATAATGGACGAGGAAGCGGGCCGGACCGGCAAGGATGCCAGGGGGTTTGGCTTCGCGGACGACAACTGCTGTCTTTTAAGCCCTGCTCTGTACAAAAAGTTCGGCTATCCGGTGCTCAAAAAGGTGTTCGAGCACTTTTCCCCGGACGAGGGCGACGAAAGGTTCCAGCACTCCGACAGCGCCATGGGGCACCTGCTGCCCCTGCTTGGACAGCTTAATCTTACAGGGGTCAACTTCGGCCCCACGGTGCTTATTCCGGAGATAAGGCAGTACCTGCCAAACGCCCGAATAGACGGCTGCATCGCTCCGTTCACATTTATGAACAACGACGAAAAGCAGCTTACTTTCGAAACGCTCAGGGACATAGAGGCGGGGAAAAAATACGGCGGCGTGAACATATGGACCGCGGGTTCCATCAACAACGGATCCAGCCTTAAGAGCATGAGGCTGATGATGGATCTGGTCTGGGACAACCAAAGATAAAGGCAGGGAACGTACTGTGACCATATTCGTGTGCGGAGACTCCACCGCTTCAGACTATCCCGCCGGACAGACGCCGCAGGCGGGCTGGGGGCAGCATTTAGGCGGGTTTACCGGTGACGTGGCCGTGGTAAACGCCGCAAGGGGCGGACGTTCCACCAAGAGCTTCCTGTCGGAAGGCAGGCTGACAGAGATAGAACAGCGGCTTTCAGACGGTGACACGCTGCTCATCCAGTTCGCCCACAATGACGAGAGCGATCTGGTGTGGAGGCACACCGACCCCTGGACGAGCTATACGAACAACCTGTCGATATTCGTTGACACCGCGAGGCTTTACAGCGCCCTGCCCGTGCTCGTCACGCCTATATGCCTGCGGCTGTGGCGTGACGGACAGTTCGCGGAGAGCCACGGGGACTACCTGAAGGCGATGCATGTCCTGGCGCGGCAGAAGAATGTGCCGCTGATCGACATGTACGCCTACAGCAGGGAGCTGGTCATGCGGCTGGGAGACGAGGGCAGCAAAAAACTGTACATGCACCTGGAAAAGGGTGCGTACCCGGCCTTTCCGGAAGGGAAGGCAGATGATACACACACCCAGAGAGCGGGCGCGGAGGCGTTTGCGCGCTTCGCCGCGCAGGAGCTCAGACGGCTGGGGCTTATAACGGGAGGCGCAATGTGATCTGCGTAGTGGCAAAAGACGGCAGCGGAGACTTTACTTCGATCCAGCAGGCTGTGGACGCCATGCCTGTTGCGTCAAACACTCCCAGCATAATAATACTGCGCATGGACGAGTACCGTGAGAGGGTAGTAATAGACAAAAGCGACCTGCGCATAGTGGGCGAGGCGAGGGACAGGACGGTGATCACCGCCTCTGCATGCGCCAAAGACCAGGACGCCGATGGGAAGGAAAAAGGCACGTTCCTGTCCTCAACGGTCATCGTTACGGGGGACAACGTAGAGATCGAGAACCTCACGATCCGCAACGACGCCGGCGACGGCAGGCAGGTCGGCCAGGCTGTGGCGCTGTACGCGGCGGGGGACAGAGGCGTGTTCAGGAACCTCAGGCTCATAGCCCATCAGGACACGCTGTTCTGCGGACCGTTGATGGAAAAGGTCGTAAAGGACATACAGGGCAGGCGCGGCCGGGCGCAGATAGTGGACAGCGTGTGCGACTGCACTCCCACATTTGCCAGAGAGTATTTTGAGAACTGTTTTATACAGGGGGACGTGGATTTCATTTTCGGCCCTTACCGCTGCTGGTTTGAAAAGTGCACTCTGTTCATGAACAGGCGGGGCGGCTGGTACACCGCAGCAAACACGCCCGAAAGCCAGCCCCACGGCTTCGTGTTCAGCGACTGCGCGCTCACGGGGGAGTGCGGGGAAGGCATGGCGTTTCTGGGGCGGCCCTGGCGCAAATTCGCCCGCACCGCTTTTGTGGGCTGCAGCATGGACGCGTGCGTGGCGCCGCAGGGCTTCGCGGACTGGGACGGGGAAAGGCGCGTGACCTGGAGGTATCAGGAATACGCGACGACGGGTGAGAACAGCGGCCTTGAGGCGCGGCATCCGTCGGAAAAGCTGCTCACCTCCCAGGAGGCGGGGCAGCTCAGCCTGAGTAATGTGATAGGCGGCAGCGACAAATGGCGCCCCGACAGGCGCGTGCCCACCGTGTTCCTGGCGGGAGACTCCATCTGCGCGGACAAGCCCCTGAACGAGTACCCCATGCGGGGCTGGGGGCAGGAGATATCCGCGTTCATTCCGGACGAATTCATACAGAACGAAGCCCGGAACGGACGCTCTTCAAAAAGCTTTGTCGCCGAAAAGCGGCTGAACTTCATAGAGCTGTGCCTGAGAAAAGGGGATACGCTGCTGATCGCGTTCTCCCACAACGACGAAAAATCAGACGCGGAAAGGCATACCGACGCCCGCACGACTTTTCCGGAATACCTGAATATGTATATCGACGCGGCTTTGCGGCAGGGCGCCCGGCCTGTGCTCATCACGCCCATGCCCCGCAGAAGGTTTGACGAAACAGGCAGGCTCATACCCACCCACGCTGACTATCCGGACGCCATACGCGCGCTGGCCATTCAAAGGGGCGTTAAGCTTATCGACTTGGAAAAGACTATCGCGCTGATGCTGGAGGCGGAGGGCGCCGTGAAGTCAAAGCAATGGTACTGCCACGCGCCCAGGGGGCATTGCAACTATCCGGAGGGCATTGAGGACAACTCGCATTTAAGCCAGACGGGAGCCGCCAAAACAGCACGGATAATAGCCGAAGCGCTTAAGGAGGACAGATAATGGTCACTCAGTTCATCGAGGATTCCGCCCGCAAATTCGCAGACAGCCTGATAAAGCGCCGCGGCCTGCTCACCGCCAGCTGGAGCTACGACTACTCCGTGGTATGGAGGGGCATGGAGGCGCTGTACGCCCTCACGGGGGATAAAAAGTACTATGACTATATATACGACGCTCTGGATACCTTTATTTCCCCGGAAGGGGAGATACGGGATTACAGTCCGGAAAGCTACAATCTTGACCTGCTGTGCATAGGCAAGGAACTTATCTACCTGTATAAGCGCACGGGGGAGGAGCGCTTCCTGAAGGCGATAAAGCTTTTGAGGA
Organism: Clostridiales bacterium; assembly: GCA_024684375.1. Taxonomy (GTDB): domain Bacteria; phylum Bacillota; class Clostridia; order Christensenellales; family Aristaeellaceae; genus RUG14130. Next base: position 87,600 of record JAIKWZ010000018.1, read on the forward strand.
GCCAGCTGGACAGCCAGCCCCGCACTCAGGCGGGAGGCTTCTGGCACAAGAAGATATACCCCAACCAGATGTGGCTGGACGGGCAGCATATGTGCGTGCCGTTCTATCTGATGTACGAACTGGAGTTCGGGCATAACGAAGACGCCATAGACGACGCGGCGATGCAGCTAATACTTGCGTACGAAAAGACCTACGACCCCAAAACGGGCCTTAACCGCCACGCCTGGAACGAGGACAGGCAGCAGGCCTGGGCGGAAAGCGGGACCGGTCTCGCCCCGCATGCCTGGGGCAGGGCCATGGGCTGGTATGCGGTGGCGCTGGCGGACAGTCTGGAACTGCTGCCCAGGGAGAACAGATATTACCCGCGCGTGCTGGAAATATTCAATAAAGTCAGCAAAAAGCTGCTGTCCATCAGGCATGACGGAGTCTGGTATCAGGTACTGGACTGTCCCGACCGGCGGGGCAACTATCTTGAATCCTCTGCCAGCTGCCTGATGACCTATGCCATATTAAAGGGCGCGCGGCTGGGACTGCTGCCTGAAGGATACGGCAAAGAAGCGCAGTTCAGTTTCAGGCAGGTGCAGCTGAACTTCCTGGGGCAGATGCAGGACGGCGAGTTCTTCATAGCCAAGTGCTGCAAGGTGGCAGGACTGGGCAACACGCCCTACCGGGACGGCTCCTTCGATTATTACCTGAGCGAGGACACCATAAGAAACGACCTTAAGGCCGCGGGCGGCTTTCTGCAGGCCGCGGTGGAATACGAGCTGGCGCAGAAGCGGAAAGCAAAAATGAAGCTGCTATACGTGAGCGCAGTGAGCGCGGCGCTGCTTGTGGATGAGAAGGGCGACTATTTCGCCGGGGAGGCGTATACGCTTTACGTGAACGGCGCCGCCGTGGAAGGAAACACCAGCGTCATAAGCCTGTACGGCCTCGTTCCCGACGCGGAATACGAGGTCAGGAAGGGCGCGGAAACGCTGATCTTCCGCACGAAAAGCGAGTATTGCTGCCTGAACGTCCGTGACTTCGGCGCGAAGGGAGACGGGGAAAGCGACGACACTCCCGCCATACAGGCCGCCATAGGTGCGTGTCCGGAGGGCGGCCGTGTGCTGATCCCGGAAGGAAAATACAATGTGCTGCCTCTGTTCCTGAAAAGCGAAATGACGCTGGAGATAGCAAATGGAGCGCAATTGCTTTTGTCCACAGACACAGGCGCCTTCCCCATCCTGCCAGGAAGGGCGGACGCGGCCAATCCCCACGGCGAATACATAATCGGCGGCTGGGAAGGCGACGCCCACGCCTGCCATGCTTCAGCGATAAACGGCTTCGGGTTGAAGAACGTGAACATAATTGGCGAAGGCACGGTAAACGGCCGCGGCGGCGAAGCGGGCTGGTGGCAGAACCCCAAGACAGGGGAGAAGCCCGCGCGGCCCAGGATGCTGTATCTGAGAGACTGCGAGAACGTGACCGTGCAAGGTGTGCGTTTTATCGACTCCCCGTCGTGGAACCTGCACCCCTGCTTCAGCAGAAACCTGCTGTTTGTCAGCGTAAGTGTCTCCGCACCCTGGGACAGCCCCAACACCGACGGCTTCGATCCCGAAAGCTGCAAAAACGTGAAGGCGCTGGGCGTCAGCTTTTCCACGGGTGACGACTGCATAGCGATCAAGTCCGGCAAAATGTACATGGGCAGGGAATATAAGACCCCCTGCGAGGACATAGAGATCGCGTACTGCCGCATGATGGACGGCCACGGCGGCGTGACCGTGGGCAGCGAGATGAGCGGCGGCGTCAGGCGCGTGCGGGTGCACAACTGTCTTATGGAGGGCAACGACCGCGGCCTGCGCATCAAGACGCGCCGGGGGCGCGGCAGGTGGGGCGTGATAGATGACATAGTCTTCACGGACGTGAAAATGAGGCGCGTCAAGGCACCCATGACCGTGAACGCCATGTATTTCTGCGACGCGGACGGCAAGACGCCCTATGTGCAGACCCGCGAAAAGCAGCCAGTGGACGATGGCACGCCCACCATAGGCAGCATCGTGTTCGAAAGGGTCGAGGCCACCGACTGCCAGGCGTGCTGCGCGTATATGCTGGGCCTTCCTGAGAACCCCGCCCATGAGCTTAAGCTCCGGGATTGCGTGTTCACCATGGACGAAAACGCCGTCCCCATGAGCCCCATCATGTCCTGCGATGTGGAACCCTGCGCGAAAAAGGGCATATACGCCCGGTTTGTCGACAAAGTCACGCTGGAGAACGTGAGGATGGAAGGCGTGGAAGGCGAAGAGATAACGGCTCAGGACGTGGGAGAAGTCGCCAGCTGTTAGCTCTTAGCTGTCAGCTCTCAGAGGCGCTGAACGGTATGCGGCGCGTTCGCCTTAGCAGGGCGTCATTGCGAGACACGAAGTGCCGTGGCGATCCGTCAACACACAACTGCGGTCGGCTTGATTGCCGGCCGCAGCATGCCGCCATCGGAATTCTTAAACTGGCGCATATTGTGTTTACTCCGTCTTCGTGGTAGAATATAGCAAATCTTTCTACGGAGGCGGTTTTTTATGGACGTGAGCACGGCAGCGCGCAAAAAGCACATGCCGGCGTTTGAGACCGCCGTAAGGAATTGCATCATGCCCGGCAAGCGGGGGCAGAAGCGGGAAGTCACTATCTCCGAGGCGGACGCGCAGGAGATGTACAACTTCTATTTTAAGCATGTGGCGCAGGACAGGGAGCAGGCGCTCACGGCCATAGGCGTGGCCAGCCGCAGAGCCGCCGCCAAAAGCGCCGCGGCGAGCGTGTTCGTGTTCGTGGCGATGCTCACGCTGCTGGTGGCCTTTATATTCAAAAGCGTGTGGGCGACCATGTGTGTGCTGCTGGTATCCGCTCTGGTCATATACTTTTTTTGGGCCAGGCGGCGGGTGGCGCAGAAGATATGGGCGAACCGCAAAGGCTTCAAGCGGGGCACCGAAGAGGCGCTTGAGAAGATGTGCCTGATACTCGCCCTGACGCCCCTGCGCAGCGCGAAGATGCCAATAGTCGGGGGCCTTGCCGCGGCGGCGGCAGTGTGCGCGTATAAATTCATAACGACTCTGATCGGAGGCTGAAATGGACAAAGGCAGCGTCAAGATAATAGGCTTTTCAAATAACGGCGTGGCGGTGAGCGCGCTGGGCGGCCGGATATCCACCGGAAAAGGCACCGCGCTTGAGATGTTCGCCCTGTGCGGCGAAAAGGAAAAGGACCTTAAGCTGGTCAAGAAAGTGCTCTCCAGCGGGCACAACACCATAATCGAGCACGCCTACTTCACCCTGGCGTTCAATGACGTGAGCGTTTTGACCGAGCAGGTGATGATAGAGCACCGCCTGGCGTCCTACACGGTCAAGTCCAGGCGCTACGTGGACTTCGCCGGCGCGGGCTACGTGACGCCCGCGGGGCTGAGCGAAGAGAAGGCGCACCTGTACCGTGAGAACATGGACGGCCTGTTCAGGGCGTACTCCGAGCTGTGCGCGCTGGGCATCCCGGTGGAGGACGCGCGTTTCGTGCTGCCCTACTGCTTCAGGAGCAACTTTATCATGAGCCTGAACGCCCGGGAACTGTCCAAGGTGGTCTACGACATGACCAGGGGGCGTCTGAGCGCTTACGACGAGGTCAGGCGTTTGGGTGAAATGCTCTCCGCGGAGCTGGACGAAGTGTTCCCCGGCGTGGCGCAGGCGTACAAGGACGCGGGCGCGAGCGACTTGTCACTGCCCGCGATAAACGAAATACCCGACCCTGCTCCCGTAAAAGGCACGGCGGAAGTCGTGAACGCGCCTTCCGAGCCCGAAAAGCTGCTTGAAACGGCGCTCGCGGCGTCTGGCAGGCAGAAACTCAGCCTGAAAGAGCTGGTCAGGGACGAACGGCCCCGGGAACTTGAACTGCTCAACTACACATTCCGCTTTTCAGCCATCTCTTTGGCGGGGCTCACGCACCTGACCCGACACAGGATGCAGACGCTGATCGTGCGTCCCACCGCGTACGCGCTTGAGACAAACACCTATATAGTGCCGGAAAGCGTCAAGGCGGACCCGGAGGCGCTCAGGATATATGAAAACGCGTACAAAGCCAATACCCTGGCGGCGCGCGGATTTACAGAAGATGAACAGGCGATAAGCTATTTCGCCCTGGCGGGCAACACGTTAGGCGTGCTTTTCGCCATGAACGCAAGGGAACTTAAACACTACCTGCGCCTGAGGACCTGCACCCGCGCCCAGTGGGAGATAAGGGAGCTGTCAAGGGAAATGCTGTGCTGCCTTATGGACGAGTTCAAGCCCCTGTTTAGGTTCTACGGTCCCAGCTGCGCGATACTCGGCTACTGTCCGGAGGGACGGCTCTCCTGCGGAAAACCAGTGAAAACAGAGGATTAAACCATGTCAAAACCGGTCATAGGCGTTACATGCGGTAAGTATTCGGACGGAATACGCGTACAAAGCCATATAAAGAGGATAGTTGAGGAACTGGGCGGAGAAGTGCGTCCCCTCAACTGGGACACATTAAGGCTGTACGAGCTGCTGGGCGAGGTATTGCAGATAGACGGCTACATCTTTCCCGGCGGGGGCGACCTTAAGCCTTCGTTTTACGGGCAGGAAAAGCTGCCTGAGTGCGGGGAACCCTGTGTGCCCCGCGACGAGCTGGAAATGAACCTGTTCCCCCTGCTGATGCAGCGGAATCTGCCTATCCTGGGCATCTGCCGCGGCTGCCAGATGATAAACGCCGGTTTCGGAGGCACGCTGGTGCAGGACTTGCCTTCGCAAAGGGGCTTCATCCACCGTCAGCCTTCGGAAGAAGGCTACTTCCACACGGTGAACATAGCAGGCGGCACGCGTTTGCTCTCCGCGGTGGGACAGGCGGAAATACAGGTCAACAGCCTGCACCATCAGGCTGTGGACGAGGTGGCGGAAGGCTTCCGCGTGAGCGCCCTGGCGCCCGACGGCACCATAGAAGGAATAGAGTGCATCGACCGTTCGCGCTTCATCATGGGCGTGCAGTGGCACCCCGAGATGCTTTCCGACGAGGCGTCAAAAGGCATTTTCGCCGCATTTATGGGTGCGGTAATGCTTAAAAAGGACAAATGCGAATAGGAGGAGCGTTATGAAGGACTTTGTTACCGGCGCGCAGCTGTATTCCGTCAGGCGGCTAATGCAGGACAGGCAGACCATCGACGAAACCTTTGCGGCGATCAGCCAGATGGGCTACACTACCTGCCAGTTAAGCGGCCAGAACCGCGAGATAGAGCCGGAGTTTTACGCCGAAATGCTTAAAAAGCACGGCTTGAAGTGCGTGGTGACCCATAATTCGATGCAGGACTTTGAGGAGGGGCTGGACGAGCTGATCCGCCGGCACCACATCTGGAACTGCCGCTACGCCGGCATCGGCGGCCTGCCCGGTGAGTATAAGACCAGCTGGGAAGGCTATCGGAATTTCGCCCTCAAGATGACCGGGATCGCCAAACAGCTCAAGGACGAGGGGATCACCTTCGTTTACCACAACCACATGTTCGAGTTCAGCCGTTTCCCGGACGGGCACATGGGCATGGACGTGCTGTTCGACTATCTGGGCGACAACGCACAGTTCGAGCTGGATACCTTCTGGGTGCAGGCAGGCGGCGCCAACCCCGTAAACTGGATACGGAAAGTAAACGGCCGCATGGACGTGATGCATTTTAAAGACATGATGGGCAACACCGCGTTCGGGACCTTTTCCGTGATGGTGCCTGTCGGCAGCGGGAACCTGGACTGGCCGGAGATAAAAAAGGCCTGCGAGGAGACGGGCGTGCAGTTCGCCGAGGTGGAGCAGGACAATGCTTCCGATATGGAGGATCCTCTGTCTCAGATGCGGATTTCCGCCGAAAACCTTAAAAAGATGGGCTTCACGCTGTGACATATACACAGGAAGACGCTGATCTCATGCGCCTCGCGCTCAGCGAGGCGCGCGCTGCCCTTAAGGAGGGAGAGATCCCCGTGGGCTGCGTCATAGTCAGGGACGGGCGCGTCATCGCCTCCGCCCGCAACCGGACGCGGGAAACGGGCGACGTGACCGCACACGCGGAAATGCTGGCGCTTAAGCAGGCGGACCGGTACGCGCTCAGGGACGCGAAAATGTACGTCACGCTGGAACCCTGTCCCATGTGCGCGGGAGCTTTGGCGTTAAGCGGTGTGAGCCGCCTCGTCTACGCGTCGAAGGATGAGCAGTACGGCTGCTGCGGAAGCGTATACAGGATACCCGAGGACCCGGCGTTCCCGGGGTTCTGCCGCTGCGACGGGGGGCTCATGGAAGAAGAGGCAAGGGCGCTTATAAAAGAGGCGTTCGAAGGGATAAGGGACGGAAAAAACTGAAAAGCAGCGGCCGGGGCGCTGCGGCGCCGAAAACTGTCTGCCATCTGCGCAATTTATGTTATAAATACCTGTCACTTCTTGACAGGTTTTTTTCACTGATATATAATAATAAAATAGCAGTTTTGACTGTGATTACTATAGGAGGGTATATCCATGAAGAAATTGTTAGCCATCGTGTTAGCGCTCGTCATGGCTCTGGGCATGTTCTCCGCTTTCGCGGATGACGCTGCCTGGGACGGCGTTTACATGGACGAGGACGACTTCAAGGCCTATATCGCTTATGACCTGGACGTTGTCTTTGACGCAATTAGCGGACAGCTGGGCGAGGAAAACCTGGCCAAGGTTGAGGCCGCTGTCGAGGAAGGCAAAGCCGCCATCGACGCCGCCGCTACCGTAGCCGAGGTTGAAGCCGCCTACGACGCTGCGTACGCCGCCGTTCTGGCCTGCGTACCCACCGCCGACGGTCTGTACACCTACAAAAAGCTCCCCGATGCTGAGAGGACCAACATCCTGGGCATCCTGGAAAAGTACGCTGTGACCACCGGCATCACCGGCATGTCCCTGTACGAGAACGGCGCTTACCAGATGATCAATCCCCGCATCACTCTGGGCACCGAGAACTACATCACCGGTTACGGCTTCGGCACTCTGGCCGAGGGCGCCATCACCGAAGATCTGGAGTACGAGACCAACCCCGATTGGGCGCGCTATTACCACATCTGCGAGACCAGCGACCCCGGTACTCTGAATGCCCCCAACGATCAGGGCTCTCAGGTCGGTGATATGTACAGCTACATCCAGGCCGTATTCTTCACCAACTTCATGAACGAGACCAAGGACGGCTACGACTGGGTGCCCGAACTGGCCAAGGAAAAGCCCGTAGCTGTCAACGATGAAGACGGCGACGGTATGGCTACCACCTGGAGATGGGAAGTCCGCACCGGCGAGACCGACGGTCTGGTATACACCACCGGTTCCCAGCTGGAGAGCCGTCAGGCCTTCAACGGCCGCCCCGTAGCCCTGGAAGACTACGAGTTCGGCTTCAAGCTCCTGCTCACCCAGGCCAACCAGTTCTACCGCGGCAGCGAATTCGCTACCACCAAGACCGGCGCTGTGGTTGGCGCGAAGGATTACTACAATGCCACCGAGAATGGCTACGATGACGAAGCCTGGGAAAAGGTCGGCCTGAAGACTTACGTCGAAGACGGCAAGAATTACTTCGAGATCACCTTCACCGAGGAGCAGACCCGCTTCTACGCCATGTATTATGGCCAGATGTACTTCTATCAGCCCATTCCTCAGGAGTTCGTGGAACTGGTAACGGTTAAGAACTACCTGGGCTTCAACGAGGATACCACCGAGTCTCCCGTTGACAACTCCCTGTCCGTAGGCCCCTACTATGTAGAGCGCTACGACTCCGACCAGCAGGTCGTTTACAAGAAGAACCCCAACTACGTGTTTGCCGATACCAAGTACGCCATCCCCGGCATCCACGACAAGATTTTCCCCGCCGCTGCCACCGACAAGAACGCGACCTTCAACGAGTTCCTGGCCGGCCACTTTGACGTCTGCAGGATCCCGGACGAGTACCTGAACGAGTACCGCAACGATCCCAGGACCCATACCACCAAGGGCAACAGCGTGTTCAAGCTGAACGTCAACGCCAGCAACGCCGAGACCTGGGAATACCTGTTCGGCACCGACGGCGTGGTCACCCAGACCGCCAAGGAAGCCTACTGGGAGCTCAAGCCCTGCATGGGCAACCATCACTTCGTGCAGGCTCTGTCCTACTCCATCAACCGTTCCGAACTGGCCGTTGCGAAGGGCCGCGTGCCTTCCGTTGACTACCTGTCTTCCAACTATATGTCCGACCCCGAGAACGGCATGAGCTACGACGCCACCGAGGCGCATCAGAACGCCGTTACCGGTCTGCTCGAGGATACCGACGGTTACGGCTACAGCCTGGAGCTGGCCCGCGACTACTTCCGCCTGGCTCTGACCGAGCTTGAAGCTGAAGGCGCCTATGCCCCCGGCACCGCCGAAGCGCCCACCGAGATCCACTTCGAGATCGCCTGGATGTACCCCACCGACGAGGAAGACTATCACAACCAGATCAAGAACTACATCGAGACCGCTTTCAACGACGAGTCCGTGTCCGGCGGCGCCTACAAGCTGGTAGTTGACTACTGGGTAGGCAACACCTGGAGCGATGTGTACTACAACAAACTGATGCTTGGTCAGTACGACCTGGGCTTCGGCTCCATCAGCGGCAACAGCCTGGATCCCATCGGCTTCGTGTCCGTGCTGTCCTCCGATCAGGACATCTCCGGCAACTTCACCCTGAACTGGGGCGTAGACACCAACGATCCCGACGCGTATCCGATCGTTTACAACGATCTGCGCTGGAGCTTCGACGCTCTGTACAACGCTGTGAACAGCCAGGTCATCGCGTCCAACGGCCAGAACAAGGCGCAGCTCACCTTCAAGTACACTCCCATCGCGAAGAACGAGGACGGCACCTACACCGGTTCCTTCACCGTAGCTTCCACTCTGCCCGATATCACCAGCATCGAGATCGCGGACATCGAGTGCTGCAACTACGAGCGCTACTACAACGGTGACGGCACTTATGCCGAAGCTCCCGTGGAGTTCACCGTGGACGATCAGGGCGCAGGCCTGCTGGTCGTGACCTTCACAGTTCCCGCCGAGCTGGCCGAGGATTATGCTACCGGCAGCGGCACCAGCGCGGAACCCAAGGGCGATACCGGCTTCGACCTGTACTACAACCTGACCTTCAATGGCGTTACTCAGTCCGGTCTGTACTACTCCGTGACCGACAACTTCGAGGTCCCCGAAGCCGCCGAAGCTCCCGCTGAAGCCGAAGAGGCTCCCGCCGAGACCGAAGAGGCTCCTGCCGAGACCGAGACCGCGGCCTGATAAACCGAACACTTAAAGGGCGGCGCGGGAGAGATCCCGCACCGTCTTTCCCGCAGCGAAGGGGGGAAAACCTCCCCTTCGCTGCGCGGTAACTGACGCGGAGTGAGAATACAGCCGAATGCGCCAGTCAGGAAGCTCTGACCGTGATTATTTGCCCCCGGATATGCTGCCTTGCGAAGGCATTTTTTTGCTGTCTGGGACAATAGCGATTTTATACGGATCATTCTTCCATAAACCTATGAAAGGGTGATTTCCATGGGGAAATACGTACTTAAGCGAGTGCTGCTTGCGTTTTGCACGGCATTCATAATTCTTTCTCTGACATTTATTCTGGTCAAGCTGCTGCCATTCGACCGCCCCATAGGAGGCGACCAGCAGCAGATCGCATATTTCGACAAACAGTACAATCTGGGTTACGTCTACCGTATCAAGCTGGTCAAGGACGCTCCGGTGGTAGAGGAATACAATGCCAAATACGGCGAATATCTTTACCGCTCTCCCGTTGACAGAGGCTCTTGTTTTTACTACTACAAGGTGCCTGTGATGGAGCAGTACGTTTCCTGGTTAAAAAATGTGGTCACCAAATGGGACTGGGGTTATTCCAAGAGCTACCAGCCCAATGTAGCGGCTTCGGTCATAATTATGAACCGGATCTGGTACTCAATGAGACTGAATATTATCTCGGTCATCTTCTCGGTGCCGCTGGGCCTGCTGCTGGGCATCTGGGCGGCGCTAAAAAAGAACACGCTGACAGACCATACCATTTCCACGATGGTCATGATATTCATAAGCGTGCCGAGTTTTGTACTTATATGTTTTGTGCTCAGGATCTTCGCTTACGACCTGGGCTGGCTGCCATCCACATGGCCGGCGGATACGGCGACCACGTGGACGAAAATCAAAGGTTATATAATCCCCGTATTCTGCCTGTCGTTCTCATCCGTGTGTTACTATTGCCGTTATACCCGCGCGGAGCTGTGCGAGGTCATGGAGAGCGACTACCTGTTGCTGGCGCGCACCAAGGGTCTTACAAGACGTCAGGCCATAGTGCGCCACGCGCTCAAAAACGCCATGGTGCCCATATTTCCAAGTATTCTTTCCGAGTTTATCGGGATACTGGGCGGCAGCATGATACTTGAGAACCTGTACGGCATCCCGGGCATAGGCAAGCTGTTCATACTCTCGCTGAACTATAAGGATTACGATATACTGTTCGTAGATATGGCCATATTCACTACCATTTCGCTGCTTGCGGGCGTAGTAGTGGACCTGAGCTACGGCTTTATCGATCCCAGGATCAGAATGGGGGCGAAAAAATGATGGACAGAGAGATCAGATTCAACCCCGATTCCTTTAAGCTGGTGCAGTCCAACACCCGCATAATGGACAAAAAGCTGGAGACCAAACCCACGACCTTTGCGAAGGACGCGTTCAGGCGCTTCTGCAAGAACAAGTCTTCCATAGTCGCGGCGATAATCCTGGCGATACTGATACTGCTTACGATATTCGTGCCGGTACTGTCTCCTTACAATATTACCGACGTGAACGTTACCGAGCGCATGTTGGCGCCCAAACTGTTCGAAAGCGGTACGGGCTTCTGGGACGGCACGCGCAAGATGACACGCGTGGTGTATGACCCCATAAACGAAGTGCCTGCGGTGAGCGACAGGTATTCTGTTTCCGCGCTTAAAAACGCGCTCGTTAAGATCAAGGTTGACGAAGAGCCTTCGCTTATAGATTCTGCCAACCAGTTCGGTACCGGCGGTTTTGTGGTACTGGCTACCGATGCCGCCGTGGACGCCAAAGATATATACATGACGTCAAAGCCCGTCAGTTTTAATTCCCAGGGCGGATATCGGCTTAAGATCGTCCTGGACAGTGAGGACGAAGTGCAGGGCAGCCGTCTGGGCGAATACAGGGTCTTCCTGAAGGGCAGCGACGGCAGCGAGATCATCGTGCGCGACTTTTCCACGGATTATTCAGATATAGATTTCGACATCAGCAAAGCGCTTGCCGACGCTGGCAAGACGGCGCTCAACGCGCAGGTGGTATTCGACATTAAATCATCTGCCGATGCGTTCAGGTATATACTGATAAACAGCGTGGCGCTGACCGCCGAGTCCGCCAAGAACCTGGAACAGCTGGAAAGCGTCAGTTTTGCCGACGCGACCAAAATGGTGCTGCTGGCGGACAAGGACGCCGCTGGTTACTGGGCGTGTTCCGGCAGGAAGGGCATACATAACAGCCTGATATACTACTGCGACTACACGATCGACACCTACGAGCTGGTGTACGGAAATGCCGACACGGTCACCTATTCCGCGACCGAGCTCAAGCGCTGGGTTGACGCGGGCTGGTGCCAGTATGATGAAAAAGTCGGACCTGAGAGTTTCGTGCGCCTGACCGACGACTGCCCCATCGACGAAGTTGTGGAGCAGAGCGTGAACAGCCGCACCAAGAAACTCAACTCCATCACCGGCAGGGGCTACAATTACCGCAAGATGGGCTACAAGAGTATGCCCAAGTTCATTCTGGGCACCGACGCTTCGGGCTTTGACCTGTTCAAGCGCTCATTCGCGGGCCTCAGGACCAGCCTGATACTGGGCGTGTGCACTGCGGCGTTCTGCTTCCTGTTCGGACTTGTCTGGGGCGCGGTCAGCGGCTATTTCGGCGGAAATGTTGACCTGTTCATGGAGCGCTTCTGCGATATTTTGAGCGGCGTGCCGTGGATAGTCATAATGACGCTGGCGATACTGCATTTGGGCAACAACTTCCTGACATTCTTCCTGGCGCTGTGCATGACGGGCTGGATGGGCACCGCTCACCGCACCCGTACTCAGTTCTACCGCTTCAAGGGCAGGGAGTACGTGCTGGCGAGCCGCACACTCGGATCCAGCGACATAAGGCTGATATTCAAGCATATACTGCCCAACTCCATGGGTACCATCATCACCGCGAGCGTGTTGATGATCCCCTCCACCATCTATTCCGAAGCCACGCTGGCGTACCTGAACCTGGGACTTCAGGGCGTGCAGTCCTTCGGCGTTATGATGAGCAACAACCAGCAGTATCTGGGATTGTATCCCTATCTGGTGATATTCCCGGCTGTGGTCATGGCGCTCATGATGGTGAGCTTCAACCTGTTCGGCAACGGCTTAAGAGACGCGTTCAACCCGTCCTTGAAGGGAAGTGAATAAGATGGCGGAAAAGGTTCTTTCGGTAAACAATCTCGTCATCAATTTTAAGACCGACAACGGTATATTAAAGGCGGTCAGGGACGTGTCCTTCGACCTGTACAGGGGCGAGACCCTGTGCATAGTGGGGGAAAGCGGCTCGGGCAAATCCGTTACCTCCAAGGCCATTATGGGCATACTGGCCAACAACGCCATTATCGCGGGCGGCAATATCATCTACAGAGGCGAAAACCTGCTTGAGGTCAGCGAGGAAGAGTTCTACAAGATCCGCGGCCACAAGATCGGCATGATATTCCAGGATCCCCTGTCTTCGCTCAATCCCATCGTAAGGATAGGCAAGCAGATAACCGAGGCCATGCTGCTCAACGCGGACAAGCTCAGGCTGATGTACAACGACCTCATCAGCGACGACCTTATCCGCTACAAGAATACCCTGGCGAAGATGAACATCGCCATCGATACCGAGAAAAAGAAGCTTGACGCGCTCATCGCCGAGACCAAAGCCGCGGAAGGCCAGACTAAACAGCAGGCGGCTGAAGCCAAAGCGCTGATAAAGCAGAAAAAGGCGGAGTTCAAGCGCTTTGAGAAGGAGACTCGCCAGCAGTACGAGGGCAAGGCGAAGGAATACAAAGCCATACTGACCGAGACTGAGAAGAAGGCCAAAAAGCAGGTGGCGGAGTATAAGGCGCAGGTCACCGAACAGCATAAAGCCAGGATGGCTGAGCTCAAGCAGCAGCTCTCCAAGGCCGCTTCCGCCGAGGAGAAAGCCGCCGCGGCGAAGCTGATAAGCCTTGAAAAAGAGGATTTCGACAATAAGCTCTCCATCACCAAGGCTGAGGCGAAACGCCGCGCCCTGGCCATAATGAAGGAAGTCGGCATTCCTGAGCCCGAAAGGCGGTATAATCAGTACCCGTTCGAGTTTTCCGGCGGTATGAGGCAGAGGATCGTTATAGCCATAGCGCTCACCGCGTCTCCCGAGATACTCATCTGCGACGAGCCCACCACCGCCCTGGACGTGACCATCCAGGCGCAGATACTGGAGCTCATCAACCGCATCAAGAAGGAAAGGCAGTTAAGCTGCATATTCATCACCCACGACCTGGGCGTCGTCGCCAACATGGCGGACAGGGTCGCGGTCATGTACGCGGGCAAGATAGTTGAGTACGGCACCGCTGACGAGATCTTCTACGATCCCAGGCATCCCTACACCTGGGCGCTGCTGTCTTCCATACCGGACGTGGACAGCAAGGAGAAGCTGGAAGCCATACCGGGCACTCCTCCCAACATGATCTATCCGCCCAAGGGAGACGCGTTCGCCGTGCGCAGCAAATACGCCATGAACATCGACTTTGAGGAGGAACCCCCGTATTTCAAACTGAGCGACACGCACTACGCGGCCACCTGGCTGCTGGATGAGCGCGCGCCCAAAGTCGAAATGCCCAAGATCGTATCCGAGCGCATAAAGATCTCTTTGGGGGAGGAAGGCAAATGAGCAAGATAAGAGAAATACTTGACAACTCCAAAGAGGAAAACCGCGAGGCGCTGTCACTGAGCGAGATCCCGGAGAGCGTGAAACTGGCTGACGATCACGAGGACGAAAAGGAACTGAACGCCGCGATGGACTCCCTTGATGAGTTCAACCGCCGTTACCACATCAATCCCCACGTAAAGCAGAAGCCCGAATTGAGGGACGAAAAGATCCTCCTGTCCGTAAGGCACTTAAAGCAGTTCTTCTTTTTCGGCAGGGGCGCCAAGCGCCAGAAGCTAAAGGCCGTGTCCAACGTGTCATTCGACCTTAAGGAAGGCGAGTGCCTGGGCATAGTGGGCGAGAGCGGCTGCGGTAAGACCACTACCGGACGCTCCATCATCCGTCTTTACGATATCACTTCCGGCTCCATATACTATCGAGGCGTCAGGATCAGCGCCGGCACCCGCTGGAACCGCAAGGAGATAAAGTGGACGCGCATCAGGGGCAAGCAGAAGCTCAAACAGCTCAAGAGCCCGGCTGACGCCGCTGAAGCGAAAGAAATAAAAGACGCCCTGCATTACACCAAGGTGGAGCAGAAGGCGAAGATCCGCCAGATCAAGTTTGACAACAAGCATGTGAGCCGCAAACTGCTCAACGAGATACAGATGATCTTCCAGGATCCTATCGATTCTCTGGATCCCCGCATGACGGTGGAGGACATCATACAGGAAGGCCTGCGCATACAGGGCTTCCACGACAAGGTTGAGAACCACAAAAAAGTGGTGCAGATGCTTGAGACCGTGGGCCTGGTGGAGGAGCACGCCAGCCGTTATCCTCACGAGTTTTCAGGCGGCCAAAGGCAGAGGATCGGTATCGCCCGGGCGCTCATCATGAACCCCAAGCTGCTCATCTGCGACGAGCCCATAAGCGCGCTGGACGTGTCCATAAGGGCGCAGATAATCAACCTGCTCAACGACCTTAAGCGCGAGCTCAACCTGTCCATCATTTTCATCGCCCATGACCTGAGCGTGGTAAAGTACTTCTGCGACAGCATCGTGGTAATGTACTTCGGCAAGGTCGTGGAAAAGGCGCCAAGCGACGAGCTGTTCAAAAACCCCATGCACCCGTACACCCGCTCGCTTTTGTCCGCCATTCCCAAGCCAAATCCCCGCTCCGAGCGCACCAGGGTCAGGATACCCTACGTTCCCGCCGAGAGCCACGATTACGAGCATGGAGACCTGCCTGAGCTGCGTGAATTGACGGAGAACCACTTCGTGTACTGCAATCAGGCGGAGTTTGAGCGCTATCAGGCGGAGCTTAAACAATGAGCCTGACCGCCCGCCTGTTCAGACATCACTGGGGGCATTATCTGGCCGCCGCGCTTATCGGCGCGGCGGTCGCCCTGGCGGTGCTGTTCCAAAGCAGCTTTTCTGAGCTGTTTTCGTATTATTCCGCACTGACCACGGCAGGCGCGGTGTGCATCCTGCTGGGGCTGTTGTTCTGTGTGAGCTATAACGGCACTTTCGATGTTTTCGGCTACGCGTTCGCGCAGTTTGGCTCCCACAGGTACGAAAACCTGCTCGATTACAGCCGGATCAAAGCGGAAAAACGCTCCAAGCGCGGCTGGACGTTCATGCCCTGGATAAGCGTTGGCGTCGTCTTCACGGCGCTGGGGCTGCTCCTCAGGTTTTTCGCGTAAACCGTAACACATAAAATATAAGCCCTCCGTGGAATCGCGGAGGGCTTGAATCGTATAAGAGGCAGGCTTCAGATCAGCTTCACCGTGAACCAGCTGGTGTACACCTGCCCGGGTTTGAGCAGGGTCACATAGGGCTTGGTCTCGAAGTCGTCGCCGTCGCTCACCCGGCCGGGCATGCCGTGCCAGGGCTCAAGGCACAGGTAGGGCGCGTTGGCTTTGGGCTTGGTCCATACTGCGAGCACCTCCATCTTGGGGAACTCGAAGTATATGCCTTTGCCGCTTTCCCTGTGCACCAGCTTTACTGCGCGGCTGTTGAGACCCGCGAACAGCAGCGCGTCTTTGTCGAACAGGCTGTGATCGAGGGGCAGGGTGCGCGCGTCCGTAAACGCGCTTAACTTTTCCTCACCGTCGATAAGGTAGCCGTCGGGCGCCATGCAGATCATGCCCTTTTCCGGCTGCTCGAAGACCAGCTGATAGTCGCTGAAAGCCGCGTCTTCTTCCATGGGGCAGACGAAGCCCGGATGCCCGCCCAGGCACAGAGGCATAGTCTCTTCAGAACGGTTTTCCACAAGGAAGGTGGTGGTATAGCCACCCTCAAACAGGCGGTAGGTCACGTGGAACGCGAAGGAGAAGGGATACATCTCCCGCGTTTCGGGGCTGTCCCTGAGCACCAGGTCGATAAAATCCTTGCCGAGGTGGCTGAGCTCGAATTCCGGATTGCGGGTAAAGCCGTGCTTGGGCATGGGATAAAACTTTCCGTTTATCCTGACTTTGTTGTCTCTTACCGACCCGCACACGGGGAAAAGCACAGGCGCGTGCTGCGCCCAGACGCTTGGATCAGCCTGCCAGATGACCTCTCGCCCGTCCGCGCCTTTAAAAGAGGTTATCTGAGCGCCTTTCTGCCTTACGGCAGCCGTGGTAGAACCGTACTTAAGATAATACTCCGCCATAAAAAACCTCCAGCTGTCAATTATATTAGCTTATCGAACACAAAGCTGATTTATATGAAACGGGATCCCGCGCCGGCTCAATTCCTTCTGGACCGTGCGGGCGTCGCCGCCTTTTGCCGCCGCGATGCCCGCGGCTTCGCCCGACACCGCGCAGCAGGGTATCACTCTAATTATATCCCACATCTCGTCGTCCGCGGAGACGATCCTGCCGCATGCGAACAGGTTTTCGATATCTGAGCGCAGCGCGCCAAAAGGCAGTTCGTACACCGGCCCCGCCTGTCTCCAGTTGGACACCATGCCTACACTGTCAGTAAACGAGCTGAACTCGTCCGAAAGCCTGAGCGCCGCTTTGCCGGCGATACGGCGCGACATGCGCACCTGCGGTATCTGAGGCAGCACAGTGAGCGTGTGGGCGTCGGACAGTTCGCCACCTGAGAGGAAATCCCGCTTAATAAGGCGGTGGGCGGCGGCCATCACACGGGACAATCCGCCGGCATCGGTGCCCGCAAAGCCGCCCGGCACGTGCTCACCCGGCGCGGGGGCAGAGCCCAGCGTATGCAGGACGTGCCTGCCGTTCTCGTAAGAATAGTACCACGCCGCCTGACGGTTGCCAAGAGAGTATTCCGCGGTCTCGGCCCCGGAAAGCCTGAACAGAGTTGCGTCACCGCTGGCGTCCACGAAACCGCCCGATTCGTAAGCGTACAGTTCTCCCGAACGGTCCATGCACACGACGGCCCTCACGCGCTCTTTATCTGTGACCGAGGCGCACAGCTGGGCGCCGTAGAGGATATCCACCTGGGCATCCAGCAGCAGTTCCTCCGCCAGGCAGGCGAACAGGCTCGCGTTAAAACGGCACGCGTATCTGTGTTTCGCGCGCTCCGCTTTGTCCGAGGCGTTCTGCCAGCACTCCGGGACGGGCTCTTCCGCGCCTTTGGATACGGACAGGCGCAGCAGTTCCTCGGCTATGCCGAAGGAGACCTGTGTGCCCCTGCCGTCGCACAGGGGCAGGAATATGGTGACAAGTCCCAGAGTGGCCAAACCGCCCAGGGTGAACTCCCTTTCAATGAGCAGCACCTTGCCCGCTCCGGCACGCCTGGCCGAGAGCGCCGCGGCGATGCCCGCGACCCCGCCGCCGGCCACGATGACGTCGTAACTGCCCCGGACAGGCACGTCGCGGGCAGGTATCGAGACTGTTTTGACCATGCTCATTTCGCTTTCCCCGCGCTGCCCAGATCCAGCCCTGTGTAAGGACTGAACGTCAGCGCAGAGTCATATATTTTTATCTTCATTCCTTTATTTAAAGTGATTTTTCCTATGGTATATAGCGGCGAGGAACAGTCAAACGAATCATAAACGTCCTCATCATCTTCGTCCCTGTAAAGGTCGATCTCGGAAAAGTCGTCTGAAGTCAGGGTGTACACGCCCGCGGGCACATCTTCACCCACAATGTATTCGCCGACAGGCACCACGAACGAACCTGGACGCCGCTGCGCGGCTTTTTTCGCTTCGGGGACTGTGGGCGCTGGGTATTCCGTTTTTTGCGTATCCTCCAGCTTGGATACCAGAAAACTGAAGCGGCCGCTGGACTGGCAAACTTTTTCGGTCACTTTTTTGCTGCCGCTCTTCTTTTCGCTGTAGAACACGAGGAACGTGAACTCATTATCCCGATGCACCTGTTTTGAATTCACAGCGCCGAGATACATGCCTATGTCTCCGGCAAGCATGCGCCCTACGACTGCGTTTGAGAGCACGCCTTTCTCGGTCACGTATTCCACGCCGTTAACGGCGATTATACGCGTTTTCGTTATCAGCTTATCCACGGAGCGGGTACCGTTGTTGTACCGCTTTTTGTCGACCTCAAGCCAGACCGACAGAGCTATCGCGAAAGGCAGGAATATAAGCATGACAGTCAGAAATTCCCTCATATCGGATCCTCCTTAACGCTTCGCTCGGGATAAAACGCGCAAACTGTATAATTCTGCGTTTCACCTGCGTTTTCCTGCAGGCGGGGAAAAACGTGGCAAAAAGCGCGCGCCGCCGGCGTTGACAGCCTCTTATAAGCGCTGTTATAATACGCGTGCAGCCCCTTGGGCACAAAGATCGGGAGGATACATGAATGAAAATTACAGGAATCGCGCACGCCGCCTACGATGTCAGCGACATGCGGGCCTCGCTGGAGTTTTACGTGACTAAACTGGGGATGAAGCACGCGTTTTCCATTCCCCGTGATGACGGTACACCCTGGATAGAGTACATAAAACTGGCGGAGGGGCAGTTCATAGAGCTGTTCTATTCCGACGGGGGCTTTGAAGGCAGGAGCTCGTACGGACATTTGTGCCTTCAGGTGCCTGACTGCGCGCAGGCGGAGCGGGAACTCATAAAAGCGGGAGTGGAGATAGACGTGGCTCCCTGCCGGGGCAAGGACAATAACATCCAGATGTGGATACACGACCCGGACGGCAACCGCATTGAAATAATGCAGATAGACCTGTCCTCACCGCAGGCGACGGCGTAAGAGAGCCTATGGCGATACATCCTGCCACGGACGCGGCAGCAGAGTACGAGGAGCTGCTCAAAACCTGGCTGGACGCGCTGCTGGCTTACATGCTGCGCGATCCGGCGCACCCGTCTTTGGACGGCGGGATCATTTGTCCCGCCTGTCAGGCGATCCACGGACGCTGCCGCGAGGCGGTGTACCCTCTCATGTGCATGGCGCGGCGTACGGGGGAGAGCAGGTATCTGGACGCGGCAAGGCGGCTGTTCGCGTGGTCGGAGGAGCTGCTCTGCGACGACTTTAGCCTCTACAACGACGCACGCAACGACTGGAGGGGCGTAACGGTATTCGCGTTCCTGGCGTACATCATGGCGCTGCGCTTCCACGGGGAACTGCTTTCGGAAGAGGAACGAGGCGTCTGGGAGGCGCGGCTGCGTGCCATGGCGGAATGGCTCAGGCAGAATATCACGCCCTCCGCCAAGGCGCACATCAATTATCCCGCTGCCAACGCCGCCGCTCTGGCGCTCGCGGGGGAGTTTTTTCATGACGAAGCATGCACTGAGAGCGCACGTGCGCTGGCGCGGGAAGTCCTGTCCCGCGTGAGCGCGAACGGTCTTATATACGGCGAAGGCGCATCCAGGGACAGCGTTACCTCCGGGGGCGTACGCCCGGTGGATATCTGTTACAACGTGGAAGAAACCTTGCCTGCCCTGCTCGAGTACGCCCGCGCGGCGCAGGATGGCGGCGCCATGGCCGAGGTGCTCCGTCTCGCACGGGCGCATCTGGACTTCATGCTGCCCGACGGGGCGTGGGACGACAGCATGGGCACGCGCAATTTCAAGTGGACGTACTGGGGCAGCCGTACCACTGGAGGCTGTCAGGCTCTGTTCAACGCGCTTGGAAAGCACGACGGTGTTTTTGCCGAAGCGGCGTTAAGGAACCTCCGCATTATGAAACAGGCCACGCGGGGACTTTTGTATGGCGGCATGCATTACCTTCAGCACGGGGAGCGTCCCTGCGTTCATCATTCAATAAGCCGCGCCGCAGCTTTGGCGCAGGCGCTGGATGAGGGCATAGCGCCGTATGTGCCCGCGTCCATTCCCTCAGACGCTTCCGAGCAGATGAGGCTTTACACGGAACTGGGCTGTCTCAGGCTCTCAGCAGGCGGCTGGCAGCTCAGCGTATGCTTCGGCGACCTTGCGTGCATGAAGGGCGGCAACGCGTCGGGCGGAACGGTCACGCTGCTGTGGAACCGCGCTTTAGGGCCTGTGCTCGCGGTCGCCAACACGGATTTCTCTCTCAAAGAGCCCCACAACCAGCAGCTCACCCGCAAAAGGTCGCAGCTCAGGAACGTGTGCCCCCGGCTGGAGCTGGTATTGGGAGGAACGGTGTACTCACAGGCCTATGACCTGAACGCCCACGTGAGTGCGGAACGAAAGGGCGAGGCGTTCGTCGTCACCTCTGTCGGCAGACTGTGTGACATAGACCATGTGCCTGTTGAGGGCGGGGATTTCCACGCGGAGTACACGCTTAACGGCTCCGGCTTGACGCTTCGGGCTGACATAGCCGCCCTATACGCGCGGGACGCGAGATTCGTGCTGCCCGTCATACTGCGCGAGGGCGCGCGCTTCACGCTCTCGGGCAAGGCGTCGACAGACGGCCTGCTGACGGTAACTTCCTTAACGCCCCTTAGCACCGGCGGGCTGATTTTTGCCCTGTCGCCCGGCTTTGAGGCGGAGGAACTGTGGACGAAGCCTGACGCGAATGGGCGGATCGAATTAAGGATAGAGTGAGAAAGGGCGGCCGCCCCGTGCGGCGAACCGACCCCGCAGCCGCAACGCCTGAGCCGGTAACAGTTATTTATGGAAAAAACCGCCTGCACGGCGGTTTTTTTGTATCGTTTTGAACGGATAGGGAAATCCCGGGGCTCATGCGAAAGGAAACGAACAGAGGGACGGGGCAATAGAGGTCATAAGACGGCTATATTTCCGCCTCCAGACCGTCGAAGCAGACGACGAAGGGAGGAGTGGCGGCTTTTTCCAATTCCGCCTGTGACGGATGCAGAGTGCGGGCCATATGCGTCAGGAACACGGGCGCGTCCGGCTTAAGTATGCCGGTGCGCTTAAGCGTGGACGTCATTATTCGCAGCATGGGCAGGGAGTTGTGCTCGAATACGCGATAGTCTCCGTCATGACCGTCACCTATGGTCGCGTCGAACACCGCCGCGTCCAGCTGAAGCCTGCGAATGAAGCGGTACTCATAGTTCAGCAGCCAGGCTCCGTCGGTGGCGTAGAGCAGCCGCACGCTGTCTTTATCTATAAGATAATGCAGGGTAGTTTCGTATTCCCGCTCCGTGGAGTGGTTAGAGGGCAGAGGAGTCAGCGTGAAGCCCGCCGCGCGCACTGGCTCTCCGACCTTCAGAGGCGTCACCGTTAGGCCGTCACCTGAGATTTCGTCTGCCCAGCTTTCGTGCGCCCACACGCGGCATGGAGCAAGCGCCCTGAGCGCCTCGGGGTCGAAGTGATCCCTGTGGGAGTGGGTGAAGAATACGTCCGTGACCTCCGCGCCGTCGGGCAACATGTCAAGCGCAGGTCCAGTCACGTCAATAAGCAGACTATTATCCAGCAGCGTGCTGGTCAGCCTGCGGTATTCGCCGGAGGCGTCCGGAGCGGCCCAATCCGCCGCGCCCGTGCCCAAAAACTTAAGCTTCATAGATGATCACCTAAAAAGGCAGCGGGAAACATGCCTTTGGTCAGGAGAATTTCAGCACCGGATTGGTTATCTTGGCTGTGATATACAAAGGGTTAGTCTCGTCCGCCTCGGGGAATATCCGGGGCAGCACTTTGTATTCCCCCGCAAAGGGCAGGGGGATCATGAGCGTGCCGTCCGCGCTGCTTAAGCACTTTGTGTGTTCCGCCACAAATGTGTTGGCGGGGCGGGGCAGGTTGCGGTCCCACTCGTAGTGGGGCATGGGCCAGATTGAATATTCCGCTTCGTTCGCGGCGTATACCTCACTCGGAAGGCCGTTGAAGCCGTGGTGCGCCACCTGTATGAAGTCGCACTTAAGCTTTTCGGGCGTTTCCAAAAGCGACTGGGCGGCTACCTTGGCCGCGTCGCCGGGCAGGAAGAACCGCGTGCCCTTAACTTTCAGCAGAAGCACGGCGGAGTTGTCGTTGAAATTGGTGATGGGCTGCTTCGCGTCTTTATAGGTGTACAGCACCTCGATCTCAGCCTCGCCGTATTTTACGATCTCTCCAGTTTCCAGCCCCAGTATTTTTGTGGACGCGGGCAGCTCATTAAGCACGGTGTAAAACTCACGGAAAGTAGCGGGGTCGCTGTCCTGCCAGTACTCGGTCACGCCGGTGAAGTCGTAAGGCTGGAAGGAATAGCGCACCTCGTCTATCACCGTGTCCGGATACATGCGGACATAATTGATGAACGCGCCTATATGGTCCTGATGCGCGTGGGAGAACAGCCAGGCGCGGATATGGATGCCGCCCGGGCACAGGGAAGCGAAAAAGTCGTGCAGCGCTTCCGCCTGACCGGGTGCGAAAAAGCCGCCGTCCTCGACGATAAGGCTGCCGTCGTCCAGCTGAAGCGCCCAGCACATGCCGCAGTTGACGTAGCGGAAATCGGTCTCGATCTGATAAAATGTGGACATGTTAAAACTCCTGAAATATTATTCGCCGCGCGCGGCGGGAAGCCAAGGTTTGCACTGTTGCCCGCTGAGGCCGAATAGATCCGGCGGGATATGGCAGTACTCGACGGTACCTTTTGTACATCAGGGAAACAGTCGCCCGCAAGCCGGACCGGCCTGCTGCTCGAAGCTGCCTTAAATGGTACAAAGCCTTTTTTAGTTTAAAACTGTACGCTGGTCACGTATTCCGCGTTTTCCGGGACGCTCAGCCCGGGGTCTTTTACTAAGACCGCGGGGCTGTTACCCAGCTCACGGAGCCCCTCAACGAAATGGCACAGCGCTATGCCGGTATCGATCTTTTGCAGATCTCCTGTTTTTTCGCCGGAGAAGCCTTTGCTCCGCGCCTCGTAAAAATGACAGCAGCCGTCCCGGACGATGATCCGCCAGGGCTGCCTGTTTACGGCGGAGGGAGCCCAGCGCACCATTTCAGCCGCGTCGGCTATGGGGCGAAGCTTTTCTTCAGGCAGAGGCGTGCCCCATTCGCGGTCATAAAACAGCTCGCTTACCGGTTTGCGCGCATCCGCGCCAACTCCTTTGCGCATGAGCGTCTCCCGCAGGGAGCGCCTGGAAGCCGGGTAGCCGAGGGGGCTTACGCAGGGCATTATCTCCCCTTCGCGCAGACCGGCAGCCCGCTCAAACGTTTCCCGTTTCATGGTGCCGGCGATCCAGGTGGTGCCTATGCCCAGCTGCCAGGCATACAGCACCAGCTTTTCAAAGGCATAGCCAAAGGCTGTCTCCGCGCCGGGGACCCTGGCGACGATACCGGCGACGTACAGAGTTTCCCCTGTGATCACCGGACTCGAAAGCCCGTTTTCCGCGGCGTCGAGCAGCACGAAGCGGACGGGTATGCCGAAGGGGTTGGTCACCGCGCTCATATACTCAGCCAATCGTTCCCTGTCAGCCGCGGCAAGCGGGCGGCCGTCAAAAGAACGGACACTTTTTCTGCTTTTTATCAGCTCGAGCAGCTCGGACACATCGTACCTCCCGTGACAGGGAAAGGCTCAGCCCTTGATGGAGCCCATCATGACGCCCTTGACGAAGTACCTCTGCATGAAGGGGTAGAACAGCATCATGGGCAGCGTGGACACCACGATCACGGCGAACTTGAGGGACTCGTAAAGCAGCGTCATTTCCACGGAGGAGGACTCGCCGCCGGTGCCCATGTCGCCGTAGTCGTTCTTAATAAGTATCTCTCTCAGGAACACCTGCAGGGTGTACTTGGAACGGGTGTTCAGGTACAGCAGGGCGGAAAAGTAGCTGTTCCAGTGGCCCACCAGGTAGAATATCACCATTACCGCCACTATGCTCATGGAGGTAGGCAGCACTACCCTTAACAGCGTGCCCACGTTGGAGCAGCCGTCCATGTAGGCGGCCTCGATTATCTCCTGGGGCACGGAGTTGGCGAAGTAGTTGCGCATGATCAGCAGGTTGGTGGCGCTGATTGCGCCGGGCAGCACCATTACCCAGAAAGAGTTGAGCAGCCCCAGGTTCTTTATGACGATGTAGGTGGGTATCATTCCGCCGCCGAAGAACATGGTGAAGGAGATCATGAATGTGACGGCGGTGCGGCCCCACATATCCTTTCGGCTCAAGGCGTAGGCGCCCGTGGTGGTGAGCACGATGTTTATAGCGGTGCCCGCCACCGAGTATAATATGGTATTTTTATAGCCTGTGAGCAGATCCTTGCTGTGGAATACCGCCTGGTACGCCCTGAAGGACAGTTCCCGCGGGAAGAGTATGAGCTTGCCTGTGATTATGTCCAGAGGGTTCGAGATGGACGCGGACACCACGTAAATGAGGGGGTAGGAAACGATCATAAGTATCAGCGTCACCAGCGCGTACACCGCGAAGGCGAATACGCGGTCGCCCCGGGAGTCCCTGATGGCGTGGCCGGCTGCCTTGGATACGCGCGCTTCGTTTACCATAAGCTCACCTCCCCGACTTTGCGTGATATGGCGTTGACCGTTACCACCAGGATAAAGTTGACCACCGAGTTCATAAGCCCTATGGCGGTGGAATAGGAGGTCTCGGTCTTGAGTATGCCCTGCTCGTACACGTATGTGGATATAACGCGTGACACGTTCAGGTTCAGGTCCGTCTGCATCAGGTAGACCTTTTCGAAGCCAAGACTCATCACGTGGCCGCAGTTGATGATCAGCATTATGGACACGGTGGGCAGTATGGAAGGGAAGGTGATGCGGTTAAGCGTCTGCAGACGGGACGCGCCGTCTATCCTGGCGGCTTCGTACATCTGCTGGTCTATGCCTGTGAGGGCGGAGAGGAAGATTATGCTGTTCCAGCCCATGGTGGACCACACCTCTGAGATCACGTACAGGGGACGGAACCAGTTTTCTTTTGCCATGAAGTAAATGGGCTCGCCGCCGAAAAACTTGATTATGTCGTTCACCACGCCTGTGGAGGGGGAACAGAACGCGGTGACCATGCCCACGACTACCACGGTGCTCAGGAAGTGGGGAGCGTAGGTGACCGTCTGCACCAGCTTTTTGTAGCGCTTGGCCCGCATCTCGTTGAGCAGAAGCGCCAGCACGATGGGCAGAGGGAAGGTGAACAGCAGGTTCAGCGCGGAGAGAGTAAGGGTGTTGAATATGATGGTGAGGGAAAAGTAAGAGCTGAAAAAGCGGTAAAAGAAGCCCAGGCCAACGTAAGGGCTTTTGAAATAGCCGAGGTTGGGCATATAGTCGTTGAACGCCATGGTCAGGCCCACCATGGGCAGGTACTTGAATACGATAAAGTAGACTACCGTGGGCAGGAGTATCAGGTACAGGTCCCAATACTTCCGTGCCGAGCGCAGGATGAGTCTCTTCTGCACGATTCCACCGCCTTTCCGGCTCTTGCTCATTCCGGCATGAAACAGTATAAACGGCGCGGCGAAAAGCTCCGCCGCGCCGCGCAGGGTTGTTTATCTGGCGCCTATGACCTTCTCAACACGGTCGATGACGCTTTCCATGGTCTCGAGCATCTTGCTTAAGCCGATCTCTTCGCAGCGGGCTTTGTAGGCGGCCCACTCCTCGTCGTTGAGCTCACGCTCGCCGGTGAGGAACTCGGTGCAAGTCTGCTTGGTGTAGCTGTTCAGGTCGCTGCCTTCCTTGTTGACCACGGCCAACTCCTCATCGGTGTAGGTGAAGATAGGCCAGATGATATCGGAGGTGTAGGGCAGCAGCGCGGCCGCGCTGGCCATGGGGATGGGAGTGACTTCCATGCCGGAGTAGCCGGGGTAAGCCATGATGGAGGGGTTGTTGCCGCCCATGCAGGGGCTGACCTGGGAAGCGACTTCGTCGTAGCTCACGTCGCCGGTGATCTGGTCGAGGTATTTCTGCGCGTAGGACAGGGAGCCGTCCTCGTTCTCCACGTAGGTCACGTCCTTGTCGCCGAAGTGGTAGAAGATGATCCCTTCGGGAGTGTAGAAGTAGTCGACCCAGCGCAGGGCGGCTTCAACGTTCTCGCACTTGCTGGTGACCACGAAGGCGCCCACGGAGTGCAGGTGAGAGCGCATCACGGTCCAGACGGAGCCCTCTACCCAGCGGGTGGCCGGCACGAACTTGGCTGCGTCGTCAGCGGCCAGGAGCGCCAGGTTGGTGGCGAAGTAGATGCCCAGCTTGTCCTGAGCTGCCAGGCCTTTGATGTGCTCGTCGTTGGCGGTGATGCATTCCTGGTCGATAAGGCCGTCCTTGTAGCACTTGTTCATGAACTCGAGGCACTCACGGAACGCGTCGCTCGTCTTGATGTGGCGGATGGCGCCGGTCTCGGGATCGATGTCGTACTCGGTGGAGTGGGTACCTCTGTTCTGGGCGCCGAACAGGCCGGCGAAGATCTGGAACAGGGTGGAGGTGGTCTCGCTCATGGGCACTTCGTCCGTTTCGCCGTTGCCGTTGGGATCGCCGTAGCGCATGGCGTAGAGCAGGTCGTACAGGTCGTCCAGGGTCTCGGGCTCCTTCAGATCCAGCTTTTCCATCCACTCGGTGTTGTAGTACAGTTTCTTGGCCATACGGGTGGCGGGCGCGTCGGCTACCATGGGCAGGGAGTAGATCTGCCCGTCGGGGGTGGAGACGGCGGCCAGTACGTCCGGGTTCGCCTTGGCATAGGCCAGGAAGTTGGGGGCGTACTCCTCAAGGTAGGGAGCCAGGTCCACGATGCTGCCGGCTTTGCCGTACTTCTGCAGGTTGGCGGCGGAGATGTTGCACTTGAAGAAGATGTCAGGCATGTCGCCGGAGGAGATGGCGTTGGAGACTTTCTCGGAGCGCACCTTGCTGGATACGCACTGCCATTCCACGGTAATGCCGGTCATCTCGTCATACTTGGGGATGATGTACATCTCGCTGAAGTCGGGCTGCACGGCGGACTGGCTGGCCATCACGGTCAGCTTGATAGGCTCAGTCACTACCGGGAAGCCGGAGGCGGTCACTATGCCGGCGTCGGCGAAGGCCACACAGGTCAGCGCGAGCACCAGGCACAGGGCCAGGCTGAGAAGCTTCTTCATAAAAATACCTCCTGTTTATTTGCGGGGCGGGTCGTGCCGCCCCTTCCTCAAAATATATTCTATACCAGCTTTAGGCGTGAATCAAGCGTCAATATATGTTGTACCCCGAAAAAACGTTATTAAAACGCTAATAACATATATAAAACTTTGTAAAAAGTATATATTGCGCGTGAGGAGGATATATAGTATACTGGCTTTAAAGGAGATATGAATATGACTCCCAAGTATGAGATAATCCATCAAACGATATTAAAGCAGATACAATCCGGAGCCCTGAATCCGGACGATCCCCTTCCTGGGGAAGACGAGCTGGCGAAAGCATACGGGGTGAGCCTGATCACCGTGCGCCGCGCCATGGCGGAGTTAAAACAGGATGGGGCGATAAAGCGGGTGAGGGGCCGGGGCAGCTTTGTAAAGGCGCCGGAGAAAAAGCCGCGCTCGGCGGAGCGGGTGATCGCCTTCCTGCTCAGCCACGACAACAACGCCGCCGTGTCCATCACGCGCATAATCGCGGGAGTGATGGACGTGATCTCCGCCCGGGGCTACAAGCTGCTTGTTGAGTGGGACGTGACCAGCGGGCCTCTTAAAGCGGAAGTAATAGACCGGCTGCTGGGGGCAGGGGCGGAAGGCATCCTTATTTACCCCTTCGACCCGGACGGAGACGTCCGCAGCTGCGAATACCTGGAAAGGCGGGGCGTGCCCTTCGTCATGATAGATCGCTATCCCCACGGTCACCCGGTGGAGTATGTGGGCATAGACAACCTGGAAGGCGGACGCGGGGCGTGCCGGGCGCTGACGGGGCGGGGGCACACCCGCCTGGCCGTGGTGACCAACCTGGACTTTCTGTCCAGCGAGAAGGAAAGGATCATGGGCTTTCTGGACGGAGCGAGGGACGCGGGGGCCCAGGCGCAGGTGATTAACTGGAAAGACGGGGAGGCGCTGACGCGGCTGGTAAAAGAGCAGGGCGTCACAGGCCTGTTCTGTGTGAGCGACCGGGTGGCGGCGCGCACCATACAAAGGCTCAAAAGCGCGGGGCTGGACGTACCGGGGGACGTGAGCGTCATAGGCTTTGACGACTGCTGGTACGAGGCAATACCGGGAGAAAGCTTTGCTTCCGTAAGGCAGGACTTCCGCGGCATAGGCGAGACTGCCGCCCGCGCGGTTTTAAGGCGCATGGAGAACCCAGCTGCGCCCACCCTCAAAACGCTGCTCAAGGCGGAGACCGTGGAGCGCCCCGCTTCCCTGACGGCGCCGAAATCATAGGGGGCTGACCCCTTTTTTTCAGAGAAAGTATGTGATATAATGTAAACAGGAAAGTTGTCAGCTGTCGGAAGCGTCTGCGAAGGTAAGAAGGTTTAACTGCTAAGAGCATAGGAGTCCCATAATTAAAAAGCTTATGGCCTATTTCCTAATACTTTGTCTGTTCATGCTACTGGTGTGTGCAGAAGGGACAAGCTTGACGGATAGCATTTTGCCGCTTGATACCGAAACACTTGAAGATATGCGTGATTTAGTTGATGGAAAAAATCTGATGACTTTGGCATGCGGGAAATTGCATATTATGCTGACAGCTTTACAACTCCGACAGACGTAACATATCTTCGCATTAAAAGACACATGCAAGGAACATCTACCAACAGCACAACGCAAGCGTCATCGCTGAATGTGTTTTTGATCGATGGAAACTCAGCAGCAATAATGATGGATGGATACGGCAGTTATCGGGTAAATAATCCTTATTCATCAGAGGACAGATCGTATAAAATGCTTGTTCGCGCTGATCCGGAAAACACTTACGCTTTTTATCTTCATATCAAACCTGGCGGTGACAGATCATTCTTTACGGGCGGATTGTTGAAGTGACCTCTCCCGTGCGCCTTAAGGCATATACCGAATAATACGCATCGTATGTTTATAATGTAATACTATCTCTTTTAAAAAACTACCAAGGAGGAAGCACATACTTTGTTCATTCCCTGGAATCATCCCTCCGTAAGGCTCACCGGCAGGTGGAGCCGGCTTGACAGCGACGTCACAGACTATCATATATTCAACAAGCCCACCGCCGCTTACACCGCGTCCACTGCGCCTGGTAGTTACTTTGAGGCGGCGTTCACGGGTGAAAGGGCGCTGCTCAAGTTCGACCTGCGCTTTCTGACGGGGCCGATGCCCCATCTGTGGGTATCGGTGGACGGCGGCGCCAACACGGAAGTGCCACTTGACAGATACCTGGCGGTTTGGGCGGAGGGGGAAGGCCCTCACACGGTGAAGGTGTTATACAAAGGCGCCATGGAGATGCTCTCCCGCTGGCACTCGCCCCTGACCGCGGCGGTGTGTTTTCTGGGTTATGACGCCGAAGGCGCGGGAGAACTGCAGCCCGACACGCGTCCGCTCATGGAGGCGCTGGGCGACAGCATAACCGAAGGCGTACTTTTGGACACGGACTACGACAGCGTCGCCCCCAACAGGATCGATCAGTTCAACCGTCCGTATCAGGACGATAACCTGGCTACCTATCCCCAGGTAGCGGCGCGGATACTCAACTTCCGCTGCATGGCGCAGGCCTACGGCGCCACGGGGCTCACACGGGAAGGCTGCGGCGGGGTGCCCAGAGCTGGGCTCACCTATCCTTACGTGTTCGAGCATGTGGAGTACACCGGGGAGGCACCCGATTACGTAATAATCAACCACGGCACCAACGATTTCGCTGCCCCTAAGGACGAGTTCCTTAAGCGCTACGAAGAGTACGTGAAGCTTATCCATTCACGCGCTCCCAAGGCGGAAATAGTGATCCTGACGCCATTCAACGGCGCTCACTGGGACGACCTCAACGAGTTCTACGTCAAGTGCGCCGAGAAATATGTGCATTTCATCTCCACCGCGGGCTGGCTGCCCAAAGAGCCGCTGCATCCCGTGCGGCAGAGCCACCGTCTGGCGGGAGAAAAGCTGGCTGAAGCGATGAAACGGGAGTTCAGCCTGTGATCAGGGCGGAAAAGAGAGGCACACATGAGCGAGTATCAGGCGCTGTACCGGGCGTGGCGGCCGGATAAATTCAGAGATATATACGGGCAGGAGCGGATCACCACCACCCTTATAAACCAGCTGGAGAGCGGGCGCATCTCCCATGCCTACCTGTTCTGCGGCAGCCGCGGAACGGGCAAAACGACCACGGCCAAAGTGCTGGCCAGGGCGCTCAACTGCGAGCATCCTGTTGACGGCGAACCCTGTGGAGAGTGCCGCGTATGCAGGGGCTTAAAGGAAGAAAGCAGCCTGGACGTGATGGAGATAGACGCCGCCTCCAATAACGGCGTGGACGAGGTGCGCACCCTGCGCGACCGCATCGCGTATCCGCCCACCCTCGGCAAATACAAGGTCTACATAATCGACGAAGTGCACATGCTGTCTTCCGGCGCGTTCAACGCGCTGCTCAAGACGCTGGAAGAGCCGCCCGCCCACGCGGTGTTCATACTGGCGACCACCGAGCCCCAAAAGCTGCCTGCCACGGTCATCAGCCGCTGCCAGAGGTTCGACTTCAAGCGCATTTCGGTCAGGAACATCTCCGCGAGGCTGAACGAGGTGCTTGCCGGCATAGGCCGCTCGGCGACCGCCGGCGCCGTGGAAGAGATCGCGTCAGCCGCAGACGGCGGCATGAGGGACGCGCTGAGCCTGCTGGACATGTGCCTGAGCTACACTGACGGCGAGGTGGACGAAGAGCTGGTCAGGCGCGTGCTGGGTTCCAACGGGAGGGACTTCATGTTCCGCTTTACGGACGCGCTTGAACAGGGGGACGCGGACACCGCCTTGAAGCTCATCGCCTCCGCGATGGAGGATGGGCGGGACCCCCAGGCGTTCACCCGGGAGACTGCCGCGCACCTGCGCAACATACTTATCGCCGGGATCACGGGCGAGGCGGCCGCAGAGATCTGCCAGGTGACCGAGGACACGGCAAAACGGCTGACGGAGCAGGCTAAACACTTTGAGACCAACCGGCTGCTCCGCTCCATGGATATGTTCATAAAGGCGGAAGGGGACATGCGTTACGCCGCGAACCCCAGAAGCGTGATCGAGATGTGCGCGGTAAGGAGCGCCCGCGTGTCACGGGAAAAAACGCCGGAAGGGCTTACCGAGCGGCTTGAGGCGCTGGAAAAGAGGCTTCAGAGCGGAACGGTCACGGTATCAGCCTCCCGCGCCGCAGAGAAAGACGCGCCAGCCGGCGCCCCCGCTCCAGAAGCGGCGAAACAGGAAACACCTCCAGCACCGGGCAGCGACGGGGAGAAGTTCGCCCGCGCGCTTGCCGCCTACGAAAGCAGGTACCCCCGCTACAGGGGAGTGGTGTTCGGCATCAGGTATGTGAAAACTGACGGGAACACCGTAGTGGCCTCCCTGCCCAAAGAGAGGGAGATCATGCGGGACGTGATCAAGGGCAAGACGCCGGAGATAGAGGCGGAACTCACTTTCGAGTTCGGCCGGGAAATAAAGCTGGTGCTCGCCCAGGACGCCCCCGCCGCGGCCAGGCCTGCCCTGAGCGGGCGGGACGTAAGCACGATATTCGACATTTTCCAGGAACGGGACAAAATAAATCTGGTGGACTGAGGAGAAGACGATGTACAGGATAGCGCGCAAAAAAGCACTTAACCCCACAGTCACGCTTATGGACGTATACGCGCCGCTGGTGGCCGCCAAAGCGCTTCCGGGGCAGTTTATAATACTGCGTGCGGACAGCGAAGGGGAACGCATCCCCCTGACAGTGGCGGGCACCGACCCCGAAAAAGGGCTGGTGACCATCATTTTCCAGATAGTAGGCGCTACGACATTCAAGCTCGATCAGCTCGGCGAGGGGGAAATGATACCCGACTTCGCGGGTCCGCTGGGCGAGCCTACCGACCTTGAGGGTATCAGCTCTGCCTGCATAGTGGGCGGCGGCGTGGGCTGCGCCATCGCCTGGCCGATAGCCAAAGCGCTTAAACAGAAGGGCTGTAAGGTGACGGGCATCATCGGCTTCAGGACCAAAGACCTGGTCATACTGGAGGACGAATTCAGACAGTGCTGCGATAAGCTCATCGTGATGACCGATGACGGCTCCTACGGTGAGAAGGGCAATGTGACCCAGCCCCTCAAGAGCCTGCTTGAGACCGGAGAACGCTTTGACAAAGCGGTCGCCATTGGCCCGCTGGTGATGATGAAGTTCACGGTACTGACGTGCCGGCCGTTCAACGTGCCAGTTACCGTGAGCATGAACCCCATCATGATAGACGGCACCGGCATGTGCGGAGGCTGCCGCCTGACCCTCAACACTCCCGAGGGCAGGGTCACCCGCTTCGCCTGCGTGGACGGGCCGGACTTTGACGGCTATCAGGTTGACTTTGACGAGGCCATGCGCCGGGGCCGCATGTATTCGGCGTTCGAGAGGCACGCTTACGACGAAGCCTGCCGCCTGTTCAAAAAGGAGGGGTAAGCCATGCCCGATATGCCCGTAGCCGCCCTGATATACGACTTTGACAAGACCCTGTCGCCGCGTGACCAGCAGGAATACTCCTTCCTGCCGGGCCTGAACATAGACCCCGCGGAGTTCTGGGGAGAGTGCCGCCAACTGCAGCTCAGGCACCACATGGACAGTGTGCTGGCGTATATGCTGAACATGAAGCTCAGAAGCAGCGGCACCCGCCTGCTCACCCGGGACAGCCTCGCGAAGCTGGGGGAAGCGGTGGAGTTCTTCCCCGGGGTGGAAAGCTGGTTCGGCAGGGTCAACCAAATAGGGCTGGAGTATGGCCTTAAGGTGGAGCATTACATCATATCTTCCGGCCTTAAGGAGATAATCGGCGGCAGCCGCATAGCCAAGGAGTTCACCGCCGTGTTCGCCGCGTCCTTCGTTTACGGGGAGGACGGCATCGCCCTGTGGCCCGCCACCGCGGTCAACTACACCGAGAAGACCCAGCACCTGTTCCGCATCAACAAGGGCATACTGGACATGACCAACGACCGCGACCTTAACGGCTTCACTCCCGAATACAAGCGGCGCGTGCCCTTCTCGAACATGATATACGTGGGCGACGGGCTGACCGATGTGCCCTGCATGAAGATGACCCGCTCCAAAGGCGGCACCTCCATCGCCGTGTACCCCGAAGGGGGCAGCAGCCTGGGGGACAACATGCTCCTGCAGGAAAGGTGCGACTACTGTGTGCCAGCGGACTATACCCCGAACAGCCCCCTCGAGAACACCGTAAGGGTGCTGTTAAAGCGCATCTCCGCTCAAACCGAGTGCGCGAACGTGCATGCCCTGCAGGAGGAAAACGCTATCCGGCGAGGCGGCATCCCCCAGTGGCAATTGCAGCTGAACAGGGAGGACACGTCGCTGGAATCTTAGGCGCGAAACAGCCGGGCGGGAGGGGAGCTTCCCGCCCGGTTTTTTTGTGTAAAGACTTGAAAAAATGTGTTAAATGTGGTAATGTTACTTTGTAAGTATAATCAGGGAGAAGGCTGCGCCACTGAGGCCGGACATCCGCGTAATAAGCTGATGCTCACGGTGCCGCGCTGCCGAGAGGCGGCGAAGCGCTTCCTGCCATGACGCGGCGTGTCTTAGGGGACAGCCGCGTTTTTTTATTCCCTTGCGCGCCGCGGGGACGTCCGTGAATCCGTCACAGATCCCATAAAAGGAGGTAACGATACATGAAACGCCTGTTTACCCTGCTGTTGGCGTTGGTGCTCGCGCTGGGCGGGCTGTGCCTGCCCGCCGAAGCGGCGAGTTCGCAGAAGGTGGTCAAGGAACAGATTATCAAACAGCCCACCTGCGAAAAACCGGGTATAAAAAGACAATACGACAGTAATGGGACTTCAAAGGATGTAGAGATACCCGCTCTGGGGCACAAATGGAGCAAGAAGACCTACACGAGAAAGCCTGACTGCACCAATCAGGGAGTGTACTCCCGCACCTGCTCGCGCTGCGGCAAAAAAGGGACCTGGCGTGAGAAAGCGCTGGGGCACGACTGGGGCAAGCAGGTGCTCACGAAAAAGGCTGACTGCACGCATGAAGGCGTGTACACCAGCACCTGCACCCGCTGCAAGCAGCAGAAGACCGTAAAAACGGTAAAGGCGCTGGGGCACGACTGGGACGAGGGCGTGATCACCAGTGAGCCTCAGGGCTTTACCCCCGGCGAAAAGCTGTTTACCTGCAAACGCGACCCCAAACACACGCGCACTGAGCAAGTGGATCCCACAGAGCTGCTGTTCGCCACGCTGGAGGGCGGATTCAAGCTGCCGGACTTTGACAGAAGCACTTTTGAGCTTTCGGACATTCCGGTGCCGGTGATCGTAGAGCAGCCGAAAGGCGGATATGTCGCGCCCGACAGCGACGAAGGCCTTGTGATGAGCGTGAAAGCGGAAGGCGGAGAACCTCCCTACACCTACGAATGGTACCGCACGGCTCAGGACGAGGAAACGCTTGAAAAGGCCAAGGACTTTGTTGTCATGATGGCTAAGCTCTTCGGTATGAGCGAGGAAGAGACCCAGGCGAAGCTTGCGGATGTGACCCTTGAGAGCGCGGGCGAATTGGTGGGAGAGGAACAGGAGTTCCATGCCACTGAAGGGGATTTTGGCTACTTCTGCGTGGTATCGGACAGCATAGGCCAGAAGGCCATTTCAGACGTCGCCAAGGCGAAAAGCGCCATAAGCATCTGGACAGAGCCGTCCAATACGAACCTTATGGACAAGGAGAGCGTCACCCTCTCATGCATGGCTACAGGCGGCAGCGGCGAATACGGCTACACCTGGTACAGATTCAGCGAAGACGCTGAAGACACCGAGCTGGGCAGCGGCACCCTGGCGACCGAGGGCTTCAACGCGGGCAAGTTAAACGAGTTTACGGTGGACGACTGCGGCGAATACTACTGCGTAGCCGACGACCGGGTGACCGGCCACACCGCCGCTTCCCGTACCGCGACCGTGTACGCCGCGCCGCAGCTCAGGATAGCTATAGACTATGCCACAGAGACGCAGAAACCCGGCGTGAGTTACGAGCTCCTCGCGCTGGTCTCGGGCGGCGTGCCTCCCTATCAGGTGTGGTGGGAGTACGGCGGCTTGGTCATACCAAGCAAGGAGACAGATGACGACGAAGGGATTTTGACCGCGGCCGAAAGCGTGGAAGCGGGCATGTATACGGTGTACGCCGAAGACGAAGTGGGGAATTTCACCTGCCAGACTATCACCCGCAGCGATCCGCCGCTCAGAATAGCCAAACAGCCTGAAGGCGGCACGATACAGCTGTACGGCAACGAAATGATCAGCGTTGCGGTCACTGACGGCGAAGCGCCTTATAACTACGTGCTCTACCGCAATAACGGTGAGACATACGCCGAAGCCACGCTGGATGATCCCGAAGCCTCGTTTGAAGTGTTTGACGCCGGCTCGTATTACTTCCGGGTAGAGGACACCAACGGCCGCTCCTGCCGCTCCAAAACGGCAGTATTTGAAATGGCGAAGATAACCATTACGCACTGGACCCCCGAAGCTGAGATCACGCGCCGGGATAAGCCAGCGAAGCTGAAGGTGGAAGCGGAAGGCGGCACGGAGCCTTACTTCTACATGTGGATAAGGATAATAGACGGCGCCTGGTATCTTATTGGCCAGAACAGCCAGGAAGCCAGCGTGACCGTGCCGGGCGAATACTTCTGCATAGTCGCGGACGAAGAGGGCTACGCGGCGTACTCCAATGTAATGACAGTCACGTACACAGGCGGCGGTCCTTTGATCGTTGAGCAGCCCACTGGCGGTGCGCTGGATGATGACGGCTCCTTTACACTGACTTGCAAAGCAGTCAGCAGTTCCGGAGGAGAGCTGCGCTATGAGTGGGAGAAGTCCGCAATAGGCGCGCGCCCAAACTGGAAGCCGGTCTCCCGTTCCGGCGGGAGCAGCCGGTCCAGATCCGTCCGGGAGAGCGCCGCATACCGCTGCAAAGTCACCGACATAAAGACCGGAGAATACGTCTACACCAATCAAGTGCTGGTCAAGCAGAATGAGAAAATCTCCGTGAAGATCGAGAAGACAGGCCGCGGCGGGCAAAACGGGGAATACGGACAGTATAGGTACATTATCACGGGCGGCATCGCCCCTTACAAAGTCGAGTGCTATCTTGTCAGCAGTTATCTGTCCGCGACAGAGAATAAGTGGATAGACCTGGAGGTGCTGTGGTGGTCGTCTTCTGACATCACGGAAGAATGGGCGACAAACGAATTCAATCTTGACATGTACTACGATTTCGTATACTGGGATCCCAATGAACAGATAAACAAGAAAAACTGGCAATACGCGAAGTACTATTTGGTGGTAAGCGATGTGAACGGCGACCCGAAAACGACCGATCTCATTGACGTATATCACGACTACAAAGACGGAGAACAATAAGCATACCTGACTGTGATCGAAGCGGGACCACGTCAATACAGGTCCCAATCTTTCAGAAAGGGGTTATGTATGAAAAAAGCTTTGCTGGTACTGCTGGCGCTGCTGCTCACACCGCTTTTGCTGGGCGAAGTGAGCCTGCCCGCCGAAGCGGCGCACAAGCACAAATGGGAAGACGAAGAGGTGGTGGCCGAGCCGACCTGCATCCAGCCCGGCTCAAAGATCCAGGTGTGCTATAACTGCCCCGACTCTATCACCGGGCGCAGCACACGGACCGTCGAGATCCCCGCGCTGGGACACAAGTGGGGGAAAAGGATCTGGGTAAAACAGCCTGACTGCACCCATCAGGGAACGTTCTACCGCACCTGCACCCGCTGCGGCAAGAAAACCGAAACCTACCGTGAGAAGGCGCTGGGGCACGACTGGGGCAAGCAGGTGGTGACGAAGAAGGCAGACTGCACGCACGAAGGCGTGTACACCAGCACCTGCAGCCGCTGCAAGCAGCAGAAGACGGAGAAAATAAAAGCCTTGGGGCACGACTGGGGCAAGCAGGCGCTCACGCAGAAGACGGACTGCACGCATGAGGGCGTGTACACCAGCACCTGCTCGCGCTGCAAGCAGCAGAAGACCGTAAAAACGGTAAAGGCGCTGGGACACGACTGGGACGAGGGCGTGATAACCAGGGAGCCGCATGGCTTCACTCCCGGCGTAAGGACGTTCACCTGCAGGCGCGACTCCTCACATACATACACCGAGGAAGTGGATCCGTTCGAGCGGCTGTTCGCGGGGCTTGAAAACAAGCCTTTTGATCTGGCGAATCTTACGCCCATAGTGATAACGAAGCAGCCCGTGGGCGGTTATGTGGCGCGTGAGAGCGACGAAGGCATTGAGCTGTCCGTTGAGGTCAAGGGCGGCGAGCCCCCATATACCTATGAGTGGCACCAGGGCTCCAAGAGCGAGAGCCTGCAGAACACCGCTTCCGAGCTGGCCAACTGGCTGGGCGGCCTGCTGGGTCTCGGCCAGGACGAGATAGACGCAATGCTGGCGGCTCAGACGGACAAAATCGTAGGAGAAAACGAGCCGGTATACCACGTTACCGAAGGCGGTCACAGGTACTGGTGCGTTGTCAGGGACTGCGAGGAGCAGGACGCCGAGTCCGACAAAGTCACAGTGGACTTCAAGATCGGCATCTGGACGCAGCCCGGCAGCAAGAACCTGTCCGAAGGCAGTCCGGTATACCTGGAGTGCAAGGCATATAACGGTTCAGGCGAGTACACATACGAATGGTTCAAGTGGAACGACTCCGAGGGCGACGACTTCTATATGGGCAGCGAGATGCCCTTGCCCGTGGCCGAAGCGGGCGAGTACTACTGCATCGCCATGGACGCCGTTACGGGCTCTACCGCCGAAAGCGACAATGCCGTAGTATATGAGGCTCAGCCCCTTACCATAGAGATAATCGACGGGGACCAGACCTTATCGCCGGATGAGACCGGCATGCTCACCGCCAAAGTTTCCGGAGGAGTGCCTCCCTACGAAGGAAAATGGTCATGGCCGTTCCATGATGAGCTGTTCACGGAAACCACCGAGAGCGACGAAAACGTTTTCATCGCCCAGACCGAAAAAGCGGGCTGGTACACCTTCGATGTAAAGGATTCCATGAACAACGTCGCCTCCGCGAACGTATACCGCTACGACAAACAGCTCGACATACTGGAACAGCCTAAGGGCGGCATCCTTCCCAAAGGCGGCGCGGTCGAAATGAGCATACTGGTCGGCGGCGGCGAGGGCCCGTACACCTTCATACTGTACCGCAACGGGGAGGAATATATCCGCGGCGAAAATGACACGCCTACGATGAACGGTCTTCCATACGGCTTCCGGCCTTACAATCCCGGAAATTACTACTTCTATGTGGTGGATTCGCACGGGGCGTATTGTATCTCCGACACGGTCATCGTTGAGGAAGAGGAGTTCCTGGCCATCGATCTTACGCCCACTGCGGAAATATTCAGCGCGTACAGTCCCGTCGAGCTGCGCGTGAGAGCGGAGGGCGGCGCAGAACCCTACGAATACATGTGGCTGAAGATAAACGATGATAATGTCTGCACTCGCGCAGGCGATAACAGCCCGGTATTACGGACTAATGTGCCCGGTGAATACTTCTGCGTCGTGACAGACAATGAGAAAAACACGGCAAGCTCCCCGGCCATGACCGCAGCTTATGCGTACACGAAGCCGTTGATACTCGAGCAGCCGAAGGATACGTACGTTGAGCTTAACGAGGACGGGTCGCTCAAAGCTACGCTCACCTGCCGGGCGGTCACCGACAAGGGCAAGTCTGATGGGCTCAAATACATCTGGGAATGGCGAGGCGAAAAATCCTGGTATCAACTCAGTGAACTTGGCCCGACCGTCAGCGTCGTTTCAGCCGGCATGTATCGCTGCAACGTGGTAGACGTCGCTACGGGAGAAAGCGTTTACAGCAACAATGTTTTTGTCGCCGAAAAGCTTGAGTGCGTGGAGGCGGAATACTTGGGAAGAGCTTACATATCTGGCCTCGGATACTATGCATTCAAAATAAAAGGCGGGATCGGCCCCTATACCATTAATTGTTATTACCTCTTTGATCTGGTGGATTATATCAGAGATATTCTGTATGAAACACGTACAGTGGAGGATTCAAAGGGAGTGGATCCTTTTGAAAACAAGTTGCCGATGTATATGGAATTTATCAATTACAGAGAAACACCGCCGCATCAACGTTCAAGCGAAACGTCATGGTATGTGGTGGTCACCGACGCGAGCGGACAGGAGTGTACGAGTGAAATAGTAAGTTGGCGAGACATTGTAATACAGCATTTGAGTGATTAGCAAGAAGCTTTCGGAAAGGAGTTATATATGAAAAAGACAACATTGATACTGCTGGCGCTGCTGCTCGCGCTGACGCCCATGGCGCTTGCGGAATATGATTATCCTGAATTGCCCCAGTCTGACCTGCCTGTGGCGGCGGCGCTGACGGGGGAGTGGTACGCTTCATTTCAAGGCCTCACCGTAAAGCTCACTTTCACGGAAGAAGGCGGGTACACGCTGGAAGTCCCCGGCAGCGAAGCGCAGGCGGGAAGCTGGGAACTGAAAGAAGACGGCATGCTGTACCTGGAAGGCAGCGAAGCCCCCCTGCTGCCCCTTACAGATGCGCTGGTCTGGAACGCCGCCAGCCTGGTGTTCCGCAGGGAAGCGCCCAAAACATATGTTCCCGCCGAAGCGAATACCCGGGCGCAGGCGGAGACCTATAACGGTTGGTGGAGGAGCCACTTTGTCCAGATAGGCGAAGGCACGATCCTTTCTTCAGCCATTGACGACGACACCGCCCTGTATATTGAGAACGGCAAAGCCGCTTTGGCGGGCAAGCTGTTCGGGCGGCAGGTGGCAGAGTTCAGCCTGTCCGAAGGCGCGCTGACGGCGCAGCTGGACGGGGGAAAGCTGACGCTGACTCTCCAGCAGGACGGATTTTTGCGCCTCGCATACGAAACGGGCAGCAAGACCGAAGTCGTCTACCTGGTTCCCGCCGCTGATCCCTACGCCAAAGAAGATTGAGCGCGAAATGCAAAAGAGAGGGCCTGGCCCTCTCTTTTTTTTGCGCGTTCCGCCGCGGCCCGATTGCCTCTAAGCGGCGGAAACGGCCTTTTCCCATTATTTAACAAATAAATCCCTTGTGGGCTATTGACAAACACCCCCGGTGAGTGCTAAAGTATGCACAGTGATTAGCACTCGACAGGTGAGAGTGCTAACGGGTACCAAACCGAGTCACGGGGCAGTATGAAAGGAGGCGGTTCAAGGGTGCTTGACGAACGCAAATTCATGATCCTCAGGGCCATAATCGACGATTATATTCTGACCGCCATGCCCGTGGGCTCACGTACCATCTCCCGCAAACAGGGGGTGGGCTTTTCTCCCGCCACCATACGCAACGAGATGAGCGACCTGGAGGAGCTGGGATATCTCGCGCAGCCCCATACCTCCGCCGGCAGGGTGCCTTCCGACAAGGCGTACCGTCTGTATGTGGACAGCCTGCTCAAGCGGGACGAGCTGACGGAAGACGAAAAGCTGCGCATAAGCGACTATATCTCCCGCCGCGCGGGCCAAGTGGAGGACGTTATCCGCGCCGCCGCCGACATACTGGCGGACGAGACCCAGTACACCAGCGTGATAGTGGCTCCGCGCATACAGACCCTGCGCATAAAGCGGGTGCAGCTGGTGCCGGTGGACGAGGGCACGGCGCTGATGATTGTGGTGACGGGCGCGGGCATAATCAAGGACGCGCTGCTGAGCGTGCCCAGCGACATGTCCGCCGAGAACCTGTACCGCCTGAGCGAGATGCTAACCAATGAACTGGGCGGGCACAGCCTGAGCGAGGTCAGGCAGATATTCGCGGGCGTGTTCAGGAACCTGTCCATCAACCGGAGGCTGCTGGGCGGCGTGCTCAAGGTCATGGAAGAAAAACTGACCGAGGACGCGCCGGAAGACGTGGTCATCGGAGGCACTACCAAGCTGCTCAACTATCCCGAGTATTCGGACATCGAAAAGGCAAAGAACTTTTTGAGCGTGTTCGAAAGCAAGGACCGCCTGGCGGGGCTGCTCAAGAAGGCCGGCGGCATGGAGATCTCCATACGCATAGGCACGGAAAACGAGATAGAGCAGCTTAAGGACTGTTCGCTGGTCACTGCCACTTACCGAGTAGGGCAGCACGGGCGCGGCACGCTGGGCATAATAGGGCCTACCCGCATGGACTATCACCGGGTAGTGACAATAATGCAGTATATGGGCGGCGTGATAAGCAAATTGCTTTCCGGGGAAAACTATGAAGAATAAAAAGCAAAGACGGAAAAAGGTGAAAAAGCTGATGGAAAACAGGCAGCAGGAAGTCAGTCAGGAAGAAACGCAGGACACACAGCAAACGCAGGACACACAGCAAACGCAGGAAACACAGCAAACGCAGCAGTCCGCTCAGGAAGCGAGCGAGCCCGCGCGGCCGGAAGCGGCTCAGCCGGAAAACGACGCCGAAACGCCCACTCAGGAGGAATGGGCCGCGGCGCTCAAAAAGACGGTGGAAGAACGGGACAGCTACAAAGACAGCCTTCTGCGCAGCCAGGCGGAGTTTCAGAACTTCAAAAAGCGCAACGCGTCCACACGCGCCGAAGCGTACGACGACGGGGTGAGGGAGACGATCTTCGCCTGCCTGCCAGCCATAGACAACCTGGAACTGGCGCTTAAGCACGCCGAAGCTCAGGGGGAGACAGGGGGCGTGTACGAGGGCGTGAAAATGACCCTCAAGCAGCTTACGGAGGCTCTGGGTAAGCTGGGGCTAAGCGAGATACCCGCCCTGGGCGAGCAGTTCGATCCCGACCTGCACAACGCGGTGATGCGGGAAAGCGGCGGCGAGGAAAACGTGATAAGCGAGGTTTTCCAGAAGGGCTACCGCGTCAAGGACAAGATCATCCGCTACGCAATGGTAAAAGTGTTCAGCGGTGAAGAATAAATAAGCAAATTCAGACAAACAACAGGAGGAAATAGATTATGTCAAAGATCATAGGTATCGATTTGGGTACTACCAACAGCTGTGTGGCGGTAATGGAAGGCGGCGAGCCTACAGTCATAGCCAACGCGGAGGGTTCCAGGACTACTCCTTCCGTAGTTGCGTTCGCGAAAAACGGTGAGCGTCTGGTGGGCCAGGTGGCAAAGCGCCAGGCAGTCACCAACCCCGACAGGACCGTCATCTCCATCAAGAGGGACATGGGCAGCGACAGGCGCATAGCCATCGACGGCAAAAACTACACGCCCCCGGAGATCAGCGCCATGATCCTCAAAAAGCTCAAGGACGACGCTGAAGCGTACCTGGGCAGCGCGGTGACCGAGGCGGTCATCACCGTGCCTGCTTACTTCTCAGACGCCCAGCGCCAGGCCACCAAGGACGCGGGCAGGATCGCGGGCCTGGAAGTAAAGCGCATCATCAACGAGCCTACCGCCGCGGCGCTGGCTTACGGCCTTGACAAGGGCGACGCCCACAAGATACTGGTCTACGACCTGGGCGGCGGCACCTTCGATGTGAGCCTTATGGAAGTCGGCGACGGCGTGTTCGAAGTGCTGGCCACCGCGGGCAACAACCGTCTGGGCGGCGACGACTTCGACAACAGGATCATCGACTGGGTCGCGGGCGAGTTCAAAAAGGAAAATGGCATTGACCTGCTCAAGGACCTGCAGGCTAAGCAGAGGCTGAAGGAAGCTGCGGAAAGGGCGAAGATCGAGCTGTCCGGCAACCTGACCGCCAACATCAACCTGCCCTTCATCACCGCCGACGCCACCGGTCCCAAGCATCTGGACGTGACGCTGACCAGGGCGAAGTTCAACGAGCTGACCGCGGATCTGGTAGAGAAGACCATCCAGCCCCTGAATCAGGCGCTCTCCGACGCGAAGCTCAGCCCCAAAGACATCGAAAAGGTGATACTGGTAGGCGGTTCCACCCGTATCCCCGCCGTGCAGGAAGCTGTACAGAGGGTGACCGGCAAGGAACCCTTCAAGGGCATCAATCCCGACGAGTGCGTGGCAATCGGCGCGGCCATACAGGGCGGCGTGCTCAACAACGAGGTCAAGGACGTGCTGCTGCTTGACGTTACGCCCCTGTCCCTGGGCATCGAGACCCTGGGCGGCGTGTTCACCCGCCTGATCAACCGCAATACCACCATCCCTGCCCGCCAGAGCCAGGTGTTCTCCACAGCGGCGGACGGCCAGAGGAGCGTGGACATCAACGTACTGCAGGGCGAGCGCGAGATGGCGCAGTACAACAAGAGCCTGGGCCGCTTCAGCCTTGACGGCATCGCGCCCGCGCCCAGAGGCGTGCCGCAGATCGAGGTGTCCTTCGACATCGACGCCAACGGCATCGTGCACGTGTCCGCCAAGGATCTGGGCACCGGCCATGAGCAGAACATCACCATCACCGCATCCTCCAACATGAGCGAGGAAGACATCAAAAAGGCCGTGGACGACGCCGAAAGGTACGCCGCCGAGGACAAAAAGCGCAAGGAAGAGGTCGAGACCCTGAACCAGGCGGACAACCTGATCTACCAGACCGAGAAGACCATGAAAGAGATGGACGCCAAGCTGGATCCCGCCGACAAGGCCACACTGGAGACCGAGCTGGCCGACTTCAAGAAGGTCAGGGAAGGCAACGACACCGAGGCCATCAAGTCCGCGATGGAGAGCTTCACACAGAAGACCTACCAGATCTTCGGCAAGGTCTACCAGCAGACCGCGGGCGCCGACCAGGGCACGGGCAAGACCGCGGAGCCCGAGGGAGGCATGAACAACGACGGGACCGTGGATTCCACCTTCACCGACAATTAACCCACTCGCTCTTGGGAGCTTAATACATCAAATGTAAACTGGCTTAAGCGGAGGCGGCTGCCTTCGCTTACAGCCGTATTATAAGACAGTCAAAAAAAGAGGTTTTAGCTTTGGCAAAACGGGACTATTACGAGGTGCTGGGCGTAGAACGTTCGGCGGACGATGCCACGATAAAAAAGGCGTACCGCCAAATGGCAAAAAAATACCATCCGGACGTCAACCCCGGTGACAAGGACGCCGAAGAGAAATTTAAAGAAGTCAACGAGGCGTATTCGGTGCTTTCCGACGCTCAGAAGCGGGCCAGGTATGACCAGTTCGGCTTCGAGGACAACCCGGGCATGGGCGCGGGCGGCTTTGAGGGCTTCTCATCGGGCTTCGGGGGCGGTTTTGGTTTCGGAGGCCTGGACGACCTGTTCAACATGTTCACCGGCGGCTCCACGGGCGCCCGCAGGAACGTGCCCATGCAGGGCGACGACATACGCATGAACCTGAGCCTTACCTTCGAGGAGGCAGCCAAGGGCTGT
Organism: Clostridiales bacterium; assembly: GCA_024684375.1. Classification (GTDB taxonomy): domain Bacteria; phylum Bacillota; class Clostridia; order Christensenellales; family Aristaeellaceae; genus RUG14130. The sequence continues at coordinate 132,212 of JAIKWZ010000018.1, forward strand.
CAGAAAGAGATCAACCTGTCCAGGGTAGAGGTGTGCGACGTGTGCGGAGGCACAGGCTGTAAGGCGGGCACCAAGCCCCAGACCTGCACCCGCTGCAAGGGCACGGGTGTGGAGACGGTGATAAGCAATACCGCCTTTGGGCGCGTGCAGCGCAGGACTGAGTGTTCCGCCTGCCGCGGGCGGGGCCAGACGATCTCGGACCCCTGCACCAAGTGCGGCGGCAACGGCAAGGTGCGCACGACAAAGCGCAGGAGCGTCAACATTCCTGCGGGCGTTGACGCGGGCAACGTGGTAAACATCCATGGGCAGGGCAACGCGGGTGAAAACGGCGGCCCGGCGGGAGACCTGCAGCTGGTCATCAGCATCAAGCCCCATAAGCTGTTCAGCAGGAACGGGCAGGACATATATGTGGACGTTCCTGTGACCTTCGCTCAGGCGGCGCTGGGCGCGGAGATAGACGTACCCACGCTGGACAAGCCCGTAAAATTCACGGTCCCGGAGGGTACGCAGCCCGGCGAGCGCTTTAAGCTCAAGGGCCTGGGCATCCCATACGTGCGCTCCAACGCCAAGGGGGATTTGTACGTGAACGTGCAGGTGGAAGTGCCCAAAAAGCTGACCGACGCCCAGAAAGCCAGACTCAAGGCGTTCGAGGATTCCACCACCGTAAGGGAATACGAAAAGAAAAAGTCCTTTCTTGACAAGATAAAGGAGGCCTTTGGAGGCTGATGAAATGGCTTAAGCTGACCGTGCTCACCACTACTCTTGCCAGCGATATCGTCAGCCAGCTGCTCATATCCGAGGGGAGCGCGGGCGTGATGATCGAGGACAAGAACGACGTGGCGCTCAACCAGCGTCCCGAGGGACAGTGGGACATAATCGACGAGGAGATCGCCCGCCGGATAGGGGACGACGTGAAAGTCTCGGGCTACTATCCGGAGGATGAGCGGCTTAAAGACACACTGGCGAACATAAAAACGCGCCTGTCTTCCCTGCGGTCTGTCGCTCCGGATGTGGACATGGGCAAATTGGAGCTGAGGTTTGACGACATAGACGAAGAGGACTGGGCGGAAAGCTGGAAAAAGAGCTACAAGCCTTTCCGGCTGGGCAGGCACATAGTCATCTGCCCCGGCTGGGAAAGCTATTCCCCCGACACGGACGACAAGGTGATAACCATCGATCCCGGCATGGCCTTCGGCACGGGCACTCATGAGACCACGCGCATGTGCGTGGCGCTGATAGAGGAATACATAAACCCTGGCATGACGGCGCTTGACATAGGCACCGGCACGGGCATACTGGCCATGACCGCCGCGCTCATGGGCGCCAAAAGCGTGCTGGCCAGCGACATAGACCCTATGGCCGCGAAGGTGGCCGCGGAGAACGTGAAGATCAACCGGCTGGAGGACAAAATCACCTGCGCCTGCGGGGATCTGTTCGAGAAAGCGGACGTGAAGGCGGATCTGATTAGCGCCAACATTATTGCAGACGTGATAATCTTTATCGCGGCGGACGCCAAAAAACATCTTAACGACAGCGGCGTGTTCATCTGCTCGGGAATAGCCCGTGAGCGTGAGGACGAGACCATTGACTCGCTCAGGCAGGCAGGCTTCACCTCACTGGATGTGCGCCACGAGGGCGAGTGGACCGCCATCGCCTGCAGGTAAGATGCACAGGTTTTTGCTGTCGCAGCGCCACTCGACTGGAGATGAGGCGCCGCTTTCGCCGGATGAGGCAAAGCACGCGCTCAAGGTGCTCCGCCTTGGCGACGGGGATGAAGCGGAAGCGATCGATGGGTGCGGGAACGCCTGGCGCGGCACGCTGAAAGTCTGCGGCAGGGACGTTTATATCCGGCTTAACGATCCTTTGCCTTCTGTCGAAGCGCCCGTTGACCTTACGGTCTACATGGGGCTTGTGAAAGGCGAGAAGCTGGAGCTGATCGCCCAGAAGCTTACCGAGATAGGAGTTAGCAGGCTGGTGCCCGTGCGCATGGAGCGTTCGGTCATGCAGATCTCTGCCTCAGAAGCGGCAAAAAAGCTGGAGCGTCCCCGCAGGATTTCCAAGGAAGCGCTCAAGCAGTGTGGCAGGACCCGGGAGATGGAGATAAGCGACCCGATAGATTTTTCAGGGCTGGCCGCCGCGATCTCCCGACACCAGGTCTGTTTCGTTTTTTGGGAAAACGCCCGGGGCGAACGGCTGCTGGATATGTTCAGGCAGCGGCCGGAGCTGACCGACCTGGCCTGCGTGATAGGCCCGGAGGGCGGCATAAGCGAAAGGGAGATGGAGGAACTCACTGCTTCCGGCGCGTGCGTGCTCACCCTTGGCAAGCGGATCCTCAGGGCGGAGACGGCCGCAATAGCTGCTTCCGCCGAGATACTGGCGCTGTGGGGTGATATGTGATGCCCACGATAGCTGCCGTGACGCTGGGCTGCAAGGTCAACGCCTACGACACCCAGGCCATGGTGGAGAAGTTTCAGCAGGCGGGATACCGGTATGTGGACTTTGGCGCCGAAGCGGACGTGTACCTTATCAATACCTGCACCGTCACCGGCACCGGGGATCATAAGAGCCTAAAGCTGATACGCCGTGTGCACCGCGAACACCCGGAAGCGGACATAATCGCCGCCGGCTGCCTGAGCCAGATACGCCCCGAAAGCGTGGCGCTGGAGGGAGTAAGGCTGATAATAGGCGCGGCGAACCGCGCAAAAGTAGTCGAGCTTTACAGGCAGGCGCTTGAGCAGGACACGCCCCTTGACGGCACAGTAAGCCTGAAAGGGATCCCGTTCGAGCCGCTGTCCACCACTTGCCAGGAGGGCAGGACCCGCGCCGCCATGAAGATCCAGGAGGGCTGCGACAGGTACTGTTCCTACTGCATCATCCCATATGCCAGGGGGCCTGTGCGCTCCATGCGGCTTGCCGACGTAGCCGTGGAGGCAAAGCGGCTCAAGCTCGCGGGTTATAAAGAGGCGGTGATCACGGGCATCCACCTGATGTCCTACGGCAAGGACACGGGCGACAGCCTGCTGGACGCGGTTAAGATCGTTTCGGACGAAATTGACCGGGTGAGGCTGGGTTCATTGGAGCCCAAGGGCATGACACCGGAGTTCGTCGGAGGCCTGCGCGGTATCAGGGGCCTGTGCCCCCAGTTCCATCTTTCACTGCAAAGCGGCTGCGACGCGGTGCTCAGGCGGATGAACCGCCGCTATACCGCCAAAGAGTATCTTGATGCCTGCGTCCTGCTGAGGGAAGCGTTCCCGCTGTGCGCGGTGACCACGGACGTGATAACAGGCTTTCCCGGGGAAACAGAGGAAGAGTTTGAGCAGACCTGTGAGTTCGTGAAGGAGGCGCGCCTGTCCCGCCTGCATGTGTTTCCGTATTCAAGGCGTACGGGCACACGCGCGGACAGCCTGCCGGGGCAGCTGGATGAGGCGGTCAAGCGCGACAGGGCGCGGAGGCTTATCGAGGTCGGGAACAAGCTGGAAGAAGCGTACGTCAAATCACTTGAAGGCAGCGTTTCGGAGGTGCTGTTCGAGACCGGTACAGGAGAAAACGAGTGCGAGGGCTACTCTGGCAGTTACGTCAGGGTCAGGGCGGACGCCAGGCCCGGCGAGATAGAGACCGTCCGGCTCGTCTCTGCTGAAGGAACACTGATGCACGGAAAAGTGATCAGGAAAGGCTGATAATATGAACGAGTGTCTGTTTTGCAGGATCGCTGCGGGAGAGATCCCATCTACAAAGGTGTACGAAGACGAAAAGTTCTATTCTTTTATGGATATCAATCCTCAGGCGAAAGTCCACGCGCTGATCATCCCCAAAAAGCACTATGCGGACATGGCGGAGCTGTCCGCCGCGGACGCCGCGCTGGCCGGAGAAATGCTTAAGAAGGCTTGCCTTGTGGCGGAAAAGCTGGGGCTTAAAAACGGCTTCAGGCTGATAACCAACACGGGTGCTGACGCGAGACAGAGCGTTCGCCACACGCATATACACATACTGGGCGGCGAGGAGCTGTCCGAACGCATGGGGTAAACTAATAATAACATCCGTTTGCAAAAGCTTAAACTTCCAAATGCTTGACGAAAGGCGCCTTCTCGGGTATAATACCCAAGTATCGCACCCCATGCTTGACCTGCAAACGGTGCAACCTGAAAGCGAGGGGAGGGAAAACAATGTCTGAAATCCGTGTACACGAGAATGAGTCTCTGGAAAGCGCGCTGAGAAGATTTAAGCGCCTCACTGCCAGGAGCGGCATCCTTGCCGAGGCCAGAAAGCGTGAGCATTACGAAAAGCCCAGCGTAAAGCGCAAGAAGAAGGCTGAGGCCGCCCGTAAGCGTAAGTATTGATTCATTTCTTATGCCCCTTTACATTTGTGTGTGAAGGGGCGCGTCTTTTGGAAACAGTTTCAGAGTTCAGTTTTTTCAGTTTCAACAGTTTTTCGCCGCCGGTCTGTTCCGGCAGGTTTTGATGTTTTTTCAGCATTTCAGTTTTTTTGCCATACATGGAGGATAAATGGATAACAGCTATCTGTACGGAAAAACAAGCGTGCAGCTCAAGCAGATCGCCAAGCAGGAAGGTATCAAGCTGCCCGGCAGCGCCACGAAAGCCAGAATGATCGAGCTGATAATCGCCGCCCGGGAGGAAAAAGCGTCCCAGGAGATATCTTCGGCGGCTGAAAAGGCGCCTGAAGCGGAGAACGTCACGCCGGAAGACGCGCCTGTTCCCCGCAAGCGGACGCGCGCCGTCAGGCAGTCCCGGAACGAAAAGCAAGAGGAAACCGCTCCAAAGCCCGCCCCCGAGCCTGATGCTGCCATTGAATCAAGACCCGTTTCTGAACCGGTGGCTGTGTACGAACCGGAGATTGCCAAAGAGCCTGCTGAAACCCCTGCGCCTGATATTTCCGAGTGCGATGAGTCTCCTGTCGCGGCTGTTCGGGATGAGGAAGACGCTGCCTCAAAGCTTCCCGAAGCGCCCGCGGGCGACTGGGGAGAAGGCCGCGGCGTGCTGGAGATCATGCCTGACGGCTATGGGTTCCTCAGGGCGGACAACTGCCTGCCCGGCAGCCGTGACGTATACCTGTCCCAGATGCAGATCAGGCGCTTCAGCCTGAGAAGCGGAGATTACATCACCGGCAAGACGCGCCCTGTAAGGGACGGAGACCGTTACGAGGGCATGATATTCGTGTCTACTGTCAACGGCCTGAGCGCGGACGCCGCGCGCCGCCGCCCACGCTTCGAAGACCTGACTCCCGTGTTTCCGGATCAGCGCCTGAGGCTGGAAAGTCCGCTGGGAAACACGGATCTGGCGCTGCGCACCATAGACCTGGTGGCGCCTATCGGCAAGGGACAGAGGGGACTTATCGTGTCTCCGCCCAAGGCGGGCAAAACTGTGCTGCTGAAAAAGATCGCCAACGCCATAACCCAGAACAGCCCTGATACGCAGCTGATCGTGCTGCTGATAGACGAACGCCCGGAAGAGGTCACCGACATGCAGCGCTCCACCACCGGAGAGGTGCTGTACTCGACCTTCGACGAAGCGCCCGAAAACCATACGCGCCTGAGCGAAATGGTGCTTGAGAAGGCCATGCGCCAGGTGGAGCTGGGGCGCGATGTGGTGATACTTCTGGACTCGATCACCCGCCTTGCCAGGGCGTACAACCTCGTCATTCCGCCTACGGGGCGCTCTCTTTCCGGCGGTCTTGATCCGGGAGCGCTGTACAAGCCCAAAAAGTTTTTCGGTGCGGCTCGTAATATCGAAAACGGGGGCAGCCTGACCATCATCGCAACCGCGCTGGTTGACACGGGCAGCCGCATGGACGATATAATCTACGAGGAATTCAAGGGCACGGGCAACATGGAATTGCACCTGGACAGGAAGCTGTCCGAGCGCAGGATATTCCCCGCCATAGAGCTCAACCGTTCAGGCACCCGCAGGGACGAGCTGCTTTACACGCCGCAGGAGGCGGCGGGCGCGCTGCAGATCCGCCGCATGCTGGCGGGGGCGAACAGCCAGGACGCCACAGAGCAGCTTATCTCGCTTATGGAAAAAACCCGGGACAACGCGGAGCTGATAGTCAGAATGAAGGGCTGGATGGCAGCCCTGAGCAGATAAGAACACTATTATAGCCTGTTCGCGTAAACGGAGCGCCGCTTCTGGGCGGAAAATACGAAGTAACCGTCCTTTTCGACAACTGACGTCCCGCCGAAGATCGCCTTGAGCTTGTTGAAATACCAGTCCCTGCGCTTGGTGACGAGCATGAGCGTTCCTCCGATCTCCAGGCGGTTGAAGCTTTTTTCGATCAGCTTTTTTGCAACGGCAAAGTCGCTTTGGTAGGGAGGATTGCAGAGTATAAGACCGAAACCGCTTTCGGGAACGCCGTCCAGCGCGTCGGAAAGATATACGGGGCAGTCAAGCCCGTTGGCGGAAAGGTTTTCACGGGCGGCTTTGACGGCCAGCGGGTCTACGTCGCACAGAGCCACGTTTTCCTGGCCCAGTGACAGCGCCAGATAAATGCCCACCAGACCGCAGCCGCAGCCCAGGTCAAGGCAGCGGGTGCCGGGGACGAGCCGGGCGAGGGAAAGCATCGCCAGGGTGCCCCTGTCCGGGTGGCGTGGGGAAAACAGGCCGTCGCTGGACCGGATGACCAGTTTCACGCCGTTTATTTCGCAGGAATACATTCTACCGCCTCCGGGCAGATTATAGCCCCTGAGAGGGGATTTGGCAATACTTGACCGGTGAGACCCCGGAAGGTATAATAGCGGGAGAGATTATGAGATTTACCAAAATGCAGGGCGCGGGCAACGATTACGTATATGTAGACTGCTTTCACGAGACGCTGCCCATGCCTCCAAACGAACTTTCCATACAGCTGAGCCGTCCCCATTTCGGGATAGGCTCCGACGGGCTGATCCTTATCGAGCCCTGTGAAGGCGCGCACGCGCGCATGCGCATATTCAACAAAGACGGCTCTGAGGGCGAGATGTGCGGCAACGGCATCCGCTGCGCGGCGAAATACCTGTACGACAGCGGCATCGCGCCGAGCGAGCAGCTTGACATAATGACCGGCAACGGCATAAGGCGCGTTTGGGTGAATGTCAGCGCAGGGAAGGCTGTTTCCGCGCGGGTGGATATGGGAGAACCCTGCTTTGAGCCGGCCAGGATACCCGTGAACTCAGACACGAACACAGTTGTGCTGGAGCTTTGCGGCAAAAAACTGAAGTTTTTCTGCCTGAACACCGGCAATCCCCACGCGGTGACGTTCGACTGTTTCCCGGAAGGGGAGGAATTCGCGCTGCTGGGGCGGGCCGCGGAGACCCACAGCGTGTTTCCGCAGGACGCGAACGTGTCCTTTGCTAAAGTCACGGGCAGGGAAGAAATACATGCACGTATCTGGGAAAGGGGCAGCGGCCCGACCCTCGCCTGCGGCAGCGGCGCTACTGCCACAATGGTGGCTGCGCGCTTTCAGGGGCTTGTGGGGGACAGGGCATATGTGGACCTGCCCGGAGGGCGGCTGCTGATAGAATATGACGCGGACACTAATCACGTCTTTATGACGGGAGACTGCGTAGAGGTGTTTACCGGTGACTGGAAAAATCAATAAACGGAGGAATCGGGCATGATAATGCATCAGCTGGACGCGCGGATCAGGAAGCTCAAGGCGGTTTTGACAGGCTACAGGGTGCGCAGCACCGTTGACATTGAAGGGATAGAGATCTCTCCCCGGGGCAGAAACGAGTTTGTTCCCTTCGCGAACCGGGACTACTGGGCCACCGCCGAGGGCGAGAACTGGTTCGATTTTCGCTTCACCGTCAGCGTTCCCGAAGGCTTTATCGGCCAGGTGCGCCTGTGCGCGGATACGGGCATGGACGGCTGGGAAGCCACCATGATCCAGATGGTCGTGTGGGTGAACGGCCGCATAGAGCAGGCGTTCGATACCCGCCACCTGAGCCTGATACTTCAGGAAGAGGCCAGGCCCGGCGAAAGCTTCAGCATTTTCATACAGGCGTACCACAAAACGCAGAAAAACGGCGCCGGGCTGATGGTGCCGCGCATGCGCTTCTTCCTGGCGGACTTGGCGGACGACGTATGCCAGCTGTATTACGATATCGACGTGCCGCACAGCGCCGCGCTGCTTGAAAAAACGGATTCAAGAGACAGAGAACTCACGCTTAAGGCGCTTTCCGACGCCTGCAACCTGCTGGACCTGCGCCGTCCGTTTTCTCCGGAATTCCATGCCTCGATACAGGCGGCGAGGGATTACCTTAAGGAAAACTATTACGATAAGCTCAAGGACGTGGAGCCCGAATCCATTGCAGACTGCATCGGCCACACCCACATTGACGTGGCGTGGCTGTGGGACCTGTACCAGACCAGGCATAAGGCGGTGCGCACCTTCGCTACCATGCTGAAGCTCATGCAGCAGTACCCGGAATTCAAGTTCATGTCCTCTCAGGCGCAGTTGTACCAGTTTGTCAAAGAGGATCAGCCTGAGCTGTTCGCCCGGATACAGCAGGCGGTGAAGGACGGCCGATGGGAGGCCGAGGGCGGCATGTGGGTAGAGGCTGACTGCAACCTGTCGGGCGGCGAAGCGCTGGTCAGGCAGTTTTTGTACGGCAACGAGTTTTTTGAGAAGGAGCTGGGCGTACGCAGCCGCATCCTCTGGCTGCCGGACGTGTTCGGCTACAGCGCCGCGCTGCCACAGATACTAAAAAAGAGCGGCATAGACTACTTCCTTACCAGCAAACTGAGCTGGAGCGAATTCAATAAATCCCCTTACGACACCTTCAATTGGAAGGGCATAGACGGCTCCAAAGTGCTTACGCATTTCCTGCCCGCGCGGGAATACGGCGCGGAGGACGATTACGAGCGCCATGACGACCTCAAGTTCTTTACGACATACAACGCCATGCTGGAGCCCAACCAGATCAAGGGCGGCTGGAAACGCTTCCAGCAGAAGGGGCTGGACAACCACTTCCTGGTAAGCTACGGCTTCGGTGACGGCGGCGGCGGTTCCACCGAATGGATGATAGAGAACGCCCGGCGCATGCAGTACCCGGTGGCGGGCTGTCCCGCCGTAAGGCAGACGTTCGCCCGGGACTTCTTTGAGGCGCTGGACAAGAGGGTATCGGGAGACAAGCGGCTGCCCGTATGGAGCGGAGAACTGTATCTTGAATACCACAGGGGCACATACACTTCCCAGGGCAAGAACAAGCGCAACAACCGCAAGCTGGAGATCGCGCTAAGGGACCTGGAGTTCTGGCTGACAAAGGCGGGCGGGGAGTACCCCCAGGATGAGATGCGCAGCATCTGGCGCAGCATGCTCACGCTGCAGTTCCACGATATCCTGCCCGGCAGCTCCATCCATAAGGTATACACAGATTCGGACGAGATCTACGCCGACCTGTTCAAACGCGTGGACGCGCTCAAGCAGGACGCGATAAAGCGCATAACCGAAGGCGCGAAAGGCGACATCATACTTACGAATACCCTGTCTTCAGACAGGAGCGACCTGGTGTGGTTCGACGCGCCTAAGGGCGTACGCGCCCTGAGGACGCTGGACAGCAGGGAGTTCTCCGCCCAGAGGGTGGAAGACAGATATGTCGCATACGTAGAAGGACTGAAGCCGATGAGCGCCACCCCCATGTTCTTCGTATACGGACAGGAAGATCCCGCGCGTGTGAAGCTGGACGAAAAGGGCTTTGAGACCGAAACGTTGAAGGGCGAATTCGACCGGGATATGTTCATAACTTCCCTTGTGGATAAGGACGCGGACAGGCAGCTGGTCAAACAGGGCGAGCGGCTCAACAGCCTGGTCTACTACGAGAACCGGCCCCACAACTACGACGCGTGGGATATAAACATCTACTATCGTGAGAAGTCCTGGCAGGTAGAAAAGCCTGTCGATGTCAGGGTCGTGAGCGTAGGCCCGGTGGCGGGCGTGATCAGAGTGAAATGGCTTACGGGCGACAGCGCGATAACACAGGACTATGTGATCCCCGCGGATATCAAGCGTGTCGACTTCAACTCCGCTGTGGACTGGCAGGAGCCTCACGGACTGCTCAAGGCCCATTTCCCCGTGGACGTGTTCTATAATCAGGCGCAGTTCGACATCCAATACGGCAACGTCACCCGCGCCACCCACAAAAACACCTCCTGGGACGTGGCCAGGTTTGAGGTGTGCGCCCACAAGTGGATGGACGTGAGCGAGGCCGGCTACGGCGCGGCAATTCTCTCCGACTGCAAGTACGGTTATTCCGTGGATGAGGACAGTGTGGCGATAAGTCTGGTCAAGTCCGCTACCGACCCAGACCCCACTGCCGACATAGGAAAGCACGTGTTCAGCTACAGCCTCATGCCTCACTGCGGGGACTGGAGGCAGGCCAACGTGCCGCAGATGGGCTACCGCTTCAACATTCCCGTGGAAGCCGTAAAGGCGGAAGGAGGAGACAGGGACGTGTCCTTCGCGTACGCGAGCGTGGACAAGCCTAACGTTATGATAGAAACGGTCAAAGCCGCCCTGCACGGTGAAGGCACTATCATTCGCCTGTACGAGTGCTTCGGCGCGCGCACAAAGGCCAGGCTCACTTTGGCGGAGGCTCCGAAAGAGGCGTGTTTTACCAGCCTTATGGAGGATGACCTGGAAAAGGCGGGATTCGACGGCGGCAGCATAGAGCTTGAGTTCAAGCCCTACGAGATCGTGACGCTGAGACTAAAATAAGACAGGAAAAAAGCAATGAATTCATTTACCATGTGGCTTTACCGCTTCATGCAGGGGCGGAGGGGAACGGACGAGCTTTCGGTGGCTTCGTACCTTACAGGCCTGGCGATGTGGGTGCTCAATTTGTTCATCAGATCGTCAATACTGGGCATTATTTCCACCGCGCTGTGGGTCTGGGGCATTTTCAGGATGCTGAGCCGCAATATTCCGGCGCGCGATAGGGAAAACCGCTGGTTTTTGGGCTGGTTCGCTCCACTTAAGACCAAAATCAAAAACGCTCGGACACGTTTCAAAAACCGGCACGTTTACCTGTATTACCACTGCCCGCAGTGCAAGGCGTGGCTCAGACTCCCACGCAACATAGGAGAAAAAACGGTCACCTGCTCCGCCTGCGGCGCCACGTTCAAGAAAAAGGCGTAAAGTGTTCGGCTATGTGCGCCCCAACGAAGAGACCCTGACCAAGGCCCAAAGGCAGAGGTTCCGCCAGGTGTACTGCGGCGTTTGCCATGAACTCAAGGACAGGGTAGGTTCGGCGGGAAGGCTGGTGCTTACTTTCGACGCGGCGTTCCTGGCGCTCACGCTGTGCGCGCTGTATGAGCCGGAGGAAGCAATAAAGCGGGACAGATGCCCCTCACACCCTCTGAAGCATCACGCTTACGCCGCTGACGGGATCATTTCATACGCGGCTGACATGAACGTGATACTTTCATATCTGAGCGCCATCGATGCCAGACAGGACGGGGATTCGCGTTTGCGCCAGATGGCTGAAAGCAGGCTGAAACAGGCGTTTCAGGCAGCCTGCGGGCGCTATCCCGAAAAGGCGGAAAAGATACAGAAGGCGCTGAATGACCTGTACGCGCTGGAAAAGAGCGGCTGCGAGGACGTGGACGCGTTAAGCGGCTGTTTTGGACGCGTGACAGGGGAGTGCTTCGCCTTCCGGGACGATGTCTGGCAGGGCGGACTGTACCTGATGGGGCACGATCTGGGGCGCTTCATCTACATAATGGATGCCTGGGATGACGTGAAAAAGGATTATCGCAAGGGCAGGTTCAACCCGTTTCTTAAACAAAAAGACTCGCCTGACTTTGATAAGCGGGTCAAGACCATGCTGGACACATATATCGCGCTTTCGGCGGAAGCGTTTGAGAAGCTGCCGATAGTGAAGGACGCGGAAATCATCCGCAACGTGCTTTATTCCGGCGTATGGACGCGCTATGCCATCAAGGCCGGAAAGACTGACGGAGAAAACACTCATGACAGACCCGTATAAGGTGTTGGGCATTAGCCCCGGCGCCAGCGCGGACGAGGTCAAAAAGGCTTACCGCGCCATGGCAAAAAAATATCATCCCGACGTTAATCCCTCAAAGGAAGCGGAAGCGCGCATGAAGGAGATCAACGAAGCGTATGATATGATAGTCAACAATAAATACGACCCCAATGCTTCGGCGCGTCAGGGCGCGTATTCAGGGGCTTCCGGCGGAGGCACGGGCTACCGTACCACTTACGCGGATCCCTTCCAGGGCTTTGGATTCGGGCCGTTCGGAGGCTTTGGAGCGTATCAGGCGTATCAAAGCGAAGCCTGCGTACGCGCAAGGGAGCTGCTGAGCCAGGGCAGATACCGTGAGGCGCTGGATCTGCTGTATACGGAGCAAAACCGTGACGCGCTGTGGTTTTATTTGGCGGCGAAGGCGAATGAGGGGCTGGGCAACCGCCTGAACGCGCTGGATTACGCAAAAAAGGCTGCGGCTATGGAGCCCGGCAACCTGGAGTACGCCATGTACGCTTCCCGTCTCGACCCGCAGGCGGCGGGAGGCCCCTCGCAAAGCTACCGCACGCGCCAGTTTATGCCAAGAAGCGGGCTGGGCGGGCTGGCAATGTGTCTTTTGTCCTACATTTGCTGCGGCAGGTTCGGGATATTTTGCTGCTGATCCGGCCTTTTTGAACAGTACAGGCGGATAAAAATCATGATCCCAAATATGAATACTGTCGGCGCGGAACAGTACAGCCACAGTTGAGGCAGCAGCGTCAGCGCCGATAATACTGACAAGACTGCCCCTGACGCGCAGAGGATAAGCGCGTACAAGGGGCGGTTTGCTTTTTTTAGCAGGATAAGCGCGGCAGAGCTCAGCGCCAGAACGCTCACGAGCTGGCTCGCGCGCACGGGACCCAGGTACAGCGAATCCGTGCGAAGGCCTTCGACCATAGCGCGCTCGAAGCCGTACATGAGCAGGTAGAACAGAGTGCCCGCTCCTTTTTTTATGAAACGCTGTTTTGAAGGGAGCACGCAGGCGATAAGGAAGATCAGCACGCACCAGACGGATTCGTAAAAGAACGCCGCCGCGTGCCAAAGTCCGTCCTGCGGGATATATACGGCAATGGGAAAAAACCGAAGCGCCGGACTCACTTCGATCCCGTATGCTTCCTGATTGACAAAATTCCCCCAGCGTCCAATGCCCTGGGCAAGGGCGACGCAGGGCAGAGCCAGATCCGTCCAGCGGAGGAAAACGCCTTTTTTTATGCGGCACAGTATAAAAGCGGCCAGTGCGCCCAGCAGTATCCCGCCGTAAATACCAAGCCCGCCTCCGCGCAGGTCAAGCACCTCGGAAAAACTGGCGAACTCGTCCGGGTGCAAAAGCACATAGTAGGCGCGGGCTCCTATGAGCCCGAACGGCAGGGCGACGAGGGCTATATCCAGGGCGGTATCTTTTTCGAGCCCCAGCGCCTTTTCACGCCGGGACGCGGCCGCCACGGCAAGCATCGCGCCCGCGGCTATAATGAGCGCGTAATAATACACGCTGAAACCGAATATGTCGACGGATCTGGAAGTGAAGCGCATGAGTGCCTCCGAGCCTGCAGTTAACAGAAAAATTATAGATGGGCTTGCAGGGAATGTCAAGATAACAAAATCATTATTGAAATAAGCCCATAAATGCTGTATAATATATTCGTGTAAGTATGCAAGCAGGAGGTGTGCCGTTTGAAGATCCGCGTGACGGGGCGTTTCTATCTCGTGCTGCTGCTTATCGCGCTGATAGTCGTGTTCATTTTCCGGGGCAGCATTTTCGCCTCCAGCGAGGTCACGGTGATCTATCAGGGCACCGCCAGCGACACCCGAAGGGTCAAGGGCGTAGTCGTCCGCGACGAGGACGTGGTCAGCGAAGGGCAGGTCGCCAGGGTGGACTTTCGGGCCACGGAGCTTACGCTTGTCAGAAGCGGAGAAGTGTGCGCGAACGTCTACACCATGGAGTACTCCACCCGCCTGATCAACGAGCTCAACAACACGCGCAAAAACATTCAGGCATACCATAAGATCGTGCTGGGCAACGAGCTGGACGCGCAGCTGGAGGTTTTGAACCTTAATGTGCACCAGCGCGCGGAAGAGCTTAAAAGCCTTGTAAAAGGCAAGACCCAGGGCGACCTTAACCGCATGGTCAGGCTGCTCACCGAGTCAATGGAAATCAGGCGCACCTACATGAGCCAGAACCGGCGCAGTGACAGCAAGCTCATAAAGTATTATGACGACGAAAACCAGCGCCTGAACGCCATCTCAAGCTGGCAGCTGCCCAAGTCTGCCCCCCGGGACGGACTGGTGTCCTTCTATCTGGACGGGTACGAGGACGCGCTCAACCAACGCACCGTGTCATCTCTTGAGATAGGCGATGTGCGTACGGTTCTGCAGGGCGGCAGCCTGAAGGTCGCTTCATCCAAGGCAGCCGCCAACGTGTTCCGCGTTATGGATCAGAACCACTGGTACATAGTGCTCATCGCAGACGACGGCAAATGGAACCCGACTCTGGACACAAAGTATTCGTTTGTGCTGAAAGGTTACGACGAACTGGCGTATGAGGGCACGGTCACCAGGGTGATCAAAAACGGATCTACCGTAATGGCCACGCTGGAGGTCAGGCAGCCGATAGGTCCTCTGGCTTACGCGCGCAGCGGTGATGTAACTATCGGCGCAAATATGGATGGGCTGATAGTCAGCCGCAAGGCGGTGTCTACCGTGAGCGGACAGACGGGGGTATGGCTCTACGACGTGCCCGGAGGCACCTTCGTGCCCATAGAAATACTGACTTATCGCTCTGACGGCACCGTGCTGTTCACGCCCCTTGTTGAAGGAGTGCTGTCCCAGGGCGTGCAGGTGCTTATCAAATAGTATTATTGCGAGGAATTGCTTCACATGGCGGATTTAAGCCGGTTGACGGCTGTTTTGCAAAAGCTTAAGCTTGTAAGGGTCGAGGACGACGATTATTCCGACGACATTCCCGGCGGTTACACTCAGCCCCGCAGGCAGCAGGAGTCCAGCCTCTACGAGGACGCCTATGCCCGTTCAAGGGGCCAGCAGGCCCGGCGCGAGGCAAGGCAGACTTCACGCAGAAGCGGGAGCGCTTCCATTCAGCCGCAGAGAGAAAGCTCAAGGCCTGTGTCCCGCCCCGATACGATGGTTTACTACATCAGTCAGCTGGGCGAGTGCGCTGAGGTCATAAAGGATATCATCGCCGGCACCAGCGCGGTCATCAATTTTGACGGCGCGGACGATTTTACTGCCCAGCGCATCATAGACACTTTGGCGGGGGCGGCTTTCGCCCTGAACGCCAAAGTCAGGAAAATAACGGACAACACCTACTTTATCGCTCCAAAAAATGTGAACGTGAATATGTCCCGCCACATCGAAAGGAGATACTGACATGCTGACTTTCGGCGCGAGGCTGTCCATAAGCACCATACCGCGCATATTGATCACATTGATCTCACTGTTTGAGCTGCTGGTGGTGCTCCGAGTGATCGTGAACCTGTTTTTGAGGATCACGCAGGGCGAGGGCGGCCGCATAAGCTACACGCTTGAAAAACTGACCGACCCTGTGCTGTTCCCTATACAGAGATCCATGGGCGGGATCATTTCCTCCACAGGCATAGACTTTTCGCCCGCTGTGGCGATAGTGCTGTGCGAGGTGCTTTCCTGGCTCATAAAGCTTATCTTTTAGGGGCTTCTCCGCGCCAAGTGCGCGTAAAGATACATAGATACAAATAATACCGAAAGGATGGACAATATGGCTATTACAGATAACGACATCAGAATGAAGGAATTCCCGATCGTAAAAAACGGGTACGACGTGGACGAGGTGGGAGAGTTTCTTGACGAGCTGGCGGACCAGACACAGGAGCTTGGCGAGGCCAACATGAACCTGCTCAAAGAGGTGGAGAGCCTGAAAGCCCAGCTTGAGGCGCTCAAAAAGGATGAGGCCGATGAAAAGGCGCAGAAAGCTGTCAACGCCCCCATGGTGAAGGAAGAAGGCGCGGTCACTTTCAACGAGCCCAGCTACTTCAAAAATCTTGAGACCACTCTCAGGGAGACGCTGATCTCTGCCCAGCGCATCGCGGACGAGACTATCGACGACGCCCGCAAAAAGGCGCGCAAGATCGTTGCGGACGCCGAAGAGCAGGCCGCCGGTATAGAGGCTGCCAGCCAGCAGAGGCTTTCCGAGATCCGTCAGGATTACGAAACGATCAAAAACGCCGGGGAAGAGTATCACAAGAATTTCTCCGCCCTGGTGGAAGGTCAGGCGAAGCTGCTCAAGGACAGCCCCCTGTATTCTCACGAATAAACCTGCTTCCGCGCTATTTTTTCCCCTCTGGGCTTAAGAGTTCAGAGGGTGTTGTTGTATGTTTGAAAGGCAATGAAGACTAATAATCTGTGCGTCGCCGCGCCTGTGTTCGTGATACTGTCCGCGCTGATCGCCCTTTCGCGCCGTCTGGTCGAAGTGTATGAAGGAGACGGAACGCTGTTAAGGGGACTTGTTTCCCTGCGTGTCAGCCGCAATCCCGGGGCGGCGTTCGGGCTGTTTTCAGGCACGCCTGTGATCGCCTTGATCCTTGGGACCGCGGCGCTTCTGGCGCTGACGGGATATATTCTGTTCGGGCGTCTCAGCGCGTTTCAGGCGGGCTGTCTTGCTTCCACGCTGGCGGGAGGCGCGGCCAACTTGTACGAAAGGTTCATGCTTGGCGCGGTGACGGACTGGATAAGCCTTGACTTTATCAGTTTTCCATCATTTAATACTGCGGACATCTGCGTGTCGCTGGGCATGGTACTGTTCGCTGTCTCCCTTGTTTTCGGGAAGAAAGGCGCGTAAATGGAGCTGGTTTCGGACAAGATCGCGCGCCTGGACATATTTATTTCCGAGAATGCTTCGGTCAGCCGTTCCCGGGCGGAAACGCTGATAAAGCGTGGCATGGTGAGCGTAAACGACGTTGTGCGCGCCAAAGCGGGGTACGAGCTGAAACCCGGAGACCGGGTGGCGTATACGCTTCCCGCTCCCGAGCCCACGGATATCCTGCCCCAGGACATACCGCTTAAGATCGTGTATGAGGATGAGTGCCTCGCGGTGGTGTACAAGCCCTCGGGCATGGTGGTGCATCCGGCTCCGGGCAATCCGGACGGCACTATGGTCAACGCGCTTCTGTCTGCGCTTAACAGCCTGAGTCTTGTGGGAGGGGTAGAGCGCCCCGGCATCGTCCACCGCATAGACAGGGACACCAGCGGTCTGCTGCTGGTAGCGAAAAACGACGCCGCGCACAGGAGCCTGTCTGAGCAGATCGCCGCGCACAGCGTGGAGAGGATATACAAGGCAATAGTGTGCGGACACTTCAGGGAAAGCGAGGGACAGGTGGATGCGCCTATAGGACGGCATCCCACCGACCGAAAGAAGATGGCCATAGTCCAGAGTGGACGCCCGGCGCTGACCAACTGGCGGGTGCTGGAAGAACTGAAGGGCGCGAGCCTGATAGAGTGCAGGCTTACCACCGGGCGCACTCACCAGATCAGGGTGCATATGGCGTCGCTCAACCATCCCGTGCTGGGAGATCCCGTATACGGCTTTAAAAAACCGCCGTACGCCGTCGAAGGCGGCCAGCTGCTCCACGCGGGGGTGATAGGCTTTGTGCACCCTGTCACGGGAGAGCGCATGCGCTTTGAGGCTGAGCCGGAACCGCGGTTTGCATTCTGGCTGCAAAAACTCAGGCAATAGCGGGAACGTATTGGCGGCGCAGCACCTGCTTCAGTCCTCCCTCAGCTGATAATATGAGCAGCTTTTTGTAAGTCAAACGATGGATCGCCGTTCGGAAGGACGGCGGTTTTTTTGCTTGAAAACCTTGTTTGAACAGATTATAATAAACTGAGAAAAACACTGGAGGTATAAGCTATGCTGGTAAACACACCCCCTATGGGCTTTAACACCTGGAATACTTTCGGGGAAAACATCTCAGACGCGCTGATACGCGAGACTGCGGACGCCATGGTCGAGAAGGGTCTGGACAAGGCGGGCTACAAGTACGTGGTCATAGACGACTGCTGGAGCCTGAAGGAAAGGGACAAAGTGACCCGCCGCATAGTGCCCGACCCCAAGAAGTTCCCGGAAGGCATGAAAGCGCTTAGTGACTACGTGCATTCCAGGGGCCTTAAGCTTGGCATGTACTCCTGCGCGGGCCAGCGCACCTGCGCGGATTACCCGGGCAGCTTTGACCACGAGTATCTGGACGCACGTACCTTCGCGGAGTGGGGAGTGGATTTTCTGAAATACGATTACTGCTACCATCCGCGCTATATCGAGGGAGAGCTGCTGTACAGGCGCATGGGTATGGCGCTGAAGGAATCCGGAAGGGATATACTGTTTTCCGCCTGCCAGTGGGGCACCGAAGACGTGTGGAACTGGATACGTGCCACGGGCGCCCATATGTTCCGCTCCACCGGGGACATCATAGACAGTCCTGAAAGCTTTAAAAAGATACTCATTTCCCAGATCGGCCGCTTTTCCCAGTCCGGTTCCCAGTGCTTTAACGACATGGATATGCTGACCGTTGGCATGTACGGCAAAGGCAACGTAGGAGCGGGCGGCTGCACATTGGGCGATTACCAGAGCCAGTTCGCCCTTTGGTGCATGTGCGGAGTGCCGCTCATGCTGGGCTGCGACGTAAGAAGCATGGACGCAGAGATACTTAAGCTCGTGACGGATCCCCGGCTTATCGCGATAAATCAGGATAAAGAGTGCCGCCAGCCCATGTTCCTGGGCAATGCGGAAAAGGAAGACAAGCTGGTGGTGTTCAAGCACCTGGAAAATGGCTACGCCGTTGCCTTCATAAACTTCTCAGAGCGGGACAGGGATATGTCACTGAGCTTCACGGATGTGGGACTGACCGCTGCCAGCGGCATGGGCTTTGAGTTCACGCCGGTGATCGGGGAGTTGTCCGGTAAATATCTGGAATACGTGAGTCTGGTCGTGCCGCCCCGCTCCTGCGTGGTGGCGCTGGCAAATACATTCCGGGCGTGAAGTGCGTTTTATGCGGAGGCAGAGTCACTCCGGACGACGCAGGGCTCACGAAAAAGCTGATAAACCGCGCCAAAGAAGACTTTCTGTGCAGAGAATGCCTGAAAAAGGAATTCAAGCTCTCTGACGCGCAGCTTGACCGGCTGGTTGAAAACTTCAGGAAAGCAGGGTGCACCCTGTTCAAATGACGGATATCTCAGTCATAAACAAAGAACAGCCCGGGCGATGTTTTCGCCCGGGCTGTTCGATTATAAGGCGTTACCTTTCCTCGACGACCAGCACCCAGCTGCCTGCGGGGATGGTGAGCTCAAGGCCGTAGCATTCGGGCCTGTAAGTGGTCTCGACAGGAATGGTCTTTTTGCCGTTAGTCAGGTAGGCATAGATCTCGTTGGCTGAAGTATATGCGTGGCGGAAAGATTTGCTCAGACCGAACATGAAGGACGTGTAACCGTCAAAATACGTGGGTGCGCCGTCGAAACGGTATATGAAGGAGGCGCAGAACAGCACGTTGCTGTCTTCCCCGAAGGGACGCAGGTATACCAGTGAGGAAAAATCGCCTTTAGGGGAAGAAGAATAATCCCAGGTGGAATACACCCTGTGCCAGATGGGTGAACCTCCGCGCTTCCCGTAACGACCGCAGACCGGACAAATGCTGATGGTCTTGCCGTCGTGAGTCACTTTTATTGAAGAGCACTTGGTATAGCGTACGTGGTCGCAGTCTTCGTAATCACACACGCTGGTATGCATGCCATTGCCGATGTAGCGCCACTTGACGTAATGATGGTTGACGACCTTGGGCGCGTCCTTGTCATCGGAAGACGAGGATCCGCCTGAGCCCAAAGCGCACATCGAGCACAGCATCATTACGCACAGCACGAGCGAAAAAAGACGGCGCATAAACCTCACCTCAGACAATGATGACATAATTATACACCTTATGTTTTCAGTATTCAAGTTTTTTCGTTGTAAAAAGCACAAAAGTACGATTTTTGGGCGAAAGGCCGGGCTTTTCTTTACTTGCCGCCTTCAATCAGCCGCCTGAACACCTTAAGGGAGGGGAGAGGATGGCCGGAGGGGTCGAACAGCGCCTGATTGTCTACCGCGCTGCCTCCATAGTATTTGCCCGCATCCGGGTCGTATTCCCCGGCAAAGCGGGTGGCCCAGCCGGAACCGTAGTTTTCCCACAGCTTCAGGTTTTGCGCGTAACTGGTCCCGCCGGCATTTATCCAGGCGCCTTCCCAGTAAACAAGGCCGATAGCGGAACTGGTGCGGTTCACAAGCGTATCGGCCAGGTCGGCGATCAGATCCGCCTGTCCCTGAGGAGAGAACGGGTAAGCATCAAGCGCGCCCACGCTGACCGTATTCCCGGAGAAATCGCTGTCAAGGGAAGTATAGGGATAAGAGGTCTCCATGACCATGACCTTTTTGCCGTAGGTATCGGCAACTTCGGACAGCACGGCGCTTAAGTTTTCAAGACTCCCGTGCCAGAAGGGGTACCAGCTTACTGCGAACACGTCGTAGGAAAGCCCGAAAGCCCCGACCTGTTTCGCGTAGTATAATAGCTGTTCCGCGTTTTCGGGATCGGTAAAGTGAAGGGCGGTGAGCGCGTCCGGGTAGACCCTTTTGGCGGCCTTGAGCCCCGAATCCATCAGGGTCGCGATGCTGAGCCAGCCGGTCTCGCCGCAGAAAAACCCATTGGTCTCGTTCCCGATCTGCACTATGCTAACATCCACGCCGCGCTTTTTCAGCGCAGTCAGCGAAGACAGAGTGAAATCGTACAGTGCCCGGGCTTTTTTGCTCAGAGACATGGCCTGCCACGCCTTGGGAGGCGTTTGCTTGCCTGGGTCCGCCCAGAAATCGGAGTAATGAAAGTCCACTATCAGCTTAAGCCCGGCGTTTGTGCTTCTCTCGCCGATCCGGACCAGAGTATCTATGTCGCATATCCCACCGCCGTAAATGCGGCCCTGGGCATCGTAAGGGTCGTTCCACAGCCTGGCGCGTATGTGCGTGATGCCGTTTTGCTTAAGCAAGACGAATATGTCGGTCTCGTTCCCGTCAAAGTCGTAAAAGCGCGTGCCTCCGGCTTCAAGAGAGATGACGGAGGACAGATCCATGCCGAAAATGAAATCCTCAGGCACTTTACCGATGTTTTTCACGCGCAGCGTGTCAGCCTCTCCCAAGGCGCAGCAATACACGCACAGCGACACAAAAAGGCAGAACAAAACGAGCCTTTTCAAGCGGACACCTCCTTAATACTGCTTAAGCAGGGCAGAAAGATCGAAAGCCAGGTGGTCCAATTCTCCGGTATGAACGGAGGACGCGGAGTAAAACAGCAGATAATCCGTGTTTTCCGCGTACCGTACGTAAGCGGACAAAGGTGCGCTTTCCCCGGCGGACGCGAACAGCTCACCGGGCTCGCCGCTGAACCAATCGGCGTACTCATCCGAGTTTTCGGATGGAATGATAAATATGTCCCCGTCGGAGGCGGGGCTGTCGCCCATCATCGAGTAAGAGAAGGAACGTACTTCAATAAACTGTATGAGTGAGCGCGGGAAGCTTTCCTCCAGCTTTCCGGCCAGCTCGCGCCCGCGGTTTACCGGCGCGTCAATGTACACGATAAGTTTTTTCTCCGCGGGGGCGTCAGTCAGTATGCTGAATATCCAGCCCCAGACCATCACGCTCAGCAGCGCCCAGGTGAGCAGCGCGGGGAGCAGCCGGAAAAATCGCCTAACCATCGCTCTCCTCCTGTGCGCACCAGATAAAGCTGCCCCTGGCCTCGACCCGGGCCAACGCGCCTGAAGGCGGCAGACTGTTCAGCAGAAATTCGTCAACCAGCAGCGTGCGGGTTTCCGCGGGAGCTTTCAGATAGACCCTGCGCACTCTGAGCCCGTCCGGAGTGACTTCGGTGACGGGAGAGTATTCCAGCACGCCCAGGTGCTCCGCGCCCTGCTTCTTTTCGAGATTTAGAAAATGGCTTGCCGCTGCCTGAAGCGCCTTAACGCGGGAGTGGGTGGCAATGATAAACCAGCCGCAGGCAAGACTGACGGAGCACACCTCTATGTAGCGCCTGAACGCGTTGCCGGTGCGCAGTCCGAAACACAAAAAGACGCACACGGCAAGGCACAAGATACACAGCGCCAGACGCATGCGTTTCACCAGACAGGTCTTTCCGTTTAGCCGGGCAACAGTCTCGGGGCCTATCAGAGCAGTCATACGCTTTCTCCCGCGCTTTTGCCTGCCAGAGCGCCGCTGGAAAAGGCGATGGTCAGATTGAAGCCTCCCGTGAAGGCATCCACGTCCAGCACCTCTCCGGCCACATACAGGCCTTTGACGAAGCGGCTCTCGAGTGTTGAAGGATCGATCTCCTTCACGTTCACGCCGCCCCGGGTGATAATGGCTTCGTCAAAGCCGCGCAGGCCTTTGACGGTCAGGGGAATGCCCTTGAGCAGCCGCACTATGGCTTTTCGTTGCGCCTGTGTCACGGAGTTTATGGGCTGGTAAGGGGAGATGTCAGCCAGCGAGAGCACCGCTTCCCCCAGCGCGTGTGGTTCCAGCGTGTCCATGCAGGATATAAGCTGTTTATTGGGCATCCGGGCGAATTCACGCAGCAGGCGCGCGTCCAGCGTGTCCTCGTTAAGCGCCGGCTTAAGGTCGAGCCTGAGCTCAGTACCGCGGAACTTATCGTCAAGCGCGCTGGACAGACTGAGCGCTATTGGACCCGAAATCCCGTAATGCGTGAACAGCATCTCTCCCTGTTCACTGAACAGCAGCCTGCGTTTGCCGTTTTTTTCGCCCCAGGCGGACAGGCTCACGTTTTTGAGGCTGAGCCCCATAAGGTCCGCACACCAGCTTTCCTCAGTCTCTATTCCGGTGAGCGCGGGGCGGCAGGGAGTGATCGAGTGTCCGAGCGCTTTCAGAAACCTGTACCCGTCGCCGGTGGAGCCTGTCGAGGGATAGCTCAGGCCTCCCGTGGCCAGCACCGCGGCGTCGCAGCGCATGTCTCCCCGGGAGGTTTTTACGCCGGTGAGCGCCCCGTTTTCGCAGATCAGCGCTTCAACGGCGGTGCTCAGCATTATCTTGCAGCCGTTCGCACGCAGATAGCGCTCCAGAGCGTAAGTCACGTCGCTGGCGTGATCGCTGGCGGGGAACACCCGTTCGCCCCGTTCCGCTTTAAGGGGCAGACCCATTTCCTCAAACAGCCGCATTATGCCCTGATTGTCCAAAAGGCTGAACGCTGAGTACATAAAGCGCGGGTTGCGGGGTATCTGTTTCATAAGCGCGTCAAAATCACACGCATTGGTCAGGTTGCACCTGCCCTTGCCTGTGATGTAGAGTTTTTTGCCAAGCTTTTCGTTTTTTTCCAGCAGGGTCACTTCTGCCCCTGCGTTCAGAGCGTATCTGGCGGCCATAAGTCCCGCCGCGCCGCCGCCAATAACGATCACGTGCTTAGCCATATCAGTTTTTGCCCAGATATACGTTATACTCGTCCCAGATGTTCTCGACCTCGCCGAAGTACTCAGCCACCTGTGTCCTGCGCCGCTGTGAGAGCGCAACGATCAGCGCGTTTATAAGGCTCATGGGTGCGGCAAGGCTGTCCACGAATGAGGCCATCTCGCTTTTGGCGCTCAGGCAGTAATTGCTTTCCGCCCTTAAGGGAGAAAGGGGCCCGTCGGTTATTGCTATCACCGTCGCGCCGCGGCTTTTGGCGAAACGCATGGCCTTCACGGTATGGTTGGTATAGCGGGGGAAGGAGATGCCTATAAGCGCGTCCTCGTCGCTTATGCGGGCGATCTGCTCGAAAACGTCGCTTACGCCGCTGGTGACGGTAGACACGTTGGGGAAGATGAAGTTCAGGTAATGCCCCAGAAATTCAGCCAAAGGGGCGCTGGCTCTGAGACCCAGCACGTAGATCCTGCGGGCGGTCAGAAGACTGTCTATGGTCTGGTCAAATGAGAGCACGTCGATCTCGTCAAGAGTAGAGCGGATATTCTGTATGTCCCCCTTGAGCACCTTGTTGAGCACCTGGCTGGAGCCCATATCGCCGGTCATCTCCAGCCGCTGGGCGGCAGTGAGCCGGTGGCGTATCAGCTCCTGCAGCGCTTTCTGCAGCTGAGGGAAGCCTTCGTAGCCCAAAGCGGTCGCAAAACGCACGACTGTGCTTTCGCTGACGCCCACGTACTGCCCCAGGCGGCTCGCCGTCATGAATGCCGCCTTATCGTAGTGGTTCACGATGCACTCCGCTATGCGCCTGTGACTTTTGGACAGCTTTTTGCCCGAATGGTTCAGCCGGTTGAGCAGCTCCTGAGTGTTTTGTTCCATAGCGCCTTACCTCTTGCGATTTTTGCAGGACAAAAAACACATCCTGCACCTTGAAATTCTATTATACGTCATACAGGCTGAAAACGCAAGAGGATTGAACTGGATTATTCAAAAATGTGCTTCGCGCCTTCCTCCAGTTCGCCTATATCCCACAGCAGGGACACGGAGAGATATTTGTTGCGGATATCCCTCGCGTGCATATACGCGGTCAGGGCGTCCTGGCGGGTAAAGCCGATTTCCTCTGGCGCGGTGGGCATACCCATGCGCTTCATCTTTTCCAGCAGCGCGTCAAGGGGTGGAAGCTCCTGCGAGATCACGCTTTGTATCTCGTTCCAGTGTGAGATGATGGTATCCACCCGCTTAAGGCGCCTGACGGGGTCGTTTTTTCCGGCGGTCTGCTCAATTTTGAGCACTTCCGGCGCGGTCTTGCCGAACACCCTGATTATATCCTTTTCCCATGCGGCGCTGTCGAATCCATTTATGGCTTTTTCGGCTTTTTCGCGGCTGGGAGTCAGACGCCTGATAAACTCGTACAGCCGCAGGGTGAGCACGGTGCCGACGCCCACCTGTATGCCGTGCAGGTCGTATTCTTTGCCTTTTTCAAGGCAGAGCATGTCCCACATGTGGCTGAAATAGTGTTCCAGCCCGCTGGCGGGACGGGAGACCTTGGCGAAGCTCATTGCGATGCCGCTCAGGACAAGTCCCTCGGCAACAGCGCCGACCGCGTCGGGATCACGCTGCGAGAGCCCATCCGCCGCGTCCATTATGCGCTTTAGCGCCCTGCGCATGAGCGCGGCGACATGAGGGCAATAATACTCGCCTGTCACGATATTGCTTATCCGCCACTCGCACACGGAGATGTACTTGGCTATCATGTCTCCGAAGCCGGCCCAGAGCATTCGCATGGGGGCGTTGGACATGATATCAGTATCCAGTATTATGCCACGTGGGGTCGCGTTGTATAGGGTAGTCTTTACGTTGTCCACCACCATGGAGGAGGAGTTTGAGGCAAAGCCGTCCATGGAGGGTGCGGTGCCGATTATTATCTGGGGACGGCCTGAAACCATCGCCAGCTCTTTGCAGGTGTCGTTGATCACGCCGCCGCCTACGCCGATTATGCAGTCGCAGGACACGTCAAACGCCATAGCCGCGCTGCCCACGGAGTATTCGTCTGGCTCGCATTTGGAGTAGCCGTGCTCCTTGAGCAGAAAGCCGGTGCAGGGGATGCCCGCCCTGTCCAGCAGGGCGCAGGCCTGTTTTCCCGCCGCCTCAAAGGTGTTTTTGTCGTACACTATGAAGGGTTTTTTCGCGCCCAGCGCGTCCAGGGCTTTGGGCAGGTCGTTTATCGCGCCCCGCTTTATGCTTAAAAAATCCAATTGTGCGCGGTGCTCCCTGCCGCAGTCGCACCCGAAAGTCCTGCCGCCCAGAAAGTCGCCTATGCCGTACTCGTCCACGTATCTCATTTGTCGTTTCCTCCCTCAAGCTCCGAGCGGTAATCATTCAGGAGCAGTAATACCTCTTTGACATCGGAGCAATTGTTGATCCTGGTTTTGAGCGCCGAGGCGCCCTTCAGACCTTGTATATACCACGCCAGATGCTTGCGCATCTCGATTATACCCGTTCTTTCTCCGTAGAAAGCGAGGGCGCGCCCAAAGTGATTAATTGCCGTGTCCAGTTTTTGAACGGGGGATGGGGGAATGTAAGCCTTTCCCTCAAGAGCGCAGCGGATCCGGTCAAATATCCACGGGTCGCCCTGCGCGCCGCGGGCGACCATCACGCCGTCGCAGCGGGTCAAGGCAAGCATTTTAAGGGCGTCCTGTCCGGTCTTGATGTCACCGTTGCCTATGACAGGGATGTCCAGAGCGGATTTTACTTCGCCTATAAGCGCCCAGTTTGCCTGACCGGAATAGAACATGTCACGGGTGCGCGGGTGCACGGTCACCGCCGAGGCACCCTCGCTCTGAGCGATGCGCGCGATCTCAACGCAGTTGACGCTGCCTCTGTCCCAGCCTGCCCGCAGTTTGACCGTAACGGGTTTTGCCGAGGCTTTGACCATGGCGCCTATCAGCTTTCCGGCAAGCAACGGCTGGGTCATCAGGCGGCAGCCTTCCCCGTTGGAGACGATCTTGCGGGCGGGGCAGCCCATATTGAAGTCAAAAAACTCAAATGGCGAGGGGTTAAGCCGCTTAACCGCCTCGCTTAGATAGTATTCCTCGTGACCGAACAACTGCAGACCCGTTATTCCCTCGCCCTTGCCTTTCTGCGTGAGCTGAACGTGGACGGGGGACGCGGGACTGAACACAAAACCTTTTGCGGAGAGCATCTCGCTTACGGCCAGGGCGCAGCCGTGGCTGAAAGCGATCTCACGGGTGACCGGGTCGCTTATTCCCGCCATTGGCGCCAGAAACGCTCCGGGAGGAACTTCTATGCTGCCGATCTTCATCAGCTCTCAGTGTCCTTGTACAGCTGATCCTGCTTGAGCCCCGCGATTTTCCAGCCCTTGGAGTCCCTTATCAGGGTCACGGTGTAGCGGCCGCTTTTCCAGGGCTCTATGGAGGGATGGTCGGTGGAAGCGTATTCGCTTTTGATTGAGCCGTTTATATCGGACACATACTCGGTCACCACGCAGGAAACGGTGCCCCGGAAGGGCGACCAGCGCAGCCGCTCGAGTTTAAGATTGTAATCAAAGGAAGAGATGTTGTAAAACCAATAGCTCGACGCCTCAGAGAACGCGACTTTTAACGCCGGGTCACTGTCCAGAAAGTCGCTGGTGAAGTACCTGCTCAGAACTTCGGGGTCTTCCCTGGTAAGGCATACGTCTACACGTTTTTCCAGTCCTTCGGATACGATTATATATGAGTTTGAATAATTGAACGCCAGATAGAAAACGTATACCGCAAGGCACACGATCAGCGTGAATATCAGCAGTTTCTTCGCGGCGAAGGCAGCCAGCCTGCGCAGGTATTTCATAAACCGAACCTCATTTGCCTATAATCTGCTGCATGGCGAATACGCTTTCCTCGTCAATAAGGGAAAACTTGATCTCCACACGGCGGGAGGATTCCTTGTCCTCGGTGCCGTTGGGATAATATTTCAGGGCCGAGAAGGAACGCCCCGCAGCGGAGATCACCTTTTTGAAGGCGGCGATCTTGGCGTCTGACAGCCTGAGGGTATAGCGCATATAAGAGTCGTCCAGCACGTAGGACGCCACCGCCAGCGCGCGCTGCTGGCTCAGCTCGAGGTTGAACAAAAACGCGTCGGAACCCGTCCTGGCCGTGGAGTCCGTGTGTCCCTCGATTATGATCTCGGCCACATAGGGGCGGAACTCGTCGCTGAGCAGCACGCTCAGGTACACGGGCAGGAACCTGTCCAGGGAACGCATGCCTTCCGCCTTGAGGTCGACCTTGCCTGAGTCGAACAGCGCCGCGCCCGGCAGAGTTATCGCGCCGGTATCCTCGTCAACTTCCACCTGTATGTTGTTGCGTCTGAATGCTTCGGACAGTGAACGGATTATCTGAGTTTTCACGCCCAGCATCTGTTCAAGCTGAGTTTTCAGGGAAGTTATCTGGCTTTCGTACAGGGCGATCTGGTTTTCTCTCTCGGTAAGCAGCTGGGTGTAAGACTGGCTGGAGAGGAGCAGGGAATTGTACTGCCCGCTCAGATAGTCGATCTCGGACTGCTTTTGCCCTATCTGATAGTTCAGGCTGCTGACCTGCTGGGAAAGCGAGGCTGCGTTGGTCAGCGCAGCGTCTCTTTCGCTCACCGCGGCGTCTCTTTCGGTAAGCGCCGAGCTGAGATCCACCCGCAGCGCCTGATTATTGCTGCGCAGGTCGACTATCGTGGTCTTGCTGTCCTCCAGCTCTCCCTTTACGCTGTCCAGCTCATTTTCCGTGTCCTGTAAAATGAGGATGGTATGTTCAAGCTCCTGCTGGCTGGCTCTGACCTTCTCTTCCTGCTCGTTGACGGTGAACATCATAGAGAATATGACGAATATGAAGATAAGTACCAGTACGCTCATCATATCCGAAAAGGAAAGCCAGAACGAACCGCCGGAGTTGCCCTGTGAGGCGGTTTTAGGGCGTCTCATGTGTCGCCTCCGCCTTTATGCTTTGAGGCGAGATCAACCTGACGGGACGCCTTTTCCACCCGCTTGATTATTTGGGTCATGCAGCCTTCGAAATAGGCGATGCTTTCCTCCATGTCGGTGCTGAGCTGCTTGCGGGCGCTCTCAAATGCGGCCCTGAGCTCGGCGGCGGAGGAGGTAAGCGCCTGAGCGCTGCTGCTGAGCAGTCCCTGAGAATTCTCCTGGAACGCTTTGGAAGCCTTTGAGACCTCGGCGGCGGAGTTTTTGAGGCGGCTTGTCAGGTCGTTTAACGCGTCGATCGCGTCGGTCTGGGAGTTCACGACCTCCACAGAAGCCTTGCTCGTCTCACTCAGTTTGACTAACTCCGCGTCCGCGTGCTTTATGAGCTGCTCATACTTGTCCATGAGCAGGGCCATGTCGGTCTTTATGCTGTGAATGGCGCCGGCAGAGGAAGCGAAGTCGGAAAGCGCCTCGTTGACGCGCTTAAGCGCGGTCTCCTGCTGGCGGCAGGTGGCTGCCATCGTATCGCTAAGTGTCTTAAGCTGACCCTCGAACAGGCTGTTTACGCGTTCCAGGTACGCATCCGCCACGCCCTGCATGAGCTCCTGCTGCCTCTGGGCGGTGGTGTCGGCGAAGGAGGCCAGCGGCTCCACCAGCGCCTTTATGTTTTCGGGGCTCATGGCTTTTGCCAGCTGCTTGAGAAGCGAGGTCTGCTCCTGCTGGTAAATCGCCACCTGTGTCATTGGGTCTACGGACAGTACGCCCGCGTACTTGGCCATGGCGTTGTAGAACTCGGTCAATGTGTTCTGCGCCTTGGCGTGGGCGGCTCGGGTCAGAAGCGTGAAACTAACCGAAGCGATAACGCCGAAGATACTCGTCAGAAACGCGTACTTCATGCTGGACAGCAGCGTGTTCATGGAAGCGGTGATCGTATTGGCGTTAACTGAGCTCATCTCACTCAAAGCCAGCGACAGACCCAGCAGGGTGCCCAGAAAGCCCAGGGATACCTGTATGCCGGGCAGCGCCTCGGTGAGCTTTGCACGCCCCGGTCCGTCTATGACCGTTTCCTCGTTTATGTAGTCCTCCACGTTGGCGGGGTTGTGGTATTCGCCGTCCGCGAAAAACAGGTTGTTAAGGTACTCGCTCCAGTGAGGCATCAGGCTGCCGCGGCCCAGGAACCGGTCTTCCTGCCAGCTGTGGCGGGCCTTATCGCCCTGCTTTATCTGATAGATTGCCCTTTTGAGGCGCTTTGTGTTGCGTGTTACGGGCAGAATGCAGCGAAATATGCCGATCAGAAACAGCACGATGATGACCAGGTACACCACCACGCTTATGCCGCCGCCCATCCAGGAGGTGATTTTTTGCCAGATGCTCATCGGATCCTCCGTCATTTATTTCAAAACTATTTCTCCCGCATTATAACACCTGCGGGCTGTTATTGCAAATATATGACGAAAAAAATACAGTAAAAGTTCCGGGACGGGAATGAAGGGCTATTTTACGGCGAGCTGAGGCTCGGTCATGCCGAGCTCCCTGGCGTGAAAGGACAGCACAGAGGGGGTAAGTTCCCTGTTGAGCTCAAAAGTTGCCTTGTTGATGCGGTTATTAAGCATCGTGGACTCCTTTTCAAGCGCGCTGAGACGCGCGCTGGCTTTAGCGCTGCCCGAAGCCATGATCATAAAGGAGGTTAGAAAAAAACACGCGCAGACGAGGAGCGCCAGCAGCGGCAGGAGACTAAGCCGCGCCTTTTTGCGGGTGCGCCGGGCAGTTCCGGCCCTGCAGCTTGCTCCGTTCCCTCTGTACGTAACGCTCATGATCGTCCCCCCAATTCTATAAACGAATAAAGTATAGCAACAGGGGATTACCGTTTTGCTAAGCGTGAGCGACAAAACGGCGAATAAGTATTTAGAGAGAATAAAGAACCAAAGTCGGTTTGAAACAAATCGTAATAATTCCGAAATAAACAACGAAGAGGGGAAGAGGTCGGACGCAAGCGAGCCGGAAGATCAAAGCTCGATCCAGTACCTTTGCTCGACCTCCCCGTCGGAATTGATCAACTCGTTTTCCAGTATCCCGCCGTTTTTGATTATGGATTTCGCGGAAGCGACGTTGGACTTGTCGCAGGTCATCAGCACGCGCTTGATGCCCAGCTTCGCGCATTCCTCAAGCGCGAGGCGTATCATTTGGGTGGCGTAGCCCTTTCTTCTTTCGCTGGGCCTGATACCGTCGCCGATATGGCCTCCCTCTCTGAGCAGAGCGTCGTTAAGGTAATGGCGGATGTTCACGGCGCCCAGCAGCCTGTCCCGCTCCTCATCCAAGAGGAAAAACACGCTGTCAGGCACCAGGCTGCTTGTCTGGGCCTTGGTTTCGAGGTGACTGAGGTAATACTCAAAATCGTGATAATCGTTTTTGAATATGACCCAAGGCGAGTGGTTCGTATGGTTGACTTCCTGGTCATGTTTCCACTCGTCGATCATTTCGCCCAGCTGTGTCCTGTATCGTTCCGTGAGCTTTATCAGTTTAAGACCCATGCTGCGTCCTTATAAGGCGAAAATTCAATTGGCAGGCTGCTGTTCGGCAAAGATATCCGCCTCGCAGCGCGCTTCGGGTTTGCCCTGGTCCCTGTCACGCTTGAGCAGATTGGGAAGATTCGGCAGATTGATCACAGGCCTATCCTTCCTGAAATCCTCGTCGCCCATAAAGAACAGAGCCAGAGCCCCGGGACCTACGTGGGAGCCGGTCACGGGCTCGTAATCCACCAGCATGATATCCTTCGGGGGGTGTTTTTTGTTGATGAGGCCGATAAGATACTCCGCGTCGGCAAGGCAGTCCGCGTGGGCGATGCCTATTACCTGATCCTCGGCGTTCCTGACCAGCTTATCGTACCTGTCGGCTATCATGTCTATTGACCTGCGCCTGCCCAGCGCCTTGGCAAACGATACGATCCTGCCCTCGGTGTTGCCCTTAAGCAGGGGCTTGATGTTAAGGACCGTGCCGACCCAGGCCGCCGCGTTGGACAGCCTGCCAGTGTTCCTTAAGTGCATAAGGTCGTCTACCGTGAATACCTGGCACATTTCGGGGATGCGCCGCCGAAGCTCAGCGGCGGTCTCGGACGCGCTTTTTCCGGCGTCCCGCGCGTCAGCCGCCATCAGGGCGAAAAAACCCTCGCCCAGGGACGCGCCAAGCGTGTCCACGGTCTCTATAACGCGGCCGGGATACTTGTCCATAAGCTCGGCGGCCGCACCTGCGGATACGGAAAATGAACCGCTTATGCCAGAGGACATGCCCACATACACGACATCCTCCCCGGAAGAAACGCATTCTTCAAAGAGCTTTAAGTATCTTTCGGGCGGGACCAGTGATGTGCTGACTTTGGTCCCGGAGCGTATGGCGCCGTAAAATCCCTTTGAGTCGAATGTTTCCGTATCCGTGCATGAGTATTCATTGCCGTCGATATAGTAGCAGAATTCCGCCACCTCAATTCCCCGCTGCTTAAGCAGCGGGGTGGGCAGATTTGCGGAAGTATCAGTGATAACCCTGAAGCTCATTAAAAAATGCTCCATTCATCTAATATTCTATATTATTATACTTCAAGGGCAATATTATGTCAATGCCGGATACTGTTATGTTTTTAGTGAGCGACGGTCAGGACTCTTCTATGACCAGCCGGATGCGTCCGGTATCCGTGGTGACCCTGCACACGCCGCCGTCGGTATCGGGTACGCTCACTTTGCCGGTATGGCTGCCGGCTTTGAAGCTTTTTCCGGAAAGCAGGGAGCCTGTCACGTCGCCGGTGCTGGTCTCGACCGTCATTTCCGCGGCGTCGCACTTGTCGAATCTCACGTCACCCGTGCTGCGACGGATGTCCATCGCGCCGGATGCTATAACGTTTGAGAGACTTATATTGCCGGTACTGCCCTGAGAGGAAAAACTCGTACAGCTTACGTCAGAAAAGGTAGCGCGTCCGGTGGTTACCTTTACGCTCATGCTGCCTCCGCAGTCGAGCTTGCTGACCGTGACCTTTCCGGTGGACACCTTAAGGCTGACCTCCCCGGCCTGAAGCTTCTCAAGCGTGATGTCTCCGGTACTGGTTTTGACGTTCAGTCCTTCGGAGCAGGAGGCGCGCCAGAGCACATCGCCGGTGCTGAGGGCGACGTCCGCGCCGGTAAAGCGGAAGGTCTCAGGCACCGCAATGTCGCCGGTGCCTGTCTTTACTGAAAGGGTGCCATACTCACCAGCGGGCAGATAGACTGTTATTTTGGGAGTCTTGAACCTGAACAGCGAAATGCGTTCGTACCATTTGCGGGTGTCCTCAAGCTGTATCGAGAGGGTGGAGTCTTCGACTGTCACCCTGTGTTTCTCTTTTTCCCGCTCGAACAGTTCGACCCGGCACACGCCGTCAGGAGAGGCAGCGAACACGATATTGGCGCTTTTGGAATCGACAGAAATATTAATCACCTGCTGGGTTATTTCATGACGGGTCGTCTCATATTTGCCGCTGTCCAGCGCGGAAAAATCCCACCCATTAAGTGACATGACTACCGCGAAACCGATAAGCCCCGCCGCCAGCAGGCATGCGCCCGCGATGATCCATTTAACGGTCATTTGTTTCATTTTGCGTTTTCCCCTTCCCGATAAACAGTTTTTTTATGCCAAGAGTGAGTTTTTTGGCTGCCCGCAAGGCGCCGGAGCATGAAGCGCGGCAGGCGGGAAGCAGCAGGCAGAACAGTCCCGCGCACGCCGCGCCCGCGCTGATCACTGCAAGTCCCTGCGCCGCGCCGTCCGTAAACAGGCGCAGTATGCCGACTATCGCCCCCAAAACCGCGCATGCCGCAAGTGAGATCTCGACCGCCCACAGAGAAATGATAAGCGCCCACAGCACAGCGTACAAAGACAGCATCACAGCGAAAAGCGAGATCAGCAGCGCCAGCCAAATGGGGGAGCCCAGCGCCAGCAGCGTTATTTCCAGAGCCGACAGCCGGCGTTTAGGCTTTACATGCGCCTTTACCAGCTTAGTCAAGGGGATCTCTGAGGCTGCCTGCAGGGCGATGCTGTCAGCAGAGCCCACTTCAGCCACAGCTTCGGCCTCAGTAAGCCCTTCCTCCACCCGGTCATCGATCATCTCGGCATAGAATGCCAGCCGCTCCCGAATGTCTTCATCGGGAAGCCCTGACAGCTTTTTTTTCAAAATGGACAGAAACTCGGATTTATTCATTAGGACGCTCCTCTCTGACTACGAAACGGTACACGGTCAATATTTCCTCCCAATCCCGACGGAATTCCTCTATGCGCTGTATTCCGGCAGGGGTGATATGATAGTATTTTCTCAGCCTGCCGTCGTGCTCCGCGCTGCGCACGGAAAGCATTTCCGCCGTTTCCAGCCGTTTGAGAATAGTGTAAAGGGTGGATTCGGACAGTTCTATGTACGGTTTCATGTCTTTGATGATCTTGTAACCGTAAGAATCTTCGTTGCGTATGGCGGCAAGCACGCACACGTCAAGCAGCCCGCGTTTAAGCTGAATATCCACGAGATACCTCCTTTCGTGTAATACATCATATCACGAAGTATATACCGTGTCAAGCCTAAAACTGAAAAAACACAAAAAAAGACCGCGCTTTTGTCTGCGCGGTCTTACCGTGGAAGCAAATCAGGCGGTCTCGTTGGAGTAGGACACCAGCGAAGCTTCCTTCACGCCTTCCAGCGTGAGCAGTTTGTTCAAAAACGCCTCGCTCTTTTCCACTCTGACTTCGTAGGTCAGTTCTATGCCGTTGCCGGTGATGGTTTTGTTTTTGAGGCTCTGGAAACGCAGCTTGCTCATGAGCTTCTGAGCGTTGAGCTCGCCTGCTTTGTTTACGCGCATGACGAGCAGATAGCTGTCCTCGCCTTTTCTGAGCATGGTCCTGAGCACGAAGATGATCACGGCGATGCCCACCACGCTCAGCGCAGCCAGCAGGAACTGGCCGGCGCCCAGAAGGATGCCCATAGTCAGCGCCCAGAACATATAGCCCGTATCCAGGGGGTCCTTCACGGCGGTCCTGAAGCGTACGATGGACAGCGCGCCGACCATGCCCATGCTCAATGCCACGTTGTTGCGGATGCATACGACCACAGGCGCGGTGATGACAGTCATAAGGATCAGGGTAAGAGCGAAATTGTTGGAGAACATAACGCCCCGGTAGGTCTTTTTGTAGACCCAGTAGATAAACACCCCCACGACGAACGCCATGACGATGGTAAACAGCACGAGCGGTATGGACTTGGTGCCCAGGGACTGGTTTTGGAAGATCTCCTGAATGATGGAATTCACGGTGTTATCCCCTTTCAAAAATGGTTCATATAATGGTTAGCCACGGGCTAAAGGGTCGCAAATCAGGTTGTCCGCGCCTTTCAAGGCGGGCGGTGGATGCGGAAAAAGCGAAGACGCTATCCCAGAGGCTCGAACCTGCGGCAGAGCACGTATTTGCTTATGGCGCAGTTTTCGGCGGGAACGCCGGCGAGCAGGTTCGCGATATGAGCAGGCAGGTAGGTGTCGAACTTGACCTCCAGGACTTCCTTGCCGTCGTCCACGGGACTCAGCGTCAGCAGGTCGGGATCGAACAGATCGATAGAGCCGGGACAGGTGGCCAGCTGCTTGTCGAAGGTGATCCGTGTGTGCTCAGCGGGGAACACGAACGCCTCGCGCACATAATCCACGAGCACTCTGGGACGCAGAAGCTTGGTACGCATCTCGACGTACATGTCCATGAGCAGCGGCTCGTCGGAACCCAGCAGTGGGGAGGGATCTCCATCGACAAGCGCGTCAGCCAGCTTCCGGTCAATGATGCAGGCGGATTTCTGTATCAGTTCGCCCGCCTTGCGCTTGCGCTCCAGGAAGATCACGCTGTCAGACATGTTAT
This sequence comes from Clostridiales bacterium, assembly GCA_024684375.1. Taxonomy (GTDB): domain Bacteria; phylum Bacillota; class Clostridia; order Christensenellales; family Aristaeellaceae; genus RUG14130. The sequence continues at coordinate 167,541 of JAIKWZ010000018.1, forward strand.
AGATGCGGATGCGGTATTTGTCCCTGTCCTGGACTCCGTCCAGCTTGTCGTAATACGCCCGGTCGTACGCGTCGTCAAAATACAGTGATCGGATAAAGTATTCGCCGTTTTTGTCAGTATGGCTGTCGTAGGCCATGACCCGCCTGAGCTTGCGCCTGAGCAGCGCCAGGTCGCCTTTGTTTATCCAGTATTTTTTTTCGTGCCGTTCCGGCAGGCGTTTGCGGTTTTCGTCCATTAAAGCCCTCTATTTGTAATAAGAATAAGCTTTGCCCTTGTCGTCGATAAGCTGCACATTACGGGCGATCTCGCCGAAGTACTTTTCGAATTCGGCCTTGCTGAGCGAGTTGCGGAAGAAGTGCAGCAGCCTGCCCGGACGGGTCTGGGCGTAGTTTCTGAGCTTTTTCAGGTGGGAATTATAGCTGCCCTGTGACAGGTTCCAGCGTTGCAGGTGTGTGGGGAGCTCAGGCAGCAGCTCATTATATCTGTCAGATATTTTGGCAAGCACGCTCTGGCTGGACCAGTCGCCCTTCAGTTTTTCGCTGAACAGGGTAAGGAAGTAGTCCCGGCACACGGGGTTTTTCATAAGCGCGATGAACAGACTGTTGTCACGCTTGTTGCTTTCGCCCACGCCGCCCGGCTTGAGCCAGCGCCCCACTGAGTTGGTATCGGTGTAGAACGCCCAGTCGAAGTCGAACAGTACCCAGCGCCATTTGCCGTCCACGGCGGTCGAACGGTATTTTTTGTTGTTGAGCAGGTCGGTGTTGCCGGTATAGATCTCCACCGCGATGGCGTTTAAGAAGTTCTTCCAGTCGATGTATTTATCGGCCACGGCTAGCTTTTCGGCGGTCTCAAGCCCGTTTTTGCTGTAATACTCCTTAAACTCCTTCCAGCTGGCAGCGGAGCCCTTCATGACCTTGTCGTTGGCTTTCAGCAGGTCGATGCCGTCCTTCAGGCTTTCGTCCCAGCCTTCCCACTGGCAGATGGAGTAGGCGTTTATCCTTTCGCGCATATTGTACTGGCCCCAGTACTGGCCGTTGATGTACACCACGCACAGGGCAGTGTCCTGGTACATCACGCCCAAGCCTTCGGCGAGGCTGGAGAGGATGCTGTCCCTCATGCGCGTCTTGTCCCAGTCCTGCCCGGACTGGCGAAGCAGGAAGCTTTGATACTCGGTGTAATCGCGGTTGGGGAAGAGTTTCGCGTAAAAGCGCTTGGTGCCGTACTTGGAGTTGGCTATGATCTTAAAGGATTTTTGCGCTTCTGAGCGGGAATACTGCCCGTGCAGCCTTACGCCGCAGCCCTGGGAAAGGATCGTTTTGCCGTCCACTCCGAAAAGCTCCACGTTGGAGGTTTTTTCCCAGGTCATCCAGAAATTCGCGCCTTTGTCCAGGGAGCCGTAGGGCTTTTTGGCCTCCGCATTGGGACCCTTTACATACAGGCCTTTTTCGTAGCTCCACATATCTGTGGGATCCATAACGAGACTGACCACCTGCATGGTGTGTTCAAGCCCGAAAAAGTAGGTCTGCGTTTCCACCATGGAGGACAGCTGCCCGTTTTTGAACGCCGCGGCTCTGACGACCGTGGTATCGCTTATGACGATAGGGCCGGAATACAGGTAAGACATCAGGGTGCCGTTGACCCTTGAGGAGTATTCGGGGTCTACCTTGTAGGAATAGCCGCCCGCGTGGGAAGGATCGGGCTCAGAGGAATCCAGCGTGTAGTAAATGGTCGCGCCCGGTTCGGCGCTGAGGGTCAAGCTAACGGTCTCGCCCGCCTTGTACATGCCGCCGGCCTGAGAAAAACGGGGTTTGAGCAGTCTTTCCTCATAACCGGTGGAAACGTTCGCGGAGCCGGGCGTGGCGGCGGTCAAATAAAAAAAACCGGAATCCAGGCTGGAGCCCATGCGTCCGTAGGAGAGGTTGGTATACTGCGTGCCCATGGGGCAGCGGTCAAGGATGTTGCCTTCGGGGTCGGCAAACACAAGGGTCTCTCCTTCGGTGGCGGAAAGGCTGAAGTTGGTGTGCAGGTAAGAGCCTATCTTCCCGTCCTCGCCGCTCAGATAAACGCCGAGATATGAGCCGGCGGGAATGCTCGTGCCCTGGGGAAACTGCCATTTGCGGGGCTTGCCCGGGTCGTCGCTCAGGCCGTAGCCGCTGATATCCACCGCCTGGGAGGAAGTGTTGCGCAATTCGACCCAGTCATAACTGTTCCGCGAAGAAGTGGAAGCCGAGGCCATGACCTCGTTTATATAAACTCTGCTTGAATTTTGCGCCGCGAACTGACCGGAGATCAGCGCGGCGCTTGAGATGGTGTTTGCCATGCCGGGGGTGGGCGCCTTAGTGGTCACCCAGGAATCGTCGCTTTGGCGGGAATAGCTTTGATCGCTCTTGAGCAGGTCCCACTCCACCATGTCGATTATGTAGCCTCTGGCGTCTGAGAGGATCAAGCCCTCCTTTTCCGTGCTCAGCCTGAAATTGGTGTGCAGGGGAGCGGAAGTGTCCTTGCGGTCATAGCCGGAGCAGTAGATCAACATGTACTGGCCCGCCCCGATGGAGATGTTGGGGAACTCCCACTTGCGCAGATTGTCCTCGCTGTCGCTCAGGTGGTAGCCGGACAGGCTAATGGTGTAGCCGGAGGAATTATATATCTCCACCCAGTCCAGGTGCTCGCCGTGCTCGTCAGGCGCGTAGGAGGCGTTTTTGGCCATCACTTCGTTGATCACTATGGGGCTGTCCGCCAGCTGGCGTGAGGAGCGCAGCGCGAGGAAGCTTTCGTGAGTGTTGGCAAGCTGGGGAGTGGGCTCGCTGCTTATCTGCCACTGGCCGCCGATCTCGGCGTATGAGCAGTTGGCGGGCAGAGAGGGGATGTTTATGCTCTGCACAGCGGTCTCATAGGGATTGTAAAGGAACAGCCTGTCGCCAGCGGCGGAGAGCTTGAAGGGAGCGTGATAGGCGTAGCCGGGAGTGTTGCTTGTGGTATTGGTGCAGAAAACGAGCACCCTTTCGCCGCTTTTGAGCGTCTGCTGAGGAAACTCGAAATACTTTCCCATCATGCCCATGGCTCCGGAATCCTTCGCCAGGATCCAGCCGTTGAGGCTGATGTCCACCGAGGAAACGTTGGTAAGCTCTACCCAGTCGGAGAAATTGCCCTGCTCATCCTGCAGCACAGAAGAGTTGGAACTCATGACCTCCGTGATCCTGAGCGTGTTGGCGTTGTCTATCTCGGTCACGGGCTGTACGCTGTCGACGACTGCCGAATCGGGGAAAACGTTTTTTTGAACGAAAAGGCAAAAGATGATAAGAACCAGGCCGGCGATGATCACCAGCGGCAGATAATTCTTGGAATTATTCTTTTGAGAGGAGGATGTTCCCTTCATATATTAGCTCCAGATCAGTGGGTAAAGTGCCTGAATGCGGCGCATAATCCCTTACATTATACCATAGTTTGACGGCCTATAAACGCAAATAGAGTTAATTTACTGTAAATGGGACAAAGCTGAAACCGCGTTCCGCCGCATAGGTCTGGGCATAGCTTCCGGAAGGAGCGTAAATGGTGATCCCGCTGGGAAAGGCGTCAGGCGCGATATAGCTTACGCTGGCGGGCAGCCTGACCTCCCTCAACCTTGCGCAGCCGGCAAACGCGCGGCTCTCTATGCGCACGAGCGGGCAGTTCCTCAGGTCCGCCTCGCTAAAAATGGCGCCCGAAAACGCTTCTTCGCCGATCACCTTTATCTGGCCAGAAAGGGTGAGGGTCCTGCCGTCTCTGACGTGCACGAAAGGTAGGGAATGAGCCTTGGCGTAGGCCTCCGCGGCGCTGCCCGGACTCCCCGACAGCGTGACCGATGAGGCAAACGCGCCTTCCTCTATATATGTCACACTGTCAGGGACAAACACGGTGACGCTGCCAAGTTGGGCGAACGCGCCGTAGTCGATCGCCACAACAGGGCTAAGATTGTACTCGGAAGGTATGATGATGTAGCTTGACGAGCCGGTGTAGCCGGTTATCGTGCAGCCGGACTCGTCCAGGCTGACCAGAAAGTCTCCTGTGTTCAGGGGTTCGTACATGGCCAGAAACGCGGCGGGGAGATCCTTTTCATAATAGTCTCCCGGCTGGTACAGGGTATCGGAGCCGTTGCGGTCGCTCCATCCGGTAAAAGTGTAGCCGACCAGCGCGGGCACGTTTTCCGGGATCAGCGCGGGTACGCCTTCGATCTTTTCCATGTCGGCGGGCGCGCCTGTGCCTCCCAGAGCGTGGAAGCTCAGGGGGTAGGTCTCGTAGGTGCCGCCGTACATCGTAAAGTACTTGGTAACTGCCGTGCGGCCTCTTTTTATTCCTTTTTGATAGCGGTTGACGGGGATCTCGAAGTACACGCAGAAGTACCAGCCCGCGTCGTAGGCGCCCTGGGGCGTATCGGGCAGCGTCTTCAGGTAGTCGCCGACCTTCTTTTTGTTGTTTTCCAGCTCGTACCCCATATAGCCCAGCTGACCGTAGATATCCTTCCAGCTGGAAAAGCCGTTCCTCTCGCAGTAATTTATCAGGCTCTGGCGGCGGGAATTCCACTGGCAGATGCCGTAAGCGGCTCCGGAGTCGCCTATGGCTTCGGGACGGAAACTGCTTTCATATTGGATGTTGCTCATTATGCCGCACGCCGCGGCGCGGTTATAGCCCAGAGTCTGGGTTATGTAGGTGTAGACGATCTGCATGTTTTCGGCGGTATCCGCCGCGGCGCAGGGGACGCACAGCGCCAACATGAGCAGGATACACGCCCAGATGCCCAGCCGCCGCATACGCTTTACCTCCCACATACGCATTTCTTCCGGAAAATTATATCATTTTGCTCATTCTTGCGTCAAGGCGGGGCGGCAGAAGCGGGATCGGAACACATTTAACATAAAAAACGTCAAATCTCTGTAATATTTTGGTATAATATATTGGCTTATACCGGGAGGTGAAGGCTGTGAAACGCGCTGTCGCGCTGGCTTTGTGCGCTCTGCTCTGTTTTGCCAGCTTCGCGGAGGACGGGGACAGTACGCCGCGGGCGGAGTATCCGTCCGGGCTGTACAGCGATTCATGCATTCTTGTGGAAGCGGAAACTGGTGAGGTGCTGTTCGAGAAGGACGCGGATTCCCGACGTTATCCCGCATCCACCACCAAGATAATGACGCTGATCGTGTCCATCGAAAGAAAGGACGGGCGTGAGATCGTGACAGTGCCCGCGTCCGCCGGGGAAATATCGATGGACTCCACCCGCGTGCCCGTATATTACGGGGAAAAGATGCCTCTCAGGGACTTGTGGTACGGGCTGATATACAATTCCGGAAACGACGCGGCCAACGCTATTGCGGAGCTGACCAGCGGCTCGGTAAAGGCGTTCGTGGAGGATATGAACACAAAGGCAGAGGAACTGGGCTTGAAGTCTACCCACTTCACCAATCCTCACGGGCTGCATTCACAGCAGCACTACACCACCTGCCGTGATATGGCGGAGCTGACCCGGTACTGCCTTGAAAACGATCTGTTCAGGGAGATAACTTTTTCCACAGGCTATACGATGCAGCCCACCAGCAAGAGGGGCGAACTGTTCCTTGACCACCATTACGGCATAACCGATTTCTCCACGAAATATTATTACCCCTATGCCCGCGGCATAAAAACAGGCTACACATCCAAGGCGGGGCAGTGCTTCGTAGGCGCGGCGGACAAGGACGGCCGCGAGCTGGTGGTCGTCATTATGCACTGCGGGTTCACGAAACCTGAAAAATGGGTCGACGCTAAAAAACTGTTCGAATACGGCTTCCAGGTGCTTGAGGACAGAGAAGACTGACGGAGGACAAATTGGCAAAACGCATTTTAAGCGCTCTTTTGGCGCTGATCGTCATATTCAGCTTATCCGCGTTGGCGGTAAGCCCTTCAGATTATTCGGTGGACACGCCGGAAAACCTTCAGCCGGGGCACCTGTACGGCCGGGGCTGCATACTGATAAACGCGGACACGGGAGACGTGCTTTTTGAAAAGGACGCGGACACGCGGCGCTATCCCGCCTCGACCACCAAGATAATGACCTGCATACTTGGCATAGAGTGGGCGAAGGCGAACAATATGCTGGATGAGACGATAGTTATTCCCAGCGGCATTTCCGTACCCAGCGACTCCTCTAAAATGGAGCTTACTCCCGGGGACAAGATGGCGTTCATCGACCTGCTTTACGGCATGATGCTGGCAAGCGGCAACGACGCTTCGCTGGCGGTTGCGCAGCTGGTGAGCGGGAACGCGAACGAGTTCGTGAAGCTGATGAACCAGAAAGCGTCGGATCTGGGCTTAAGCGAGCGCAGCACGCACTTTACCAATCCTCACGGCCTGCACGAGGTGAACCACTACACCACGGCCCGGGACATGGCCAAGATCACCGCCTACGCCATGCAGGATCCCACCTTCCGCTCGATAGTTGCCGAGACCTCCTATACCGTATACAGCACTTTCTGGCCGGACGGGAAAAAGTTTGAATCCAAGTACGACCTGCTGCTTGAAAACAAGCGCCTGTACTACGCGCCTGCCATAGGCGTTAAGACGGGATTCACCAAGGCGGCGGGGCGCTCCTTCGTGGGCGCGGCGGAGCACAACGGCGTGACGCTCGTATCCGTATGCTACAACCCGGTCAAAAAAGATGAGGGAGACAAAAGCTACGAGGAAGCGTTCACCGACTCCATCCGCATGTTCAAGTACGGCTTTTTGCAGTATGGCTTTCTGAGTTTCAAGGAGCTGTGCCAGATGAGCGATTCCAGCCTTCTGTCCGTATCGGTCAGGAAGGCGGCCAAGGGCGATCCCGGCAACGGCTTCGTAGAAGTCAGCATTACGGACATGCCGGCGAACTACACCGAGGGCTACTTAAAGAGCGATCTGGCCGACCCGTTGAAACTGGACGAGATCACAAGGGATTTTACCCACAGGATAGTGCTGGATTTCGGCGGCAACGAAGTGGTCGCGCCTTTAAAGGCGGGCGACGTACTGGGCAAAGCGGTATTTACGGGGCTTGACGGCGCGGTCTACGAAGGCAGCGTGGTGGCGGCAAGGGACGTTGAGATGCAGCCGCCCACTCCCGACGAGGTGATGGACGAGTGGCTGGAGGACAAGCCGGTACTTAAGTTTTTCTCTCCGCGGCACAACCCCGCCAGCTGGCTTATCTATATAGTTATCATAGGGCTTATCATTTTCCTGATAATACGCGCCGGACAGAAGCGGCGCCGCATCAACCGCGCGCGCAGGGCGGCCTACGAGCGCAGAAAACGCGAGTACGCGCGGCGCATGAAACGCCAGGAGGAGCAGCAGAAGGCCGCGAGAAAGCGCGGATAAGCCATCACGAAACGTTAAATTTAGTTAAAAACGCGCACAGGGCGGCGAGTTATGATATACTATGCGGGCGTTTCGGGGTTATAGCTCAGTTGGTCAGAGCGTCACGTTGACATCGTGAAGGTCGATGGTTCGAGCCCATTTAACCCCACGCTCCGCGCCCTGCTTGCAAGCAGGGCGCTTTTGTTTGGCCGGGAACTCTTTGCCGGCGCAGGGCGTCCAAACTGTCCGTTACACGACCATATCTATACGGAGGATACCAATGCTTTCAGCCCAATCGCTTTTGCAGCAGCTCGAACAGAACATTGCCCAGGCCGTGGTCGGCAAGGAAGAAGCGGTCGAATTGCTGTTCAACGCCCTTTTGTGCGGCGGACACGTGCTGATAGAAGATGTGCCCGGCGTGGGCAAGACCACCCTCGCTTCCGCATTTGCGCGAAGCCTGGCGCTTAGCTTCAAGCGCATACAGTTCACGCCTGACGTGACGCCCTCGGACGTGACAGGCTACAGCGTGATGGACTTTAAGACCGGGGACATGCACTTTAAGCAGGGCGCGGTCTTCTGCAACCTTCTTTTGGCGGATGAGATCAACCGCACCTCTCCCAAGACCCAGTCGAGCCTTCTGGAGGTCATGCAGGAAGGGCAGGTGACGGCTGACGGCGTGACCCGGCAGCTAAGACAGCCGTTTATGGTGCTGGCCACCCAGAACCCGGTGGATTTTGTGGGCACTTATCCTCTGCCGGAAGCGCAGCTGGACAGATTTTTCATGCGCATCGAGATCGGATACCCCAGCCGGGAGGAAGAGATCAAGGTGCTTGAGATCTACCGGGGCGCCAAAAGCCATGTGGAAGAGATCGAGCCCATCTGCGGTGAGACCGACATATTGGAACTGCAGCAGCAGGTCACTCAGGTGCGGGTCTCCAGGGAAATGCGCATGTACATAACCAACATCGCCCAGGCGTCCCGCAGCGCGAAGCTGTTCGGAAGAGGCATTTCCACCCGCGGGGCGATAGCGCTTATGCGCGCCGCTCAGGCGGGGGCGCTGACCCGGGGGCGGGACTATGTGATCCCGGAAGACGTGCGCGACCTGGCTTCGCCGGTACTGGCGCACCGTCTCAGCCTGAGCCCGGAAGCGCGCATTAGTCAGAAAAACGCCAGCGAGGAAAAGGCGCTGACTCGCCTTATCGCTTCCATTCCGGTGCCGGTACGCTCAAAGTGAGACGCAGGACGGTACATTTTATCGCGTTTGGGGCGGTGACGGCATCTGTTGCCCTGACGATCGGCAGCCGCCTGCTGCTGGTCGGTGCGGTCTGCATGGGGCTTATACTGATACTGGCGCTGCTGAGCCTTATCCCCGCGCTTGCGACGTTCAGGCTCGCTTCCGTGCAGAGCAGGGACCGGGTCAGGCGGGGAGAAGAGATCCGTCTTACAGTTTTTTTCTCTTTTTCGGGACTTCTTCCTATCGGCAGCGCGGCCTATCAGGCGGACGCGGGAGTGAGCGCGCGCTTCGGAGGCACGCCGTTTTGCCGCTACGAAAGACAGTGTACGCTGCCCGCTGCTCATGTGGGAGTGTTCGAAGCGGGAGAAGGGCGCATGTACCTGACAGACGTGTTCAACCTGTTCGTATTCTGCCGTAAGGTCAATTCCGAGAGTTTAAAGTATACAGTGCTGCCCCGGGCTTTTGATGCTGAAAGACCCGGGTATTCTTCGAGAGAATCAGGGGCGGGAGAGGTGCGTTTGTCCGATGACGCGAACGAGCCCGCGGGAGTGCGCGAGTGGATGCAGGGCGACGCGCTCAAGCGTGTGCACTGGAAACTGAGCACACGCTATATAGACCCGTATACCGGCGCTTTCAGGCCGTATGTGAAGACATACGAAGAGGCCGCCAGGCCTGAGATACTGGTGCTGCCTGTGACGGCGGGGCTGTACGGGAACGACGAAGAAAGCCTGAACCGTAAAGACGGCGTGTGCGAATGCGCGCTGAGCGTGTGCGGAGCGTGCCTTAACGCGGGGGAAAGCGTCAGGCTTCTGGGGCTTTCGCAGGGAACAGACGAGGTGTTCGCCACCTCGCCGGAGGAGACACCGCGCCTGGAGGATCTGCTGGCGCTTTTGGTCTCGCGTGAGGACGCCCAGCTCAAAACGGCGGTGGAAGAGATCATGCGCCGCAGCCAGACCACGTCCGCCGCGGTGATAGTGACCAGCACTCTGAGCTACGCCGAGGCCGATATGCTGGTGAGGCTGAGGACGTATTCGGCGCTGGGAGTCAGCCTGATCTACGTTATGGGCGTCCCGGGAGAGAACGACGAGGTCCTGTCGCGTCTGGACGCGGCAGGGGTGTCAGTGAGCGTGTACGCTCTGGAGGCTGAGGATGAAACAGCTTAAGGACGCGCTCAGGAAGCTGGCGCCGGTGCTGCTTGCCGCCCTGCTGGGCTGCTCGCTTACGCTTTTGTACGATTTTTGGAACCTTGGCAAGCCGGATGCCGGATATGTGATAGGCTATACGCTTCTGGCGGCGGCGATAGTGTGGCTCATGAGCCTGTCCAGGCTGACCGGCTGGATCACGTTCTGCGCCCTGGTGATCTTTATTCTGGGGAAGCTGCTGGGCGGCTGGAGGCCGATAGAATACGCGGGCAGGATACTGGAAGCGGCCAAGAGGGGCGAGGTAGGGACTTATGTCAGCCAGCTGGCCCTGACCGCTTCGGTGGGCATCACGCTGTTCGCGTACATCACGCTGGAGGACTCCACGTATGTCAGCTGGCTTATAAGCTGCACACTGCTTTCGGTCGCGGCGTGCTGGATGCTGGGCATGGAGGCCAATGAAGCGTTTTTTGGGCTGCTGGTTTTCGTGCTGTGCTCCATGTACGCGCTCACGGGCAAGCTTAAATACACAGGCTATAAGGCGATGATAAGCCTTGGGCTTATCGCGGCTCTGGCCGCTACCGCGCTGGTAACGGAAGGGAAGACCGTGCCTGCGCTTGAAGACGCGTCACGCAGGGCGGTAAAGCTCGCGATAGACACATTCAACCTGGACAGGGACGAACTGGAGCAGAGACGCTCATTCAATATAGGCTCCTACGGCTGGCGCACACGGAACGAATCGTTCGGCGGGCCTGCGTACCCAAGAAGCGACGAGGTGCTCAGGGTCACCTCAGATGGGACGCTCTATTTGAGGGGTTCGGTCCGCTACACCTACAACGGCCGGGCCTGGGTGGATGAGAGCAACGCGGAAAAAGCGGGCAAGATCAAGCGATACATGCTTTCGGGCCTGGAGGGGCTGCTGTACAAAGGAGAGTATTCCCGGGCGTTCGACCTGGACAAAAGCGGCGAGGACCGGGGTTTCGCGCTGAAGACCGCGTCTGTCGAGGTGCTGGGAGACAACCTGTACTGGGCGGTCTATACGCCCAACCGCACCAAGAGCGTCGAATCGGAGCTCAAGCTCTATTATAACAATATAGGCGAACTGTTCGCGTCCCGCCAACTGCAAAACGGGGACACGTACTCTTTTGAATACTATGAGTTCATAAACGCCGACGGGCTGGCCGATATCATAGACGAGGCGGAGGCCGAAACGGACAAAAACTGGCCGTTCGTGGCGCTGCTCAACAGGGACGTGCCCCAGGGCGTGGACGCGCAGGTGCGCGAGCTGACCCAGCGGATCACCGCGGGCAGCGCTTCCCCGTATGAGGCGGCGCTGGCCATAAGGGATCATCTCAGGCAGAACGGCAGCTATACGCTCTCGCCCGGTTACGTGCCTGACGGCGCCGATTTTGTCAGCTGGTTCATAAATGACGGAATGAAGGGCTACTGCATGTACTTCGCCTCGGCCATGACGCTTATGGCGCGCATGGCCGGCCTCCCGGCCAGGTATGTGGAGGGCTATCTGGTTGAAAACGGCGGCAAAGACATACTCGTCACGGGCAGGAACGCGCACGCCTGGAGCGAAGTGTACTTCAAGGGCTTCGGCTGGGTGACGTTCGACGCCACCCCCGCGGATCCTCATTTTGGCGAAGAGGATAAAAATGGAAACGACGTCTCCCCGACCGCGACGCCCGCCGCGCCGTCCGTCACGCCTCCCCCCGCGGCAACTCCGTCGCCGTCTCCCGCCCCGTCGCCAACCCCGGAAGAGGACGATATGGACTGGCCGGATGATGACTGGCCTGAGGAGCAGCCGTCTCCCACGCCGGACACGTCCCTGCCGGAGCAAGACGACCCGTTCGGCCAAAATCAAGGCGGCAGCGACTCGGACGACAGCAACGACATGCCCGAACAGACGTCCGGGGGCAAATACATTTGGATCATATTGCTGCTGCTGGCGCTGCTGGCTGGCGCGGCGGCGCTGGTGACTGCGCGCATACGGAAGACCGTGCCAAAGCGGCGGGAGGCTGTGTACAAGACCAATACCGAGAAGCTGCTTTTCTGGTACAGGCTGAGCATAGACGTTCTGAAATACCGGGGTATGGACTACGCGCAGGGCTTCACTCCAGCGGAGTTTGCCCTGAGGGCGGTGCAGGCGGATCTCGCGCCCGGGGAGTTTACGGCGGTGAGCGCGATCGTTATGCAGGCTGCCTACGGACGTATCGCGCCGACAGGAAAGCAGGTCGCGCAGGCGGAAGACTGCTACGGGGAGATCGTGCTGCGCGCGGGACGCATTACCCGCGCGAGGCTGCTGCTCAGGCGCCTGCTCGGCGGCGGCAGGGTGAGCCTTAATATCCCCTGAGACTTGCATTGAAGCCGTAAAAAGTGGTATAATGCAGGCAGATTAAAATGGGAGATTATGATGGAAAAACTGTTTGAGAAAGTAAAAGGGCTGCTTTCCGGTTCCAATGAGGCCGAAGTCAAAAAACTGATGAAAACCGTGAAGCTGATAGAGGCGAAGCGGGATGAATATGAAAAGCTGTCAGACGCGGAGCTCAGGGCCAAGACCGAGAGCTTCCGCGCTATGGTCAAAGAGGGCAGGACCCTGGATGAACTGATGGTAGACGCGCTGGCAGCGGTCAGGGAGGGCGCTTTTCGCGCCATAGGCCAAAGAGCCTATCCCGTGCAGCTGGCGGGCGCGATCGTGCTGCATCAGGGCCGTATAGCTGAGCTGAAGACCGGCGAAGGCAAAACGCTCACCGCCGCGCTTGCCGCGTACCTTAACGCGCTCCCCGGCGCGGGCGTGCACGTAGTCACGGTAAACGACTACCTGGCTAAATACCATTCCGAGTGGATGGGCAAGATCTACCGCTTTATGGGCATGCAGGTAGGCCTCATCCTTCACGACATGACCCCGGAGCAGAGGCAGGAAGCCTACCGGGCGGACATAACCTACGCCACCAACAACGAACTGGGCTTCGATTACCTTAGGGACAACATGGTGGTCGAGAAAGAGCGCATGGTGCAGCGCCCGCTCAATTTCGCAATAGTGGACGAGGTGGACTCGATACTCATAGACGAGGCGCGCACCCCTCTTATCATCAGCGGCCAGGGGGAAAAGTCCACCGAGCTTTACAACATGGCGGACAGGTTCGTGTGCACGCTGAGGGAGGGCGAGGACAAGGACTTCACCAAGGACGAAAAGGAGAAGACGATCTCGCTTACCGAGCTGGGCGTAAGCAAGGCAGAGCAGGCGTTCAACATCGAAAACCTGGCCGAGATACAGAACAACGAGCTTTATCACCACATACTGGCGGCTCTGCGGGCTCACGCTCTGATGAAACGTGACGTGGATTACGTGGTCAAGGACGGGCAGGTCGTGATAGTGGATGAGTTTACCGGCCGCCTTATGACCGGCCGGCGCTATTCCGACGGCCTGCATCAGGCCATCGAGGCCAAGGAGCACGTCAAGGTGGAAAGGGAAAGCAAGACCCTGGCTACCATCACATTCCAGAACTACTTCCGTATGTACAAAAAGATAAGCGGCATGACGGGTACCGCCAAGACCGAGGAGGAAGAGTTCCAGGGCATATACAAGCTGGACGTGGTGTGCATACCCACAAACCGTCCCATGATCAGAAAGGACTACAACGACGCGGTCTACACCACGATGAAAGGCAAGTTCGATGCCGTGGCGGACGAAGTGGAAAAACTGCACGCCACCGGCCAGCCTGTGCTGGTGGGCACGGTGTCCGTTGAAAAGAGCGAATATGTCAGCAGACTGCTGGAAAGGAAAGGCATCCGCCACACGGTGCTCAACGCCAAATTCCACGAGAAGGAAGCCGAGATCGTGGCTCAGGCGGGCAAAAAAGGCGCGGTGACCATATCTACCAACATGGCTGGCCGCGGCACGGACATACTTCTGGGCGGCAACGCGGAGTTCATGGCCAAACATGAACTGCGTCTCCAGGGTTACGACGACGCGATGATAGAGGAAGCGGTAGGCCATTCCGAAGAAGTGGGACAGGAGATACTGGAACTGCGCCAAAAGTACAACGAGCTGTATGAGATCCATAAAAAAGTGACTGACCGCGAACATGACGAAGTCGTGAAGCTGGGCGGTCTGTACATAATAGGCACCGAGCGTCATGAGAGCCGCCGTATCGACAACCAGCTGCGCGGGCGTTCCGGCCGCCAGGGCGATCCGGGGGCCAGCCGCTTCTTTATCTCCCTTGAGGACGATCTTATGCGCCTGTTCGGTTCCGACCGTATCCGTCCCATGGTGGAGAGGCTGGGCCTTAAGGAAAACGAGCGCATAGAGTACGGCATCCTCTCAAAGCAGATAGAGGCCAGCCAGAAGCGGGTTGAAGGGCGCAACTATGACATCCGCAAAAGCGTGCTGGAGTACGACGACGTGATGAACACCCAGCGCAACATCATCTACGCCCAGCGGCGGCAGGTGCTGGAAGGCGAAGACATGCTTTCCGTCATAAACGACATGCGCGACACTATACTCTCCGAGGCGATGGATACCTTCTGCGCCCCGGACGCGCCGCCCGAAAACTGGGACATCAAGGGCATGGGCGAGTATCTGGAGCGTATCTGCGTGGCAAAAGGGCAGGTCAGGGCGGCGTTTGAAAGCCTGGATCCCGCCACGCGGGAAGGCTTCTATCAGGCGGTGCGGAAGTCCAGCCTGGACACTTATGCCCGCCGGGAAAAGATGATCTCGGACGCGGGATTCGACATGCGTGAGGTGGAGCGCACTTTCCTGCTCAACAGCGTGGACACCCGCTGGATGGACCATATCGATGCCATGGATGTGCTGCGCGAGGGCATCGGCCTGCGAGCCTACGCCCAGCGGCAGCCGATCGTGGAGTACCAGCACGAGGGCTATGACATGTTCGAGGAAATGGTGCACCTTATACAGGAGGACACCCTCCGCAAGCTCTACATGGCTATAATAACCCGTCCGCCGGAGAGAAAAGAAGTTGCCAAAAACATATCCACCAATCAGGACGCGCAGGTGTCCAGAGCGCCCATAAGGGTGATAAAGAAAGTGGGCAGGAATGAGCCCTGTCCCTGCGGCAGCGGGCTGAAATTCAAGAACTGCCACGGCAAAAACGCGTAAGGAGTTTTTTGAGATGTACGAATCCGAAGTCTTCCGTCAGGAGATAACCCAGCTCAAGGAGATGCTGAAGGACACGGAAAAGTCCCTTAACATTGAAGGGCTTAAAGAGCAGCTGGTGGAATACCAGGAGGACATGGCCTCCGATGGCTTCTGGGATGACGTGGAAAGGGCGCAGAGGATCAACAAGCTCATGCGTTCCTGCGAAAACAGGATAAACCACTACAAAAGCCTGGAAAGCCGGCTGGAGGACACAGAGATAATGCTGGAACTCAGCCAGGACGAGGAAGGCGACGAACTGGCGGAGGACATTTCCAAAGAGCTCAAGCAGCTCAGGGAAGAGATGGAGAGCCTGAAGCTTACTACCCTGCTCACCGGAAAATACGACGCCTGCGACTGCATACTGTCACTGCACGCGGGGGCGGGCGGCACTGAGGCTCAGGACTGGACGCAGATGCTTTACCGCATGTACACCCGTTTCGGTGAAAGGATGGGCTTTACCGTAAGGGAGCTGGACATGCTGGACGGGGACGAGGCGGGCATAAAAAGCGTCACCTGGGAAGTGAGCGGTGACTACGCCTACGGCTTTATGAAAAGCGAAAGGGGTGTGCACCGTCTGGTGCGCATTTCTCCCTTCGATGCCAACGCGAGGCGGCATACGTCTTTTGCGTCCTTGGATGTGGCCCCGGTCATAGAGGATGAGGGCGAGATACCCATCGAGCCTGACGACCTGCGCATAGACACCTACCGTTCCAGCGGCAAGGGCGGACAGCACGTAAACCGTACCGATTCCGCCGTACGCATCACCCACCTGCCCACGGGCATAGTGGTGCAGTGCCAGAACGAGCGCAGCCAGATACAAAACAAGGAGACATGTTTCAGGATGCTGCGCGCCCGCCTGGCCGAGCTGCAGGAGCAAAAGCGGCAGGAGCTGATGGGCGAGGTCAAGGGTGAGCTCAAGAAGATAGAGTGGGGCAGCCAGATACGCTCCTACGTGTTCCAGCCATACACCATGGTCAAGGATCACCGCACCAATTACGAAACGGGCAATATCGACGAAGTTATGGACGGCGATCTGGAGGGTTTCGTGACCGCGTACCTGCAAAAGCTGTAAGATGAGATCATTTTTTGATGAAACGGCTGAGAAAGCGAAGGCGCTCGCGGTAAAAGGGGAAGCAACCATTCTGGCGGTGGAGTCCAGCTGCGACGAGACCGCCGTAGCGATAGTAAAAAACGGGCGGCAAGTTCTGGCAAATGAGATCTCAAGCCAGATAGACATACACGCGCTGTACGGGGGCGTGGTCCCCGAGATCGCCAGCCGCATGCACGTTGAGGCGCTGAGTATCCTGTACCGCAGCGCGCTGAAAAACGCGGGTATCGGCCCGGATGAACTCGACGCGGTGGCTGTCACTTACGGCCCGGGACTGGTGGGCGCGCTGCTCACGGGAGTGAGTTTCGCGAAGGCGCTGGCTTACGCGCTGGGCGTGCCTCTGGTAAAGGTGAACCACATAGAGGGGCATGTAAGCGCGAACTTCGTGGCCGACACGACGCTTGAGCCTCCCTTCGTGTGCCTGGTCGCCAGCGGGGGGCACAGCCACCTGGTAAACGTGAGCAGGTACGGAGAGTACGAGATGCTGGGGCATACGGTGGACGACGCGGCGGGTGAGGCGTTCGACAAGGTCGCCCGCGTACTGGACATCCCTTACCCGGGCGGCCCGCTGCTTGACAAGCTGGCGGAGGAAGGCGACGAAAACCGCTATGTCTTCCCCAAAATGCACACGGTGAACCGTTACGATTATTCCTTCAGTGGCCTTAAGACCGCGGTGATAAACCAGGCGCACTCCATACGCCAGGCGGGCGGGGAGATCGTCGCCAGGGACTGGGCAGCCTCATTCAGAAAAGCAGTAGTGGACGCGCTGCTGGACAAGGCGCTGCTTGCCGTAAAGGACACCGGAGCTAAAAAGCTGGCGCTGGCGGGAGGAGTGGCCGCAAACCGGCTGCTTAGGCGCGAAGCGCTCAGGCGCGGCGAGCAGGCGGGACTCAGGGTCTACATGCCTCCGATAGGCCTGTGCACGGATAATGCAGTGATGATCGGCTCCGCCGCGTATTACCGGCTGATAAAAGGGGAGATCTCTGAACTCGACCTTAACGCCCAGCCTTCCATAAGGCTGATAGAGGAATAGCATGCTGTATCTTGAGCTGGCCGCGCTGGTCACACTGTTTTCGCTGCAGTCCCTGTTCACAAAGCTGTATTCAGACGCCTATGACGGCACGAACCGGGACGTGGCCACTGGCATTTTTTCGGTGAGCTACGGCCTGTTTATAGCCATAGCCACGTTTCTGAGCGCTGGCCTGCGCTTCAGCCCCAGCCCCGCGACGCTGCTGTACGGCGCACTGAACGCGTGCGTGCTGGTGCTGTACAATATCTCGATAATCAACTCGGCCAAGCGCGGCAGCTACGCGTTCCTGATGATATGCTCGATGTTCGGCGGCATACTGGTGCCGCTGACGGGAGGCTGGATACTGTTCGGTGAAACGCTGACGCTGCTGCAGCTTTTGGGCGTGGCGCTCATGCTGGCGGCCATGCTGCTTATGAACAGCAGCGACCTGAGCCTTAAGGGCAGCAAGAAGGGCTACTTCCTGTGGTGCGCGCTGCTGTTTCTGGCCAACGGCCTGTACAGCACGGTGATGAACATACAGTCCACCGTAATGGAAGGCAGGGAACGCTCGGAGATGCTGATAGTCCTGTTCGGGCTGTCATCGCTGTTCGCATGCGCTCTGGAGGCGGCAAACGGACGGGGCAGCGACGTCATACGCGGCTATAAAATGGGCCTGAAGCCGGCACTGTTTCTGGTCTGCGCCTGCGCCAGCGCGTTTCTGGGCGCGAACCTTTTGCTGTATCTGCTCACGCGCATGCAAAGCGGCATCCTCTTCACCATTGACGACGGGGGCGTGCTGCTTTTGAGCCTGGTGTTCTCGGTCGCCCTGTTTAAGGAAAAACTCACGTGGCTGCAGATGCTGGGCATGGCGCTGGCGTTGGGCAGCATAGTGCTGGTGAACGCGTAGACCGCGCGTGCCGGCAAAGGTTGACAGCGCAAAAAGGAATCTGTAGAATAGTTCTGCCTGGGAGAAAACGAATGGCCATACAACTGTACTTCTGCAAAAACGATTTCGATACCCAGAAGATCCGCCGCTTCTTTAAGGAAAGGCGGATAAACGTGCAGGAAGTGGATCTGAAAAAGCATGCTCCCGGTGCGCGGGAATTAAAGCTGTTCGCTTCCAAAGCGGGCGGTTACGCCGCGCTTGTGGATGACCGTACTAAGGGAGAGAGGGCGGATTACATAAGGCAGCTGAGCATTGAAGACGTGATAGAGCAGGAACTGCTGGAGAACCCCGCACTGATAAAGACCCCCATAGTCAGGGACGGAAACAAGGTCCTGTTCGGTTTTGACGAGAAGACGCTGAACGATTGGCTGAAGGGAGACGGAAAATGAATGAGAAGAGCTCAAAACGCATAAGCCGCTGGGTGCTGCTGGGGCTTGACATAGTGCTGCTGCTGATCGCCCTGTATATCTCGGCGGTCATGCGGGGCGGTCTGGTCATGTCTTATACCAAGCTGACTGCCCGCAGAGTGCTGATATATGCGCCTCTGTTCATAGCGGATCATATCCTGTGGCTGTGGCTCGTTGGCTCATACAGGGTGATGTGGATGTACGCCGAGCTCAAGGACATGGCGAAGCTCGCCTTTGCCTGCGTGTTCGCGACCCTGATAAACCTGGCCATAAACGCCATTTTTTCCATCGGCTACTCGCGTTACGTGCTCGGCTTCCTGGGCGTGTTCGGGCTGGTTCTGCTGATAACTTCCCGCTATCTGCTGCAGCTGACGCGCAGCGTCATGTACGGCAGCAAAAGGGATAAGCAGGTCAAGCGAGCGCTGATAATAGGCGCAGACGCGGACGGGATCAGGCTGGCGAAGGAGCTTCCCATGCTTGACGACGGGGCGCGGCACGAAGCAGTCGCCTTTTTGGATGAGGACGTGGACAAGCTCTACAGAAGGATCGGCACGCTGCCGGTGGAAGGGATGTACCTGGACGCCGCGAAGGTCATAAAGACCAGGCACATAGACGAGGTGATCACCACCGGCAGGATCGCGGAGTCACCCGCGTTCAAAGGCGTGTATCTTGAGGCGGCGAGGGCAGGCTGCGAAGTCAAGGCTGCCCGGGACGAGCGCCTTGACAGGATGGACATCGGCGAAGCGCTCAGCTCGGGCTGCGGCGAAGTTGCCGACGTCGGGGCGCTTAAGACCGGCGGCGCGGCGATAGTAGGCCAGGGAGAACTGGCGCTTGAGCTCGCCCGGCTGTTGATAAATAACGGTATAGGCGTCTCGGTGCTCGGCGATGACGTAGGGGAACTGAAAGCGCTTAGGCAGATGGGCGCGAAGGTATGCCTCGGCTCCTGTATGAGCCCTGATGACGTGGACGAGTTTATCCGCCTGGCGCTTCCGGGCAGCGTGATATACCTGGCCGGGATCAGGGACAGGGAACTGGCGCAGGATAATCCGGGCGCAGCGGAGAGGGCCAACGTATCCGCTCCGCTTGCCGCGCTGAAGGCGGCAAAAGACGCCGGCACGGCAGCATTCGTCCGTGTGACGGAAATGCTGGATCTGCCTGAGGAGGCGGAGCTGTTTGGTGAGGGCGAACAGGCCCTGCTTTCCGCAGGCGCCCAGGACGTCAGGCTGAGCATCGTCTCGGTGCGCGGACTGCTTGCGGAAGGCGGGCTCATCGACCGCCTCAAGAAAAACGCAAAGGAGAACTGCCCGAGCGGGAACAAGGCGTTCATCTCTGTTGCCCAGGCGGCGGCCGCGGTCATCAACCTGCTGTGCGTGGGACTGTCGGGCAGATTTGAAATAAAGGGTGAACAAAAACTCAGCATGGCTGACGTGCTGCGCGCCCTGGGCGGGGATCCGGACGAGGATCAGCAGTCACAGCCGCAGGAGGAGCCGGCCGACACGTCTACTCAGGTAAAGGACGTGTATGCCTGTTCCTGTGAACGGTAGATCCTATGCGGCCGTTTCGACCGAATAAATAGTGAAAGGCGGTAGACCCATGAAAATAGGCATCATCGGCTGCGGCACCATAGCGAACGCCGCGCACATACCTAACTATCTCAAGAACCCTGAAGCCGAGATCAAGTATTTTTGCGACATCATCCCCGAGAAGGCGCAGGCCTGTGTGGAAAAGTACGGCTGCGGCACAGCGGTCACGGATTATCACGACGTGATCAACGATCCCGAGGTGGCGGCGGTGTCCATCTGCACACCCAACCGCATGCATCCTCAGATCGCCATAGACGCCATGCGCGCTGGTAAGGACGTGCTGTGCGAAAAGCCCTCCGCCCGTACGCTCAAAGAGGCAGAGGAAATGCTCAGGGTGCACAAGGAAACCGGGCGGATACTCAACATAGGCGTGGTGAACCGCTTTAACGACTACGTGAACCTGATCAAAAAATACATAGACGACGGCATGCTGGGCAATGTGTTCCATGTGTATGTCTCTTTCCGGGCGCACAGGTCAATACCCGGACTGGGCGGAGCGTTCACTACCAAGGAGATCGCGGGCGGCGGCGCGCTGATAGACTGGGGCGTCCATTTCTTCGATATAGTCATGTACTGCTGCTCCGACCCCAGGCCCCTGACCGTTACGGGCGAAGCGTTCTGCAAGCTGGGCACCCCCATGGACAAGTACACTTATCTGAGGATGTGGAGCGAAGTGACCAAGGACCTGAACGGGACATACGACGTTGACGATTCCGTGACCGGCATGATAAGGACCGAGGGCCCCGTCATCAGCTTTAACGGCGCCTGGGCGCAGAATATCGACGAAAGCGAAATGTATATCGACTTTATGGGCGACAAGGGCGGCATCCGCCTGTCCTACGGCGGCAGCTTCAAGTATTACACCGCGCGGGACGGTGAGCTTATCAGCTACACGCCGCAGATCCGCACCCGTGACCATTTCGCCAACGAGATCGACGCTTTCGTGAAGGATGTCAAGACCCGGGAGAAGCTGCCCTCCTCCATTGAGACCGTTATACTGACCCAGCAGATACTGCAGGCGATATACGATTCTTCGGAAAAACATCAGGAGATCAGGCTGTAAAATATGAATATAGGTTTTATAGACTATTATCTGGACGAGTGGCACGCAAACAATTACCCCCGCTTAATCTCTGAAGCCACGCAGGGCAAAATGCGTGTGAATCTGGCTTACGGCCACATTGACAGCCCTATCGGCGGCAGGACTACCGACAAATGGTGCGAGGATATGGGCATCAGGCGGGCGGGGAGCATAGACGAAGTATGCGAACAGAGCGACTGTATCATAGTGCTTTCCCCGGACAACTGCGAAATGCACGAGCTGCTGTGCCAAAAACCGCTCAGGACAGGCAAAAGAGTGTACGTGGACAAGACCTTCGCTCCGGACTTTACGACCGCGAAACGCATTTTCGATATAGCGGAAGCCAGCGGGACTCCCTGCTATTCCACTTCCGCACTCAGGTACGCGTCCGAATACCAGGGCATCAGCGATGTGAGCGCGCTGACCTCGGTAGGGCCATACCGCTTTGAGACCTATGCCATCCACCAGCTGGAGCCGGTGATGATGCTGATCGGTTCAAAGCCGGAAAAGGTGATGTATGTGCCGGGCAAAGGCGCCTACAGCCTTTCGATAGCGTTTGAAGACGGCAGGACTGCCCAGATAAACGGTTTTGACGCGAATGCGCCCTTCCTCATGAATCTTGTCTCTAAGGGGCAGAACATGCTGATAAACGTCAAGAGCGATTTCTTCGGAGCTTTCATACGCAACCTGACCCGCTTTTTCGAAACGGGTGAGGGCGCAGTCCCACACGAAGAGACGCTCAGGATCATGGCCGTGCGCGGCGCGGGCGTTGAGGCCATAAAACGTCCCTGCGAATGGGTCAGGATCTGAAACCCAGGAGCTGCTGCGGAGGCTTTCCGCAGCGGCTTTTCTGTCTGAAAAAGGGAGGATAAAAATGGGACCGCTGAATATCGGGCGCGACAGGGTAGTATTCTGGGACGACTACGCGGTGGACACTGAAAGGACGACTGCGTTTGAGCGAGTTATGAATCCGGTCAAAAAGGAATGCTGCTTTACCTTCGACCAACCCAACGAGCTGTTCAGCATCAGCTACTCATGCATCGTGAAAGATGAGCAGGGCTACAAAATGTACTATCAGCCCTGGTACGGGGATAAGAGCATGTCGCCCTGCGTGTGCGTGATCGAAAGCAGGGACGGTATTTCCTGGCACAGGCCCAGGCTGAACATCTTCAAGGGGCATGACATTGAGGAAAACAACATAGTCATAGAGCGTGTAAAGGACGGCTGCTTCGTGTTCTATGACACCAATCCGGCCTGCCCGCCGCAGGAAAAATACAAGGCTGTCGGCGCAGCGCTGATGCTTCACCCGGACGGGGAGACCAAGACCTCGCTGTGCTGCTATACTTCTCCGGACGGCTACCATTTTACCCTTTCCCATCCAATGACGCGCTACGGCACTTTTGATTCGCTCAACACTGCCTTCTGGGACGGCAGCCGCTACGTGTGCTGTTTCCGCAGCATGCACAACATACCCGGGACGGACAACAGCGAACTGCTGGACCTGGGGCAGATATACAGCCACGACAAGGTCTGGCTGTACGCCACGCGGGACGTCCGCATAATGTATTCTGAGGACTTTCGCAGCTGGAGCAGGCCGGAGCTGATCGAGTTTGACGACCAATACGATATTCCCCTGTATACGAACAACGTTGAAAAATACGCCAGGGCGCCCATATACGTTGGTTTCCCGGTCAGGTACTGCGAGCGGCCCGAGTGGACGAAAAACATGGAGCAGATGGCGGGCTACGCGGTGAAAAAAGCGGCCACAGAGCGTATCGAGCCGCGCACGGGCCGCGTTTCCACGGACTGCATATTCATGTGCTCCCACGACGGCAAACACTGGCACAGGTTCAACGAGGCGTTCCTGACACCCGGCTACGAGGAGGAGCATAACTGGATATACGGGGACTGTTACCTGGCGTACGGCATGATCGACTCGGGCAGGGAGTACTATAACCTGTACACCATAGACAGGCATTTTTCATTCGGAGTGGAAAGACCTTTAAACCGCTACGAGATCCGCAAGGACGGCTTTGCCTGCTACATGGCAGGCGGGGAAGAGAAAACGCTCGAAACGAAGCCGCTGATATTTGAAGGCAATGAACTGCACCTGAACTTTGCTTCGTCAGCGTATGGATACATTTACGTGAGCGTACTGGATGAAAAAGACAGCATCCTGTCCGGAGGCGAGAGCTATGAAGTGTTCGGTGACAGCATAGACAGGCAGGTGTTCTTTCCGGAAGGCTTTGAGCTCGGCGCTGTTAAAGGCAGACCGGTGATACTCCGTTTCAGAATGAGGGATGCCAAGCTTTTCTCCATGAAGTTTGAGTGATCTTTGAGGCAGGCAAGGCGGACGCGCTCCCAGACAGGGCGCGTCTTTTTTGGTCAAAAGCTTATCAATGCTGTTTGAGGGACTGAACGGACGCGGTCTGCTGTCGCCCGGTGCTGGGATATTACAAGACGGATGTCGAATTATTAAATTCGCGTCATAGGCTGTAATACTCTTGTAATAAATTGGAACCTGTGGTATAATCAGCTTACATAATGATTAAGGAAGCTTCAGCCATGCTATTGACTTATAAAGGCTATCAGGATAACCGCAGATCCGTTTCCGGCAGGTCGTATTTCGACCGAAGCGACAAGCGTTCTCCATACAGTGAGGACGGGCTGACCAGCCATTACGAGGTCAGGGACGAAAGGAGCATCAACGGCTTTACCGTGCTTTCCGTAGTGCTTTTGCTGCTGGTGTTCCCGGTGGGGCTGGTGCTGCTGTGGAACAGGCGCAGCACAGTTTCTGTCGCGGCCAAGCTGCTGCTGACGTTTGTGGGCGCGGTGCTGTTCTGCATGCTGCTGGTGTATGCCGCAAACTTAAAGACCACTAATCCTACGGTCATGCGGGCGCAGGAGGGACTTAACAAGGCGTTTGACTGGGTGTACGAAAAAACACAGGGCGTTTGGGAGAGCATAGGTTCGGGCCTCAACGACGTGAAGGACGCGTATCTCAGCAGCGCAGTGAAGATTTGGGACGAGGTAAAGATACCTGTTGCCAGAACGGGGATAGAGCTGCTGGAGCCTGCGGCGAAGAACGCGGCTTATCTTAAAACGGAGGTCCCAAGGGCACTGCTGGCCGCGTACATCGATATGGTCGGCTATAAGGAACCTGAAAAAAACCACGCGCCAAAGGTGCAGAACCCAAGCGGACTGATTGTGGCGAATACATTTACCCCGGAGCCTACTGTGGTATTTGCGTCCACCACGCCTATGCCATCCATTCCTGCCATAACCAAGATCCCCACTCCGACGCCGACTCCTGAGCCCATCGTGCTGCCGGCGGTCAAGGACGTCGCGGAGGCGCCGGTCTACTTTACGCCGGGCGGCACCTACTATCATCTGATCAGGAACTGTTCCGGAATGATGAACGCGGAAAGCCACACGCTGAAGGAAGCCAAAGCTGCGGGCAAGCAGGTTTGCGGAAAATGCGGCGTGGTGAGCACTGCGATGCTTTCGCGGGGCACTACGGACTATCTGTGGGTAGACACCCACAACGTCGCTCACACCTCCGACGTGTGCAAGGGCTTTGAGGGCACCACATACAAGATCATTCCTTTCAAGGACGTGTACGAGGGCCATTATACTTACTGTCCCAAATGCAAGGCGGACTCGGTCTACGAGTACCTGCGCAGGCAGGAACTGGGCGTAAGGAACGAATATGAGGCGGATACCCAGACACGGCTTTTGCACGAGTACGAAAAGACCATCACCGTGTACTACGGCTCGAACAGCAAGAAGTATCACTCCACGCAGGAGTGCGGGCAGATGTACGACGACAGGTACGTGCACACCCTTTACGAAGCGCTGCATACGGACGCGAAGAAGCCCTGCTCCATCTGCAATCCCTTCTCGGAGGGCGACGCGCTGGAGGAGCTGTTAGGGCTGCAAGGCAAGTAAAACGGGACAAACTGAGCGGAGGACGCGTATCCTCCGCTTTTTTCGGGGAGAAAGATGGATCTAAGCAACGTCCGCGCCTGGACACGGGAACTCTGGGACGCGCTTCCCCTCGATGGGGGAAAAGTGATAGACGCTACCGTAGGAAACGGCTACGATACGGTCTATCTTGCCGGGAGGGTAGGCGAGAAAGGAACGGTCTGGGGCTTTGATGTGCAGGAACAGGCACTTGAGGCCGCGAAACAGCAGCTGCGCGGGGCGGGTCTGCTGGACAGGTGCCGGCTGATAAAGGACTCCCACGAGAACGTGGATCTGTATGTAAGCGAGCCTGTGGACGGAGTGATGTTCAACCTGGGCTGGCTGCCCGGAACTGAGCACGTGGTGACGACCCAGGCGCCAAGCACGATAAAAGCGGTGAATAAATGCCTGCGGCTGCTCAAAAAGGGCGGACTTATGACTGTGTGCGTATATCCAGGTCATCCGGAAGGCGAGAAAGAAAAAGTCGCGCTGCTTGCCTGGGCAGAGGCGCTTGACGATACCGCGTTTGACGCGCGCGTTACTGCCTACCTGAACATCACGAAGCGGCCGCCGCTGCTGATAGCGGTGGCCAGAAGGAAATAATAACTGGTATTGAAGTTCGAAAGCGATACTGACCCTATTACAGGAAAGGCCGCGCGTCTGCGGCAGCAGAATGCGGAGAGCCACGACAAATGAAGCGGATAGGGCAGAAGTCAGTGCTTGATCGAGGAGAAGAATTGAAGAACGATATATCACACCTGCGAGGAGACTTTGCATGAAACGTCTTTTGTGTTTGATCTTGTGCGCGCTTATCGCATTCCTCATCCCTGCCGTGTCGCTGGCCGATACGGAACTGGAGGAGGTGTACTGTGCGCAGGCGGATTTTTCAACCAGGTACGATCCGGACTATACGACGGAATGGAGAGACGGGCAGGGGTTGTACATCTGGCTGGACGACCCGGGCTACGTGCCAAACGTGCTCATCTGGCGGCGTGCGACCGAGAAAAAGCTCAACGACCCCGCCAATTATCTGAACAACGTATACCGGGAATACATGGAAGGCCTTTATGGAGACAGTGTGACTTGTGAGCCCTGCCGAAAGCTCAGCGTGGCGGGAAAGACCGTATATCTGGCCCGCTACCATTACACGTCGAAAGGCAATCAGCTGTGCATGACCCGTGTGATCGAGACGCGCAGCGACGGAGATGTGGAATATGCCGCCAAATATCCGGAAGGAGAGCCTGACGAGGCGCTTGCGGCGCTTGAGACTGCGCTGAAGTACTACCAGCCTGCCGGGGCTGCTTCAGCGAATGACAAGACAGAAGAGAAGACGAACAGACCCGACACCGCGAAAACCGCTGTATCCGGCACAGTAAGGTACGAGGACGGGCGCTTTTACATGGATCTGCCAATTGGCTGGAAGATACTGACTCAAAGCGACTATGCCTCGTTCTGCTTTAAAGCGTGGGATCCCGCAGAGCCTGAGCGGACCATTTTCCTTTTCATGAAAATGGAGCCCTTTCTGAAAAGCCTTGAGGAGAAGGAGTGGTACCTGAAAACCGCGGGCAGCGACCGATCCAGTGTTTACAGGATCTACGCCGAAGCGCCTGTGATGGAGACGTGTACGCTGGAAGCGTTTCTGAACACCATGCCTGATCTGATAAGCTATTGCGAGATTTTTTATCCACTCGGGATAAGCGTTGATCCGGAGGTGATCCCACGGATGAAAGATGTGAGGATCATCACAAAAACGAAAAGTCCCCTGCTGGCGCCGGCTGATTGCGCGGAAAATTCGGTCGCCCGAATAGCATATAAAGATTTTCAGGGGCAGAAATGCGAGGGAGTGGTCACTGCGCAGCCCAGGAATCCCGCTCAGACAGGCATCCCCGGGATCGATGCCCTTATGACATATACAGTCAACCTGTTCATGGGCGTGACAGCGCCGGAGGGCGAACTGGACCAGCTTCGCGGTACCCTGACCGGCTGCTTGGCTTCATTTGGGTTTACCGATGAGTATGTCCGTAAGGCCGTAGGTTTTTCAAAAGAGCAGACAAAGGAGCTAAAACAGCAGCTGGAGCAGATAGAGGCCGTTCAGTCCGCTTTCGTGGAGGCGTGGACGGCGAGATAGAACGCTTTATAACGAAAGGACCGGGAAGTCTTGCGGCTTCCCGGTCCTTTATTATGCTGTCACGGACAGGCGGATTATTCGTCCTCGTCCTCGTCCTTCTTGGCGCTTTCGATGATCTTCTTGGCGTTCTGGGCGGGCACTTCCTGATAGCTGTCAAACTCCATGGAGAAGGAGCCTCTGCCCTGAGTCATGGAGCGCAGGTCGGTGGCGTACTTGAACATCTCGCTCTGGGGCACGGTGGCCTCCAGCTGTACCTCGCCGTCCTCCAGGGTCTGCTGGTCGCCCACGGAACCGCGGCGCTTGCTCATGTCGCCCATGATGGTGCCCACGTAGTCGTTGGGCACGACGATCTTGGCGCGGTACACAGGCTCAAGCAGATAGGGGCTGGCGGTATCCAGCTGCTTGAACGCCAGGCGGGCGGCAGTCTTGAACGCCATTTCGGAGGAGTCTACGGGGTGGTAGCTGCCGTCATGCAGCTTGGCGGTCAGACCCACAACGGGGAAGCCGGCCAGCACGCCCTTTTTGATGTTTTCCCTGAGGCCCTTTTCGACCGCGGGGATGAAGTTGCGGGGCACAACGCCGCCTACGACCGCGTCTTCGAACACGAAGTCGTTGTTGGTGGGATCGTCGTTGGGACGGAACTCGATGACGACGTCGCCGAACTGGCCGTGTCCGCCGGACTGCTTCTTATGGCGGCCGCGCACGTCGACCTTCTTGCGGATGGACTCACGGTAGGGGATCTTGGGATCCTGAAGCAGGCACTGCACGCCGAACTTGCTCTCCAGCTTCTTGGCTACGACGTCGATCTGAGTCTCGCCGAGGCCGTTGATAAGGCTCTCGGTGGTCTCTACGACCTTGGTGACGGTGATGGTGGGATCTTCTTCCATCAGGCGGTTAAGTCCGTTGAAGATCTTGTCTTCCTCGCCGGCCTTCTTGGCGTATACGGCCATGGAGATGCAGGGCGCCGGGAAGTCTATGTCGGGGTACTTGATGGGCTTGGCCTGGTCGCACAGGGTGTTGCCGGTGGAAACGCTTACCAGTTTGGCCAGAGCGATGATGTCGCCCGCTACGCCCTTATTGATGGGGTTGGTCTTTTTGCCCAGCATGTAGTAGATGGTGCCGGGTTTCTCGGTCTTTTCGGCGTTGGAATTGTAAAGGGTCATGTCGCCGGTCAGAACGCCGCTGTTGATCTTGATCAGGCTCAGCTTGCCCACGAAGGGGTCGGCCAGGGTCTTGAACACCTGAGCGGAGAAGGGCTGGTCTTCGGCGGTGACGCGCTCGTCAGTATCGTCGGTCTTGGGATTCACGCCCTTATGCACACGGCCGTCGGGTGAGGGCAGCAGGTCAACGATGTTGTCCAGCACCTTGCCAAGGCCTACGCGGGTGATGGAATCGCAGCACACTACGGGAACTACGCTGCCGTCCAGAATGCCCTTTCTGAGGCCCTTCATGGTATCTTCGGGAGAAAGTTCCAGTTCCTCGAAGTACTTCTCCATCAGCTCTTCGTCCGCGCCGGCGGCGGCTTCCATTATCTTCTCGCGGCAGGACTCGACTTCGTCCTTCACGCTGTCGGGGATCGGGATCTCTTTCAGGGTCTTGCCTTCGCCGCTGAACGCCTTGTTTTCCAGCACGCACACCACGCCGGTGAACTGGCCGTTTTCCACGATGGGCACCTCGATGGGAGCCACATGGGAGCCGTATTTGTCGGTGATGGTGGCCAGCGCTTTCTCAAAGTTGGCGTTCTCACGGGACATGTTGTTGATGATGATCATGCGGGAGGTGTGATGCCTGTCGCACTCTTTCCATGCCTTCTCGGCGCCCACATCCAGGCCGCCTACGGCGCCCACAGTGATGACCGCGCCTTCGCACACAGTCAGGGGACCCATCATTTCGCCGGCGAAATCAAAGAAGCCGGGAATGTCGACCAGGTTGATTTTGGTGTCCTTATACTCCAGGGGAGCCAGCGCGGCGGAAATGGAGATCTGGCGGCGCACCTCTTCGGGATCATAGTCGGTGGTAGCGGTGCCGTTTTCCACCTTGCCCTGACGGTCGATTGCGCCGGCAGTGTAGAGCAATGCCTCGACGAGGGTAGTCTTGCCCTCGCCGCCATGCCCAAGTACGGCGACGTTGCGGATATTCTTTGCAGTATAGTCTTTCATTTGCTTCTCCCCTTAAAACATACTATTTGTGCGAATACACATACTCCACTAAATTATAGCAGTTTTTCGGAATTTTGCAAGTTATTTTTTCATGAGCACAGGCCCGCCGGCTGAAGCGCTCAGCCGCCGGTTTTTTGGAGCGATTCCCAGTGCGTTTTGGTCAGAATGTTGGTCAGGTCGTCCTCGACGGTGCCGTAATGAGTCTCGTAGGTGCCTTCAGCGTAGGGCAGGAAACCGCATTTTTGCTGTACTCTTGCGGATCTCACATTACGTAGAAAATGCGCGCACAGTATCACGTCAAGCCCCGCGTCTTCAAACAGATAACGGCACACCTCCCTGACTGCTTCGGGCATAAGCCCCATCCCCCAGCAATCCCTGGCCAGGACAAAGCCCAGCTCCCGGCAGCGTTTGTCTGCCAGTTCGGGAAAGCGCGCTTCATCGTACCTTTCTATGCCCAGCGACCCCACGACTCGTCCATTATACTCCAGGGCGAATGTCTTTTTGCCTTCGATAAAGCTGTTCAGGATCTTTTGAGATTCTTCAATGCTTTTGTGGGGATTCCAGCCCGCCATCTGGCCTACCCCGTCCACGCGGGCGTAAGCGTAAAAGTCATTCAGGTCATTTTGACTCCAGGGCCGCAGGATCAGCCGCCGAGTGGTGAGCACCAGGTTTGTGATGTCGATATCTGCGATCATACGATGTTATCTCCTCTGTATTTAATGGCGGCCGGGAAAGCATGTTCCCGGCCGCTCAAAGCTGAGTTTCTGCTTATCTGAGAGAGGCATACTTGCTGGAGACCCAGCCGGTGTTGCTGCCGGAGCCGGTATAGACCTTGAACCATACGACGCCCCTGTCGTCCATGCGCATCTCGTTGGCGAATGAGAGGGATGCATCTTTTTTTAGGGTAGTGATGATCTTGGAGTCCTTGTCGGGCTGAGTCCTGACATTTACGTCTCCGGTGGCCGTTACGGTGCCTAAAACACTGTCGGGAGTAATGTAGTCGAGGGTGTCCAGCGAGGAATACTTGGATGAGACCCAGCCTTCCTTGCCGTTAAAGCTGATCTTGTGCCAGATCACGCCGCGCTCATCCACCTTGCTGACTCCCAGATACGAAGCATCGGCGCCCTTTTTCAGCGTACCAAAAGATTTGGAATCCTTGTCGGCGTCGGTGCGCACGTACACGTCTCCGGTGGCAGTGACCTTAAGGCCTGTCCCGCTGCCGGTCATCTGAGGTTCCAGATACTGGTCCGCCAGTTCTGACGTCACGGCCATGGTGCGCATAAGGCCGCCTTCGTTGACGCCGGCTATCTGAGCCGCCTGGGGAGCGCCGTTAAAGGGCAGAGGCTTGAAGGCAAACATTACGCCTGATTCTCCGAACGCCTTGGTGAGCGCGCTGATGTAGGCGTTTTTGGTGTAGTTTGAGTATTCGGCGGAGTAGATCATCTGTTGCATGGGGTTATCCAGACTGTTGGAGGAATAAAGGCCCACGCTGCTTGAGAAACCGGGATCGTAGCACAGCGCGTCCACGAAGATCAGCCCGTAGTCGTAGCGCAGTATCATCCAGTAGGAGTACACGCTTTCGCTGCCGGAGAAATGCGCCTCGATGATCAGACGCGGGGAACCTATGAAATTGGAGCCGTACACATTCACGACGGATTCAAGTTCCTTGAAGTCGTATACGGCGTAGCCGCACAGCTTCACGTCCGCGGCCACTACGCTCCCGCGGATAAGCTTGAGCCCCAGCTTGCCTATACCTTCGGGGTCGGTCTCGCAGTAGAGTTCTACGCCTTCAAGCTGGCCGTCCTGGTCCAGGTCGATATATATGATATTGTCATCAAGTTGGTAATACGGCATGTCCGCGTACGCCAGCGCCAGACCCATGACCAGCAGCGCCGCCAGCACAAAAGCAGCGATTTTTTTCATAACACATCCTCCTTCCAAACAGCGGCGGCATATCGCCGCATTGGCCCGGCTGGACCCGCATTCACGCGTATGCCCGTATCCTTGAGCGTGTGGGTCGAACGGAAGCATCAGACGCCCCGGGCAGCATGCGGGCAGTCATATCCTCACGAAATACGACGGTTTATCAGCCGCGACGGTTCCTTTTTTACTCATACATACAGGGATTTTAGCACGATGTTTTTGCAAAGTCAATCTTCCCAGGAGCAGATGAAAGGCATGTATAGCCCACCCTGCACGCTGCGGGCGATAAACTGCTCATGCTTGCCCGTCACGGTGTCGTACCAGTCGCTGAAGGCCACGCGGTCGGGAGTTTCCCTGAGATAGCGGGCCACACGGGAAATGATGGCTCCTCGTACCTCTTCATCGGGCGACATCGCGGCCGTCCAGAGCTCCCAGTCGCTCTTGGTATAGGTCTTTCGGTTATCCAGGGGCAGGCCGAAATCGTTCATGTGTTTAATGTACGAACGCGCTTCCGAGAGATAGAAGTCCCTGTCGAACAGGCCCAGGTTTAATGCCCTGTCCCATGCCAGGTTGTATTTCATGCTCCAGCCCCGTCCGTCAAACGTCAGGGGAGTACCTTCGCCCACGCAGCAGCGCTTAAGCCAGCTGTCTGCCATTTCACGGGCTCGGTTCAGGTAGAAGGAGCCGTCCTCGCCCCAGCTTTCCAGCATCCTGCCGTAGCACATCACGCCCACCATGGCTTTGGCGGCCAGGTTCACGTTGTGAGCCAGGTGCCCCGCAAAGTCGTCCGTGCACAGCTGCTCGCCGGGATCCTCGCCGTATTCAACCAGGTATCTGACCCACTTTTCCAGCGTTTCCCGGTTCTGCTTTGCCAGGTCACCGTCCGCGCCGAAATAAGAGGCGGCGTAGAGCATGATTATCATGTTCGCGCTCTCTTCCACAGGCATCTGACCACGCAGGTTGTAGCGGGGAGGCTGGGCGGGCATAAGATAAAAGGGCGGTTGGTGCAGCGGACGGCGGCCCACGCTGAGCGTCCCGTCGCAGCCGTAGACCTGGCCGTTGACGATGGGATACCTGCCCACGTCGTGAGGCGCGAAATCGTAGGTCCACACGGGCATGCGGGCGAACCTCAGTACGGGGCGGCACATGGCGCTGACCAGCTCCGGGCAGAATTTAAGGAAGAGGGGAGTAGAGGGATAGCTCACGTCGACCGTGCCCGCGCAGCCGTTGGAGTTGTTTTCCTTGCTGATGAAGCACATCTGCCCGTTTTCGTCCGCGAACAGTTTGTGCGCGGCCCATACGTGCCGCCAGGAAGCGGACACTATCAGCGCGTAGTCATCTCCGCCGATCTTCTGCGCCTCATTGAGCAGCCTTTCGTCCCAGGCGGAGCAGGCGGCAAGCAGATCGTCGAACCTGGCCAGGGTCTCCAGCATGGCGGAAGCGAAGTCTTTGCCGTTTCTGGCATACCAGGCCTTGCGGGGATTGCCGTAG
This sequence comes from Clostridiales bacterium, assembly GCA_024684375.1. GTDB lineage: Bacteria > Bacillota > Clostridia > Christensenellales > Aristaeellaceae > RUG14130. Next base: position 200,205 of record JAIKWZ010000018.1, read on the forward strand.
TAGAGGATGGAGGCGACGTCGTCATAGCCCATAAGCAGCTTGAATACTGCGTTAGTGTCGCCTGCCGTCCCGTGCACTTCGCAGCGCAGCCGTTCCCCGTCATAGGCAAGTTTCCCGCCCGGAGCGCCCAGGTACAGATAACCCCAGTCTATCGTCACGCCGTCGCCGGAATGGCACAGCAGCTTTTGCGAAAGCTGGCTTATGCTCATCATTCCAAGCTCGGGGTAGGGCATTGGATACGCGCCGATCTCCGGCTTTTCGTCGCCGCGCCAGCAGAAACGGTCGCTGGCGTCCAGCGTGAGCGCCACTTCGTGAGCCATGCCGTCAAGGGAACAAGCTTCCGCCCTTATCAGGCTTATGGGGGTGGAAGCCCTGTCCAGGTCGTCCGGCAGCAGGGGAGAGGTGAAGCTGAGAGTAAGCCTTACGCAGGCAGTCTCGAATCTATAGCGGGTGGACAGCGGAGTAAGCTCCATCCCGGTGAATGCCAGATAAGGAGCTTCGCCCTTCCCGAGCAGACGGTAAGTGATCCCGTCCACGCTGAAAAGGATATGGACAGGCAGCTCGCTGCCGCACCAGTGTGCGGTGTCGGTGTTTGTGAGCGAGTCGTCCGGCATCCATACGGAAAAATAGGGATCGTGCACCATGAGCGGCACGGCGGGCAGTCTTGGCATAGCGATGACCTCCAGATAAACACAGATTAAGGGACAGCGAACAGGTCTTTATCAAATGGTAAGGTATTTCAGCATATAAAAGAAAAGGCGGGAGAAGCGCTTCTCCCGCCATATTACTTTTATACCGGCATTACATTGTTTTCCTTGTCGAGCACGCTCGTGTCGAGCTTAAGCTGTTCGGCCTGGCGGTACTCGAAGAACTTGGGCGCGACCTGCGGGAACAGGGCGTAAGACAGCACGTCCTCCTCCTGAGTGTACCACTTGGCGCATTCCTTGCGGTACTTCTCCAGCTCCGGCCCGATAAGGTCCGCGGGACGGCATGTGATAACCTTGTCGTCGCCGATGACCTTGCGGCGCACTTCCTCGTTTACGGGAGCGGGCAGCTGGCCGTATTCGCCGCGCATAAGCCCCTGGCTCTCCTTGGGGTTCATCTTGTAGCGCTCGCCGCAGATCACGTTCATGACCGCCTGAGTGCCCACGATCTGGCTGGTAGGAGTCACCAGCGGGGGATAGCCGAAGTCCTTGCGGACCCGCGGCACTTCCGCCAGCACCTCGTCCAGTTTGTCGCTCTTGCCGGCGTCCTTAAGCTGCTTGATGAGGTTGGACAGCATTCCGCCGGGCACCTGGTACTGCAGCGTCTTCACGTTCACGTTGAGCACCTTGGGGTCGAGGATACCCTGCGCCTTGAGCTTGTCGGCGACCTTGCGGAAGTGCTCGGTGGCCTTGGTCAGCTCGTTAAGGTCGATGCCCGTGTCATACTCGGTGCCCTGCAGAGTGGCGATAAGGCTCTCGGTAGCGGGCTGCGAGGTGCCGTTGGCGAGGGGCGAAAGGGCGGTGTCCACGATGTCAACGCCCGCCTCGATGGCCTTCATATTGACCATGTCGCCGGTGCCGGTGGTGTTGTGGGTGTGCAGGTGCACGAGGGTCTCGGGCTTTAAGGCCTGCTTTAATTTCTTTACCAGGCTGTAAGCGGCATAGGGCAGAAGCAGGTTCGCCATGTCTTTTATGCAGATGTTCTGCGCGCCCATCTTCTCGAACTCAAGAGCCTTCTCAACGAAGTACTCTTCGGAGTGAACGGGAGAGATGGTGTAGCTCATGGCCACCTCGCAGATGCCGCCGTATTTGTTGGTGGCGTCAATGGCCTGCTTTAAGTTTCTGGGGTCGTTGAGAGCGTCGAAAATGCGGATCACGTCGATGCCGTTTTTGATGGACAGGCGCACGAACTCGTCCACCACGTCGTCGGCGTAATGCTTGTAGCCCAGTATGTTCTGACCCCTGAACAGCATCTGCAGCTTGGTCTTGGGCAGGGCTTCTTTAAGCTTCCTGAGCCTGACCCAGGGATCCTCGTTAAGGAAGCGCAGGCAGCTGTCAAATGTCGCGCCGCCCCAGCACTCCAGGGAGTAAAAGCCCGCGTTGTCCAGTATGGGGCAGGCGGGGAGCATGTCCTCGGTGCGCATACGGGTGGCTGCCTGAGACTGGTGCGCGTCCCTTAAAATGGTATCGGTTATCATTACCTTTCCCATAATCGTTTCCTCCTAAGAAATACCATCAGAAAAATGCATCAGCCGAACAGGGCGATCATGACGCCCGCAGCGACCGCAGAGCCGATAACGCCGGCCACGTTGGGACCCATGGCGTTCATCAGCAGGAAGTTGCCGGGATCGTATTCCTGGCCCACCTTGTTGGACACGCGCGCTGCCATAGGCACGGCTGAAACACCCGCAGAACCGATGAGGGGATTGATCCTTCCGCCGGTCAGCTTGTTCATGAGCTTGGCAAGCAGAACGCCGCCCGCGGTGCCGCAGCCGAACGCGAACACGCCCATTATGACGATGAGCAGGGTCTTGACCGTAAGAAATTGGCTGCCCGTGGTAGTCGCGCCGACGGTCAGACCCAGGAACACGGTCACGATGTTGATCAGCTCGTTCTGCACGGTCTTGTTGAGACGCTCGGTGACGCCGGAGACCCTGAGCAGGTTGCCGAACATCAGGCAGCCGATCAGCGTGGCCGCGTCAGGCAGGAGCAGGGACACGATGATCGTGACCAGGACCGGGAAAATGACCAGCTCGGTCTTGGACACGGGGCGCAGCTGCGCCATGCGGATCTTGCGTTCCTTCTCGGTGGTCAGCGCCTTCATGATCGGGGGCTGGATGACAGGGACCAGAGCCATGTAGCTGTACGCCGCCACGGCGATGGGGCCCAGCAGGTGGGGGGCCAGCTTGGTGGTGACGAATATGGCCGTGGGCCCGTCGGCGCCGCCGATGATGCCTATCGCGCCTGCTTCGGCAGCGTTGAACTGCCCTGTCAGTTTGGCGATGATGAAAGTAATGAATATGCCCAGCTGCGCCGCGGCGCCCAAAAGCAGGCTTTTGGGATCGGCGATCAGGGGGGCGAAGTCGGTCATGGCACCTACGCCCATGAAGATGAGGGGCGGGTAGATGCCCAAGTTGACGCCCTTGTACAGGTAGTACAGCAATCCGCCGTTGGAAGTCTGTATGGAGTACTGCATGAGCCCGGTGGCGTCATTTAAGCGCATAACCACATCGGAGGAATGCTTTCCGAGGCTGCTCGCAGCGGCGGCCGCTTCCTCAAGGCTGTTATAGAAGGTATATACCGGGTCGGAATGGGAACCGAGGCCTGCCAAAGGCAGGTTGGCGAGCAGCATGCCGAACGCGATGGGCAAAAGCAGCAGCGGCTCGAACTGCTTGACTATGGCAAGATACAGCAGCAGGCAGGCAACGCCGATCATCACGTACTCACGCCAGGTGCCGCCCGCGAAAGCGGTGGACTTGGCTATGGTCTTTATGCCGTCCCAGATATTGATAACAGGGTCGCCGTCGGCGTTCAGCTCCTTGACCTCTTCGGTCTGAGCCGTCGTCTCAACGGGTACCTGCATGGGGGTCAGGGTTTCGACATTCGCGGTGGAACCTTTAAGCTGTCCCTCCGCGAAGGCGAAGCCCGCCCACACTATCAGGCAAATCAGTGCCATTATAAAGCACCGATTGCGGAATTTCTTTCTGTTCATTCTGCTACTCCCGCCGGTTTATTTGAGGCTTATCAGCAGGTCACCGGTGTTAACGCTCTGTCCCTTGCTCACGGCGATGGAAGCGACCACGCCGTCCTGGGGAGCCTTGATCTCGTTTTCCATCTTCATGGCTTCGAGTATGAGCAGGTTGTCGCCCTTTTTCACACTCTGACCTACGCTCACCTTGACGGCGTTGATGTTGCCGGGCATGGGCGCGTTAACGCTCACGCTGCCAGCGGGAGCTGCGGCGGGAGCGGCCTTGGGAGCGGGCGCCGCCTTGGGAGCAGGCGCAGCTGCGGCGGGGGCGCTTACGATGGGAGCGCTCTGACCCGCGCCGACTTCTTCAACCTCGACTTCGTAGCTGTTGCCGTTTACGTTTATGATGAACTTACGCATTGTTGTATCCTCCGATTATCAGAATTTGAAGATTTGCTCGGTGCGGGCGGCGTTCTTCCAGCCGTTCACGCGTTTGACTGATTTGATCTTTACCGGAACGCCGCTGCCAATAAACGCGGCGACGGCGGCGGAGATGACCGCTATTATCTCCGTTTCATCCCCTTCGGGGGCTTCGGGCTCGGGCTCGGCGACTTCCTTGACCGGAGCGGCCTGAGCAGCTTTTTCAGCGGCTCTTTCGGCGGCTTTTCGCTCTGCTTCGGCTTTTTTCGCCTTCTTCTTTTCTATGCCGCTGAATATGGCGGCCATGAGCTTCAGGCACAGGATGATGATTATCAGCCCCGTGAACACGATGAGCAGGCCGATGACCATCGCTTTCCCGCCATAGCCCAGTTTATCCAGAAAATTCATACGCGACCCCCTTTACAAGGGCATATTGCCGTGCTTTTTGGCTATGCGCTCCTCGCGCTTGCCGGAGAGCATGTCGAAAGCCCTGCACAGCGCCTGACGGGTGAGGGAGGGCTGTATGACGTCGTCCACATAGCCGTTTTTGGCGGCGGAAACACCGTCGGCGATCTGGGTTGCGTACTTTTCCTCCAGCTCGAGCCGCTTGGCGGCGGGGTCAAGGGAACCGGTCATTTCGTCTCCCAGCAGCATCTGGGTGCCGATAGCGGTGGTCACCGCGCTTATCACGGCGCCGGGCCAGGCGTAGACCACGTCGCTGACGGCCTTTGAGCCCATGGAGGCATAGGCCATGCCTATCGCGTTGCCCAGTATGACGGACACCTTGGGGCAGGTCGCGTCGCTCATCTGGTACAAAAGCGCCGCGCCGGATCTGGCCAGCTCGCCCTGGGGAGCGGTATTGATCTTCATGCCGTTGGATGATACAAGGCTGAGTACGGGGATGGAGAAGCTGTCGGCAAAGCAGACAAGCCGCGCGGCCTTTTTGCAGCCGTACACGGTCAGGCGGCCTTCATCTTTGGAGGGATCGTTGGCGATGACCGCCACGGTCCTGCCGTCAAGCTTCATAAGCCCGGTTATCATGGAAGAAGCGAACTCGCCGTAAAGCTCTATGAACTCGCCTTCGTCGGCCAGTGAGCCGATTATGCTTCTCACGTCGTCGGCGCTGTCGAGCGCGTCGAACTCTGCAATGGGCCTGTCCGCCGTGTCGTTGGCGGAGAACACCGCTTCGTCAAGGTTGTTGACGGGCAGCATGGCGACCAGCTTGCGGGCCAGAGCGATGGCCTCTTCCTCTGTTTTCGCGCCCAGCATCGCGCCGCCGCTCTTCAGGGAGGCCTCGATGCCCGCGATCTCATCCATGTCCACGTTTTTGCAGCCTGCGGCGGACACGACCAGAGGCCCGTTCACGAACATTTCGCCCTTGCCCGCCTGGATGCTTATGTCGCTCAGCTGTGCGATAACGGAGGCAGTGCCGCCGCAGGGGCCCAGTATCAGCGCGATCTGGGGCACAACGCCGCTTAATTTGGCGGAAGCAGCGGCCAAAGCGGCGTACGCGTCCAGCGCGCCTGCGCCTTCAGCGAGCCTCGCGCCTGCGCTGTCCAGCAGCGCGATCACGGGACAGCCGGTCTTTCTGGCCATTTCCATAGCCTTGAGGGCCTTTTTCGCGTGCTTTTCGCCGACCGCGCCGCCGCCCACGGTAAAGTCCTGGGCGTAGAGATATACGGGATTGCCCTCTATGGTGGCGTAACCCGCAATAACTCCGCATTCCGCGGCGAGCACGTCAATTTCCACAAAGCTGTTTTCGTCGCACAGCAGGCCGACTCGTTCCCGGGCGGTCAGCTTGCCCGCCTGCTTCTGCCTCGCGATGAGCTGGGCGTCGCCTTCGAGTATGGCGGCCTTCCGGCTGAGCACTTCTGGCAGGGTTCGTTCTACACTCATGTGTATGTTCCTCCATATAGAATTGCTGTATAAACGCAATAAACGCCACTTTAAAAATTTCTACGGGTATCCTTGGCATTCCTGCCTGAGGACGTGTTAAAGTTTATTGAAGCAGATCAGCTCAGGAAGCCCTCGACGATGCGGGCTTCGGCTTCCTCCCTGGTCAGGCCAAGCGTGCGGAGCTTGAGGATCTGCTCCCCGGCTATCTTGCCTATGGCGGCCTCGTGTATGAGCGCTGCGTCCTCGTTCCGGGCGAAAAGGCGGGGAGAAGCGTCCACCTGGGCCCTGTCGGAGATGATGGCGTCGCACTCGGTGTGGCCGGTGCATTTGGCTTCGCCGATGATGGTGGATTCGTATACCTGGCGGCTGTCGTCCCGGGCCACCGAACGGCTGACCACATCGGCGGCCGAGTTGTCTCCCTGCATGGTCACGGTGAACAGGGTGCGGGCGTTTTGGTCTTTTTCGGTGAGCAGACGTTCACGGATCACCAGGCGCGCGTCCTCGCCGAGCGTGCAGCGGGTCTCGCGGGTGGTGCGGTCGACGCCGCCTATCTGGCTGGTGTCCATTTCAAGGTAAGCGCCCTTTTCCAGGAAAGCCTCTGTTACGGGGTCAATGGTGCGCAGACCTTTGCCCTTGCCGGTGCCCACGTGCTTTTCGATGTATTTTACCCGCGCCCCGGGTGAGAGGAAAAAACGGTGTATGCCGTTGTGGCGGGCGGGTTCGCCCGTAGTGGTGTGCACACCGCAGCCCGCGACGATGGTTATGTCCGCTCCCTCGCCGATATAAAAGTCGTTGTAGACCAGGTCGTCCACATTTCCGTGGGTGACGCAGGCGGGTATGGACACTTTTTCGCCCTTCGTGCCGGGACGCACGCGGATCTCCAGCCCGGGCTTGTCATCCTTTGAGAGTATGGCTATGTTGTCGGATGACTGCCTGCCCGCGCAGGTCGAGTCAACGCGGATGTTGTACGCGCCTTTGTACTTGCCGTCCCAGTCGCTGATCAGGGAGAGCAGATCCTGAGTAACCTGGTCAAGCCCGCTCATTTATCGCCCTCTCCTTTCTGTCACAAACTTTCTGGGCCATGCCGTCGCTGACAAGGATGGGGAGCACTTCCCCGGCGCTGCCCTGCGCGGTTATATGCCCTGAGTCAAGCAGCACGATCTCGTCCGCGATGGACAGGATGCGCTCCTGATGGCTTACTATCACCAGCGTGCCTTCGGGGGACCTGCGCATGGAATCAAAGGTCTTTATGAGCCCTGCGAACGACCAGATGTCTATGCCCGCCTCAGGCTCATCGAATATGGACAGGGGCGCGCGGCGCGCCAGCACGGTGGCGATCTCTATGCGCTTCATTTCGCCGCCGGAAAGTGTCTGGTTGATCTCACGGTAAAGGTAGTCGCGGGCGCACAGTCCCACCTGGCTAAGGTAGTCGCACATGGAGGTGTTGCCTCCGCCGGCGATGTCCAGCAGCGCTTTGACCGTGAGCCCCTTAAAACGCACGGGCTGCTGAAAGGCGAAGGCTATGCCTTTTTTTGCCCGCTGGGTCACGTCCAGATGAGTTATATCCTCTCCGTTGAAAAAGACCTGACCTTCGTCGGGGGCGATGATGCCTGCCATGACCTTGGCCAGTGTGGTCTTGCCGCCGCCGTTGGGGCCGGTTATGGCAATAAGCTTTCTGTCCGGCACCGTCAGGGACACGTCGTCAAGTATCCTGACGCCGTCCTCGGTAGTCCATGAAATGTGTTTAAGTTCCAGCATGTCTATTCCTCGAAGAAATGTGATTCCAGCATCGCGCACAGGGCGTGATAAACAGGCAGGTGGTATTCCTGCACGTCCGCGGGAGTGTTCGCGGGGACAATAACGGAGATATCGCAGGCTTCGGCCAGACGGCCGCCTTTTCCACCGGTGAGAGCGATGGACCTGATGCCCAGCGCTTTGGCGGTCTCGGCCGCCCTTAACACGTTTTTGGCGTTGCCGCTGGTGGATATGCCGAGCAAGACGTCGCCCTTCCTGCCCAGCGCCGCCAACTGCTGGGCGTACACGTATTCCCCGTCACAGTCGTTGGCAAACGCGCTGGACAGCGCGGGATGGCCGTTAAGGCTTATGGCGGGCAGACCGCCCTGCAGGCAGGGAAGAGCGGTGATGGGACGCTTAAGATAAAAGCCTTTCATAAGCTCCCCGACTATGTGCTCAGCGTCCGCGCATGAACCGCCGTTGCCGCAGACAAGCAGCTTGCCGCCGCCTTCAAAGCAGTCCCTGAGCTGCAAATATGCGTCCATTATCCGCTCTTTGCACTCCACCAGCGCGGGATAACGCTCAAACAGGCGGTCGAAATGCCACAGGACCTTTTTGTCGGTCTCGGACGCCCGGTAAAACGGATCCACGCCCAGATTGTACAGCGCGGTCATTACCGCGGCGCAGTCTCCCAGCGTGTCGGTGAGCTCAGCCGGAACGACCCTCAGCGCCGAAAGGGAGAAAGGAATGCATTCCTTTTTGAGCTCATCCTCCATGGCGGGGATCAGCAGGCTCCCGCTTCTCTGGAAAATGCTGCCGATCACGATCTTTTCGGGATTGAACGCGTCGGTAAGCAGGCTGAGTCCCTTGCCCAGCATACGGCCCACCTTAGCGTAGATTTTAACGGCGTCCGCGTCCCCGCGCAGGGCGTACTCGGCTATCAGCGCCGCGGTGATCTCGGTTTCGGTGTGCCCGTCCCGTATCCATGAGGGCGTTTGCCCCGCTTTGATCAGGTCAGATGTCACGCTTTGGGCGTACCGACCTATGCCTCCGCCGGAGCACCAGCCCTCAAAGGAACCGTGCTTGCCGAAACCCCACGGGCCGTCGTCGGTCAGGCGCAGATGGCCGATCTCCCCGGCCATGTCGCTGGCGCCGATGAGCAGGCGTCCCTCGGCGATGACGCCGCCGCCCATGCCCGTGCCCATAGTAAGAAAGATCATGTTGCGGCAGCCTCGTCCCGCTCCCAGCTTCCATTCCGCCAGAGCGCAGGCGTTGGCGTCGTTCATGATGAAACAGGGCGCGTTATACCTGTCCGAAAGCAGCTTGGCCAGGGGAATGTTTTCCCACCCGGGCAGGTTGGGAGGGCACAGCACCGTGCCGCTTGCGGAATCCAGAGGACCGCCGCAGCTGACGCCTATGGCCTCTACGCCCTTTTCGCCCAGGGCGTTATTCGTTATCGCGGCGTCGACCGTGGAACAGATAAGTGAAAACATGTGGGCAAAGCCTTTCTCCGCTTCGGAAGGAAAGCGCTTTTTCCACACAAAATGAATGCAGCCGTCTACTCTGGCGACGCTCACCGCGCACTTGGTGCCGCCTATATCTATGCCAATAAAGGGTCTCATACCGCCTCTGCCGCTCCGCAGCTGAAACTGCTTACGTACTGACTGAAATTATACTGTGCCAATGTTAGATAATATACAGGAAGGAGATTAAAACATGTTAAACATCGCCCATGCCGGACAGGTTCCGGACTATCTCGGCGGCTATCATGAGCCCCGCGCAGCCGGGCACGAACGCGGTGGAGCCGGGAGTGCGTGCTTTTTCGCCGCCGTAGATGGGTTCCTCGGTGGAGAACAACACTTTCACGCCCTTTTCGATGCCCCGGTTTCTCAGTTCCCTTCGCATCACCCGCGCCAGGGGACACACGCTGGTCCGGCTGATGTCGGCCACCTCTAAGCGGGAGGGGTCAAGCTTGTTGCCAGTGCCCATGCAGGAGATCACCTTCACGCCTGCTTTCAGGCAGTTTTGGATGATCAGCAGCTTTGACGCTACGCTGTCTATGCAGTCCGCCACATAATCAAAGGAAGCAAAGTCTATGAAGCCGGCGTTTTCGGCGCAGTAGAACAGATCAAGAGCGGTTATATCCGCTTCCGGATCGATGCTTTTCGCCCGGGAAAGCGCCGTCTCGGCTTTTGAGCGCCCCAGACTGTCTCGGGTGGCCAGGAGCTGACGGTTCAGATTGGTCTCGTCAAACACGTCTCTGTCCACGGCGGTTATGTGCCCTATGCCGCTTCTGACCAACGCCTCAAAGGCGTGACCGCCTACGCCGCCAAGGCCGAATACGGCTACGCGGCTGTTCTTTAGCTTCTCAATGGCTGCGTCGCCAAGCATCATCCTGGTTCTGTCTGTCCACATAAGCAAGATCTCCCTGAAAAGCCATGATACAATAAAAGAAGGCTTTTTGTCAATGCTGATTGACAGCGAAGAGGGATAGGGTTACAATATATAATAGTATAATATGATTTGGAGGACACACGATGGACAGAGCGCTGGCGCGCCAACAGGCGAAGGAACTGGTTTCGCAAATGACGCTGGAGGAGAAGGCTTCACAGCTGCGCTATGACGCGCCCGCGATAGATCGCCTGGGCGTGCCTGCCTATAATTGGTGGAACGAGGCGCTGCATGGGGTGGCCAGAGCCGGCACCGCCACAGTTTTTCCGCAGGCGATAGGCCTTGCGGCGATCTTCGACGAGGACATAATAGAGGAGATCGCGGACATCATCTCCACCGAGGGCAGGGCAAAGTACAACGCCCAGTCATCTCATGGGGACAGGGACATATACAAGGGGCTGACCTTCTGGTCTCCCAACATCAACATATTCAGAGATCCGCGCTGGGGCAGAGGTCAGGAGACCTACGGCGAGGATCCGTACCTGACAGGCCGCATGGGCGCCGGTTTCGTGCGCGGCATACAGGGCAAGGGCAAATACCTTAAAGCCGCTGCCTGCGCGAAGCACTTCGCGGTGCATTCAGGTCCGGAAGAGCTGCGCCACTCTTTCGACGCACAGGTGAGCAAATACGACCTGTGGGATACTTACCTGCCCGCTTTTGAGACGCTTGTCAAAGAAGCCGGGGTCGAGGCGGTGATGGGCGCGTACAACCGTACGAACGGAGAAGTGTGCTGCGGAAGCCCGACGCTGTCCTCCATTCTCAGGGAGATGTGGGGTTTTGAAGGGCACTTCGTAAGCGACTGCGGAGCCATAAATGACTTCCACGCCTTCCATAAGGTGACAGACACGGCTCCGGAAAGCGCAGCGCTTGCCATCAACAACGGCTGCGACCTGAATTGCGGCAAAACATACCTTCACCTTTTACAGGCGGTAAGGGACGGGCTTGTCACCGAGGAAGCCATCACCCAGGCGTGCGAAAGGCTGTTCACCACCCGCTACCTGCTGGGCCTGTTCGCTGACGACTGCGAATACGACCAGATCCCATACGCGGTCAACGACTGCGAGCGCCACGCCCAGGCCGCGCTTAAGGCCGCGGAAAGGAGCATGGTGCTGCTCAAAAACGACGGGACGCTGCCCATCAACCTGAGCGCCGTGCGCTCGGTGGCAGTGATCGGCCCCAACGCCGATTCCGTCACAGCGTTGGAAGGCAATTACAACGGCACCTCTTCACGCTATGTGACGTATCTTGAGGGCATCCGGGCCGCCTGCCGTGAAGCGGGGGTAAGGGTGAATTACTCCCTCGGCTGTCCGCTGTACCAAAGCAGCGTCAGGAACGATTCCCTGGAGGGTGACCGATTCGCCGAAGCGGTCACCGCTGCCCAGATAAGCGACGTGAGCATACTGGTGCTGGGGCTGGACCCCTCCATGGAGGGCGAGGAAGGCGACGCCAACAACGGCCTGTGCAAGGGAGACAAATTCGACCTGGAGCTGCCCGCGATCCAGAAAAAGCTGCTTGAGACGATCATTGCGGTGGGCAAGCCCGTGGTCGTGCTGGTGGCCAGCGGCAGCGCCCTGAGAGTTGAAGAGGGCAACGCTGTGATACAGGCGTGGTACGCGGGCCAGGCTGGCGGCGCCGCGGCGGCGAACCTGATCTTCGGCAAGGTATCTCCCAGCGGCAGACTGCCTGTGACTTTCTACAAGACGGCGGACGACCTGCCCGCGTTTACGGATTATTCCATGCAGGGGCGCACATACCGCTACTTTAAGGGCGATGCGCTGTATCCGTTCGGTTTCGGCCTGAGCTACACCCACTTCAGGTACTCGGAACCCCAGTTCGACGAGGAGAACGGCACGCTCACGGTCAAGATCAGGAACATCGGCACGAGGGACGCCGAAGAAGTGTGCGAAGTGTACATAAAGCCCATGGAGTTCGACAGCCATGGTCTCAACTGGTCTTTGTGCGCGTTCGGACGCGTAGCGCTTTCCGCCGGCGAGGAAAAGCGGGTGCGCCTGCCCATACCCGAACGGGCGTACGAGTGCGTGACCGAGGACGGCAGGAGGATCAAGGCGGGCCGTCATTTCAGGCTTTATGTGGGTTCCTCCCAGCCTGACAGCGTGTCCGTTTCCAGGCTGGGCGTAAGCCCCGTGGAAATGGATATAGTTAAATAAATGGACGCGCAAGCCTCCAAAACAGGACTTAAGGCGGCGCTCGGCAGGCTGTGGAACCATACGAGTCCGCCGTCTGACCGGGAAATAAAGCTGAATAACGACACGGGCCTGCTCAAAATAATCGCCTGCCTTACCATGCTGTGCGACCATATGGGCAAAATGATCTTTCCCAACTTTTGGCGGCCCGTGTTCACGGGAGAACTGGGCCTGATGCTGGCCACTTCCAATATCATGCGGATGGTCGGGCGTCTGGCTTTCCCTATCTTCGCGTACTGCGTTGCCGTGGGCGTGCTGAAAACGCGGAATGTGTGGAAGTACGCCCTGCGCCTTTTGATTATGGGCATACTGGTGCACCCGCTGTACCAGGAGGCGATGGGCCACGTCACTCTGGGCGCGTTCGACTGGGCGGCGAATTTCTGGCGGGTCGACCGCATATACACGTATTATTACACGAACAATCTCAACATTTTTTTCACTCTTACACTGGGCGTGCTGATCCTGGGCGCGGTCAGGGAGCGTAAATACGCTCTGCTGCCGCTGTTCGTTGCGCTGGTATGGCATCTGAGGAACGGCCTGGACTACGGATACAAGGGCGTGACGCTGATAGTGCTGTTCTACGCGTTCATCGACCGACCTCTCGCGTCTGCGCTGTCGCTCGTGAGCTACATGCTGTGGTGGCCCTCGCCTTCCCTTATCGATCGCTTCACGCTGCGCGCCTCCACCCAGATATACGCCATAGCTGCCCTGCCGCTTATTTATCTTCCGATAAAGAAGCGGCGGGTCATTTTGCCTAAGTGGTTCTTTTACGGTTTTTATCCCGCGCATCTGCTGCTGATACTGCTTTTGCAGGTGTTGTGAGGAGTGAAAGGGACGATTATGCGATACGATTTTGATTCGGTCATCGACCGCAGCGGCACCGCCTCCATAAAGTGGGACATCAGGACGCCTGCCGAAGCGGAAAACGGGTTTTTGCCTCTCTCTGTGGCAGACATGGAATTCAAGTCCCCGCCCTGCGTGATAAAGGCGCTGGAAGAGGCGGCAAAGCAGGGGATCTATGGCTATACCCACCCGGACGAGGCGTTTTTCAGGGCGTGCCGATGGTGGTTTTCCAAGCGCCATGGCTTCGACTGTGAAGACAGCGCCATAGTGCTTCTTCCGGGTGTCGTGCCGGGGCTCAATTACGCGGTCCGGGCATATACTCAGCCCGGCGAAAGTGTGATAGTGATGACTCCCGTGTATCCTCCGTTCATGGGAGTCGTCAATGACTGCGGCAGGACGCTGGAGGAGGTGCCGCTGGTCAACCGCGAAAGCGAGTATTCAATCGACTTTGAAGCGCTTGAAAACGCGGCGAAGCGGCCGGAAAACAAACTGCTGCTGTTCTGCTCTCCCCACAATCCCGTAGGACGGGTGTGGACGAAGACGGAGCTTGAGAAGGTGATCGGCATCTGCCGCGCCAACGGCGTCACGCTGGTGTCCGACGAGATCCATTACGACCTGGTTACAGACGGAGAGCATACCGCCATGCTTGAGCTGGACTCCGACGCGGTGCTGCTCACCGCTCCCAGCAAGACCTTCAATGTGCCGGGGCTGGGGCTGGCGATGGCGGTCATTCCCAACGGGGACCTCAGAAAACCGTTCGGGGACACGGTCGCCCGGGCAGGAGGGTATAATTTTTCGCTTTTCGGCGGACGCGCGGCTAAAGCGGCTTTCAGCCCCGAAGGTGCCGACTGGCTGGACGCGGTGCTCAGATACATAAAGGAGAACTATCTGGCGCTGAAAGCGTTTCTCGAAACAGAGCTTCCAGATATCAAAGTATCGCCCATGCAGGGCACGTATCTGGCCTGGCTCGACTTAAGTGCGCTGAGGCTTTCGTGCGGCGAACTGGAAAAGCTGCTGAAAGAAAAGTGCCTGATATCAGCGGTCCCGGGCACGGCTTTCGGAAAACCGGGGGAGGGTTTCGCAAGACTCAATCTTGCGCTGCCCCGCGCGGAGCTTATGAAAGCGCTTGAAAGACTTAAAGATGGAATAAGGGGGTTATGCCATGAATAAGCTGATCGACAGGCTGAACCGTTCCAGAAGCGTGTTCCACGCCGCAAACGAGATCATTTCCGCCCTGAGCGAAGCGGGCTGCACACGTTTGAGCGAGGGCAGCGAATGGAAGCTGGAAAAGGGCAAAGGCTACTTCGTGACCCGCAACCTTTCCAGCGTGATCGCTTTCAGGGTACCAAAAGAGGAATTCGGCGGCTTCATGCTCACTGCCAGCCATCTGGACAGTCCGGTATTCAAAATAAAGGAAAACGCGGAGATCGAGGTAAAGGGCAAATATATCCAGCTGGATACCGAAAGGTACGGGGGACAGATCCTGTTAAGCTGGCTGGACAGGCCGCTTTCCTTCGCGGGGCGAGTGGTCGTAAAGACCGATAAGGGCGTGGAGACACGGCTCATCGACGAGGACAGGGACAGCCTTATAATCCCCAATGTGGCTATTCACATGAAGCGGGATCTGAACGACGGGGTCAAGTACAATCCCCAGACCGAGCTCGTGCCCCTGTACAGCGACTATTCCGGCAAGGAAAGCTTCAGAAAGCGCGTAGCCGAGCTGGCTGGCTGTGCCGAAGATGAAATTCTGGGCCACGACCTGTACCTGTACAACCGCGCGCCTGCCGCAGTGTGGGGCAGGGAAGGGGAATTCATTTCCGCGGGGCGCCTTGACGACCTTGAGTGCGCGTTCACTACGCTTGAAGGCTTTTTGCAGTGTGAAGACCCGAAGGCAATGCCCGTGCTGTGCGAATTCGACAACGAGGAGGTCGGTTCGACCACAAAGCAGGGTGCCGACTCTACTTTCCTCGAAAGCACGCTGGACAGGATCGCGCTGGCGCTGAATATAGGCAGAGAGGAAATGCTCAGAAAACTTGCTTCGTCCTTTATGCTTTCCTGCGATAACGCCCACGCCTGCCATCCCAACCACCCGGAGCTTTCAGACTCCCAGAACGCGGTGTGGATGAACGAAGGCATAGTGATAAAGGAGAGCGCGAACCAGAAATATACATCTGACGCGGTGAGCAAGGCCATGCTGAGATTCATCCTGGACAGGGCCCACGTTCCCTGCCAGTTCTTCGCCAACCGCTCCGATATGATAGGCGGCGGCACGCTGGGCAACGTCTCCAGCCGCCATGTGTCCATAAACACGGTGGACATCGGGCTTGCGCAGCTGTCCATGCACTCAAGCTATGAAACTGCGGGCACGAAGGACGTGGAATACATGATCTCGGGAGTGAAGGCGTTTTACGAAAGCGCGGTCACGGTAAACACCGACGGAGACTTCTCCATAGCATGATCTCCGGCATAAAGGGATTCAATGCCCATCAGAAACGGGTGCTTGCGGGCTGCTTTATAGTATATTTCTGTACTTACGTCGGCAGGCTCAACATGTCGCCCACACTGCCGCAGATACAGGCCACGTTCGAGGGCCTGGACAGCGCCAGAGCGGGGCTGCTTCAGACGGTGTTCGCTCTGACATACGCTGCAGGCCAGCTGGGGTTCGGTTACCTTGCGGACAGGTTCAGGCCCCGTCGCATGATAATCACGGGGCTTCTGGGTTCGGCGCTGAGTAACCTGCTGTTCTCGCTCATGCCCAGTTTCGAGCTGCTGGTCGCCATGTGGACGCTCAACGGCGCTTTTCAGTCCATGATCTGGACGCCAATAGTGCTGTGCATGACGGGCACGTTCGACGATAGGGAGCGCAAGACAGCCTCTTTTGTCATGAGCTTCACCCTGGCGGCGGGACATCTGGTCGCCTGGGCGCTGAGCCTGTGGCTGAGCAAGCTGCTGTCCTGGCGCTGGAGCTACCGGGTGCCGTTCGCGGTGCTGTGCCTGGCCGTGGTGTGCGCGTTTGCAATGCTGCCCTCCGGCTTTTTGGGCAAAAAGCCGGCAAAGGACGGCGAAAAAACGGGCGGAAAAACGTCTTTGCCCTTTGGCGCGCTGGCAGGCACGGGGCTCATATTGCTGCTGGCGGGCTGCGTGCTCAACGGTTTTGTTCGGGACGGCGTGAACACCTGGGCGCCCACGATACTGGGGCAGAGCTCCGACAGTTTGCTGCCCAAGCTGGCCATCCCGTGCATAAACATGCTGGGCATACTGCTGGGAGGATACCTGATAAGGCGGCTGACCCTGGACGCGCGCATGCTTTCGGGACAGATGATGGTGGCGGTGGCGCTTGCGGCGCTGGGAGCGTTTTTGCTGAAGCTTTCGCCCGCGTGGCCGCTGTGCCTGCCTCTTGCCGTGATGAGCGCGCTGCTGCAGGGCACTAATCCGCTGCTCACCAGCCTGGTGCCCATGCAGTACGACTATTCCGGCAGGGTGGGCCTGGTGGCGGGCCTGGTGGATTCGGCCCTGTACGTGGGCAGCGCTGTTTCAGCCCCCCTCGCGGGCTTCGTGCGGGACAGGCTGGACTGGGGCGGAGTGTATATAATGTGGCTTATCGCCGCGCTGGCCTGCTTCGGGCTTGCCGCGCTGTCTTCCAGGCAGATGAAAGCCTGGGCGGACTCAAGACAAACAGGAAAGAACACGGACGATTAGCGCTTTGCACAGAAAAAGAGAAAAACACGGCGGCGGGCAGAATCACTGCCCGCCGCCTTTGTGTCGCTTTTTACATCATATCCTTGGGGTCCACGTTGTCCATGTCGTCGAATTCCTGATTCTCGCCGCACATACCCCATATGAAAGCATAGGAGGAAGTGCCCACGCCGCAGTGGATGCTCCAGGAGGGGGAGATCACCGCCTGCTCGTCGTGCATGATGATGTGGCGGGTCTCCTGAGGCTGGCCCATCATGTGGAACATGATGTTGTCGCCCAGGTTGAAGTAGAAGTACACCTCCATGCGGCGCTCATGGGTGTGGCAGGGCATGGAATTCCAGTTGCTGCCGGGTTCCAGCTCGGTAAGGCCCATGCACAGCTGGCAGGTCTTTAATACGGCGGGATGGATGTACTGGTTGATGACGCGCTTGTTGCAGGTCTCCACGCTGCCCAGGGGGCGCTTCGCGGCGTCCTTTATATTGATCTTCTTGTTGGGATAAGTCTGGTGGGCGGGGCAGGAGTTGATCCAGTACTTGGCGGGGTTCGCGGGGTCGAGGCTCTCGAACTTCAGCGTCTTTATGCCCATGCCGAGGTACAGGCCGTCCCGGGGCGCCAGCTCGTAGGTATCGGCGTCGGCGTACACTTTGCCGGGCCCGCCCACGTTGATTATGCCCATTTCGCGCCTTTCAAGGAAGTACTGGCTGGCCAGTTCCTTGCCGCCGGTCAGGGCCACCTTTGTGTCCACGGGCATTATGCCGCCCGCGATGATGCGGTCGAAGTGAGAGTAGGTAAGCAGCGCTTCATCTTTTTCGAACACCTTTTCGATAAGGTACTGTTTCCTGAGCTTCTCGGTGTCGTACCATTTGGCGTCCTGGGGATGAGAGGGGTAACGTATGTCAAGCTTCATTTTCAATCCTCCGTGTGCTGAATTGTTTTATCTTTGTACTCTGCCCGTGCCGCTGCCGCGCATGAGGGATTCGACCTCTTTAGCGCTCACACGGTTGTAATCGCCGGGGATGGTGTGCTTAAGGCAGCTGGCGGCCACGGCGAATTCCAGCGCGTCCTTTTTTGTCTCGTAAGTGTTAAGCCCGTAAATAAGGCCTGCCGCGAAGCTGTCGCCGCCGCCGACCCTGTCCACGATGTCGGTGATCTGGTACTTGCGGGAGAGGATGAACTCACTGCCGTCGTACAGGCAGGCGCTCCAGTCGTTCTGGTCGGCGGAAAAGCTTTCCCTGAGGGTTATGGCGATGGTCTTCACGTTCGGATACGCACTGAGCACCTGAGAAGCGATGCTCTGATACGCGGATGTGTCGATCTTTCCGTCGTCCACGCTGCCGGCCGTATCAGCGGAAATGCCAAGCGTCTTCTGCACGTCCTCCTCGTTGGCGATTATCACGTCCGCCAGGCGGGTGAACTCGGGCATCACTTCGCGGGCGGTCATGCCGTACTTCCAAAGGTTTTTGCGGAAGTTTAAGTCGAGGCTCACCTGCAGGCCTTTCTGCTTCGCAGCTTTCACGCCTTCCAGTGCAAGCTCCATCGCGCCACGGCTTATGGCGGGAGTTATGCCGGTCACGTGCAGCCATGAGGTGCCGCCAAGGCACTTGTCCCAGTCGATGTCGCCGGGAGAAGCGAGGCTGATCGAGGAATAAGCCCGGTCGTAGATCACCTTGCTGGGGCGCTGCACCGCGCCGCTCTCAAGGAAATAAATGCCTACGCGGCCATCCTTTTTCGCCACCAGGCGGGTGTCAACGCCAAACCCCCTGAGTTCTCTTAAGCAGGCGGAAGCGATGTCGTTGTCCGGCAGAAGCGTGACGAAGGCCGCGTCCATGCCAAAATTGGCCAGGCTCACCGCCACGTTGGCCTCGCCGCCTCCGAAGGTAGCCTCCAGCAGGGGAGACTGAAACAGCCTTTCGCTCCCGGGATTTTTGAGCCGCAGCATTATTTCCCCGAAGCACACGGCGCGAAATGACATAATGGATCACCCTTTCGGTTTTTCTCTATCCTGTTTATTGTAGCATTTATCCGCGCCGATTGCAAGCCGGTTTAACGTGGGCTTAATATTATAAGTATTGACACGGAATATGAGTTTGAATATAATAGTCAAAGATGGTCAAACAAAGGCTGTTAAACTATGAAACCAATGGGAGGGGATAGAATGAACGCTGAGAAATACACCAGAAAGTCACTTGAGGCGCTGCAACTGGCTCAGCAAACCGCCCTGAAATACGGTTCCCAGCAGATAGAGCAGCATCACCTGCTCTATGCTCTGCTCACGCAGGACGGAGGACTCACGCCCGAGATCCTGAAAAAGCTCAACGTGGATATACGCCGTCTTTCCGACGACTGCCTCAAAGCTGTGGAAAGAACTCCCCGTGTCAGCGGCAGCGGCAGGGAAATGGATAAGGTATACATTTCACGGGATGTGAACGAAGCGCTGATCTCCGCCGAAGGAGAAGCGGAGCGCATGAAGGACGAGTTCGTATCGGTGGAGCATGTGCTGCTGGGGCTTATCCAGTGCGCGGGCGGCGAAGCGGCAAAGCTGTTCAGGACGTATCAGATAACCAGGGACAGGCTGCTGGGAGCGCTGCAGACGGTCAGGGGCAACAACCGTGTGACGAACGACAGTCCCGAGGATACCTACGAGGCGTTAAGCAAGTACGCGCAGGATCTGACCGCGCTGGCCAGAAAACAGAAGCTTGACCCGGTCATAGGCAGGGACAGCGAGATCAGGAACGTCATACGTATCCTGTCCAGAAAAACCAAAAACAACCCTGTGCTGATTGGCGAGCCCGGCGTAGGCAAGACCGCCATAGCGGAGGGTCTGGCCCAGCGCATAGTGGCCGGTGACGTGCCTTCCTCCATAAAGGACAGGCAGCTGTATTCTCTTGACATGGGCGCGCTCATCGCGGGCGCCAAGTACAAGGGAGAATTCGAGGAACGGCTCAAGGCTGTGCTCAAGGAGGTTACTTCCTCCGAAGGCAGGATAATCCTGTTCATAGACGAGCTGCATAACATTGTGGGCGCGGGCAAGGGCGAAGGGTCCATGGACGCGGGCAACCTGCTCAAGCCCATGCTGGCAAGGGGCGAACTGCACTGCATAGGCGCGACCACCCTTGACGAGTACAGAAAATATATAGAAAAAGACGCCGCGCTGGAGCGCCGTTTCCAGCCTGTGATGGTGGAAGAGCCTACGGTCGAGGACACCATAAGCATATTAAGGGGCCTGGAGGAACGCTACGAGGTGTTCCACGGCGTGAAGATCACCGACCAGGCGCTGGTGGAGGCCGCGGTGCTGTCAAACCGCTACATTTCCGACCGGTTCCTGCCCGACAAGGCCATAGACCTGGTGGACGAAGCCTGCGCGATGGTCAGGACGGAAATGGATTCCATGCCGCAGGAGCTTGACGAGATACGCAGGACGATCATGCGCATGGAGATCGAGGAAGTTGCCCTTGAGAACGATGCGGGCGAGAAGGCCACGGCTGAGCGGCTCAAGAAGCTGAGGCAGGAACTCTACGAGAAGCGCGACGAGTTCAACGAGATGAAGCTGAGGTGGGAGAACGAAAAGGAGTCCATCCACAAGGTGCGTCAGCTCAGGGAACAGATCGAGCAGGTAAACGCGGATATACAGCTGGCGGAGCGCGATTATGACCTTAACAAGGCTGCCGAGCTCAAGTACGGCAAACTGCCCGAGCTCCAGAAACAGCTGGAGGCCGCGGAAAACGAGGCCGACAAGGATCCTTCCGCGCGCACGCTGCTCAGGGACAAAGTCACCGAGGACGAGATCGCGCGCATAGTCAGCCGCTGGACGGGCATTCCTGTGACGCGCCTTATGGAGAGCGAAAGGGAGAAGCTTTTGCACCTGGACGAGCAGCTGCACAAACGGGTCATAGGACAGGACGAGGCTGTAACGCTCGTGAGCGAAGCTATCCTCAGGAGCCGTGCAGGCATACAGGCGCCAGGGCGGCCCATAGGCTCGTTCATGTTCTTAGGGCCCACGGGCGTGGGCAAAACGGAGCTGGCCAAGGCGCTTGCGCAGGCGCTGTTCGACGATGAAAAGGCCATGGTCAGGATAGACATGAGCGAGTACATGGAGAAATTCTCCGTGTCGCGCCTCATCGGAGCGCCTCCGGGCTACGTGGGCTACGACGAGGGCGGACAGCTCACCGAAGCGGTCAGGCGCAGGCCCTACTGCGTGGTGCTGTTCGACGAGATCGAAAAAGCGCATCCGGACGTGTTCAACGTTCTGCTGCAGCTGCTGGACGACGGCAGGCTCACAGACAGCCAGGGCCACACGGTGGACTTTGCCAACACCATCATCATCATGACATCCAACCTGGGCAGCGATGTGATACTCGGCGGCATAGGCGCGGACGGACGGCTTTCTGACGATGCCGTGCAGGAAGTGGACGAACTGCTCAAGAGCGCTTTCCGTCCCGAGTTCCTGAACCGCCTGGACGAGATAATCTACTTCAAGGGGCTTACGCGTGAGCAGGTCACCGACATCGCGCAGCTGATGATCGACGACGTGAACAGGCGCATAAGCGACAAAGGCATCAGCGTGGTGCTGACTGACGGAGCGATGGACAAAGTCATAAGCGAAGCGTACTCTCCCGAGTTCGGCGCAAGGCCGCTGCGCAGGTACATACAGAGGAACATCGAGACGCTGCTGGCCAAAGCGCTGCTTAGGGGTGACATCGTACAGGACGAGACAGCGGTGATAGACGCGAACGACACCGGCTTGTTCGTAGCCAGGACGACCAAGGAATAACGCTCATTCCTCAGGCATACGCGAAGCGCCGCCCATATGGGCGGCGCTTTTGCGCTGAAGGAGCTGCGCGGCGATCTCAAGCTGCCGGGGCATGTCCTGAACAAACCGCTTAAATATGCTCATGGCAGTATCGCAGTCCATTAAATCTGCTTTGTTTTCCGTATCCAAACTTGCGTGATGATCCAGGAAAATAAAAAAACAGACCGGACAGTGGAAAAATCATCCGGACGGATGAATGTTAAATTTTCAACAATCCGGTGCCCGAAATCCGACGAAAACCCAAACTGTTAAATGCCTTGATTTTGTTCGCAATTCGAAATGAATGTTAAGAACGACTGCATATCTTTTCCGAAGTTTTCAGAAAAACATATCAAAAGCTAACCTGAGATTAACATATGGCAGTTTTTGCCGCGCGCAGGAGAGGGCCGTTTGTCTTGACGAATACTTAACAAAACACTATAATTACGCTCTGTATTCGCAATGATATGCGGACGTCCCAAGAGGTGAAACCGATGATAAAGCGAACACGGCGGGTTGCGGATCTGCGACGTTCCATTCTGCCGTTTTCAAATGAAGAGACAGAGCTCGCAGCTCAAAAGCTGCTCGAAAAAACCGGCGACGAGGCCTTGAGCGCCAGCCTCCAGTTCAGCCCCACGGCGATCAGCGGAATAAGGCAGCTAGCCCGGAACGGCGGCGTGATAGTGTGCGACACGCAGGTGCTTGCGAGCCTGGTCAAGAATATGCTTCCGTCGGAACTTCCCCTTGAGGTAAGGTGCTTTATCGACGAAAAGGAAGTGCTCATGAGGGCGGACGCCATGCGCACCACACGCGCCGAGGTCGCGGTGGATCTGGCGCTGGAAAGCGAAGGCGGCAAGCTCTTTATGATTGGTTCCGCGCCCGCCGCACTCAGCCGGGTGATGCAGCACCGCAGGCGCAGGCCCCTGACGGGAGTAAGCGTGCTCACGTCGCTCAACGGGTTTTCAAACGCCATTTCTCTTAAGGAGCGGCTGCGGGAAAGCGACATGCCGTACATTCTGACCCGCGGCAAAAACGGGGGAGTGAACGCCGCCTGCGACATTCTGGAATGCGTGCTTGAGACAATAAAGGAAAAATGAAAATACAGAAGCCCCTGCCGTTAAGGCGGGGGCTCTTATGTAGCCGTATTTTTGTTAAATTTGGGATAAATCCCACATAATTAATAAAAAACTCACAGAATTTACCTCTTTTTGTATTGGAAAATGTTGGAAACAAGGCCCAGAGAGTGGTATAATACACTAAATCATTTATGAGGAGGCAGCTTAAGTGCTGGCAGAGGAGCGCAGGGAAAGCATACTTGCAAGCCTGAACACCCAGGGGCAGGTCGGCGTGGGAGAGCTGGCCCGCCGTTTCCATGTCAGCGAGGAGACCGTGCGCAGGGACCTTGAGGAACTGGAACGCCAGGGCCTGGCAAGGCGCGTACACGGCGGCGCGATGACCGAGGGCAGGACGCGTCTGGAAACGCCGTACGATACCCGCAGGCGCACCAATGTTGCTTCCAAGCAGCTTATAGCCCGTCTTGCCTCGGAACTGATAGGGGACGGGGAGTACATAATGATGGACGAAAGCTCCACCTCATTCTATCTTGCCACCCTGATCAAAAGTCTTAAGCGCCTGACGGTGATAACCAACTCCATGGAAATAGTCTCAGAGTTAAGTCCTGTGGAGGGCTGGACGGTCATGTGCACGGGCGGGATCAAGCGCCAAAGCGCGCCTTCCTTCGCAGGACACGTGGCTGAAAGCATGGTATCCGGATATCACGTGGATAAAGCTATCATTTCCTGTGACAGCGTGAGCATCGACGCGGGCTTTACAGACCGGCACGAGGACACTGCCCTTATCAAGCGCGCCATGATGGCAAGCGCCCGGCAGGTGATGCTTTTGTGCGACCGTACCAAGCTGGACAGGACCGCGTTCGCGAAGATCGGCAGCCTGAATGAGATCGACTACTTTGTTACCGACGCGCCCCTTGACGCAAAGTGGCGGGAGACGCTCCTCGCCCGGGGCGTAAAGCTAATCTGCCCGGAGGAGGAACAAAAATGAATCTGTCACCGCTTATCTATTTTTCCCGTCTGTACGGAGCTAACCCCGCGCTGGTGTGCTGCGGCGGGGGCAACACCTCCATGAAGGAGGGCGGCGTGATGTACGTCAAAGGTTCCGGCACCGCGCTTAAGGACGCGGTGACCGAGACGTTCGTGGGCATGGACAGAGACAAACTGCTAAAAATGCTGGACGAGCCCTATCCCAGCGACGACAAGGAGCGTGAGGCCAAATTCGTCAGCGACTGCATGGCCGCCCGGCTCCCCGGTGAGGAAAACAAGCGTCCCAGCGTAGAGGCGCTTTTGCACGCCCTGTTCCCTCAGAAATTCGTGCTGCACCTGCATCCCACGCTGGTGAACGGGCTCACCTGTTCAAGGGAGGGCGAGGCCTGGTGCGAACAGCTCTTCGGGAAAAGCGTGGTGTGGGTAAGCGCGTGCAAGCCCGGCTACACGCTTGCCAAGCTCATGAAGGACGTGTTTGATTCCGCTGACCGCCCGATCAAGACCGTGCTGCTGGAAAACCACGGCGTGTTTTTCGCTGCCGACACGGTGGAGGATCTGGGAACGCATTTAAACGGCATGCTCAACGCCCTTTCATCCGTTGCTAAGGAAGCGCCATCTGCCGATGGCGAGACGCTGTCTCAGTTTGCGGAAAAGCTGAAGGCGGCAAGCGGCAGGGCGGAAGTGCGATTTACCGGCAGCCTTCTTGCAAAGCACTTCGCGGCGGACAGAGAGACCGCTCAGAAAGTCATGAAGCCCTTTAATCCCGACGAGATCGTGTACTGCGGCGCGGGCGTGGACTTTGCCGAAAGCGCGGATGAAATAACTGAGATACGTTCCAATGTGCTCATCCTCAAGGGCGAAGGCGTGTTCACCTTCGGGGACACTCCCAAGGCTGCGGACAACAGCATGATGCTGTTCAAGGACTCCATGGCCATAGCCTGGTATGCGGGCTATTTCGGAGGCGAGCAGCCGATGAGCGACGAGCTCGTGGATTTTATAACCAACTGGGAAGTCGAAAGCTACAGAAGAAAAGTAGTCAAATAAGGGGGAAATACCATGACGCTTGAGGAAGCGAAAGTTTACGCGGCCAAACACGTGCACGAAAGGCCTGCCACCTGCGGCCGCCTGGCGGGCAAGATCGCCATCGTCACCGGCGCTGCGCAGGGTTTTGGCTACGGCATAGCCAAAGAGATGCTGGACGAAGGGGCCAGCATAATGGTCGCTGATCTCAACGAAGCGCTGGCCAAGACAGTTTCCGAAGAATTCGGCGAGCATGCTTCATATGTGAAGGTGGACGTCAGCGACCCCGCCAGCGTGGAGGGCATGGTCATAAAGACTGTGGAGACCTTCGGCGGGCTGGACATATTTGTGTCCAACGCGGGCGTGGCCATCGCGGGCAGTCTGGACGAAATGGTTCCTGAAAAGTTCGATTTCGTGACGAAGATCAACTACAAGGGCTATTTCCTGTGCGCGAAGTACGCCTCCGCCATCATGAAAGCCCAGTACGAAGCAGACCAAAGTCTGTTTTTCGACATCATACAGATCAACTCCAAGAGCGGTCTTGAGGGCAGCAAGAACAACTTTGCCTACGCGGGCGGAAAATTCGGCGGCATAGGACTTACTCAGTCCTTCGCCATGGAACTGGCGCCCTGGAACATCAAGGTCAACGCCATCTGCCCCGGCAACTACTACGACGGGCCGCTGTGGAGCGATCCCGAAAAGGGCCTGTTCGTGCAGTACCTTAAGGCAGGCAAGGTCCCCGGCGCCCAGACGGTTGAGGACGTCAGGAAGTTCTACCTGTCCAAGTCGCTCATCAAGCGCGGCTGCCTGCCCAGGGACGTGGCAAAGGGCGTGTGCTATCTGGTCGAGCAGGAATACGAGACCGGTCAGGCGCTTCCCATCACGGGCGGCCAGGTGATGCTGTCATAGGAGCTGAAAATGGACAAGACACAGATCCTGGAGCTGCTTAACGCTCCAACGGCGGAACAGAGGCTGGAAAACCTCAAAAAGGTGCTGGCAGAGGAGACTCAAAAACCTGTCATACTGCCCCAGTACGCAAATAACCATATCCACACGACCTACTCCTTCAGCCCCTATTCTCCCACGGCGGCAGTATACTTTGCCCGCGCGGAGGGACTGAATACCTGCGGGATAATGGATCACGATTCCGTTTCCGGCGCCAAGGAGTTCAGGAAAGCAGGCATCATAGCCGGCATGGGCACCACCTGCGGCTTCGAGGGGCGCGTGAGCTTCAAAAATACCCCATTTGAAAGCAGAAGGCTCAACCATCCCGATCAGGCTGGCGCCGCTTACATGGCGTTCCACTCGATCCCGAGGGAAAGCCTGGACAAGGCGAGGGAGTATCTGCGTCCGCTGGTGGAGAAGCGCAACGAACGCAACCGCCTGATGGTGGACAAGATCAACGCCGAGATGGCCTTCAGCGGCATCTCGATAGATTTTGACCGGGATGTGATTCCCCTTTCACAGTACCATGACGGCGGTTCCATAACCGAAAGGCACCTGCTTTATGCCCTGAGCCTTAAGATGATCGAAAAAGTTGGCCGGGAAAAGGTGCTGCCTTTCCTGAGGGAAGAACTTAAGATAAACCCCTCCGCCAAAGTCGCGGGATGGCTGAGCGACGTTTCGAGCCCCCATTTCGCCTACGACCTGCTGGGCGTTATGAAGAGCGAGCTGAACGCGCGGGTCTATATACCCGCGGACGAGGAAATGATGACACTGGACGAGGCGGTGGCTTTTGCCCGGGACACGGGCGCGATACTCTGCTACGCTTATCTGGGAGATGTGGGACAGAGCGTCACGGGAGACAAAAAGGCACAGACCTTCGAGGACGCTTATCTTGATGAACTGCTCAGCTTCATAAGGGGCAGGGGAGTTGAGGGCGTGACATTCATGCCCAGCCGCAACACCCCGGCGCAGCTGGAAAGGCTTATGGGGCTGTGCGACAAATACGGCTTTACGCAGATCTCCGGCGAAGACATTAATTCTTCCCGTCAGAGCTTCATCTGCAGGGAGCTGGAAAAACCGGAGTTCCATCATTTGGTGGACGCGGCCTGGACGCTTGTAAACCGAGAAAAACGGGAGGATGAGGAATGAAGACCACAGCGGTAAGGCTTCACGGGAAGCAGGATCTGAGGCTGGACAGCTTCGAGCTGCCCGCGCTTCAGGAAGACCAGATACTGGCGAGGGTTGTGTGCGACTCCATCTGCATGTCCACATACAAGTGCGCAATGCAGGGCGAGGAGCACAAGCGCGTGCCCAAGGACGTAAAGGATAACCCCACCATCATGGGCCACGAGTTCTGCGGCGAGATCATCAAAGTTGGCGCGAAGTGGCAGAACGAGTACAAGGCGGGCCAGCGCTTCGCGATCCAGCCCAACATCAACTACAAGGGCACCATGTGGGCGCCGGGCTATTCCTACAGGACCATCGGCGGTGACTCGACCTACATCATCATCCCCAATGAGTTCATGGAAGAAAAGTGCCTGCTGCCTTACGCGGGCGAGAACTACTTCGGCGCCTCGCTGTCCGAGCCCTTAAGCTGCGTGGCGGGCACCTTCAAGGCAATGTACCACACCACTAACGGCGTGTACGAGCACAAAATGGGCATCAAGCAGGGCGGCAAGATGGCGCTGCTGGCAAGCGTGGGCCCAATGGGTCTGGCGGCGATCGACTACATAATCCACACTGACAGGCGCCCGTCGCTGCTCACCATCACCGACATCGACCAGGCCAGGCTCGACCGGGCGGCCAGCATATATACAATAGAAGAGGCCGCCAAGTGGGGCATCGAGCTGCACTACGTGAACACTGCCTGTGAAAACCCCGTCCAGGTGCTCATGGACATCAGCTGCGGCGAAGGCTATGACGACGTGGTGTGCTTCGCTCCCGTGACCGCGGTGGTGGAGCAGGCGGACCAGATACTGGGCCGCGACGGCTGCCTCAACTTCTTCGCGGGTCCCGGCAAGAAGGACTTCTACGCGAAACTGAATTTCTACAACGTGCACTATTCCTCCACCCACATCTGCGGCACGTCCGGCGGCAATACCCAGGACATGGCGGAGTGCCTGAAGATGATGGGCGAAGGCAGGCTCACACCCGCGGCGCTGGTGACGCACATCGGAGGCCTGGACGCGGCGATCGACGCCACGCTCAACCTGCCCTCCATCCCCGGCGGGAAAAAGCTCATATACACTCATATCCGCATGCCCCTGACCGCCATAAGCGAGTTTGAGGAAAAGGGCAAGACGGATCCTATGTTCAAAGAACTGGCGAGACTGGTAAGCGAGACCAACGGGCTTTGGAACAGCAAAGCCGAGGAATATCTGTTAAACACACTCAGTAAGGAGGACTAATAATGGCAAAGGCAGTCATTATGCCCAAGGCGGGCATCACGGTGGAGAGCTGTATCATCGGCAAGTGGCTCAAAAACGTGGGCGACGAGGTAAAGGTAGGGGACATTCTTTACACCTACGAGACCGACAAGGCGTCCTTTGAGTGCGAAAGCACCGAGGAAGGCACGATCCTGGCCATATTCTTTAGCGACGGGGACGAGGTGCCCTGTTTTACCAACGTTTGCGCCATAGGCAAGCCCGGCGAAAACTACGACGAGCTGAAGCCCTCAGGCGCTGCCGCGGCTGAGGCACCCAAAGCGGAGGAAAAGGCTCCCGAAGCGCCCGCTGCCCAGGCTGAAGCCAAACCGGCCGCTCAGGCCACCGCGAAAGAAGGGGACGAAATAAAGGTGTCTCCCAGGGCAAGAATGCTGGCCGAGAAAGCCGGCGTGAACGCCGCTGACGCCACCGCTACCGGCCCCGACGGCAGGATCATCGAGCGCGACGTAAGGAAGCTCATGGAAGAAGGCGCGCCCGTCAAGGCGGAACCCGCGAAAGCTCCGGCTGCTGAACCGGCGAAAGCGGAGATCCCTGCTCCTGAGTACGAGGATGTCAAGTTCTCCGGCATCAGGAAGGCCATCGCCCGCAGCATGACTCAGAGCCTGTCCACCATGGCGCAGCTCACAAACCACCACTCCTTCGATGCCACCGCCATACAGGCGTTCCGCAAGGAATGCAAGGCCGCGGGCGGAGACGTGGGCGGCATCACACTGGGCGACATGGTGCTTTACGCCGTGTCCCGCACGCTGCTCGCCTTCCCGGATCTGAACGCCAACATGGTGGACGATACCACCATACGCCGCTTCAAGCACGTTAACCTGGGTGTGGCGGTGGATACTCCCAGAGGCCTCATGGTGCCCACCATCTTTAACGCCGACACCAAGAGCCTGCTTGAGATCAGCAAGGAAGTCAAGACCCTGGCCGAGGCGGCCCGCAGCGGCGCCATCAGCCCCGACCTGCTTACCGGCGGCAGCTTTACCGTATCCAACCTGGGCAGCACGGGCGTGGAAATGTTCACTCCCGTCATCAATCCCCCGCAGACTGCGATACTGGGCGTGTGCGGCATAACCCAGAGGGTAAGGGAAGAGGGCGGCCAGATCAAGCTGTATCCCGCAATGGGCCTGAGCCTTACATACGACCACAGGGCGGTTGACGGTTCTCCAGCCAGCAAATTCGTTAAGGAGCTGTGCCAGAATCTGGAAAAGTTCACCCTGCTTCTGGCAAAGTAAAGGAGATATTTTATGGACGCATTTGATCTGATCGTTGTGGGCGGAGGCCCGGGCGGATACCTTGCCGCCGAAAGAGCGGCGCAGGGCGGCCTTAAGGTGTGCCTGTTCGAGAAGCGCGCGCTGGGCGGCGTGTGCCTGAACGAAGGCTGCATTCCTACCAAGACACTTTTGAATTCCGCGAAGCTCTACCGCCACGCCACGGAAAGCGCCGCATTCGGCGTAAAGAGCGAAAACGTGACTTTTGACCACGCGCAGGTGATTAAGCGCAAGGCGAAAGTGGTCAAGACCCTGGTTTCCGGCGTAGGCATGACCATGAGCGCAAACAAGATAAACGTGGTCAGCGCTGCGGCCGAAGTCAAGGGCAAGCAGGAGGGCAAGTTCGCGGTCGAAGCAGAGGGCAAGACCTATCTGGCGGACCGTCTTATACTGGCGCTGGGTTCAGAGGCCGCGGTGCCGCCGATCCCGGGCGTAAAGGAAGGCGTGGAAAGCGGTTTCGTGATGACCAACCGCGAGATACTGGACGAGACTCAGCTGCCCAAAGCCCTGGCCGTGATCGGCGGCGGCGTTATCGGGCTTGAGATGGCATGTTACTTTGCCAGCGTGGGCGTAAAGGTCACCGTGATCGAGATGCTGGACAAGATCGCCGGCGCTACGGACCGGGACGTCTGCAAGGTGCTGCAGGCGGAGTACGAAAAACGGGGCATGGAATTCAAGCTTTCCGCCAAGGTGCTTTCCGTCAAGCCCGGATCTGTGGTGTACGAGGACGCTGCCGGCCAGCACGAGTGTCCCTGCGATAAGGTGCTGTTGAGCGTCGGCCGCCGCGCGGCCACGAAGGGAGCGGGGCTCGAGAGCCTGAACCTCGAGATGAACCGCGGCGCCATAGTCACGGACGAGACTCTTGCCACCAGCGTGCCCGGCGTGTGGGCGGTGGGCGACTGCAACGGCAAGCTCATGCTCGCGCATACCGCGTACCGTGAGGCAGAGGTAGCCGTAAACAACATACTTGGCAAAAAAGACAGGATAAACTACAATTCCATACCTTCCGTCATCTACACCGACCCCGAGGTTGCCAGCGTGGGCTATACGAAGGAAGCCGCGGAAAAGGCGGGTCTCAAGGTAAAGGAAGTCAACGTGCCAATGCTTTACGCAGGCAGGTACGTGGCGGAAGTTGACGCGGGCAAGGGCTTCTGCAAGCTGGTGCTGGACACGGACAAAAACCGCCTGGTGGGCTGTCATATAGTGGGCTCCTACGCCAGCGAAATGATCTTGTCCGCCGCCATGATGGTGGACACCGAGCTGCCGCCCGAGCGGCTCAAGAAGTTCGTGTTCCCGCATCCCACAGTATGCGAAGTCATCCGCGAAGCCATATTCAAACTGTAATCACAGAAAGGGGTTTAAGCCATGCCTAAGTCATTATATTACGGCCCAAGCGAGATCAGGGCCCAAAGCACTATCCACTTTACCGACATCCCCGTAAACGCCTACTCAAAGACCGTCAAGCAGGAAAGGGAGAATTTCTCGGACGAC
The DNA here is from genome assembly GCA_024684375.1 of Clostridiales bacterium. Lineage (GTDB taxonomy): Bacteria > Bacillota > Clostridia > Christensenellales > Aristaeellaceae > RUG14130. The sequence goes on from JAIKWZ010000018.1 coordinate 231,135, forward strand.
GAGCTGCTGCGAATATACAGGGACATCACCATCCTGCGCGAGTTTGAGAGCATGCTCACATCCATCAAGACCCAGAAGGTGTACAACGGCGTGGAGACCACATATCCAGGCCCCGCCCACCTGTCCGTAGGCCAGGAGGCCGCGTGCGTAGGCCAGGCGTACCTGATGACCCCCAACGACTACCAGTTCGGCTCCCACAGGAGCCATTCCGAGATACTGGCCAAGGCGCTGTCCTCCATCCAGAAGCTGTCCGACGATGAACTGCTCAAGATAATGGAAAACTTCCTGGGCGGCGCTACCTTAAGGGCCGTTGAAAAGATGGGCAAGACCGACAGCGTCAAGGAACTTGCCATACGCTTTATCCTCTACGGCACACTGTCCGAGATCTTTGCCCGCAAGACAGGCTTCCACATGGGCCTGGGCGGTAGCATGCACGCCTTCTTCCTGCCTTTCGGCGTATATCCCAACAACGCCATCGTTGGCGGCAGCGCTCCCATCGCCACCGGCGCCGCGCTGTACAAAAAGTGCAACGACAAAAAAGGCTTCGTGGTATGCAACATCGGCGACGGCTCCCTGGGCTGCGGCCCGGTGCTCGAGGCGCTGAACTTCGCCTGCATGGACCAGTTCCACACCCTGTGGGGCGACGACGGCAGGGAAGTAAGCGGCCTGCCGATCCTCTTCAACATCTTCAACAACGGCTATGGCATGGGCGGCCAGACCAAGGGTGAGACCATGGCCTACGACATGCTGGCCAGGCTGGGTGCAGGCTTCACTCCCAACCAGATGCACTCCGAGCGCGTGGACGGCTTTAACCCCCTGGCGGTCATCGACGCCATGCGCAGAAAGCTGGAGATCCTTAAGAGCGGCGACGGCCCCGTGCTGCTGGATACCCTTACTTACCGTTTCTGCGGCCACAGCGTTTCCGACCAGAATGCTTACCGCGAAAAGGACGAGATCAACGACTGGATGGCCGTGGATCCCATCATCACCTACCGTCAGAACCTGGTGGAAGCGGGCGTCGCTCCGGACGGCAAGTTCGAGGAGATCCTGGCCGAGACCAAGGAGCGCATGACCAACATCTGCCGCCACGCCGCTGACAAGGAGTTCAGCCCCTACGCGGACATGACCGCCGATCCAATGGTGGTGGAGCGCCTCATGTTCTCCAACGAAAAGGTGGAGAGCTTCGGCGATCAGGAGAGCCGCGTGCTTGCGCCCAAGGAGGACTGCCCCCGCGTACAGCAGATCGCCGGCAAGAGCCGCTCCGCTTTTGACGAGAACGGCAAGCCTGTGAGCAAGATGAAGACCTTCAACATCAGGGACGCCATCTTCGAGCCCCTGATCGACAAGTTCTACGAGGATTCCACTCTGGTCGCCTACGGCGAGGACGTAAGGGACTGGGGCGGCGCGTTCGCCGTGTACAGGGGACTGCCCGACGTGCTCCCGCACTCCCGCCTGTTCAACGCCCCCATCAGCGAGGCCTGCATCGTGGGCAGCGCGGTAGGTTACGCCATGTGCGGCGGCAGAGCGGTGGTTGAGCTCATGTACGCGGACTTTATCGGCCGCGCGGGCGACGAGATCTTCAACCAGATGTCCAAGTGGCAGGCGATGAGCGCCGGCATCCTCAAGATGCCCGTGATACTGCGCGTGTCCGTAGGCAGCAAGTACGGCGCCCAGCACTCTCAGGACTGGACCAGCCTGTGCGCCCACATCCCCGGCCTCAAAGTGTGCTTCCCTGCCACTCCCTGGGAGGCCAAGGGACTTATGCAGACCGCTTTGGACGGCACTGATCCCGTGGTGTTCTTTGAGAGCCAGAGGATCTACGACATGGGCGAAATGTTCCACGAGGGCGGCGTGCCCAAGGAAAAGTACTCAATAGAGATCGGCGACGTGAACGTGATACAGGAAGGCAAGGACGTGACCATCCTGACCGTGGGCGCGGCGCTGTACAGAGCCATGGACGCGGCCAAGGAACTCAAAGAGAAGTACGGCATGGAGGCCGAGGTCATCAACCTGCACTCCCTGGTGCCGCTTAACTACGAGCGCATCATCGAGTCCGTGAAGAAGACCGGCCGCGTGGTGCTGGTGTCCGACGCGTGCCAGAGAGGCAGCTTCTTGAACGATGTTGCGGCCAATATCACCGAGCTGGCGTTCGACTATCTGGACGCGCCATGCGTGGTGGTCGGCGCCCGCAACTGGATCACTCCGCCCTTCGAGTTCGACAGCTACTTCTTCCCGCAGCCCCAGTGGATCATCGACGCGATCCACACGCGCATCGTGCCCCTGCCGGGGTACGTGAACGAGACCCAGCCCTCCGACGTGGAAATGATCCGCAGGGCGAAGGCCGGCGTTTAAGTGTCACTTATCTTTACCGCCCCGGGAACGGACGCAAGGGAGAACCTCGCACTGGACGAGTTTTTCCTGAACGCTCTGCCCCCGGGGCAGATTTTGCTTTACTTCTATATAAATCGTCCTTCCGTGATAATCGGGCGCAACCAGAACCCCTTCCTGGAGTGCGACGTCAGCCGCATGAAGAGGGACGGGGTAATTCTTGCGCGGCGCGTGTCCGGGGGCGGCGCCGTGTATCATGACGAAGGGAATTTAAACTACTCCTTTTTGGCGCACGAAAGCGTTTATGACGAGTTAAGGCAGACGAAGATGATCCTTGACGCGTTGAAAAAACTGGGACTGGAGGCCGAGGTCACCGGCAGGAACGACATATGCCTGGACGGGCTCAAGATCTCCGGCAATGCCTTCGCCAAGCGTGGAAGCAACCGCATGCGCCACGGTACCCTCCTGGTGGACGCGGACTTGAGCGTGTTTTCGAATTACCTCACGCCCTCACCTCTAAAACTGGAAGCCAAGGGGATAAAGTCCGTGCGTTCCAGAGTGGGCAATTTGAAGGAAAAGGCGCCCGATATAACGCTCTGTGGGCTGAAAGAGGCCATAGTCCGGGAGTTTGAGGCGGTGTACGGAAAGGCGGAGGACGTTTCGCTTTTCGCCGGGCATGAGGATGAGGTGAGCGAGCTCATCAAAAAACACTTTTCGGAGGAGTGGCTCTACGGCCAGACACCCGCCTACGACGCGCAGCTTGAGGCCAGGCTTTCATGGGGACTGGCGCGGCTGTGCTTCAAAGTCAAAGAGGGCAGAATAACAGACTTTGGTCTGTTTACTGACAGCCTTGACACAGAGATCGCTGTCAGGATACAAAATATGCTTAAAGGGAGACCTTTCGGCAGGGACAGCATCGTGTCCGCGCTTAACGAAGGCGACGAAAACGCCCGGGAACTTGCCCGGGCGCTGAGTGAAATGGCGTTTTAGCACGGCTTATTCAGCCTGAAAATCGAATATGGCATACGGGGGAAGCTGGGCGATGTCCGCTTCTCCTTTTATTGTTTCCGCTCCTGTCGCCCTAATGAATTCATCGGCGGAGGAGATGGGGAAGCGGCAGAAGCCGTTGCTGAAATGCATCGCCACCGCGCGGCAGGGCTTGGCGAGGGAGATTATTTTAAGCGCGGTCGGCGTATCTATCGTGTAGAAGCCGCCGATGGGGATCAGCAGCGCGTCCGCGTTCCTGATGAAATCAAGCTGCGTTTCGTCCGGCATGTGCCCCAGGTCGCCCAGGTGCACGACAGTCTGTCCGTCCGCCTGGATCTTGACAAGCAGGTTGCTGCCGCGCTTCGTTCCGCCGCAGTCGTCGTGGAAGGATGGTATGGCGGAGATTTCGACTCCTCCAAGCTCAAACTTGCCCGCCCGGTCGACAGTGAGCTTTACGCCACTGACAGAAGATGTAAAACAGTGGTCATGGTGAGCGTGGCTTACGGTAACGATATCAGCTGTCTCGTTCAGTTCCCCGTAGCCAACGCTGGGGTCGAAGGGGTCGGTAAGAATGCTTTCGCTGCCTGCGCAGGTGAGCTTAAAGCATGCGTGTCCCAGCCATTTGATCTTCATTTGCGGCCTCCATATGTTCAAGTAATCGTTTTATGTAGTCGCTCTCGTCTGTCCTGCCCAGCCTGAGCGCCAGCGCGAGGCGCTGTCTGAGCCGTTTGTCCGTAAGCTCCGCGGTTTTGTACATTTTAGGCAGGTCGGCTTTCAGCGTTTCCGGCGCCCCGTCAAAACGGGGAAAGATATGGGCCAGCCCGCCGCGGGATTCGACTGCGAACTCCGGGTCATCAAGCATGAAACCGGGACAGCGCAGGGGATAATCGCTTATGAACAGCGCCGAGTCCCGATCGAGCCTAACGAATGCTTCCCGAGGCACGAGCCTCCTCAGCAGATCAGAGTATTCCCTAAGCGTATACATGCTTAAAGGCCTTGGGAAGCATGTCGATAAGATCCGTGGGCAGCATGGAAACATCGCCAATTTCGTCTGAGGCAAGCCTTCCCGCCAGCGCATGGATATGGCTGCCCGCCCACAGCGCCGTCTCGGGATCGAGCCCCTGGGCTAGCAGCGCGCCGGTTATGCCGGTAAGGGCGTCGCCGCTGCCGCCCTTGGCCATGCCGCAGGCCCCGCCGGAGGTGATATGCACGCTTTTGCCCATTATCACGCTGCTCGCGCCTTTTATCAGCGCCGCGCAGCCGCAGCCGCTTATGAGAGAAGCGTATTCCGTCTGGGACAGCCCCGATTTGGCGGTAAGCCGCGCGGCTTCTCCTGGGTGGGGAGTAAGAGCGTGCCGGGAGGACAGCAGGGACTTAAGCGCGTCGTCCTGAGAAATGATGTTCAGCGCGTCCGCGTCCAGTATTCCGGGCAGGGAGCTTTGCATAAGGAGGCGCAGGCAGGCTTTTGAAGCGCCCCTGCCCAGCCCGGGCCCCGCTGCGAAGGAGGTTTTGCCCTTAAGCGCGTTAGCCAGCTTTTCGCAGGCAGCGTCGCCTACCATCCCGTCCGTTTCCGGCAGTGGCAGACACATGGTGGTAGGTGTGAGAGTCTGAACGATGTTAAGACAGCTTTCGGGGCATGCTACCGTTACAAGTCCGGCTCCGCTTCGGCACGCAGCAAGAGCGCACAGCGCGGCAGCGCCCGCCATGCCCTTTGAGCCTGCGAGTATCAGCAGATGCCCAAACTCGTTTTTGTGGGCAGCGGCGCGGCGGCGCGGAAGGACAGCCCGGACATCCGAGTCCTCCACAAGCATGGCGCACCCGTCGGGGATGTTTTCGGAAGGAATGCCTATATCGGCCGTTTCGATCAGTCCGCACACGTCCCTGCCTCTGCCCAGCAGCTGTCCAAGCTTGAGGAACTGGAACGTGACGGTCATTTCCGCCTCGGGGCAGTCGGGGCAGTATTCCCCGGTGCCGGGATCAAGGCCTGAGGGGATGTCGCAGCAAACGATCTTACTGCCTTTCCGCCTGTCAGCGTTCATGCGCCGGAACACGCGCAGGGCGGTCTCATCCGGAGCGCGGTTAAGACCGATACCGAAAACGCAGTCCACCCACAGGTCGGGGCGGGGGAGAGTATCCAGCGCAGAGCAGTCGCACGCCGCGAACGCGCTGTCTCCCGCCAGGCGGCAGTTTTTTACGCAGTCGTCCGTGGCAGGGGGATATACTGCCAGCGTCACCACGCGGGCGCCCATCAGGCTCAGCATCCGCGCCGCGGCGTACCCGTCGCCGCCGTTTCCGCCGCCGCCGCAGGCGAACACCGCCGTGCCGCCGGGAGGCAGCAGGCTGAGCGCCCTTTCGGCCAGCGCGCGGCCGGCCTTCTCCATAAGAGAATATGAGGATGCGCCGGCATCAAACAGCTTTTTTTCCGCCAGGCGCATCCCGTTTGAGGTGAGTACGGGAAGCATTATTCCTCCAGAAGGCTGTAACCGCCCAGCAGTTCCGGCTTGTTTATCATGGAATCTTCTTCTGTGATGGGCCGTATGACCCGGCAGGGCACGCCCGCGGCGAAGGAATCGGAGGGAATGTCGCGGGTAACGACACTGCCCGCGCCGATCACGCACCTGTCGCCGATGGTAACGCCGGGGCATACTACCACGTTAGCGCCCAGCCAGCAGTCGTTTCCGATGGTGACGGGCCTGGCGTAGCAGGCGTGTGCGGGCTGCCCTTTCTCGTCCTTGAGGCGGAAGCGCTCATTGGCAAGCATGGGATGGATGGGCGTGACTATGGTGACATTGGGGCCAAAGTTGCAGTCGTCGCCGATGGTCACCCTGGCGTCGTCCTGCACAGTCAGGTTGAAATTGCCGAAAAAGCGCTTTCCGATGAAAGTGTGTACGCCGTAATGGAACTGTATGGGCCCCTGGATGAAGCTGCCTTCACCGAAACTGCCCAGCAGTCTTGACAGGATATCCGCGCGTTTTTCGGTCTCGTATTCGTAGGTGCGGTTGTAGTCCATGTCCAGACAGTGGGCTTTGAGTTTTATGGCGCGCAGCTCCTGGGCTCCTGGTGCGAACAGAACTCCCTGAAAAATACGTTCTTCCTGACTCATAGACGGCTCCTCAGTTGTAGTCTATTTTGGGAGCAGCTTCCTTATAATAGCTGCTGCACAGCGTTTCACGCCGCAGCTCCTTGCCGTCGGCGGAGCAGTAGATACGGTAGGTGGTGGCCTTGTAGCCCTTTCTGCCTTCGCTCACGATGAACTGCTGCCCACTGCCAAGCAGAGGGTTCCTGGTGTAGACAGGATCAGGCACGGGGATGGTCTTTGTGACCTTGCCCTCAATTTTGATGGTCTCACCGTTTTCAAGCAGGAGCCCGTATATCTCGGCGATGACGCGCTTGGACTCGTTTACGTAGGCCACTATGTACATGGGCTGGGAGGAGGTGTTTTTAAAGCGCATATCCTGGCTGGAGTAGGACACCGTGGCGTCCTTGCCCTTGTCCACATATGCTACGGGGATGGAGTGGTTGTGACGTTCCACCAGCTCGCAGCCCGCCTTCATGGCCGCGTTCCACAGCGTGGTGGACACTTGGCAGATGCCGCCGCCTACGTCCTCCGAGACCTCGCCGTCCTGGTAAACAGTGGCGATCCTGTAGCCCTTGGTCCTGGTACGGGGCCCCACTGTGCCGTTGAAGGAGAAGGTCTCTCCAGGATTTAGCACAGTGTCGTTTATCGCCGCGCAGGCCAGGCGGATGTTTGTCAGCCGGTCCTTGGTCGATGAGGAGGCCTTTGTGACTGCCTGAGTTATCATGCCGTAGCTGGAGGAAACGGACTGCTGCGTGATCGTGGGATGCACGGGAGTGATCTCGACGTTTATTTCGCCTCCGCCTTCCATAAGCAGCTGGGTCGCATCCAGGTAAAGCTTGTCGGGATCCACATACGCGCCTTCCTGCTCGGGAGAGAAAGTGAAGCTGCGGGTAGAGAAATCAAAAGAAGCGATTCCTGCGTCAGCCGTGCTGCGGCTGTATTTGGCGGCGATGGAATCGGTCACTTCTCTGAGCTTTTCCGGGTCGAACAGGCGGCGGCTGACCTGATAGGCGGTGCCTTCCGCGCGACGCAGGCGTATGCCCCTGGCCATTTCCTCAAGCGTGCCGCTGCGTCCGGCACCCCAGGCGGCAGAAACCACCGACCGGTAGTCACTGGAATAGCCAAGCTCCTCCGCAGATACGAAGAAGCTCTCGCCGTTGGCGGTGAAGGCCACGCCCGTTTGCCTGAAGGGAGTTTCTATGCTCCTTTCCCAAAATTGGAGCACTTCCTCCAAACTGTGGCCGGAGACGTCGTAATCGTCTATGTGAGTGCCGTCGAAGAACGTCTGGTTGAGCGCTTCGGTCTTCATAAGCTGAAAGTCGCTGTAGGAACTGTATTCGCCCAGACCGAACAGCAGGCAGAAGGCGATCACCACGGCGGCCAGACACACGGCTGGCAACGCCCACCAGCAGTACTGGGTCTTCTGCGCGGCGCTGCGCTGTGAAGAAGCGGTTTTTTTTGCCGAAGTCCGCTTCCTGGAAGCGGCGCGCGACGCAGTTTTATTTATGCTCTGAGATGAAGTCATGTCTTTTCCTTTTTCAGTTTCGTTGCTTCCTGCCGCTTTCTTGCCTCGGGCAGCAGGGCGAAGAGGATCACACTGAGCAGTATCAGGCCGCAGCCCAGTATCCCGGTCAGGTCAGGCCGCTCGCCGATAAATAGGAACACCCACACGGGGTTGAGTGCGGGCTCAAGGTTTTCCAGCACAGCCGCGTCCAGGGGTGATGCGGTCTTGAGCCCCAGCGCCAGAAAAATGTATCCAAGTCCAAGGCTTGCCCCCATAAGCCCCGCGCGCAGCCAGTCCGTCAGCGCTACCGCGTCAAGACCGAAGCGTACGCTGGGATCAAAGGGCAGGAACGCGATCAGCAGGAGGGTGATAAGGTTTCCAAAATAGGTATAGTCTGTGGTGGAACAGTTTTCGATCCTGGAGGCCAAAAACACCACCGAAAAGCTCACGGCTGACAGAAGCGCCGCGATATTGCCAAGATACGCGTATCTGAGAGGTTCGCCCACGCTGTCTCCCGCGCAGCACAGCGCCACGCCCGCCAGCAAAAGCGGCAGCAGGACAAGCTGCTTAAGCGAGGGCTTTTTCCTAAACAGCAGAAAGTCGAACAGCGCCACGTACACAGGCATGGAGTACTGCAGGGTGATGGCGTTTGCAGAAGTGGTAAGGCTCAGCGCGGTCAGATACAGCAGGCTGGTGAGCGCGACTCCCAGTCCGCCGATCAGGGTGCTCTTTGTGAGCCTGAGGCGGAACCCCTTCCTGACCAGCGCGAACAGGAGCACAGCCACGACGCTTCTCACGCCCGCCTTGGAAAGGCTGCTCCAAGCCAGACTTTTGCCCAGCACGCCGGAAAAGCTCCAGCTTATGCCGCTTAACGCTACAAGAAGGGAACCCTTCAGCCGGGGATTCATTCCACTCTGTTGAGCTTCTCGCCGTTTAAGAAGGCGGCGATATTGCGGGCGGAAATGGTCATAAGGCGTTTCCTGGCCTCCAGCGTGGCCCAGCCTATGTGGGGAGTGAGTATTACGTTTGGCGCGCTCAGCAGCGGGTTGGTTCCCTCAATGGGCTCTGTGCTCACCACGTCCGCCATGTACATGCCCACCCGGCCGCTTTTAAGGGCTTCGGCCATGTTGGTTTCGTCCACCACGGGTCCCCTGGCGGTGTTCACTATCCACACGCCCTTTTTCATGCGCTGTATGCTTTTTGCGCAGATCAGCCCCCTGGTCTCGGGCTTTAAGGGGCAGTTCAGGGATATTATGTCGCTTTCACTGAATATCCGGTCCAGCACGCTTTTATCGCAGCGGGATGGGGAATAAGCAATTGTGTTCATACCGAAGGCCTCAGCCAGAGCCTGCACCCGGCTGCCTATGCGCCCCTGGCCGATAATGCCCAGCGTTTTGCCTTCCAGCTCGGTAAGGGGATATTTCCAGAAGCAGAAGTCGGGACTGGCCTGCCACGCGCCCTCAAGGCACAGCCGGCTGTGCTCGCCCACGTGCAGGGCGGCCTCAAGGATGAGCGCCATCACCAGCTGCGACACGCAAGAAGTAGAGTACGCGGGGATGTTGGTCACCGCGATCCCTCTTTCACGCGCGGCGTCCAGGTCGATATTATTGTAGCCTGTGGCCAGCACGCCTATGTATCTGAGGCGGGGGAGTGCGTTCATCACCTCGCGGCTGATGACGCATTTGTTGGTGAGCAGTATCTCGCAGTCTTTCGCCCGGGGCACGATCTCCTCAGGCGAGCTCCTGTCGTACACACTGAGTGTTCCCAGACGGGAGACCTCATCCCAGGGGATATCGCCGGGATTGGCGGCGTAGCCGTCCAGCACGGTAATGTTCATGTCGCGTCTCCACAATAATCACACTTTATCAGTTTATATTATACCACTTTGGATGAGAATAGTCAAATTCGCCGCGGTCCTCAAAAACGGCTTTGTCAAGGGCTTCAGCGACAAATAATATGACAATTTGAATACATTTTTCCTAAACAAAGTTAAAATGTAAAATCGTTCCGGGACGGTTGATTTTGGCCGTTGTACCGCCTATAATTGAAAGCGTGGAGACGCGCAGGAGTCTGCGCGTATATATTTGACACTTTTTTGCGAGGGCAGAGTTTATGATAGATACCATTATCAAACGCGATGGGCGCAAGGTCCCGTTCAACGAGGAAAAGATCTCTTCCGCCATAAACAAGGCGTTCGTCGCCAGCGGCAGCGCCAAAAGTATGAGCGTGGCCGAGGAACTGGCCAAGCAGGTGGTCGCGCGCATAAATGCCGACGAGAAGATCGGAACGCCCACCGTCGAGGAAGTCCAGGATATAGTGGAGCGTGTGCTTTTGGACAACGGTTTCGTGAACACCGCCAAAAGCTACATCGTCTACCGCGCCGAAAGAAGCCGCGTGCGCCAGATGAACACTCGGCTCATGCGCATTTACGACGACATCACCTTCAAGGCTGCCAGGGACAGCGACATCAAGCGCGAAAACGCCAACATCAACGGCGACACCGCGATGGGAGCCATGCTCAAATACGGCAGCGAGGGCGCGAAGCAGTTCAACACCATGTTCGTGCTCAAGCCCGAGCACGCCGCCGCGCACAACAACGGCGACATCCATATCCATGATATGGACTTCTACACCCTCACCACTACCTGCACCCAGATCGATCTGGTCAGGCTGTTCAAGGGCGGCTTTTCCACCGGCCACGGGGTGCTCAGGGAGCCCAACGACATCGCTTCCTACTCCGCGCTGGCCTGCATAGCCATACAGGCCAACCAGAACGACCAGCACGGCGGCCAAAGCGTGCCCAACTTTGACTACGCAATGGCTATAGGCGTTAGAAAGACCTTCGCCAAGCGCTACCGCGACAACATGGTAAGGGCGCTGGAGCTCAAGTGCGGCTTTGAAGATGCCACCCAGCCCGTAAAGGCGTATCTGGCGGCGCTGAATGAGAAAGGATTAAAACCGACTTTGGTCGCAAATAGTGAGTTTGAGGCTGCCGAGGCCGAGGAACTCAAAAAGCTGGGCGTGGAAGAAGCCGAGATTCCCGAGCTTCAGCGCTTCGCCCACTCCAAGGCGGAAAAGGAGACCGACCGCGCCACCTACCAGGCCATGGAAGCCCTGGTGCACAACCTGAACACCATGAACTCCCGCGCGGGCGCCCAGGTGCCTTTCTCCTCGATCAACTACGGCACCGACACTTCCGAGGAAGCCCGCATGGTGATGAAAAACCTGCTGCTCGCCACTGAGGCGGGCCTGGGCCACGGCGAGACGCCGATTTTCCCCATACAGATCTTCCGCGTGAAGGAAGGCATAAACTACAACCCCGGCGAGCCCAATTACGATCTGTTCAAGCTCGCGATCCGGGTCAGCGCAAAGCGCCTGTTCCCGAACTTCTCCTTCCAGGACGCGCCCTACAATATCAAGTACTACAAACCCGGCCGCCCCGAGACGGAGATCGCCTACATGGGCTGCCGTACCCGAGTCATAGGCAACGTGTACGATCCGGAGCGGGAGGTCACCTACAGCCGCGGCAATCTGTCATTCACCTCCATCAACCTGCCCCGCATCGCCATAAACGCCAACCACAACATCGACCTGTTCTTCCGTGAGCTTGACAGGATGATGAACCTGACCATCGACCAGCTTACTGAAAGGTTCGCGATACAGTGCAAAAAGAAGGTCAGGAACTTCCCCTTCCTGATGGGCCAGGGCGTCTGGCTCGACAGCGAAAAGCTGGACTGGGATGACGAGGTGGGCGAGGTGCTCAAGCACGGCACCCTGTCAGTGGGCTTTATCGGCCTGGCCGAGACGCTCAAGGCGCTTATCGGCGAGCATCACGGCGAAAGCGAGAAGGCGCAGAACCTAGGCCTTGAGATTATCCGCTACATGCGCCAGAAGATGGACGAGACCAGCAAGGCCAGGGGGCTCAACTACACGCTGCTGGCAACGCCCGCCGAAGGGCTGTCCGGCCGCTTCGTAAGGATAGACAGGGAGAAGTACGGCTCCATCCCCGGCGTGACCGACAGGGATTACTACACCAACTCCTTCCACATCCCGGTGTATTACAACATTTCCGCCATAAAGAAAATCAAGCTTGAAGCGCCCTATCACGAGCTTACCAACGCCGGCCACATCAGCTACGTTGAACTGGATGGCGACCCCAGCCAGAACCTCGAGGCGTTCGAGAAGCTGGTCAGGGTCATGAAGGAGAGCGGCATAGGCTACGGCTCTATCAACCATCCCGTGGACAGAGATCCTGTGTGCGGCTTCAACGGCATCATCGGTGACACCTGCCCAAGCTGCGGCAGAAGCGAGGACGGAGTGCACTTCGAGCGCATCCGCCGCATAACCGGTTACCTGGTCGGCACTCTGGAGAAATGGAACAACGCCAAGAGGGCCGAGGAACACGACAGGGTCAAGCACAATATAGACTGATGAAGATACGTATTGCCGGAGTCGTGAACGACTCCATCGTGGACGGCCCGGGCTTCCGCCTGGCGGTATTCACCCAGGGCTGTCCGCATCACTGCCCGGGCTGCCATAACCCTGAGACCCATGCGTTTGACGGGGGCAAAGAGGACGACACGGACCGGATCATTTCACTTATGGAGGGAAATCCCCTTCTGGACGGGGTGACGCTCACAGGGGGCGATCCTTTTTGCCAGTGCGCGCCCTGCGCCGAGATCGCCGAGGCCGCGAAAAAGCTGGGTCTGAACGTGTGGGCGTACTCAGGATGGACCTGGGAGGAACTGAGCAATACCGCCCGGACCGATCCCGACACTGCGCGGCTTTTGAGCTTCACCGACGTGCTGGTGGACGGCAGGTTCATGCTGGAAAAGCGCACGCTGGAGCTCCGCTTCAGGGGCAGCAAAAACCAGAGGCTCATCGACGTGCCTGCATCTCTCGAACGCGGCTGCGCGGTGGAGAAGGAATAAGAAAATCGGAAGGTGTCTGCCTTCCGCTTTTTATTTTGTCAGATTTTCAGCCTGTTATCTGCTCCCTGTGATCCGGGGCTGAAAACGAGTCATGAGCAGCTGATATATGCTGAATTGTATCCAAAAGCGCGGCGGGGGAAAGCCGCGTTTTGTCTTAAAATGTTAATTCGTTATTGACAAAAGCATTGCACTGATGTAAAATACATCCGTTATTAAAAGGGGGTTTCCCCTTAGTTTATGGAGGCATTCTGTATGAAGAAGCTGATTTCCCTGGTCCTGGCGCTGGTCATGCTGGTCGCCATGGCCGCTGTTGGGGGAGTTGCCGAGGGCTTCGCCGACTCTTACGACATCACTGTTTGGGTCCCCGAAGAGATAAAGGAACTCACCGCGCAGCAGATCGACACGTTCAATAACACCAATCAGTTCGGCATCAAATTTAATCCCACCATCGAAGCCGTTTCCGAAGCCGTCGCTGCCGACAACATGGTAAACGACGTGGAAGCGGGCGGCGATATCTTCTGCTTCCCGCAGGATCAGTTTGCCCGCTTGCTTAGAGCCAAGGCTCTGGACGAGCTGACCGAAGTGTTTGCCGAAAAGGTCGCTGCAGAAAACGATGCCAACTCCATCGCGGCTGCCAAGAGCGGTGACGTGTTCTATGCCTATCCGCTGACCTCCGATAACGGTTACTTCATGTACTATGACAAGTCTGTCATCCCCGAGGAGGATATTGACTCTCTGGAAGCCCTGATCGCTGACTGCGAAGCTGCCCAGAAGTATTTCGCCTTTGAGCTGCAGACCTCTTCTTGGTACCTGGCGTCCTTCTTCTTCGGCACCGGCTGCGTGAGCGAGTGGGTGACCGATGACGACGGCACTTTCGTAAAGGTTCGTGACACGTTCAACAGCCCCGAAGGCCTCATCGCCGCCAAGGGTATCGAGAAGCTGGTCAAGAGCCCCTTCCATCTGTCCTCTTCCAAGGCTGACTCTTTTGAGAGCAACGCGGCTATCGTCGTGACCGGTATCTGGGACTACGAGCTGGCCAAGCAGATCCTGGGCGACAACCTGGGCGTAGCCGATCTGCCTTCCTTCACCGTGGACGGCGAGGAGTATCACATCGGTTCCTTCAAAGGCAGCAAGCTCATGGGCGTTAAACCCGGCAATGACGTGTACCGTCAGGCCGCCATGCATTTCCTGGCTCAGTATCTGACCAGCGAAGAGTGCCAGCTGCAGCGCTTCGAACTTAAAGGCTGGGGTCCCTCCAACCTGGCGGATCAGGAGCTCGACGCCGTAAAGAATCATCCCGGTCTCGCCGCTCTGAAAGCGCAGGATCCCTATTCCGTGCCTCAGGGCCAGATCCATGGCTCCTGGTGGGGAATCGCCCAGGTCATCGCGGATGACATCAAGCTTGCCACCGACGAGGCCGGCCTGCAGGCAGCCCTGGACAAGTACCTGGACAAGATCAACGAGCTGTTCACGCTGGACAACACCGCGCTGCTGTTTGTAGGCGCCTGGAACGGCTGGAACAACGCCGACACCTCCAAGACCTACTACCTGGCTCCAAAGGCAGACGGCTCCTACGTGCTCACTCTTGATGTTCCGGAAAGCGGATACATGGGCGGCCGTGTGGTCAATCCCGGCTCCTGGGACACCGATAAGGGCTTTGCTCAGGTGACCGAAGGCGCGGATCTGATCAAGGATCTGGGCGCTGACAACCCCGACAACAACATCGTGTTCGCTGAGCCCGGCAACTACACCATTACCTGGGACGGCGAAGCGTTCACCATCGTAAAGAACTGACAAGCGGAAACCTTCAAATTTGAACTTGGTCAAGATTTGAAAGGCTTCTGACGCGTTGGGTATTAGGCCGGAGCCAGATCGAATTCTGGCTCCGGCCGTATTTACAAAGGGGTTATGCTTATGAAGAGATACAGCGACCTTGAATACCTGCGCCTGTCAAAACTCCAGAAGTTTCTGTACAGGCTGGGGAGCTTCTTATGCTCCATACCAGTTGCGGTCTGGCACGGAATAAAAAAGCTGGGCCTCGCGATATGGGGCTTCATAAAGGGCATAGGGCTGAGCGTGGCGGAGGTGGTGACCACCTTCAAATACGGCTCGAAGCCTACGCGCCTGAGCTATTTTATAATGGGAGCAGGCTGCTTCGCCCACGGCCAGATACTGCGCGGCATACTGTTTTTGCTGTTTGAGGCGGTATTCGTATTTTATATGATCACCACCGGCAGCTACTGGCTGAGCATGCTGCCTTCACTTGGCATACTGGGGCCGACTGAAGAAAAGAAACTGATCCCTGAACTTGGCATGTCGGTAAAGACTACTGTCTATCACGACAATTCGTTCAAGATCATGCTTTACGGCGTGCTGACCATCTTCTTTATCATCGCGTTCATATACACATGGTGGGTGAACATCCGCCAGAGCAAGACCGCGGAGAAGATACTGGCGTCCGGCAAGAAGCTCAAAAGCGGCAAGGACGACTTAAGGAGCCTGGTGGATGATTCCTTCCACAAGACGCTGTTGGCGCTGCCCATGACCGGCATAATCGTGTTCACGGTGATGCCTATCGTGTTTATGATGCTGGTCGCGTTCACCAACTACGACGGTTCCCACAACGGCTACAGCAACAACCTGTTCCACTGGGTGGGGCTTGACAACTTCAACACCATGCTTTCATGGACCAGCAACACGGGGGCGGGGACGCAGAGCTACGCCGCCACCTTCGGCGAGGTGCTGACATGGACGCTGATATGGGCGTTTTTCGCCACCTTCACCAACTATTTCCTGGGCATGATGGTGGCCATGGCTATAAACAAAAAGGGCATCCGGTTCAAAAAGGGCTGGCGCACGATACTGGTAATGACCATAGCCATTCCTCAGTTCATAAGCCTTCTGTATGTGAGCAAGATGTTCGCCAAGAACGGCCTTATCAACAACTTCCTGATAGACATGAAGTGGATAGAAACGGCCCTGCCGTTCTTTGAGAAAGCTTCATGGGCGAGGGTGACGGTAATACTGATAAATATCTGGATCGGAATACCGTATCTTATGCTCACCGCCACGGGCATACTGATGAACATACCGCAGGATCTGTACGAGTCCGCCAAGATCGACGGCGCCAGCGGCTGGCAGCAGTATTCCAAGATAACCCTGCCCTACATGCTGTTCGTGACCGGGCCGTACCTGCTCACACAGTTTACGGGCAACATGAACAACTTTAACGTCATTTTCCTGCTTACTGGCGGCGCGCCCAACAACCCCGCGGCGTCTAACTCGGCGGGCACGGTGGGCTATACGGACCTGCTGATCACCTGGCTGTTCAAGATCACTACCGGCGCTGAGAGCCAGTACTACCTGGCGTCCGTGGTGGGCATTATGGTGTTCGTTGTGGTCGCACTGATCACCCTGGTGGCATACTCCTTGCTGCCTTCCATCAAGAATGAGGAGGACTTCCAGTGATGAGTGATGTGAAAGTGCAAAAAGCCATGAAGCAGCACATGGGGCTTACGGCTTCCCGCCGCATAAGCAACACGGCCATATACATCGTGCTGACGATAATGAGCGTGATATGGCTCATCCCGTTCGTGTGCATAGTGCTGCAGTCCTTCAGGGTGGAGTCCACCTGGCAGGTGGGCTACGTTATCCCCAGACAGTGGGGCTGGGACAACTACGTGAACCTGGCCAAGACGGACTTCTGGCGCTGGTACACAAACACCTTTATCCTCGCCATACTTACCGCCGCGCTGCAGACGATCATCGTGCTGTGCATGAGCTACACATTGAGCCGCTTCCGCTTCAAGATGAGGAAGCCCCTGATGAAGCTCATGCTGGTACTGGGCCTGTTCCCCGGCATGATGACCATGATCATCCTCTACCGCGTGCTGGCGGACCTGGGCCTGACCCAGAAAAACTCCATACCAGGCCTTCTGCTGGTGTATGTGGCGTCCAGCGGCATGGGCTACTACGTGTCCAAGGGCTTCTTTGACACGATCTCCAAGAGCCTGGACGAGGCCGCCCGCGTGGACGGCGCCAACCGCTTCAAAGTGCTGGTAAAGATCATCCTGCCCATGTCCAAGCCCATAGTCATTTACACCGTGCTGACCGCGTTCATGGGCCCCTGGGGCGACTTCGTGTTCGCCAGGTACATCTCCATGGGCACTTCCGCGGGCAAGAACGTGGCGGTAGGTATGTACGACTGGCTGAGCCAGGATCAGATCGGCAAAAACTACACCATGTTCTGCGCCGGAGGCGTGCTGGTGGCTTTGCCGGTGACGCTGCTGTTCCTGTTCCTGCAAAGGTACTATGTGGAAGGCGTCACGAACGGCGCGGTCAAAGGATAGAAGGGAGGATATTATATGGCAGCCATATCGCTTAAAGGCGTAAAGAAGATATACGACAACAAGGTCGTGGCGGTGCACGACTTTGACCTTGATATCAAGGACAAGGAATTCGTGGTATTCGTTGGCCCCTCCGGCTGCGGCAAGTCGACCACCCTGCGCATGATAGCGGGTCTTGAGGACATTTCCGAAGGCACCATATCAATAGACGGCGTGGTGGTGAACGACCTGCAGCCCAAGGACAGGGACATCGCCATGGTGTTCCAGAACTACGCGCTGTACCCCCACATGACGGTGTACGACAACATCGCCTTCTCCTTAAGGCTCAAGAAGGTGCCCGAGGACGAGGTGTACGAGAAAGTCACCAATGCGGCGGAGATACTGGGCATAACCCAGTACCTGATGCGCAAGCCCCGCGCGCTGTCCGGCGGACAGAGGCAGAGGGTCGCGATCGGCCGCGCCATGGTCAGGAACTCTAAGGTGTTCCTTATGGACGAGCCCCTGTCCAACCTGGACGCGAAGCTCAGAAACCAGATGAGGGCGGAGATAATCTTGCTCAGGCAGAAGCTGGATACTACTTTCGTGTACGTCACTCACGACCAGACTGAGGCCATGACTCTGGGCGACCGCATCGTCATCATGCAGGACGGCTACATCGAGCAGGTGGGCACGCCTACCGAAGTGTTCGACATGCCTGCCAACAAGTTCGTTGCGGAATTTATCGGCGCGCCCAAGATGAACATGATAGACACCAGGCTGACTCGCATGGGAGACAGCTACATGGTGTCGCCCTTCGGCGTGAACCTGTTCGTGGAAGGCGAAAAGAAGAACCTGCTGCTCAAAAACGACGTGCAGACCCAGAAGATCACCCTGGGCGTGCGTCCCGAGCACATGACGCTGCTTCCCGCGCCCGCACCTGACGCCATTCCCTGCACCTTGCAGGTGAACGAGATGATGGGCAGCGAACTGCACCTGCACGCGGTGACCGAGGACGGCAGCAGGCTTATCGCGAGGGTGCCCACCCTGTCCCTTACACTTGCCCAGAGGGAAAGCCTCAAAGCGGGCAAGACGCTGTATCTCACCTTCGACAGCCGCGTGATGCACTTCTTCGGCGAAGACGGCGTGAGCCTGCTTTCTGACGCGGATTACCGCCGCCAGCTGGAGATCAAGAAAGAGAACCAGAAGCAGGAGATAATCGACGCGTTGGCCTCTTCGGACAAGAGCTACAACGAGATAATGAGCTTCCTGCTGGGCACAAAGAAGTAAACAGCGCGGAGACCGGTTTCGTGAAGAGGGGCAACTGCCCCTCTTCATTGTTGTATAATGAAAACCCGGCGTTAGATGCCTGTTTCGGAGGAGCCTGCGTAGGAGGAATGGACAAAAACTCCTTTTGCGTATAATGAGTATGCAGTCCGGCAAGCGCAAAACAAAACGCAAAAGTGGATCGATCGTGAGCGCTGGAGTGATACGCAGTTTTTCACACACAAAGCGGAATTGTAATTTTCATGGAGTATTTGCGCCGAACTATTGCAGCAGAGCATTCTGGGTAGATTCGGCAGGAAAGACTAAAGCAAAGATAGAGGAGCACAAAACAACAAGCTGTACGAAGACAGACTGTGAGACCGTTCATTGTGCCGGGCATAAAGGCGGTCGACCGCGGGAAACGAGGAAACTGCCGTCTCCTGCTGGCGGGAACGCAACGGACACAGTTCCACGGCTCCATCACGCCGTGTGAAGGCAGCAAAAAACCGCCCGAAGGCGGTTTTTGAGCGCGGGGGACGATTTACTTGATCACCCTGCGTCCCCAGCAGAACGCGTTCTTGTAGAAGCCGGTATTCAGCGTGCTCACCACGATCCTGCCGGCGGTGGCTGAGCCGTGGATGAAGTAGCCCTGACCTATGTAGATGCCGATATGGTCGACCAGATCGCCGTCCGCGGGGTCACAGTCAAAGCACACGATGTCGCCTTTAAGCAGGTTCTGGCGGCTGATGAACGCGTTCGAGCCGGCGTGACCGACCGCGTTCGTGGAAGCGGGGATCTTGTAGCCCATGTTGTTAAAGCACGCTTTGACGAAGGAATAGTTGTTGAAGTCGGTCTTGCCGTCGGAGTTCCGCTTATATTCGGCACCCAGCTTGAGCTGCGCGATATACACCAGATAATCCCTCCACCGGGCCTTGTTCATATTGGAAGAGAGATAGAACTGGCGGCTTTTTACGGCTTTGGGGACAGTTGTGGTAGAACCGTTTTTATCGAAGCTCTGCTTTTTGCTGTCTGGCACGCTGAAGGGATTGGTCATGGAAGAGGACACCTTGGACTTTTTGATGTATCCGGTGAACTGCCCATCCTTATCCTGCACCAGATAGTAATTCCCGCTTGCGCCGACTCGGTACAGAGGATAATCCACACTGATGGTGGCTATGGGTGTTTTGGTGGAAGGCGTCTTGTAGATCTTGGTCTTGGCGTTGCTGAAACACTTTACCTTCTGGCTGCTGATAAGGTTCGAGATCTGGCAGTAGCCTGTGGAGGTCTTATTGTAGATGATATGGGCCCAACCCTTGGAATATGCGTCTACCTTGATTATCGTACCGTTAGGCAGAGTTGTAAGCAGCTGGCTTTTAGTGCTGGGGCTTTTGTAGACCTTGCAGCTGGCGGTGTAGACCTTGGCAGCGAAGCTTTCCGCCACGGCGAACTGGCCGGCGAACAGCACAAGCAGCAACACGACAGCGAGCGTGCGCAGCAGTTTATGCTTCATGAAATATCTCTCCCTTCAAGAGGAAATGGAAACGTAATTATTCAATAATATTCCAGTCACAGTATAACACACAATAGACACATTTACAAGCTTGAATCAAAAGAAACAGTATGTAAAATAAAAGTTAATTGACGTTTGGAGAGAGAGGCGGCCGTGGCGGAACAGGAAGGAACAACATTGCGGGCAGAGGCGTCAAAAAGAAAAAAACAAAGGGGAAAACAGTGATCAAAAGGGTCTTATGCCTGATACTTGCGTGCATGCTGTGTTTAGCGGGATGCTGCGAAAGAGGTGAAGTGGAAAGCGCGTTCGGAGCGGAGAAGTCAGGGCTGCCCCTGTACGGTCTGAAGATAGGAATAGATCCGGGGCACCAGCTTAAAGGCAACAGCGAACAGGAACCTGTCTCTCCCGGCAGCAGCCAGACCAAGGCGAAGGTGGCCGTGGGCACAAAGGGAGTGTCCACGAACAGGCCGGAACATGAAGTGGATCTTGAGATCGCGCTGGAATTGAGGGACCTGCTCACGCAGATGGGCGCTCAGGTGCTCATGACACGGGAGAAGGCAGACGTGAACATCTCCAATGTGGAGCGCGCGGAGATGATGAACCGCTGGGGGGCAGACTGTCTGCTGCGCATACACTGCAACGGCTCTTCAGACCGCGATGTACATGGAATGGCCATGTACGTCAAATCTTCCGGAGACGCGGGGCAGGAAAGCTTTGCTCTTGCACGCTGCCTTCTGGAGTCGATGGGTGAAGCTACAGGCGCCAAAAAGATAGGTGTGTTCAGGCGTGACATCTATGCCGGGCTCAATTGGAGCAGGATGCCCGCGGTGCTGGTGGAATGCGGGTATATGACCAATCCGACTGAGGACACGCTTTTGAGCACGCCCGAATATCAGCGAAAACTTGCGATGGGCGCGGCGCTGGGGATCGCAGAGTATTTTGGAGGCGCAGGACAGCGCTGATGTGCGCTTCCGACAGGTATTTGCTCATAAAACAGGAAAGGCAGCCGCGTTTCACTCGGGAGCTCCAAATGGGTCATGTCGCGGAGCTTCGAGAAAAAAACAAAAAAACAGGGCGGACTCGATGTCCGCCCGTTTTTTCCCGTCTTATGTTTAAAACTGCTGACGCTTGGCTGCGAAGCACTCGCTGCAATAGATGGGACGGTCGCTCTTGGGAATGAAAGGCACGCGGGTGGGCTTGCCGCACTCGGCGCACACGGTTTCGAACATCTCGCGCTCGCCGGAGGCGTTGTTGCGGCTGGCCTTGCGGGCCTGACGGCAGTCCCTGCAGCGGGTGGGCTCATTCTGGAAGCCCTTTTCGGCGTAGAAGGCCTGTTCGCCGGCGGTGAATACGAAT
>JAIKWZ010000022.1 GCA_024684375.1 Clostridiales bacterium
TTATGATACACTGTGGTACAACGGCCCCTACTACGTAAGCGAGTTCATCGATCGTTCCTACAAGATCCTGACCGCCAACCCCCTGTACTACAATCCCGACGACGAGCTGTTCGAGACCGTTAAGGTCCAGATGGTCGAGTCCGCTGACCAGGCCTTCCTGCTCTATGACGCCGGCGACATCGACAACGTGACCCTAAACCAGGCCAACCTGGTGTCCATCTACAACAATCCGGAAGACAAGTTCCATGATTACCTCATCGAAGCCCGTCCCACCAAGTACTCCTATCAGTATCACCTGAACTATCACAAGAAGAACGCGGACGGCACTGAGGACGTGGCCTGGAACAAGGCTATCGCCAACGAGAACTTCCGTCTTGCCATGTACTACGGCATCGACCTGACCGACTGGCTGGCCAGGACCAACTTCATCAACCCCCTGTCCTGCGAGAACTACTGCTACACCGCCAACGGCGTTGCCACCATGTCTGACGGCACCGACTACACCGCCGTGGTCCGCAACCTGATCGGCCTGGACTACGATCGCGAGACCTACAACCGCTTCGACGCGGAGAAGGCCGCCGCTTACGTAGCCGCCGCCAAGGAAGAGCTGACCGCCGCCGGCGTGGAGCTGCCCGTGAAGGCCGCCTACTGGATCGTGGCCGGCAACCAGACCGCCCGCGACTCCGCCGAAGTGCTTGAGAAGTGCATCGAGTCCACTCTGGGCGAGATCATCGACCTCGAGATCAACACCTACATCTCCTCCCTCGCGCAGGAAGTCCGCAATCCCAGCCTCTACAGCTTCGTGATCAACGGCTGGGGCGCCGACTTCGGTGATCCCGTCAACTTCCTGGGCCAGGAGACCTACGGCGACGACAACGCCTACTATGCTCAGTATTACTCCAAGATCAACGAGGCGTCCGACGAGAAGCTGATCGCCACCTACAAGGAGTTCACCGAGCTGGTGAACAAGGCCAAGGCCGAGAACGCCGACCTCGATGCCCGTTACTCCATGTTCGCTGAAGCTGAAGCTTACATGATCCAGCACGCACTGGTCATCCCCTGCTACTACAACGTAGGCTGGATGCTCAGCAAGGTCGATCCGTACTCCCAGATCTACTGCGCGTACGGCATGATGACCTACCGCTACGTGAACTACAAGACCAACGACGCCGGCTTCACCACCGCCGAACTGGCCAAGTAAGTTCATTATCCGCGATCGATGAAGGCTCCGGCCTTCACCGTGTGCCCGGCAGCCCATTTCCTGGGCTGCCGGAGCACATAACGATTTGACACCGCGCACTATCGTTCGGGGAAGCACGCCGTGCGGCAGTGTGCGGTGACAGAAAGACCCAGACAGTTTCGGATGACGGAGTGATCCGAAAGGAAGCGCCGCCGTTCTTTTTTATTACATGAATCACTGAAACACAGGAGGCGAAAAGATGCTCAAATACTGCGTGAAGCGTCTGCTGCAATCGCTGATAACGGTGCTTTTGATCGTGTCGATCGTGTTCCTGCTCATGAGGCTGCTGCCCACGGACTACTATTTCCGTGAGGACGAGCTGATGAAGTTCACCGACGAGCAGAAGAACGAGCGCCTGGAGGCCGAGGGCCTGCTGGATCCCCCGCTGGTACAGCTGGCCAATTTCTACCGCAACATGATCCAGTTCCAGGTCACCAAGGGCAAGAGCGTGGTGAAGGCCTACGCTCTGGACCAGTACATCGGCATGAAATTAAGGGGCGAGGAGATAGAGCTCGCCAAGGGTCAAAAGACCCAGTGGGCCTTTAACCTGGGCATGTCCCGCCGCGTGGCCGCCGGCCAGCCGGTCCAGAAGGTAATAGCTGAAAAAATGTCCGTATCCATGCAGATCGGTCTTACTTCTCTGGCCATATCGCTGGTTATAGGCGTGACGCTTGGTGTGCTGCAAGCCCGCAAGAAGGATGGCATACTGGATCGGGTCGGCATAGGATACACCGTGTTCGTGAACGCGGTGCCCCATCTGGTGAGCTACTCACTGCTGCTCATACTGGGCAACAAAGTGCTGGGGCTGCCCGCCGTGTACAAGGCGCGCGAGCCCGTGAACTCCCTGATTCTGCCCGTAACATGCCTGGCGCTGGGCAATACGGCAGGCTACATGCTCTGGATGCGCCGCTACATGGTGGATGAGCTGAACAAGGACTACATACGCCTGGCAAAGCTGAAGGGCCTGAGCAGCACCAGCGTTATGTTCCGCCACGTGCTCAGGAACGCTTTCGTGCCGCTGGCCCAGTACCTGCCCTACTCCATAGTGTTCACAGTGGGCGGCAGTCTGCTGGTAGAGAGCTTCTTCTCCATCCCCGGCATGGGCCCCATGCTTTCGACCGCCATACCCAGGTACGACCTTAACCTGGTGCAGGCGATAGTCATGTTCTACGCCATTCTGGGCGTGATAGGCGTGTTCCTGGGAGACCTGCTCATGTGCCTGATCGACCCGCGTATCAGTCTTATACGGAAAGGAGATGCACGCTGATGGCCAAGAAACAGCAAAGGCGCAAGACGGTGCAAGAGCTGGAGCAGCCGGTCGTAAAACTGGACGTGGATTACTCCGCCGTCGACAAGGAGCCCAAAAAGGAGCGTCCCTACGGGCGCGCGTACCTGGGCGCCCGCTCCGCCATGCCGGAAGAGCAGCTGTTCGAGTTCGCCGAGTACCGTCCCCAGGACGCGGAGAAGATCGGCTATTCCAACTACAGCTACTGGAAGAGCGTGTGGCAGAACTTCGTTAAGAACAAACCCGCCATAGTGATGAGCATAGTGTTCATACTTCTGTTCATATTCACCTTCGTGGCGGAGTCAATAAGCCCCTACTCCGTGGCTACCCTGGAGCAAGACAACAAGTCAATATTCCTGCTGCCCTCCTCCGAGCACTGGTTCGGCACCACCCAGGCCGGCAAGGACTACTGGGTGATCACCTGGTACGCCACCCGCGTGTCTCTGGCTCTGGCCGCCCTCGTTGCGGTGGGCCAGATAGTCGCCGGAACGATCATCGGCCTGGTGTGGGGCTATGTAAGGAAGCTGGACCGCTTCTTTACCGAGCTGTACAACCTGATAGACAACATCCCCACCATCATTTATATGACGCTGATAGCGCTGATGGTGGGCCAGTCCATAGGCATAATGGCAGTGACCATGATCGCTTTCGGCTGGCTGGGCACGGCCAGGAACGTCAGGAACCTGGTGTTCATGTACCGCGACAGGGAATACAACCTGGCGTCACGCTGCCTGGGCACAAGGCTGTGGAGGGTGCTGTTCAGGAACATCTTCCCCTACCTGATCTCCGTTATCATACTCCGCCTTACGCTGGCGATCCCCGGCACCATCGCATACGAGACCACGCTTTCTTACCTGGGCCTGATAAGCGAGGAGTACTCCCTGGGCATACTGCTCAAGAATGCCCGCGACAGCTTCCTGCGCTTCCCGCATATGCTGGTGTTCCCGGCGGTGATCGTGTCCATCATAACCGTCACTTTCTACCTGGTGGGCAACGCGTTCTCAGACGCGTGCGACCCCCGCAATCACCTGTAAGGAGGGCATAGACAATGAGTCAGACCAATGTTCAGACTGTAGATTTCGATGCCCGCGCCCGTCAGGTGCTTTCACAGGTGCCGCTGCTCTCCGCGCGGGATCTGGAAGTAACGTTCTCACTGCGCGGCCAGAAGCTGACCGCTATCCGCGGCGCCTCCCTGGATCTGTACGAGGGCGAGACCCTCGCGATAGTGGGCGAGAGCGGCAGCGGCAAGAGCGTGTTCACCAAGTGCTTCGTGGGCATGCTTGACAAAAACGGCTCCATCACCGGCGGCTCCATAACCTATCAGGGCGAGGACCTGGCCCAGTACACCGAAAAGGACTGGCTCAAGATCCGCGGCCGCAAGATCGCCATGGTCACGCAGGATCCCATGACCAGCCTGAACCCGTTAAAACCCATAGGCAAGCAGATACTGGAATCCGTTGAGCTGCACCAGGGCCTGAAGGGCAAGGCGGCGAAGCAGGAAGTCATCCGCATCCTGAACGCCGTTGGCATCCCTGAGCCCGAGAGGCGCTATAAGCAGTACCCCCACGAGTTCTCCGGCGGCATGCGCCAGAGGGTCGTTATCGCCATCGCCGTGGCCTGCCGTCCCCAGATACTCATCTGCGACGAGCCCACCACCGCCCTGGACGTGACCATACAGGCCCAGATACTGGATCTTATCCGCCGCCTGCAGCGCGAGCAGAACATGACCATCATCTACATCACCCACGACCTGGGCGTAGTCGCCAACGTGGCGGACCGCGTGGCGGTCATGTACGGCGGGCAGGTGATCGAGATCGGCATGGCCAACGAGGTCTTCTTCGACCCCAAGCACCCCTACACCTGGGCGCTGCTCTCCGCGCTGCCCCAGCTGGGCGTAAAGGGCGAAAAGCTCCCCGCCATCGACGGCACGCCTCCCAACCTGTTCAACAAGATCAAGGGCGACGCGTTCGCTCCCCGCAACCGCTACGCCCTGAATATCGACTATATCGAAGAACCCCCCATGTACGAGGTCACCGCCACCCACAACGTCAAGGCGTGGCTGCGCGACCCCCGCGCCCCCAAGGTGGAACAGCCCAAGGCCATCGAGCGCTTAAGCGAGCTGGTCAAGCCCGCGGGCACTGACCCCAACGCCTACCATCCGCACCTGGATCCCAACAGGGAGACGCTGGTGCAGGTGAAGGACCTGCAGGTCACCTTCGGTTCCGGCCGTAAGAAGTTCGTGGCGGTAAACGACGTGAACTTCGAGATCTACAAGGGCGAGACTTTCGCTCTGGTGGGCGAGAGCGGCAGCGGCAAGACCACCATCGGCCGCGCCATCGTGCGCATCAACCCCATCACCAAAGGCGAGATACTCTTTAAGGGCGAGCGCATCAGCGGCAAGATATCAAAGGAAATGGACACCAAGGTCATCCGCTCCCTGCAGATGATCTTCCAGGACCCCATGGCCTCCCTTAACGAGCGCGCCAAGGTGGACTACATCGTGTCCGAAGGCCTGATCAACTACCACCTCTACAAGAACGAGCACGAGCGCCAGGACAAGGTGCAGAACGCGCTGCAGGAAGTTGGTCTGCTGCCCGAGTTCTCCAGCCGCTTCCCCCACGAGTTCTCCGGCGGCCAGAGGCAGAGGATCGGCATCGCCCGTTCCCTGATAATGCAGCCCGAGTTCATAGTGGCGGACGAGCCTATAAGCGCGCTGGACGTGTCCATCAGGGCGCAGGTGCTCAACCTGCTCAACGAGCTCAAGAAGCAGAGGGGCCTCACCTACCTGTTCATAGCCCACGACCTGAGCGTGGTACGCTTTATCTCCGACCGCATCGCCGTCATCCACAAGGGCCAGATCGTGGAGCTGGCGGAAGCGGAGGAGCTCTTCGCTCACCCGCTGCACCCCTACACCAAGGCGCTTCTGTCCGCCGTGCCCAACCCCAATCCCTATGTGGAAAGGGTGAAGCAGCTGATCGTGTACGACCCCTCGATGCACGATTACTCCGTGGACAAGCCCGTGTGGCGCGAGATCAAGCCCGACCACTTCGTGTACGGCAATCAGAAGGAACTGGACGGCTACGCCGCCGAACTGGCGCTGTAAGCCGCCCGGAAACGGCCGTCACCAAACGCCTTTACCTCACGCTCCGGCGGTGAGACCCGCCAGAGCCCGCAAAAAAACCGCCGAAAAGGCGGTTTTTTATGTATATGATATGGTTTCCCCCTGCACCTACTCGGCAGGGCTGACCAGCGAGGTCATGCCGTAGGACAGGTTGTCGGCTGTGTCGGGTTTGATCAGCACGGAGTACTTCACCGGGTCGTTTTCACTCTCCCCCGCGCTGCCGGCGCGGGACACCCTTTCCACCGTGCCAGTCAGGCTTGTCTTGCCGTCCCCGTAGTTTATCAGCAGTATGTTCACCTTGGTCCCGCTGGCAAAAAACTCCAGATCCGCTTCCGTCACGTTCGCCTGCACGCGCAGGTACTCGTCCGGGTAGATGACTGCGACCGGGTCGCCCTCGGTGAGCGCGGCGCCGCGTGTGATCTCCAAGGAATATATAACTCCCGCCGCGGGCGAGACCAGGCTGCCAAGTGAAGATTTGCTGCCGCTGTACGTGCCTGAGAGCGTCTCAAACAGCGCGGCGCCTTTTTTGACATTCTGCCCGTCTTTCACGCTGATCTTTGATATCACGCCTTCCGCTTTGTACGCGACAGGGTCGAGGCGCTTTATCGTTCCGCCGCCTATGCGGGTCGTGGCATCATACTTGCTGTCGCGGAATATGTACACCGATTCCTTGTCGTTGAAGCTGCCTTTGGTCAGTTTGACTGTATAGTTGGCGCCGGACACGTTTGTGACATAGCCGGTGCCCGTATGTTTGGTGTTGTTGACACCGCGGATGTACACGGTCTCTCCCGGGTGGATTATCTTGTTTTTTACAAGGTTATACGCGTTTTTTGTGGACGCGGAAACGGTCAGCGCCTGCGAAGACTCTATATATAACACGGCTCCAAAAGTATCGCTCACCGACTCGGCGTTGTCCCCCTCCTGACCGAACAGGCGCACCACGCCGTCCTGCAGCGCGTACACCGTGGTCCCGGAGACGGAAGCGATCTTCGCCCCCTTGCTCACGTAGTCACCCTCAAAAGCGGACACGCTGTCCACCCGGCCGCTGAAGAGCGCGTTCAGCTGTATGGGGTTGGTGTTGACCACCGTGCCGGTGATCTCAACTCCGGCGGCAAGGGCCGGAAGCAGGCACACAAGCGCCAGCGCGACACATACGCTCAGAATTTTTTTCATAACAGTGATACCTCCGCTTGATTTATCACGCTGCCCGCAGCGCGTCTATGGGGTTGAGTTTGCTGGCCTTGCGGGCGGGTACCCAGCCGAACACAATGCCTACCGCTGCCGAGAAGCCAACGCCCAGCAATATGGCCCCGCCCGAGATTGAGAAGCTCGTTTCCATCACCTGGCACAGCGTCAGCGACAGCAGCAGGCCGGTTATAACGCCTATGATACCGCCTATCATGCTCAGCAGGAAGGATTCGATAAGGAACTGCATCTGTATCTGCCAGGGCATGGCGCCCAGCGCCTTTTTGAGTCCTATTTCCTGGGTGCGCTCGGTCACGGTGGTGAGCATCATGTTCATTATGCCTATGCCGCCCACCACCAGCGCTATGGAGGCTATGCCCGCCAAAAGCGAGCTGACCATGGAAAGCATGGTGTTCATGGTGTCCTCTATGCTGGTCATGGCCGTGACGGTGAAGCAGTCATCCTCGTAGCTGAACATGGCGTCCATCTTTTCTTCCAGCACCGCGGAAGCGGTCTCCGAGGAAGTTCCGTCGCTCAGGTACACCGTAAAGGACGTGACTTCGCTGGAATTGTTCATCTTGAGCGCCGTGGTGTAAGGTATGATGATAGTGGCGCTGCCGTTGATCACGCCCGTTATGCTGGACTGGGCGGTGTCAGACAAAATACCTATCACCATAAATGGTATGCCGTCTATGTACATGGTCTCGCCCACCGGGTCCACGCCGAAAAACATTTCCGTGACCAGGTCCTGGTTGATAAGGCACACGAAGGTCATGTTTTCCTCGTCCGTGGGATGTATGGGCCTGCCCCGGGTCACCGCGCCGTCGGTGCGGTAGAAGAAGTAATAGTTTTTGCCGGAGATGGACACGTTGGTCTTGTACTTACCGCCCCGTGCCACGCGGGTGCGCAGCGACACGTTGGGCGTGATGCCGTCGACTTCCTTAAGCTCCGTGAGCTCTGTGATATCTTCCGCGCTCATGCCGGTCTTTAGGTCACTGCCCGATACGGACACCGACAGCGTGCCCGCGCCCATGCTCACAAAGGAGCTGGACAGGGTGCCCGAAAAGCTGGACACGGTGGTTATCAGGGCGATCACCGCCGACACGCCGATCAATATGCCCAGCACGGTCAGGAAGGAACGCAGCTTATTGCTTAATATGTTGCTTAAGGACATGGCCACGCATTCTTTAAGCATTACCAGCACTGTTTTCGCCCCCTTCCTCCGTGAGCTCGCCGTCGATTATGTGAACTACCCTGTGGGCGTAGGCGGCGATGTTCATGTCGTGGGTTATCATTATTATCGTGCGGCCCTCTGCGTTGAGCTCCCGGAACAGCTGCATGATCTGCCGTCCGGTCTTCTGGTCCAGCGCGCCTGTGGGCTCGTCCGCCAGCAGCAGCGAAGGGTTCGTGACCAGCGCGCGGGCGATCGCCACCCTTTGCTGCTGGCCGCCGGAAAGCTGGTTGGGGTAGTGATCCATCCTGTCCTCCAGCCCCACCCGCTTAAGTATGCTCTCCGCGCGCTTTCTGCGCTTTGAGGGGGACACGCCCGAGTATATCAGAGGCAGCTCCACGTTTTTAAGCGCGGTCAGGCGCGGAAGCAGCTGGGAGTTCTGAAATATGAAGCCTATCTTGCCGGAACGGATGTGCGCAAGCTCGTCCTCCTCCAGCAGGTCGATGGCGTCCCCCTCCAGCATGTACGTGCCTGAAGATGCCACGTCCAGGCAGCCGATTATGTTCATCAGCGTGCTTTTGCCGCTGCCGGAAGGCCCCAGCACGGACAGGTACTCGCCCTTTTCGATGTCCAGGTTCACGTCCTTGAGCACGTGCACCTTTTCATCGCCCATGGGGTAGTACTTGTTTATCAGGCGCATCCGGAAAAATGTTTTTTCCGCCATTATCTGCCACCGCCCGGGAAACTCCCTGACCAGTTCCCGCCGCCGCTGAAGCCTCCGGAACTGCGCTGACCGGATTGGGACGAACGCGAGGAGCCCTGTCCCTGCCTGCTGCCGCCCATTATGTTGGTACCGCCGAACAGGGATGACAACAGCCCGCCGCTTGAAGACTCCGTCGCCGCGACCTCGGCGTATACCGTGTCGCCGCTGACCAGACCCTGTTTTATCTCCACGTAATTGCCGTTGCTCACGCCTGTTTTCACATACACTGGCTGCAGACTGCCGTCCTCCCCCAGCATGTAAACGAAAGCCTGGTTGGTCCTGTCGAAGCTCAGCGCGTCCTCTTTGAGTATGACCACGTTGCTGGCCTCATCCTGCGGTATGGTGACCGTGACCTGCATGCCGGGGTACACGCCGCCCTTCACGTCCACGTAGGCCGTGGCGGTGTAGTACGCGACTGAGCCGCTTGATGAGGAAGTGTAATTGATGTCGGCTATGGTCGAGGTGAACGTGTCTTCGGTGGCGGTAGCGGTGATGCGGCATTCGTCGCCGATCTTCACATCCGAAATGTCGTACTCGTCCACGCGTATGGACACCTTCATGTGTTCAAAGTCTACCAGCTGGATGAGCTCGTCGCCCTCCTTGACTTCGACGCCCTCCGATATCAGAAGCTGGTTAACCGTGCCGTCGAAATCGGCGGTGACGGTCTTGCCGGTGGAGTAGCGCAGCAGCATGTCACCCTGTTTGACCTCATCGCCCTTCTTTACGTACAGCATGCGCACCGTTGCGTCGGAGGCAGCGCTGTAAGTGGTGTTGTTTATCGCCTGCAGCGTGCCGTTGAATGAGAGCGAATTGGATATGGTGCCCGTGGTGACGGTGTAGGCCTGATAGTTCACCGTGTACTGACTTTTGAGCTTCTGGATAATGAAGTAGCCCGCCGTGGCCAGTACGGCGAGGATCAGCAGGAAGATGATAAGGCGCCTTATACGCCTGCGCCTGCGCCGGGCCTTTTTTTCTTTTTCCTGCTTTGCCGCCAGAACCTTCGCGGCCTTCGCTTCCCGGGCTTTTTCCCTGTCCGCTTTGGAAGCCTTTGAGGGCTTAACGTCTTCCTTCATTTATGGATCTCCTTCGCTGTACGCCGGATGCGTCTTCCGAGAAAACGCAAACTCCACATATTATAATATGATTGTAATCCGTCAACCTAAAATGTACTTAAAACGAAGCGTATTTTGTTGATAAAACAACACCGGCGGCACATGCCGCCGGTGTTGTTTTATTTTGCTTTCAGCTTTTGCTGTCTCATCCACACGTTCATGACCAGCCGGTGCGGCAGCAGCTTGACCAGCAGCCTTTGCCCTCTGGCGGTAAAGCCGTACACGCTCACTTCTTTGCGCTTTTTCGCGTCCTTCCATGCCTGCGCGACTATGTCTTCAGGCTTATACATCACAGCGTATTTCTTTACCACATTGTTTTCGCTCACCGCCCGGTCAAAAAACGCGGTCTTCGTCCAGTAGGGGCATACCGCCATCACGTCTGCGTCCTTAAGTTCCCGTCTGAGGGCGCGGCTGTAGCTCAGCACGAACGCCTTGGTGGCGCCGTACACGGCGATGTAAGGTATGGGCTGGAAAGCCGCCATGGAGGCGATGTTGATGACCAGTCCGCCCTTTTCCATGTAAGGCACGGTGAGCTGGGTGAGAGCGATTAGCGCCCGGCAGTTAAGGTCCACCATGCCCAGGTTGTCACCGAGCGGTACGTCCATGACCGCGTCGAACTTGCCGTAGCCCGCCGCGTTTATGAGCAGGCCCACCCGGGGCTTTTCGCTTTCCAGCAGGCGCGCGAATTCATCCGTAGCCTCCGGTTTTGACAGGTCCAGCGCCACGGGCTTTACGGGATAGGGGCAGGACAGGTTTTCCAGCGCTTCCCTGCGGCGCGCCACCGCCCACACCTCGTCGAAACTTCCGTACTCGTCCAGCGTCTCGACGAACCTTTTGCCCATGCCGGATGACGCGCCGGTGATTATCGCTATCTTTTTCATACTTTTTCCTCAAAAAACACCCGCCCGCGCTGTTTCCCGCGGACGGGCATGTGATCTGCGTTTTAGCCTTCGATTACGGCCTTGATGCGGCGAACGCCTGCGGAGGAGGATTCCTCTTTCAGGATCTTAAAGCTCTTGAGCTCGGAGGTGTTGCCCGCGTGGGGGCCGGAGCAGATCTCCTTGGAGTAGCTGCCCATGGTGTACACCCGGACACGCTCACCGTACTTGCTCTCGAACAAGCCTATGGCGCCCTGGGCCTTGGCCTCGGGCACGGTCATCTCCTCGCAGGAGATGGGCGCGGCGGCCTGTATCCACTCGTTTACCAAGTTTTCGACCTCTTTTACCTCTTCGGGGGTCATCTTCCTGCCGAATGAGAAGTCGAACCTCAGGCGCTCTGTGGTGATGTTGGAGCCCTTCTGCGCCACTTCTTCGCCCAGCACCTTGCGGAGCGCCGCGTGGAGCAGGTGGGTGGCGGTGTGGAGCTTCACGGTCTTGTCCTGATGGTCGGCCATGCCGGAAGCGAACTTCTGCTCCGCGCCCGCGTGGGAGGCCTGCTGGTGCTGTTTGAAGCGCTCGTTAAAGCCTTCCTCGTCCACCTTAAGACCCTTTTCCGCCGCCAGTTCAACTGTGATCTCGATGGGGAAGCCGTAGGTGTCGTAAAGCTTGAAGGCGCTGCGGCCGTCGATCATCTCAAGCCCCGCCAGGAACCTTTCGCACTCGGCTTTGAGCCCCTCGGAGGCCTGGCCCAGCTTGAGCTGCTCTATAAGCGGCAAAAACTCGGGACGGGGCGGCAGCGCCTTGAGCGCGGAAGCGATGGCTTCGGAAGCGTCCTCTTTTGCGTTCAGCTTTTCCAGCACGGGAGCCACCGCGCCCTTCTGGCGGGCGATGTTGCCTATAAGCTTGTCGAATTCTTTCATGCCCTGCTTAAGGGTCTTCTGGAAGCGCTCCTCCTCAAGCAGCAGCTGGGTCTTGATAAACTCCTCGTTGCGCTTGAGCTCGGGATAGACGTCCTTGTACTGCTCGACGATCACCTCGGCAAGCCTGGCGGTGAAGCCCTCGGGCATATCCAGCTTCATGCCGTGGCGCACGCTGCGGCGGATAAGGCGCCTTAACACGTAGCCCTGGTCCACGTTGGAAGGCGTGATGCCCCTGTCGTCACCTATTATCATGGTGGCGGTGCGCATGTGGTCGGCGATTATGCGGAAGGAGCGGGTGAACTCGTCGTTATCCGCGTACTTTTTGCCGCTTAACTCCTCGATCTTCGCGATTATGCCGCTGAACAGGTCGGTCTCGTACACGGTCTTCGCGCCCAGCAGCACGCCGATGGTGCGCTCAAGGCCCATGCCGGTATCCACGTTCTTCTGCTCCAGGGGCGGGAAAGTACCGTCAGCCTGCTTATTGTACTGCATGAACACGTCGTTCCAGATCTCCAGGTATCTGCCGCATGAGCACGCGGGAGAGCACTCGGGGGAGCAGGGCGGCACGTCCTTGATTATGAACATCTCCGTGTCCGGTCCGCAGGGGCCGGTGGTGCCGGCGGGGCCCCACCAGTTGTGCTTGGCAGAGAGGTAGAAGATATGGTCTTCCTTTACGCCGCAGGCCTTCCAGTATGAAGCGGCTTCTTCGTCGCGGGGCGCCTTGTCGTCGCCTTCGAACACGGTGAAGGCCAGCTTGTCTTTGTCAAGGCCCAGATACTCGGGGCTGGTCAGGAATTCCCAGCTCCAGGAAATGGCTTCCTTCTTGAAGTAGTCACCCAGCGACCAGTTGCCCAGCATCTCGAAGAAGGTGCAGTGGCTGGCGTCGCCCACTTCGTCTATGTCGGCGGTGCGGATGCATTTCTGTACGTCCGT
Organism: Clostridiales bacterium; assembly: GCA_024684375.1. Lineage (GTDB taxonomy): Bacteria > Bacillota > Clostridia > Christensenellales > Aristaeellaceae > RUG14130. The sequence goes on from JAIKWZ010000022.1 coordinate 12,609, forward strand.
AAGCCGGGTACCCATGGGGTGCTTCATGCCCAGCAGGTAGGGCACCAGAGGATGCATGCCTGCGGTGGTGAACAGCACGGTGGGATCGTTCTCCGGTATGACGGAGGCGGAGGGGATCACCTTATGCCCCTTGCTTTCAAAGAATTTCAGGTACATGCGGCGCAGGTCGGCCGCGGACTTGATGTTGGAATTCATGTATTATCGTCCTTTCGGAGAATTTATGCGGTTTGGACGCGTCACACTTCCCTGCGCCCTTCGAAAGCGCGCATAAGCGTGATCTCATCCGTGTACTCAAGCTCTCCCCCCACCGGCACGCCGTGGGCGATGCGGGTCACCTTGATGCCCATGGGCTTTATGAGCCGGCTTAAGTAGGAAGCGGTCGCCTCGCCTTCCACGTCCGGGTTGGTGGCCAGGACCACCTCTTTGACCTCGCCCGAGGCCAGGCGGCTGAGCAGCTCGCGGATGCGGATATCATCGGGGCCTACGCCGTCCATGGGGGAAATGACCCCTCCCAGCACGTGGTACAGGCCGTTGTAGTCCCTCACCCGCTCCAGCGCGTTCACGTCGCGGGCATCCTTGACCACGCAGATGACGCTTTTGTCCCTCGCGTCGTCCCCGCACACGGAGCACACGTCCTTGTCGGTCAGGTTATAGCAGACCGGGCACAGATGCACGTTCTTTTTGCCGTTGTAGATCGCCACGGCCAGTTCCCGCACCTGCTCCTCCGGCAGCCCCACGATATGGAACGCCAGCCTCTGCGCCGTTTTTTTGCCTATGCCCGGCAGGCGGCTCAGCTCGTTTGAGAGCTTGTCAATGGCTTCTATGCCCGCCATTAAAACAGCCCCGGCATGTTAAGCCCGCCGGTCAGGCGGCCCATTTCCTTTTCCACCGCCTCGTCGGCAGCCTTGATAGCCTCGTTCACCGCGGCCAGGATCATGTCCTGCAGCATATCCACGTCGTCGGGATCCACCGCTTCGGGCTTGATCGTAAGCGATACCAGCTGTTTTTTGCCGGTGACCTTCGCAGTGACCATGCCGCCGCCCGAAGTCGCCTCGAACTCCCTCGCTTCCAGCTCCTGCTGCTTTTCGGTCATCTGCTGCTGCAGCTTCTGGGCCTGACGCGCCAGATTCTGAAGATTGCCTCCCATGCCCATGCCGGGAAAACCGCCGTGCTTCGCCATTGTTTTTTCCTCCGTTTTTATGCTCTGATGGTCTGGTATATCGTCTTTATCGCTTTTTCGTAGTCGTCGTCGTGCACGCCCAGGATCAGGTTCAGCCTGCCCGCGCCCTGGTTGATAGTGGAAATGGTTATCCCCTGCGCGCCCACAGCCGCCAGCAGTTTCACGGTCATGTTCTCGCTCTCTGGCACATTCTCGCCCACCACGGTGATCATGCTGAGGCCATCGGTGACGTTAAGGATGTCGGGAGACAGCACCCGGCGTATATCGCCCAGTATCTCCTTTTTGCAGGGCTTCAGCAGGTCGCTCCTGATGACGATGGAGATGGTGTCTATGCCGTTTAAGCACTGCTCGAAAGGCAGACGCCGCGCCTTGAACAGCTCAAGCAGGGTAGCCATGAAGCCCGCTCCGTCGGACACGAACTGCTTTTCCACCTGCAAAACGCTTAAGCCCTTCCTGCCCGCCACGCCTGTGACCGCCTGCCTGCCCGCGCTGAGGCGCGACACGGGCACTATCAGCGTGCCCTCGTCCTGCGGGTAATTGGTGTTGAGTATCCTGATGGGGATGCCGGCTTCCCTTACGGGCCGCGCCGCATCCGCGTGCATCACGCTGGCGCCCATGTATGAAAGTATGCGCAGTTCCCTGTAGCTCAGGTTCCTTACGGTCTCGGGTCTGTCCACCACCCGGGGATCGGCGGCCAGCAGCCCGTTCACGTCCGTCCAGTTCTCGTACAGTTCCGCGCCTACCGCGGCAGCTACCAGCGCGCCGGTAATGTCGCTGCCGCCCCGGGAGAAGGTCTTGATGCCTCCCGTTGGAGTAGCGCCGTAAAAGCCGGGTATGACCGCCCCGTCCAGGCCGCTGAGCGCCTTGTTCAGGGACTTCAGAGTCTTCGGGCTGTCCAGAACGCCCTCCCGGTCAAAAAACACGTGCCTGGCGGGATCCACGAATGGGCGCCCCAGGTACAGGCTCATCAGCTTGCCGCTCAGATACTCGCCGCGGCTCATGCAGTAGTCCCTGTCGGGGCACGCGCTCAGGGCGGAAACGATCTTTTCCGCCTCTTCTTCCGCGTCGAACTCCAGCCCCAGCTCACCGGCGATCGCGGCGTAGCGCTGGGTCACGGGCTTCATTGCCTTGTCCGCCCGGCCGCCGTTCAGCGCCCGCTTCCACACCTCTTCCAGCATGTCGGTGATCTTGATGTCGCCGCCAAAGCGCTTTCCGGGCGCGGACACCACCACGAACTTCCTGCGGGGGTCGCTCTCGATTATTTCCCTGACTTTTCTGAACTGGGACGCGTCCGCCAGTGAGGTGCCCCCGAATTTCACGCAAATCATATATCGATCCTCTGTGGATAGTATTAGAATCCCGTATTTGCCGCTTCCGCCGTTTTTCACGCCGTTTTGGCAACAGTAAACATCTTATAATTATATCATCTCTGTTTTGCCTTTTCAAGCAAAACCCCTTCCGTAATACAAGTTTAACCCCTCCACAGCGTCTGTTTATGCATTCTCATCCACTTCAGCGCCGTTTTCAGCTGAAAAGCGATCTCCGGAGGCAGCTGCCCCAGGCGGCTCTGGGCTGCCCGGCACGCCCGCAGTTCCTCGCAGGCGTGCTTAAGCGTCACGTACACGTACTTGACCTCCCCGTCTTCGTACTGGTACGCGGCGTAATATCTGTCTATCCACAGCGTACGCCCGCGCTCCCTCAGCATTATGGGCAGGGGTATTTTCGCAAAATAATTGCGATACAGTTCCCAGGCGGGAACCTCGCTCACTCCAAGCAGACCGCACATTTTCGCGCAAAGAGATCTGATCTCCCTAAAGCTCAGACTTCCCATATCCCTTTGCCTCCATCAGTTCCTCGAGTTCCCTTAACGCCATGTTTGCCCGGTAATATACTCCCTGTTTGCTCATTCCCAGCGTGTGCCTCAATACCTTCATTCCGTCTCCCTCAAGCAGCTCCCCTTTCAGCAGGGTCTCGTTCACCGGGTCGCCGATCTCATCCAACAGCCCTCTGAGCCGGGCTTTTTCGCGCCTCAGAGCCTCCGTCGCCGCGTCCATTTCCGTTTTACAGTCAGTCAGGGCCGCCAAAACCAGTTCTTTGTCCCCTTTGGCCGCAGGCGTGAGACTCAGACGCCTCACTCCACCTTCCGCTTTCGCCTTAAGCGCGCAGTACCTTGCGCGGGCCGCCGCCAGGGAAAGGCGCTTTCTTTCCAGATCACGCTTGAGCCTGCAGACCCGGGGATAATCATTGCATATCTTCATCTCACCACCTCCGACCGCGTACACATATAAGCTGTTTTGCTTACATCTCTTTCATAAAATAACAGTTGACTTGCATATCAGGCAACTGTATAATACATATCGCAGGTTTTTTGCGACTTGTGAATTATATCGCAAATAAATTGCGTTATTCAAGCCGTCATTATCGAAAATCTTATGTGATATTCTTGTAGGATATGCACAACTCCGGGGCACCGCCCCCTATCTGGAGGAGCTTGTATGAAATTCGGCGAAAAACTGCGCTGCCAGCGCCTGCGTATGGGTTACACGCAGGAACAGTTGAGCGGGATGCTCTCCCTGAGCAAGCGCACGGTGGAAGGCTACGAGGCGGGCCAGTTCTACCCAAAGAAGCGTGAGGTGTACGACCGCCTGAGCGAGATCTTCGGTTTGGAACGCAATTATTTCCTCACCGAGGACGAGGACGCGCTGCCCGACGCCGCCACGGAAGTCCAGCGGGTGCTCAGGCAGGTCAGAGCGCTGTACTCGGGCGGCAGCCTCTCCCCCCGGGACGAGGACGAATTGGCCAGCGCGCTCATGGACGCGTATTTTATCGCCCGCAGGCGGAGAGAAGGAGGCAAGACCGGTGTTTGAGCTCAAAAGCCGCTTCTCTCCCCGGGGCGACCAGCCCGAGGCCATAGAAAAACTGGTCAGCGGCATTCAAAGCGGCATGAAAAACCAGGTGCTTTTGGGTGTTACGGGCTCAGGCAAGACCTTCACCATGGCCAACGTCATAGCCCGCCTGCAGCGTCCCGCGCTGGTCATCGCCCACAACAAAACGCTGGCCGCGCAGCTGGCGGCTGAATTCAAGGAGTTCTTCCCCGATTCCGCCGTAGGCTATTTCGTGAGCTATTACGACTACTACCAGCCCGAAGCGTATATCCCCGCCACGGACACCTACATAGAAAAGGACTCCTCCATAAACGACGAGATCGACCGCATGCGCCACTCCGCGACCTCCTGGCTCTCCGAAAGGCGTGACGTGATAATCGTGGCCTCCGTGTCCTGCATATACGGCATGGGCGACCCTGAGGAGTACCGTTCCCAGTCCATCAGCCTCAGGGAAGGCCAGAGGATCGACCGGGACGAGCTGATCCGCCGGCTGGTTGACATACAGTACGAACGCAACGACTTTGAGCCCAAGCGCGGCAGTTTCCGCGTGAAGGGCGAGACGGTCGAGATCGTGCCCGCCTCCCAGTTCGACAAGACGGTCAGGATTGAGTTTTTCGGGGACGAGATAGAGCGCATCAGCCACGCCGACGCGCTCACGGGCAAGACGGTGACGCTGTTAAACCACGTGATCCTCTACCCCGCCACCAACTACGTGACCTCTTCTGAAAAACTGCGCCTGGGGCTTGAGATGATAGAAAACGACCTGCCCGTGGAGGCGGGCGAGCTGGAGGACAACGGCCGCCTGCTGGAAGCGCAGCGCCTTAAGCAGCGCACCACTTACGACCTTGAGATGCTGCGGGAGATCGGCTTCGTGAACGGGATAGAAAACTACTCCCGCTACTTTGACGGCCGGCAGCCCGGAGAGCCGCCCTTTACGCTGCTTGACTACTTCCCACGTGACTACATAGTGTTCATAGACGAGAGCCACGTGACCATCCCCCAGATACGCGCCATGTACAACGGCGACTTCGCGCGCAAAAGCACGCTTGTGGAGTTCGGTTTCCGCATGAAGAGCGCCTTCGACAACCGTCCCCTCAAGTTCTACGAGTTCGAGCAGCGCATCGGCCAGACCATATACGTGTCCGCCACACCCGGCCCTTACGAAAAAGAGCGCGCGGATCAGGTGGTGGAACAGCTGATACGCCCCACCGGGCTCATCGATCCCGAGATAATCGTGCGCCCCGCCACCTATCAGGTGGACGACCTGCTGGGCGAACTGCGCCTGGTGGCGGAAAAAGGCGGCAGGGCGCTTGTGACCACGCTCACCAAGCGCACCGCAGAGAGCCTCACCGAATACCTGCGTGATATGGGCGTAAAAGTGGAGTACATGCACTCCGATGTGGAAACACTGGACAGGATCGAACTGATAAAGAACCTCCGTCAGGGCGTTTTTGACGTGCTGGTGGGAATAAACCTGTTAAGAGAGGGTCTGGACCTGCCCGAAGTGGAACTGGTGGCCATCCTGGACGCGGACAAGGAGGGCTTCCTGCGCAGCGAGACCAGCCTGGTGCAGACCATAGGCCGCGCTGCCCGCAACGTGGACGGGCGGGTCATAATGTACGCGGACAGCGTCACCCCCTCCATGCAGTACGCCATAGACGAGACCAACCGCCGCCGTGAGGTGCAGTCCCGCTTCAACGAGGAGCACGGCATAAAACCCGAAAGCGTGAAGGCCGCGATAAAAGAGGCGCTGAGCGTCTCCCGCAAGGCGGACACCTCCGCCGCCGCGCCCATGAACGAAGAGGAAAAGCAGGTGGCCATAGAGCGGCTCAGCGAAATGATGCTGGAAGCCGCCAGTCAGCTGGACTTCGAGAAGGCCGCCCGCCTGCGCGACCAGATGCTGGAACTGCAGGGCGCCGCGCCCATGGCGACCAACGAGAAGAGCCGCCGCGCCCGCCGCAAGCGGAGATAGCTGTCAGCTGCGCGCGCTTTCCGTCATCGCGAGCCGCATAGCGGCGCAGCGATCCGCTCCTGACTTTGTCCGCCAACGGCGGACGGCCACTGACCATCGACCGCTCACCGGTACGCAAGCAACAGCAAATTCAAATAAAGGAAACTGACACCATGGATAAATTCATCACCTGCCGCGGGGTAAGGGTCAACAACCTAAAAAACATAGACGTGAAGATCCCCCGCGACAAGTTCACGGTCATAACCGGGCTTTCAGGCTCAGGCAAAAGCTCCCTTGCGTTCGACACGATATTCGCAGAGGGGCAGCGCAGGTACGTGGAGAGCCTGTCCTCCTACGCGCGCCAGTTCCTGGGCCAGATGGACAAGCCGGACGTGGACGCGATAGACGGCCTCTCCCCCGCCATATCCATCGACCAGAAGACCACCGCCCGCTCCCCCCGTTCCACCGTGGGCACGGTCACGGAGATACACGACTACCTGCGCCTGCTGTTTTCCCGGGCGGGCACGCCACACTGCCCCAAGTGCGGGCGGGTGATAAAGCGGGTGAGCGTGGACGAGATCACCTCCCGCATACTGGAACAGCCGGAAGGCAGCCGCCTGGTGCTGCTGGCGCCTGTGGTCAGGGGGCGCAAGGGCGAATACACCAAGCTTCTGGAGGACTGCCAGAAAAAGGGCTTCGTGCGCTGCCGCATCGACGGGATAATGTACGAGCTGAGCGAAACGCCGCCCCTGGACAAGAACAAAAAGCACGACATAGAGATAGTGGTGGACCGTCTCATCCTTCGGGAAGGCGTGCTCTCCCGCCTGAGCGACAGCGTGGAGACCGCGCTCAAGCTTGGCGGCGGGCTGTGCCTGGCGGCGTTCGTGGACGGGGATGAGATACTTTTCTCAATGAACTACGCCTGCCCCGACTGCGGCATCTCGATAGAGGAGCTCTCCCCCCGCATGTTCTCATTCAACAACCCCTACGGGGCGTGCCCCGTGTGCGGCGGGCTGGGCTACCTGACCACGGTGGACATAAACAGCGTGATCCCCGACCCGGAAAAGTCCCTGAACGAGGGCGCGATCCGCGTCAGCGGCTGGGACAGTGGCGAGGGCGGCGGGCAGATGGCGCGCATGTATCTTGAAGGGCTGGCCAGGCACTACGGTTTCTCCATGGACGCGCCCGTCAGGACACTCGATAAATCCCAGCTGGACAAGATACTCTACGGCACCAAGGGCGAAAAGATCCACTGCGAGTACGAGCGCGAAGGCAGGAAGGGCAGCTTCAATGTACCTTTCGAGGGCATCGTCACCAACCTGGAGCGCCGCTTCCGCGAGACGGACAGCGAATACAGCCGCGAGGGAATAAGCGAGTTCATGAGCGAGACCCCCTGCCCCGAGTGCGGCGGCCGCCGCTTAAAGCCCGAGGCGCTGGCGGTCACGGTGGGCGACAAGTCCATTTCCGACGTGAGTGACCTGTCCATACGTGAGAGCCTGAGCTTTTTTGAGAGCCTGTCCCTGCCCCAGCGGGAAAGCTTTATCGCCCGCCCCATATTGAGGGAAGTCACCTCCCGCCTGAGCTTTTTGAGGGACGTGGGGCTGGAGTACCTGACCCTCTCCCGCGGCGCGGCGACCCTGTCCGGCGGCGAGGCGCAGCGCATCCGCCTGGCGACCCAGATAGGCAGCGGGCTGGTGGGCGTGGTGTACATCCTCGACGAGCCGTCCATAGGCCTGCACATGCGGGACAGCGAAAAGCTGCTCAAGACCTTAAGAAAGCTGCAGGCGCTGGGCAACACGCTGATAGTTGTGGAGCACGACACCGCCACCATGCGCGAGGCGGACTACCTGCTGGACATCGGCCCCGGCGCGGGCAGCCTGGGCGGCTATCTGGTGGCTTCTGGCACTCCCGAAGAGGTGATGCAGGTGCCCGAGTCGATCACGGGACAGTTTCTGTCCGGAAAGCGCTCAGTGCCCATTCCGCTTCAAAGGCGCGCGCCCAGGGGCTTCATAACCGTCAAAAACCCCCGCGCCCACAACCTTAAGGGCATGGACGTGAGCTTCCCCCTGGGCGTGTTCACCTGCGTCACGGGCGTGAGCGGTTCCGGCAAAAGCAGCCTGGTGAACGACATACTCTTTAAGGCCCTCTCCCGGGACCTTAACCGCTCCCACGAGCGCCCCGGCAAATATGACGGCATAGAGGGCTTAAACCAGCTGGACAAGGTGATCTCCATCGACCAGAGCCCCATCGGCCGCTCCCCCCGCAGCAATCCCGCCACTTATACGGGGCTGTTCGACCTGATAAGGGAGCTTTACGCCTCCACCGCCGACGCGAAATCACGGGGCTTCAGGGCCAACCGCTTCTCCTTCAACGTCAAGGGCGGCCGCTGCGAAAGCTGCTCCGGCGACGGCGTGATCAAGATAGAGATGCACTTCATGCCGGACCTGTACGTGCCCTGCGAGGTGTGCGGCGGCAGGCGCTACAACCGCGAGACGCTGGAAGTCAGATACAAGGGCAAAAGCATCCACGATGTGCTGGAAATGACCTGCGACGAGGCGCTCGGCTTTTTTGACGCCCTGCCCAAACTCAGGAGCAAACTCCAGACCATGGTGGACGTGGGGCTGGGCTACGTGAAGCTCGGCCAGCCCGCCACGCAGCTCTCAGGCGGCGAGGCGCAAAGGGTCAAGCTCGCCACCGAGCTCTCCCGCAGGGCCACAGGCCGCACGCTGTACGTGCTGGACGAGCCCACCACCGGCCTGCATCCCGCGGACGTGGAACGCCTGAACGAGGTGCTGTTCCGCCTGGTGGACGCGGGCAACACGCTGGTCATAATAGAGCACAACCCCGACGTCATCAAGTGCGCGGACTGGATAATCGACATGGGCCCCGAGGGCGGCGACATGGGCGGCAATGTGGTCGCCTGCGGCACTCCCGAGCAGGTCGCTCAGAACGAGGCCAGCTACACCGGGCAGTTTTTGAAAGAGATACTTAAGAGATAGGATGACGCGCCGTCCCTTTCCCGCGGCGATCCTTGCTATCTATACGCATTGCTGTTAAACCGCCCTTAGTACACCTTAATACACGATTGAACCATGATATGCAATTATATATAATTAAATCAAGGTATTTACCAAAGAAAGCCACAAAGAAAACGATAGTCATTCATCAAATCATTGGAGGCTCTTATGAAAAAAGTAATAACAATAATTCTGCTTATAGTGGTTTTATGCTTAGCAGTCAATTACATCGGTTTCCCGTGGTATCAAATTGAGCAAGCAGATAAGTATATGTATCAAGGTGAACATTCAAAGACGGAAGACGTGCTAATAACATACATAAATCATTTCTTCTGGGGAAAAAAAGCAAGAGCACGGCTAATGGACCTTTATACCTTGGAAGCTGCTAAATCAATGGAGGCAAAAGATTACGAAGCAGCAGCAATAGCTTATCAAAAGCTGAATGATGAAAACAACGCAAAAAAAGCCTGGTTGGCTTTAGGGGATACCAGCATGTCACAGTCAGACTTTGAGAAAGCTGTTAAAGGTTATTCAAATGCCGGCGCACAGTCTCTGCTAAGCGAAGCTTACTCAAAATGGGGCGATCAAATGCTTTCATTGCAAAATTACAAAGATGCAGTGAGATACTATCAATTAGCTGACGATACATCCAAGATAAGGACTGCCAAACTTGATGAAGCATATTATTTAATTAACAACAACAAACCATCCGAAGTTATACGTATAGTCAAGGGATATAATGGTAAAGATATTGCAGAAATAGTGTTTAATGCTTTCCAATGTGAAGCTCAATTAATGCAAGAAAACAGCGAGGCAGATGATACTCCACAGGAACTCCATACTAAGATAATCGCCCTTGCTGCTAAATATGGTGAATCAATTAAAGACATTGACACTCAGCTTGCTTTTTGTAACTTATTGAAGGATAATGGACATTCGTTAAAAGAAGTATATCCCGATGGCGTTGAAGTTGATTATTCCATTTCCAATTATCAGGTATATGAACCGGAAGAAATTGATTATAGCGCCGCTTATGGTATTACTACTTCTAAGGTCGCAAAGAGCTTATTAGACATGCTAAAAAAAACTAATACTGACAATTCATCATCAAATAAAATATTGTGTTTTTCGAGAATTGAAAACAAACCAATTATTTCTGACAATGGAATAGAATATGGAAAATATAAAAACTCAACAACCGGTGAGCTGGAAAATCCCCTTGCCTATGTTGATTCTGATCGTTGGGTCGCCACTGATTATTATACTGTAAAGCTTCTGCCCGGAATAATGGAAAGTTTAAATCCATCTCTACGTGCAAAGAGTCTTAGCGAGTGCGGCAAGTTTTTAATCATCGATAAAGGTTATATGCCAATGGGACATGTTACAATCACTAATACAAAAACATATAATAGCAATTATTCTTCTTCGAATAAAGGAATAACAAGCACGTCATATAAAGCATATATCTACTACAGTGCATATGAGTCAATAGCATTATATAACAAAAATAATCCCAAAGATCGGTTTATTTTTGATGGATATGAAAATGCTGCTAAACTTGCAGATAGTACGATTAATAATGGAGATGGGAGGTCAATCATAACCGCACAAAGTATCATAGTAAATGATAAAAATGGAAAGAGTTATTTTGGAGGAATTGAACCGATAAGCGGCTGGTATAATGAATACTACGCATTAGGAATACATAATGAAGGATGGCTTACGAATAGCCGAATTAATAAAGCGATCAGCTCAATTAATTCAAAATTCAAATAAATCCAATTGATGCAAGGCGTGGGACATCTCCAGCGAGAGCGAGTGCGTGGCGTACCTGATGAAGCTGTATCAGAAACTGACGGGAAAAACGAACTGACACCTCGCCGCGGCCTTCGGCCCGGTATTGCAAACAGATCAGGAATACCAAAAGGAGATAGATATCATGAAAAGAGCGATTTGTCTGGCTTTGTGCGCGCTTGCGTTCGCGCTGTTTTTGAACGCCTGCGCGGAGGGCGAAGGCACGGGCAAGGTGCTGGTCGCGCTGGGCGATTCCTACACCGCGGGGGAAGGCATCGAGCCTTTCTACGGTCAGGACGCGCCCATGTCCGTCAAATGCAAGGACCCGGACTGGCTGACGCACAGGTCCGAACGGGCGTGGCCCGGAATGCTCACGCTGCCCGGAGTGGAAGGGACGCTGGCGCAGCACCGCGGCGAAAACTACTTTACCGTCGCGGCGTCGGGGGCGCGCACGAACCACCTTTTCCTACTGACGGACGAGGATAAAGCCGCCGGATATACAGCGGACATGGAGAAGAAGTACGACCGCGAGGGCATCACCGGCATGACGGTGATCGCTCCCCAGCTGGATATATTTGACGAACTGGACGCCAAAGGCCTGAAAGCGGATTACGTGGTGCTGAGCATAGGCGGCAACGACGTGGACTTCAAAAGCATAATGACGATGTCCGTGCTGGGAAAGACCGTGTCTACGCCCGGCGAGACGAACGTGGACAAGGGCGTGAACCTGATGGAAAAGCAGTACACGGACGGCAATGTCAGAAGCAAGCTCAAGCGCGCGTTTCACGACGTGGCCGCCCGCGCGGGCAGTCAGGCGGCGATCCTTGTGGTCGGCTACCCGTATCCCATGATCGATGAGACCGTCGGCGGCGCGTTCTCAAAAGACAGCGCGGCAATACTGAACGAAGCGACTTACTTTTTCTGCACGGAACTCATCAATGTCGTGGACGAGTGCAGGAACGAGGGCCTGAACATCTGCTATGTGGACGTGAGCACTGCGTTTGAGGGCCACAGCGCTTACGCGGAAGAAACGTACTTCAACAACATCATATTCCTGGCGGGAAAGCAGGACCTGGATTCCTCGGCGATAGTCAGTTCCTCCTCCATGCACCCGAACCTAAAAGGCGCCGAGGCGATCGCGCGCTGCGTACAGTACGTCATCGACCATCTGGAGGCCGGCAGCGAGCGCTACATCTTCGACTATTTCCCTGAGGACGACTGATAAATCGCGGCCGCTCAGAAAAATAAAACAAGGCAGAGGGCGTTAAACGCTCTCTGCCAAACTTGTGCCTGCTCAAGCGCCGACGCGGGTGCTTATGGTCACTCCTTCGCCGGCTCCGGCTCGTTCTCTTTCTCCGGCTGCTTCTCTTTTTCCGGCTCGTTTTCTTGCTCCGGCTCGTTCTTTTTCTCCGGTTCCTGCTCTTTCTCAGGTTCCTTCTCTTTCTCAGGTTCCTTCTCTTTTTCCGGTACCTTCTTTTTCTTCATGAAACAGTATACGCAGTCAAGTATGGCTATGAGTATCATGGCCACTCCCGTAAATATCCAGACGGCGCCTTCCGCGGTAAACGGCTGTATGAACAGCAGCACCGCCAGCGCTGCGCACAGTATGAAGCTTACCCCCATCAGGTACCACATATTGCGCTTTAAGCGCCAGGCGTCCGCCGCCATTTGTAGCTTCATGAAAGCGGAGGCCAGCAGCAGCGCGCCGTACAGGGTGGTAAGCGTGCCCAGCAGCGTCAGCAGCCAGGACCGGTTCGCGATCCCCAGGATACCGACGGTGACCAGGCCCAGCCCGGCGGCCAGTTTCCAGGTCTTTACCGCGTCCTGAAGCGGCAGGCGCGCGTACCTGAACAGCTCTATCCCGCCCGTCACTATCAGGCAGGCGCCCAGAAGGATTATCACCGCGCCGATCAGCCAGTTCGGATTTATCAGCAGCAGTATGCCCAGTATCAGTTCGCACACGGCCATGACCAGCGATACGCTGATCGTTTTCTTCTTTTCGTTCATGTCCCTTCCCCTTCCTTCGCTTTCTGATGCCCGATGCCGCGAAAGTCTGTCTCTGCCCCTTATTCTACCATATAACGCCTGAACGGGCAATAAGCGCTTTTTCGAAACTCAGCCCCTCGGAGTTCCTCACGCGGGCAGGATGACAGCGGACGCGGGTGCCGTAACCGCAAGTTAACATTCCGGCTGTACAATCTGTGGTCGGGAGCCGCCTGAGGGCTCGCTTTCCCCGCCGCGCGGAAACACGGCTGATCTTCTCTTCAGGGAGCTTAGCGCATATGGAGTACCTGGACATAGTGGACGAAACGGGTCTGCCCACCGGCAAGACCGTATCCCGGGAAGAAGCCCATAAAAAGGGCATCCTCCACCGCACCGCCCATGTGTGGGTAGTGAAAAAGCACGCGCGCGGCTACGACATTCTGCTCCAGAAACGCAGCGAGGAAAAGGAGTCGTTCCCCGGCATGTACGACACCTCCTCCGCCGGCCATATCCCCGCCGGTGATAAGCCCCTTGAGTCCGCGCTGCGGGAGCTGAACGAGGAGCTGGGCATCCCGGCTGCTCCCTGTCAGCTTGAGTACGCGGGCTCCTTCCGCATAAAGTATGAAAAGGAGTTTCACGGCTGGCCGTTCCGGGACAACGAATTCACCAGCGTGTACGTTTATGAGCAGCCGGTGGATATCGGCGCGCTCAGGCTGCAGGCTTCAGAGGTATCGGAGGTAAAATGGTTCGGCCTGGAGGCCGTGTGGCAGGAGATCCACCGTTCCCGGGAACGCTTCTGCGTACCCACCGACGGGCTCAAAGTGTTAAGGGAGCACCTGAAGCGCCGGCAGGACGACGGACGGGATTGATAACCCCGGCAGCTTCTGGTATAATCGACGTATGTACACAGGCGGGGCAGTCGATGCGTCCGCGCGTTCGTTCGCGTTCCCCTGACCCGTCCTTTGACCCCACGAGCCCACCGAAAGGAGACGCTCCATGAAGCAGGCGACCCGGCAGATCGCGGCGCTGGCGGCGGCGCTGATAGCGCTGTTCATACTGTGCCGCCTGACTTTCAGCCGCGAGTATACCGCCAACGTAAGGCTTTATCCCTACGGCCAAAGCTCGTTTTCGCCGGACGGCGCCCGCGTGGAGCTGGACAACCCGCAGGCGGCGCGGCTGGACAGGGTGAGATTCGGCCAAGACAGGGTGAGCTTTTCCCTGCATCCCATAAAGCGGGGCGAGACCAGCGCGCAGATCTTTGACTCCGAAGGCAACGAGGTCGCGTTCCTGATGTTCCGTGTGGGCGCCCTGGGCACGGTGTACGACCTCCAGACAGGCGGCTTTACCGGGGACAACGTGATGCTCGCCGGCACGACGCTGTTCTGGCTGCTTTTGAGCGCGATAATGCTGTGGCACTATTTCCGGGCGAAGGGGAGCGCGTTCTATTCCCTGGCTTCCGTTTATTATTCGGGCTTTTCCCTGTTTTCCCTTATCACGGGCGGGCTGATGCTGCGGGTCACGTTCAGGCACCTGTTTGACCCCGCCGGATTCAGCCTATACTCCGCCCTTGACGCCATCACCCGCGCCAGCATCAGGTTCATGACGCTGACCATGCCCGTGATGCTGGTTTTCGCTGTCGCTCTGGCGATAAGCAACCTGGTGCTGCTCAGGCACGAGGGCTACGCCCTTCAAAACGTGCTGGGGCTGGCGGTAAGCGCGCTGCTTATCGCGGGCGAGGCGGCGGGGCTGTACATCTTCACCCGTGATTTCATGGGTTCCGAATTCGCCGGACTGGTAAGGAGCACGCTCGAAAACAGCTACGCCACAGTGTTCGTGTACTTTGAGTGCATGCTGGCAGGCGCGGTTATCTGCGCCGTCACGGCGGCCAGGTACCGTCCCAAACCTGACAAGGACGCCATAATCATACTGGGCTGCCGCTTCAGGAAGGACGGCACGCTGCCTCCCCTGCTGAGGGGCAGGGTGGACCGCGCGCTTAAGTTCTTCAGTGAGCAGAAACAGGCGGCGGGCAAACAGGCCGTGTTCATCCCCTCCGGGGGGCAGGGCTCGGACGAGCCCATGGCCGAGGCTGAGGCAATGCGCAGGTACCTTATCGACAATGGCATCCCTTCCGAAAGCATTTTCCCCGAAGCCGGCTCAAAAAACACGGATCAGAACATGGCGTTTTCCAAACGGATCGTGGACGAAGTCGCCCCCAACGGCAACGTGCTGTTCGTGACCACCAATTACCACGTGTTCCGCAGCGGCATCTGCGCCGCCCGCGCGGGGCTGGACGCGGTGGGCATAGGCGGCAAGACCGCGTGGTGGTACTGGCCCAACGCCTTCATGCGGGAGGCGGCAGGCCTGCTGGTAAGGTACTGGAAGCAGGATACGGCGCTGCTGATACTGCTGATAGTGTTTTTCGCGCTCATGTCCATGCTGCTGTAAGGCTCGCGGTCTCCCCAATCCCATAAAAACCGGGCGGCTCCGATAACGGAGCCGCCCGTTCGTATGGCTTTCGGGCGCCGCCGCCCGAAAAGGCGTTTTACTTGGTGATGTAATAGTCCGCGCCTTTCAGGTAATAATCCTCGCTGCTCTTATCCACGATATGCAGGTTGGAGTTGGCGTACTCTCCCCTGTGCAGGTCGTAACTGTCGTAAAAGCCCGTCTCGGCCAGATACACCTCGCCGGTAGCGCTGTCATACAGGCGGTCATAACCCATAAAGCCGTCGCTCCACTTCTGGAAGCTGATATCGTGGGATTTTTCGCGGGCGTACCAGGCGTCCACCATGGCGTCGTGGGCCGCCTGCATGGTCCTGGCCTGCTCAAGCAGCGCCTGCGTCTCGGCGTTGGAAAGATCTATGGCCTGCCTCACATAGCTCTGGGTGAACCCGAAAGAGCCCAGGCACTCGGTGAGCACAGGCTCCAGCTCGCTCAGTTCGCCCAGCGGCGCGGTCACGCCCATGAAGATATACACCGTATACGGCCAGCCGTCAACGCCGAAGAAATCCACATACGGAGTGTTTATCGGCTGCGCGGTCACCAGCCCTTCGCACTTCTGGCCCAGGTAATCCTCAAATGTGATCCGGCCGATCACGTTCTCGCCGCAGTCCGCCGGGGCGGGCAGCGAGCTCTTCGTCTTTTCGATGATCTGGGGATTGCTTATCTGCGGAAGCACGGACGGGTCAAGCGTAAGCTTGGCGTCATAAAACCTTTCGCAGAAGTCGTATACCTGGGGAATGCTGTCCAGCACGCCCTTAAGCGTGCAGCTTTCCATTACGGGCGCGTATGCGCTTATCATGTAAATGGAATTGCCGCCCAGGCTGTCGTTCACCTGCTTATACTTCTGCCGGGCCGCCTCGCTCTTTAAGAAGGGTTCCATCTTCATCAGGAAGAATATGGTGCGGTCGGGGTTCGCGGGATCCCACACCTTGAAGCTGAAGGTCATGAACTCGCCTTCGGTCATAATCTTCCAGCCCTTGGGTATCTTCATGCTGAAGCGGCTGTCGGAGACCTCCTCGGTGCCGGACACGATGGGCTGCGCCGCCACGGCGTTAAGCTGTTTCGTGCCGCTGTTCACAGCGGGCGTCGGCTGGGCAGAGGTGGGCGTCTGCGCGGACACGGCGCCGTCCGGCGTATAGTAGCGCACCGCGGCTTCAAGTATCTCAAGCGTGGCTTCCCTCTCGCTGTTAAGGAAACGGGTGTTGTATTCCACGTCCCCGTCGCCGCGCACTTCCACAAGATGTATCTGGTTGATGAGCGCTCCGGAAGAGCCCCTGTATATGTAAGTCTCGCCCAGCAGCCGCTTGCCGCCGACATCATAGTATTCGTGCAGAGCGTAGCTCACCAGGTTTTCTCCGTAAGTTTCCTTCATGTAGTTGGGATAAACTTCCTGCACGTACTTCTGCGGGTCATTCAGCTTGGTGGGCCTGCGCCAGATCAGCACGTTAGGCACGTAACCCGGTTCGTCGCCCCAGATGCGCAGGCCGTTGCCCTCCTGCCATGTGTAGGAAAGGCCGGCGGGCATCTTCGTGGAATAGCCCTGTTCGTCGCAGCGCACGTCCGCCAGGCCGTCGGCGACCGCGGGTTCGGGCGCCTCCGCGCCGTCCGGCCGGTAGGAGCGCACCACCGTGTCAAGCAGCTTAAGGGTGTCGCTCGGGTCGTTTTCAGGGTATTTGGCCAGATACTCCACGTCCCCGTCCTCTCTCAGCTCTATCATAAGCGATACCACCAGCTTGTTGCCGTTCACCTCGTAATGGTAGTGAGCCGCCAGCAGCGTTTTGCCTCCGATGTCATAGTCGGCGCAGGGATTGGTGCTCACCTTGTTGTCGTAGCTCTCCTCCATGAATTCCCTGTACACGTTGTTCAGGTAATTCACGGGGTTTTTGAACCTGTGCTCTCCAGTACGGCGGTACACCGTGATGTACGGAACGTATCCCTTCGAGCGCACGAATACGCGGAAGCCTACATCGTCCTCCCAGGCGCCTTCCTTCCCCGACGGGAGGCTTATGGTAAACGCCTGTTCGTCACAGCGCGCTTCCACCGTCCCGTCTGCCGCGAACGCCCTGACGCTCTCGGCGCCGCACAGCAGCACCAGCGCCAATATCACGCAAATAATACGTCTCATGGTTATTTCTCCTTTAATGATCGTCTGCCGATCTCATTATACATAAGTTTACAATGCATTACAAGCCCCCGCGCCTGCCGGGCAGACCTCAAACGTTCCTCGCGCTGCCCGGATATATATTCACAACAAAAAGAACGGCATCGTTTCATCCGTTCTTATAAAAACGCCTCCGGAACAGGCCGCTAAGGCGCCGCAATGCAGGGCTTCAGCTTGGCAAAAAGCAGGCTGTGACTCACAGGCCTGATGGTCAAAACATACCCTTTCGAACAAACCAACGGCTAACAAAAAAGAGCGATTCCCGCAGAAATCGCCCCAAAAACAGGTTAATTACTTCCCGAAATACCTCTTCAGCAGACCCGCAAACGCCTTGCCGTGCCGGGCTTCGTCCCTGGCCATCGTGGGGCTGCGCCCCACGGGGTGTTTTGGAAGTAATATAGGCGGGAGATGCTCTGATGAAATCATATGGCAAGATGGAGGTAATTGTCAATCATCTTTGAGGCAATTTTGAAGCATCTTTCTAACATCTTCTGTTCATCTCACAAACATCTTGGTGACAACTTTTGTTCTACTCTCTAACATCTTTGAGGTTGTATAGACACCTTTTAGTACACAAAAGAAGGTGAATTTATGGCAAAAAAGACTGCTGGGGTGTATCAGAACGATAAAGGTTTCTGGGAATATCGTTTCGTTGTAAGCATCAACGGGAAAAGGATTAGTCGCAGAAAAAGCACTGATGAGTACGGAAACCACTTCAAAACAAAGAAAGAAGCAATAGCTGCCCGTGAAGCCGATATAGTGAATACTCGGCAAGAGAGAACTATAAAACCTAAACCCGTGCGGCGAACAGTCAAAGAAGTCTTTGAAGAATATCGTTCCGATGGTAGAAAAGACAGAGCATATCAGACCAAGCGCAAGCAGAATAGCATATGGGAAAATCATCTGAAGGATAAGTTTGGAAAGAGATACGTGGATGAAATAAGCAGTGGTGAAGTCATAGACTATCTCGCACGACTGTATTATGATGATGATTATGCCTTTATGTATGTAGAAAGCTTTCTCAAAATGTTCTACCTCATCTTCGGTCAGGCATATTCCAGAAACTATCTGGATGTAGACAGTTATAACAAGCTGTGTGTGAACAAGAATACGAAAATCCATATGCCGAAAATCAAATCCGATGACGATACGGATATTGTGGCTTTCAGCAGAGAAGAGCTTGAAAAACTGGATGCGTACTTCAAAGGCACAAACGCTGAAACGGCTTATCTGCTGGGCAGGTATTGTGGGTTGCGTATCAATGAGACATTCGGGCTGAAATGGGACAAGGTTGACTTTGAAGCGGGAACCATTACCATTGACAGGCAGATGACATACCAAGACAGCCTTGTCAAACTTATCGGCCCGAAAACAATCAACTCAAACCGCACGATAATAATGTGTGATTATTTGAAACAATTTCTCTGGGAGCGAAAGCTCCAACGCGATAAGGATATGGTGGAACTGAAAGCTGTGCGCATTCAAAACCGCCGCCTGATAGACGATATTGACGGGAGCCAAATATATTCTACTGAACTTGTCAACTGTCTGCCAAACGGCAAAATACAGACGGTCAACAGTATGAAATATCCAACACGTGAGATAAAAGAGAAACTTGGGATTGATTTCAAGTATCATTATCTGCGGCATACCTTCGGCACAATGATGGCAGAAATGAATACACCCACTCACTTGCTCTGTAATCAGATGGGACACGGCAACATCAATGTGACACAACGCTATTATATCGCGATTTCCAAAGACGGTATGCAAATACTCCAGAACAACATCAATCAGCTATAAAAAAGGAACCCGCAGACAGTCATTTGTCTGCGGGTTTTTCAATGGTCTGCGCTGCGGTTTTATCCACTGATTTATCGGTTGGTACAGTGCTGTAAACGGCTTTTACCATATCCAGATAATCAATGAACTGTTGTTTGACGGTATCAGGAGACAGGATTTGCACGCGCTTTCCAAACCGCAGGAGCCAAGCAAAAAACTGCTGGCTTACATCCACGGTAGCGGTCATTTTGAAATGATGGTCGTCCAGTGCCCTGTACATTACATCTTTTGTACCGAACTGCTCAATGAACGTATCAAGCAAAGACATAATGGAACGTACACTGACCTGTACCTGTTCCCCACTATACATAGAAATGGTGCGCTGCGCAAATGTGCGGATATCTATCTTTTTGAACTCATCGTCACCTTCGCGCGGCTCTCCGGTCAAGCGCACATCTTTCATACGGTCAACGCGATAAGTCCATATTTTCTGTTCATCACGGTTGAAGGCCAGCAGATAATAGTTTCCGTTATCAATAATCAAATGGAATGGGCTAATGACATTCGGCTTTCCCGGCCTACGTTCAACCTGTTCGTTCAGACTGTCTATGGAGTATTTCATATAGCTGAACTTTATCTTTTCGGGCACGTGGGGTTTTCCCTCAATCCGCGTGCTCATTGCTTCAGTAATCTTGGAGATATTATTGAATACGTGACGGTTGTTTGTTTTTACACGGTCTGTCAGAAAAGCATCGTGCCTGATTTTCTCGGCCTGATGAATGCTGACAAAATCGCCTATTACGTGGTCAACAAGCCGTTTTGCCTGTCCCTCGGCAATATACTTGGATGAATAGACACATTCCGCCAATAGACGTATATCGTTGAAATCATACTGGCGGAAAGCACTACTCACATAGAAGCCTTTACGCTTTTTATCATATACCACAAGCCGGATGGAAGTATCTTCTTTGTTAGCTTCTAACTCTGCTTTGGCTTCATCAATCGTACAACCATTCTGTAGCATCAGGGCTACTTCATTGATTGCATCAATATCTTTATAAATGGAACGGCGCTCGGCTTCAATTCCACAGTCTACTTCAAGAAATGCAATGATTTCAGATGCGGTTTTGAGATGGTCTTCATCCGTCTCTTTCACCAGATATTGTAAAACCACATATGGCTTGATTTTCTGGTTTTCTCTTTTTCCGCGTGCTGCTTCCTTTTCCGGCATATCAGCATCCCCATTTATCACTTACTAATATAATTATATCATACCTGATTTAGACAATAAAGCAACTTCGGGTTAGATTAGCGTTTGAAAGCACGTTTTAGTGCATCAAACAAACTGGATTTGACCTGTTCTGCAGAGAAAACCACTTTTGCTTCCTGCTGTTTTGGCTGCTCCGCTTCTTTGGCCTGTTGGCGCAATTCACGTAAACATTCTTCTTTCACCCGCGCTGTAATCACCGGTATTGCTTCCTCTATCATTTTTGCGCACATCGCACGAAAGTCTAAAATGTGTTGGTCGTGCGCTGTCTCTACTCTTATTCTGTCCAACTGGTCAACGTAACTTTTGAAATAGTTGTAATCATTTGCCATAAATTATCCTCCTTTGAAATACATCTCCTATACACGATGAGACAAGAGATGAATTATATAATTATTGATTTATATTGGCCGAATTGATTAACTCCGCCATTTTCAGGCGGTATGGCTCGTTTTGAATAAAGTAAATCAAAAGCCTGTCTACTTTTTCGGGCGACAAATGGACATTGGTGTTTTTCCACTTATACAAGGTATCGGCCTTTATGCCCGTAGCATCGGCTATGTGCTTGATACTGCCACCGTCAAGTCCAATTGCAGTCAATAGCAGGGCTTCGGTTTCGGCATATGTTTTATAGTGAAAATCGAAAGTCATCGGTATTCTCACCTCCTCGGAATAAAGGTATGAAGTCGAGAGTATATTTCCTGCTTTTTCTGTCACATTCTAAAAAATAGCATTATCTTGATTGAATAAGTATGTTATATTTGATAGAATACTCATAACAATATCTGACACTGAAACGATTTTAGGGGGACAATACTATGCCCGATATAAAAAAAGAACAAGAGCGCGACGAACTGCACCGCGCTATCTGGGCGATTGCCGATGAACTGCGCGGCAGCGTGGACGGCTGGGATTTCAAGAATTACGTACTGGGCACGATGTTTTACCGTTATATCAGTGAAAACCTGACCACCTACATCAATGACGGCGAACACGAATTCGGCGATGCTGATTTTGACTATGCGAAAATGTCTGACGCCGACGCCGAGGAAGCCCGCGACGGTCTGATTGAGGAAAAAGGTTTCTTCATCCTTCCGAGCGAATTGTTCTGCAATGTGTGCACGAATGCGGCGCAGGATGAAAACCTGAACGAAACCCTGGAAACCGTATTCCGTCACATTGAAGACAGCGCGAAAGGCAGCACTTCTGAGAGTAGTTTTGCTGGTTTGTTTGACGATTTCGACGTGAACAGCAATAAGCTGGGTGCGACGGTTGCCAAGCGGAACGAACGGCTCTGCAAACTCTTGTGGGGCGTGCGTGACATGGCGTTGGGCGAAGTGAAGAATCACGACATTGACGCCTTCGGTGACGCTTACGAATACCTGATGACCATGTACGCCAGCAACGCGGGCAAGAGCGGCGGCGAGTTCTTCACGCCTGCCGACGTTTCCGAACTGCTGACCCGTCTGGGCACGGTGGGCAAAACCGAAATCAATAAGGTGTATGACCCCGCCTGCGGCTCTGGTTCCCTGCTGTTGAAGGCTGAAAAAGTGCTGGGGCACGATGCTGTGCGCAACGGCTTCTTCGGGCAAGAAATTAACATCACTACCTACAACCTGTGCCGCATCAACATGTTCCTGCATGACGTGGGCTTTGATAAGTTCAACATCGCCTGCGAGGACACACTAACCGCGCCGCAGCATTGGGACGATGAACCGTTTGAACTGATTGTTTCCAATCCACCC
Organism: Clostridiales bacterium; assembly: GCA_024684375.1. Taxonomy (GTDB): domain Bacteria; phylum Bacillota; class Clostridia; order Christensenellales; family Aristaeellaceae; genus RUG14130. Next base: position 34,873 of record JAIKWZ010000022.1, read on the forward strand.
TATTCCATCAAGTGGGCAGGCGACGCGAATCCCATTCTTATTAATGACCCGCGCTATTCGCCTGCTGGCGTGCTGGCACCTAAGAGTGCCGCAGACTTCGCCTTCATCATGCACTCTCTTTCGTGGCTGGCGGCAAACGGCACGGCGGCAATTGTATGCTTCCCTGGTATTATGTACCGCGGCGGTGCGGAGCAAAAAATCCGCAAATATCTGATTGACAATAACTTCGTGGATTGCGTAATTCAGCTACCAAGTAACTTGTTCTTTGGCACTGGAATTGCTACCTGCATCATGGTGCTGAAAAAGAACAAGACCGACAACAAAACCCTGTTCATCGACGCCACCAAAGAGTGCATCAAGGTAACGAAAAACAACAGGCTAACGGCAGAAAACACCGAAACCATTGTCAGCACTTTTGCAAGCCGCGAAGAAAAGCCTCACTTCTCCCATCTTGCCGCGTATGATGAAATCGTGGGGAACGACTATAACCTGTCCGTCAGCACTTACGTGGAAGCAGAAGACACGCGGGAACAGGTGGACATCGAGAAGCTGAACGCGGAGATTGAGGAAATCGTGAAGCGGGAAGATGAACTGCGGGCAGCCATCCGACAGATTATCGAGGAAATTGAGGGTTAATCCAATGGGAAATAAGCAGCACACCGTTCCTGTCTGCTATTTAGCTAATTTTGGAATCAACGGAAATGAGCAGCGTCTCTCTTGGATTTACTATTATTCTATACTGGATGATAAAGGCGGTATGTGCAGAGTAGACAACATTGCGTATGAAAATGGCTTTTATAACATCGACGAATTAGGCAAACAAAAAGAAATCATCGAAAATATGTATGCCAACATGGTTGAACCAGAGTTGACGGAAATCTTGAAAAGACTTTATTCATTAATCAAAATAAATCCGTCAGAAAGAGAAAGCAGCATTATAAGACTATCAAATGACGAGAAAGAACATATGGCAGCAATAATCGCTATGTTATTGACAAGAACAAGGAGTTATCGAAATCGGTACAAGAACATTTTCGGCCAATTAGAACAATCTTTTCCAGATGGAGTGATACCACATTATAAGAAAGAAGACTATCAGAGAATCCACACACAAGCTATCATTGGTTTTCAAGACAGTAATTTTTTTGCTAACCTTTTGAACGACAGGAACTGGGTTTTTCTCATTAACCATACTGAGATTCCTTTCCTGACTTCAGATAATCCAGTGGTTCAGATTAATCATAGCGAGGAGGAGCACCTATCACCAGTTGACCCAAGAATATCCTTCTATTATCCCTTGTCACCTAATATTGGCTTGGAAATCTATCATAAGGATACTCTAAAAACTGACATGGGATATTTTGATGTATATTTGGATAAACATGTGGAATGGTACAACACAAATATATCTTGTTACTGTTCAAGACATGTATTCTCAAATAAGGATATTTCTGAATTCGGTTATCAAAATCTGTTTGATGGTATAAGGAAGTTGGTGAAATAGGCATGAGCAAGCTGGATGAATTGATTGCAGAACTGTGCCCTGATGGGGTGTTCTATACGACAGTTGGGTCTGTATCAAGGACGCTGTCACCTTCCAAAAAAATAAAATCAAATGACTATCTTGACGTCGGTAAATACCCTGTTATAGACCAAGGGCAAAAGTATATTGGTGGTTTCACAAATGAAGATGGTGCATTCAAAAAAGGAGAATATGTAATATTTGGCGACCATACGTGTGTGGTGAAATATGTAGATTTCTCTTTTGTCCAAGGTGCTGATGGTGTAAAAGTAATCGAGGCAACGAATGAAATAATCCCCAAATTCTTATACTATTGTATGTGCAGCATACGGATTGATGCTGGGTACGCGAGGCATTGGGCAAAGATGAGGGAAAGTGTCATTCCTGTCCCACCGCTGCCAGTGCAGCGTGAAATTGTCAGGATACTTGACAATTTCACGGAGCTTACAGCGGAGCTTACAGCGGAGCTTACAGCGGAGCTTACAGCCCGCCAAAAGCAGTATGAGTATTATGCAGGTGAGCAGTTTCCGAGTCTAAAAGAAAGAGGCATTGAATGGGTCGAATTGGGAAGCGTTGCAACAGTTACTAAATTGGCTGGTTTTGAGTTTACTAAATATGTTACATATTCTGATTCAGGTGAGATTATTGCACTCAGAGGCTTGAACGTAAAAGACGGGCATTTAGTTTTGGATGATGTAAAGTATATTGACAATAGTAATCTATCGATGCTAACACGAAGTAAACTGAAAATAGGTGATATGCTTTTTACTTATGTTGGTACAATCGGGCAAGTAGCTCTTATTGATAGAAATGATAAGTATTATCTTGCGCCAAATGTAGCCTTAATAAGAGTTGATGATAGAATGTTTCTGCCCAAGTACATGATGTACTATTTTCTAACGGATAAGTTCGAAAGTGAACAAATAGTAAAGCTTCTGCAATCATCTTCCATGCAAAACATTCCAATGGAAAAGATACGGAAGTTCAGGCTACCCAGCGTTCCATTAGAGGAACAACAACGTGTAATAACAATTCTTGACCGCTTTGACGTACTCTGTAACAGTATCACCAACGGTCTTCCTGCCGAAATCGCCACACGGCAAAAGCAGTATGAATATTACCGTGACAAGCTGCTGACCTTCAAACAAAAAGAAGAGGTGCCTGCATGAAACTTGGAAAGCTGAAAGAAATCGACATCCGCAAGGTTTGGGCGCATGAGCAGTTTGATTTTTCCAAATGGCTTGCCAGTGAGAGCAACATTCAAGAATTGGGCGATGTTCTCAATCTGTCCCTGACGAATGTTGAAACAGAAAAATTCGTCGGCAATTACCGTTGCGACATTCTCTGTCAGGATGAATTGACAGGAAAAACGGTATTGATTGAAAACCAGTTGGAGCCAACAAATCACGACCACCTGGGAAAAATCATTACCTATGCTTCTGGACTGGACGCAGCCGTTGTTGTCTGGATTGTCGCCGAGGCGCGTGATGAACACGCAAGCGCCATCGAATGGCTGAACAAGCATACAGATGAAGAAGTATCATTCTTCCTGTTGGAGATTCACGCCTACACGATAGGTGATTCTGTGCCAGCACCACAGTTCCACATCGTGCAGCAGCCGAATGATTTTGCAAAGACTGCCAAAAGCCTGTCGCAAAAGGGTGAACTGAATGATACGCAAACATGCCGACTTGAATTCTGGACGAAGCTGAATGATGTTATAGACCAAAAAGGGAAACCGTTCAACAAACGCAAACCATCAACAGACCATTGGTATTCTGTTGCTGTGGGTACTTCACAGTGCCATATTTCTATCGAGCTTGTGAACAAAGACCATAAAATCAGGATTGGTCTTTGGATTCCTGACAATAAGGAACTGTTCGATACATTCATGGAACACAAAACAGAAATCGAACAAACCGTTGGTATGGATTTGGATTGGGACAGGTTAGATGGAAAGAAAGCATCAGTTGTCAGTATTGACATTCCTGGGTTGAACTTTGGCAAGCAGGACAATTATCCAGAACTCATGGATGAAATCATCGAGAAAGTGCTGTTGTTCAAAAAGGCTTTTACACCCTACATCTAATACTTGAACGAGGAATGAATCATGCCTTACTTCAACATCGTTGCCGAGACAAATGAAAACACCGTTGTCACCACCTACGAACCACTTCCCAAGCGCCCCGAAGCCTACCAGAGCGAAGCGGCGCTGGAACAGGAATTCATTCGGATGCTGGGTGAACAGGGCTACACCTACCTGCCCATCCACACCGAAGCGGATTTGGTGAACAACTTGCGGCAAAGGCTGGAAGCACTGAACAACTACCATTTTTCAAATGAAGAATGGCAGCGGTTCTTCACGTCCGCGATTGCCAACGCCAATGAAGGTATTGTGGAAAAGACCCGCAAAATACAGGAAGACAACGTGCAGGTGTTGACCCGCGACGATGGAACCAGCAAGAATATCACGCTGATTGACAAAAAGAACATCCATAACAACAGCTTGCAGGTCATCAATCAGTATGTTGTTGGCACGGCTGACGGCGCGAAGCACGATAACCGCTACGACGTGACTATCCTTGTGAACGGTTTCCCGCTGGTGCATGTGGAACTGAAACGGCGTGGTGTGGCTATCCGCGAAGCGTTCAATCAAATCAACCGCTACCAGAGGGATAGCTTCTGGGCAGGCAGCGGCTTGTTTGAGTACGCGCAGATTTTCGTCATTTCCAACGGCACCAACACGAAATACTATTCCAACAGTACGCGCTGGGGAGCCATCAAGGAAGCGGCGAACGGCACTCAAAAGAAGCAAAAGACCAGCAACAGCTTTGAATTCACTTGCTTCTGGGCTGACGCGAACAACCGTGTGATTCCTGATTTGGTGGACTTCACACGCACATTTTTCGCCAAGCATACCCTGCTGAACATTCTGACGAAATACTGCATTTTCACATCTGAAAACCTGCTGATGGTGATGCGCCCCTACCAAATCACCGCGACGGAACGAATCATAAACCGAATTGAAATTTCGACCAATTATAAAAAATACGGAACCGTGGCAGCGGGCGGTTACATTTGGCATACGACGGGCAGCGGCAAAACGCTGACTTCATTCAAGACGGCGCGGACAGCAAGCCAACTCCCTTTCATCGACAAGGTGTTGTTCGTGGTGGACAGGAAAGACCTGGACTACCAGACCATGAAAGAGTATGACCGTTTTGAAAAGGGTTGCGCCAACAGCAATACCAGCACTGCGGTTCTGAAAAAGCAATTGGAAGACCCCAATGCCAGAATCATCATCACCACCATTCAAAAGCTGTCCAATTTCGTAAATCGAAACAAGACGCATGACGTGTATAACCAGCATGTGGTGCTGATTTTCGATGAATGTCACCGCAGCCAGTTTGGTGATATGCGGAACGACATCGTAAAATCATTCAAAAAATACCACATTTTCGGATTCACAGGCACGCCAATCTTTGCACAGAATGCAGGCGCAATCCGTGCGGGACAGGTATTCACCACCGAGCAGGCGTTTGGCGACCAGCTTCACACCTACACTATCGTTGACGCCATCAACGATAAGAACGTGCTGCCCTTCCGTGTGGACTACATCAAGACAATGGATATGGATGAATCCATTGACGACGAACAGGTTTACGATATTCTGCGCGAAAAAGCCTTTATGGCTCCAGAACGTATAAAAAAAGTGACGGAATACATACTGGAACACTTTGAGCAGAAGACATACCGAACCAGCGGACCGAGCTATGCGTTCAATCGCCTTTTGAACATTGCGGAAGTGGCAAGCGCCGCACGTGGCGCAGTGAAGGAAACCAAAGACCCTTCCCACATCAAGGGGTTCAATTCCATCCTGGCTGTTGCATCGGTGCCAATGGCGAAGCTGTACTATAATGAATTCAAAAAACAAATGGCTTTAGACCCGTCAAAGAAACTGAAAATCGCAACGATATTCAGCTACGGCGCGAATGAAGCGGAAGCGGACGGCATACTGGACGAGGAAAACCCCGAAGATACCAGCGCTCTTGACCAGACCAGCCGTGATTTTCTGGACGCGGCGATTGCCGATTATAACGAAATGTTCCATACGAACTATGATACGTCCAGCGACAAATTCCAGAATTACTATAAAGACGTATCACTGCGCATGAAGAATAAGGAACTGGATTTGCTGATTGTGGTGAACATGTTCCTGACAGGCTTCGATGCAACGACGCTGAACACGCTTTGGGTGGACAAGAACCTGCGGATGCACGGACTGATTCAGGCTTTCAGCCGTACAAACCGTATTTTGAATTCCATCAAGACTTTCGGAAATATCGTATGTTTCCGCAACCTGCAAAAGCGTGTGGACGCTGCCATTTCACTTTTCGGCGATAAAAATGCGTCTGGCATCGTACTCTTGCAGCCGTTCAAGGATTATTATGAAGGCTACATCGGTGTGGACGGCAAGCGGCACGACGGCTATGTGGACATGGTGAACCATCTGCAAGCAGATTTTCCGCTGTCAGAGCCGCAAATCATCGGCGAACAAAAGCAAAAAGAGTTTATCGCCCTGTTCGGTGCTATCCTGCGGATGAGGAACCTCTTGTCATCGTTCGACGAATTCCAGGGGAACGAACTGCTTACAGACCGCGACATTCAGGATTATCTTGGCAGGTATCAGGATTTGCGCGATGAATGGCGCAACAGGGAAAAGCATGAAGGCACCGACATCACCGACGATATTGTTTTTGAAGTGGAACTGATTCGCCAAATCGAAATCAATATCGATTACATTCTGATGTTGGTAAAGAAGTATCATGATACGCACTGCCAGGACAAGAGCGTGCTGATTGATATTCGGAAGGCTGTGGACGCTTCACCTGAACTGCGCAGCAAGAAAGACCTGATTGAAACCTTCATTGCAGGCGTGAACAACGTTGAAGACGTCATGGCTGAATGGCATGATTTTGTTGCGGAAGAGCGCGAAAAGGAATTGATTGCCATTATCCAGAGCGAAAAGCTGAAAGAAGCCGAGACCCGCAGGTTCATTGAAAACGCTTTCCGCGATGGTGAGATAAAGACAACGGGCACCGACATTGACAGCATCATGCCGCCCACAACACGCTTTGGCGGCGGTAACCGTGCGGCGAAGAAGCAGTCGATAATTGAGAAACTTAAACGGTTCTTTGAACGGTTCTTTGAGATTGGGTAAAAGACTAACCGCAAGAAATCCTTCTTTTTTTGAATAAAGACAAAGCAACCAAATAGTTTATTCGGTTGCTTTGTCTATATTATCTGTGGTATAACAGCAAAGACAGAGCAAGAAGAACAAATATATACAAGACAAAGATTCAGCAATTACGATGCAAATAGCACGCATTATGACTGCAAATATGTTGCAGCAATCTACACAAGCTATTCAACACTCCATTATGCAATATTAAACATAATATCTGTTAGAAATTCGCAGTTATAAAACACACCAATAACCTATTTGACGTTGACAAACAATTGCCCTTTATGTATAATCAATCAGGAAAGGAAGTGACGGGAATGTCTGAACTCGACGGGTTTATGCCATTTGATTTTGACGTAGGTGTTGCAAGTGCATCGATAACACCCAACGGCATTACTTTCAATCGTTCTGTTGCAACGAAACTGAATTATCCCGAGAATGTAGTGTTACTCATCAATGCAAACACAAAGCAAATCGCCATCAAAGTCTGCAAACCCGATTCACCAAAAGCCGCCACATTCTATAAGCCAAAGGTGGAAGATGAAGCAGCACGCTCTGTGCGTTGGAATAATCGCGACCTATTGAATAATCTGTCAGAAATGATGGGATGGGACTTGAAACAAATGTCTCATCGCGTTGAAGGACGGTTGCTACCGCAGGAGAACGCAATGCTGTTTGACTTAAACAAGGCAACCGATATGAAGTAAGTTGTCTGACGGCGAAAGCTGTTTGACATAAAAAAAGTTTCGCCCATGTTGGCGCATGGACGAAGCTGATGCAAAAGTCAGTGCGAGAACCGCCCTATACTTATACTGCATTGATAGTATAGCCTATCGCACTGCTCTTTTGCAAGCAAATCCGAAAAACGCCTGAAAAAAATCCTGTGCTTGTTTCGGACTTGACTTTATGCAAAGGAGGTGTGCATTCATGGAGAAGGAAAAATCTTCGGATTACATTTATATCTTCCGTGCGTTTATTACGCTCAAAGATGGAACTCGCCTGTATGCACGTCAGCACGGTAAAAAAGCGTTTCGCATCGCCGTGCCTGTTGAGCATCAGGACTAATTAACGACATCAAGAAGGGCTTGGCGGTTCTCCCTTCTCTTCACAGTGTTACCCGACTACTCGAAGAGAAAGGATTGATTATAATGGCAAAGGCTACGAATCAACACATTACTCCCCATAAAGGCGGCGGTTGGCAGGTCATTGGCGCTGGTGGAAAGAAAGCGACAAGGGTGACAACAACCAAACAGGAAGCAATTAATATCGGACGCAAGATATCACAGAACAAGCATTCCGAACTCGTTATTCACGGTAAGAATGGGCAAATCCAAGAGAAAGATTCTCATGGTCATGACCCCTTCCCGCCGCATGGATAAGGATTAGGATGGTTCCCGCCGTTTGGCGGGAACCATTTTTTTTTAGAAGCAATTAATCATTTGCTTGTAATGCTTTCAGTGCCCAATAGGTCTTTACCAGCCTTGTGCGGTGCTTGCTGTATTGCGTAGGCTTAAAGCGCCAATCGGGATTATACTCTTCTTCGCGCCGGGACAGCCATTCCAGTTCATAGCGGATATTGCGTAGTTCGCGCCGTATAGCGGTTTTATTCATTCTGCCAGCCCTCCCGCTTTGCCCGTAACAATGTGCTTTTGCTGATACCTGTCATTTTGCAGACCTGTCCGTAGCTTTTTCCTGCTGAAAGCAAATCCAGCGCCAGCGTAATTTGCTGGGCGGAAAACTTTTTCGGTCTGCCGTCTTTGAAGGCAGGATTTAGCCGCGCCACACTTTTTCCAGTCTGTGTGCGCTCAACTATCATTCCGTGCTCATATTCTGCGAAAGCCAGCATAACGGTCAATATGAGGTTTCCCGTGAGTGTGTTTTCAATCAATCCCATATTGAGGATATGGACGCGGATGCCGCGCTCAAACAGATTACGCACAGTCTGAACACCTTCTATCGCTGTGCGGGCGAAACGGTCAAGTTTGGTGATTACCAGCGTATCGCCAGCAGACAGCCGCGCCAGAAGAGATTGAAAAGCGGGTCGCTCCATCGTTTTGCCTGTAAAGGCTTCCTGTATGATTTCCTGACAGCCGTAGGCATTGAGCGCGGCGACCTGTTCTTCCAGACTGTTGCCGTCCCTGCCCTGTGTGGCGGTAGATACTCTTGCATAGCCGTAAATCATAGCTTTTCCCCTTCCTGTTTTGAACATAGGTTTTGAAACGATTTGACCATAAGTTATGGCGCGATTTTCGCGCCGCACCATAACTCAAAAGTTTTGACGCTATTCAGCGCCAAGGATGTAGCTGACGGCTTTATCCGCTTTGCCCGCAGCGCTGACGATGAAGCGCTTATCATTTTTCAGGGCGGTCAGCCAGTTCTGAATGTAGGCGGCATTATTGCGGAAGCTGCCAGCCGTTTCAATCCCTATGCGGTGGAGCAGCGCGGCGGAGCCGATTTCAGCGCACAACTCTTCGCGGGAATAACTTTCACTGCCAAAGTTCGCCGTAGCGTCCAGCCGATTGAGCCGCTTTGCGTGGCCTGTTGAATGTATGCACTCGTGGAAGGCGGTGGAATAGTATTCAGCGGCGGCGGAAAACTGCTTTTGAAGCGGCAGCACGATACGGTCAGCCAGCGGGTTATAATAGGCACTGTCCCCGGCGATGTGTTCCAGCGTTATGCCTTCCCGCGCCACATAATCCGTGATGACCTGTTCGGCTTGCGCGTCTGGCTCCATTGTTCCCGTGGGTTGTGCAGCGTATTTTTCACGCAGCCCTTCGCATTGGGACAGGTGGAAAACGCTGTAATATTTCAGGAACGGGATTTTCTCAATTTCGCCCGTGTCCTTGTTTTCTTTTTCCAACCAAGTCCAGAAAACGACCATCCGGGCCTTTTCACCTTTGCGCACATAGCCGCCTTCATCGTGGCACTGTTTGAAAGTCAGCCATTCGCCAGCCTTCCCAAGCAGCATTTGATTGAGCAGGGAATACGGCTTGCCCGTGGTGTGACTTATCGCGCAGCCCGCAGCCATCCACGGCTTTTGCCACGGGATGGAGCCTTGCTCCATTTCAGCGATAATCCGGTTGGTGATTTCGGCGTAAATATCCATTATCTTTGCTCCCTTCTCTTGTAGATGGGAGCCAGCCGTGTTATAATGTAACTGGCTCCCCGTTTCGTGACTGTTCGGTGTGGGCTTGCCTTGAATGTTTTGCAGAACGTTCAGGGCTTTTTAGTTGAGCGTGAAGCGCTTGGCAGTGGTTGCCTTGGTGTATTCGGCGGCAAGCTCCGGTTGAGCTTTTTTGAAGGCGGAAGCGTCAAAGCGCATTGCGGTATACTCGGCGTATTTTGCGGTATGCCCCGCGCCTTCCAGTTCGTCAACGCCGCGCTCGGCCATTTCAGCCTTTACCTTGTCTTCCAGTGCGGTAATCTCGTCTTCCAGTTCAGTGCGCATTGCGCGGAGTTCGTAGAGTTCCTTCAGGGTCTTGCTGATTTCGTTGTTGCTCATTGTGGTACCTTCCTTTCATTGTGGGGACTTTCCCGTCCCTCTTACAGTTATTATTATACCATAGTGTGGGCTATGTGTCAATAGTGTGGGCTATAGTTGATATGTTAAGTTTTTAGTGTGGGCTATTGATATTTTCAAAGGTCGGTGATATAATCCACAATGCGGGAAGGTGATGAAATGGCAAAGCAGAATATTCAAAAAATCAATGAATGGAAAGCCGCAAATGTGACGCGCATAAACCTTGAGTTCCGCAATGATACGCACATTGCGGAGCGCATAAGCAAAGCCGTAGAAATGGGCAAAGCAAAAAGCCGCCAAGCCTATATACTGGATGCGATAAAAAAAGCGCTGGACGCTGACGGCATTCCAACGCTTGAAGACGGCAACGAATAAAGCAAGGCAGGCGGGCTATGTTTCAGATGAAAACGCGCCGACGCGCGAAAACGCCGCCGGAACACCCCAAATCACACCAACTTTTTCTGTGAGAAAACAACAGGCAGGATATCATCCATCCTGCCTGTTTGCATATCGCCGCGCGACAATTTTTACTTCAGGATAGTGTTTTTCCCAAGGCAGCCAAGCTGCCATATACTGGCATATTGCACGACGCATATCAGAGCTTGAACGGATAACAGCATCAATATCTGGTTCCTGTAGGTCTGGATAGTAGTAGGATAAAAGGAAGCGGTACAGTTCATCATCCTCATAGATTTCTTCAGCCGTGTATGTGTTCTCATTATAGCATATCGTTTTCGCGCAACTCATCTGTCAATCCATACTCCTGCCCAAGACGGGTAAACTGTTGTTTCATATCGTAGAGGGTTTCTGGGTCATAAGTGTGGCGGCGGAGATAGCTTTTCAATTTGATAGCTTCTTCGCGCAGGGTTTCTTTTATTGACCGATAATCGTTATTCATAAATACCTCATAATCTGTTGTGTAAGTTTTGTTTCTATGAGCTTATATCCCTTTTCCCAAATAACCTTTTTCATTTTCACCCGCAGGGTGAAAATGAAGTAACATTTTTTTGAAGCGGAGTGCGCAGCACGGAGCTTCACAAAAATGTTACCCCCTTTCCCCTGGGGAGACGTTTTTTTCTGCCGCGCAGCGGCAAAAAAAACGTCGGGGACACTGGTTTTGAGATAAGGGAGAAAGGGAACCCCGCGCGCAAGTGCGTAGGGTTCCAAGAGCTTTCTTTTTTTGTGGGGTTCTTATATAAGACCCCACAAATCCGGCAAGCGTCAAGGCTCGCGGATGAGCAGATACTGACGGTTGTGCTCGCGTCCTTCAGCGATACAATAGCCGCTGGCTTTGAAAAGCTGATAGAGCTTTTCCCAAGTAATGAGCCGTCCATTATTATCCTTTATGTTGAGCGCCTCGCGCAGCGCCTTTTTGTCTTCTTTGAATAGCGGACGGTTTAGAAAGGTTTGCGGCAAATGGATTATACCGTTTTCCTTATCAAGCACATACAAAGTATCAAGGTTGCCGCGATAGCGTCCACGAGCTTGTGTAATGTGGGTAGGATTGGTGTTATGGACAATGAAGTAATCCATATGGGAACGAATGTTGATTGCAGTTTCACAACTGGCGTTCATCATAAAAAGGTCATACTCTGGAGGGACTTCTTCTTTTTCAATCAGGTAGGACAGTGCTTCCAACTGTTCGTTGCTCATTGGCTCCTTATATGAATAGCTCCATATACAAAGTGGATTATGACCGCATTCCCGCGCTATTGCGGCAAGCTCCTTCATTTGCTGCACACTTGCCACATAGAGTGCACCGCGCTGGTCGGTAGGCAGTTGCCGCAAAAGCTGATGTATACTGGCGTAATTGATATGTCTGTCTTCTGTATAGTGTTTCAAGTTTGAAGTATCAACTTGAACCAAGGTAATTGGGCACAGAAGGTGTTTCAGAAAATCACTGGTTGCTGTAATACCGACAACAAGGGCTTTCCCGCGCCAGACAGCCGCACAGATGTTGTCTCGCGCAGTAGCGGTAAAATTTACTGTTTCTCCGAAATATGAGAATTGAACGATGTTATGGGCTTCATCGCAAATGATGACTTCAAAGTTGTCTGCAAAATGAGGTTCCCGCGCACACCAAGCGCCAAACTGCGCGTATGTGGTGACAACTACTTTTGTCTCGTCAAAGTCTTTGTATGGGAAGCTGCTATTCAGGGTGCTTTCATAGAATAGGCAGGGCAGCGCCATACCTTTTTCATTGGCTATTCGGCGGCACCCGTTTTTGGTATCAATCAGATAAAGGGCTTTAGATGGAGAGGACGCCAGTGGCGCAATTATGTTTATCGCGGCTTGACTTTTGCCGCAGCCGCACGGCGCAACGATAAGATTGAACGTTCCGGTTCTGAAATAATCGGTAGTCAAAACATCGGAAAGATGGATTTCATTCACATTTCATATCACCCCATTTGCTTTATTGGAAAGGTTTATTTTTTATTTCCTTTTCTAAAAAAATTATACCATAAATTCAATTCAGCCTCAAATGAGAAAAAGAGTTTAGTATTTGGCTTTTCAAAATTCAGGATATAAAAAAGCGACTTGATGTATTCAAGTCGCTGATGGGAATATGGTATCAAACAATGACTGTTCACCTCCCATTTCATATTTTCAGGCTCTATTTAGCCTTCTATCGTTAAGGGTCCTTGCGTGGCGTTTTGTATCTGGGAATGCCCCTGCTCAAAAACATTAAGCTGTTCATCTGTGCCAAAAGTTGCGACTTCAGGGAACATATTCAGAAACCAACTCTTGATGTAGGGATATTTGAAGGGCTGACTGTGACATTCTGACAGAAGACGCATTTCATTGTACTTGTTCCAGTTCGCAAGCCTTCTGTCATTGTCCCCATGAGTCAGTATGTAGTCTTCCATCCAATCATAGGTCAGGCCTCTGTAGGTCTTCTTACTGGGATTTGTTTTGATATGACGCTGTGTTACTGTATAATTGGGATAGTCTTGCCTTACTCGCTGAAGAAGCTCGTATTCTTCACTTCTGGCATTTATGGCTTTTCTTGCGAACGTCCTGTCCATAACGATGGCTTTGTTATTATGGTTCACAAACAGAGTATTCTTCATCTTCCTTCTTACTCCCTTCATCACTCAAATGCTAGTATCTGGTTAGGCGACAAGAGCAAGTCTCTGGGCCCTCTTTTCGTCTTCCTTATCCTGCTTGGCCTTGGCTTTCTTGTCAGCAATATTCTTCAAAAGCTTTTCTCTGTTCGTGTAAAACTCACCAAAGGCTTTGAAAGCATCAAGGAACCATTCTTTGATTTCAGCATAACTTTTCGCTTTTGCTCCAACAGCCATTGCCTCTTCACTTTCACCACGAAGATTTAAATACTCTTTCATCTTGGACTTGTTCTCGTCATCGTGTGCCTTGATGTACTTTTCCATAAACTCATAGGTCAAGCCTTTGAACTCGCCCTTTTCAGGTTTGCGATTTACAACCACGACGCTGTAAGTGGGGTAGGCAATGCGTACTTCCTGAAGGGCCTTGTACTCATCAGTTCCATACTGGCTGGCGCTCTTGGCAGTGGTCTTATCCATCTCGATGGTCTGCTTCTTGGTGTTGATGGTGATGTTAGTCATTTTCTTGTTCCTTTCTGGTTTGTAAGTGTTTTCCTTCACTTATTATCATTAGCGGGTGGTTTCGGTTCCTATTTGCTTCCCTCAACCTTGTAATTGAATTATACTACTGAACCAGAAAGCATCGGTCATTATAACGTGACACATCAAAAGAAATACGGAATAATTTGATTATTCCGTTGAACGTATTCTTTTGTATTTTTGAACCTCAAAAAGATGATTGAAAGTTGTATCAAAGATTATCCGTTTTTGAACCGAAAACGCATAAAAGTGGCATAAAAGATGTTGAAAAGATGGTAGTTTAGTGGTAAAATCGGCATTACAAAAGGTGACAACATCTCAAGGTGACAATTTGCCTGATTTTTGGGCATGTGAGATGAGTGTAGGACAACTTTTGTGACAACGGTGAAATGAGAGAATTGAAGAAAAAACGGAGCGATTTCCTCAGAAATCACCCCGAAAATGCTTCAAAAACGCTGATTTACTTCCCGAAGTACCTCTCCAGCAGGCCCTTGAAGGCTTTGCCGTGACGGGCTTCGTCCCTGGCCATTTCATGCACGGTGTCATGGATGGCGTCGAGGTTCAGGGCCTTGGCCTTCTTGGCCAGCTCGGTCTTGCCGGCGGTGGCGCCGTTCTCGGCGGCTACGCGCACCTTAAGGTTCTCCTCGGTGCTGGGTGACACGCACTCGCCCAGCAGCTCCGCGAACTTGGCGGCGTGCTCGGCTTCCTCGAACGCGGCGGTCTTCCAGTACTCGGCGATCTCGGGATAGCCTTCCCTGGCGGCGGCGCGGCTCATGGCAAGGTACATGCCCACTTCGGAGCACTCGCCCTCAAAGTTGGCCCTGAGGCCGTCCTTTATCTCTGCGGGAACGTCCTTGGCGATGCCGATCACGTGCTCGGCGGCCCAGTCCAGCTGGTCTTCAACTACCTCGACGAATTTCTCGCCCGGAACCTTGCAGCGGGGGCATCTCTCGGGACGCTCTTCGCTCTCTACGATCTCACCGCAAACTGTACATCTCCACTTTTTCATAGCACACCTCTTATAATAGTATTGGGTCTACCCGTGAGCTATTGTATATGCGCGCGGGGACTTTGTCAAGTGCCCCGAAAGTTACCGTGCCTCATGACGGGAGGGAGCGCCGCGCGCTGCCCGCAGAGCTCGAACTGTACCCTCAGCAACCCTCATCCGCAGCCCTGCGTGCGGCAAAAATCGAACTTTAACAAATACTCTTCAAAAAATGTTCGTATTTTTACCGAATTTTTGCGCGATTAACATTTACAGCATTTAGGTTTCTGGTATAATAGCATCATTCCCCGGTACAAATCATATTTGGAGGGTATCTTTAATGAAGAAGCTGCTTAGTCTGGTCCTGGCCGCCGTTATGGCCATTGCCTGCATGGGCTTTGCTTTCGCCGAAGGCGAGACCATAAAGCTGGGCGTTATCCTGCTGCACGACGAAGATTCCACTTACGACAACAACTTCATCAACGCCGCCAAGGCAGTCGAAGCGGAACTGGGCATCGAGCTGGTGCTGCGCCGCAACATTGACGAATCCAATGCCTGCTACGAAGTAGCGTGCGAGCTCGCCGAAGAAGGCTGCAACATCGTGTTCGCCGACTCTTTCGGCCATGAGACCTACATGATCGAGGCCGCCAAAGAGTATCCCGAAGTGGAGTTCTGCCACGCCACCGGCACCATGGCCCACACCGAGAAGCTCGACAATTACCACAACGCCTTCGCTTCCATATATGAAGGCCGCTTCCTGGCGGGCATCGCCGCCGGCATGAAGATCAACGAGATCAAGGCCGCCGGCCAGCTCAAGGGCGAAACTCCCCTGATCGGCTACGTCGGCGCGTTCACCTACGCCGAAGTTATTTCCGGCTACACCAGCTTCTTCCTGGGCGCCAGGAGCGTTTGCCCCGACGTTACCATGAAGGTGCAGTTCACCGGTTCCTGGTACGACGAGACCGAAGAAGCCAACGCCGCCAAGGCGCTGATCGCCGCCGGCTGTGACCTGATCTCCCAGCACGCCGACTCCATGGGCGCTCCTTCCGTGTGCGAGGACGCCAATATCCCCAACATCTCCTACAACGGCTCCACCGTGGAAGCCTGCCCCAACACCTTCATCGTGGCCAGCCGCATCGACTGGGCTCCCTACCTGAAGTTCGTGTGCGAGAAGGTCGCCGCGGGCGAGAAGTTCGACTATGACTACACCGGCACCATCCTGACCGGTTCCGTCAAGCTCACCGACGTCAACACCGCTGCCGCAGCTGCCGGCACCGTGGAAGCCATTGAAGCCGCTACTGCCGCTCTGAACGAGGGCAGCCTCAAGGTGTTCGCCACCGATACCTTCACCGTAAAGGGCGAAGCTCTGACCAGCTATCAGGCCGACGTCGACACCGACGACGCCTACACTCCCGACACCGAAGTTATCAACGACGGCGAGTTCTCCGAGAGCTTCTTCCGTTCCGCTCCTTACTTCGACATCACCATCGACGGCATCGAGCTGCTCAACACCGCGTTCTAAACCATAAACGCTTTGCATGAAGGGGGAAACACTTTCCCCCTTCATTGCGTCTTTTCAGCGATCAGTGGTCAGCGATCAATGGCGTTCAAAGTCGCCTCTGACCGCTCACCACTAACCACTAACCGCTCTTCGGAGGTATTTATGCAGCCTGTACTCGAGCTAAAGCACATTACCAAGCGCTTCGGAAAGGACGTGCTGGCCAACGATGACGTGTCCATGGAGGTCTATCCCGGCGAAGTGCTGGCGATCCTGGGCGAGAACGGCTGCGGCAAGACCACGCTCATGAACATGGTGTCGGGCATTTACTATCCCGACGCCGGGCATATTTACATAAAAGGGGAGGAAGCGCTGATCCGCTCCCCCCGCGACGCGTATAAGTACAACATCGGCATGATACACCAGCATTTCAAGCTGGTGGACGTGTTTTCCGCCGCCGAGAACATCGCGCTGGGGCTTGACAAAACAAGCGGCAGCCTTAAGCAGGTGACGGACAAAGTCAGCGAGATCTCTGCCAAATACGGCTTCAATATAGATCCCAACAAGAAAATATACGATATGTCCGTGTCCGAAAAGCAGACCGTGGAGATAATCAAGGTGCTGTTCCGGGGCGCGGAGATACTTATACTCGACGAGCCCACCGCCGTGCTCACCCTGTCTGAAATAAAGCGCCTGTTCGAGATACTGCGCAACATGGTGGCCGACGGCAAGTCCGTGATAATCATCACCCATAAACTGAACGAGGTGATGGAAGTGTCTGACCGGGTAGCGGTCATGCGCAAGGGCAAACACATCGCTACGGTCAACACGAGCGAGACCACCGAAAGCGAGCTTACCGACATGATGGTCGGGCGCAAGGTGGACCTCAATATCGCCCGCACCGAGCCCGTGGACCCGCGTCCCCGCATAGAGATCAGAAACCTGTCCCTTAAGGACGAGGAAGGCGGCTGGGCGCTCAAAGAAGTGAACCTTACCGCCTGCGGCGGAGAGATACTGGGCATCGCGGGCATCGCGGGCAGCGGCCAGAGGCAGCTGCTGGAAGCCGTCGCGGGCCTGAACAGACCCGAGACCGGCGAGATAATCTTCACCAATCCCAAGAAAAACAAGCCTGTAACGCTGTTCCACAAAAAACTGCCCCAGATCCGCCGCCTGGCCGCGGAAAACAAGCTGCACTATCCCGACGGCAAGCGGGTTAACCTAAGCGGCGTAAGCGATAAGCAGCTAAGGGCGCTCATAGCTGAAGAAAAACTTCTTTTTGACGATGACGAGATAATGTCCTTAAGGGACAAGACCCCCCTCGAGATACGGGAACTTGGCGTAAAGCTCTCCTTCGTGCCCGAGGACCGGCTGGGCATGGGTCTGGTGGGCGACATGGGCATCAGCGGCAACATGATGCTCAGAAGCTACCGCAAGGGCAAGAGCATGTTCCTGAACTTCAAAAAGCCTAAAGCGCTGGGTGAGGAGATAATAAAAGAACTCGAGGTCGTGACCCCTTCCGTCAGGACGCCCGTAAGGCGCTTGAGCGGCGGCAACCTTCAGAAGGTGCTGGTGGGCAGAGAGATATCTTCCTCTCCCAAAGTGCTGATGGCGGCCTACCCCGTGAGGGGTCTGGACATCAACTCCTCCTACACCATATACAACCTGCTGGCCAAACAGAAATCGCTGGGCACGGCGGTGATATATGTGGGCGAGGATCTTGACGTGCTCATGGAACTGTGCGACCGTATAGTGGTTATGAATTCCGGCCGCGTCAGCGAGCCGCTGGACGCCAGAAGCGTCAAAAAAGAAGAACTGGGACGGCTTATGACCGTGTCCCACAGGGAGGGAGAATAATATGCAGACGAACCGTGTCAAAGCTCCCCTCGTACATTTAAGCCGGCGTGACACGCTGCCCCTGTGGCATAAGGCGGTCATCCGCCTGGCCGCGTTCATACTGGGCATGGCGGTGTGCGGGCTTGTGGCGCTGCTGCTGATAGAAAAACTGAGGCTCGATCCCTCCCGCATGGGTGAGTTTTACCAGAGTTTCATAAAGGGCTCCTTCTCTACCCTGGCCAGGCGCTGGAAGTTCTTTAAAAACGTGGCCGTGCTGCTGTGCATAGCTCTGGCGCTCACCCCCGCCTTCCGCATGCGCTTCTGGAACACCGGCGCGGAAGGTCAGACACTTATGGGCGTGCTGGCCGCGGTGGCTGTCAATTTCTACCTGGGCGGCAAGTACACCAACGGCCGCGTCGCCTGGCCGGACTGGTCGCTGTTGGTGCTCATGTTCGCCGCTTCGCTGATCGCCGGCGCGGTATGGGGCGTCATTCCCGCGCTGTTCAAGGCCCGGTGGAACACCAACGAGACCCTGTTCACCCTTATGATGAACTACGTAGCCACCTTTTTCGTGAGCTACTGCCTGATAAAGTGGGTGCCCAGCGGCTCGTCCTCACTGGGCAAGCTTTCCAGCGGCAAACTTCCCACCGTGTTCACGGGCCTGGGCAAGAGCCAGTATTCCGATTACCTGCTCATAATCATACTTGTGGGTCTTGTCACCGCGCTGGTGTACGTGTATCTTAACTACTCCAAGCACGGTTACGAGATAAGCGTCGTCGGCGAAAGCGAGCGCACCGCCCGGTATGTGGGTATAAACGTGAACAAGGTCATCGTGCGCACGATGCTGTTAAGCGGCATGCTGTGCGGCCTGGCAGGCTGGATAATCGGAGCGGGTCTTGACAGATCCGTCACCACCGAGAGCGTGGGCGGCCAGGGCTTTACGGCCATAATGGTATGCTGGCTGGCCAAGTTCGACCCCATAATGATGATACTCACCAGCGGGCTCATCATTTTCCTCAATCTGGGCGCGGACCAGATCTCGACCACCTTCGACGTGTCCGGTGCGTTCCCGAACGTGATAATCGGCATAGTGCTGTTCTTCATAATCGGCAGCGAATTCTTTATAAACTACAAGATCAATTTCCGAAAAAAGGAAACACCCTCCGTTACAAAATAAGCTTTCTCCTCCCCCGTCGCCGCCGACGCGGAGCGCGCCGGGATACGCTTGCGCGTTCCCCTGTCCCAAACCTGCTTACGAAAGGAAATACCGTATGGGTCCGTTTATTGACTTTCTTGTAGATTCCCTGGGTTTCGGAGCCACATTCATGTACGGCTCCACCGGCGAGATAATCACCGAAAAGGCGGGTCACCTGAACCTGGGCATCCCGGGCGTGATGTGCATGGGAGGCGCGGGCGGCTGCCTTATGATAAACCTGTGCGTGAAAGCAGGCTTTCCCCCGTTCCTGATAGTGCTGCTGGGCATACTCGGCTCGTTCATAATGGGCGTGCTGATGGGGCTTATCTACTCCTTCCTCACCGTGACCCTGAGGGCGAACCAGAACGTTACCGGCCTCGCGCTCACCACCTTCGGTGTCGGCCTTATGAAAGTGCTCATGAGCGACAAGAAGCTGGTGCAGGCCACCACTTACCTGGTAAATCCCAAAAATTACTTCCGCTTCCCCTTCGCTTCCCGCACGGACAACCTGCACACGCTGGGCGTCATGTTCTTTATCGCGGTCATTATCGCCATCGGCGCGGGCTGGCTGCTGTATCATACCCGCACCGGGCTGAACCTCAGGAGCATAGGCGAAAATCCCGCCACGGCGGACGCGGCGGGCATAAACGTTATCCGCTACAAGTACCTGGCCACCTGCATCGGCAGCGGCATAAGCGCGCTGGGCGGGCTGTACTACATCATCGACTACATGTGCTCGCAGGAGGCGTATCTGAGCCTGGAGGCCTTCGGCTGGCTGTCCATAGCGCTGGTCATATTCGTGCTGTGGAAGCCCCACATCACCATCCCCGGCGCGTTCATATTCGGCGTGCTGTTCTCCTGCTCCAGCCATATTCCCAACCTGCTGCCGTTCATTAAGGTGACCATGGCGGCCAAGCCCCTGTTCAAAATGCTGCCCTACGTGTTCACCATAGTGGTGCTCATCATTTCCTCGGTGCGCAGCCGCAGGGAGAACCGTCCCCCCAAATCGCTGGGTATCTCATATTTCCGCGAAGAACGCTAAACGCTAACTGATCGCTCAAAATGAAACAGCATTTCATTTTGAGCGTTTTTTTCACCTTTGGCTGAGACCCTGCGGAGTTTCCGGGCGCGAAAGGCGCAAGGGCTGCGGATCGCATTACGGAGGAGGATAAATGGAAAAAGGACATATCATCTATCTGAATGGAGTGACAAGTTCCGGGAAGACATCAATTGTCGAAGCGCTGCAGGCGCGCAGAGACGTTTTTTTCTATGTCATGGCCAACGATCTGTTTCAGGAAATGATCGGGGAAGACTACCTGAAGGAAGACTACTGGAAATACCTCGGTGAAGTTATCATCATGATGTACCATACAGCAAAACTGTTTTCCGATATGGGAAAAAACGTGATCATTGACGGCATTCTGGTGGAACGGGACGGTGTTTCTCCGCATTACGAGCGAATGAAAGAGATCCTGCGGGATAATCCCCTGGATATCGTGGAAGTGTCCTGCCCGCTGGATATCTGCAGGCAGCGCAATATTGAGCGCGGAGACAGGTATGAAACTCAGTCAGAGGAACAGGCAAAGCTGATGGCGGCAGGTATTCAGTATGACCTGCATTTAGATACGAGCAGGCTTTCTCCGGATGAATGCGCTGACGCAATCCTCAAAACCCTGTTTTGATAAACAGCGGGTTTGCTCTTCCTCTATTTGACGTATCGTTATCGGATTGCGATCGTCAATGTGTTTATGATATAATCTAATATGACCAGAAGGTCATCTCGTTGCGAGTGTCATTTTTGACACTCGCAATGTCACGAAAAGGACATGGATGATGCAGACCAAACGGCTTATAATCGACCCCGTCACTGAAGACGACAGGCAGGATTATTTTACCAATATCTCCCACGACAGAAAGGTGCTCGAGACCTTCGTCTGCCGCTACGCCGAGACGCCAGAAGAGGTGGACCTTTCCAAGATCATCGGAAATCCCGACGTGTTCGCGATACGCCTTAAGCAGACGGGGCGGCTTATTGGGCTCATACTGTATTTTGACTCGGACGGCGGATCCTGCGAGCTCGGTTACGGCATAGGCTCTGAATACTGGAACAACGGCTACACCACCGAGGCGGTAATGCGCTTCCTCGAATACCTGTTTAACGAAAAGGGCTTTGAGAGCGTGCGCGCCTCCTTCTTTATCGGGAACGAGGCTTCGCGCCGCGTGATGGAGAAGTGCGGCATGACCTACGATCACTTCTCGGAAAAAGAGCTTACCTACCTGGATGTCCCCCGCGACCTGACGTATTACTCTATATCCAAAACAGAATAAGAAGGTATGCAAAAATGAAAATTCTGGTTCTGAACGGCAGCCCCAAACGGGACAAAAGCGATACGCTGCGCATGACCAACGCGTTTCTGGACGGCATGAAAGACGCAGGCAGCCAGGACGTGCACGTGATCCACACCGTGGACAGCCATATCGAGTACTGTACGGGCTGCTTTTCCTGCATGCGGAACGGCGGCACATGCGTGCACGACGACGATATGAAAGCGATACTGGATGAGATCCTCGCCAGCGACCTGCTCATCTGGAGCTTCCCCCTTTACTGCTACGGCATGCCCGCGTCGCTCAAGGCGCTGCTTGACCGCACGCTGCCGCTGTCCTCCATGGCGATGCGCAAGGTGGGCGAGCGCTACGAGCATGTGGAGCAGGCGGATTTCTCAAAGCTCAGATACCTAATGATCTGCGGCTGCGGCTTCCCCAACAGCAGGCACAACTTCGAGCCCGCCGTACGCCAGTTCGAAATGTGCTTCCCATCAAGCCGCACGGTGATCACCGTACCCGAAAGCCCCATGTTCAATGCCCCCGAGGCGGAGAGCGTGACCGCGCCAAGGCTTGGCAAGCTGCGTGAGGCGGGCAGGCAGTACGCCGAAAGCGGAAGCATCTCCCCCGAGCTTTTGAGCGAGATCACCTCCCCGATGATCCCCGAGGAAGTGTACGCCCAGATAGTGAATCAAAGCGTATGACGGCCGGATTCGTTTATGTCAGCTTACGGCAGCGGCCGGGGCTTGTTTCCGCGGCGGCCGAATGGTTCCACGAAAAGTGGGGCGTCCCGGCAGAGGCCTATCTTGACTGCATGCGCGCTTATCTTGAAGGAAAGACCGACTACGGCTGGTATCTGTGCCTGCATGAAGGACAGATAGTCGGCGGACTGGGCGTCATAGACAACGACTTTCACGACCGGAAGGATCTGTCTCCCAACGTGTGCGCGGTATACACGGAGGAAGCGTTCCGCGGGCGCGGCGTCGCGGGAAGGCTGCTTGACCTGGCAGTCGCCGATATGCGGCAAAAGGGTGTCAGCCCCCTGTACCTGGTCACCGACCACACGGGCTTTTACGAGCGTTACGGCTGGGAATACCTGTGTGAGGCGCTGAGCGACGGGGAAGATCATATGTCGAGAGTGTACATACACAGGTAAGCCTGACAAAATCGGGCAGTAAATGACAGGACAGGCGGGCGCGGGTCTGTTATACTGTTCTCATCAGGGAAAGGGAGTACGGGCGATGGAATGGTCAAGCAGCATACGCGGGGCGATCGAGTACATGGAAAACCACCTTACTGACGCCATAAGCGTAAAGGACGTGGCAGATAAGGTCTACCTGTCCCCTTTCTTTCTCCAGCGCGGTTTTTCGCTTATGACAGGCTTCGGTATCGGCGAGTACATCAGGAACCGCAGGCTGTACCAGGCGGCGCTTGATATCAGGGACACGGACGCGAAGATACTCGACATCGCCCTGAAATACGGCTATGAGACGCCCGAAAGCTTCACCAAGGCGTTCACCCGCTTTCACGGCGTCACTCCCTCCCAGGCGCGGGAGGGCAGCCCGATCGTCGCTTTTCTTCCCCTGACGATCAATATCACCATACAGGGAGGCAGTCAGATGGACTACAGGATAACGCCCATGTTCCCGTTTAAGCTCATAGGTTTTCAGAAAGTGTTTTCCTACGAGAATTCTTACGAAGAGATCCCCAAATTCTGGGACGAGATCTGCGAAAAGTACGCCAACAGCGTGTACGCGGGCAATCCTCCCGCCAACCCATACGAGCAGGCGCTGGTGGACAACTGCATAGGCGAGTACGGCGTATGCATAGACGACCTGGAAGGAGAGCGCTTCCGCTATCTCATTGCGGGCAAATACACCGGCGGACCGATGCCCGAAGGCATGGTGCTCTATGAATTCCCCCGCGGTGAATGGGCAGTATTCGACTGCGTGGGGCCAAACCCCCGCACGATCCAGAGCGTGAACACGCGCATCTTCCGCGAATGGCTGCCCGGCAACCCGGATTTTGAGCTGCGCGGCAACGCCAACGTGGAGTGGTACGATTGCGTAAACGGAGAAATGACCGACCCCGATTACCACAGTGCCGTCTGGGTGCCGGTAAAGAGAAAAAAATGATATACGCTCAAACCGCCGGCAGCGTTTGGCTGCCGGCTTTTTTATGCCCCGCCTGCCGCCCCTGTCTTACAGGCGGGATTGATTCCGATGGCCCAAATATGGTACAATAACGCGGGTCTGCTCAAAAACCGAAATCGGAGAATAGACAATGAGTACAAACTGTATCATCCGTCCCGAAATGCCCGCTGACTACGCCGCGGTCGAAAATCTGATAAGAGAGTCTTTCTGGAACGTGTACCGCCCGGGCTGCTCTGAGCACTACGTTATGCACGTGCTCCGGGATGACCCCGCCTTCGTGCCCGAACTTGACTTCGTTATGGAACAGGACGGGACGCTCATCGGCCAGAACATGTTCATGCGCACTGTAATAAACGCGGACGACGGCAAAGACGTGCCCGTGCTCACCATGGGCCCCATCTGCATCACGCCTGAGCTCAAACGCAAGGGCTACGGCAAGCGGCTGCTGGACTATTCCCTTGAAAAGGCCGCCCAAATGGGCTTCGGCGCGGTGCTGTTCGAGGGCAATATACTGTTTTACGGCAAAAGCGGCTTTACCTACGCGCGCGAGTTCTCCATCCGCTACCACGACCTGCCCGAAGGCGCGGACGACTCATTCTTCCTGTGCAGGGAGCTGAGACCGGGTTACTTAAGCGGCGTCACGGGCGTATACCAGACGCCCCGGGCTTACTACGTGGATGATGCTGAAGTGGAGGAATTTGACAAACGCTTCCCTCCCAAACAGAAACTCAAACTGCCGGGCCAGATTTTCGGATAGACCCAGCGATCCGCCTATACTTGAACACCGCGGACAAACATCATTACAGGAGAGATAAATGGATCCGGACATGACCGTCCCCTGCGGCAGCGGCCTCATAAACATACGTGTCGGGGCAATCATCCTCAAAAACGGCAAGTTCCTGATGGTTGGCAACGACAGAAACAATTACCTGTACTCTGTGGGCGGACGCCTCAAATTCGGCGAGACCGCCAAAGAGGCCGTAAAGCGGGAAGTCTTCGAGGAAACGGGCGTATGTATGGAAGCGGAGCGCCTGGGCTTCGTGCACGAAAACTATTTTTACACCGACTCCCCGAAATACCCGGGCAAGCTGATATACGAGGTATCCTTCTTTTTCTACATGAAAGTGCCCGAGGATTTCGAGCCCGTATGCTCCTCCCATACCGAAGACGGCCGGGAAGAATTCCTGAAATGGGTCTCCCCCGACGAGGCGACCGTCATCTATCCGGCGTTTTTCAGGACGGAACTTGCCCATCCCGGACCCACGGTAAAGCATTTTGTGACAGACGAAAGGTGATAAAATGAAGATCGGCGTTATATCCGACACCCATGACCTGATGCGTCCACAGGTGCTGGAACAGCTCAAGGGCTGTGAGCTCATCCTCCACGCGGGGGATATAAGCAGCCCCGTGATACTCGACAGCCTCAGGAACATCGCCCCGGTCAGGGCAGTCAGGGGCAACAACGACCGGGAGTGGGCTGACGGCCTTCCGCTTACGCTGGAGTTTGAGCTTGGCGGCCTTAAAGTCCTGATGACCCACAAGAAGCGGGACCTGCCCCGGGACCTGACCCCCTACGACCTGGTAGTGTTCGGCCATTCACATACGTATTACTGCGAATGGGAGGACACGGGGGGCGGCAGGCAGACGCTGCTGCTCAATCCCGGCAGCTGCGGCCCGCGCAGGTTTTACCAGCCAATCACCATGGCGCTGCTCACGCTTGACGAAAACGGCTTGCACGCAAACAAAATCGACATAGGCAGCGTCAAAGAACCGACCCCTCCTCAAACCGAAGCCGACCTCGCAAGCCTGGTCGAGACGGTAGTCAAGGAGACCGCGAAAGGACGCAGCGTGGAGCAGATCGCGCAGAAGCATGGCATCGATGCCGTCCTGGCAGAGAAGATTGCCCGCCTGTACCTGACCCACCCCGGCGTAACGGTGGAAGGCATACTTAAAAAGATGGGAGTGTGAGAATGATGAAAAGCTTTTTTGCCGCCCTGCTGGCCCTGCTTTTGGGCACAAGCCCCATCGCAGAAGCGGGGCTCGTCGTTGGTACGGATGTGAGCGCCGCCGACATAACCGACTTTTACTACACCGTGGACGCTTCCACATATCCCCCGCATTACCAGCGCTACCGTTTCTGGGCTGAGGACGGAAAAAAGTGGTTCTTCCACGAGTCACGCCAGGGAGATTCCTGGCCCCAGACGGAAGAAAACACAGTGTTATCCGGCACGCTGGAGTTGACGGACGAGGAATGGAGCAGGTTCATAGACTGCGTCGCGGGCGGCAAGGTGAAGGCCCGCGAGGAAAAACCTGAGGACGGAGACTCCGGCCCCTTCATGTACCTGTACTGGACGGGAGACGAGGGCAAGAATCAGCAGTTCAGCTTCGCCTCTTACGAAAAACGGCTGGAATTCGAGGCGCTGTGCGAGAAGCTCGCGGGCAACCATGTGCTTACGGCTTTCTTTTTCCGCAGGGGTGGATATATGGTGCCTGTTTCCCGTGAAGTCGCGTTCCGCGAAGGCAAGTATTATCTTATGGATGACGAGACGCCGCTGCGCGAGCTTGATGCCGCGTTCATCTCCGAACTTGATGATATCATATCCGATCACAAGCTGGAAACCTGGAACGGTTTTCGCGGCAGCAATCCCTATGTGCTGGACGGCGAAGGCTTTAGCCTTGAATTAGAATACGCGAACGGAAAAAGGGTGTACGCCTCCGGGGAAAACAATTTCCCCGATGGCTACCATTCCGCAGTAAACGTGATCGAAGAGCTTTTTACTCGGGAAGAGATGGCGCTTATCGCGGGCACGTACAAATACGAAAAAGAGGGCTTCGGGGGAGACTTTACCATCACCCTCAACGCGGATGGCACCTACACCTTTTACGAAGGCCCCCTGAGCAGCTACATGGGAAGCGGCACCTGGGAGACATACTACGGCGCTGTGTATATGTACGAGGACAAGCAAGCGGGCTTCGACCTCCGTTTCACGTTTGGCCTGCACGACGGAACGCTCTCCTACTCAGGCTCGAATTCCGATGGATTCCCGTACGTGAAAGTGACGGACGGTGAAAAGTTCATAAAGCAGTAAAAAACCGCGTCAGGTCCCGTTAGCAAGATCTGACGCACAAAAGCTGTGTGCACTGTTGACAAATGCACAGTTGTATGCTATTATGTCGCCGTTAGCGAAAGCTAATAAAGTTACCGCAGCCTCCCTCCCAATCGGCTGCGGTAATGCTTTTATTTGGTCAGCAGCTCGTCGGGCAGGCGGTACACCGCCTGATAGAGTATCGTGCCGACCAGGAACACCGATAACGCCTCGCCGATGCCCACTGTGAGCATGGTCAGGGGCAGGTAACCTAAGCCGTGCGCTTCTTCCGCGCCAAAGCCGCTGAAACCGTAGCACGCCCATACCACCGTGCCCACGATGAGCGCATTGAGTATAACCGGGAAGCTTACGGCCAGCCAGTAGCGTGAAGTCTTCACCTTGGGCTTATTGTAACCCACTTTGTAGGTGAGATACGCCGCCGCAAGAGTAGTCAGTGAGCCGAAAATAACGTCCCAGATCACGCCGCCGCCGATCAGGTTGGCGATCAGACAGCCTATGAACAGGCCGGGTATCGCTTCCGGCATGAACAGGGGCAGTACGCACAGCGCTTCCGACAGTCTTAACTGTATCGCGTATTTGTCCAGTCCCATCAGATGGGTTATGTAAGTCAGGATCACGTAGATCGCCGCGATCGCGGCGCCGCGGGTAATGTAAGAAACCGAAAACTCTTTCTTCATGGTTCAAAATACGGGCCTGCTCACGGCAGGCCCATCTCCTTTTCCTGGTTTTGTTT
Organism: Clostridiales bacterium; assembly: GCA_024684375.1. Taxonomy (GTDB): domain Bacteria; phylum Bacillota; class Clostridia; order Christensenellales; family Aristaeellaceae; genus RUG14130. Next base: position 62,588 of record JAIKWZ010000022.1, read on the forward strand.
AAGGACAGGATGGACCTCGAACTGTCCGTTATATTCCGCCCCCGGGAAGGAGGGGGAGAAACTGCATTCATGCCGGGCGGCATTCCGGCCCGAGCCCGTGGCAGGGCACGAGCTTATTTCTTTTTGTAAACCTTATCCAGCGCGTACCTGCGGTTTTTTATGTAGCTTTTCAAAAACGTGATGTTTTCTGTGAATGTCTTGCCTGTTTTGTAGTTCAATGCCGCTATCGCATCGTTCCTTTTTACTATCGGATAAAGGATGAAATCGGCCAGGGCAGATGCGCGCACCTGGTTGGCGTACTGGTCAATGGACTTAAGTATGCCTTTGCTGTCCTTTTCATTCCCGATAAAGATGTTCATCGCCTTGGAATAGGTTTTGGAGTAGGCCGATTTGGCCGCCTTTACAAAGTCATCGTGCTTCATGCCCCGTGTCAGCCAGGTCCAGGTTTTGGTATTGCTGTCGGGCATGAGCAGCCGCGCGGACCTTGAGTCTGATTCCCTGACGCCCCACACGTTGTCCTGGTCCCATACGGGGCTGAAATATACTTTGCCGTCCACTTTGTCCGAGTCTTTGTACATGTAAAACAATTTGTCATCAAAATCATTGGTTGTCTCCGCCTGAAGGTACCTGTGCACGAAGGAATTCAGGTCCACCAGCTCGGTGTAGTGCTTGCCTGTCTTGGGATCCCTGCCGTCGGAAGAAAACAGCGCGTCCTCTATGGACTGGAACAGCGAGGAAATATAGTCGATCTGGGCCTTGCTGGCGTATTTGGGCTCCTGCAGGGTAAAGCAATATCCCCGGGAGGTTACAAAGCCGCTCTCCTCGCTCAGGAAACGCGAGGGATGGTTGGCTTGGATCAGATAGCCGCCCGTTATGTCATCCGGCACGATGGGTATGATATGGTACTTCTTTGCCCCGGGCTCTGTTCCGCCCACCGAGACCGCTTCCGTTTTGGCCAGGTCGATGTTCGGGTTCAGCTTTTCCAGCTTTTCTTCCTGATTGGTGATGTTGAGCCTGTTTTTACCGATCTCAGCCTTTTCCGTCAGCAGGTACAGCCCCTTGTATTCATTGTTCACAAAAACGTCCACGGCCTGAGTCCCCGGCACATAGGAGTATGCCCCGCTGTAACGTGCCAGCGCCAGCGCCATGGTATTGTGTATTTGCGTTTTGTCTATGTAGTTGGCCAGCAGTATCCATGTCTTGTCCGCTGTCATTCCGCACAGTGACGCCTTTTTGTCCAGCTTTATCTGGTACGGTTTTTTGTCGTAAGCCGCTGTGGAATTGCCGCGTATGCGGATATATTTGAGCTGGCCGTTGTATTCCGCCTTTCCATTCGCGTTCACCATGTACATGACGCCGGCTTCTTTGTTTTCCTTGCTTTTGTCGATAAAACTCGTGCTGCCGCTCTTGGTGTTGATGAATATGGAAGGCAGCGAGCTCAGCTGCTTCACCGTCAGGGAGTATTTGCGTTCCCCTTTTCCGGGATAGAAGTTGAGCTTCTTGTCCAGAGTAAGGGATATATCGGCACCGTTTTTATATGTCTTGCCGTTGATTATGACAGAATCCCGTCCGTCCACGAATATCCTCAGTTTGGACGCGTTCCAGTTTTTGGGAAGAAAGAAGTACAGATCCGACGAGCTGACCTTGGACGCTTTTATTAGTTTGATCGACTTGTTCGCCAGGCTGTCTTTATCCGTTTCGCTTACCTGACCCACGTAAACCGAAAACGCCTTGGCAGTCTCAGCCTCGGCCTGCATCTCAAGCGGTGTGTACGGGAGCATGCCCAAAAGCAGCGCGATCACGCCCAAAAACGCGAGCATTCGCTTGATTGTTCCGTTGCTTTGCTTCATTTGACCGGTTCCTTTCCCAATTTGGTGTTGACGGGGTTCTTTTTTACGCGGTTCGTTGCTTTATACATGCCCTGAGGGCTTGCTAAGCCTCACTTAAGCAGGTACGCCTTGTCCAGCGCGACCTTGCGCTGTTTTACGTAGTTTTTGAGATAATTGACGTTATCGTTGAAGCTCGAGCCCGTATCGTGCATTTTTCCGACCCGGTCTCTTTGGGCTACCGGATAGATTATCAGATCCGCCCTGCCTGAGTCGCTGATCTGGGAAGCGTACTGATCTATGGACCTGATCCGCCCCTGACTGTCTTTGGCGTTTCCCAGCAAAATGTCCAGCGCTTTGGTGTAAATAGTCGTGTACGCCTGTTTTGCCGCCTTTTTGAAGTCGCTGTGCTTCATGCCGATGGTAAGCCAGTACCAGGTATCCGTCTTGCTGTCGGGAAGGCGCAGCAGCCTGGGGCTTGAGCGGGTGCTTCTTACGCCCAGTATATAGTCCTGATCCCATACGGGACCGAAGTACACCTTGCTGTCGACACTGTCTTTATCCTTGTAAAGATAAATCATTTGTATATCGAAGTCGTCGGTGATCTCAAGCTGCAGGTACCTGTGGACGTATGAATTCAGATCCACCAGCTCGGTGTAGTGTTTGCCCGTAATTGGATCTTTTCCGTCGGAAGAAAACAGCGCGTCCTCTATGGACTGGAACAGCGTTGAAATGTAGTCGATCTCGTTTTTTGTGGCGTATTTGGGCTGCTGCAGGGTGAAGTAATACCTGCGGGAAGTCACAAACCCGCTCTCCTCTCCCTCGTAACGCGCCTCACGGTTGCCCGTGACCAGGTAACCGCCCGTAACGTCCTCAGGCTCGTTTGGGATCACATGGTACTTACGGGCGTCGCGCTGAGTGCCCTTCTCGCTCTTGCCGGGCGTGTCGGCCAGGTCAATGTTCGGGTTCAATTTTTCCAGTTCGTCCTCAAGGTCAGTGATGTTGAGCCGGTTCGTACCGATCTCCGCCTTTTCGGTCAACAGATACAGCCCTTTGTATTCGTGGTTAACGTATACGCCAACGAACTGCGAATCGGGCACATATGAATATGCCCCGCTGTAACGCGCCATAGCAAGCGCCACGGTGTTGCGCAGCTGGGATTTGTCCACGTAGTTTGCCAGCAGTATCCACGTTTTGTCCGCTTCCATGCCGCACAGCGACGTCTTTTTTTCGAGCTTTATCTGGTACGGCTTCTTATTGTAAGCGGCCGTGGAATTGCCGCGTATGCGTATGTATTTGAGCTTGCCGTCATATTCCACCCGGCCGTCCGGATCCACCATAAGCATGACGGCGGCTTCCTTGTTTTGCTTGCTCTTGTCGATGTACTCGGTGCTGCCGCTTTCGGTCTCGATAAAAAGGTTCGGCAGCGCACTTATCTTGAGAACGGTCAGAGTATACCTGGTGCCGCCCTTATCTACGCGCAGCGTAAGCTTCTTATCCAGAGGCAGGGACAGCTGGGCGCCGTTTTCGTACGTTTTGTTCTCGATTATCAGGGAGTCGCGCCCGTCTATAAATATCCTCAGCCGCGCCGCATCCCAGTCGGCGGGAATGAAAAAATGTAAAAGGCCGGTGCCGGTCCTGGAGGCGCTTATGAGCTGGGCGGGCATTTTATTAAGGCTGTTCCGGTCCGTAGTGTCCGCGTTGCCTATGTAGAGCGTAAACTCCTTGGCCGCGGCCGCGGCCTCCCGCTCAAGCGGCGAATATGTAAACCCGCCCGCAAGCAGCGCCAGGACCGCGAACGCGGCACAAAAACGCTTAAATGACGTGTTCATCCGTATCTGCCGTACGCTCCTTGTAAATATCCGTTCCTTATACCACTATCGATATACCTTAACTGTATACCCCGTTTGCGACATAACAAGACTTTGGGAAAAGGCATTATAATCCATTTTATATTTTTATGATATATTATCATGACAGAGAACTTAAAAAAAGCATTATTGTGTTATTTTGACCTTTTTTCTACTATAATTCTGTTTATTATATTCGTTTCATCTATGAAGGATATACTACACTTTTCAATATAGACTCAAGGTCGATATAATTAGTATCATTATCGGTCATATTTGTTATGAATAAATAGATATTCGCATTTTCAACTCTAATAAAGCACATCAAGTCGATCTTCTGATTATTTAAATTATAGATTTCCGCAGATATATATTCTTTATTGTTATATTTCTTTGTTTTACTGCCAGAAATGGTCGTTCCCAGCTCGTTTTCTAACTCATTTTTTAAACTAGATCTCAAAAAATAAGAATTATTGATTTCACTCTTTCTATTTCTCATTCTTTCATTTGCGGATAAGCTTCCCCAACAATCAGCTTTAGAAATTAAAATTTTCTTTGTATAATTATTATTCATACATAATACTGTTGTGTACCATGCATTATTTATTTCTGTATTATCATAATGCCATCCATCAGGAATGTTATATAATAGTTCTGTATTTTTATCTGAATAGTTTGTCTCTTGAACAACACTGTCAGAGACATTTCTATCTGTTTTTCTTTCTGTAAGAATATTATAATCCCATTCTGATTCTATTGTTGAAATAATTCTTTGCACATTGGAAGGTAACTCTTTGAAATTTACACGATAAAAAGTATAATTGCTATTTATATAATAATCATCCGAAATGTATAGTAAGGTATGTATTGTATTTCCAACTTCTTCAGGCTCTCCAAGATAATTATATTGAAAATAGTCTTTAATAACTAAATCTGCTTTAAGCGGTTTTGTGTTATATTGTGTTCTACTAATAGAAAAAAGGCTATCACCCAACAGATAATAGTTCTTGAAAATATGCGTTCCATATATACTTCCTGTAACATCGTAAACAGAACGTGTCATGCCTTCTGCTCGCTCATCAGTATGTATATAATCAAATACGATTAGCTTTTCTGGTGTCAAAGTCATCAACAAATAATCATCTTTGTTTTTCATATAATATAAATGATTTTCTTTGGGAGCATCATAAAAATCTATCGTAAAGTAATTCTTCACAACATCAAACTGAATAAATAAATAATTGATAAATACAACAATTATAACTAGAGCTAATATTATTTGAATGATGCGTAAAAAAATCTTCCCGATTTGTTTCACAATTGATGCACCTCACAACTCAAAAAATATAGGAACATTCATTCCTATATTTTTAGAACTCTTTAACTCTTTAGAACTCGCAGCTTCGGGTCGTCCTGGGGAAGGGCAGCACGTCTCTTATGTTGGCTACGCCCGTCAGGTACATGATCATGCGCTCGAAGCCCATGCCGAAGCCCGAATGCACCACGCTGCCGTACTTTCTGAGCTCCAGGTACCACCAGTAGTCCTCCGGCTTCATACCCAGGTCGTTGATGATGCCCGAGAGCACATCCATACGCTCTTCCCTCTGGCTTCCGCCGCACAGTTCGCCTATGCCGGGCACCAGCAGGTCCGCCGCCGCCACGGTCTTGCCGTCGGGGTTCCTGCGCATGTAGAAAGATTTGATCTCCTTGGGATAATCCGTCACGAACACGGGCTTTTTGAACACCTGCTCGGTCAGGTATCTTTCGTGCTCTGTCTGCATATCGCAGCCCCAGAAGGGCTTGTACTCGAATTCCTTGCCGCTTTCCTCCAGCAGCCTTATGGCCTCGGTGTATGTGACTCTGGCAAAATCGGAGTCCTTGACCAGCGTCAGGCGCTCGATCAGACCCTTGTCGACCCTTTCGTTCAGGAATGCCATTTCTCTGGGGCACTCGGTCAGTACGGCGGAAATGATGTATTTGACCATCTCCTCCTCAACGTCCATGTCCCCGTTAAGGTCGCAGAACGCCATTTCCGGCTCGATCATCCAGAACTCCGCGGCGTGGCGGGCGGTGTAGCTCTCCTCCGCGCGGAAGGTGGGACCGAAGGTGTATATGGAGCCGAAAGCCGTGGCGAACACTTCGCCGTTGAGCTGGCCGGACACGGTCAGGGATACGGGCTTGCCGAAAAAGTCCTTGTCGAAGTCCACTCCGCCGTCGGGGAGACGGGGCGGGTCGCCCGCGTCAAGGGTGGTCACGCGGAACATCGCGCCAGCGCCTTCCGCGTCGGAACCGGTGATCAGCGGAGTATGCACGTACACGAAGCCCTTGTCATGGAAGAAACGATGTATCGCCTGCGCCGCCACGCTCCTTATGCGGAACACGGCCTGGAACAGGTTCGCCCTGGGCCGCAGGTGCGCGATGGTGCGCAGGTATTCCACGGAGTGGAACTTTTTCTGCAGGGGGTAATCCGCGGGACTGTCCCCCAGCACGGTCAATGCGTCCGCGTTCAGCTCGAAGGGCTGCTTGTTTTCCGGGGTGGGGATGATCTCGCCCGAGCACTCCAGACTCGCGCCCACGGTGACGCGGCGCATGATGTCAGCGTAAGAATCCAGTTTATCAGCTTCCACCACGATCTGCAGGGAAGTAAAAAAGCTGCCGTCGTTAAGCTCTATGAACGCAACATTCTTGCTCTGGCGGCAGGTGCGCACCCAGCCCTGTACTCGGGCAGGCAGTTTTTCGGCGGGAGAAATCGCGTACAGCTCTTTTACCGTATATGTTTTCATGTTCAAAAAACCTCGCTTGACGCTTTGGTCAATATTTTACTCCTTTTGCGTTAACTTTTAAAGGGGATTATCATCTTTTTTGCGGCTTTTTCGCGCTTTTTTCGCCCGGATACACAAAAACCGCCCGGAGCGATCTCCGCTCCGGGCGAATTCCTTTGCTTTACGCCGCCTGTTTTTCGGTTTTTTTCTTGCCCTTAAACGGTTTGAGCAGCTTGTTCAGGCGCGCGCGGCGCTTTTCCCTGATGGCCAGGCGGTCTCCAAGGTCTCTCGCGCCCACGCCGTACACCAGGTACAGTATAAGCCCGCTCACCAGCATTATGAACACGGTGGAGGCGTTCCTGCGGCCGGAAGCGTTTATGTTGTAGCCTTCGCGGCCTTCCTCGAAGGTCATGTTCTGTATGACCATGGCGTAGCTGCGCCCGTAGGAGGAAGCGAAGGTCGCGCTCATGTCATACTCTGTGAACAGGGCGTTGAAGTTGAGCGCGAAAACCGCGAGCACGCTCGGCAGCACGATAGGCAGCTTGACCTTAAGGAAGGTCACCAATGGGCTCGCGCCCAAGTTCCGCGCCGCGTCCTCCAGCTCCGTGTCTATCGCGTAGAACGCCGCCTTTATCATGCGTATAGCGAACGGCAGCTTGACCACCGTGTACGCCATGATTATCAGAAAGCGCACGTTCTCCTTATAGTACAGGTTGAAGTTCACGTCCAGCAGCGTGTTGCCCGCCACGCCGATCGAGAACCAGTTGGAGCTGTTGTAGAAAGTGCGGTAGCTGTAGCAGATGAGCACTGTGGGCAGCAGCCAGGGCAGCAGCATGCAGTACTCCAGGAAAACGGAGCGCTTCTTGCCCTTGTGCTTGAAAATGTAGTTGACCACCACCACCACTATCACGCACGCCAGCGCGGCGGCGATGGCGCTGAGAATAAAGCTCAGCCTTATGCCGCCCAGAGTGTCCGCGTTTGAGAACACGCCGCTTATGGAGCCCACCCTGGTACGGTACTTGCCAGCGGAGGTCAGGTAGGAGTAGTCCTGCTTGCCGAAGTAGTTTATCAGCGTCCACTCGCTCATGTTCAGCGCCTTGGAACGGATGGCGGGGTAATTCTGGAAGGAGAACACGACTATCATGACCACCGGGATCATGTATATCACGAACAGCACGTAGGCGTAAATGTGAGCGAACACGTTGGCCACGGGGTTGCTTATCTTCTGTTTCTGCAGCTTGGCCTTGGTCTTGCTCACGCTCAGATAGTGCCCCTTGCGCTCATACGAAGACAGCACAGTAAGCAGCATTATCGTGAACATGGCCAGTATCACGCTCAGAAGCGCGGCTCTTGCCTGGGGGAACGCCTCATCCGCTACCGACGAGCCCGCCAGGCGCACGATCTCCGGATTGATGGAGTCGTAACCCAAAAGCGTCGGCGCGCTCATGGCGCACAGGCCGGTTATGAACGTCATTACCGTAAGGGAGAACAGCGTGGGCAGCAGCGTCGGGAACACTACCCTGAACAGCACCTTAAAGGGCTTGGCGCCCAGGTTCCTGGCCGCCTCGACGGTGTTGTAGTCTATGCTCCTTAACGCGTTCCTCAGAAATAGCGCGTGGTTGGAGGTGCAGGCGAATGTCATCGTGAACAGCACCGCGCCGAAACCTGAGAACCAGCGTTTGTTCATTCCCGGGAAAGCCTTGGCCAGCCAGGTGGTCAGCATGCCGTTGTGGTCATACAAAAACAGGTAGCCCGTGACCAGCGCGACGCCCGAATAGATCAGCGTGGTCATGTAGCCCAGGCGCAGTATCTTCGCGCCCTTGATGTCAAAGTACTCCGTGAGCAGCACTATACTTATGCCCACCACGTTCACTGTGATCGTCAGGCACACTGCCAACAGCAGGGAATTGAGTACGTATTTGGGCATATTGCCCGCCAGGAAAAACTTGACCACCGCCCAGGGGTCACTTTTGTCGGCGGTGAATATCTGCGATATGGTGTTTATGCAGGGTATCACCATAAAGCACAGAAACAGCACCACGAAGAACGCCACGCAGAACACTTTTACAAGTGTCGCTCCGAATTTCTCGGCGCCGGAGGCCTCCTCGCCCAGCTTGTAGCCTTGCATGATCTTCCTCCTTTACGCCTGCGCGGGATAGCTCATGATATCCCGGGGATGCATGGACAGGGTCACCTGCTGCCCGGGCTCGTAGATGGCTATGCCGTCGTTTTTCTCGACCGCCTTCAGCCTCTGGCCGTTCACGTCTATGAAATACTTGAGGTAGAGGCCGTAGTATTCCACGCTCTCGATAACGCCTTCCAGCTTCATCGCGCTCTCCTCCGGCGAGTTCACCCTTAAGCGCTCCAGGCGGATAAAGTGGTTCATGCCCTCCCCCAGCCTGAGCTTGGCGGCGATGTCGCCGGTAAGGGGATTGATGTCGCCGATAAAGTTGCACACGAACTCGGTGGCGGAATGGTTGTAGATCTCGTTGGGGGTGCCTATCTGCTCTATATAGCCTTTGTTGAACACGGCGATGCGGTCGGACAGGGTCAGCGCCTCCTCCTGATCGTGGGTGACGTAGATGGTGGTGATGCCAAATTTCTTCTGCATGGCCTTGAGCTCGTTCCTTAACTGCACCCTTAATTTCGCGTCAAGGTTGGAAAGGGGCTCGTCCATGCAGATTATGGCGGGATCCGTCACCAGCGCGCGGGCGATGGCCACCCTCTGCTGCTGGCCGCCGGAAAGCTGGCTTACCGCTTTGCCCAGCTGGTCGTCCGTCAGGTCCACTCTTTTGGCGATCTCGCGCACCTTGGCGTCAACTTCCCTGCCCGTGTAGTGGCGCTGGATGTCCTCGCCCTTTCTGTCGGTCTTGCCGGAAGGTATCTTTTTGAGCTTCAGGCCGAAAGCGATGTTGTTGTACACCGTCATGGAGGGGAACAGCGCGTAGGACTGGAACACTATGCCTATGTTGCGCTTCTCGATGGGAACGTTGGTGATGTCGATGTTGTTTACGAACACGTTGCCGGCGGAGGGCTGTATAAAGCCCGTTATCGTGCGCAGCGTTGTGGTCTTGCCGCAGCCGCTGGGGCCCAGGAAGGTAAAGAACTCGCCTTCCTTCACGTCCACGTTTATGCCGTGCAGCGCCTCAAACGAACCGAACCGCACATATATGTCCCTTAGCTCGATCATAAAAAAGACTCCTTCTGTCTGGGTTTTTTGTGTTCACGGGAAGAAAAACCTGGCGGTTTTTCTTCCCGTGAACGCCGCGCGGAACTTCGTGAACTTTCCGCGCAAATACGCGCAAAGGCGGGGGAAATACTTCCCCCGCCGTCATTTGGGATTATTTTGCCTGAGTCAGGGTCGCCCAGTCGAGGTTGTCCCAATCGGGCTCGGCGGGAGCGTTCTGATCCTTCCAGTAGAAGCCCAGGTTGGTCATGATGTTGGTCCACTCGGCGGAATGCGCGCCCACGTACTCGGCGTAGGTCATGTCGGTGCCTTCCACGATGTTGAGGGAGAAGTTCTTGATCTGGTAGATGGCGGGAACCACGTCGCCGTAGCTCTCTCTGGCAGCCACTTTGTTGCAGGGATAGGAGTTGAACTCGTCAGCCCAGGCAGCCTGCACTTCGGCGGAGCCGAACCACTCGGCGAACGCCTTCACGGCTTCGGTCTCTTCCGCGGTCCTGCCTTCGCGGTCCAGTATGCCGATGTACTCGGCGATGTAGTAGGTGCCGTCGTCGATCTCGACCAAGTTCCAGATTTCAGGCTCAAGGTAGCCCTTCAGAGGATGCTCGCTGTCGATGTCGGCGGCGTCGATCTTGCCGGACAGGGAGGAGGAATAGAAGGTGCCGATCTGCACGTCGCCCCTGTTCAGGGGATCAAAGCCGTAGCTGTCACCGGTGAAGATGCCGCCCGCGCAGTACGCCCACAGGGTCTTCCAGCCTTCGATGGAGATGCCGCCGGCGGGGCTGGCAGGATCGGTGAAGGCGTAGAGCATGGAGTTGTTGATGTTGGCGTTGGTGGTGCCGCCGACCTTGCCCTGGCGGTACCAGGTGTAGCCCGCGTTCACGATGTCAGCCCAGTGCTGGAAGTGGAGCGCTTCGCCCTTGGTGCCGAATTCGTCGTTCCTGTAGAGCATGAGCACGTTCTGGATGACCAGGCCGTAGGCTTTGCCTTCGTACTTGAAGTCGCCGACGTCTTCCGCCCAGGAAGGAGTCCAGTCGATGATGGAAAGGTTCTCGTACTGGCCCTTGAGCAGCTGGCCCCAGCGGGTCTCGTTAAGGCCGAACAGGATGTCGCCGTCCTTGTTCTCGTTGGCCTTCTGGATGGCCTGGGTATCGCCGGAAATGACGTCGTTGCCGTCGATGGAGATGGTGAAGCCGGCGGCTTTCGCCTGCTCTACCAGCCACGGCACGCGCTCGCCGGAGTTGGAGTTGGAATAGATGCGGATGGTGTAGCCCGAATAGTCCTTTTCGCCTTCAGCAAAAGCGAATACGCTGACCAGCATGACCAGCGCCAGAACGATGCTGAGAAGTTTCTTCATTTATGAAGACCTCCAAATAGATTTTCCCGCCTCGCGGGGATGAACGGATTATACCACTTTGCGGAGTTTTTGTAAAGAGATGGTCAAGGGAATTTTACCCGCGCGGCCCCTTCTCCGCGCCGCGTGAGCGCGGGCGAGGCGCGCATCCTCCCCCTTATTTCTCTCCCCCATTTGACAAATCTTTTTTTGCGCTGTACAATTTATGCCTGCATTTCGGAACGGAGAAACTGATGGAAACGTTAAAGCGCAAGGATCTTATATACGCGTACGCGCAGATACTGCTGGGCTGCCTGATCGGCGGCGCGGCGTATCCCCTTTTCATGACGCCCAACAACATCGCCCCCGGCGGCGTGACGGGCATAGGCGTCATCCTGAATTACCTGTTCGGGCTGCCCGTAGGCACGGTGTCGCTGGTTCTGAACGTGCCTTTGTTCATAACCGGCTACAAATACATGGGGCGGATATTCGCCTTCCGCAGCCTGCTGGCCACGGCGCTGTTCAGCATAATGATAGACGTGCTGCCCCTTAAGCCCATGACGGACGACCTGCTGCTGGGCACGCTGTTCGGCGGCGTGACGCTGGGCATCGGCCTGGGGCTCATACTGCGGGGCGGCGCCACCACGGGCGGCACGGACATGCTCGCGCGCATGGTGCACAGCCGCTTTCCTTCCCTGACGGTGGGCACGTTCCTGTTCGCGTTCGACTTCGTGGTAGTGGTGGCCGCGGGCTTTGCCGTGGGCACCACCGAAGCGCTGTACGCAATAATCAACATATACGTGTCCGGGCGGGTGATAGACCTGGTGATGATGGGCTTTTCCGGCAACAAGGCGTGTTTCATCATTTCCGCCAAATGGCAGGAGATCACCGCCCGCGTGCTCAGTGAAATGGGCCGCGGCGTCACCCAGCTGAAGGCCCGGGGCGCGTACACCATGGAGGAAAAGCCCGTGGTGCTGTGCGTGGTCTCCCGTCAGGAAGTCACCACCTTAAAGCGCATCGTCGAAAACGAGGATCCCGCTTCTTTCATGTTCATCTCCGACGCCCACGAAGCCATCGGCGAAGGCTTCTCGGCGATAAGCGAGAAGTGAAGGGAAAGAAAAACCGCAGGCAGGATGGTTTCATCCTGCCTGCGTTATGTATATTGTTATCGGTTTTCAATCTGGACCCGGTGGCAAATGGTCAGATTTACAAAATCTTGAAACGTTAAGGCTGATAATGCTATAATTCCCTTGACCACCAGCATGAAAAGGAGTTCCTTTATGAGCAGTAGTCCCCGCTGTTTGTATAACAGCAGCTTCCGAGCTTTTCTTGCCGAAGACGATAATTACATATTCGGCATACTGTGCGATAAATACCACGGTGAGGCGCTTACCACAACGAGGGAAGCCTGGAAATCCGAAATAGCCATTATGAAACAGCTTCTGTCCGCATACAGGTATACGGACGGGCAAATCATTTTTGAATACGACATCCCCCGCCTTGGCAAGCGCATTGACGTGGTATTGCTCCTGAAGGGAATCGTTTTCTGCCTTGAATTCAAGGTCGGTGAATCAAAACTACAGCCTGCAGATGTAGACCAGGTACTCGACTATGCGCTGGACCTGAAAAACTTCCATAAGCTCAGTCAGGATAAGATAATCGTGCCTATCCTTATACCAACGAATTACCGTTCTTTTTCCTCAATCGTTCAGATGTCCGTGTACGATGACAAAGTCGTCAATCCCCTCATTTCTGGCGAAACTGGCCTGCAAAACACAATTGCTGAAGTATTGCATCGCTTTCCCTATGAATCGCCCGTCGACCCCAACTGGATCATCAGTCCGTATGCCCCGACACCTACAATTATCGAGGCGGCAAGGACGTTATACGAGAATCATTCCGTAGAAAACATCACAAGGCACGAAGCGGATAAAGTGTCTACCGATAAGACCATAGCCACCATACTGAAAATCATACAGCGCAGTAAGGCGGCAGGTAAAAAAAGCATTTGTTTCGTTACGGGGGTACCTGGTGCGGGAAAAACTCTTGTAGGGCTTGACGTGGCAATCAGGCAGACCTATCAGGGACAAACCGAACCTGTCAAAGACGAGGGAGCCGTATATCTTTCGGGCAATGGTCCGCTTGTTGCAGTGCTGACGGAAGCACTGGCACAGGACAATCTCAAAAGATGCCGTGAGCGGAACGAGAAAAAGAACCGTTCGGATGCCCGCCGTGAAGTGAGCAAGTCGATACAGATGATCCATCGGTATCGGGATAACATGCTGGCTAAGATAAAGAATCCCGTAGAAAACGGTGTCCTTGAAATCGACCCTGAAAAAGCCGTTAAAATGAAAAACGCAGGGTACGGTGAAGTTGAGCACGTAGCTATTTTCGATGAAGCACAGCGTTCATGGACGCATAAACGTCTTGCCGAATACCTTAAAAGAGGCGGCACATACGGCAATAAGCTCAAAGTACCAAATTTCCCAATGTCCGAAGCTGCATTTCTGATTTGGTCTCTTGACCAAAGGGAAGACTGGGCGACTATCGTTTGCCTTGTCGGCGGCGGGCAGGAAATAAACACAGGTGAAGCAGGTATTTCAGAATGGATACAAGCCCTGAATGAGCATTTCCCGAACTGGTATATTTTCATATCCCCCAAACTGACTGAAGCAGAATATGCCGAAGGAAGGGTAAATGAGCTTCTGAAGGATAATCCAAAGGTGACTTATCTGGAAAACCTGCATCTTGGCGTTTCCCTGCGTTCGTTCAGAGCCGAAAAGCTTTCCGCATTCGTACATTCACTGCTGTGTTTCGACGGTGAAGCCCCCAGGCTGTATGAAGAAATCAAAGATAAATATCCCATCGTTTTGACCAGGGATATGGCAAAAGCGCGCAGATGGCTTCACGAAAAAGTGAGGGGCACGGAACGAACCGGTATACTGGTAACAAAAGAATCTGCAAGGTTCAAACCTTTGGCAGTACACATACTGCCGTCCGACGATGAAAATGCCGTGCATTGGTTCTTGGAGGACAAGGTTGACATAAGATCGTCAAACTACCTGGAAGATGCAGCGACTGAAATTCAGGTGCAGGGTCTTGAACTGGATTATACCTGTATCCTGTGGGATGCAGATATGCGGTACAAAAACGGTCAATGGCACTATTACAGCTTTAACGGTAAGACACAGTGGAACGAACAAGTCGGAGACAATGAAGCAAAACAGGAAAAACGCAAGTATATGCTGAATGCGTACCGTGTTCTGCTGACAAGGGCAAGAAGTGGAATGGTCATATGCGTGCCGTACGGAAATGCGAACAAAACTCCCAGCGGCTTCTGGGAAGACAGCACCCGTCTGCCTGAGTTTTATGACGGAACATATAAATACCTGAAAAGCATCGGGATAAAAGAAATCTGAAAACACGAGCGGTCTCAAATGAGGCCGCTCGCGCTTTATTCTTCTGTTATTCCCCGTCTTTCCCGGGCTTCTTGACGCAGGGCGCGTCGAGGCGGTCCAGCCGGCAGTCGGGCTTGGCCCAGTACACGGCGTTGCGTATGACGGTCTGCACGTCGGGGTTGTAGTAGATGGGGAAGGTCTCGTGGCCGGGCTGGAAGTAGAAGATCTTGCCCGCGCCCCTTCTGTAGCACAGCCCGCTTCTGAACACTTCGCCGCCCTCGAAGCCGCCGATAAACACGGTCACGTCCGGCTCCGGCACGTCGAAGGGCTCGGCGTAGGTCTCCTCATGCTCGGAGAAGATGTAGCGCTTTATGCCGCGGGCGATGGGATGGGTGGGCTTGGCGACCCATACGCGCTCAAAGTCGCCGTCCTCGCGCCAGGACAGGTTGCAGCTAGTGCCCATGAGCAGCCTGAAGGGCTTGGAGTGGTGGCCGGAATGGAGGAATATGGCGCCCATGCCCTTGAGCACTGCCGCCTGCACCCGCTGGGCGACTTCGTCGGGCACTTTTCCGTGAGCCATGTGGCCCCACCAGATGATAACGTCCGTGTTTTCGAGCGCCTCGTCGGTGATCTCGTTCACGGTATCCAGGGTGACCGTCTTTACGGAGATATCCTCCCCCTCCAGGAAGGACTTGAGGCAGCCGTGAATACCCTCGGGGTACACGTTCCTTACGCGCTCTTCGGTCTTCTCGTGCACGCACTCGTTGTATATCAGTACGTTTATCATTTAATTACCTCCTTCGGGCAATTGCTTTGCTTTTCCCGCGTCACAGATCTTCCATATCAGCAGCGACGCCCACCAGCACAGGGGAGCGAGCGGCACGCCGGTAGCCACGTCCACCAGCACGTGCTGTTTCACGAACAGGGTGGAGGCGCAGATGAACAGCGCGAACACGCAGAAAAACACTTTTATCCCCCGCTTCACCGGCTTTTCGGCGAAGCGGGAAAACAGGGGGATGCACATCATCACGCTCAGGTAGCAGTGCATGGAGGGCAGCAGGTTCATGGGATGCTCGCCGCCGTCAAAAAAGTAGATTATTTTGAGCAGCCACGCCCCCATGCCCGTGATGTCGGCGTCCGCGGGACGCTTCATGGTGCAGGGATACAGGCAGAACACCAGTATGCACACCACTTTGCTCAGCACGTCCGCGGTGAACACGCGCACGCACAGTTTTCTGCTGTCGCAGTACGCCATGGCGAGGCCCCATACCCAGAACGGGAACGCCGCCAGGTAAATATAGCTGAAAGCGGGGATAAGGGGTATCTGTTCGTCCAGCGCGCTGGTGAGCACCCGCGCCTCGCCCCGGGCGAACAGCATCGTGATGTAATAGCTGCCCACCTGTATCGAGAAGGAGATCAAAAGCATCACCTTTGCGTAGCGGGGCATCGCTTTTACGTAATCGATAAGTTTCTTCATGCCGTCCCTTTGTTCCTGAGTTTGATAAACGCCAAACGGGCGGGAAAAGCTTTACCTTTGTTTGAACCCGATCAGCTGGCCCTGTCTGACGGGGATTTCCGCGTCCGTGTCCGGCCTGAGCGTGAACGCGCAGGCGTCTTTTTGAAGCAGCAGCACTATCGTCGAGCCGCCGAACTCGAAATATCCCTTCTCCTGCCAGCGGGTGAACGCGCCGTCTTTGACGATGTTCGTTATCCTGCCCACCAGAAGCGCGCCCACTTCCATCATAAGCACGCGGCCGAACACGGGCGTGTCCATAAGCGTCCATTCCCGGGTGTTCTCATAAAACACGTCTTTATTTTTGAGCGCGTTGGGGCGCACGGTGTGATACACCCCCGGGATGCGGCCGAAGCGGACGACCGAGCCCTCGCAGGGGAAAATATACCTGTGGTAGTCGGTTGGGGTCAGCCGGAACACCAGGCACTTGCCGCCGGCAAACTGCTGCTCAAGCGTTTCGTCCTTAAGCAGCTGTTTTACGGTGTACGTCCTGCCCTTTACGGGGAAGGCGCTGTTTTCGCCTATGTCGTACGCGCTGAGCAGCCCGTCGCAGGGCGACACCAGCGCCGAAGCGTCCGAGGAGACCTCGCGCGCGCCTTTTTTGAGCCGGCGGGTAAAAAACGCGTTGAAGCTTTTGTATTTCAGCTGCTCCGCCTGGCTCAGGTCGATATCGTGTTTTTTGACGAAGGGTCTTACGAACGGCGCGGACAGGCGGCTGTCAAGCAGCTTGCCCGCCGCTTTTGAAATAAACGGCCGAGCCAGCAGCGCGCTGAGCGCCCGGCCCGGCACGGAAGAATAAATATCCTCGAACATTTACGCTAAACGGCGACTTTGCCGCCGAAGACCAGCACCAGCACGCAGATGGCGGAGCCGATCGAGAGCATGAGCAGTATGCCCTTTCCGCGGGGTTTTTTGATGCGCACGCGGGTGACATTGAGCGCCGCGGCAATTATCATGATAACGCAGCTGACCCAGTTCGCGCCCAGCAGCGCGCCAAGCAGCGCGGCCGGGGGCAGTATGAGCGCGCTCGCGGTCACGGGCAGCCCGTCGTAGTATTCCCTGCGGCCCTCGTTCTCAAGCTCCCTGCAGATCTCCTGCACGTTAAAGTACGCCAGGCGTATAACGCCCGAGAGCATTATCATGCCGCCCGCGATAAGGCTGAGCGCGCAGCAGCCGCACAGGCAGAGCATGAACACCGCCGGCAGGCAGCAGAAGCACGCCATGTCGCACAGGGAGTCTATCTGCACGCCGAAGCGCTTGGCGTTCTCCGAACGCTTTTTGTCCGTGCGCGCGATAACGCCGTCGAACATGTCGGCAAAACCGCACACGAGCATGAATATCATGGACAGTTTAAAGTTTCCGTTTATGGCCGAGGCCACGCCGCCCAGGGAGGACAGCAGCCCCAGGTATGTGAGCACAACAGTGTAATTATAATAGCCTATCAACGTCTTTGCCTTCCGAAAAAAAGTTTAAGCGCCGGGCAGAATAAACATGTTTTTTATATTATATCACTCTTTGCCGTTTCGTTCAAGACGGGCAGTGTAAATTTCCCTGAGATTGACACAGACTGCCCGCGATGATATAATACAGAAGTGAAAAAATGCATTTTCGCGGAGAAATATGAAACAAGTTTTTCTTCGCTCCGGCATTGATCCCGCTGCCGGCGTTCTCCGAAGCGCAGAGCGGCCGGGCTGATTTCGAGGTCCATGTGCTCAACGTAGGCAGGAATGACGGCATACTCATCATCTGCGAAGGAGAAGCCGCTTTCATAGACTGCGGCAGCTATCCTCAGGGGGAATACTGCCGGGATTACATGCTCAAATACGGCGTCTCACGCCCATATGGACCACGCGGGCGGAGCCGGGCCCATAGCTGCCGCGCTGCCCGCCGAAAAAGTAACCGATCATCCTGATTCTTGCGTTAAATACTCACTGATTAAAGGAGAAATACTATCATGGCATTGGACGACCACAAGGAACAAATCGTCGTAAAGCGGCATAACGGCTTAAATACCGTCGTGTATTACCTGGTCTGGATATTCATAGTCGTATTCGGCCTGCTCGGGCTGATAAACGTGTACGGCTCCATAAACACCCTCACCTCGGGCCGGTTCGACTGGGTGAGCCTGATATTCGGCCTGCTGCTGGTGGGTTTCGCCGGGCTATTGTGGTTCAAAAAGGACACGCTGCGCACGGAGTACGAGTATTCCTTTACCCGCATCGGCCCCAAGTGCACGCTGGACGTGAGCCAGGTGCTCAACAACTCCAAGCGCAAGTACCTGGCGGAGATCCCGCTGGACATGGTGGAGAGCGCGGGCAGCGTGAACCACCCTTCCTTCCAGCGCTACCTGAGCGGCAAGGATATCAAAAAGCACAACTGGTTCCTTAACCGTGACGCTGACCTGACCTACCTCTACTTCGTGAAAAACGGCGTGAAGCACCTGGCCGTGATCGAGCCCAGCCCCGACATAAAAACGCTCATCACCACCCGCAACGCCCTGAACTTCGGCGTATGGCAGGGGGAGAAGACCGCGTGATATATCTGGATTCTTCCGCCACCACGCGCCCCAGTCCCGGGGCGATACAGGCGGTCACGCACGCGCTCACAGAGGACTGGTTCAACCCCTCCGCGCTGTATTATCCCGCCCTTGAGGCGCACAGGCGCATGGAGGAGTGCCGCCAAAAGATACTAAACGCCTTGAACGCCCGGGAACACCGGGTGATTTTTACCCCCGGAGGCACTTACGCCAACAACCTTGCCTTCTTCGGCTCCGTCCGCCAGGACAGGAAAAGCGCTTTCGTGGCGGTCACGGCGGTGGAGCATCCCTCGGTGCTCGCCTGCGCCCAAAGGCTGGAGGCTGATGGCGCGAAGGCGGTCTATCTGCCCGTGAGCGCGTCTGGCAGCGTGAGCCTGGACGCGGTCAGGCAGGCGCTCAAGGACGGCGCGCAGCTGATAAGCGTCATGCAGGTCAACAACGAGACCGGCGCGATCAACCCCATCCCGGACATAGTGAGATTAAGGGACGAGATGAATCCTTCCTGCCTTTTCCATGTGGACGGAGTGCAGGGCTTTTTAAGGGAAGAAATATCCCTCAGGGGCGTGGACATGTATTCGGTCTCCGCCCATAAGATACACGCCCTGAAGGGCACCGGGGCGCTGGTGGTCTCAAAGCGCGTGCACCTGAAACCCCTTATATACGGGGGCGGGCAGGAAAGCGGCCTTGTGAGCGGCACGGAAAATACCCCCGGCATAATCGCGTTTGGCGCCGCCATAGACGAGTTGCTCGCAGATGCCTCCCTGAGGGAGCGCATGCTTGAGCTCAAGACCTTGCTTAAAGCCGAGATCACCCGCCTCACCCCCTGGGCAAGGGTGAATTCCCCCGAAAACGGGGCGGCGCACATACTCAATATCTCTTTCCCCGGCGTGAACAGCGAAACACTGCTGCACGCCCTGGAGGAAGACGGCATATACGTGGGCAACGGCAGCGCCTGCTCCGCTAAGGAAAGGAAAGGCTCGCGGGTGCTCAAAGCCATGGGGCTTGGAGACAGGATCGCCCAAAGCGCCCTGCGCTTCAGCCTGTGCCGCTTCACCACCCGGGAGGAGATCGTGTCCGCCGCGCTGAAAGTCAGCGAAAAAGCCGAAATGCTTGTCAAATACCAGCGAAGGTAAGCCGCAAAACGACCGTTTCCCTTCCCTTTCGCCCACGCCTCATCGCGAGCCGCGGAAGGCGGCACAGCGATCCGTTCCCGTTTCACAGAAAGGAGCGCACCATGAAAAAACTGCTTTCCCTGCTTATAGTCCTGGCGCTTCTGGGCTGCGCCGCCCTGGCCGAACCCTCCGTTTATTCCGACGATTACTACTCCTTCACCTATCCCGGCGACTGGAGTCTGGACACCGCTTCCAACGGGGACATCGTGCTCCTGGCTCCTGACGGGAACAGCGGCATGATCACCTTCTGCGTGTTCCAGAACTACATCACGCTGGTCGGGGACCCCGCGCAGGACAGCGAGCTCATACAGAACTGGATGACCACTTATTCAGGCCCCAACCTTGAGATGAACGGGGAGTACGAGTTCGTCCGGATCGCGGGGCTGAGCGGCTACCGCTTTTACGGCACGTGGAAGGCCACGGGCGACGCGGCCGACTGCGTCCTGCTCACGGGCGACACCCACCTGGTCGGCTTCGTTATGATCGGCGAGGACGCGTTCGGCGTAGGCGAAGAAGTGATGGCGAGCGTGGTCCTCAAATACGACTTCCTGAACGGCGGCGCCAGTGAAGGCTGGCTCACATGGAGCAATTCCATCATCTCGGTCAACTATCCCGACACGTTTTCCCTTATGGACACGGGCACCGGCGTGCTGTTCTCCGACCCCTCGGTCCAGAACAACGCCTACGCGGTGACCGTATATTCCATCGACTTTGATTATGACGACGTTTACGCCCCGTCTTTCGCGTCCCAGGTCCTGCCTAAAGCCACCGGCATAACCGCCGAAGCGCAAACCGAGCTCATAGACGGACGGGTATTCGGCGTGATAAAGGGCAATACTTCCGGCACGGACGTGGCGCTGTACCTGACCGGCAAAGGCAGGACCGTGGTGGGCGTACTGTTCATAGGCAACGGCGTGACGGGAATGGCTGAACAAGTGCTCGGTTCGCTGGTCATCCAATAAGATCCAAACAGAATTCTTTTCCCCGAAAGGCATAAAATGAGAGACGTACTTTTGGTCCGCTTCGGCGAGGTCCACCTGAAGGGCCTTAACCGCCCCTATTTCCTTAAGACCCTGGTAGACGACATCAGAAAGACGCTGTGCGAAGGCCGCGTGTGGCTGAGCGAAGGCCGCATATACGTGAGCGATTTTTCAGACATGGAGACCGCGATAGACAAGGTCAAAAACGTGTTCGGCGTGTACTCCGTGTCCCCCGCGGTGGAAATGGAAAAGGATCTGGACAAGATCCTCGCCAAGGCCGCCGAGATGATGCGGGGCGTGACGGGCTCGTTCAAGGTCATCTGCAGAAGGAGCGACAAGTCCTTTCCCCTGGACTCACAGGAGCTTGCGAAAGTCGCCGGAGAAAAGATACTTGAAGCGAATCCCTCCCTCACCGTTGACGTGCACCGTCCCCAGACAGAAATGTGGATAGAGATCCGCGGCCATGCCTACCTGTGCAACCGCGAGATAATGGGCGCGGGCGGGCTGCCAATGGGCACCGCGGGCAGGGGCATGCTGCTGCTCAGCGGCGGCATAGATTCCCCCGTGGCGGGCTACCAGATAATGCGCCGGGGCGTGCACCTGCAGGCGATCCACTTCGCTTCCCCGCCCTACACCAGCGCGTTCGCCCGGGACAAGGTGCTCACGCTGGCGCGCCTCACAGGCGGCTACCAGTACGGCATGAAGGTGCACATCGTGCCCTTCACCAAACCCCAGCTGGAGATACACGAAAAGTGCGAGGAAGGGCTGGGCACGGTGATAATGCGCCGTTTCATGATGCGCATAGCCGCCAAAGTCGCCGAAAACGAACGCTGTTCCTGCCTCGTGACCGGCGAAAGCATAGGCCAGGTGGCCTCCCAGACGCTGGAAGCCATGACGTGCACCGAGCACGTGACGCTCATGCCCGTGTTCCGCCCGCTCATAGGCATGGACAAGCTGGAGATCATCCGCATCGCCGAAAGGATAGGCACCTACGAGACCTCCATACTCCCCTATGAGGACTGCTGCACCGTGTTCACTCCCCGCCACCCCGTGACCAAGCCCCGGCTGGACAGGGTGGAAAAGGAGGAAGCCAAGCTGGACGTGGAGGCTCTCGTAAACGAAGCCGTCGCGGGCATCGAGAGCGTTATCGTATAAAGGGAGGACGGCCATGGTCATTTCGTATGAAGACCTGCGCATGTACGCCTACTCCAACGACCGCCTGATAAACGGCCCGGTCAGGGGCGCGGTCGTGGAGTTTACCGGCCTTAACGGCACCGCGATGCGCGACAGCGACAGCGATTTTGCCGTACAGCTGGCTCAGCAGAACATCGCGTACCTGTTTCCCTACATCAATCCCTGGGCATGGATGAACAAAGCGGCGGTAAAACTGACCGACGCCGTCATCCGGACCCTGTATTCACGCTACCGGCTTGACGATACTTTGCCGCTGGTCTCAGTCGGCGGCAGCATGGGCGGCCAGTGCGCGCTGGTTTACTGCCGCTACGCCGCCCTCACCCCTTCCGCTTGCGCGGCGAACTGCCCCGTGTGCGACCTGCCGTTTCATTACACCGAACGGCGCGACCTGCCCAGGACGTTTCTGAGCGCCTTCGGCGAGTATGACATGCCTCTGGAAGACGCGCTGCGCAGCGCTTCTCCCCTTCACCTCGCGGATGAAATGCCGTCTATCCCCTATTTTATAGTCCACTGCGAGGAAGACAAGGCGGTCAGCAAGGCCGCCCACTCCGACCGCCTGGTCAAAGCGCTGTCAAAGCGGCATCAGGTCACATACCTCACCGTGCCCGGGCGCGGCCACTGCGATCTTACTCCCGAGGCAAGGGAAAACTACAACGAGTTCATTCTTTCCGCCTTTGGCGGCTGATAAAGGGACTGCCCCATGACTGTACAAGCGTTTTTGGAACAGCTGAAAAACGATCCCGGCTTTATGGCCAACGTGGAGTGCATGCGCACGCTGCCGGAAAACCCCGCCTCATACGCGCCGTTTCCCGACACGCTGGACGAGCGGATAATCAACGTGCTCAGGCAGCGGGGCATAACCCGGCTGTACTCCCACCAGGCACGGGCGCTGGAACTGGCGTTTCAGGGCAAAGACTTTGTGGTGGTCACGCCTACCGCCTCCGGCAAGACGCTGTGCTACAACCTGCCGGTGCTGTCTTCCATACTTAAAGACAATTCCTCCCGCGCGCTGTACCTGTTCCCCACCAAGGCGCTTTCCAGCGACCAGGTGGCGGAACTGTACGGCATGATAGAAGCGCTGGGCGAAGACATAAAAGCCTTCACCTACGACGGCGACACCCCTGCCTCCGCGCGCACGGCCATCCGCCAGGCGGGGCATGTGGTGGTGACCAATCCCGACATGCTCCACCAGGGCATACTGCCCCACCACACCCGCTGGGTCAAGCTGTTCGAGAACCTGAAATACGTGGTGATAGACGAGATCCACGCCTACCGGGGCGTGTTCGGCAGCAATCTGGCCAACGTGATAAGGCGCTTAAAGCGCATCTGCGCGTTCTACGGCGCGAACCCCACATTTATCTGCTGTTCCGCCACGATCAAAAACCCCGGCGAGCTGGCGGCGGTCATGACGGGGCGTGAGGTCGCCGTGGTGGACAAAAGCGGCGCGCCGCAGGGCAGGCGCCACGTGATATTCTACAATCCGCCCGTGATCAATAAGCAGCTGGGCATAAGGGCGGGCAGCATACCCGAGACCCGGCGCATCTGCTCGCGCCTGCTCAAGGACGGCGTAAAGAGCATCGTGTTCGGCAAGAGCCGCCTGACGGTCGAGGTCCTGACCCGTTATCTCAAGGACGAGGTGCGCGATCCCATAGGCAACGCCGGGCGCGTAAGAGGCTACCGGGGCGGCTATCTGCCTACATTAAGGCGCGAGATAGAGACCGAGCTGCGCCGCGGCGGCGTGGACATGGTGATCTCCACCAACGCTCTGGAACTGGGCATAGACATAGGCCAGCTGGACTGCTGCGTGATGTGCGGCTATCCCGGCACCATCGCCTCCACCCGCCAGCAGGCGGGCCGCGCGGGGCGGCGGCAGGCGGAGAGCCTGACCATACTCGTGGGTTCCTCAAACCCCCTTGACCAGTACATAATGAGCCACCCGGACTTCTTCTTCGACCAGTCCCCGGAGATGGCGTTCATAAATCCCGACAACCTGTACATACTGCTCAACCACTTAAAGTGCGCCTCTTACGAGCTGCCTTTCGAGGAGGGCGAAAAGTTCGGCGGCGTCGAGGAAACAGGCGAGCTGCTGTCCTATCTTGAAGACCAGAGCATACTGCGCAAGGTGTCCGGAAAGTGGTACTGGATGGCGGAGGAGTTCCCCCAGGCGGGCATAAACCTGCGTTCCGCGTCCGACCAGAACTTCGTTATCATCGACATCACCGACCCCAAGCATCACCGGGTAGTGGGCGAAATGGACCGCTTCACCGTGCCCATGCTGCTGCACAAGTACGCCATCTACATGCACGAGGGTCAGCAGTACCAGGTGGAGGAACTGGACTTTGATGACAAGAAGGCTTACATCCGCCGGGTGGACGTGGGCTATTACACCGACGCCGACCTCACCACGTCATTAAAGGTGCTCGATGAGTTCGAAAGCGACGAAAGCGCGCTGCTGACACGCCACAGGGGCGAAGTGCTGGTGTCCTCTATCGTCACCGTGTTCAAGAAGATCCGCTTCGACACCCACGAGAACCTGGGCTGGGGCCCCGTGACGCTTCCCGAACTGGAAATGCAGACCACCGCCTGCTGGTGGACGCTGCCCGAAGGGCTGGAAGAGGAGTTCGGCAAGGAGGAGACCAAGACCGCCATGGTGGCGCTTTCCTACCTGATGCGCCACATCGCCCCCACCTTCCTAATGTGTTCCGTGACCGACATAAACGTGAGCTACCACGTCAAGGACAGTTTCTCGCAAAAGCCCACGCTGTACCTGTACGACATGATCCCCGGCGGCATAGGCCTGAGCGACCGCGTGTACGAGATGAACACCGAGTTCTTCCGCGAAGCCAAACGCCTGCTCAACGCCTGCCCCTGCACGGACGGCTGCCCCTGCTGCACGGGCGCCTCGGGCGTGGGCGCGAAGCACACCCTGCTTATGATACTCAACCGCCTGACGGAAGAGTAAACCCCAGGCGCCATCGCGCGCCTGCGGAAAACAGCACATATTTTATTGTTCACAGGAGGACATCCCATGAAGATACGCCTGAACCCCGACGAGGAAGTCGTCAGGACCGTAAAAGAGGGCCTGAAGGCCAAGGACGGCTACTGCCCCTGCCGGCTGGAAAAGACCCCCGACACCAAATGCATGTGCAAGGAATTCCGCGACCAAATCGCCGACCCGGAGTTCGAGGGCTTCTGCCACTGCATGCTGTACTACAAGGAGAAGTGATCTTCACGCCGACGCTTCTTTTGCGACCGATCATACAGAGTAAGGAGAAATAACATGGAAATCAAAGTCACGACCGCTTCTTTCGAGCAGGAAGTAATCAAAAGCGACCTCCCCTGTATCGTGGACTTCTGGGCCACCTGGTGCGGCCCCTGCCGCATGCTGGGCCCCGTGCTCAGCGAGATCGCCCAGGCCAACGAAGGCAAGCTCAAGGTGTGCAAGGTTAACGTGGACGAGGAGCCCGCCCTGGCGCAGCAGTTCGGCATCATGTCCATACCGCTGGTGATACTCTTCAAAGACGGCAAGCCCGTAAAGCAGTCCCTCGGCTACAAGCCCCGCGCCGCCCTGGAAGCGGAGCTGGGGATCTGAGGAAATACCGGCTAAAGGCGCC
Organism: Clostridiales bacterium; assembly: GCA_024684375.1. Taxonomy (GTDB): domain Bacteria; phylum Bacillota; class Clostridia; order Christensenellales; family Aristaeellaceae; genus RUG14130. The sequence goes on from JAIKWZ010000022.1 coordinate 87,950, forward strand.
GGCATTGAATGTCAGGCGCTTTGATCTGCCTCAGGCAGGTCCGCTGATATGCCGAAAAAACAGGAGACGCGTTTTGCGTCTCCTGTGTGTTTTAAGCGGCTTCGGTTTTTTGCTTCAGCCTTCCAGCCCCGCCACTAGGCCGGCGCGGTAGTTTAGCTCGGCTTTGAGGCTTTCGTTGTCCGGCAGGGTGGACATCAGCGCGGCGAGATTGCCCTTGATGTATGGATGCTCGCAGGCGGCGGGCACCAGCGCGGTCTCAAAGGCGCCTATCTCGATCTCGCCGCCGTCCCAGCCCATCACGCAGGGCTCAAGGGGCGTGACGAAGCACATGTATTTGTTGTTTATAGGCATCTTGCCGCACACGTTCAGGCGCGCGAGACAGAAGTTCTCGTCAGAGATAAAGTAAGTCACGCTGCCGCCCTCCCGCAGCACCGTGGCGCCTTCCATCTTGCCCAGGCTGATGTCCGTGCGGCTCACGTCCAGCGCCTTCTGGGTGTGCAGTTCGCGAGGCTTGCCGTCCTTGCCCACGCGCCCCCAGTCCCAGAAACGGTAGGTGGCGTCGGAAGACTGCTGTATCTCGTATACCATCACTCCCCCGCCCAGCGCGTGCACACAGCCGTGGGGGATGTAGTACACGTCGCCCGCTTTGGGGTACACCCAGTTCAGGCACTCCTCTATCCGGCCCTCGGCGACGACCTCGTCAAGGGGCTTGTCAAGAGGCTTGAGGCCGTACGCGATGCGGCTGCCTTCGTCAGCCGAGATGATCATCCACGCCTCGGTCTTGCCGAGTTTTCCGTCGGTCTTAAGGGCGTATTCGTCCCCGGGATGCACCTGCACGGAGAGGATGTCCTTCGCGTCCAGGAGCTTCAGCAGCAGCGGGAAGGGGTGCTTGTCGGTGCCTGTCACGCCCGCGTAATCGTCTTCCAGCGCCTTTGAGAGGGGCTGACCCTCGTACGCGCCGTTCAGTATCACGCTTTCAAGGCCCTTAAGGTCGCTCACTTCCAGGCTTTCGCCCACCCTGTCGCCGGGCGTATCCTTGCCCAGCCAGCCGGCGAGCCTGTCGCCGCCCCAGGGAGTCATTTCCCCCCAGCGATACGCGGGACGCATTTTGAATATTTCCATAATAACCTCCGAATATAGCTGTCAGCTCTTAGCTGTCAGAGCGGCAAACATCTCAGATTTCGATCAGCAGAACCGGCTCTGCCGGTTCGGGGAGCGATTTTTGCGAAGGGCGGGACGCCCTTTACATTTTTTCGGGCGCGGCGATGCCGATAAGCGACAGCGCGGTCTTGATAGTCTGGCGGGCGGCGCGGGTGAGCAGCAGGCGAGCCGCCGTGGCGGAAGCGTCCGCGTCAAGTATCCTGCGCTCGTAGTAGAAGCGGTTCACCGCCTTGGCGAGTTCGCAGGAGAAGCGGGTGATGTACGAAGGCTCGTTCTTCTGGGCGGCCAGTTTCACCGTGGCGGGGAACTCGTCTATCAGGCGCAGCACCGCCTGGCTCTCCGGGTCGCTCAGCGCCTCAAAGTCGGGCTCGGCGGACACTTCGCCCGCCTTTCTGAGCACGCTGCACAACCGGGCATGGGTATACATCACGTAAGGGCCCGTCTCACCGTCAAAGTTGAGCGCCTTGTCCCAGGTGAAGTCTATGTCCTTGATCCTGCCGTTGAACAGGGCGAAGAATATCACCGCGCCTATGCCTATCTGCCGGGCGATCTCGCCGCGGTTCTCAAGTTCCGGGCTCTTTTCGGCAATTATGCCTTCGGCTTTTTCCACGGCCTGATTCAGCAGATCCTCAAGGTATACTATGCGCCCTTCACGGGTTGACAGCGACTGGCCGCCAAATGAGACCATGCCGAAATTCACGTGCTCGCAGCCCTTCGCCCAGTCCCAGCCCAGCAGCTCGCATACCTTGAACAGCTGCCTGAAATGCAGGTCCTGCTGGTAGGCCACCACGTACAGGTTTTTGTCGAAATCGTAGGTCTCGTGGCGGTACTTTATGGCCGCCAGGTCACGGGTCATGTACAGCGTGGCGCCGTCGCTGCGCAGGATTATGGCGGGAGGCATGTTCCACTCGTCCAGTTTGACTATCTGCGCGCCCGCGTCCTCCACCAGCAGGTTCTTCTGCCTGAGTTCATCTATCACGGGCTGCATCTTGTCGTTGTAGAAGCTTTCGCCGGCATAGGAATCGAAGCTGACGCCCAGCATGTCGTACACGCGTTCAGCGTCCTTAAGGGTGACCTCCTTGAACCAGCTGAATATCTTCAGGGCTTCCCCGTCCCCGTCCTCGATCTTTTTGAACCAGGCGCGGCCTTCGTTTTCCAGGGTGGGATCGTCCTTGGCTTCGGTGTTGAAACGCACGTAGAGCTTCACCATCTCGTCCACGCCGCCCTGCCTGACGGTCTGCTCGTCACCCCAGCGCTTGTAGGCGGCGATCATCTTGCCGAACTGGGTGCCCCAGTCCCCCAGATGGTTCACGCCCACGCAGTTGTAGCCCAGAAAGGCGTATATCTTGTACAGCGCGCTGCCGATCATGGTGGTGGACAGGTGGCCTATGTGAAAGCGCTTGGCGATGTTGATAGACGAGTAGTCGATGACCACCGTCTTGCCCGCGCCAAGCGTGTCGCTGCCGTAGCTTTCGCCCTTGGCGAGCGCCGCGTCAAGCACGTTTTGGGCGTAGGCGGCGCGGTTCACGTAAAAATTCAGATAGCCGCTCACGCTCTCGACCCGTGAGAACAGGGGGCTGTCAACTGCGGCCTTAAGGCTGTCCGATATAAGCGCGGGAGCCTTTCTGAACACGCGGGAGAGTTTAAAGCAGGGCAGCGCGAAATCGCCCATATCGGGAGTGGGCGGCGTCTCTATATACTCCAGCAGCGTCTCGGGAGCGACCTCGGCGCCGAACGCGGTCTGTGCGGCGCTGGAAGCCAGCAAAGCGGCCTGGTATTTGAAGTCCATAGTGTTTACCTCTTAGGGGCAGTTGTTTGCCTCCACTGAAAAGGGAAGGCTCGTTTCGTACGGCACACGCCGGGCATCTGAATGCCGGCAGCTGTTTACAGCCCCAGCGCTTTTACCCAATGCCTGGCGATGAGCTCATGGCCCACACTGGTTGGATGCACGCCGTCCCTGAGCCACCAGGAGGACGGCGCCGTTTTCGCCGCGGCGTCAAACGCGTCCTGCAGCGGTACGAACACGGCGGAATGCTTTTCGGCGATGCGCTTCGCCATTACGGCGCGCTTCGCGCATTCGGTCTTAAAGTACTCCCATCTGTCCGGCGCTTCCTCAGTCGCGCAGGTGGCGCTCGCCTCCAGCACGAACGGCTCCAGTATCACGAGTTTCACGTCCGGGAGGGCGGCCCTGACTTCTTTGAGGATCAGGTCGTACACCATAAAGTACTTGTCCGCGTCCACGCCGTTATGGCCGCCTATCTCGTGCCATACGTCGTTTATGCCGATAAGTATGGAAAGAATGTCTGGCTTCAGGTTGATTATGTCCCGTTTTATGCGGGCGTACACATCCACGACCCGGTCGCCGCTCACGGCGCGGTTGATGACTTCGTACGCGCCGGGATAGTCCACGCCCAGCCTGCCCTTAACGAAGGACGGGTAGCCGGTGCCGGGATTTTCGTCGTTATTGCGGTCGCGGCCGGCGTCGGTGATGGAATCGCCCTGAAACAGTATCCTGGTCATGCCTGCGCCTCCTTACAGTTTCGTGAAGGGATAGCTTTCCCCGAAGTCCTCAACGGTCATTTTCTTTATCTTCTGCTCCTTTACGGGACGGTCGCCGGCGTCGGTCCGGACGGACGCGATCCTGTCCACCGCCTCCATGCCTTCCGTCACCCGCCCAAACGCCGCGTAGCCTCCGTCAAGGTGCGGCGCGTCCGCGTGCATGATGAAGAACTGGCTGCCCGCGGAATTGGGCATCATGCTCCGCGCCATCGAGATGACCCCGGGGATGTGCTTTATGGGATTGATAAAGCCGTTTTGTTTGAATTCACCCTTGATGCGGTAACCGGGGCCGCCCATGCCGGTGCCGGTAGGGTCGCCGCCCTGTATCATGAAGCCGCTGATCACCCTGTGGAAGATCAGCCCGTCATAAAAGCCGCTCTTTGCCAGGCTCACGAAGTTGCCCACGCTCTCGGGCGCTTTGTCGGGGAACAGCTCCAGTTTGATCTTGTCCCCGTTTTCCATTTCTATCGTCACGATGGGATTGGCCATAGCGTCCTCCTATTTTTCTATCTTTTCAGCCTTGTATTCCACGCCTTTGGTGTCCACGCGGATGGACTTGATCACCTGAGCGGTCTTGGGCCGGTCGCTTGAATCGGTAGCCGTGCGGCTGATCTCCATGGCGGTGTCCATGCCGTACACCACTTTGCCGAAGGCGGCGTATGCGCCGTCAAGGTATGTGGGCGCGGTCTGCTCGGTTTCGTTGGTCACTATAAAGAACTGGCTGCCCGCGGAGTCCAGCGGCAGGCTCTGCCTGGCCATGGACACAGTGCCCAATGTGTGGGACAGAGTGTTGCCCTCAAATCCGTTCTGGCTGAACTCGCCCTTTATCGCGTAGCCGGGGCCGCCCCTGCCGGTGCCCTCCGGGTCGCCGCCCTGGATCATGAAGCCCTTTATCACGCGGTGGAAGGTCAGGCCGTCATAGAACTTGCTGCTGGCCAGTTCTACAAAGTTGGCCACGGTGTTGGGTGCCATTTCCGGGTACAGCTCGATGACTATCTTTTTGCCGTTTTCCATGGTCAGGGTGGCCACGGGGTGGTTTTCGTCCGCCAGCTCATACTTGGGAGCCATGGCGCCGCGGATTATGAACGCCGCCGCGATCACAAGTATCAGCACCGCCACGGACACCAGCGCCAGCAGCATCCTTTTCTGGCGTTTCTTTTTGCTGAGCAGTTTTTTGTTGCTGTTGTGATGATTTCCCATATTATTACCTCAGACTGTTTCTGTAACGTATAACGTATCGTTTTCCACCCGGAAGCGCACGTCACGCCCCGCGAAGCCGAAGCCGTACACCCGTGAGGGATCGTCCTGATAGCCGGGGCGCGGGTCGAGGCTGAGCGCTTCATATAGCGTTCTGAGCTCCTCTTCTGAAAAGCCCGTTTTGAGTTCCTCCGGGAACTCCACATTAAGGCGCAGCGCTTTATTCTTTTCACCGAAGCCGCCCCGAGCGTCCTTGGCCGTGTCAGCGTAGGGCAGGTACGGTTTTATGTCGTAGATAAGCGTGCCGTCTTTCATGTCCCCGCCGGACACGGTGAGGCTGCCGTCGGGATTCACGCTTTCCAGCTTCACCAGCGTCATCCCCAGAGGGTTCGGCCGGAAAGGGGAGCGGGTCGCGAACACGCCTTTTCGTTCGTTCTGGCCCAGCTTGGGAGGACGCACCGTGGCGCTTTTCGAGGGCGCCTCGTCAAAGCCCCAGATGAGCCACAGATGGGAAAACTCCTCTATCCCCCGTATCCAGTCCGGCCCCGAAAACGCCTTCTCAAAGCGGATAACGCTTTTGAAGGCGGGGCACAGCCCGCTTTGCCGGGGCAGGCCGAACTTGGTGGGAAACGCGTTTTCCGCCCGGGCGACAGGCTGTATCAGCACTTTTCGAGCATTTCCTTAAGGTTGGTTATGTCGTACTCCAGCGCCTTTATGCAGTCCTCCATGCCCTCAAACTCCACGCTCAGCCAGTGGTCGTAGCCCGCGGCCTTCAAAAGCTCAAGGCACTTTGGCACGTTCACCACGCCGTGGCCGATTATGGCGCCGCGCAGGTGGTTGCCGCCCAGTGTGCCAAACCAGCCCTGAGGGGGCACGTATTCGCCCGCGGCCTTATAGTGGAAATCCTTGGCGTGGGCGTGCACCGCCATGGGCGCAGCGAGTTTCAGGGCGTCCTCGCCCTTTTCGTCTGCGCACAGGAAGTTGCCCATGTCCACCAGCCAGCCGAAATTGGGGTGACCGACGGTCTTGATCAGTTTTTTGACCCTGTCGGACTTCTGGAAGAAGTAGCCGTGGTTCTCTATCATGGTGTGGATGCCCAGCCCCGCGGCGTACTCGGTCACCCTGCGGTAGCCTTCCGCCACGATGGGCAGCGCCTCTTCCACGGTGTACTGCCTGCCTTCGGCGTCCCTGCCGCCGGTGGAATCGTGGCGCATGCGCTTGGTGTTCAGGCGCGCCGCCACCTCAAGTTCCCGCTTAAGCGTGTCCACCTGGCTGTCCAGCCCGTTTTTGAGGAAGTCCGCCCCCACCATGTAGGCGATTATCGGGATGCCCTCGTCCCGGGACTGCTTTTCCAGCTCTCCCGCCAGCGCCAGCATCTCCTCGTGGGACTGGTGCCCGCGCACGATCTCCACGCCCTCGTAACCCATTTTGCGCGCGGTGGGGATAACGTCCATCATGGTCATGCGCCCGTCGTTCAGGGCCTGGGAAAAGCTGTAGCTCGATACCGCGATCTTCATATGCGTATTCCTTTCGTGTGATGGGATTGAGTGTGCTTTTTGTGATGTATCAGCGTCTCCCGCGGGGAGTACAGGGGCTCTCACTGCGCCGGGATAAGCTGGGCCTCTGTCCGGTGGTACCTGCCCAGTATATAGTAATCCACCCAGGCGGTGCGCAGCTTTTCAGGTGAGCGGGTGAGCACGGTCAGGCTGAGCTCGCCGCTGCCCATGCCGTCTATATCCACAGGCAGCGCGCCCGATCCCTCAAGCGCCTCATCCTCCTCGGGAAGAACCGCCGTGAGCGTGATCCACTCGGCGGAAAACGGGGACAGGTTTTTCACTTTTACGCTTATGTCCGCGAAATAATACCCGCCTATGTCGCTAAGGGCGTTCTCACCCTTCAGGCGCACAAACTCCTCCGCTCGGGAGGAGGCGGGCACTGTTTTTATCTCCGCGTCCGTTTTGAGCGTGGCTGTCAGGGCGTAGGCGCCCAGCAGCAGCGCGCATATGAGCGCGAGGATGAGCATGTATATCGCGAGCTTCTTCATCTTGCCTCCATTTGGATTCGATTATATCACAGTTTCCGCTTATTGTCAAAATCGGAAAAAAGGGGTAGAATAAAGCAAAACCAACGGAGGAAAAGCGATGAACATAGCGGTCTACTGCGCATCCCGCCCCGGGAACGATCCCGCCTTTTCAAATGACGCGTATGCCGTGGGCAGGTGGCTGGGCGAATGCGGGCACACGCTTGTATACGGCGGCTCCTTTACCGGGCTTATGGGGCAGGTCGCCTCTGGCTGCCTGGATGCGGGCGGGGAAGTCATCGGCGTTATACCCCGGATAGACGAACTTGTCGAGCGGCAAAACCCCCGTTTAAGCCGCGTCATATTCACGAAGGATATGGCGGACAGGCGCAGCGAGATGATACGCCTGGCCGACGGCTTCATAGCCCTGCCGGGAGGCCTGGGCACCTTCGACGAGGTTACCGAGGTGCTCAGCTTAAAAAGCCTTGACCTGGTCAAAGGCAAGGTGGCGTTTTTCGATACGCTCGGTTACTACTCCCGTCTGAAAAGCGCGTTTAACGCCATACTCGAGCGCGGTTTCGGGGAAAAGGAGTATTTTTCGCAGGTGGGCTTCGTGAACAGCGTGGAAGCGCTGGAAGCGTTCTTTATGAGCTGAACGCTCTCATTGACCAAATCAAAGACCGTCCGCGGCCCATGGCCGGGACGGTCTTTTTTGCAGTTTCTGATTTTACGGATTCATGTAATCGCCGTGGCAGGCCCTGCACACGCCGTTATCGCAGTACGCGCATTTCTCGGAGCCGCTGCCGCCGCATTTTTCGCACAGCTTGCTTCCTCCGCAGCTCGAGCAGTACACGGTGGAACCCTGACCCACTCCGTAGCCGGAAACATACCAGCTGCCGATACCGTTGCAGATCGGGCACAGCCTCGCGCCTTCGCACCATGAGCACGGCACTTTGCCTCTGCCGTGGCATTCACGGCATTTCCCATGGTCGCAGTACCTGCACACATTTCCGCTCGGTTCGGGATCAGGCTCATAAGTGACCCGCGGGGTAGGTCTCGGCGTCGGTTTGGGCGTCGGAGTCGCCCACTCGTATTCATACAGCGGTATATCCGCGCTGCGGGTGATCGCCACCACCGTTTTTCCGCCTTCCAGCCTGGCTGTCTGCAGCACAAGGTTCGCCCGGACGCTGTCCTCTCCCACGTTCATGTCGAACAAATTCAGACGCTCATTCCCCATGTACGTATAAGCGCGCACGGTGAGCCTCTCATAGCCTTCGCCACCCGGCAGCTCCCACTGCCCGTTCATGACGAATCCGTTATGCCCGAGCAGCTCAATGTACGCATGTACGGCGGTCTCGTCGGTATCGTACTGGTTGGTGGCGGTCTGCGTGTTTTCCGTAAAAGCGGTGAGCTTTGCTGTGTTTTTGGAATAGGACGAAAACGTGGGCAGTTTTACTTCCGCCGCGGCACATGCGCACACGAGCGCCAGGCACAGCGCAAGCACCGGTATAAAGCGCTTCATATCACTTTTCCACCCAGAACGTGCCGGAGACTACGGTCTCGCCTTTGTTGAAAACGCCCTCGAAACGGCCCATGTACTGGTCTCCTTCCATGTACACAAGCTGGAGTTTCAGATAATCGTCCTCACTTTTGAGGCCGGAGTTTATGGAGATCCTGTGGTTATTCTCGCCCGCTATCACGACGGCGTCTTTCGATTCTATTTCCTTCCCGCCTCTGTAGAGATACTTGAGCGTTTGTTCGTCGAGTTTGAATTTCAGGTTCTCGACCAGGCCGAAGGTTATTCCGCCGAAGTCGTCCCTCGTCATCACGTATTCGATGCCGGTGCGGGCAAAATCGGGAATGTGCAGCAATACCAGCTGATAAGGCGCGTTTTCGCTGTAAAACACCAGGCTCTTGCCCTTGAACGCATTGCCTTCAAAAAAGCTGTCCTGCAGTATGAACTTTTCGCCTACGACCGTATAAGGATACGCGAACACCTGCTTGATAAGATTGGTCTGGAAGATGGCTCCGTTCACGTTCATGAGCAGCTTGTTTTTCTCGTATGGATCAGGGCCGGGGTTTATCGGATCCACCTGCATGCCCTGCTGGGTGAGCAGCAGTATCTGGTTTTCATACTGCGGGATGAGGTACGCGGTATAGCCGTAGCCATATATCTTGTATGACTTGAAGTTGGTTATATCGTTTGATACTTCCCATTTATAGCCCCTTTCCGCGCAGGCGGTAAGGTATTTGCTGATCGCATTGCCGGTATTGTAGACCGGGAAAAACTGCGCGTCCATCACCGTGTCGCCGAAAGTAACGAACGCTTCCTGTGTTTTTGCGCCTACGGAAAGAATATAGTCTGACGGATTGGGCAGTTTGTCCGAACCGATTGGATTGGTGGTCGGGATCACGATACCGCTCGGCGCGGGAGTGGGCGTCGCCTGCGGCACGGGAGTGGGCACGAAGAAGCCCTCCGCGCCGGCGCACATAAACGCCGCCAGCAGCGCGAAGATCAGCGCGATAAACAATACTCGTTTCATCCGGGTGTCCTCCTTGAGCTTAATGAGTGTATTATACATCATTACAGCTTCAGTTTTCAACTGTTTTCCGCCCCGCGCGTATAATATCCGCGCCGTTTGCCCCGTTTTTGCCGGGGACTTCCGGTTTCACGCCGCTGCAGAGCTTGTAAACCGGGCGGGTTTGGCTTATAATGTCTTTAGACGAAACTTAGGGGGAATAAAATGGAAAAGCTGGGCGTAGTGCTGTGCGGGCTGGGCTTCGGGGGCGCGTTCGCGCCGATCTACCGCGACCATCCCGACGTAAAGTTCATCGGTCTGTTCGACACGAACGGGCAGAAGCTGGAGGAGACCTCAAAGACGCTGGGCATAGAGCGCGTCTATCACAGCTACGAGGAGGTGCTAAACGACCCGGAAGTGGATGCCGTGCACATAGTGACGCCCATCCCCCGGCACGAAGAGCAGGCGGTAATGGCGCTTGAAAGCGGCAAGCACGTGGCCAGCACCGTGCCTATGGCCCTGACGCTGGAAGGCATACGCGAGATCGTGCGCGCCAAAAAGCAGAGTGGCAAGACTTATATGCTCATGGAGACCACGCTGTACACCCGCCAGTTCCTCAACGCGCTTTCCATGTACAAAAGCGGGCAGCTGGGCCGGGTGCAGCTGCTCAGGGGCTGCCATTACCAGGATATGGAAAACTGGCCGGAGTACTGGCTGGGCCTGCCGCCCATGTATTACGCCACCCACGCCATGTCGCCGATCGCGGCGCTGGCGGGCAGCCGCGTAGAAAAAGTCGTGTGCTACGGTTCGGGCACCATGCGCCCCGAGCTCAGGTGCCGCTACGGCAACCCCTTCCCCGCCGAGACCGCGCTTTTGCGCTTTGAGAACGGCCTGGCGGGCGAAGTGACCCGCACGCTGTTCGAGACCGCGCGCGCGTATCTCGAAGGTTTTAACGTGTACGGCTCGAAAGCCTCGCTGGAATGGGGCTTCAAGGACTCGGACGACCTTATAATGACCACGCTTGAGAGCGCGGACCACCGCGGCTACGGAACGCCGTCTGAAACGCTGCGCTCCCCCGCCGCGTACGAAAACCTGCCCGAGTCCATACGCCGCTACACCCTGGCGTCGGGGCAGTACGACCCCACCCAGCCCGAAAAATCGCTTACGAGCGGCGCGGCAGGCGGGCATCACGGCTCCCATCCCCATTTGGTGCACGAGTTTATCCGCAGCGTGCTGGAGGAAAGGGAGCCCGCCATAAGCCTGGACTTTGCCTGCAACGTGAGCGCGGCAGGCATACTCGCCCACGCCTCAGCGCTGGCGGGCGGCAAAGAACTGGAAATACCCCGTTTTGAATAATTTAAAGGCGGTGATACTATGAAAAAACTGCTTGCGCTTTGCGGCGGCGAAAAGCTGTTCGACCACACTCAGATGCCGGACGAGCTGTTCCACTGGCCCATCATAACCGAGGAGGACGAACAGAACTGCCTGGAGATCATCAGGAAAAACAAGTTTTCGGGCACGGACGTCACACTCAGGCTTCAGGACGAATTCGCCGCCTGGCAGGGCACGAAGCACGCCCTGGCCTTCACCAACGGCACCATGGCGCTGTCAGCCGCCATGTTCGCGGTGGGGCTGGGCATGGGCGACGAGGTCATCTGCCCCACCAAGACCTACTGGGGCACCGTGTCACAGGCCATCAACTTCGGAGCCAGCGCGGTGTTCTGCAATATAAACGAAAACCTGTCCATGGACCCCGCCGACATAGAGCGCTGCATCTCCCACCGCACCAAAGCCATAATGGTGGTGCACTACTTCGGCTATCCCGCTGACATGGACGCCATAATGCCCATAGCGAGAAAGCACGGCATCAAGGTCATCGAGGACGTGTCCCACGCCCAGGGCGCGCTGTACAAGGGCAGAAAAGTGGGCACCTTCGGGGATATCGCCGCCATGAGCATGATGAGCTGGAAGTCCTTCGCGGCGGGCGAACTGGGCATGCTGGTCACCGATGACCAAAGGCTGTACGAGCGCGCGCTCGCCTACGGGCATTACGAGCGCAACAACTCCAAGAACATCACCGATCCGGAGCTCGCTCCATACCCACACATCGCCCTGGGCGGCGTGAAGGGCCGCGCAAACCAGCTGTGCAGCACCCTGGCGCTGGGCCAGTTAAAGCATTTTGACGAGCGCATGGCGGAGGTGGACATGGCCATGCAGTACTTCTGCGACGGCATCGAGGGCATGAAGGGTCTGCATCCCATCCGTCCCCCGAAAGGCTCCGGCTCCACCATGGGCGCCTGGTACCTGCCCCAGGGCAGCTATAAGCCCTCTGAGCTTGAGGGGCTGTCCTCCGGCCGCTTCGCCGAAGCCGTAAGGCAGGAGACGGGCGGGCTGCACTGCTGGGAAGGCGGCAATTTCTGCCTGCACACCCACGAGTTCTTCAAGTCCTTCGACTTTTACAACATCGGCAAGCCCTCCCGCATCGCGTTCGCCGACCGGGACGTAAGGGAGCTGGACGCCGCCTGCGCGCCCTCTGAAAAGATGTACTGCGTGTCACTGCCCCCATTCAAAAAATACCTGCCCGAATGCATAGACAGGTATATCGAAGCGTACCGCGCGGTCGCCGAAAACTACGAGCAGATACTTGAAAAAGACAGCGCGCTGAACGGCGGGCGCTGGTACGGCGCGGACAACGCCTGAGGGAGGCGCGGACATGATAATCGACATCCACAACCACGCGTACTACCACGGTTACAACGCCAAAAAACTCGTGGACAACATGGACGAGTGCGGCATAGACAAGACCTGGCTGCTCACCTGGGAGACCCCCGAAAGCGAGTGCAACCCCGAGGTGAGCTGGTGCGTCAGCCGCTCCACTCCCCTTGCCGCCGTGCCGCTGGACGCCACGCTGGAATATATCCGGGAATATCCAGACCGGTTCACGCTCGGCTTCGCTCCCGACCCCCGCGACCCGTACGCGATAAACCGCCTTAAGGCCGCCATAAATTCCTTTGACGTGAAGGTGTGCGGCGAGATCAAGCTGCGCATGATGTACGACAACCCCGACGCCCTGCGCCTGTTCCGCTTCGCGGGCGAAAACGGGCTGCCGGTGCTGCTGCACTTCGACTATGAATATGAGACCGGCAAACTGTTCCCCCGCCCGTCCTGGTGGTACGGCGGCGGCATCGACTGCCTGGAAAGGGTGCTCAGGGCCTGCCCCGATACCAACTTTATCGGCCACGCGCCGGGCTTCTGGGCGCATATCTCAAAAGACGAACTGTATAAGACCTCGGCTTACCCGGACGGCCCCGTCGTGCCCGGAGGTGAGATAGAGCGCCTACTCGAGACTTACCCGAACCTCTACTGCGACATCTCCGCCAACTCCGGCCTGCGCGCCCTGTCCCGCGACACGGAATACTCAAAGCGCTTCCTCACCCGCTTCCGCGACCGCGTGCTCTACGGAAGAGACTATTACTATAACAAGCATCAGGAGTTCCTGAACTCCCTGGGCCTCGAAAAAACCGTACTGGACGACATCTATTACAAAAACGCCCTGAGGCTGATACACGAGTCGTGACAGCCTCATTCCCGCCGTGAAAACGGCGCAGGCCTCCTTTCTGTATCAAAAACACGGCGCGTTCCCCGCGGGGAACGCGCCGTCGCTTGTCTTTTGTTTACGGTCTCACAGCGGATCCGTTCCGGACGGAACAGGAAGCGCTGAGCGCGTTTAAGAATAGCTAAGATCACGGAATTACCCATATCGCCGGGCGGACGGCGCTGTCCGCGGCATCGACAAAGTTGTAGTCCAGATTGCCGTCACTGTACACCAGGGCCGCATGGTTCTGATAATAGCCGGGGGAACGCAGCCACCAATAGCACGCCAAAGCGCCTTCGGTCGTCATATAACCGCTGCCCGTAGATGCGCCGTGTGCCTTAGCGTATGCTGTTGCGCTTGCGCGCGATTTCATACTGTCTGTGCCTCCCCACGTTAAGCCCAGGTACTTGTTCGCCTGTACGTAGCTGAACAGGAACACCTTGTCTTTTGTGGTATTTCCACCGTCCGTGTTCCACTCGCTGTAGCCGGAGGCTTTGCCGTTGCCTGCAGTCGCAATAATGATCTTATTCTGCTCATTCGAATCGAACGCCACGTAGTAGAAATTCTCGTTCAGCCATGCCCTTAACGTACATTCCTCCCAGGTCACGTCATTATACGTTGTATTATACGGTTGCACGTCAAGGCAGTATTTGCTTAACAGCAGGTATGCTCCCTTGCTGTTTTTGTCCAGTACCAGCCACTCGATAGGTTCCATGCCGTTTATTATTTTGTTGTCCTGCTCATAATGGCCGAATATGACGTAATCTCCCACATTGGAAGAGTAACTCAGAGTGAGAGTCTGATTCGCTCCCCGCGTAATTCCGCACCTGGAGCACGTTTCAGGCGAATAATACGTCGCGGCTTGCCAGATATGTCCCAGAGCGTTCCCGCTTGTCACGCCGCAGCGGGTGCACGTCATGGGTGAAGTACAGGTCGCAACCTGCCAAACATGTCCCAGCGCGTTCCCGCTTGTCACACCGCAGCGGGTGCACGTCATGGGTGAAGTACAGGTCGCGGCTTGCCAATTATGTCCCAAAGCGCGGCCTTCCGTCACCCCGCAGCGCGTGCACGTCATGGGTGAAGAGCAGGTCGCGGCTTGCCAGATATGCCCCAGAGCGTTTCCGTTTGTCACACCGCAGCGTGTGCACGTACTTGGTGAAGTGCAGGTCGCGGCTTGCCAATTATGTCCCAGAGCGTTCCCGCTTGTCACACCGCAGCGCGTGCACGTACTTGGTGAAGTGCAGGTCGCGGCTTGCCAGATATGCCCCAGAGCGCGGCCTTCCGTCATACCGCAGCGGGTGCATGTCATGGGTGAAGTGCAGGTCGCAGCCTGCCAGATATGTCCCAGAGCGCGGCCTTCCGTCACCCCACAGCGGATACACGTCTTAGGCTCGCTGCAGGTCGCGTTTTTCCAGCTGTGTCCCAGCGCGTTCCCGCTCGTTGTCCCGCAGCGGGTGCACGTCTGGGGGCTGGTGCATGTCGCGGCTTGCCAAACATGGCCCAAAGCGCGGCCTTCAGTCATACCGCAATCGATACAGGTCTTGGGCTCGCTGCAGGTCGCGTTTTTCCAGTTATGCCCCTTCGGGTCGGTGCCCTCTATACCGCAGCGGGTACATATCCCTGCGTCGGTGCAGGTGGCGTTTATCCAATCGTGACCCAGAGCGCGGCCTTCTGTCATACCGCAGCGGGCGCACGTCTTGGGCTCGGTACATGTCGCCTCTTTCCAGTCGTGACCCAGAGCGCGGCCTTCCGTCATACCGCAGCGGGCGCACGTCTTAGGCTCGGTGCAGGTCGCGTTTTTCCAATTGTGACCCAGCGCGCGGCCTCCCGTCGCGCCGCAGCGGGCGCACGTCTTAGGCTCGGTACATGTCGCCTCTTTCCAGTTATGCCCCAAAGCGGTGCCTTCAGTCGCTCCGCACTCAGAGCAGGTCTTCGCGCTGGTGCACGTGGCTTTTATCCATTTGTGGTTCAGGTTATGCAGTTCCAGGGACTCTTCGGCCAGCTCGGCGCTGTCTGAATAACCGTCCAGTTCCCTGAACGCCTGCGCCGCTTTCCAGTAGTCTTTGTTAGCGTACAGCTGCATGCACTGCTGATAGCGGCTCTCCTTGTACATGTCCTCGGCGAACACGCCGTTTTCGTCAACATAGTCGTACAGGGACAGGAATATCTCCGCCGCCTTGGCGTAGCTGCCCTGCTCGTACAGCTCCATGGCCGCATTAAAACTGTTTTCCTGCCGCAATTCGTCGATCTTTCTGGCGCGCTCCGTGGCGTCAAACACGTTGCCCGAGGCTTTGAGCTGTTCTATGGCCTGCGCGTCCTGACCGCGGCTCTGACTGATAAGCCCGTTGATGTAGGTGATCAGATTTTGCGGCAGGGGCAGGTTCCTGAAGCCCAGATTGTCGATAAAATCCTGTTTGCCGCTCAGCGCGGTCAAAAGGCCGCGCGCCGTGCGCAGCGTCTTCAGCTTGTCCATTCCCACGGGACTGTGCTCGGTATCTTCCGGGCTGTACCCCGCGTCGTGGATGTTAAGCAGGGCGGTAAGATAGTCCTTGTATTCCTGATGAAAGCGCACCGTAGGCTCTTTCGTGACCCTGTCCAGCGCAAAGGCCACGTTATCCCTGTAATAATAACTGCCCTCATTCTCCAGGTTCAGCAGGGCCTTCTCAAACCTTTCTTCCGGGGTGGCCGATTCCGGCTCCCCCAGCGCGGAAAACATCAGCACCAGCGAAAGCAGGGCCGTTATTATGACGAGCAGCTTTTTCATGGCAATGCCCTCCCTCAAAAATACTTGGATTATTTGATGTTATTATAACGTGGATTCGCGAAAATGGCAAGATGGCAAATCATCTTCCGGCCCTCACGCCGCCGCGCGGAAAAGAAGATCGCCGCAGCAAGCATCCGGCCGCGCCAGATATGTAAACGCGCCGTCATGCTCCTGCATTTTCATATCTTCCACGACAAAGCGTCATATGAAAGATCAAAGCCGCGCTCACGCGCGGCTTTGGCTTTTCAGCTTTTCTTCTGCTGAACGAATGCCTTTTTCAGCTTACTTCAGGTCCCTGTAGCGGTACTCGGTTACTGTCGATTTCAGGTACCAGGAACCACCGGCTCCTTTATAATACTTATGTCCGTTAACCGTTCCTTCGTATGGCAATGCCTCGTAAGTCGTCTTATACTGCCACTCACCTGAACCCGCCTTATACTGAGAACCAGTGTACTGCATATAGTGCCACATATATTTGTTTTGTTTGGTATTATAGTAACGCCACCTGTGGTATTCATATCTCGTTCTGGTCTCTACCTGGCGGGCGGGGTCGACGCGCTGACCTTGAAGCTGTCTTCGCCCGCTCACGCGTTCGTCCCTGGGAAAGCCCGTTATATTCGGCCTGACGCGCTTGAAGAGGCGCTTCGGCCTCGAAAAGATGCGGCTGTCAGAGCAGTTCCTCGGCGGGGGCGGCCTCAACGCCGCCCAGCAGGGGCGCGAGTTTGTCAAGCAGCGAAGATACCTGTTCGGGGCACCTGCCGATATACTTTTCCGGCCTGAGCAGTTCCATAAGTTCCGCTTCCGAGATGCCCAGCTCGGGCTCGGCGGCCAGGCGCTCGGTCAGGTCGCAGGTAAAGCCTTCGTTCATGCGCTCCACGGCCTTCATGGAGCAGCGGCGGATGATCTCGTGGACCTTCTGCCGGTCCCCGCCCCGCTTCACGCACTCCATAAGCAGGTTCTCGGTGACGATGAAGGGCAGGTATCCCCTCACCGCGCTGTCCGTGACCTTTTCGTTTACCTTGAGCCCCTGCGCCACGTTCAGCGCCAGGCGCAGCACCGCGTCCGCGCACAGAAAGCCCTCCGGCAGGGAGATGCGGCGGTTGGCGGAATCGTCCAGCGTGCGTTCCAGCCACTGGGATGAGGCCGTGAGCGGCGCGTTGAGCGCGTTGGCCATCAGGTAGCGGGACAGGGAGCAGATGCGCTCGCAGTGCACGGGGTTGCGCTTGTACGCCATGGCGGAAGAGCCCACCTGGCTCTCCCCGAAAGGTTCGGACAGCTGCCTGTCGTGCTGCATGAGCCTGATGTCCGTCGCCATCCTGTAACAGCTCTGGGCTATGGAGGACAGGCTGCCTAGTATGCCGCTGTCGATCTTGCGCGGGTAGGTCTGCCCGCACACGTCGAAGCATTCTTCAAAACCGAATTCACGCGCGATCATACGATTCAGGCGGTCGATCTTTTCACCGTCGCCCTCGAACAGCTCCATGAAGCTCGCCTCGGTGCCCGTGGCCCCCCGGCAGCCCAGGAATTTTATAGTGCCCGTGACCCTTTCCAGTTCCTGCTCGTCCAGCCACAGATCCTGCAGCCACAGCGCCGCGCGTTTGCCCAGCGTGACGGGCTGGGCGGGCTGGTAATGGGTATATCCCGGTACGGGCAGGCTTTTGTATCTGTCCGCGAAGGCGGCCAGGCTCTTCATGAGCCTCAAAAGCTGCTCCCTCAGGTATCTGAGCGCGTCGCGGTAAAGGATAAGGTCCGCGTTGTCGGTGACGTAGCAGCTGGTGGCGCCCAGATGTATGATGCCCGCAGCGGAAGGCGCCGCCTTGCCGAAGGCGTAGATGTGCGCCATCACATCGTGCCTGACCTGCTTTTCCCTTTCGCGCACGCAGTCGTAATCTATATCGTCCAGGTGCCGCTCCATCTCGCTTATCTGCTCGGCCGTGACGGGCAGTCCCAGCGCGTTCTCCGCCTTCGCCAGCGCCGTCCAGAGCCTGCGCCAGGTGCGGTAGCGGCTGTCCTGGGAAAAGAGCCCGAGCATGTATTCCGACGCGTAGCGCGTGGAAAGCGGGGATTCGTACGTATCCGTCATAAACTGCCTCGCCGCCTTATCTGATTATCATGCTGTCGCGCTCCGGTCCCACCGAAACGTAGGTGATCGGGCAGCCGACGGCCTGTTCTATATATTCCACGTATCTGCGGGCCGCCTCCGGCAGCGCGTTCCAGCTGCGCGCGGAGGATATGTCGCATTTCCAGCCCTCGAACCACTCCGTCACCGGCTTGGCGGACCCAAGCGCGGAGGGAAACGGGAATTCACGCGTGAGCTTGCCGCCAATCGAATAGGCCACGCACACGGGTATCTTTTCCATATAGCCCAGCACGTCCAGCTTGGTCAGGGCGATGTTGGTAGCGCACTGCGTCCTCACCCCGTAACGGGTGGCAACCGCGTCGAACGCGCCCACCCTGCGGGGACGCCCGGTCTTGGCGCCGTACTCCGCGCCCGCCTGCCTGAGCGCGTCGGCCTCTTCCCCGAACATCTCGCTTACGAAGGGCCCCTCTCCCACGCAGGTGGAGTAGGCCTTGACCACTCCGGTCACCTCGTCTATCCTCGCGCCGGGGAAGCCCGAGCCTACGGGCGCGTAGGCAGCCAGGGTGTTGGAAGAAGTGGTGTACGGGACTATGCCGTATTCGATGTCCCTGAGTGCGCCCAGCTGCGCCTCGAACAGTATGGGCCTGCCCTGCGTCTGGGCATCCTCGAGAAGGCGGCCGGTGTCGCACAGGTAGGGAGCAAGCCTGTCAAGATAACGCTCCTTCCATTCGAGCAGTTCTGCCATGGTGCAGGGCGCGGCGCCGTACACTCCCGTCAGCACCAGGTTTTTCCACTCCAGCAGCTCTTCCAGGTGGGTCTTTAACGCTTCGGGGTAAAACACTTCCCCCGCAAGGACGGTCTTTTTCGCGTACTTGTCGGAGTAAAACGGCGCGATGCCCTGCTTGGTGGAGCCGTACTGACGGTCGGCCAGACGCTTTTCCTCCAGCGCGTCCAGTTCCCTGTGCCAGGGCATGAGCACGGAAGCGCGCTCGCTTATCCTCAGGCGCGCGGGCGAGACGTCCACGCCCCTTGCCTCGAGGCTGTCTATCTCGGCGAACAGGTTTTCGGGGTCCAGCGCCACGCCGCTGCCTATCACGTTCACCGCCGATCCCCTGAATATGCCCGAGGGGATCAGGTGCAGCGCGAACTTGCCCTTATCGTTGATGACGGTATGCCCCGCGTTGCCGCCCCCCTGATAGCGCACCACATAATCGTATTTCTCGGTGAGCAGGTCCACCATGCGGCCCTTGCCCTCGTCTCCCCAGTTTATGCCTACTACCGCGCAGTTGCCCATTTTTATCCGTTTCCCTCCGGCTTAAAGCCCGTCCCGGCGCACTTTGGCGTGCGTTCTCCTCAAAAAACAAAAACGGTAAGGCGAACGGCTGTATACGTTCCCCTTGCCCATTCCAAAGGGCATTTTACTACCGTCCCGCTCGCTGCGTCAAGTGTATTTAGACAGGCTTAACATAAGCTGCGCCCCTCGCCGGCGCTTGCCTCTTCGGCCCGTATATGTTACAATAACCCCAAAATAATCGCGAAACGAGGTACAGGTATATGGGCATATCCGAAGAGCTGCTCAAAAAATACGCCCGGCTGATCGTGCGCACGGGCGCGAACGTTCAGAAAGGCCAGACCGTAATGCTCACTATCTCGGTGGAGCTGAACGGATTCGCCGCCCTGCTGACCGAAGAGTGTTACAAGGCAGGCGCGAAAAAGGTGAACGTGGAGTGGATGAGCGACGCGCAGAACCGGCTGAACTTCCTCTACGCCGACGAAGAGACCCTGTCCAGGGTTCTGCCCTGGGAGGAAGCCAAACTCAAACAGATGACGGAGGATCTCCCCTGCCGCATCTTCATCGCCTCCGACGATCCCGACGCGATGGCGGGCATAGACCCGGCCAAGCTTTCGGGCGTCTCCAGCGCACGGGGCAGGGTCATAAAGCCCTACCGCAACGCCATCGACGGCAAACACCAGTGGGTGATCGCCGCATATCCCTCCGAAAAGTGGGCGAAAAAGTGCTTCCCGGACGCCCCCGACGCCGTGGACAGGCTCTGGAACGCGATCCTCACCACCGTGCGGGTCAGCGGGCAGGGCGACCCCGTGGAAGCCTGGGACGCGCACACCAGGTTCATACAGGACAAGGCCGCGTGGCTGAACGGGCAGGGTTTCGCCTCCCTTAAGTTCTCAAGCACCAACGGCACCGACTTTAAAGTGGACCTTATCCCCGGCGCCAAATGGGAAGGCGCGGGCGCGATCAACAGCGAAAACGGCGCGTTCTACATCCCCAACATGCCCACGGAGGAGATATTCACCTCCCCCATGGCTGGCAAATGCGAGGGCACGCTGGTGGCGGTCAAGCCCCTGTCCTGGCACAGCCAGCTCATAGAGGACTTCTCCGTCACCTTCGAGAACGGGCGCGCGGTCTCCTGCAGGGCGAAAAAGGGGCAGGAGCTGCTGGAAAAAATGCTTAAGATGGATGAGAACGCCTGCATGCTGGGCGAGGTCGCGCTGGTGCCCAAGGAAAGCCCCGTGAACAAGTGTGGCATACTCTTCTACGAGACTCTGTTCGACGAGAACGCATGCTGCCACATGGCGCTGGGCATGGGCTTTAAGGAAGTGCTGCCCGGCGGCGACGCCATGACGGCCGAGGAAGCGCAGGCAAAGGGCGTGAACGACTCCATAATCCACGTGGACTTCATGGTGGGCGCGGACGACCTGGACATCGACGGCATACTGCCCGACGGCAAGACCGTTCCCGTGTTCAGGAACGGCACCTGGGCGTAGCGAAGCAGCGATAAAACGACTCCCCGACCCTGTTATGGGCCGGGGAGTTTTCGTATCGGCGGCGGACGGAAGAGTGCCCGTAAGCTCAGTACTCCAGATACAGTTTCTCCAGCTGCTCCGGGCTTAGCGGTCCCTCCGTCAGCGCGAGCCGCAGCAGCACCGCGGCTTTCTGTGGAGACAGGTTGTTTGCCGCCACCGTGTTCGCGCACAGCAGGTTGTCTTTGGTTATCACGCCGTCGTCGATACGGGAGGATATGACTACCGGTATCGAAAGGTCTTTTATTATCTCTATCCACTTCTCGCTGAATTCCCCTGCGCCGGCGCCGGCGATAACCAGGCCGTCCGAGTTTTCAGCGGCGTAACGCAGAAGCCCCGGGTCCGCGTCCACCGCGAAATAGAGGATGGACACTTTCGGCAGGGCGCTCAGCCCGCTCACATCGAACTGCGAGCTCACGGTATGCTTTTTGGAAGGAGTCTCATAAATAAACACATTCGCGTCCCTCACGACGCCGATGCTGCCGGTCTCGCCCGCGGCAAGCGCCATAACGCTGTAAGTGCTGGTCTTGGCCGCGGTGCGCGCGGCGTAGATACGGTCCGAGAATACGATCATCACGCCCTTGCCGACCGCTTCGTCCGACGCGGCGACGCGCACGGATTCATACAGGTTCATCGGCCCGTCTGCCGATATGGAGGTAGCCGGCCGCATGGAGCCTGTCAGCACCACGGGCTTGTCCGTCTTGACCGTAAGGTTCAGGAAATACGCCGTCTCCTCCATGGTATCCGTGCCGTGAGTGAGCACGAAGCCTTTTATGTCGGGATCCTGCGCCAGCTCATTTATCGTCCGGGCCAGGGTCAGCCATATATCCGCCGTGATGTCGTCGGAATTGACGTTGCAGACCTGGATGGCTTCTATCTCCGCCACGTCCTTGAGCTCGGGCACGGCACTTAGCAATTCCTCAGCCGACAGCGACCCGGGCTTATACCCGGCGGTCTTTCCCGCTTCGCCCACGCCGGCGATCGTGCCTCCCGTGGCGAGCACGACGATCTTCGGTTTCCGGGGAGAGTCCTGAGCTTCACCCTGCGCTCCTTCCGCGAAGGACAGGGCCGCTGACAGCAGTATCGCAGCTGACAGGATCAGTACGACGATCCGTTTCATGGCATGCACCTCTTTTTATCATGATCTTCATGGCGATGTAAACCGGCTTTCTCGCCCTACCGGCGTCGGAAAGCGTATGACCATTATACATCCTGTCCGCGCCGTCTTTCAAGAGAGACCAGCTGACTTTGGAAGACGTTCGCGCGGTCAGCACGAATATCCCGCGCGCTCACACGATTTTTCTTGACTTTTTTCCCGGAAGCGGTATATATTCTTCGTAGTTTCCCGCGTTGACAGACCTTATTTCAGGGAGGCGCCACATGACGAAGAGAGAGCGCGTGACCGCGGCGTTTCACGGCAGAGAAGTCGACCATGTGCCCGTGTGCATGTGGCAGCACGTGCCCCAAAAATACTGGGACGACGACAATGCCTTCGCGGAATTTCAGCTGAACGCCTTTAAAACCACCCATGTGGACTTTATGAAGCTGTCGGGTGACAAATACTTCACCTGGCCCGCGCCCGCGCTGGAAAACCTCAAAAGCGCGAAAGAGCTGTATGATATCGAGCCTCTGGGGCCGGACCACCCTTTCATCCGGAACCAGACGCGCCGGGCGGGCACTGTGGTGAGGACGCTGGGCAGGGACTGCGTCACGCTGCAGCTGGTGTTCGCGCCGCTTTCGTACCTGCGCCTCAAACTGGGCTATCCCGCCATGATGCGCCTGATACGCGAGGACCCTGAGGCCGTGAAACACGCCTGCGCCGTGATCGCCGAAGACGTCAAACTGCTGGTGAGCGGCTATATCGGCGCGGGCGTCGACGGCATTTTCTACAGCGTTCAGAACGGGGAGACCGACCGCTTCACCGAAAAAGAGTACCTTGACTGGGTAAGGCCCTCCGACACTGCGGTGCTGGACCACATGAACCGCCTGTCGGACATGAACGCCATCCACTTCTGCGCCTGGGAGCAAAGGCCTAACCGCCTTTCGGTGTGGAAGGGCTACAAAGCCGCCGCGGTGAGCTGGTCAAGGTATATCGACATCATGGACATAGACGAGGCCAAGCGGCAGTTCGGCTGCACTGTGTGGGGCGGCTTCGACAACCGTCCCGGCTCGCTGCTGTATACCGGCACGAAAGCGGAGATTGAGGCCGAGGCCCGCGCGCTGGTCGCCCGAGGCGGCAAGACAGGCTTCATACTGGGGGCGGACTGCTCCCTGGGCGGCGAACTGGATCCCGAACGCATCCGCTGGGCAGCGGATGAGGCGCACCGCGTCTGACCCTCAAGCGAAAGGAGCAAGCGTATGTACATACCCGACGAGCACCGTTACGAACACGGAGGATTTTACCGCCGCTGCGGCAGAAGCGGCATTCTCCTGCCCGCCGTATCCCTGGGGCTGTGGCACAATTTCGGCGCTATAACCCCCTTCGAGCAGCAGCAGAACGTGCTCAGGGCGGCGTTCGACTGCGGCATCACCCACTTCAACCTGGCCAACAACTACGGCCCGCCCTACGGTGAGGCGGAGGCGAATTTCGGCCGGCACATGGACAGGGACTGGCGTCCCTACCGCGACGAGCTTATCATCTCGACCAAGGCGGGCTACGACATGTGGCCGGGCCCCTACGGCGACCATGGCAGCCGCAAGTATCTGGTCGCCTCGCTGGACCAGTCCCTTAAGCGCATGCACCTTGACTACGTGGACATCTTCTACCACCACCGTCCCGACCCCGACACGCCCATAGAGGAGACCATGGGCGCGCTGGACTATATAGTCAGAAGCGGCAGGGCGCTGTACGCGGGCATATCCAACTACTACGACCCCAAGCAGGCTGAGACCGCCATCAAAACGCTCAGGGCGCTGGGCACGCCCATGCTCATCCACCAGCCCAGCTATTCCATATTCAACCGCAGGGTCGAAAACGGGCTGCTGGACACGCTTGAGACCGAGGGCGTGGGCTGCATCGCCTTCGCGCCCCTGGCGAGCGGCCTGCTGGCGGGACGCTACCTGGACGGCATCCCCTCCGACTCCCGCGCGGGGCACGACCCCAGGTACCTGAAGCCGGACTCCATCACCGAAGACAAAGTGGACAAGACCCGCCGCTTAAACGAACTGGCGCAAAAGCGCGGCCAGACGCTGGCGCAGATGTCCCTCAAATGGGTGCTGAGGACCCCCGCGGTGACTTCCGCGCTGATAGGCGCCAGCCGCCCCGAGCAGGTAAAAGAGAACGTCAAAGCCGTTGACGGCCCGGACTTCACCGACGAGGAGCTTAAGCTGATAGACGGGATAAGCCTGTAATCATCCCGCATAAAACCTACAAACAGCAGTTATTTACAAGCGGACACGGAAGAGCGCGTCTCCTTTCGCGTTATTCTGTACGCTCCCTGGAAAGCGAAAACAGATCGCCGCAGGCCTTATGCCGCCTCGAATACGCGCGCTGTGATACGGGCGAGAGGGGAGAACGTGTACGTTTTGTGATTTTTTGCTGAAAAAAACCGCTTTTTTTTGAGGACTGAATATAGACTTGTCATTGTAAATATGATAAAATAGATATGATAATGTGCAGTTAGGGTAAAATCTGCAGAAATATGGTGCAAGACGCAGTTGTGCCGACTATTCTTAACGAACGGAGAAGCGGATTTACTTGGAAAATCAAAGTATAACACAGGCACTCAGAGCTTACCTGATGGAGTACAAAGGCTTACTCAGGGTAGCTTACCTTCCCGCCCGTGTGGAGGGCAGGTATACCTTCGCTGACTACAGCGGCAAGGAAACGGTCCTGCCTGTTTGGATCGCCGCCAGGGACGGCAGCTGGGAGCTCTGCTGCGGCGAAGAGTGCGGCTTGTACTCGGGCGACATTTCGCTGGGACGCCGGCATCCGATATCTCTTGGAAGTTTCGTATCCCTGCTGTACAAGGGCAGGGCATATATCATTTTCGTGGACAAGGATGACAACGCGTTCTGCCGCTACCGGGTAAAAGACGGTGCGGAGATCTCTGTAGGCCGTGACCCGGGCTGCACCATAGTGCACTCGGCCCCCTCTGTCAGCAAACGCCACGCTTCCTTAAGGTTCGAACAGGGCCGTTGGCAGGTCAGGGACGAGAACAGCGTAAACGGTGTATACTTAAACGGCAGGTACTGTGCTGAAGAAGCTGCGGGCGTGGGTGACGTTGTGTTCGTGATGGGCCTGCACATAATCCTCAGCGCCGAGTACATAGCCGTCAACAACGTTTCGGGCAGGTTCGGCATAGACGAGAGCGTGCTGACTCCCGCCGAGAGTGCGGACAGCTCCCGCTATCTTGAGAGCTCTGACACCGCCGCCACGGAAATATACAGCCGCCAGCCGCGCCGCCGCTTCAAGATAGACCCTCAGCCTATAAGCGTGAGCATGCCTCCCGTGAGGATGACAGGCAACCGCACGCCCCTGTACCTGCGCATGGCGTCTCCGCTGCTCATGGGCGGCAGGTCGATCGCCAGCGGCAACGCACTTATGGCAGTCTCCTCCATGGTGCTTCCGATGCTTACCCAGGGCTACTCCGAAAAGGACCGCAAGGAATACGAAGACAGGCGCATCGAGAAATATTCCGCCTACCTTGAGGAAAAGGAAAAAGAGATAATCGCCGAAAGAGACCAGGAAGGGCAGATACTCTCCGACAGGTATCCTTCCATAGACGAGATTGCCCGCTTTACCGAAAAAAGCGACAGGCTGTGGGAGCGGCGGGACATAGACGAGGACTTTCTGAACATCCGCATCGGGACGGGCAAAGTGCCGCTGGCCGCGGAGATATCCTGCCCGGGCGACAGCTTCGAGCTGGATCAGGATCCCCTTAAAGCCCGCATGAACCAGCTGGTGAAGAGGGACTACTCCATTCATGACGCGCCGGTAATGCTCTCTCTTAAGGAGACCTACGTGGTGGGTCTTAGAGGCAACACCCAATCCATGTACCAGATGGCGCGCAACATGATACTGCAGCTGGTGTTCACCCACAGTTACGACGAAGTCAAGATCGTGGTGCTGGGCGACGTAGGCGCCTCTCAGGAAGCGCAGTGGGACTTTAACCTTCTGCGCTACATACCTCACTGCTGGGACGACGGCCGCGGCATCCGGCTGCTGGCTACGGACAAGTCTTCCGCCTGCGTGATAGGCGAACACCTCAAAAAACGCTACGAGGACGCAATAGAGACCAGAAAGCCCCTGCGCCCCGCCTACGTTGTGTTCGCGCTGTCCAGGCGGCTGTTCGACTGCGTCGAGATATTCAACGACATACTGGCGAACCCCAAATACGCGGGCGTAAGCATAGTGACGGGCTTTGAGGTAGCGCTCAAGGAAAGCCAGAAGCTCATACAGGTAAGAAAAGGCGCAAACGGCAGGGAAGGCAACCTGGTGGACCTGTTCTCGGACAAGTCTTCCGACCGCAGGTTCGATCTGGAAGCGCCTAATGCTGAAAGCACGGACAAGAGCCTCAGAAAGCTGAGCAGGATAAGGCTGCGCGTCGAGGGCGGCAGCTTTGCTCTGCCTTCCACATATACTTTTCTGCAGATGTTCGGCGCCGGCAAGGTGGAATACCTTAACCCCCTCACCCGCTGGAAGGAAAACAATCCCACCAAGTCCCTGGCGGCTCCCGTAGGCATAGGCACCGACGGGGAACTGTTCTATCTGGACCTCCACCAGAAGCGCCAGGGCCCCCACGGCCTGGTGGCCGGAACCACCGGCTCAGGCAAATCGGAATGGATAATCACTTACGTGCTGTCCCTGGCGGTGTCATTCAGCCCCGACGAGGTAGCCTTCGTGCTTATAGACTATAAGGGCGGCGGCCTGGCCAGCGCGTTCGTGGACAAGAAAAGGGGCATACACTTGCCTCACGTTGTGGGCACCATCACCAACCTTGACGGCAACGGCATAAACCGCTCGATGCTGTCCATAAACAGCGAGCTCAAGCGCAGGCAGGCCGCTTTCAACGAGGCCAAGAGCAAGAACAACTCCGGCTCCATGGACATCTATGAATACCAGAAGCTCTACCGCGCGGGCAAGGTGGACGATCCCATGCCTCACCTGTTCATTATCGCGGACGAGTTCGCCGAGATGAAGAGCCAGCAGCCCGAGTTCATGGACGAGCTGATCTCCACCGCCCGAATCGGGCGCTCCCTGGGCGTGCACCTGATCCTGGCCACCCAGAAGCCTTCGGGCGTGGTGAACGAGCAGATCTGGAGCAACACACGCTTCAGGGTATGCCTTAAGGTCGCGGGCCGCAGCGACAGTATGGAAATGTTAAAGCGTCCCGAGGCGGCGGACATAAGGCAGACAGGCCGCTTCTACCTGCAGGTAGGCAACAACGAGTTCTTCGCCCTGGCCCAGTCCGCCTGGTGCGGCGCCGATTACCTGCCTTCCGACGTGGTGGAGGCGCAGAAGGACGAGGCCGTGGAGTTCGTGGACGACGCGGGCCAGGTCACGCTTAAAGTGGCTCCGCCCAAGTCCGGCAAAAAGACGGACCTTAAGCAGCTGGTGGCTGTGGTGCAGTACCTGTCCGACTTGGCCAAGCAGGAAGGCATCGATCCCAAGCAGCTGTGGATAGACGCCCTGCCCGAAAAGCAGGAATACGACGAGCTGAACCAAAAATATCCCTTTGCCGACGACGGCGGCATAAGGGCGCTGATCGGCGAGATCGACGACCCGGAGCGCCAGAGCCGCTATCCCTTTGATCTGGATATGCTCTCCTTCAGCGGCATGATGCTGATAGGCTCGGCCGCAAGCGGCAAGAGCAACCTGCTTAAGACCATGCTCTACTCGCTGGTAACCCGCTATGGCCCGGACCAGATTCAGTATTATATATTGGATATGTCCCGCGGCGCCCTCAACCCCTTCAAAAACCTGCCCCACTGCGGCGCGTACGTGACCGAGCAGGACGAAAACGATTTCGACCGCATGGTGACCATGTTAAAGGAGATCGCGGCGGAGCGCAAAAAGCTGTTCGAGGAGGCGGACATCACCACCTTCAACGCCTACCGCAAGTACAAGCCCATGCCGCTCATTCTCTTCGTGCTTGACGGCTATAACAACATAGGCGCATTCAATAACGGCGTACTGTTCAATCAGGGCATGAACGAACTGATGCGTGAAATCTCCGCCTACGGCATACACCTTATAGTTGCCGCGAACCATACCAATGAGATATACTCAAGAGCGCGCAGCGAGATGAATTACAACCTCGCTTTGCAGGCGAGGGATAAATACGAGTATACCGACATACTCGGAGCGAAGACCATAGTCACACCCCCCGCCTTGCCCGGCAGAGGCATGTGCGTGTATGAGGACAGGGTGCTGGAGTACCATACCGCCATGAAGTACGCCGACCTGCCGGAGCAGGAAGCCGCGGCGGAACTCAAAAAGGAGTTCGCCTTGCTGAGTGAACGCTACGCGGATAAAGAGCGCGCCCGTACGCTGCCGCTGATGGACAAAGAAGAAAAATACGAGGACTTCTGCCGCCGGTTCAAACCCGGCAGGATACCCCTGGGCTACCTCAAGCAGACCATAAAGCCCGTGGCGCTGCCTTTCAAGCAGCTGCAGACGCTGGGCGTGTACCTTGGCGACAAAGCGTGCGTGAAACCCGTGATCAAGAACCTGATATACGCCTGCGAAGTGAACAAAGCCAAGCTTACTTTCGTGAGAAAGCGCGACGAAAGCGCGTTCGACCCCGCCTGGCTCGAGGGTCTGAGCATAGAAACCGAAGTAATCGGCTCGAGCAAGGAAGAATATGAAGCGCTGGTGAACTCAATAACCGACGAATGCAAACAGCAGAACGTGTTCAGGGACGAATACTGTGAGGAGCACGGCCTCCCCTCTACCGACAAAAAACGAGTCATTCGGGCTGCGGACTATATCCGCTCCAAGACCGAGCCGCACATCTACCTGTTCGAAAGCTTTGCCGACGTGTGCCAAAGCGGCATCAACAATGATGCTCTGGGCATGCTCTCGTTCTTCTTCACCGCGCCCTGGGGCTACAATATTTATTTCATAGGCTGTTTCTATCCCGAGGATCAAGAAAACCTGTACGGGGACAAGCTGGTCAAGGAATTTTGCTATAACCAGCTGGTAGCGCTCTTTGGAGGACGCTTTGAACAGCAGTGCATACACAACAGTTTCTCGTCCTCGTCAAAGGCCATGACCAAGCCGCTTGAAGACCAGGCGGAATTCGTGCTCAAGTACCGGGGAGAATCCGTGCTCATGCGCATGCCCTGCGGCGTGCCGGAGGAAGAAACGGTGGATCCGGACGAAGCGTCCATACTGTAGGAGGGACCATGGAAAAAGTGCTGGTGGAGCTGTTCGTTCCATCGATACAGAAAAGCTTTGAGATAATGGCGCCGCAGGATGTGCCCATTTCCCGGCTCACAGGCGTGCTGGCGGACGGCGTCAGGCAAATGTGCCCGGAGAGGTTCACTCCCTTGGGGAATGAAGCCCTGCTCATACGGGAATTTACCCGTCCCCTCGACCCCGCGAAGCGCCTGTGCGACTACGGCGCCTGCGACGGCGCGCATCTGGTGCTGATGTGATATGGGATATTTTGAAAACTGCTTATACGCCCTGTACGCGGTCAGGCGGCAGGTCGAAAGGGACAGGGACGAGATAGCAGACTGCGTGAACGGCGAAATGCTGGACGCGTACCTGCTCGCGCCCGAAAAGGAATTGGAAGAGCTGAAAAAGCTCGAAAACATTCTTGAGATCCTGCAAAGCGAAGTGGAGCTCGCTTTGTGAGATAATTATTTATTTGGAGGAATCTATATGGCAAACGAGGGAAACATTTCACTTAGAAGTGAAGCGTCAGCAACAGAGTGGATAGCTAAAGCAAATGCTCTGAACGCAAGTGCCGCAGACGCCATCAAAGGGGTTTCGACTGCTCTCAATCTGATCACTCAAGAATCGGAAGGCACTCTCGTCGACGTATTCAAGGAAGCCGTCAACAACATAATCAGCTGGACTGACGAAGTGGTGGATGGCGTAGGCACTATCGTTAACGGTATAAAGAAGACTTATGACGCGTTAAAGAAGGGCTATGACACCGTTACCGGCTGGATTAAGAAAATAATCGGCTGATGACCAGCAACAAATCTGAGAGAATACGAGGAGGAAATAGTAATGGCAATTGCTTTAGGTCTTAAGGTATCAAAAAACGCGTTCCTTCAGGCGATCGGAACGATCACCGTGAAGATTGACAAGCTAGAAGATATCAGGCAGTCCTATAAAGATCTTCTGGATCATCTGGATAGTGATGTTATAGCTCAGGCGGACGATAATTTTGTTAAAGTTGAAGAGGCTGTAAAGAAGAATATCCAGCAAGTGCAACTTGCAATAACTCTGGCCACAAAACGCAGGGAAGCGCTGACGAATGCGGTGAGAGAAATGGAAGAGTCCGGCGGCGAAAGCAGAAATATCTTATCGACGATGGCGGATCAGGCCGACAGCTCGTTCGAATCGGCTAAATCCCACGCGCAGGATATACTCGGCTGATGAAAGACAACAGCGGCATTTTCGTAAGCGCGTCGAGACTGGCCGAACATAAGGCCGTGCTCACGCAGCAGAACTATGCCCTGCAGCGGTTAAGGGAGGCGCTGGGCGCTCTGGGCAGCGCCCACTCCCTGGCCGCCGACCCCCGGTACAAGGAAGCGCTGAGCGTGTGTTCCCGACTAACGGAGCTCCACCAACGGAAAACACAGGCGCTGGACAGGCTGGAAGACGAGACCTGGGAAGCGATTTCCGAAGTTCGCAAGATTTTGGAAAAAGCCGAACAGGACGCGGAAGACAGCATGAGAACGAACTTTGACCTTTAGGGACTTTCAGTATCGGGGGGCGGCCCGCCGCTCCCCGGAAAGCAAAGTGACAGCATATGAATGAGATAGACTCAAGGCTCGAACTGCTGCTTAAGCAGTATTTCCCCGGCTGGAAGGCTGAAAAGCTGCTGGGAAGCGGCAGCTACGGACGGGTATACCGCATTTACCGGGAAAACGCCGGCGAAAGGTATCACTCTGCCCTTAAATGGATCGAATATCCCAGGGACCCCCAGGAGATCCGCACGCTGGAAGCTCAGGGGCTGTCTTCTGATGAAATAAAGGCGTATTACGCCAAGACCGCGGTCGCCCTGCAAAGGGAGATATCCATATTAGTCAGGCTTAAGGCCAACAGCCACATCGTCAGCATAGAAGACCACTATGTGATCGACCGCGACGAGGGCGGCTTTGACCTGCTCATCCGCATGGAGGAGCTCACGCCCCTGTCCGAGTTGATAAAATCACTTACCGTGCGCGATGCCGTAAAGCTTGGCAGGGACGTGTGCACCGCGCTGGTAGATTGCGCTACCGAAAGCATAGTACACAGGGACATAAAGCCGGACAATATTTTCCGCAATCACCTGGGCAGCTACAAGCTGGGCGATTTCGGTGTTGCCAAGCACCTGTACGCGTCTGAGGCGGCGTACTCCCAGAAAGGCACGCCTTTGTACATGGCGCCCGAGGTCGTAAACGGCGAAAGCTACGACGCCCGGGCAGACATATATTCGCTGGGTCTGGTGCTCTACAAGCTGCTTAATGCCCAGCGCCTGCCCTTTGAGCCCGCAGGCCGCATGCCTCTTCCCGACGAGCAGAGCGCGGCCCGGCAAAAGCGGATCAAGGGCGAGAAATTCCCACCTCCGTCCCAGGCGGACGAGGAGCTTGGAGAGGTAATCCTCAAGGCCTGCGCGTTCGACCCGGAGGACAGGTATTCCTCCGCCGCCGAATTCCTCGAAGCGCTGGAGGGAGTGGATCTGTCGTTTGACGGCGACAATCCGCTTATCATTAACGAGGCGTCCGCCCCGCGCGAAAAAGACGTGCAAGGGGAAACGGTGAACCTCGCCACACAGAACGTGCGCCCGAAAGACGACGATGAGGTGCAGTCTGGCTGGATACATAAGACAGGCGGAGACGATGAAACAGAAATAATAGATGAGTTTCCTCCTGATACTCCCCCCACCCCTCCTGATCCGCCGCCCGAACCCGAGTCTGAACCGCCTAAAAAGCATAAAACGCCTTATATAATCGCTGCAGTCATTGCGCTTATCGTGATCGCCGTGGCGGGATATCTGATATTCAGACCCGGCGCGAAGGGCATAACAAACATCGAGTACACTAAAAACTCCATAAAGAGCGTGCTTACCTGGAAGGGCGGCAAGGCGCCATGGAGCGTACAGGGCGAAAACTACGGCACCCTCGTGTGCGACTCGCCTAAGGCGGAGCTTTACCTGATGCCTGGCGCGCAGTACAATTTCACCATCACTGACGCTGACGGGCTCACGGCGACTGCCGCCGTGAACGCTCCTGCGGAAAAGAAATGGGATGGCGAGGTGAATGTCTTTTCCGCGCGGCTGTACAGGTACAAAGTTTCGCCGGGAGAAACTCCGGAAACTGCCAGCAGTCCCAGAGCAGCCGAAGCGGTAAGTTATTCTTCCGAGATCGGAAAGGAAAAGCAAGACGGTTACTTCGTGTTGTTCAGGTGTGTGAACCCTGGCGCAGATGTAAGCGCTGAGTGCGTGATCACGGGCGGGAAGCAACCGGTCTATCAGGTTATCACTCTTCCCTATGCCGCGCAGAAGGAAGGCGGGGCAGTGTATATAAGCCTGAACGAGGCGCTTACGGAGTTGCCGGAGAACTCAGAGATGGTAAAACTGAATGTATACATAGACAGCCAAACGCTGTACAGCGGTGAATGGAATATACAATAACGAGGAGGATAATACACATGTGCAAGAAAATCGTATCCGTGATCCTGGCGCTTACGCTGATTATGTCAATGTGCTCTCTGGCGGAAGGTGGCTTATATTATGACGCCCTGCTGACATACTACGAAGCTTACTTAGCCTATGAACAGGCTAACGATCCAAAGGGTCTGGAAGAGCTCAGAAACCTGGTCAGTTACTACATTGATGATGAAGATCGCAAAAAGGACCTAGATAGATTTGAGGTTGCCAGACAGTATCTGAATTACGCGCAGGGCCGCCTCGCGATAGATGAGGGTAATTATCTGGAGGCACAAAGGAAATTCGCCCGCTGCGGTGCCTTCGGTCACAAAACCGATGTGTACTATAGCTTTGCCGTAGCAATACTGGACTGTGAAGATGGAAATTATAAAGAATCCCTTCCCAAGCTGAAGGCCCTGAGCAATTCTGAGATAATGTACGCTATCAGGCTTTATGACG
This sequence comes from Clostridiales bacterium, assembly GCA_024684375.1. Classification (GTDB taxonomy): domain Bacteria; phylum Bacillota; class Clostridia; order Christensenellales; family Aristaeellaceae; genus RUG14130. The sequence goes on from JAIKWZ010000022.1 coordinate 120,937, forward strand.
CGATAGATAAATATGAGCCGCTGTATAAATCCTCCTTCATGGAAAAAGCGCGTAAAGCCGAGCTTAAAGGGGATGTTGAGGCGGCTAAGGGCTACTACACCGAGTTGCTTGAATACGATATGTTTAAATACGATCCAGAAATCAAGGCCGCGCTCGCAGCTCTCGGCGTTGTTCCGTCCTCTGTCAACCTGACTATAGACAACTGCCAGGCTGTCGACCAGAATCGTATCAATGTAAAATGGAGCGGTGACGGCAGCGAATACACCGTGAAATGGACCATGGATCTTTCTGGAAAAACCGGCACGGAAAGCGCCAAAACCAGCGCGTTGGAATATATGATCACCGGCCTTGAGCCAAATACTGAATACTTTGTGACGGTGGAATGCTCTGGTGTGAAAGAGTCAGCTAAGGCAAAAACCAAAATTGCGAAATCATATTCTGAATCTGACACAAGTTTCATATGGGCTAACAGTAGCACCCTTTATGCTATCGAGGACCTTGACGAGCTGCGGCTTCATGTTGAAACCAATAATAGAATGCGGTCCACTTTTGTGGACCTAAAGAATATTCGCAGGTCAAGAACCAGGATCGTTTCGCTTGACAGCGCGTTCACGCAGGTAGGCGCAGAGATGTTCGTGTTCCAGCTGAAAAATGCTCCGGAAAAGCAGCTTGACGGAAAGCCCTATACCCTGCTTCTGCGCGTGAACGGAGGCACCGCGTGCAAAAAGGGCACTTTCGGAGATTTTGAAGTCGCGCTTGAAAAGACTAATATCTACGTGCTGCTAAGCGATATGCTCGCCGAAACCTCTGAGAACTATAATGGCCTTTCCGGCAGCAAGTTTACGCTTGAGCTGCTCATAGACGGCATGTTCGCGGCGAGCGCGACAGGTACATTTGAATAACCTTTATTGGTATTTGGCATCCGGCATAGAAGCGCCGGATGCCGGTGTGTTTGGCACAAACCCGAAAGGAGAGCATGTATCCTATGAAACGTATGTCTGTCCGCATTTTATGCTCCATAATGGCATTTCTGGTATTTGCTGCATTATGCGTACCTGACATCGCTTCAGCGGATAACGGCAGATCAACCTCCATTACGGTTTACTGGGACGAGGAGTACAGTTCGATCACTGTGACCGTAAAAGGGAAAGCGGACGGTGAAACGTACACCGTAAAGTGGTATGCGCTTTCGAATGGCGAGTCCGCGGCGAAAAGCGACAGGACATCGGCGTCATCATACACGGCCACAGGCCTCGAGCCCAATACGGAATACCTTATAACGCTGGAATGTGAAGCCTTCACAGTCTCTTTCAAGGCTCGCACCCGTAATGTGCAGCCATATTCCGATTTCGATGATAGCTTTGAGTGGTCACAGAGCAGTAGTATTTATCTAATATCAGACCGAAGCAAGCTGTTTAAGCACCTTGACAACGGCAGAAAAGTTTCAACTTTTATAGATCAGTATAATTTAAGAAAATCTAAGGAAAGAATCATTTCCCTTGACGAATCATTCCTGAAGCATGGCGCGGCAATGTTCGCTTTCCTGCTGTATGCTGCTCCCAAAGAAGAGCTTAACGGTAAGCCTTACACCCTGCTCATGCGCGTGAACGGCGGCAGCGTGCGCCGCGACGGCATATTCGGCGACATGGATGTATCCATTGATAGAGACTGTTTGTACGTGCTCGTATACGATATGTTTGAGGATGCTGCCAAGAGCTTCCCGAATCTATCCGGCAGCAAGTTTACACTTGAGCTGCTCATAGACGGCATGTCAGCGGTGGATGCGACGGGATGGTTTGAATAAGCGACAGCGGCATTTTGCGTCCGGCACAGAAGCGCCGGATGCCGGTACGTTCGATACTACCCCGAAAGGAGACCATTTTTAATGAAGCGTATGTATGTCCGCTTTACAAGCGTGCTGATGACGTTAATACTGGTTTTCGCGCTGCAGGTACCCGCAAGTGCGCGCTCTCCCGAGGATGACCTCGAGGACGCCCTTGCCCAGCTGAATTACTACCTCACGGTGTTCGGCGACAAGGAGCGCAGCGATGATGTTTCGCTTGAAGAGACAGTAAAGGCATTCAAGAGCCTGGGCTCCTATTCCTTTGCCAGCGGTTTTTACCAGTATTCCTACATATTATTATATTTGGAACAGGGGGATTACCGGGCGGCGGACATATTCAAAGAGACGCTTAAACGAAACGAACGATTTCAAGAGATGATCTTGAGCGACAAATTCGCGCAAGAGTATCCCTCCATAAGCAGTGTGGACGAACTGGTCAATTACGTCGACGCGCGCATAGCAGAGAATTCAGGCGATACAGAACAGGCGACAGAACTGTACAAGGAATGCTCGCTGTTTTTCGACGCCAACGACCGGCTTATGGCGCTGCTGGGCGGTTCTTCGGAACAGATGTATACCAAAGGCCAGGACCTGATGTTTGAGGGCAAGTACAAAGAGGCGTACGAGCTGTTTAAGGAGTTGGCAGCTTATGGGTATATGGACAGTGACCTGTACGAAGAGATCTGCTACAACATGCTGCTTAGGCAGGGCGAAAACCCAAATGATGAAAAAGAACCCGAAGTTCCCGAGGAAACACCTACAGTAAAAGCAACACCTACTCCAACCAAAAAGCCGGCAGCTACCAAAAGACCAACAGTTACGCCTACAAAAAGGCCGACGGCTACTCCCACAAAAAAGCCCGCGGCCACCAAAAAGCCGACGGCCGCGCCTACCAAGAAACCGCACTCCCATACGGCGGTCAAAGTGCCAGGCTACGCGGCCACCTGCACCAAGGCGGGCAAGACCGACGGGAGCAAGTGCTCCTCATGCGGCGAGGTGCTGAAAAAGCAGACCGCCATACCGGCCCTGGGGCACAATCTCGAGCACGTGGACGCCAAAGCGCCCACCAAAAACCAGAGCGGCTGGTACGCCTACGATAAGTGCAAGCGCTGCACTTACAGCACTTTCCGTGCCCGCACCATGACGGCGGGCAGCTGGAGCGGTTGGTCCACCACGAAGGTGACCGAGTCCTCGACCAGGGATGTGGAGACCAAGACCGAACAGCAGACCGTGTACAGGACCCAGTATAACTATTCCCACTACAAGTATTACAACACAGCTGAAAAAGATTGGTACTACTCCTACGAAAAGAACACGAACTGGTATGCCACACAGGGCAAGTGGGAGTATTATCCCACATATACTCGCCTGGCGCGGGACGGAGACAGCAACGGACACGCGCGTTTCCGCCTCAACGGCATACCGTGGTATAATGAGACCACCAAGCAGGTGGCAAACGGTACGCAGAGCGTCACATATTACCGCTACAGAGATTACACCGAATAACGCATCCTGAATGGTTTGCTTTTGCGTGACTTGATGAAAAGAAAGGGGTTCATACTTTGATTAAACGAGTATTGGCACTGACAGTAGCCGTATTGCTGGCGCTGGGTTCCCTGTGCGCGTTTGCGTCGACGGACAAGCTGGAGGACGCTCTTGAGCAGTTAAATTTCTACCTGACGCATTTCAACACGGAAGATTATAAAAGCGAGGTAGATCTCTCTGAGATCGCGAATGCGTTCGCCTCTCTGGGCAACAGCGGCATGGGCTTCTATGTTTACGCCAACGTCATGCTGCTGCTTGAAAAAGGTGATTACAGAACAGCCGCTATCGTCAAGACGATGCTTGAAAGCAACGAAGAGTTCTCAAACAGTCTTGACGACAAAGAGTTTAAGGAAAAGTATCCTTCTATCTCCGGCGTGAAGTTTTTGCTGAACTATGTGGACGGACGCATCGCCGAGAACAGTGAAGACACCGAAGCAGCCAAGAAGTGCTATTCAGAAAGCGGCGGCTTTTTCGATTCGTACGAGCGCCTGCTCGCGTTGAGCGGCGGCGAAAGCGAAGAAATGTATCAGCGCGCGTTCTCCCATTTCACAAGCGGAGAGTACGAGGAAGCTTACAAGCTGTTTTATGAGCTTTCCGAATCCAATTATACCGACAGCGCGAGTTTCCGCGATACCTGCGGGAAGATCCTGGCCGGCATGGGGATAGACCCCGAGACGATCATAAAAGGCGCATGGAGCGAGTGGACAGACAAGCTGCCTGAGGGAATCGACAGGGACAAGTATGAGATAGAAACTAAACAGCTGTACCGCAGCCGTGTTAAAGAGACCAAGACTGATAAGCAGAAGGACCTGAAAGGCTGGACATTGACCGGGACGAGCGAACAGGCAGGCGGATTCGGGGAATGGAGCAACTGGAGCACCAATGAAGTAAAGAAGAGCGGCACCAGAGAAGTCGAGACACAGCAGGTGTACCGTTACCGTGACCTGGAGAAAACGACGTCCACGAAGAGCAACATGGATGGGTGGACGAAGTACGACAGCAAAACGGCGTATTCCGACTGGGGCGCGTGGAGCAAATGGTCGACAACGAAAGCCACCAAATCTTCCACGCGCGAAGTTCAAACCAAAACACAGTACAGCTACAGGACGTCATCGACGGTTGCTTCCTACAGCGGCTGGAGCAGCTACAGCGGTTGGCAGACATCCGCTGTTACTGCGAACGATCTTACTGACGTTCAAACACGGACGACCTATAGGTATTTCTATTTCAAATGCCCTAAATGCGGAAACCACTGGCATGGGTGCAACAATGTCTATTGCTGGACATGGGGCGGCGGCTGTGGGGATACTAAAAATGCGATCCCCGAAAGCAGTAAAGTTTTTATCTGGGGTACTACACCTCAGAGTCAAATGAACTGGAAAGACTGGCATGGCACCGGAGTAACATATACTACATACAATGGTGAAAGAGTTTTCAGAAGCCCCGGTGCGCCCAATAAAAGCAGGACTGAATACAGGTACAGAACCCGTTCGTTAGTTTACAACACCGTCTGGTCGAACTGGACTGAGTATTCCGATTCTTCTGTAAGCGCGGCTTCAAACCGTCAGGTAAATACCCGCACGGTATACCGTTACCGCGACCGCAAACCTGTGACGACATACTATTTTAAGCGCTGGGGCGCGTGGTCCGAGTGGACGGCGTCCAAGGTCGCCGCGAATGATTCCAGGCAGGTGCAGAACGCCGTCTGGTACCGCTACCGCGACAAGCTGAAAGAGACTTTATACTATTACGAGCGCTGGGGCAGCTGGAGCGGCTGGAGCGAAAACGCCGTCAACTCCAACGCCAACACTCAGGTCGAGACAAAGACCCGGTACAGGTACAGGGCGAAATAAGAGATCAAACAGTATCATAAGCACAGAAGAGGTAGATGCTCACTATGGCAAAAAGGATTATCGCGCTTCTCATATCGTTATTGCTGGCGCTGGGTCCCCTGTGCGCGTTCGCGTCGACGGACAAGCTGGAGGACGCGCTCGCGCAGCTGAACTACTATCTGACAGTATTCTCTGACGAAGAGCGTTCCGGAGAAATCAGTCTGGAAGACATAGCGGATTCGTTTATGGACCTGGGCAATTATTCCTTCGCGAACGGGTTTTACCAGTATTCCTATATATTGCTTTGCCTTGAGAGGAATGATTATCGCGCGGCGGATATCTTCAAAAAGATGCTGGAAAAGAATACCCGCTTTGCCGAATACCTGCTCAGCGACGCGTTTCGGGAAAAGTATCCTGCGATGGGAGCGCTGGACGACCTGCTTTCCTACGTAGACGCGCGTATCGCCGAAAACAACGGCAATACAGAGAAGGCTATTGAATTGTATCAAAATGCTGGCTTTTTTGACAGCACAAACCGCGTAATGGAGCTTATGGGCGGGGAGTCGTCAGTCAGGTATCAGGAAGCGCTTGCGCTGATGCAGGCAGGAGACTATAAGTCCGCTTTCAGTATTTTTAAAGAGCTCAGCGAATACGGATATGAGAACAGCAAGGATTACGCTGACTTCTGTCAAGAAATGATGGCGGGCGAGGTCACTCCTGAATGGAGCGAGTGGGTCGATAAACTGCCGGAAGATGTAAACAAAGAAAAATATGAAATAGAGACCATGAAGCTCTACCGCAGCCGCGTAAAGCAGACCAAAACCGATAAGCAAAAGGGGTTGAAAGGCTGGAAATTAGTCGGATCCAGCGAGCAGACGGGCGGATTCGGAGCATGGAGCAACTGGAGCGCAAAAGAAGTCAAAAAAAGCAGCACACGCGAAGTCGAGACCCGCAAGATGTACCGTTACCGCGACCTGGAGAAAAAAACGTCCCTCAAAAGCACTATGGATGGGTGGACAAAGTACGACAGCAAAACGACTTATTCCGCATGGGGCGCCTGGAGCAACTGGTCTACCAACCAGGCCACCAAATCAATTACTCGTGATGTAAACAGCAAAACTCAGTATTCCGCCCGCAGCAAACAGTACACGACTTCGACCAGTTCATCGCTGAGCGGCTGGACGCGTTACGATTCAAAAACCACAACGAGCTATGGCTCCTGGAGCGGCTGGTCTACCACAGCTGTCAGCGCGACAAGCACCAGAGATGTTGAGACCAAAGTAGTTAACGAGCCCACATACGCCACCAAATATCACTATAGATGCTATAACTACTACAATACCAACTACGGTAAATGGTATCAGAGTTATGCCGATACAAGCGGCAATTCCTGGTCGACGAGCGGTTCATGGGTGTACTACGACTCTTTTACGAGACTGACTCCCGGAAATGTCTACGACGGTTATCAAAGCTATACCGGAGCGCAAAGCAAGATATGGTTTTATGAGACTACGACCTCGGAACAAAACGGCACCAAAGCCGTAACGTACTACCGTTACCGCTCAATCACACGCTCGACCACATACTACTATTGGAAGTGGGGCAACTGGACGGACTGGGCGGATACAAAGCCGAGCGGAGATGAGTTCAGTACTCGTACCGTTTATCAGTACCGTGACCGCAAGGCTACAACAACTTACTATTTTCAGCGCTGGGGAGACTGGTCCAAGTGGTCGACATCCAAGGTATCGGCAAATGACGAACGAAAGGTGCAAACCACTACCTGGTACCGCTACCGCGATAAAATAACGGAAACTGTATATTTCTTCGAGCGCTGGGGCAACTGGAGCGGCTGGAGCCAAAAAGCGGTCGAAGAGGACGACAACACACAGGTAGAAGTCAAAACAAGGTACAGGTACAGGGCCAAATAAAGCCCTGTACCCGTTGAATTGATAATGCAGATCAATATTTTTTCACACTGTTCCTCAAAAGACGAGGAGGCTTGCACATTGAACAAACGTATATTATCCCTGCTGCTGGCGCTCGTGATGGCGCTGGGTTCCCTTTGCGCGTTCGCGTCGACGGACAAGCTGGAGGACGCGCTCGCGCAGTTAAACTTCTACCTGACGTATTTCAATACTGAAGAGTATAAAAACGAGGTGGATCTGTCTGAGATCGCGGACGCGTTCGCCTCTCTGGGGAACAGCGGCATTGGCTTCTATGTTTACGCGAACGTCCTGCTGCTGCTTGAAAAGGGCGATTACAGAACAGCCGCTATCGTCAAGATGATGCTTGAAAGCAACGAAGAGCTTTCAAAACGTCTGGACGACGAGAAGTTCAGGGAAACGTATCCTTCTATCTCAAGCGTATCGGTTTTGCTGAGCTATGTGGACGGACGCATCGCCGAGAACGGCGGAGACAGCGAAACAGCCAAGCAGTGCTATTTAAGCAGCGGCGGCTTTTTCGATTCGTACGAGCGTCTGCTCGCGTTGAGCGGCGGCAAGAGCGAAGAAATGTATAAACGCGCGTTCAACCATTTCACAAAAGGCGAATATGAGGAAGCTTACAAGCTGTTTTATGAGCTTGCCGAATCCAATTATACCGACAGCGCGACTTTCCGCGATACCTGCGCGAAGATCCTTGCCGGCATGGGGATAGACCCCGACACGGTCATAAGCGGCGCATGGAGCGAGTGGACAGACAAGCTGCCGGACGGGATCGATGGGAACAAGTATGAAATAGAGACCATGCAGCTCTACCGCAGCCGCGTAAAGGAGACCAGGACCGATAAGCAGAAGGATCTGAAAGGCTGGACGCTGACCGGCAGCAGCGAACAGACAGGCGGATTCGGAGAATGGAGCAAGTGGAGCGCGAAAGAAGTAAAGAAGAGCAATACCCGCCAGGTCGAGACGCAGCAGATGTACCGTTACCGCAACCTAGAGAAAACGACATCAACGAAGAGCAGCATTAAAGGGTGGACGAAGTACGACAGCAAAACGACATATTCCGCGTGGGGCGCCTGGAGCAAATGGTCTACGACGAAAGTCACCAAATCCGCGACACGCGAAGTCAAAACTAAAACACAGTATTCGACCCGTGATCTTATTGATTTTGCAGATTCAAGTAGTAATAATGATTCAAACTTATTAAATAATGGATATGAGCGTGACGGGTGGGGCACATATGCTGATGGAACGATATATTACGGTTATGTAAAATTAACCGATTGGTCATCCTGGTCAGACACTAAACAGACATCATTCATGCGAATCCGCACCCGCACGGTATACCAGTACCGGGACCGCAAGGCTACGACGACATACTACTTTAAACGCTGGGGCGCGTGGTCCGAGTGGACGGCGTCCAAGGTCGCCGCGAATGATTCCAGGCAGGTGCAGAACGCCGTCTGGTACCGCTACCGCGACAAGCTGAAAGAGACTGTATACTATTACGAGCGCTGGAGCAACTGGAGCGGCTGGAGCGAAAACGCCGTCAACTCCAACGCCAACACGCAGGTCGAGAAAAAGACCCGGTACAGGTACAGGGCGAAATAAGAGATCAAACAGTATCATAAGCAAAGAAGAGGTAGACGCTCACTATGGCAAAAAGGATTATCGCGCTTCTCATATCGTTATTGCTGGCGCTGGATCCCCTGTGCGCGTTCGCGTCGACGGACAAGCTGGAGGACGCGCTCGCGCAGTTAAACTTCTACCTGACGTATTTCAATACCGAAGAGTATAAAAACGAGGTGGATCTCTCTGAGATAGTAGACGCGTTCACAAAGCTGGGCAACAGCGGCAAGGGTTTCAATATATACGCGAGCATCCTGCTGCTGCTTGAAAATGGAGACTACAGGGTCGCTTCGATTCTTAAGACGACGCTGGAAAACGACAAGGAGTTTTCGGAGCGGCTGGACGACAAGGAATTCAAAGCAGCGTATCCTTCTATCTCCGGCGTGCAGAACCTGCTGTATTATGTCGACGGGCGTGTCGCCGAAAACAACGGGAACATGGATGAGGCGCTGACATGCTATTCGCTGTGCGGCTCGTTTTTCGACTCGGCCAGCCGCATAATCAGTTTAAGCGGCGGCGGAAGCGAATCAATGTACCAAAACGCGGTCGCAAGCTTCACAAGCGGTGAGTATGAGGAAGCGTATAAGCTGTTCCATCAGCTTGCCGAGTTCAATTACGGCGACAGCGTCAGTTTTCTTGAAGCATGCGGCAAAGTATTAATCGGAAACGGGATAGACCCCGATACGATCATTAACGGCAAATGGAGCGAGTGGACGGACAAGCTGCCCGAAAACATAGACGAGGCCAAATATGAAATAGAAACCAAAAAACTGTACCGCAGCCGCGTGAAGGAGACCAAGACTGACAAACAGAAGGATCTTAAAGGCTGGACATTAGTCGGATCCAGCGAACAAACTGGCGGTTACGGGGAATGGAGCGAGTGGAACGCGAAAGAAGTAAAGCAGAGCAGCACCCGCGAAGTCGAGACGCAGCAGATGTACCGTTACCGTAATCTGGAGAAAAAAACATCCTCCAAGAGCAGTTTGGACGGGTGGACGAAGTACAACAGCAAAATGACATATTCCGACTGGGGCGACTGGAGCAGCTGGTCCGTAAACTCAGTCAATAAATCGGATACGCGTGAAGTCAAAACGAAAACGCAGTACAGCTACCGGACGTCATCGACCGTTACTTCTTACAGCAGTTGGGGCAGCTTCAGTGCCTGGTCGACATCAAGCGCTACCTCGGACAGTCTGACTGACGTTCAGAAGCGGACGACCTATATGTATTATTATTACAAGTGCCCGACCTGCGGCACTCATTGGCATGCGTACAATATCAAATGTCCCACGTGGGGCGGCGGATGCGGAAAAACAACGATACCGAACAACTTTACCCGCGTTTGGGGGACCACGCCTCAAAGCCAGATGAGCTGGAAAGACTGGCACGGCACCGGGCGCACATATGCAACGTACAACGGTGAAAGAGTTTTCAGAAGCAAAGATGAACCTAATAAAAGCAGGACGGAATACAGGTATCGCAAACGTACGCTCGTCTACAACACCGTCTGGTCTGACTGGACCGGGTATTCCGATTCCTCTGTGAGCGCGGCCTCAAACCGCCAGGTTAGGACCCGCACGGTATACCAGTACCGTGACCGCAAGGCGACGACGACGTACTACTTTAAGCGCTGGGGCGCGTGGTCCGGGTGGTCGGCGTCCAGGGTCGCCGCGAACGATTCCAGGCAGGTGCAAACCGCCGTCTGGTACCGCTACCGCGACAAGCTGAAAGAAGCTTTATACTATTACGAACGTTGGCTCAACTGGAGCGGCTGGAGCGAAAGCGCGGTCGAAGCAAACGACCGTACGCAGGTCGAAGTCAAAACACAATACAGGTACAGGGTGAGGCAGTGACCTGTTTCCGGCTGAAAAGGCGGTTTCAAATAGTATATTATAATTATCATCAGAAAGGGGTATTTTTGTTATGATAAAACGGCTTGTGTCACTGCTGGTGGCTGTCATACTGGCATTTGGCTCCCTGTGCGCGTTCGCTTTGGAAGACAAGCTTGAGGACGCGCTCACCCAGCTCAACTATTACCTTACTGTATTCAGCGACGAGGAACGGTCCGAGCAAGTCAGCCTGGAAGAGATAGCGGATTCTCTGCGCCTTTTAGGCAATTATAAATATGCAAGCGGGTTTTTCCAGTATTCCAATATACTGATTTACCTGGAACAAAACGACTTCATAATGGCAGATACATTCAAAAAGGCGTTAAAAAAGAACACCCGTTTTGCCGAGTACCTGCGCGAAGAAGAATTTCGGGAGAAATATCCTGCCATAGGCGAGCTAGACGATCTGATCTCCTATGTGGACGCCCGTATTGCCGAAAACAAAGGCGAAACAGACGCGGCTATAGAGCTTTATGAAACAAGCTCTGGCTTTTTCGACAGTATGCAGCGTCTGTTGGAGCTTGGCGGAGGAAGGACCAGGGATCAGTATAATAATGCAGTCAAGCTTATGAACTCCGGCGATTATGCTTCCGCATACAGTATATTCAGTAAACTGGAAGAATACGGAGGATACGAAGACAGCGAAGCCTTCGCCGAATTCTGCCGCGTAATGGCGGTGAAGCTTGGCATTAATATTGAAAATGGCACTGAAGACCCGTCACCGTCCGATGAAAACGCCGGGCACTGGTCCTCTTGGAGCACTGACAAGCCCTCCGGAGACGTCGAAACCGAATCGAAGATCCAATACCGCGCCAGGACTTTCGAGACGCAGTACCGTTACCGCACCCTGAGCCGCAAGACCACAAAGAATCAGGAACTTAAAGACGCGACCCTGATAAGCACCAAGAAGGTATACGGTTCCTGGTCTTCATGGAAAGACAGCAAGGTCTCAAAAAGCGCCACCCGCGAGGTGGAAACGAAAAAAGTGGATGTGACCGAGCAGGTCAAGCAATACTCTTACAGCAGGTACACCTACATCAACAAGGATGGAAAAAAGAATTCTGCTCCCGTTGATGCAAGTAAACCGGACAGCGGATTGCACAATTATCTTCGGGACGGAAAATGGGAATATACTACAGTTGATGAACCCAAAAAGATATCGAAAATAAACTCCTGGAAGGATTATACCAGCTATGCACCTGGCGGCGGAAGCGCCTGGTGGAACGAGAAAGTGACCACCAAGACGGTGGTTATCGGGACTAAGACCCAATACAGATACCGCGACATAACGGTAGAGAGGGTATACGACGTTTGGAGCGGCTGGAGCGAGTGGCAAACCGATGCCGTAAGCGCTTCGTCCAAAACCCAGGTCGAAACAAAGAACGCGTACAGCCCATGGAGCGGCTGGACGGACGATGAAATGACCGGATCTTACGATACCCAGGTCGAGACACGTACCGTATACAGGTACTGGATAAAAGAATAGGCTGGTTTGCCCGAAAAATTGTCGGGATAAACATAA
>JAIKWZ010000045.1 GCA_024684375.1 Clostridiales bacterium
CCTTCTTTGGGAGTCGCGCTCTCAACAGGGGCCATATCGACAGGCTGGAAGTAAACCATGCTCATGGTCATAAAGCCGACTTCCTGTTCGCCTTCAACGCCAAGCTCGAACTCGTCGAAGCCGGCCTCTTCGTCCGCCGCAAAGGCAACGGCGCCAAGGCTGAGTACCATCATGACCGCCAGAAGCATTGCAAGAAGTTTTTTCATAAAACAATCCTCCATTTTTTACTTTCCCCTTTGCAGGGTGGATCTATTGCCTGGACAGCGTACCGCGGGGAAACGCTGTCCGGAACAGCAAAATTACTTCGCGCTCAGCTCCGCGCGCAGCGCATCCATCTTTCCGCGATAATGCGCGACCAGGAAAGTCACGAGCAGAATAATGCTGAGAATGAGCTGAGGAACCAGCGTCTCAAGCCACGGATAGATACCGAAGATCTGGATCACGTCGTTTTCCGGAATTCCCGGAACATTCAGGGTCAGATCGAAGACATTGCCCTCTGCGAGCTCCTTGATTCCGCTGCCGAGGAAGCTTACGCACATGACAGCCATCAGAATGCTGGTCGCCGTGAAGAACACCTTGATCGGCAGCCGAATCGACAGCTTTGTGATGGCGAGATACACGAATACCAGCAGTACACAGCCAACGCTAAAGCCTGCCCATACCATGCCGGGATTTCCTTCGTTCAGCATTGGCTGGTAGAACAGCACGACCTCCGCGCCCTCGCGGAACACACTGAGAAAGGCGGTAAAGGCGAGTGCAAAGCTGCTCCCGGTCTCTACCGAGGACTGTACTTTCCCGTCAATGTAACGGCTCCAGGAGGCAGCCTCTGCTTTTGAAATCATCCAGTTGGACACATAGAAAAGGACGCAGACCGCAATCAGAGCCGTAATGCCTTCAATAACCTCCTGGCTCTGTCCCGCGCCGGTCCACACGCGCTTGAGCCACGTCAGCAGCCAGGCGGCAACGAAACTCATGACGATGCCAAGAACTGATCCGATATACACATTTTTGAGTGTCTTCTGATTGCCGCTTTTCACAAGGTAGGCAATCATGCCCGCTATAACCAGAATGGCTTCCAGGCCCTCACGAACGATGATGCCAAACGCCCCCAGGAAGGTCAGCAGCCGAGGATCACTCTGCGAAGCGCTTTCTTCTTCCATCTGAGCGGCGAGCTGTTCCGCCGCCGCTGCCGCCGCTGCTGCTTTCGCCTCCTCTTCCTTCACATCCAGTGCTTTTGCCATTTTGAGAATGTCATTCTTGGCGCTGTCTGTGCCGGTGCGGTACTTGTTCTTCTGGTACTTCTCGGAGGCGGAGGAAATCAGACTGTGCAGCGCGGTGAAATGTGCGTCCATTTTCTCTCGATCCTTCAAGGAGAGATCGGCGTAAATCGCATGACTGAGACCGGATTCTTCGTAGACGGTATAGTAGGCGGTATTCAGGTTATCCGTCGCCGCCTCGAAATCCTTGTCCAGATAAGCCATATAGGCTGTATCCAGCAGTTCCTTTACAAGCGTCGCCGCTTCATACCAGTTCTCATACTTTGCGGCTGTGTTGGGATCCGCGGAAAAATCGGCATACGGATCTGTATCCACAAGCTCCCCGTGCAGATAATACTTCATCTCACTGAGGGCTCCCCCCTGCTGGGTGGCAAGCTTGTTACCGTCCTCGCGGATCATGCTTTTAAGCTTCGTGAGGGCTGAGCGTACCTTGATTTTGGTTTCAAGATCCGTGTTGTCCTTTTTGACTGCCGCCTTGCAGGTCGAAAACTGCATCTCCACCGCATTCTTACGATTGCCGGAGACATAGCTCATCGTCTGCCGCTCAAAACCGGTCGTTTCATAGACGCGAAAATAGGCATTGCTTACGCTGTCATAAGCAGCCTTTGCGTCTCCTTCCAGGTAATACTCAAAAGCCGCATCGAGATATTTGTCAATCTCATCCGCAGCATCCGCCCAGCGGGTCGATGGTTCGTCCGCAAAAGCCGCTGTTCCCGCCAAAGCGGAAAACAGCAAAACCAGCGCCAGCAGAACAAGCGTCTTCCGTTTTATTCTCTCCATGGAATCCCTTCCTCACATCCTGATTATTTGCACGAATCTAACAGTTCTTTTCACTATCTGTTAAATATATTTAACAGATAGTTAGCCTTCGCTAACCGCTTGTCAAAATAAGGAATCGCACGGGTAACCCACACGATTCAGACGTTCTTCCTGATTCAACGGGGTGAAGTTTAACATTTTTTACGATAGTTGTCAAGTGCTAACTTATGTTTGTTCTCTTGTTGTCCCTCTCAGATTTCAAGGCTGCACCTTGCCTGCAAAACACAATAAGCTCATTTATAGGGATTATCCTGAGAGAACACCGGCGGCCAGTACGGAAGCGGCTTTGCGTTGAGTTTTAGCTTAAAATCACAATAATCCCCATCCTCAAAGCAAGTATGTTCGCGGTAGAGCGGCGCACCGAGCAGGCCAAAATTCACATAGTCCAGATTGCAGAGGTAGCGCATGTACTCTTCGTAACCATACTTTCTCGCAAAGTTCGCCAGTGGACAGACCAGGTTGTGGTAGCTGAAATCGAAGCCTGCCTCGGGCGGGATTTGGGTCTGCGTTTCAAAGCTGCCTGGATTTACCGCCGTATTCTCAGCGTTCTTTGCGTCCTTTTTCAGCAGCATTTTGTTCAGCAGCTTCGGACTCCGGTAAAGCTTGCCCATCAAAGTGCGCACGAATTTGGGCGTCTTCAGCGTATTGCGCTCGTAGGCATAGACCATAATGTGCCCTACGTCTTCGATCGTTGCGCCGTACCGTTTCAAAACCTCGCCCATTGCCACAAAGTAATAGGCGCCTGTCAGGTTTTTTGTCCCACTTACCTTGTCGCCTCCGATATAGGGAAAGCGTTCAAGAAGCTGTTTTTCATAATAGTCCCAGATTTCTTCAAAGAGTTCGGCGTACTTTTTTCCGCTGGTTTTTTCCAGCTCAGGCGCGACAAGGGAGAGGAATTTGTCCATCCCCTTCTTAAACTTGCTCCTGTTCATTGCGTAATACTCATGCATAATATCACCATCCCTCATAATCGTTAAATGCCTATTTTGCTGAATTAAGCCGATACCACACATATTTATATTGATTATCTTACATGAAATTGCGCGATATACCTTCCCGAAAAGCGCAATAATCATCCACCCGGAGATGGATGATTATTGTCTGGTACGATTTATTGGATTTGCTGTTACACCAGAGCAGCGCCGAGAGCCTTACAAGCATCGGCTCCTTCGCCCTCGGGCGCATTGTTTACAAGCACGCTCTCCGCTGCGAGGTTGATGCCGCAGGCCCTGCAGTCATCCTCCCAATTGCGCATCCACTCACCGTCGCCCCAGCCGTAGGAGCCGAAGAGGCCGACTCTCTTGCCGCCAAGACTCTTTTTCACGCTGTCGAACATCGGCTCAAACTCACTGTCCTCAAGCTGCTCGGACCCCATGGCGGGGCAGCCGAAAGCGATGGCGTCATAGGCTGAAAGATCGGTGACGGAATTGCACTCAATAAGCTCGGCGTCCGCGCCGGCGCTCTTCATGCCCTCCAGGACGAGGTCCGCCATGGCTGCGGTGTTGCCCGTGCCGCTTCAGTAAACAACTGCTGCTTTCATGTCTGTTTCTCCTTAAATTTCATAATTCAGAGTGGATTAGAGTGTGTCTCTGTTCACACTTCTATCTGTGTAAAAGATATACAAATCATCAAACCGCGACAGCAAGCTTTTCAAGACCTACACCGCTCTCCCAGAGACGGCAGTAACACTCAGAGCATTTTTTGAACTGTTCGCAGAGCCTTTGCGCTTTTTCTTCATCACCGTAGATTTTCCAGAGTCCAATGCGCTTGTAGTTGTCCCGGTCATCGATGAAACCCTTGACATCCGCTGGCGGATAGCTCAGAAACAGGCCGACCTCATGCGGGAAGTCCTGCTCGGCGCGAAAGCGCTCCACCAGATGCCGCACGCAGGCGGCGCAGCTTGAGCAGGCATAGCCGGATTCCTGCAAAACCTCCTGCGATACGCTGTCCTTGAGGTCCTTCTCAAGACTCTG
>JAIKWZ010000060.1 GCA_024684375.1 Clostridiales bacterium
CTGTCTCATTTTTTGTGAAGCATGCCCATACACATCAAGCGTAAAACTTGCCGTTGCGTGGCCCAGATTTGCCTGCACGGTCTTGATATCGTCCCCGCTTTCGATGGCTGCCACGGCATAACTATGTCTGAGGTCATGAAAACGGGCGTTTTCATAACCCAAAGCGCGAACGACCTCTTTAAATTCTTTATAGACTGTTACATGGACCAAGTGACCCCCGACGCCATTTGTAAACACGAGCCTGCTGGGATTGCTCCATGCTTCACCAGCTGTCAACCGTTCCTCATTCTGCTCTTTTTGACGACGCTGAAGTAGATGAATAACATATGGTGCAACAGTTATAAGACGAGATCTTCCGTTTTTGGTAGGGACAAGCGTGTAATCTCCTCCGACCTTTTGCGTCTTTTGAAGCTGTTTGTTGATGTATAGCGTGCAGCGATCAAAGTCCACGCAGTCCCAGGTCAGGCCAAGGATCTCTCCCTGCCGCAGACCTGTAAAAAGCGTTACCGTATAGAGTATCTCATGCCGATGTCCTTGGATCGCTGAGATAAACCTTCGAATATCCTCCTGTTCTAACGGAGCAATCTCTTTTTTGTAAACCTTCGGAAGATCACAGGCATCAACAGGATTGAACTTGAGTTCTCCTATTCGAACCGCTTGATTGATTGCTTTATGAAGAACCCCATTGATATTCTTGACTGTCTTTGGAGAGAGGCCGTCCTTGAGCATCTGATTGTAAAAGCGTTGGATTTGCAGAGTGGAAAGAGCCGACAGTTTGATTTTTCCTAGCACCGGTTTGATATGAACACGACAAGCTGAGCGATAGGAATCCGTGGTGTAGGGTTTGACCGATGGTGAGACATAGACTTCCAGCCATGTGTCCAACCATTCACCCAGAGTCAGCTTCGAAGGAGCAATATAGCACCCCTGATTGATATCATTCAGAGCCTCAATCATTTTCTGTGCAACTTCCTTCTGAGTCTTACCTGTTGTGGCGTGCTGCACACCAGTAGAGGGGTCTGTATATCGCGCCTGCCAGAATTCGTACTTTTTCCCGTTGCTGATCAGCGAAGTTTTTCGGATCGAACCCGTGCCTTTCGCGGCGCGGCTAGACTTTTGCGTACGCGGCAATGTTCCTCCTTTCCAACCGCATATGACATGTCAGATGTAGACTAGCATCATATACGTTTTAAGGCAAGGATGTCGAATTAGCATCTCCCCTCAAAAACTCAATGAGAGCATCGCGGGGTATCCGAATCTGACGGCCAATTCTTACACTGCGGATCACACCGGAGCGCAACATCGCATAAGCAGTATTACGTCCGATGTCAAGTACGGTCATCAGTTCATCCACACGTAGCGAAAGCGGCAGGTCATCAATTTGGCGGTAATTTGTGTTCATTGCAAACTCCTTCAAATAGATGTTTTGGTATCAAAATCACATGAACGCGCTGGAAGCCGATGCCGCCAGCGCGTGGTATCTGACTTTGATGGGCAGCCGCGTCAGTCATGTTGAGACCCTTGTAAACATAGGAATCCTGTTGGTGCGGCCGGCCTGTTGTCATTCGCTGAGGATTCGCCGTATTTGCCACGCAATCCCCGGCATGGGGGTGTAATAAGCCGCCTCTGGCAAGGCCGTCATAACTCCGGGATGCCGCTGCTTGTAAGGCTGGCAAGTATCCCAGGGCTCCGTCACAAGTCCGTGGACGGGCGTGAGCAAGTTTCATTATTCCCCGCGCTGTCGTCGCGCCCAAAGTGCCGAATCGGGTCTGAGGCTTGCGGTGGTCGCTCGGACAGCCTTTTTCCTCACCTCCCGGCTGCCTGTCATGGCGTCGCGCCCCATGTCGCTATCACGCGGGTCCTGTGCTTATAACATCGTATATTCAGTTTTCAAAGCGTCAGTAAAGAACCTCAGAAAAGTGTCCTTCACTAATCGCCGGAAAATGGGTTGTTTTAGCCCTACTTTTGCCCCTCGCCGGTGAAAATTTCTCTAATTTTCTTGATTGCCCCCGTAATCGACGTGGATATGCGCCGTTGGCCGACTTCCTCTGCTTCTGCGATTTGCTGTTGAGTCAGTCCTCCAACACAGTACAGCCAGAGGCGGCGGAACTGCTTCTCGG
>JAIKWZ010000064.1 GCA_024684375.1 Clostridiales bacterium
TTGGTATGTTGTTTTCATTGTCCATTTCTGTGGTCCAGTGCTAATTGTCTTGTCTATTAAAATGGATTTAGGCTTTTTTGCGTGTCCACAAATATGGGTTTGGGTTCAATTCATTTGTCCATTCTTCGGGGAGTATTTTAAATTAGTCGGGTGTTCAAAAAATGGCATGAACACCCGTGAACACCTGATGAACACCTAATGAAAAAAGGTGTTCAAAAAGGCGTGAACACCCAGTGAACACCCAAATTGTGAACACGAGACGGAGGAAGTGAAAACCACAAAAACTCAATAAAATCGGGGGTTTTGACCACGTGAACACCTAACATCGGCATTCCGCAAACTGTACCACATGGTCCCTCCAATGAAGATACTGGATTTTCCATTAGCTCTATTGACAGTCATTCTGTCTGTTTTGGGCTTTGGCGGATGTGAACAGAGTGATGAGTATCAGCAAAATAGCCGCCAAGTTTTTCATTTTCGGCCTGCATTTATATCGGACAAAACACTTATACGCACCATTTAGGTCTGCCGCTTCCACGGTGTGTATTCATAAGACACACTCATCCTGTCAGAACAAAACCTTGTTTTGATAATTCGTCGGTAGCCTGTCCGCGTACAGGTGGGAATCATTGGCCATTTGCAGGCAGCGCGGCAAACATGGTCCGTCCACTTCCGGAAAATCAATCACAGTGATTCCAGTATGCCCCGTATCGAAACGGGTAGAGAAGATCGGGTACGGTATACAAAGCACAGTGCTTAAAAACGCCATGCCAAAACCCTGGTGCGCGAACAGCGCTACACGCTTTGGCGAAGGCCCGGTATGCAGGTACATACCAGACACGGTATCATAAGCATATCCCAACTCACTCAAAAACTCCCAGGTATGGCGCCTTACTCGCTCGATGCCTTTTTTTGCCCCTGTCGACGAAAAGTCCGGGTGCTCCGTCCAGTCTTCGCCCAAGCGCGTAACGGCAAGAGAAGTTAGGAGCTTTACTGTATCCTCAGCCTGGAATATCCATTGCCTGTGTCCGCCCCGCACCACAGTGAACTCCTGCCACGCCAGACTCTCCTGGCACCAGTCAAGCAGCGTCATATCCTTCTTTAATATCTCGCATGTTGGCAACGCGGTCAGGCGTGCCCTTTCAGACGAAGACGAGTAAATTTTATCGAGTCCGTAAGCCGAAAGTCGCCTCGCGCAGGCTTCCGCCTGTCGGCGGCCAAGTTCGGTCAACCCATCCGGATCGTAAACCGGATCTCCGTGGCGTATATAAAACAGCAGCATATGTCTGGCCTCCGATTTAGCTTGGCAAGCAAACGAATGTTATTATAATACACATATGAACAGTTTGCAATCCGGCAGGCATAGGACCCGCGTTATCTATAATTGGGCATTCTACATTCTTGCGCTGATTATCTGATCCATCAGATTTTATAACAAGCTGGATAGTACACCTGAATTCGAGTATAATGGCGATTATTTCTTTGGTCTTAAGCTCAGCGCCGCTAAGCTTACAGCCATTAAAAAAGCGCATGCGAAGAAAAAAACATTTTCAAGGAAAGCACCAAAATGCCTGTGCCTACAAGCTATATCGATGTAATGCAGAGTGGCACTCGCCGCAGTGAAAAAAACCAGTGGACATCCAATAAAAAAGGTTACTATTACAACTATATACCAAAGTACAGCAATGACAGCACTAAGAGCCTTCTCAACAGCTATATCAATGCTCTAAAGAAAGACGGGTATAAGGTAGAGCGTCTAAAGATTCGCTAAAGCAGCGTCAATTATAAAGTCATGTCCGGTAAAACGTGGATCGGAATCTTGGAATATACCTCATGAGGGGCAATTTGTATGTGCATGTGTTCAAGTAAACCATCCGCAGTATAAAAAGGGGTTCTTTGTTGGTCATATCATCGATGAAAAAAAGAATGCGGAATTGCTCTCCAGCCACGTTCGGTGTAGGTTTGACTAGGGTTCGGAGACGTGGATGTGGCCATAGAGCAGGCCAAAGGCATTTGATCATATTCCCCGGTCAGGTTTGTAACCTTTGGTCACATTGTATCAATTGATTGGTTTATGCCCTAAAAGGGACGCTGTTGCTTAAATGATGTCAGCGTCCTTTTTTTGTGCTCAAAGCCCAGACAATATCATCCCGATAGAAACCTGTATCCCGGATGCGCGCTTTTTGCCCTGAGCGTTTTTCGCCGCTGGCAAGCTTTATTGGCATTAACAAACAGCGGAGATATCCCGTTTCGGATACCTCCGCTGCTTAAAGCTGTTTATTTTTCGTTCATGGAAGAGGCTGCTGCTCTGTCCTTAATCGACGAATTCTATCTCCTTCTTCCGTCTCCTCTTCCTAAGGCTCTTCTTCCGAAAGATATGCGCCTATGATCGCCTGCCCCCAAGTAACATTCTCTTCGATGTAGTATTCTCTGAGCAGCGGAGTGCTGAAGTCGAAGTACACGTTCGCGTATATCGGCAGCATTGGCAGCGTATCGTTGAAGCGCTCCTGGAAGCTGATCCACTTCTTGCAGTACTCAAGCGCCTCGCCCGGTTCGGTGTGCGACATATCGAATGCCCGCCTGTAGAGCTCCTTATCCGTGTCGTTTGTATACGCCCAGTTCGGGTTGCCTTTCCCATCTACGATAAAGTTCTCTGAAGGATCGAACACGATATCGAAGTTGCTCGCCAGATAGACCATATCAAAGTCTCTGTCTTCCTGCTTGTAGAAACGGCTGAGCAGCTGCTGCATGGGAACCGCTTCCATCTCAAGCTTTATGCCGACACTCTTAAGATAGTTCACAAAAGTCTCTTTGAATATCTCGCCGATACGGTTGCCTTCCGGATAGATGAGCTTAAGCTCGAGCTTAACCACTTTGCCGGCGATCTTTTTTTCGCGGATGCCTTCATTGTTCAGTTTCCAGCCATCTTTTTCCAGCAGACTGCGCGCCTTGTTCAGATCGACCGAGTAATGCACAAGATTGTCGAGCGACAGTTCCTCCCATTCAGCAAGCTCCGCTTCATACTCTTTTACGGCCTTCGTGTCTTTGCTGTCTTCAGGTTCCTTAACGGGGGGCTGTTCCGTCCCTGAAACTATCCTGTACATCCACTGGACTATACCGTAGTAGCCGTCGACAGTCAGTCCGTTTGCGCCGGTATACTCAGTCATTACCTTGTCTCTGTCCAGGCACCAGGCGATCGCCTGTCTTACTGCCTTATCGGCTACCGTCGGCTTTTCGCAGGCGAAGCTGATAAAGCTCAGGCCGCTCCTGGGATAAGCCCCCATGCTCATGACACCCTCGCCTGTTAGCTGCATACCCGCCTGCACCACATCGGTCCGCATAGCTTTGTTGAGCAGCCCGAACTCGCCGTTCGCCAGCTTGTCTATCATTGTATCGTTATCCGCCAGCGTATAGGTCAGATACTTAATGATAGGTTTCTTGCCTTTGTAATCGCCTTTGAACTTGGTATTCAGCTCAAACTCAGCTGTCGTCCCGTCCCATGACAGCAGCTTGTACGGTCCGCAGGTGAGCGACGGATGCGACATATAGCCAGTCTTCGGGTCAAGTATCGTCTTTTTCAGCAGCTCAGCCGTAAATACGGGCTTATTGTTCCGGTCGTCAATGTTTGCCAGATACACGCCCTCGCCGTCGTCGCGTACTTCCACGCCCGGCGCGATAACGCTGATCGGGTACGGTTTGCACATCAGAAGGCCGAGCTCGTAAAAGAAGGGAAGGAACCTGTGATCGAGCGTCAGATACAGCCTGTGGCTGTCAAGCACGCTTACGCCCGCAAGATACTCCGTTTTGCCGCTCACATAGTCTTCATAGCCCAACAGTTTCTCGCGCCTGTACGGTTTTCCGCCCAGTTTCTCGATCTCGGGCGATACGCCGAGCAGGTATGAAAACGCGTAATCCCACGCCGTGATCCTGGTGCCGTCTGACCAGTACAGGTCGTTTTGCAGCGAGATCACATAGCTTTTGTTGCCTTCCGCGTCGCTTCTGTATTCGATCTCAGCAACCACGGTAGGATCCGGCTCGAAGGCGCCGGCCTCGCCGTTCCAGTAAAACAGGTCGTAGCCGTGCAGCAGCGCCCTCACGTCGGAATCGCTGGTGGAGTTGCCCCACATGTCGGTGAAAAACTCACCGCGCATGGCTGTGACGTTGCCAACGGTAAGATGGTCAAGATCCGCAGCTGCTTCTTCTTCATCTGCTTCTTCATCTGCCGCTTCATCCGCTGCTTCATCTGCCGCTTCATCCGCCGCCGCTTCTGTTGCTGCTTCTGTTGCTGCTCCTGTTGCTGCTTCTTCGCCTTCGGCAAACGCCACAGCAGTGACGGCCATGATAAGCGCCAGCAGCAGTGCGATCAGTTTTTTCATGTCGTTATCCCCCAGTCACGGGCCTTTACGCCTTTAATGATTTAAACTTTGGCAGCCGGTCGCTGCCCTCCCTCGCGCCGGGAGAATGTTATTCGAAGCAATCGCCTATATTGATGTAGGCGCTGAATCCCAAGGGCGTGGGCGGGTCTATAAAGTACTCTTCTGAATACCTGTTCTGGAACAGGCACATATCAAGTTTCTGCTGACTGCCTGCCTCGCGCAGGATTTCGACAATGTAAAATTGGTTATTCCCATCTCTGTAAACGGCTATAGTCAGATTGTACACCCGCCTGTCATAGCTGATGGCCGTCTGCGCGTTGCCCCTGAGCTGACGTATGGTATAGGTGTATACGCCCATCTCGGTGAACTTGATTTCCGGTAAATCTCTGGTGGCCGAGCCTGTGATCCTCAGAGTATACTCCCCGTTGCTGCTCCCCGCCGGCATGGGATAGCTCTTGTCGTCAGCGGTGAGTACGATCCGGTACGTTTCAGCCGGCTGGGGGGCCGTGCCGAGCACCTGTACTCTCACCGTTACGCTAGCGGAAAGATCGGGTGCGGTGCCTTCCTCCGCCAGCGCCGAAAAAGACATGAATGCCAGCACCAGCACTAAGAACGCTGCCAGTAATTTGCATTTTGATGTTATCAACATAAGCCCTCCCACCTTTATAGGGATTTTGCGTCGTTTTATATAAATGCCTTTCGGCTTAAGCCGTCAGGGCAGTATAAGCATGACCAGTATCGTTCGCGCGTCATCCGATTCCGGCGAGCAGGTGCTCAGCGCCAGCAGCCGCGGCTGCTCTTCGGACTCAAATATCTTAGTCAGTTCATCCAGCCCGGTCTGGCTGATGTACATCGCGTCTTTCTGTACGTATTCAAGTATTCTTTCGCTGTTCAGCATATCCCAGTTTTCCGGGTTGAACAGCTGGCTGTTGTTGGCTGTGGTAAGAAAATAGCTTACTGCCTGGAGTATGTACCCCCGTTCAGGCAAAAGCAAGATGCCCGTCTGGTTCTCGTTAAAGAACTCCTCGTTTTTGAACAGATTGATGTCGCTCAACATCCTGTGTCGGGACATGTTGTGCCCGTACACGAGGTTGTAAATATCGGTATAATCTCGGGCGTTACGCGTATCCAGATACACGCTGCCGGTCATCGAAAACTCACCGTATACGTCTTTATTTAAGTATGTAAGGTTGCTGATTCCCTGCATGAGCGGATAGTCTATCGCCGTACCGAATACCGTCAGCCACGCCGTGACGTCGGGATTTATCTCCTGCAGCTGCTGGAATTTGGCCGCCAGCTCGTTTTCTTCGCTGTTTTCCACGTTTTCACTGGCTTCCGTGTCACCGGATAGCGACATGATCTCGCTCATTTCTTCGAACATGCCTTCCGCGGCCGCGTATATCTGCCTGTTGTCCCACAGTGCGAAGCCAGCGTACGCCGCGCCCAGCAGCAGCACTGTGATAAGGCAGGCACTAACAATTCCGTTCGCGATGTCAAGAAAACGCTTCATCTTCGCTCTTTCCGTTCAGCTTTTTCGATACCCGGGAGCCGGGCGTTCCCGGCCCCCGGTACAGCGTTTCTAAAACGCTTGTTTATTGATCAGGCAATTCCGTTTAGAACTGCTCCTTGCGGCGGCGAACCACCAGCAGAGCCGCGCCGGCCAGGGCGATGACCATGATCATCACATAGGGCAGCACGTCGAGTCCGATACCCTCCGGAATCTCAAAGTTCTTGGTGTTGGTGATTGTCTCTTCTTTTGCTTCGGTCGTACTGTCAATCTCTACAGCTGTTGTGACTTCACCAGTAACCTTGTAAGCATCTGCGTTATTGTATTCATCATCTGCACTGTCGACGTGCGAAATAGCGGCATCTTCTTCGACTTTGTAAGTTACACCGAGAGGAATCTCTTTGAACTCTACGGTCTCGTTATGTGCAAGGTTGACTGTGATTACTTTATCACCTGTCCATTCGGCGTTTATTGTTTCCTCAGTAGTGCCGATAGTATACGTGATGGCATTGCGGACAGTGTCGGTAGCACTTAAGGTAATATTGATCGGGAACTTTTTGGTGGTATCACCCAAGTTACCTGCGACCTCCTTTGTGACCTTGAGTCCGCCCAGTTTGAAGGTGTTTGTAAACTCATCCACCTTCTCTTCATTCTTCTTTATATAAGCGGCTTTGTCAAGGACAAAAAGCTTATTGCCTTGATCTGCTTTGAAACCAACAAGTACTATTACCTCGAGAGTGGCTTCGTCATACTCAACACCTTGAGTCTTTTCCGTGGGCGGAGTTTCTGTAACGGTGTACTTATAGACACCAGGCATGGTATAAGACGGAATTGTAATTGTGATTTCGTTATCGGTTGGATCTGTTACAGTCACATCAGCGACGGTCAAAGAGGTCTGACCGGTAGGATTTCCAGAATCTTCAGTGACAGCAAACGTTATGGTCTCACTAGGAAAGACTGCCGCATTACTGTTGAGATCAGTAACTTCGTAAGTCTTATTTAACTTAATACTCTCTGATGCACTTGCCTCATAGGTCGGTTCATCTGCAGCCAGCGCTACAGTGCTCGCCATTACCAGTATCACGGCCAGCAGGATTGCAAAAAGCTTCTTCATGGATTTTCCTCCTGAAAAAATGTATGTATGTCATTCCGCCCTCGCGGGATAACATCAAATGTGTTTGGGGCAGCGCCCCGGATGCGCGGGAGGCCCTGAGCCTCCCCTTGCACGGGCGTGTGCCCGTTACAGCCCCCTGCGTCTCAGGATAGTTATCAGCTTTCCTTCAACGTCGCTCAGAGGTATTGCGCCAAAATCGCGGCTGTCCGTGCTCTGTGTGCGGTAATCGCCCAGTACGTACAGCGTATCCTTCGGCACGGTGAAAACAGGTTCGTTCCCTTCCCGCGCGTAAGTGGGAAAGGCCACTTCGCCGCTCTGGCTTGAGCCGTTAAAGCTCATCCGGCCGGTCTGCTGGTCGACCACCACCAGATCTCCCTCAAACGCCACGATACGGCCAAGGTAACGCTTGCCATCCACCTGATAGACCACAATGTCCTGCCTTGAGTAGCGCTCTCCTGTCAGTTTCATCATCTCGTCCCGGAACACGATGCACAGGTCTCCGTCCTTTACGGCGGGGAACATGTCCTGCCCGTGCGCCTGGGTGATAAGGAACATAAAGGTGAACACAAGGTACACTGCGATGGCTATCAGGACTATTCGCGCCAACAGCGCTTTCAGCCCCGCGAGGTTCGCGGCGCGGTTCTTCCGGCGCGCGATGACCTCTGCGATGGATGGACTTTTGTCTCCTGCTATGGCGGCTGCCCCCTTTCCTTGCGGCTAAAGGGCGTACCGCGGTCACTCCTCAGGCGCCCCACCCCCTTCGGCCTTCTTTGCGTTTTCAAGCAGCGCGTCATAGCGCGCGCGCTCCGCGATGAGCGCTTCGTGATACATATCGTTCAGCTCGCTTATCTTCTTCCACACGTCAACTTCGCTGACGCCGCCGAAGACGCGCTTGCGGAACTTCATTTGTTTGAGGAGATCCGATATCCGCTGTTCCTGCTCCTTGTCAAAGCTCTGCGGCATATCAGTTTTCCTCTTTGCGCTTCCTTGCCATGAGCATTACCGTCAGGGCCAGCAGGCACAGTGCCAGCAGGGCCAGGTAAGGCGCGTAGTCAAGGTTCACGCCGGTGGGAATGTCTACACTGTAGTGGTTCGTGAACGTGAACGTGTTGGCGTTCGGATCTTCGCTCAGATCATTGAGCGCAACGGATCCGGTCGACAACTGGGATTGTGTTTTCATTGTAACGGTGGTATCTGCGGTTGTCTCGCCGCGTTTGAACGCTGTCACATACGGGGTCGCGTCAGTTTCTGCAACACTGACCTCCGCGTCGGCGGGCAGGTTGGCAAGCGTTACGCTCGCGCCGTGGGTCAGCGTGACCTCGAACACAGTCTGAGTTGCACTGCTGCTGGTGATTGTTACGCCTGTCGGCAGCACATATCCGGCCATCACCGGCTTGTCCAGAGTCACTGTGAATGTGAACTCCTTCGTAGGATCCGCCAAGTTGCCTGTTACGAACTTCATGAGCGTCAGGCTGGTCTGGCTGTACACGTTCTCGACCTCGATCTCTCCTTCCATATTGTCAGCGTCAAGCGTTACCGCTTGGCCTACCGTCGTGGTCAGCTTGTAACCCTCTACCTCGGCTCCGCTCTCAGCTACACTGTACTGCCCCAGCTTCAGACCCGTCAGCTCGTAGCTGCCTTCCGTCATCTGGCTGTACGTGAACTCAGAACTGTAGCTGTTCGGTCCGGTTACCGTGAACTTCGTGGTCGGCGGTACTACGTCCTCGCCCACAAGCCCGCTCGCTTCCTTCGTTATCGTCAGCGAACCAAGCTCGTACACGTTCGTGTAAGAAATGCTATTCGTCGTTTCGGATACGGTTATGGACTTCGTTACGTCATTGGAAGCTGTGTTGCACTTGTAGCCCGTTACTGCGTAACTGGATTCGACTGCTTCGAAGATCGCGCCTACAGCCACATCTTCTTTTTCCCAAGTCCAGGTCAGACCGTCGTCAGAAATATCAGCGTCAGTCTTTGTAAACGTGCCGGATATATTCTGCTGGCCGTTTTCCGTGATAGTATAACCGATCTGGAAATTGGCCGGAATATCCGCTACCGCAATACCGCTGAAGGTCTTGGTGACTGTCACATCCACCAGCTTGGTATAGCTGTTGGTGATGGCCACTTCCGCGGGAGCTTGCTCCGTATGCGTCTTCTTGACCTCCACGGACTGACTGGCGTCATAGGTCGTGCCGTCATACCGATAGCCTTCCACCTGTACGTCTGCCTGGTCGCCTGCGGTCTCGCCGTCGATGACTTCCTCCACGGTGTAGGTACCCACCGGGATGTTTACGAGGACTGTCGGGTTACCGTTGGAAGTCACTTCGAATTCGTAGGCAGTATCCCTGAACCCATACTTATTGGTTGCCGTATCCAGGTACAGATACTTGCCATCGCTCTTGACCGTGAACTTGAAGGCCTGGCTGATCGAAGCGGGAACAGTTGCCTTGCTAACGGACAGCGTGCCGATGTAACGGGTGTACGTGTTGGTTATCGTGACGGATACGGGACCTTCAGTGTCCTTGGGCACCGGAATCTCTGCGCCAGTACCGGCGGTGTTGGCCGGCGAGTAGGCGACCGTGAGCAGGTAATCCTCGATCCAGGCGTCGTCGCCCTCCGCAGTGCCCTGCTCGTATACGGTGTAAGTGCCGGTCGGGATGTCATCCAGCGTCAGCGTACCGGTGCTACTGGTGCTGGTGATATCGTATGTGCCGGCCTGGCTGTCGTTCGCGACAAAGACATAGGGGTCGGAGTTTGTGCCGGTGCCCTTGAGCCAGCCAAGCTTAGCGTGCTGGAGCTTGACGGTATACGGGAACTTACCGTTTGGGTAAGCGGCAGGCAACGGGGCACCGTCTTCAGGGACGGCGACGGTCTTGGTGATTATCAGGTCGCCGACAATGCGCTTATACACGTTTTTGATGGTACCCGAGGCGTTACCCCCATCCTCTAGCGTGATATTTGTCCTCACAACTGAGTTATCTTCATCAAGGCCGTAGCCCCAGTCGGTCAGTAGATTAGTAGCATCAGATTCGGAGTAGGTGTATTGTCCGGGCGCTACGAACGCCAGGTTATCAGGCGTAAGCGTATAGGTGCCGTTCGCCAGAGTGAAATCAGACAGCGCGTAGGGACCGTAAGACGCATTATTCGGACCCGACACAGTGAACGTGATGCCGCTTACGAGCTCTGAAACAGTGTCTGTGGGCAGCGCTGCTGTCCCTGTTTCAGTGGAGATAGTCTTGTTGAGCGTGATGCTGCCGTTGACGCGGGTGTTGGTCACCTGTACGGTACCGTCGCAGTTCTCATGGTTTACATAGGCTTTGCTGTTCGGGTACGTGGTGCTTTCATACTTCCAGCCCTCGATCTCCCGCTCAGCTATGGTATAGTGGTACTCGTTGCCGCTCGCGTCAAAGGCGTGGAATTCCTTGCTTGTCGTAGCTTTCCAGGCAGTCTGACCGGTTTTACTGATTGTGAGTTCTGCCTTGGGGCTCATGCTCTCTTCGTTTTGCAGGATCTCGACCGTCACCGTGTCCGGCACTTTGTCTTCAAAGCCTGTGGTGTTATCCCAGTTCTTCTGAACCGTGATCGGGAAGTCCTTGACCCAGACAGCGTACAGGTCATCATAGGGGCGAACCTCGTCGGCAGCGACCTTGGAGACCTGCACCCAGTTGCCCGCGCTGTTCTTCGCCCAGTACTTGCCGTCTTGCCATTTGAGGAAGAGATCTCCTGTGCCGACAGTCGCGCCCTTGCCTTTAGCTGTTGCCGGATCGCTGTTTGCGACCAATTCGCTCCCAGATATGCTTGTCGGGACTTTGGCCCAACCGACGAAGGAGTAGCCTTGGCGTGTCGGGGCAGCGACGATAGTGACAGCTTCGTTTATCTTCTTATTAACATCCGCACGTATGGACGTATGCCATTCTCCGGCACCCACATCGTTCTCGAACCAGTAGATATGGGTGGGCTTGGGCTCCTCTAACGGCTTATACTTCGCGCGGAGCTGAATAATGTACTTCTTTGTAATATTGGGATTCGACGGGTCGGTGAAGGCCTCTTCCTTCGCGTCCGCTTTCTTCACCTCGAAGGTGTCGCCGGGGTAGACCTCCACATCGGTGTCCGCCCACGCGGAGCTGTTCCATTTCTGCACGACCCAGCACTCGAACTGGTACTTATCCTTGCCTTCTACCTGATCCGCCGTGGAGCCGGCCTGCGCAACGGCCTGTGCAGCATCGGAATAATAGGTATTATCTGTTGGCGGATTATGACCGGTCGGCGGCTCAATGCCTGTACCTGCCAGGATCGGATCGTACACAATCTGGATACCATCCGCGCCGTCCAGTACTTCATGCCACTTCGCGTAAAGAACCAGTTTTTTCTTGATCCAGGTACGGTTTTCCTGCTTGTCTTTATTGAAATTGGGACCGATCAGATTGCCGTACTTGTTAAACGTATCAGTATATTCAGTGTTCTGATCATAAGTCTGGGTAACGTTTGCTTCTGTCAGCGCATAGTCGCTTGTAAACCGGGAACTGGGAGCAAAGTTTGGCGTAGTATACCAGCCAAGGAACTCCCAGCCTTCCCTGTCTCGTCCGGAAGGCAGGCTGACCGTTTCACCATAAGATATGCGGAAGCACGTGCCCTGATCATCAGAACCCCATGTAAAATACTCGTCCTCCGGGACATTGGATTTCAGGTATACGCGGTACTGGATCAGCTGCCACTTGGCATAGACTTCAATGCCGCCCACCGGCATTACGCTCCAGGGATACTCCACCGTACAGCCGGCGTCCAGGTACCAGCCTGCAAAGGTGTATCCGGCTACTTGAGTCGCAGGCACATATTCTCTGTATTCTTCCTCGATCTCTTTGCCCTGGGGAATCAGATCACTTTGATGCAGCTGCTGAGAGGAGCGATTCTCAACCGTCTTTCCGTCGCCGTCTAAGTAGTTACCGTCGAAATAGGTTATCCTGTATTGCTGGCGGTTATATATGTAATTCAGGTGGTAGAGCGTTTCGCCGTCTTCTCTTGTAGTCCAATATGTACCGCATTTATTCCCGTTTTCATCAGTATTGGTTATACTGTTCGAGGCTTCCCAAACACCCTGGTTGTTTTGACCGACCCTCAGCTGATAGTCAAAGCCAGTATACTTTGGTTCATTCTGAGCTTCCTCGTCGAGGTTACTGGAACGGACAGACATGACCATTTCTTCGTAATAGAGTTTTCCCTCATATGTATAAGTGTTTGCATTTGCGGGAACATGGTCTGCGTCGATCGCCTCAAGCCAGATATGGTATCTCCAGTTATTATAACTGGTGGGAAAACGGATGACAACATAGTTGCCGTTCGCGTTGTTGGTTGCGCCAAGGATGTTCCAGTTCAGAACCGAGACGACACCTTTGACCGTACCGGTACCGGAGCTTGTCGCTCTGGGTTTCAGATGGGTGCCTACCATCATGACGAAGCTGACAGCATTACGGCCGTTGGCCCCTGTGATTTTATCATATGTGGGCCAATCATTCTCGATGTTCTCACCATAATGCGCCGTGATCGTGAAATAGTAATATGTTCTTCCATCGACCGTCTCCGACTGGAGATTATAACCGGTCACAGAGGGGTGCGCATTCTGATTGGTGTGCCAAGTTACAAGACCGTTGTTAGTCGCTCTCAAATCAGAACCGCTGCCGGAGTTGTTCGCATAATCATACGTATTATTTTGCGATCCGGTTCTGTACAAATAGAATCTGAAATTATACTCAGCTCGGTCATAGTACAGGTTCAGCACCGCGTCACCTTCGGGCGTGATCTCTACCTGCTGGTTCTTGCTGGCTTCCGTCAGGCTGAAACCGCGGTAATGGCCCATGACGCCTTTTTCATCATTATCACCATTAGGCAGAGTAGCGCTTTGCTGTCCGAAGGCGCCGCTGCCTGTCCTATAGGCATAGTCTTCAACCCCATTTTCCGCTGACGTATAGGGGATATTCTGACCTACTGTGCCATTATTGTTCACGAAGGAGTCCAGCACTTCATACTCACTCGTTACTTTTCCGTTATCACCAAGCCTCTGGCCCCAGAAAATTATCGTATAAGGCGCGGTCGTTACGGGAGTCCATTTGGCGTAAAGATGAAGCTTGCGATCTCCAATGTCATCAATGCTATCGCCGAAAGTGAATTTCGTTGACTCAACTACTTGTGTATAATTGTGATCGTCCGCTTCGCCGGTAACTTCCTCATACCAGCCGCCAAAGATGTAACCTTTGCGCTCCGGGGCAGGATCTGGTGCTGCGGTGTGATTTCCGCGCTCGACAAACACGGGTGCATTATAATCAGCACCTTTGCCGTTTTCATGGAAGACGATCCAGTGGCCTACTGACTCGTTTACCTTGAAAACAACATCGCCGGTGATATGGATCTCGTCATCTTTCTGGTACAGGTTATCCGCCTGCTGTGTATCCGAAGTGATATGGCTCTGTGATGTTTCGTCAGCCAGCTCCCAGCCGTTGAACTTCACCGTGTCCTGCGGCGGGTCATAGCTCTGGCTGATCGTGTATTCATAATACGCACTGGTATCGTTGGGCATTATCAGGATGCTGTCAGCGCTCAGAGCGATACCTTTACTGTCAAGATAAGTGACAGTATAGGCCTTATAAATCGCCGCACGGATGTTGACCACGTCGCCTTCCGTGATAAAGCTAGTGCCTTCAGCATCAAATGCCGCGGCCCACTGGCGTATATCGTCAATGGTCTTAAGCGTGCCGTCAGTAGCTGTTTCAACAGTGTATGTCGGCATTACAGGAGTTTCACCCTCGTGAGTGACTGTGCCGAGTACCCAGCCGCGGAAAATCTCGTAGTTACCAAGCGTACCGGCGCCGGGATCGTACAGGATCTGCGTCACCTGTGCCAGTTCGTCAGAGTTCTTGACGTACATGGTAGCAATCTCTGTAGATGTATCCTTGCCGTAGAAGTTCACGGTCAAGCGCGCTTCAGGGTGAACATCTCCGAAGACCGCGTAGACCGAGAAGCTGTCAGCCTTGAAGGAGACCCTCTTCATGGAGCCGCCGCTCTTGCGCGTGCTGACAGATTCAGGCGTGCCGGAATAGACGACTTCAACAGTGCCGTCGTCTTTGATATGCGCGACCTTGATAATCTTGGAGTCTTCCATGCCGCTGAAGGAGAACTCGACCGAGACAGCCTTAAGCGGATGGATCTCGCTGCCTTCGCTGTCCACAAAGGACATATCCACAGCGGCGATATCACCGACTTCTCCAAGGGCTTTTTCGAGTTTGGAGCGTATCGATTCGCCGTCGACGGGAACTATGACGAACTCGGCGTTTTCAGGCACAGCGCCTTCGGGCGCTTCGATGTATACGCTCAGGCCGCTTGCGCTGCCGAAAGCGGTGGTTTCGGGACAATACAGTTCATAAACGGCA
Source organism: Clostridiales bacterium (assembly GCA_024684375.1). Classification (GTDB taxonomy): domain Bacteria; phylum Bacillota; class Clostridia; order Christensenellales; family Aristaeellaceae; genus RUG14130. The sequence continues at coordinate 14,416 of JAIKWZ010000064.1, forward strand.
GTTACGGTCATATCAGATGTGACCGCGGTTTCCTCAGTGACAGTGTTGCCGTCCTGGTCCTGCCAGCCGGTAAACACGCTGCCCTTGAGTTCGGGAGCTTCAGGAAGCTTGCCGATGACTTCGTCTTCAGCATAGGTGGCTTCCAGGATCGTTTCGCCATCCGGGCCGACGAAGGTAACGGTGTATTCTATCAGGTTGTCCGGGTCGTACGCGCCGACGATGATATAATCGGCAAAACGGGCCTGGGGCAGGCGCAGACCGAACAGCTTATCGTTATCTACGTCAAACTGAGCGCCAAGGGAGTTCGCGCCGTTTTTGCCGTGCAGAAGCTCATTTGCCTCAAAGATGAAAAGCTTTTCACCCTTGTGGAGCATAATGGGAGAATTCAGGCTGATGGTCGCATGCATCGAACCGCTCAGCTCCCAGTAAGGATCCGAAACGCCTAAACGCAGGACCGCGATCACGCGCGTTTCGTTCTTCTTGGGCCCCTTAACGACGGGAAGCGGGATGCTGCCCAGGGAATCGGGGCTGACCCACTGCGCGGTAGGTTCAGCGCCTTCAGGCAGTGAGGCTTTGCCGAGCGCCTCGTACTGCATGTAGCCGATCGAGGTATCGCCGCTGAGCTTGTCGACCGGCTTCGCAGCAGAGCTGTAACGCGCTTCGAGCGTCATGTCCCCTTTCGGAACGAAGCCGGCTTTGACTTCTTTGTCGCCATCAAACCAGCCCAGGAACAGGGCGCCGTCTGTTTTCGGAGCGTCGGGGAACTCGTCCACCGCGCTGCCGGACAGAACATTCAACTTCTGCACAGTTTCGCCACCGGCGGTGAAGGAGACGCTGTACCAAGTCTCGTCGACTACGTTTGAAACGACTTCGTTCCAACTCGAATAGTCTTCGCTCAGCACAAGCGATGGCGCCGACTGCAGCATAATCAGCAGAATCAGCACGAATGAGAGCAAACGTTTTTTAAAAGCTGTCATTTGTATGCCCCTCCCGGGTCACAGTTTTGCCGTCAGTTTTAAGGTCTTGATCAATTACTACTATTATTTATAAAGCACTTTTACGCGCCACTTCCAGGCCAGCGATTCGCTGGTTGCTGTGAAGGAAACCGTATCAAGGCTTTCGCCCTCCAGCGCTTCGAAACCGTTGCCCTTATCGCATTCCCACACGAAGAGGATCTCGTTTGCGTCTTCGAAGCCCTCAAGCTTGGCGGTGATGGAGATGGTCTCGCCTTCAGACACAGCCGTGCCGCGGGAGGAAAGAAGAGTTACTTTCTTCTCGACGGTCAGCATAGCGCTGTCCGATTCAGGCTCAGCTTCCTCAGCGGGTTCTTCGCCTTCAAGGGTTTCCTCTCCGTCAACAGGCTCTTCGCCGTCTACAGGTTCTTCACCTTCTTCGGACTCCTCGCCATCTACAGGCTCTTCACCTTCAACAGGTTCCTCACCCTCAACAGGTTCCTCACCGTCAACAGGTTCTTCACCTTCTTCGGACTCTTCGCCTTCTTCAGGCTCTTCACCGTCTTCAGGTTCTTCACCATCGATAGGCTCCTCACCCTCGACAGGCTCTTCGCCTTCAGCGGGCTCTTCGTCTTCAACAGGCTCTTCGCCTTCAACGGGTTCTTCGCCCTCGACAGGCTCCTCGCCTTCAACGGGTTCTTCGCCTTCTACAGGCTCTTCACCCTCGACAGGGTCTTCGCCGTCAGCGGGTTCTTCGTCTTCAACAGGCTCTTCACCCTCGACAGGCTCTTCACCCTCGACAGGCTCCTCGTCTTCAACAGGCTCTTCGTCTTCAACAGGCTCTTCACCATCTACAGGCTCTTCACCGTCAACGGGTTCTTCGTCTTCAACAGGCTCTTCACCATCTACAGGCTCTTCGCCCTCAACAGGCTCCTCGCCATCGACAGGCTCTTCGCCTTCAGCAGGCTCTTCGTCTTCAACGGGTTCTTCGTCTTCAACGGGTTCTTCGTCTTCAACAGGCTCTTCGCCCTCGACAGGCTCTGTGTCTTCAACAGGCTCTTCACCTTCGACAGGCTCTTCGTCTTCAACAGGCTCTTCACCATCTACAGGCTCTTCGCCCTCGACAGGTTCTTCGTCTTCAATGGGCTCCTCGTCTTCAACAGGTTCTTCGTCTTCAACAGGCTCTTCACCTTCAACGGTTTCTTCGCCATCTACAGGCTCTTCACCCTCGACAGGTTCTTCACCGTCGGCAGGCTCTTCACCCTCTGCAGGCTCTTCGCCCTCGACAGGTTCTTCGTCTTCAACGGGCTCCTCGTCTTCAACAGGTTCTTCACCGTCAACAGGTTCTTCGCCCTCGACAGGCTCCTCACCGTCGGCAGGCTCTTCACCGTCAACGGGTTCTTCATCTTTAGCAGCCTCGTCTTCTTCTGTGGGTTCGGCGTCCTCAGCGGGTTCGTTTTCCTCAGAAGGTTCCTCTGCCTCGGCGGGTTCTCCTTCTTCAGCGGGATCCTTTTCCTTAGCGGGTTCAATAGCCTCGGTGGGCTTGTTTTCCTCAGCCGATTCCTCTTCCTCGGCGGGTTCCCCTTCTTCAGCGGGATCCTTTTCCTTAGCGGGTTCGGCGTCCTCAGTGGGCTTGTTTTCCTCAGAAGGTTTCTCTTCCTCAGCGGGTTCCCCTTCTTCAGCAGGATCCTTTTCCTTAGCGGGTTCGGCGTCCTCAGCGGGCTTCGCATTCACAGCGGGAACGTCTTCTGCGGATTCGGTATCTTCTTTGTCAGTATTATCCGCTGCAGGGGCGGCAGCGTCTGCGGCTTCAGCCTCGTTTGCGGGTTCTTTGTCCTGGACAGGCGCTTCGCCGTCAGCAGGCTCAGTCTCTTCGGCAGACTTTGTTTCCTCTACAGGCTTAGTTTCCTCAGCAGGCTTGGTCTCCTCAGCGGGCTTAGTCTCCTCAGCAGGCTTGGCTTCCTCAGCAGGCTTAGTCTCTTCAGCTGGCTTAGTCTCCTCTACAGGTTTGGCTTCCTCAGCGGGCTTAGTCTCCTCAGCGGGCTTAGTCTCCTCGGCAGGCTTGGCTTCCTCAGCAGGCTTAGTCTCCTCGGCGGGCTTGGCTTCCTCAGCAGGCTTAGTCTCTTCAGCGGGCTTTGTCTCCTCTACAGGTTTGGCTTCCTCAACAGGCTTGGTCTCCTCGGCCGGTTTGACTTCCTCTACAGGCCTGGCCTCCTCGGCGGGCTTAGTCTCCTGAGCGGGTTTCGTCTCCTCTACAGGCTTGGCCTCCTCGGCGGGCTTTGTCTCTTCAACAGGCTTTGTTTCTTCAGCAGGCTTACTCTGCTCGGCAGGCTTGGCTTCCGCCGCGGGTTCTTTGGTTTCGGCGGGGGCTTCGGCGTGAGCAGGCTCATTTACTTCAGGTTTATTAACGTTGTCGGGAAGCTCGGCTTCTACGACAGGATCAGCACCCTTAGCAGGCTCTGTTTCCTCAACTGGTTTAGAATCGGCTTCAGGGGTGGTTTGATCTGAGGGTTTGCTGGTAGCAGCAGGTTTAGTATTCTTAGTGGGTGCGGGTGTTTTCCCGGTGTTCGCTGGCTGTTGGGCATACATGGTGATGTCAAGCTTCTGGAGAGGCTTGGAGGGATCACCATTAAAATAGGAAGAAGTATTGTATATGCTTGATTTGATCTTGCTGAACTCTTCTTCGCTCAGAGGCTTTACAGCAGAAGATTTGACAAACGCCTTCTGCGGCCCATCGGAAGTTGCAAAGTAGATCTGCAGCATCTCAGAGCTGCCGTTATTCACACGCATAGAAACGTATGCGGCACCGCCGGAAAGCTTTCCAAAGGGCTTTTCGTCTTTTTCGCTTTTGTATATCTCTACAGCGCTAAATACAACATAGTCTTTGATGGCGAACTCTTTGTCTTTTTTTGCGCCGTCGTCTTTCTTATTCTGCGCGACAGGGGTAGCGGTCGCCTTGGGCTTGGGCGTAGGAGTCGCGGTCGGCTCTGGTGTAGGCGTAGCCGTGGGCTCCGGAGTGGGAGTCGCGGTCGGCTCCGGAGTAGGAGTCGCAGTCGGCTCCGGAGCAGGAGTCGCCGTGGGTACGGGAGTAGGCGTAGCCGTGGGCTCCTGAGTAGGAGTCGCAGTCGGCTCTGGAGTAGGAGTCGCCGTGGGTACGGGAGTAGGCGTAGCCGTGGGCTCCGGAGTGGGCGTCGCCATGGGCACGGGCGTAGGTGTAGCAGTGGGTTCCGGAGTAGGCGTAGCCGTGGGCACGGGCGTAGGTGTAGCCGTAGGCTCCGGAGTGGGAGTCGCCGTGGGCACGGGCGTAGGTGTCGCCGTGGGTTCCGGAGTAGGTGTGGCCGTGGGTTCCGGAGTAGGCGTCGCCGTGGGCTTAGGCGTAGGCGTGGCCGTTGGCTCCGGGGTAGGCGTCGCCGTGGGCTCCGGCGTAGGCGTGGCCGTCACTACGGGCACGGTATTGTCACTATCTGTTTCACCTTCCGCAAAGGCAACCACATTGTTTAACAGCAGAGCTGCCATCAATAACATGACTAACAGGAAACGTAATTTTTTCATTGATTTACCTCCACGTAAGGCTGGAATCATTTTCTCTATCATGCCCGTATTATATCATACATCGGTTACACGCATGGTAATTTCAAGTGTTCACCGATTTTTTACAGAAATCGTTTTGGATCTCAAGTTACCATCTCAGCGGTCACCGCCCAAAGGACTTATCCGCGTGTGTAAAGCTATGTTTCCGGCTGGATACTCTGTCTGGAACAGGTCTTTTATCCGGTCCATAACTTTGCTGCCCGTACTGTAGTTGACCGTCGGCAGAAGCATCGCGTAGATGTTGTCCGAAAAGCGCGTCACGATGTCGCCTTTGCGCAGGTTGCTGCGTAAAATCTCCTGCATACCGGCCATACCGCTTTCGCGGCTTACGTTACTCTCGCTTGCCAGCATGATGACGCCCAGGAACATCGTAGAACCCAGACGTTCGATATTTCGCATCTGGATATTGTAAATCATCTTGAATGCCCTGTAATCGCAGAAGAAAGGTCCCCTTCCTTTGTCCTGCTGGCCAAGCTCATTGCGGATGACATCGAGGTTAAACTTGAGCGTTTTGCCTTCCTCGGCAAGGCGGCTGTAGTAGGCAGCCATTTCATCGCTGATCTCGGCATCCAAAGCCATGCGCTGTGTCTTTACGACTTTGCTGTATTCTGCCATAGCCTCGGAAGCGCGATTCAGGTTGACCATAGCCTGCATCAGTTCTATATGCAGCTGATCATCCAGGTTATCGATAAGGAGCGCTTTGCGGCACACCTTGTAGATTTCATTATACTCCTCATTCTTTTTAAGGAGTTCCACATATTTGAGAACCGCTTCGATATATTCCCTATGCAGCAAGTTGACCTGACTCACACCGTTATTGATATCGCCTGTCTGAAACAGGTCTCCCACATACAGGCACTGCAGTTCTTTCGTCAGCTTTGCTTGCGTCCTCGCCGGAATGTCGGTCTTCAGTCGTTCTATGATCGAAATGATTTCCAGCGCATCGACGCTTATATGATCCGTGATTTCCCAGCGATAGCCGCCCTGTTCTGAGTGTATGCAATCGCCAAGTTTTTCGCTGATGCCGTTAAGCATCGCACGAACGCGGCAAACCATCGTTTTGAGTGCGTTTTCCGGATTCTCGCTGCGGCTTCCCGTCCACAGCTCACGTATGAGCCTCCGGCTGGATACTGTCTTGCCTCTTTCTAAGATAAGCAGCTGAAGCAGGCTGACCCCACGTCGGGTCTTGCTTACCAGGTTGTCGTACATATGGCCTTCTGATTCGAGATAAAAGCCGCCCATCATATGGATCTTTATCTTCTCGGTCACAGGCTTCACCTCTCACATCAGGCTATACTACTACACCTTATAAATACACATATCCATTCCATCATGGTATTATAAACTAATTAATACTTTATTGCAATACCTAAAAAAAAAATAGAGCCTATTTGAAAAAAAAACGGCCATTATCCGTCCGCATATTTCGTACACTAAACAGGATCAGACGGAACGCCCGATACGTTTCGTTTGTTTGACTTCGTACAGTTTTGTATCTGCGTCAGCGATCCAGCTTTTGGAATCGAAGCCGGTTTCGTACAGAGAGATACCTGTGCTGATCGAAAGCAAGGCGTTATCAAAGCCCACCCTGACATTCGCAAGGCGGTCGTTAATGCTGTTTCTAAGCGTTTCCGCTCCTTTAAGACTGCCGTCCATGATTATGATGGATCCATCTCCGCCGTAACGCGCAATACAGGGGCGTTTTGGGAAAGACCGGCACGCATGTTTGAGCGAAGACGCCGTGAGAGTCAGCGCCTTGTCACCTTCGAGATGCACGGAGGTATCGTTATTTTTTAAAACCTTCAATATATATCATCATAAGGCACAGATCAGCTTCCAGGAGCGCTTAAGCGGTACGCTGCCGATACGTCCGATCTACGGAAACACCATACTGCGATTTCGGCATTGCGCAGCTTAGAAAGTAGCACATCGGATCTGCCCTGTCCTGAGGAGAATTCATCTTAGGCGAGTACATAGCTGCCAAACAACATCGGTCATCAAACAAACAGACAGCGAAAAGATCGGTGATCAGACCCTTCGCTGCCTGTTTGTTTAATGTGTGAGCTTTTACGCCCGGAGACGCCGGACCGCCTTCATCTTTTTTCGCGCTTTCCCGTCTTCATCGGCGCCGGCCCTGACAGAGGTCGGCCTCTCCCCTTCTCAGGCTCTGTTTTTTCTTTTCCATTTTGTCCAGCACAGCACACTGCGTGTTATCGCGCAGAAACACAAAGCGCACAGCAGCCAGTGTGAAATGCCGTTGTCCACGAAGTTCATCAGCGGATTGAACTGATCCAGTATCAAAAAAACCAAAAACATCATGGACAGTATAGCTGTCAGATGGCTGAGAAGCGAATCAAGCTTAGTCATAGTTTTTCACCTCCGTGATCAATAACGCGTCGCTGCTTTCCCTGCCTCCGCCGGAAGGGTTATTGAGGACTGCGTTGTTCCACACCATAACCGAGGAGTTACCCCCGTCCAGGTTGTACGCCGCCTTGCAGCCGAGGTCGCTGAAAAGCTGACTCAGTTCCTGCAGGGTCATACCCTGTGACTCGCCGCGCCCGTCGACCACCACCATGCAGTAATGCCCCGGTTCATAATATCCGATCGCAGTGCGGGGATTCGCCGAAATAATGCGGCCTGTGCTGGCAAAAGAAGTCAGCGCGCTCCCGTCCGTATCAAGCAGCGCCGGGCCAAAAGTCCAGGCCTGCCACGCCCCTTCCTGGATCGCCTCATCAACAGAGAAGGATGCGCCAGACATTACCCGCATTGTGCCGTCGTAATACAGCACGCAGACATCGCAGGTGGTCGGGTTGGCCCTGTAGATCACACCGTTTCGGATCACCACGCCTTCGTTCGTGTTGCCGTAATAATCCCCGTTGATCGCCAGCAGGGCATTATTCAGCGCTGCCATATCGGCAATGCTGTCCCTGAAGCCTGACCCGTAAGTGTCCATAGCCAATGCTGACCGCAAACACTCGATGTTCCTTACATAGATATCCGCCAGGTAGTAGGTCGCGCGTCCCTGTGTGTTTTCCGTGACCGTGATGGATATGTCAGGGCTGGAATAGCTGTTTTCTGTCGTGATGACCGTGTCGGAGTATTTGTCGGCGAATTTTTCGCTTATGGGCACGGTGAGCGTCTCCGCTGTGCTCACGTCGGTAGTCCCGCTCAGCGCGCTTCCGCCCTTTTCGTTCATCCCTTTACCGGTTTTGCCTTTGCCGCCTTGCTTTCCAGCTCGTGCGGTCCCGGAAAATGTGTCTTTTACTTTGGCAGGTGCAAAGGGCATACTTTCCTGCGCCGGATCTGTGCTTGCGCTGCTATCCACCTGCTCTGACACTGAGGGCTGCGGTATCACGATTTCCAGGCTCTGCCCGGTGCGTGGCAGCACATGATGAAACAGCGCAAAGACCATCATAGCCGCGCAGGCGCACACAAGATCGATCAGCAGGTTTTTAATAGCTCTGTTCTTTTTCATTCTTATCTCCTTCGAAGCAGTTTCTCTCTGCTACGCGGAGATAATAACGCCGCAGCCTAAAACATACTTAAAGGCCGCGGCACAGTTTCATACTTTTTTTTCGTTTCGTTCAGACTGCCTCGCTCACAGCGCTTCAGTTTCTGGAGCAGAGCGTTCTTTTCAGCACCTTTTTGCTCCGACGGCAGCCAGGAACTGCTTTGCAATATACATGCAGCCCGTCTGGTTTGGGTGCACCCTGTCCCAGGCAATGTTTGTGGAATGCATGAATCTGAACAGTTTGTCCCAGCCTGCCTGAAGATCCGCAAATGTGAGGCTGTATTTTTCAGCCAGCTTTTTGACTATGGCTCCGTACTGGTCCATACGCGCGCGCATAGTGTCTTTTCTGTTTGGCTCCATATAGTATGGCGTCATAAGGATCATGCCTTTTACGTGCGGTAGAGTTGCCTTGATCAGCTCCTCGTAGGTCTGCTCGTATTCCTCCGGCGAAACATGGTTTTCCGGCATCTGCGGGCAGTCAAACTGCCGCCACACGTCGTTTATGCCAATGAGCACGCTCACCCAGTCGGGTTTCCTGTCAAGCACGTCGCTTTGCCAGCGCGCCTTAAGGTCGCGCACCTGATTGCCGCCTATACCCATATTTACCACTCTGAGGCCTAACTCAGGGTACATACACCCCAACAGCGCCCCAGCACACGCCACATAACTGCGCCCCCAGGCATTGAACAGGCCTTCACCTACTGGTCTTGCTCGCTCGTAATCCGATATGGAATCCCCGATAAACAGCACCGTATCGCCTTTTTCAAACAGCATGGCATTATCTTCCTTTCATTGATATCTAAGACATTTTTGGTCGTCAGCGCCATAAGCTATTATAGGGTTCGAGCGGCGCGTTGTCAATCCGCTCAGCCCGTTTGCGCTTGCAATTACATAACTGCCGCATTATAATGTCTTCAGTCAGAGCCGAGAACTTTGTAACCTATAGCAAATCAATCATCCACGCAAGGAGGTCCATTTCATGCCTTACAATATGAGCTACGATAAGGACAACCGTCTTATAATATCTGACATCGTGTGTTCCTGCGGCAGCGTGCATAACAGGCCCACTCAGGATATTTATGTCGGCAGCGGAATAATCTATAATACCGCCGCTTACATACAAAAGCGTTTGAGCGGGAAAAACTGCGTGCTCGTAGCAGACAATATAACCTGGGATATCGCGGGCGCGAAGGTCAGTTCACAGCTGAAAAGCGCCGGCTTTCATGTTATAGACTGCGTGCTGACCCGTAAAGAACGCCTTGAGCCGGACGAGACCGCCGTTGGCGAGGTGTTCCTGGCGCTGCAGGGCGACACGGACTTTCTGGTTTCGGTAGGCTCCGGTTCCATAACCGACACGACACGGGTAGTCGCGGCTCGTGCAAACCTGCCTCAGGTCTGCATCGGCACTGCGCCATCAATGGACGGTTATACATCGTCCATCTGTCCTCTTACCTATCATGGGGTAAAGATCCACCGTCCCGGCAAGTGCCCCGAAATCATAATCTGCGATACCGAGATCCTCAAGACCGCTCCTATGGACATGGTATGCGCAGGCGTGGGAGACGTACTGGGCAAATACATCGCCAAAGCGGACTGGAAGATAGGCCGAATAATAAACGACGAGGTCTACTGCGACGTGTGCGGAGAGATCGTGACCGACGCGCTGGGAAAACTGCTGGACAACATAGACGAAATAAAGGCGCGCAGCGACAAAGGCATAAGGCTTTTGACTGAAGCGCTGCTGCTCTCAGGCATGACGATCATGATAATAGGTCACACCCGCGCGGTAGCTTCGGTTGAACACAACATAGCCCATTACTGGGAAATGATGCAGATGTTTAAGGGCAGGCCCGCTCCCGGCCACGGCGCCTCAGTGGGCGTTTCCACGCTGCTGGTGCTGCCTGTTTTTAAGCGTTTCGCTGATGAGGATCTTTCAGCGCTCGATCTTGACTCTGTCCGCAAGGGCGCTATAAGCCGTGAATCCCGCGTGGAATGGATGCGCAGGGCATACGGTCCCGCAGCCCAGCCCATTATGAACGAAAACGAGGGCGATTTCCTGAACTGGGACGAGCAGATGCGGCGCGTGACGTGCGCGCAGACCCGCTTTGCCCAGATCCGGCAGTGCATAGATGAGATCCCTTCCCTTTCTGTCATAGAGGATGCCATGCGTCGGCTTGGCGCTCCCCTGACTCCCGGGCAGCTTGATATCGACACGCCCCTGTTAAACCTCTCCATGCGCTGCGCGAAGGATTACCGCACGCGCTACACGCTGTTCAAGCTCATAAATGAATGCGGGCTGGAGGACAAGTATCTCGCGGAATATCCGCTGGATTAATTCATTCCAGAAGGTTTTAACTCTGGTTTGGCTTCACACAAAACAGTCCCGCCGCGAATCATGCGGCGGGACTGTTTATACGCATCTGTAACTGTCTGCTATGGTGTCAGGGCCGATCAGAATGTATCCGCGTACTTTCTGCCTTCGAGCCATGCGATCATGTTGAGCACGAGGTAGTTCCAGTTCTCAAAGCCGTGGGTCACTATGGGTTCACAGGTGTCGGGATGGTAGTACTCGTGCAGGCAGCCGTTTATCTCCAGGTCGCGCCCGAACAGGTCCACCGTCTTTTCGGCCAGTTTCCTCGCTTCGTCATAAAAGCCGTACTTCACCAGCCCCGAAAACACCATGTAATTGCTTATCCCCCATACCGGGCCCCGCCAGTTGGAGGGATTGTTGGACGCTCTTAAGTCGTACATCTTCTCAAGCTTCGAAAGCGTCCTTACTCCGCCTCTGCAAGCAAAGGTGCGTGTATCCCTGAGCTTAAGCACCATGCGCTCCGCCTGCTCCCGCGTGCACGCGCCCGCCCACATGGGTATGAAGCCGGCCCAGCTGTCTATCCGCATTATCATGCAGGGATAGTCCCTCGGCGCGCCGCTGTGCAGCCAGTCCGAACTGTCTACGGGCAGCAGAGCAAAGTCCACGGAGTAGAATATTCCGTCTCTCTCGTCCCAGCAGTATTCGTTTACCGCCTTGATGAGCTCGTCCGCCTTCAGCCGCCAGGCGTTGGCCTTGCCCATGTCGCCCAGCATCTCCATGATATAGCCCATCGCCTTCAGCTCGCGTATCATAAGGCTGTTCAGGTATATCGAGCCGCAGCTCTGCTTCGGACGGTAAAACACGCTTGGGTCATTGTCCACGCCCACCGCGAAGTCGTCCTTCCAGAAAAACAGTCCCGTCTCCTCATGCCGGAACTCACTGTAATACCTGCCTGTGAACGCTTCCAGCTTCCGTACCAGCGGCTTCACCCACTCATGCTGAACAGTATCCCTCCTGACGATCGACGCGATCTGCTGCGCGATCACCGGCTTGTGCATGTTGGTACTTCGGATGTCTCTCTTGAGCGACCCCGCCAGCACGTCCCCTTTGGGAGACACGCAAATGGGCATGTACCCGTCCTCGCAGCACAGGTCCATGAAATTCAGCACGCAGCCCTTCTCGTATTCCAGGTATTTGCCTTTCCCGCCGTCATCCGCGTCAAGCTGGGCAAACGCGACGCCGGCCAGCCACGAGTCCCAGTCCCACAGATTGTACGAATAGTACGGGCTGTCCTCCGACGTGGGCGCGATGTACGGATACTTAAGCTGCCCCGACGCCTTCCGTGTCATGCTGCCGCAGGATGAGTATATGTGCTTTTTGAGCATCTCGGCGTACCAAGCTGTCCTCTCCTCCATCAGGTCCCCCTCCGTCTATTCCATGTTATTGTCCGCCGCCGCAGTCACCTGCCAAAATGGGCGGCGGAATCGCCACGCTCTCTAAAACAGATCCAGCATACTGTCCAGGTATATTTCCTCACGAACCTTAAGCTGAAATTCAGGCCTGGTCATATAATACAGCAAGAACTCCAGCGCTACCGCGCTGCCAAGACCCCTTCCCTCGATCTTGAAGTGTGAAAACCCGTTTGGAAGATAAATCCCTTTTATGTCTTCGATCCCTATGAATCCCGGGTTTTTCATCGCGTCCGAAAAACGATAGCCCCTGTGAGCGTTCGGTGAAACGCAGCTGTGTTCCGCGCATTCTTCCCCCAGGTTTTTGCGGCTCACGCTCTCATAGCAAGCCTTTCGTTCCGGGCAGTCGAACCAGCAGCATTCATTGCACAGGAATTCCACCTTTTGCTTTTGCTTATCCGTTAGCGCGCTTAATCTGTCGAGTTCCCTGTTCAGTCTGAAATCCGGCACCACGAAGCTGAATTCCGGACGGTCAAGTTCTTCCTCCAGCTGACTGAATTCCCTGAGCACCTTTGTGGTTGAGGAAACAAAATAAAACCCGGGATACCGCATTCGCAGATATCGCAAAAGCAGTTCCGAGCTGATTATGACCCCGTTGTAGACCTTTCCACTTTTCTCGAACAAGGCGCACAAAGCGTTGCACTTTTTATCTGACAGATGCTCTGCCCTGAGCAGAGAATTGCTGAAAGTCAGCCTCGCGGAAACGCCGTATTCCCGGGTAAGCTCAGCAACTCTTTCAGGTTCCTCGTCACCAAAACCAACCCTGCCTCCGCCCCACAGGCAGTCTGCCGGAGCGCCGTAGACAGAACCGATCTCGCACCAGTCATAAAAGTACTCCCTGTGCTGCCGAAACAGCGGCAAAAACACGCTGTACAGTTCATAAAACTCAAACAGCCCGGGCAGATGGTAATACGCCTTCATTCGTTTTCTTTCAGAACGGTCTTATCTCACCGCGAACAGCCCGCCCGCGCCTCCGGTATGGATGAACAGCACCCGTTCGCCGGGTTTGAACATCCCCTCCTGCGCCATTCGGATGAGCCCGGCAAAGGCCTTCCCGGTATAAACCGGATCCAGGAAAATGCCTTCCTGTTCGGCCATCAGGCGAACGGCAGCGTTGCCCTCATCAGAAGGAATGGCATAGCCCGGGCCGCACACGTCGAGGAGAGTGTAGTTCTTTTCGTCTGAGCTGATATCTATCCCGAGCAGCTCCGCGGCCTCCTTCATCAGTCTGGGCGTTATAACGTCGAACGGGTCGGTGTCCACCATCATGCCGTGGACCTGCGTACCGGGCAAAAACAGTTTCGCGCCCAGCGCCATGCCCGCCATAGTACCGCCGCTGCCTTCCGCAAGCACGATATGGTCAAATTTCAATGACTGTGAGGCAATTTCCCTCGCGCAGTCCACATAGCCCAGCGATCCCAGCGCGTTGGACCCGCCGCAGGGTATTATGTAATATCCGATGCCTGAAGCCGCGCCGATAGCATCCATCTCCCGATAGATGTCATCATAGCTGTCGGTATCCATGTAACGTACGTCGGTACCCATCAGCGTTTCGAGAAAACGGTTGCCCAGGTTTTCGGTCACTCCGCGCTTTTTCAGCACCAGTATGGGCTTAAGGCCCAGCCGGTTGCAGGCAGCGGCTGTGAGCATGGCGTGGTTGGACTGCGCTCCGCCGGTGGTGAACACGATCCCGCACCCCTGCCTGAGCGCGTCCGCCAGCAATAATTCCAGTTTGCGTGTCTTGTTGCCGCCTAGCCCAAGCCCTGTCATATCGTCTCGCTTTATAAAAATGTCGATATTAAGGTATTTGCTGATACGTTCGAGCCTGTGAACAGGCGTGGGAAATACTCCAAGGCTGACTCTCGGAAAAGCGTCAAGCCGCTGACTGATCGACTTTGCCAATGCATCCATATCGTTACCGCCTTCTCCAAACAAATTCGTTTGTATTGGCCATTATACTACTTTGCCCGGGTTCATGATCCCGTTTGGGTCAAAAACGGCCTTGATCCCCCGCATAAGCTCAAGCTGCCTTTCGCCCAGGCTCTCCCGCAGGAAGCCTTTTTTGGCATGACCTATGCCGTGCTCCCCGCTCACCTGCCCGTGAAGCTCGCTGGCCGCCAGGTACAGTTGTCCCATCACTTCAGACAAGCGCGTTTTCCATTCTTCCTCGCCCGTCCTGTCGCGGCAAACATATATATGCAGGTTGCCGTCTCCTGCGTGGCCGAACGAGCGTATGCGCAGCTGCGAAGCTCCGGAAATGGCCGCCAGCCTCCTTGCGAAATCGGCTATGGCGTTTCTCGGAACCACGACGTCGCATTCATCCATCGACGTCGTGCTGCCCTTTATGGCCTCAAGGAACGCGCCCCTCGCGCTCCAGATGCTTTCCTTGCGCTCATCGGTATCCGCCAGCAGCACATCCTTCGCCCCCAAAGCAAGCGCGGTATCCGTGAGGGTGCCGAGGGACTGCTCCAGGGCCGTTTCACTCATCCCGTCAAGCCGTACCAGCAGATACGCTTCCGCTGAGGTATCCGGAAACTGCTTGCCCAGGTACTCCTCCGCGCAGGCGATCACCTCGCGTTCCATAAATTCTACAGCAGTAGGTTCGCAGCCGCAGGAAAGGATCTCAGGCACCGCGTTTATGCATTTGTCGAGGTCGTCAAACGGCATCAGCACTGACAGGTTGTACTTAGGCTCTGGGATCAGCTTTACCGTAAGCTCCGTAAGAAAGCCAAGCGTGCCTTCGCTGCCTATCATCAGGTCGATCAGGCTGTAGCCCGATGATGTCTTGACGGTTTTAACGCCCAGGCTTAAAAGCGAACCGTCCGCAAGCGCCACCTTCATGCCCAATATGTAGTCCCTCGTCACTCCGAAGCGCACCGCACGCATGCCGCCCGCGTTGGTCATGGCGTTGCCTCCCATGGTAGCGGTCTTTTCCCCGGGATCCGGCGGATAAAACAGCCCAGTTCCCTCAAGCGCCTTAGGAAACTCCAGCAGCAGCACACCCGGCTCGACCGTTGCGGTCATGTTTTTTACGTCTACCTCAAGTACCTTTTTCATGCGCTGGGTGGACAGCACCACTCCGCCGAACAGCGGCACACAGCCCCCGCACAGTCCCGTGCCTGAGCCTCTGGGAGTGACGGGGATGCGCCTTTCGTTGCAGTATTTCAGAGCCTTACAAATCTCTTCAGCGCTCTCAGCCTGTAAAACCGCCTCAGGTGAATAATACCCATATTCAGTCATCTCGTCGTGTGTGTAGTCGAAAAGCGCGTCCTCCGAGATCAGCACGCGCCCCGGCATAAGTGCTTGGAAGAACTCGATGTCTTTCCGCGTTACGCGCTCAAAGCTGTTCATTTTTTGTCCTCCCTGAGGCTCCTGATCAGTTGGGGAAGTATGCTGTACAGATCGCCCACGATGGCCGTGTGCGCCACATCGAATATCGGCGCGTGCGGATCGGTGTTGATGGCCACGATGTATCCGCTCATGTTCATGCAGGACGCAAACTGGATCGCCCCGCTCACACCGCAGGTTATGATCAGCCTCGGGCGCACGGTGCGTCCTGAAAGGCCTATCTGCCTTTCGTTGCCAGCCCAGCCTTTTTCAACCAACGGGCGCGACACCGCCCAGTCACCGCCCAACAGCCCTGCAAGCTCTTTTACCATTTCCAGGTCGCTTTGCTTCTGGAGTCCTCTTCCGCCGACCACAAGCACTTCTGCGTCGGATATGCTTTTCCCCGGCGGGACGGGCTTTGAGCTAATAAGCGATATGCGCGATTCGTATACCCCTTTGGGGATAGCGCACGGAACGATCTCGCCGGAAGCCCTCTCGCGCCTTTCGGGCGCGTCCATGACCCTGTAACGCACTGTGGCGAACTGCGGACGGGTGTTGGCTGTTACGATCTGAGCCATTATGTTTCCGCCGAAAGCAGGACGTATCTGTACCAGGTCGCTGTTCTCTCTGAGTTCAAGCTTAGTACAGTCCGCCGTCAGTCCCGTGCGGAAACGGGTGGCGAGCCTCGGCGCCAGCGAGCGTCCGATCAGCGTGGAGCCCACAAGCACCACGGACGGCTTCATAAGCCTTATCGTATCCTCGACACAGGCGGCATAAGCGTCCGCCCGGAAATACTCCAATCCATCCGCATCGTAGGTGTAGACCTTCGTTACTCCGAAGTGCAAAAGCTCCTCAGCGTGTTGATCGAGCTTCTTTCCCACTATGACCGCGTTTACAGCGTAATCAAGCGGCTTTGCCAGCTCCAGCGCCTTCCCGATAAGCTCAAGCGACACCGGGTGCAGCCTGCCTGCGTTAACCTCGCAGAATACCAGTATGCCGCGCCAGGCGTTCTTGTCCACTGAGGCTGTTTTTGTCTCCAACCTGATTATTGCCTGCTTGGGACACGCTTTTACGCATGAAAAGCAGTTTCTGCAGGCGCTGTTCATTTGAGCCAGGCCATTTTTCAGCTCTATGGCTCCAAACGGACAGCGTTCCAGGCAAAGCCCGCAGCCGTCGCATTTTCTTTCCAGAACGGCGATATTTGCCATGCCAGCCTATCTCCTTAAATAAACTTCAGTGTTTTCAGCTCGTTATGCAGCCTCTCGGCGCTGTCGTCACCTGTCCAGAATTCCCGCACTACGTCGTTTTGCGGCGGGAAGATCCTTTCTACCTGTGTGGCGCTGCCGCTCAGGCCGTAATGAGCCTCATCCGTGTCAGGAAAACTGCTTAAGTCCAGCATTTGAACAGGCTTGTTGCGGACGCTCCTGGCGGTTTTGAGTGAGGGCAGGCGCGGCATATAGATATCCTTTTCTACCGTTATAAGGCATGGGAAGGGGATGTGCACTGTCTCTGTCACATCCTGAAGGCGCTGCTCGACATCCACACCGTCACCGGCCAGTTCCACGCGGGACACCCATGCGGCATGCGGTATCCTCAAATGCTCGGCGATAGCAGGCCCTACCTGAGCCGTGTCCCCGTCCGTGGTCTGGCGGCCGCACAAGATCAGGTCAAAGTCTCCCAGACTGCGTATGGCCTGGCTTAAGGTGTAGCTGGTGGCCAGCACGTCTGCGCCGCCCAGCCGCCTGTCCGAGAACAGATAGCCCTCGTCAGCGCCCATCATATATGTCTCACGTATGGCGGCCTCCGCCTGCGGAGGCCCCATGGTGCCCACGGTCACCTTAGCCCCGCAAAGCTGCTTAAGCCTCAGCGCGGTCTCAAGCGCGTACAGGTCGTAAGGGTTCAGCTTGCTTAATACGCCTGAACGCTTAAGCACTCCGGTTTTTTCATCGACCTCGACCTTGTTGGTGGCAGGCACCTGTTTTACGCAAACAAAAATGTTCATGTGTTTTACATCCTATCCGTGTTGTTCCCTCGGTTTTTATCGGAGCCAGCATTAATAATTCTTCAGAACGCTCTGAAGTGCCTCATAAATGCTCCCGAACGCTTCCTCCATCCTGACATAAGTCTTCCGCGTCGCTTCATCAGGCAGCATCTCTGCTCCAGTTTGAACGGTCCGGGCAGCTTCAGCAAAGCTCTTCCATATTCCTGTGCCCACGCCTGCAGCTATGGCGGCGCCCTGTCCCGTGGCTTCAAGAGGATTAAGGTGCAGCCTCGTACGCGCACCGAATACTGACGGGAACAGATTGGAGAACACTTTCCCCCGCATTCCCCCTCCCGAGAGTATTATCGTGTCACTGTGTATGCCGTTTTCTTTCAAGACCTTTACGCACAGATTGAGCTCCTGCGCCACGCCTTCATACACGGCTCTCACCATATCGTTTCGGCTGTGGTCGAGGCTCAGATTGACCATGGCCCCCCTTGCGTTCGGATCCCACCAGGGGCAGCGTTCTCCCATCAGCGTTGGCACGAACATCAGCCCGTTTGCGCCGGGCGGAGACTTAAAAAACATGTCCTGCGCCTGTTGATAGTCGATCTTATCCCCATTCGTCACGCGGAGCACTTCTTTCAGCATGTAATCTACCGCTGTCGAAGCGCATTGTACAGTGCCGCATACTGTGACGAGAGACTCGTCCATGTCTATAAAGTTGAACACCCGCGCCTTTTCGTCGATGCAGGGCGTTCCGCTCAGTGCCGCGACCCAGGCGCTGGAGCCCACAGTCAGATAGGTCCCGTTCTCGTCATACACGCCGCTGCCGTGGGTGGTCGCCGGCCCGTCCCCGCAGCCTATCGCCACATGCAGGCCGCTTTTCAGCCCCAGCCGTCTTGCGCAGTCAGCTGAAAGACGTCCGCTCACATCTGTAGAAGGCTTGAGCAACGGCAGCTTATCCATATCTATCCCGGCCGCCTCGCATATATCAGAATCCCACTTCAGGCTGTGTATGTTGAGCGCCCCGAACAGCGATGCGTCAGAATAGTCACTGAGCCCGTATACTCCTGTCAGAAAACCGTAGATCAGATCCTTGGTGTTTACGCACACGTGTGTCTTTGCATAGACCTGCGGCTCATTCTCTTTGAGCCACATGAGCTTGGGCAGTCCATAGTGAACGTCGGGCCGATTGCCGCTTTTGATATAGTACTCCCGAAAGCCTGCCCTTGCTTTAAGCGCTTCCACCTGCTTTACGGCGCGTGTGTCCAGATGGATCATATTCGGGTACAGCGCTTCCCCATCTGCGCTCAGCGGGATGCAGCCGTTCATCGTACCTGTCAGGCCGATACAGTCTATGCCTTCTCCGCCCAGGTCTGAAACAAGGCCCCTCACGGCTGTTTCCACAGCAAAGAGGATATCGTCTCCTTTCTGCTCTGCAAAACCGCTTTGGGGATGATATGTAGGATACTTTTCCGAGCGCGCGCCAAGGAGCTTCCCTTCTTCGTCAAACAGGGAGCATTTAACGGAGCTGGTCCCCGCGTCAACAGTGAGTATCCCTGCCATAGCATTGCCCTTTCCGAAAAGATCTGATCACTGAGAACAGTAAAGAGGCAGCCGTAAACCAAGTCATAATCTCCGAAATGAGCTCTTCCGAGCAGAAAGCCGACTGCCCCTTATTATTTTAACTCTTTAGTCCCTGCCTGCCCGCGTAAGCCATTTCCATGAGTTTTGTCAGCTTTATCGCTTCTTCGATCCCACAGCCGGGCAGTATCTTTCCGCTTAAAAATTGGACGATAGGCAAATCGGAAGCTTCGACCAGCAGGAGCTCCGTTTCTTTTCCTTCGGTCGAGGAGGTACACTTGACGACCTTTTTGCCTGCCATGCGCACGTATCCGTTTTCGCCAAACACCTCCAGCACCGGCGGAGAATAGTCAGACACGAAGCCCGTCTCGTTCACCGCTATGGCTCCGCTTTCAAACGACATGACGGTGACCGCGTTGTCCTCCACACCGTCGGTGTTCAGTGCTGTATCGTGCGCAACGGTAAAGGCGGAAGACGCAGTCAATGGCATGCCTAAAAACCAGTTTGCCAGATACATTCCATGGGC
Organism: Clostridiales bacterium; assembly: GCA_024684375.1. GTDB lineage: Bacteria > Bacillota > Clostridia > Christensenellales > Aristaeellaceae > RUG14130. Next base: position 33,672 of record JAIKWZ010000064.1, read on the forward strand.
GCCCAGGTCGATCATGGCTCCGCCCCCGCACTGGGAGGCGTTGTAGAAATGGGCAGGCAGCCAGTTTTTGGTGCTGCCCGAATGGCAGTTGCGGTAGCGCAGGAAGTTAAGTTTGCCCAGTTCTCCGCTGTCAGCCACGGCCTTTACTGTCTTCTTTGGGGCATCGTACTTCTGGGGCAGGGAGATAACGAACTTGACGCCATTGGTTTCCACTGCTTTGCGAATCTCAAGGCAATCCTCAGTTGTCAGCGCCAACACCTTTTCCGTAAAAATGTGCTTGCCCGCCTCCGCGATCCGGAGCATGACGCTCTTGTGTTCCGAAGTCGCTGAGCACACGATGACTCCCTCGGCATCGCTGGCAAGCAGCTCCTCCAGGCTTGCGAATCTGGGAATATCGAACGCTGCCTGAAACTGAAGTGCCAAAGCGTCATCCGGCTCATAAAAGCCCAGCACCTCGCCGTATTCCAGCGCGCAGCGGGTATAGTCTCCCGCATGAACGTGCCATACGCCGCATATCGCCGTTTTCATTCAAAGAACACCGGCTTTCCTGTTCTGGAAGACACGTATATGGCTTCCAGTATCTCCGAAACGACCAGCGCCTGCTCGGGCTTCACGATCTGCTCCGTGTCGTTCACGATGCAGTCTATCCACGCCTTCGCTTCAGCCTCGGCCGGAGACACGGAAGCGCCGTCGTAGAACGCCACGCCGCCCGCAGAGCAGTCCACAGTTGTGACTTCCTGCCTGCCCAGCTCTACTTTATTCAGCTTCAGCACATTGTTTTTGATGGAAAGGCCTGCCTTGCTGCCGCACAGCACGCAGCTGCCTTCAGGGATCGGCTCGTCCGTGTTCAGCGCCCAGCTTGTCTCCAGCAGTATGGTCGCGCCGTTTTTCATGCGTATGAACGCGCACGCCGCCTCCTCGAGCTTTGTGGTACTCACGCCCTTATCGCCCCAGATGTTGCCCGCTTCGGGGTGTTCCAGCTTTTTATGGGTCCTGCCCACTACCATTTCGGGCTCGTAATTGTTCATAAGATACAGCGTAAGGTCGAGCGAATGGGTGGCGATATCGATTATGGGGCCGCCGCCCTGGGCTTCCTCGTCAAGAAATACTCCCCAGTTCGGTGTGCCTCTGCGGCGAATGGCAAGGCAGTTGGCGTAATAGATCTCGCCCAGTGCGCCGGAATCGATGTATTCCTTGGCGAAGCGAGCCTGCGGCTTCATGCGGTGCTGATAGCCTATCGCCAGCTTTTTGCCGCTTTCCCTGGCAGCAGCACACATCAGGCGCGCGCCCTCGGCAGTCTTGGCCATGGGTTTTTCGCACATGACATGCTTGCCAGCCTTCAGCGCTGCCACGCTGATCTCCGCGTGTTCCCGGTTGGGGGTCAGCACGTGGACCACTTCAATGTCTTTTATCGCCAAAAGCTCCCTGTAATCCGTGCACACAAAGGCGTCCGGGGTGCCGAACTTTTCCTTCGCCTGCTGCGCCCTCTCGGGTATCAGGTCACAAAACGCTACCATGCGCACATTTTCGATCTTGCTTAGCGACGGCATGTGCTTCTGATTGGCAATCCCTCCACAGCCTATGATGCCTACGTTTACGATCCTTGCCATAATACTCTCTCCTTATCTATAATTGTTATATTATTCAAATAAGCTCATTTGAATTCTGGCCGCGCTGTGCGGCGGCAGGGTGCAGCTCAGCGCATCCTCTTCACGGCTTACTTGCAATTCTGAAACAGTGAAGAATGAATATGGCGTTACTTCCTCGGAGGAATACACTTCCGCCCGCATAACCTTCCCGCCTCCGGTAAAGCAGAACGTCCGGCTCCGGTCAAAGCTGTCGTTTATGAGTGTGAGCGTCAGCGTCCCATCCTTTACAGTCGCCAGCGCGGAGCCGTCTGAACCCTTGAGCGGACACAGGCGCGCGCCGGAGTGATCCTTCATCATGGCAAACATCTGTCCGTTGGCCGTAAGCCGGGCGGAGGCAGGCGTGATCAGTATCGCGCCTTCGCCAACAGGCTGAAAATAACAGCACACCGGCATATCCAGCTTTGCAGATTCTTCAAGCAGCATATGCAGCATCTTTGCGACGAATATACCCTCACCTACGCATGAAGGGCGGTGCCAGGCATGCCAGAAGTTCCACTCGTCAAAAGAAATATGAAGAGGCTTCCCCGTCCTGTCCAGACTTTCGCGCATCTCTTTAGTTATCTGTCGGGCTTTGTCCACCTCAGACACTATGTTTTTGTAAGTTTGAGCAATTGACCCTGGGGAAGTATAGTCCATCCTAACGTTTGAATAGTGGTGAAGCGATACGTGATTCACTTGGTCAGCCAGCACCGAAGCCGACCCTTGGGCCCATTCGTCGTTTGGATACGGTCCGGAAGAAAACAGTTCTACCTTCCCGTCCGCCGCTTTCATGACGCTTATATGCGTCCGGGCCAGCTCCGCATAGTCCTGGGGCTTCAGCGGCCCTTCCATGTGGCCGTAACCCATCTCATTCCCAAGTGACCAAAAGCGCACGTTATATGGCTCAGGATGACCGTTTTCGGCGCGTTTGCGTCCAAACCCTGTGTCAGCCTCAGCGTTGCAGTATTCCACCCAGTCCGCGCTGTCTTGCGGGCTGTTCCAGACCAGATTCACGGTCAAAAATGGCTCGGCGCCGACCTCCCTGCACAGGGCGAAAAAATCGTCGGTAGAGATCTCATGATGATCGTAACCGTGGGTGTATGGCTGCGTCTCGTCCTCCATGGCGGATTCAAGCGGGCCGCGCATGTCGGATGGCAGCAGTCCATCTTTCCAGCGGTACTCCCCTGCGAAGTTGCCCCCCGGCCATCTGATTATAGTCGGTCCGATCTCCTTAAGGCATTTGACCACGTCCGCGCGCATACCGTGAAAATGCCCTTCCGCCATCATTGATAACGCCCCGAACAGCACCTCTGCCCTTTCGCAGAACACGAACCGCAGCGTGGCCTCATCGTCGTCCATGTTCGGCGTCAAAACGAATGCACTTGTCTGCCATTCGCCCGGAATAAGCGTAAGCGCGCTGCTTGCGTATACGGCCTCGCCCTTCCGGTCAGTGATCTCCGCGCGCAGTGTCACCGGCAAAGCACACTTTGTGACCGCTCGCAGTTCGTAGTTTTGGCCTGCACGTACCGTTATATTTTCCTGCGCTATCCCGCAGAGGCCCGGGCGCATGTTCTGCACGCTCTGAGCCTGCAGTTCGTTGCGTCTGTGCATTTTCTCGCAGCCGATATGGCGGGTGTATGCGTCTTCCCAGCTCAGCTGAAAAAACGCTCTTTCGCCTATGCCGCGCCACTCAGAAGCGACGCCGCAGTTCCTGGCAGGTCTTCCGGCAAACTTACGGTTCCTGAGCATCTGGGCGGACAGCCCGCCGTTTACTGCCGCGCGGGTGTGCTCCAGGTTATGCCCGAAGACGAATGGGGACAGCTCCCGTCCTCCCGCCGCGTCGATATCAAAGAACAGTTTGTCCATACCGCCGTCCCTCTCAACTGAATAATTCTGTTATGGATAGTATATCATATTTTACAATGCTCCGCAATTCCAAGAATATAAAATCCGGGCTGCTGCCCGGAAATAAACCTCATGCACGACTTGCAGAGTGCTGAGCGGACTTCGAATAGGATCCCCCCGTTGCCTGTCCGATCTGCGCTACAGATTCTCGCGCATCCAGACATCCGCAAGCTGAGGCCACACAGAAACCTCTTTTACCGCTCGGAAGAACGGCATGTCTTTCCTTTCGGCTTGCTCCGGGTGCAATAGTTCCATCAGCATCTTTCTTTTTTCCGGGGGCGCCTCCACCGTTCCTTCTTCTACTGCCCTCGCGGTCGAGACAAGCTGCTCCGCTTCGAACTGCTCGCCGAAGCGTCCGTATTCCCAGTCTTCATTCGAAAGCGAAAGGCCGTGCTGTCCCTTTGGGAAAACATGATGTTCGAACGGAATGCCGTTATCTTTGAGCGCCAGCGCCATAAGATAGCTGTTCTCCACCGGGACCAATTCGTCCAGAGCTGTCTGCCACATAAAAACCGGAGGAGTCTGCGCGTTTACCTGCGTCTCCAGCGAGGCATACCTCAGTTCTGCCTCTCCTGCTCCTTCTCCCAGCAGCACTCTGAACGAATCCCTGTGGGCGAACTCCCCTGACGTTATCACAGGATATGAAAGGATCGCTCCGTCCGGCCTGTTGGATACGCCGGCATATGATGGGTCATCCACATCCTGCCAGTGAACGCACAGCGAGCCGCACAGATGCGCTCCGGCAGAAAAACCGCATACAACGATACGGTCAGGCCTCAGGCAGAACTCACCGGCGCGGCTTCTGATGATACGCAGCATGCGGGAAATATCTTTGAGCGGCTGCGATTTCAGAGGCTCTATGCCGAGGAAATCTGTGGTGTATGTGCCCACGAAACACTGATAGCCCTTCTTATAGAAACATTTTGCCACGATCTCCCCTTCAGTAGGAGATACCACGCGGTAGCCTCCTCCGGGAATGACCAGCACGCAGGGACGTACTTGTTCGTCTTCGTGCAGATAGGTGCGCAGATTGGGCTTAAAGCCGAACGCGGCCGGATAGCTGTACTCCCCTTCGTTCCAGATATCGATCCTTTCATGTCTCATAGATCTGTCCTTTAACCTCCGAATTCATTGTCACGTGAAATATCTCTGTCGCCAAAGACCAGCGGCGGGTCAAGCAGGAAGTCGAACAGCTCCGGTCCAATGAACTCCCTCGCACTTTGAACAGCTTCCGCTGCCGCGCCGTACAGGTTGACAGCTCAGTTACGAGCCCATATAATAAAGCCGATCACCGTTCAGCCTTTGCCGTACGAACTTTGCGGCTTTCATGGTTTCATACCCGTTAATGAAAAGAAGTGTATCAGCGCCTTTCCGGCCGTCATCGGCATAGCCGTCAAAACCATTTCACCTGCATACGATCGCACCCCGGAGGAGCTTTATGTTAAAGATCGGGATCATCGACCAGTATCTGGATAACTGGCACTGCAATTACTTTCCCGCTTTCCTGCGCGAGGCGATAGCCGAGAGCGGCCTTGACGCGGAGATCACTCAAGCCTGGGCGGTCTGGGATTCCCCTCCCGGAGGCGGTATCTCAACGGACGAATGGTGCCTCGCAAGAAACATCGCGCGGGCAGCATCTGTTGACGCGCTCATCGACGAGTGCGACGCCTTGATGGTCATCGCTGCGGACGACGCCTCTTATCATGAAGCGCTGTGTCAGAAGCCGCTTCGCAGCGGAAAGCCGGTGTTCGTGGACAAGACCTTTGCCATAAACGCCCAGGCAGGCAGTCGCATGTTTGAGCTTGCTCGAGAGCATTCGACACCCGTATTTTCATCTTCCGCCCAGCGCTTCTGCCAAAGCGTTATCGACTGGAAAAGCTCCCACGCGCACAGACCCGCCTTCGTGTCGACCGTTGGCCCCCACAGCATAGACCGCTACGCGGTGCATCAGCTGGAGGTCATTTCCGCGCTTATGGGCACGGGCATACGGCGGCTCAAGGCGTTTTCCTGCGGCAGCATGGTCACTCAGCTCATCCTTGATTACGGAAACGGGCGCTGGGCAAGCTTTATGCAGACTCCTCAGCCCTGGGCCGAGTTCAATTTCATGGTTTCCCAGGACGGAGAGACCGGTGCCCGGCTGGTCAGTGACGATAAGGACTTTTACCGGAACCTGATGAAAGCGATGCTGGACTTCTTCTTCACCGGCATTCCACCGGTAAGCCCGGAGGAAACGCTGGAGATCCTGGCCGTGATAGACAGCGCTCGCGTCGCCAGAACTCATCCGGACATCTGGTTTGAGCTTACGCCATAAGCTCCGCCACGACTGAAAGCCACCTCGCTGCGGGAGTGGTCCAGACCTCCTTGTAGGTAGCATCGTTCATCTGCGGCCAGTAAGGCTCATCCAGCGTTCCTCTGGTCTGCACTCCAACGGGCAGTTCGCCCGTCATTTCACCCGGAAGCACAGCGTACTGGCTGGCGTAGCGCCTGCCCTCGCCGTACATGAGCGACTGCCGGAAGGGATTAAGCCCAATATTCCATTCAAGCTGTGCCGAAGCGATATCCTTAAACGAGGCATCCCCGGTCAGGTCGCCCAGTATTGCCGCTGCCTTAGCCTGACTGAGCAGCACCGCGTTGTTGCCCCTGAATGAAAACCATACGGGGAATTGCCTCAGATACCAGCCGCCGCCGATCTCCACGCCGTTTTTCAGTTGACTTGGGTACTCACTCAGCGCCTCGTCTCCTACCAGCAGGTGCTGCCTGAAAAAGCTTTCTCGGTCATCGGTCTCGTCCATGCGGTATATCCCCGCAGGCATCATTCCGTAAGGCGAAGCGAAAGAGTACAGCTTTTTTAGGTAGCCGGCGTGTCTTTGCGCAGCCTCGCGCCAAAGCTTTTCGTCCTCATTCCCCTTCAGCTCAGTAAACAGCGCCCGCAGCATCTGGGCGAATATCTGGTCTCTTGCCTGGTGGTTAAAATGCACCGGGATCTGTTTTTGCCTGTCGCGCCAGAAAAAACCGCCGTTTTCAAACGCCTGGCACGCGCAGCCTGCTTCCATGCATTCCAGCGTCGTCCTTGCGTAACTGACGGCACGGGACTCGTATTCACCCTTGCGTGTGTGTCCGTACAGCAGCGCCGCGCTCCAGGCCATCGTTGCCGAAAACACGCTTTCGGGGGTCATGTAACTGTGTTCCCAGAAGCATGGCGGCCTTTCGGAGAACCCTGTGAGTGCAAACTTTTCTTCAGCGAACCTGAAATCGGACTCGGCGCACTTCAGCGCACGTGCCGCGAGGTCAGGGTCTTCATCACTGATGCATTTCGCCGCAAACGCCTCTATTCCCGCGCAGAGGTAGTTTTCATATGCGTTGTTATGCACTCTGGCGCTCACGTCGTCCCTGTCTCCCGCGAAGCCTTGCGTCCACATGCTCATGCCCACGCTTGTGGCTCTGTACCCGTCTCCAAACCTGCTTTTGAGCAGATAATCAAGCCCCCACAGCGCTTCTTCCAGAAAGCGGAACGCCCCGTCTTCTCCCCTGTTCTTTAGACACATATACATTTCAAACAGCGAATATGTGACCTCAGCGGATTGTATCAGTTGCTGGGACAGATCCCCCGCGTCATGCCAGCCTCCGTTGAACACAAAAGCTTTCCCATCATGATGCGCAAGCACATCCCTGTGACAGGATAAGTGACTTCCGGGCACCGGATAGCCGCAGCGCTCGCAGAACAAAAAGTTGAGTGCCTTCCAGGCCGATGGCAGCCATATGTCTTTGCCTATCACGAATTCATCCGTTTGTCCGTTCCCGGTACGAAGCGTATATCTTCCCGGTTTGGAAAAAGCGGTAAAATCCGCCAGTGTCAGACCCGCGTATCCGGTCGGACACGTCTTGCCGGAAAACACCTGTTCCCCATTTTCGTCAGCCAGTACAAACGCGCAGGGGGCATCTGAGCCGATCACGGCGCGTTTTTCAAGCTCCGCGGCGTATCCGGAGAAACACCAGGCGATCTCTCCCTGTCCGAGCGTCCAGCCGGAGTCCTTCTGTGTTCGCGCCGCCAGCTGCAGTTCCAAGCCGTCTATATCGAACTTCAGGCAGTTCCCAATTTCCGCAGGAGTTTCGGTACCGCTCAGAGAGAACGTAAAAGCTATCCCCGTAACGCGGTCGCGAGAGAGCGACGGTATTTCCACACAGCATTCATTCCATTTCCCGTTCTCAAGATTGACGGTGTGGAACCCCTCCCGGCCATATTTGTCTGGCACGGGCTGTTCGCCTTCGTTGTAAAACTGCAAGCCCAGATGAGGCCTGCGAATGCCCTCGCACGCGGGGCGTACGCGGAAATAAAGGCGGTTATACCCCCGCCAGTCCTCTGCTTCAATGCTGACACGGATTGCAGCCTGCCCCAGGTTGCTGCAGTCGCCGTTTTCCAGTTCTCCAAACGGCCGCTCCCCCACCGGGGATACCGTTTCAAAGTGCATGGACCGCGTCCCGTTCTCATGCGCCTCCCATAGGTCGCTCATGCCCTCCGCCGTCCACACGCAGCGATCCAGTGTCTTGCGCATGAGTATCTTTTCTTTAGCTGTCTCAGCTTCCAGGGACATTTCACGGTGCAGAGGCAGCGGCTTATGGATAAACGCGCTTTCAGTGATCTCCCTTTTCAGCGTTTCCATTTGTATCCCTCCATTCACGGCATCCCGAAGCCGCGCATCGCCGCGCCGACCAACCCGGTCAGCTCAGGATCCAAAGCGCTTAGTCTGACCCCTCCCGCAGCAAAACGCATGCTGCCGGGGTTAAGGCTTGACAGGATACCGTCAAGCATGCGCCTGTCAGAAACCACGCCGCCTCCCATCACGACCATCTCCGGATCGCTGACCCATGCAAGGTTCATTATCAGCGCGGCTATAGCCTTCACAGCGTCTTGCATCAACCTGGTACACAATGTGTCACCGGCTTCAGCCAGATCAAATATCTCCTTTGCACTGACCCGCGACCCTTCCGGCAGGCAAAGCCGGGTTTTGGGGAAATATCTCTTAAGCGTCCTGGCGCGCCTGTCCAGGCCGGCTCCAGAGGCTATTGCCTCCACGCAGCCATTGCGTCCGCAGGGGCAGCGCACATTTCCGAAAATGTCCACTGCCACATGGCCTACTTCGCCCGCGTTGAAGCTGTGCCCTCTGACCGCCTGGCCGCCCGTCACCAGCGCGGCGCCTATCCCCGTACCGATGTTGATGTAAATGAAATCGTCAAGTCCTTTCCCATATCCCAAAGCACGCTCCGCTCTCAGCGCGCAGCGCACATCATTGTCAATAAACGCTGGCAGCTGTGTTTTACGGCTGAGCAGTCCGGCAAGTTCCACAGTTTCGCAGCGGCCGGGCTCTATCTCCAGCCACCTTCCGTTTTCATCGTCCACCCTGCCCACGACTCCCGCGCCCACGCATGTTACGTCGTCCATTGGAGCGGCAGGAACAAAATCGTCCAGGCAAGCCAGCATATGGTCCGCGATCTCGCGCTGACTCCATCCTTTTGCCAGCATGGAAGGATAACGCCTGCTGAAGATGATCTGCCCTTCCCGGTCTGCGATGCCAATGAGCAGCTTGGTCCCTCCCAGGTCCAGTGCAAGACACTTGTCGTCCATAAATACCTCCGGAGTTTTGGACAATTATATCACCGCCCGAGCATGTTTATCAAGCTTGTTCGGCTTGACAGCATGAAAGCAAAATGGTATAGTGACGCAAAGCTTTGCCGGAGGAAAACAAAGTGCGCATCACTTACGCAAACAGTCCTGAAGAATTCTGTTTTTTAGCCGCTTCTCGTATAGCGGATATGATCAGGCGCAAGCCCGACGCCGTGATCGGCCTTGCCACCGGACGCACTACCACAGGCGTACATGCGGCTCTGAGCGAAATATACCGTTCACGACCCTTTGACACGTCAAGGATCACGGTTTTCGGCATGGATGAGATAACCAACGTCAGCCGCACCTTCCCAGGCAGCTGTTACGATATGCTGCTCAGGCAAGTCGTCGAGCCATTGCACATCCCCATGCAGAACTTCCTTATGCCGCCAACATTTTCCAACGATTTTTCCCGGGAATGCCGGATTTTTGAATCCGCAATCGCCGCCAGAGGAGGAGTGGATCTGCAGTTTCTGGGCATAGGCGAAAACGGGCACCTGGGCTTCAATCAGCCCGGGACTCCCTTTGATTCCACCACCTGGCTTTCCCGAATGGACGAAAAACTGGATGAGCGCATACGCAGGGAGAGCGGTTCCTCGCCTGACGCTGAGCTGGGCGGCTTTACCATAGGGATAAAAAACATCATGATGAGCCGGAGCATCGTTCTGGCAGCCAACGGAAAAAGCAAGGCCCAGATCGTGTATCAGGCGCTGCGCGGAAAGATAAGCACCGAGGTTCCTGCCTCAGTATTGCAGCTCCATCCCTTCTGCGAAACTATACTCGACCCGGACGCTGCCGCGCTGCTAAACGACCTGTCAAATGAAAAAAAGCCCTGATTCCGTCTGAAACCAGGACAGATATATTTCATTATTATCAGGCCGAACGGATCGACTGCCGACGCGGGATAACATCCCGCACGCAGCTTTCGCTTTATTGTATTTATAGAGTTGATAGTTCCGTTTCATAACGCTCATTCGGGTGTAATTGTGAAAAAGAGCATATGAATGAAGGCTTTCCTTGTATAGACTCTGACAGCCTGTCTTTGTTTCGGTCCAGATTATGGCACAACAGAGAGCGAAGCGCTGAAGCGCTTCGCTTTTTTGTATAAAAAAAACGGCAGCTTCGCCGCCGAGGAGGCTTTTTTCGTTTAAGCAGTTCGCAAAACCGTCAAAACTCCCGTACCGAAAAATCCCTGGGGTCGATTATCGATCCGTGCTTGCCCGCGTCCAGCGCCAGCTTGATGGTATTGCGCGTGCCGCCGCGTGTGCCGTCGTAGACCGACAGAAGTCGGTCGCAGCGCATAACCATGTATCTGTTGCGTTCATTCATGCAGAAAGGTGAGTAAACGGAGCACACTGTCGTAATAATGTCCGTCCCGAGTTTGATCTTCTCAAGCTTTCGGGCGTCGACGTCACGCCATTTCAAGGAATGTTCCGGGCAGGGAAGCGCCAGCTCCAGCGTTATCCCGGGAAAAGATTCCCTCGCCCGAATGACCTGCATTGCGCAGAGCAGGTCCGAACCCAGCGCTCCGCCGCTGATAAAATGAGAAAAGCCTTCCCGTATCAGTGAGCAGACCATATAGTACACTATCTCGGAAACGCGATTGTACTCGTCGCTTTCCTCTTCCCCGAGGAATCCGTATTTTGAAGGTCGGTGGCCTGTGAATGCGCACACCTTTCCCGGGGAAGGCGGGCGGTGTTCTATTCTGTACACAGAGGGATTTCCTTCACTCCGCTGTTATGAGCATCCACCAGCTCTTCCACTTCTTCCAGGTCATGGGCAAGCGCGCCTCGCCATTCAAATTCCGGGAGCGGCCAGGTCAGGTAATGGTCACGCACCATCCTGATCTGTCGTATTCCAAGTCTCCCCGCAGCGTACAGGTTAGCGCCGATATCCTCAACAAACACGCACTCCTCCGGATTCGCGTTGGCTTCTTCCAAAGCTTTAAGGAATATTCCCTCATCAGGCTTTTGACAGCCAACGAGACAGCTGACAGTGAAAAAGGACAGTTCATCGCACAGCCCCGTGTTTATCAGCGCCCGTATCATCGACGGCATGGCGTTTGAAACAAAACCCACCCGATACTTCCGGCTGAGCTTGTTCACCATTCTGACCGAATCCGGATACAGCTGGTACTTGCTGTCGTCGTATGTCTGGAACCTGACCATCTTCATAATGTCTTCGTCTTCAAGCTTTACGCCAAGATGCTCGCTCATGGCGCGGGTGAAGCGGATCCTGCACTCCGCCTCGTGCTTAAAGCCGGTTATCAGCTGGCCTTCATCCACGAAATGCAGATGTTTTTTCAGGCCTTCACGGGCAAGCTGCTCGTCGATCTCGAAACCGTATTTCGCCTTGAGTTCCTCAAGGCCGGGGGCCATCATCCACTCCCCCGTCAGAGGATAAGTGACTACCCCGCCGCAGTCCATCATTATCGTTTTTATCATATTCAGTCTGCCTTTTCCAACTGTTTTGACAGCTCATTCCTTATCTCGGCGCACCAGGCAAAAAACTCCGCCTTATGCTCCGATATGAAGCAAAGCAGTTCCTTCCGGGCCGCGTACGCAATTGCCCGCTGCTGCCGTGTTATTTCGCCCGTGTCACAGGCGTGTTCCAGTTCGTCGGCGTCGAGCATGTAAACATCCGGGTCGTCAGGGGCGATGACAACATCCAGGAACAGGTCTGAAAACCCCGACCTTCCGCCGTCTTCGACCCTGTTTTCGTCTGTGATGTCAAAATAGCATTCGCTTATGACGCCCTCTTTGTCAAACATGACCGTGGCCCACACTTGCCTTCCCATTAAAGCGATCTGGAGCCACTGGTATCCGTTCGAGGTGATCTTTACCCGTCTTCGCCCGACTGACACCGAAAAATCATCCGCGCTCGTCATGTGCAGGAGCCCCGCGATGCCTTCCGATCCAAAGGCGCTGATGCGCCTTTCCGCATACAGGCGCGAATGGATGCCTTTCCACTCGCGCCTTAATATAGTTTTTTGCTTCATTCAGTTCGCGATCATGGTGCCTACGCCGGAAGACATAACCTTCACCTGGAAGTTGTAGCTGTCTACCATGGCCTGATACTCCGAGGCAGACATGCCGCTGGGTCTGGTGCCGTTGAGCACATAGGTCGCGGCGTTGAGCACCACGTAGCTGCTCCCGGTCTTCCAAACGTAAACGGGGATGTATTCAGGGGAAACGATTTCAAATGAGCCGTCTGACTTTTCCCGTATGGTAAAATCGAACACTATGCCGCCGTCACAGGCAACGCGGTCTCCGTTTTTATTCTTTACCCAATCATGCTCGGACAGGAAATTACCCAAAGAATAAACGCACAGCGTCTTCTGCGCTTCCCCGAACTGGTTCGTGCCGCTGAGCCATTCCGCCCTCTGCACTACATGCGGGTGGCCGCCTACGATTATGTCCACCCCCGCTGAGACCAGATTTCTGGCAAGCTTGGTCTGGTTTTCGTCCGGAGTCGAGTAATACTCAGTCCCCCAGTGCATGTAGCAAACGATCACGTCGGCACCCGCCTCCCTGAGCGCTTTGGCGTCGTTCGCGGCGTTTGAGTTGCTTACAGCGTTCACGCCGAACTGCATTGCTCTGGCGTCCAGTCCCTTGGCCCTGTCCATGCTGTTAAGGGACACGGTGTAGTTCATGAACCCTACCTTTATCCCGTTTATTTCATAGATGACCGGAGCGGATTTTTCTTCTTTTGAGCGGTTCGCGCCAATGTGCTTGAGGCCGGCTTTCTCGCAATTTGAGATCTCCGCCATAAGCCCGTCGTACCACCCGTCCAGCATGTGGTTGTTGGCCAGCGTCAGCATATCCACGCCGCAGTCCACAAGGTTTAGCATCAGGTATTCGGGGGTATTGAACTGCGGGTAGCCGCTGTATCCGTATTTGTAGTACTTTTTTCCGCCCATTGAGCCGTCAACGTTCGCCACAGTAAAGTCTGCGTTCTGCATGGTGTAAGAGATGTAGCCGAGCATTTCCGAAAAATCGTACGGGTATTTGTTATTATTCGCGCTGGCATAGTTTTTCCCGCTGGCAAGAATCTTCGTGTCCATCACGAAGTCACCTACCGTGCGTATCCTGGCGGAACGCAGCCCGGCCGCGTTTGGCACGTAAGGCGTTGGAGTAGGCGCGGAAACCGCGGAAGGTTCCACAGCAGCCTGAGTAGGCTCCGGAGTGTGATTTTCAGGCTCAGGAGTCTCTATAGGGCTGATGTTCGCGCTGACGTTGTAGTTCTCCACTTTCGTGTTCTTTTTTATCAGACTTTTTATGCCCATCACGCTCAGCGTGATTATGCCGCCCAGTACCACTACGATCAGAGCCAGTGCTACCAGCGTTTCAACGTCTATGCCAAAAAGCGTTTTTTTGCGGCCCTTTCGCCTGGGCGGCCTGCGATTTACATTATTTGAACCTTTGGAGCCGCCCCTCGCGAGGACAGTCCTGCCCGAAGTATTCCTTGAGTAACGTGATCTGTCGCTCATCGTTTTCTCCTTAACAAGTACTGAACTGAGTTTAATTATATCACATCAGGCCGAAAAACGCCACACTGCGCTGAAAAATAACGCTGTTCCGAGTTATACGAGTATAAAAATGTTCCGCGCCTGTTCAGACAGGTGCGGAACGCGCAAATCATGCTACCGGTTTGGAAATTATTCCTCAGCGGGTGCTCCTACCGGGCAGTTCTCGGCGCAGGCGCCGCAGGAAATGCACTTCTCAGGGTCGATAACGTACTGACCGTCACCTTCGGTGATGGCTTCCACGGGGCAGTTGGCCGCGCAGGCGCCGCAGGAAACACAAGCGTCACTGATTTTGTATGCCATTATTTAATCCTCCCTAATTGGTTTAGATTATTATATCACATAATTGACCGGTTTTCAAGCCCTGTCATCCATAAGAAGCATTATTTCTAAAACAGCCCGGTGATCCTTCCCGTTTCGTCGATATCTATGTTTTCGGCGGCGGGCGTTTTGGGGAGCCCCGGCATGGTCATGATCTCGCCGGTCAACGCCACGATGAAGCCGGCGCCCAGGGAAAGCTTCAGGCTGCGCACGGTTATTTTGAAATGCTCAGGAGCGCCCAGAAGCGCTGGGTCGTCGCTGAAGGAATACTGTGTCTTTGCCACGCACACGGGCATGCGTTCATAGCCGAGCTTTCTTATTTCTCTGAGCTGTTTTTGCGCATCAGCCGTAAACTCAACCCCGTCTCCGCCGTAGATCTTGGTGGTCAGCGTATTCAGCTTCTCCCTGACAGTAGCATTCGCTTCGTAGGCAAAGACAAACCCGGCGTTGTCCTGTTCGCACAGCTTTACGACTTCTTCCGCCAGCGTCTTGGCTCCTTCGCCGCCCTTGGCCCAGCACTCGCACTCAACAGCTTTGATCCCGTTTTCTGCGCACAGACGCCTGAGCGTGTCGAGCTCGGCGCGCGTGTCGGAGGGGAACCTGTTCACTGAGACCACCGCTCCAAGCCCGTAAACGCCTGTGATATTTCTGTAATGTCTCAGGAGATTCGGGAAGCCCTTTACCATGGCGTCCATGTTTTCGTCAGCAAGCTGTTTTTTGTCCGCACCGCCGTGGAGCTTCAGCGCCCTGACGGTCGCAACGATGACCACCGCGTTCGGTTTAATGCCGGCAGCGCGGCACTTGATGTCAAGGAATTTTTCAGCGCCGAGATCCGCGCCGAAACCGGCTTCCGTGACCGTGTAATCCGCGACGCTCATGGCCAGCTTCGTCGCGATGACGGACGAACAGCCGTGAGCGATGTTCGCGAAGGGGCCCCCGTGTACGAACGCGGGCGTACCCTCTATCGTCTGCACTAAATTGGGCTTTATCGCGTCCTTAAGGAGCACTGTCATTGCTCCGTCTGCCTTAATGTCCGCGCAGGTGACAGGCCTGGAATCGTAGGTATAGCCTACCACCATTCGGCCCAGACGCGCCTTAAGGTCAGAAAGAGAATCCGCAAGGCACAGCACCGCCATGACCTCGGAAGCCACAGTGATGTCAAATCCGTCCTCCCTGGGCACGCCGTTGGCCTTGCCTCCCAGGCCGCTTATTATGCTTCTGAGCTGGCGGTCGTTCATATCTACTGCCCGTCTCCAGCAGATGCGGCGGGGGTCTATGTTGAGCCGGTTGCCCTGTTGGATGTGGTTGTCCACCATGGCAGCCAACAGGTTATTGGCCGCGCCTATGGCGTGGAAATCCCCCGTGAAGTGCAGGTTTATGTCCTCCATGGGCAGCAGCTGCGCCCTGCCTCCTCCGGCCGCGCCGCCCTTTACGCCGAACACCGGCCCCAGGCTGGGCTCCCTGAGCGCCGCCGCGGCGCGTTTTCCAATATAGCTCAAACCGTCCGCGAGGCCGACGCTTGTGGTGGTCTTGCCCTCTCCCGCCGCAGTGGGCGTGATAGCCGTCACAAGTATCAGTTTGCCCTTGCCGCCTTCCCTCGCGGGCAGCCTGTCCGCGTCGATCTTCGCCTTATATTTGCCGTAGTTTTCCAGCGCATCCTCCGGTATATCCAGCTTCGCGGCTATCTCGGATATTGGCCGTATCTGCGCGCTTTGAGCAATTTCTATATCGCTTAAATACTGCATGGCAGTCTCCTCATTTTTTGTCGATTATATAATATAGCACCTGACTTTTCAAGCTTCCTGTATAAAACTTTTTGAGCGTTTCCGGTTGACTTTATGGAACGTTATGTTAAAATAATATCAGAAAAATATGGAGGTACTGTCCGTGAAGAAGCTTATCGGTCTATTGCTCGCTTTATCGCTGTGCCTGTCCTTTGGCGCATTTTGCGAAACACCCGTAACGCTCGATGTGGGCGTGCTGGCCAGTTACTATTCTGCCGCGATCTATTACGCCGACAAAATGGGATATGACACCGAAGAAGGCGTCGATTTCCTGCTCCAGGAGTTCGCTTCAGGCGCACCCATGAACGAAAGTTTCGCGGTCGGCGAACTGGAACTGGCTGATATGGGGCCCGCCGCCGTGCACGCGGTAGGGAAGTTTGATGCCTTCGTGATCGCCCAGAACGCCAAACAGGTCGCCGTCAACCTGATGGTGAAGCCGGACAGCCCTCTGCTTGCGGTCCAGGACGAAAACGGCGTTTACGGCAGCGCGGAGCTGGTCAAGGGCATGACTTTCCTCGGCCCATCCGGCACTTACGCCCACTACCTTATCATCGGTTACCTGAACTATCTTGGCCTTACGATCGACGATGTGAACTATGTCTCCGCGCAGTATCCCCAGGCTTCCGCCGCGTTCGAATTGGGTGACGGCGACATCTGCGCCATGCAGAACCCCAACGTGTATGACGCCAAGCAAAAAGGCTACGTTTCCCTGGGCGACCCCGCTGTCGTGGCGCCCATGTATGAGAACCTGGTGTGCGCCAGGTCCGCCTGCGAAGGAAAGACCGAAGCTGTCGTAAAGGCGCTGAAGGTCATTTACTGTGCTCAGGAAGACTTCATAAACGATGAAGCGCTTGCCGCCAAATGGCTCAAGGAATACTATGCGCACATGGGCTATTCCGCCAGCGACGAAGCCATAATGGACGAGATACAGAACCAAAAGCCTCTGCTCACTCTGGCCGAAGCCGTGCAGGTGCCCGTAGGCGAGTCCCTTATCGACACCGCCGTTTTCATGCAGAATCTTGACATGATCGATCAGGAACAGACTGACGTCGTCAAGCAGAACAAACGAAGCGACCTGCTGTACGCTGCCGCAGGTTCAGACGCCGAATAATTCTGTGAAAAAAAGCCTGCTGTATCATCTGATATCAGTGCTTGCTTTGGGAGGTTTCGTGCTGGTGTGGCATCTCGCCACAGATGTCTGGCACCTGACCTCCCCTAAGTTATTGCCCGGTCCCGTCAAGGTGTTCGAAGACTTTATTGCCAAGTTTTCCAGCAAAAGGTCAGACGGCGCCACTCTTCCGGACCACACCTGGTCCAGCCTTGTGCTCGTGCTCAAGGGTTATTTTTTCGGTGTGCTTGTCGGGATGCCGCTTGGCATAATGATGGGCTGGAGCAAATGGGTCCGCAGGTTTATCCGCCCCCTGTTCGATCTGTTGCGCCCTATTCCTCCCGTGGGTTGGCTGCCGGTGGTGCTTATTCTGTTCGGAATAGGCCAGGAGGGCAAGGTGTTCATCATCTTTTTCGCCACTCTGATGCCTTGTGTCCTGAATGCATACAGCGGCATCACTCAGACCGGCGAAAGCCTTTTGACGCTTGCTCAGTCCTTCGGAGCCGGAAGAGTGAAACAATTGTTTTTTGTCGCCATTCCCTCCGCTCTTCCGCAGCTGTTTACAGGCTTGCGTACCGCTCTGTCCACCTCCTGGGCCACACTGGTGGCTGCGGAAATGCTTGCCGCGCAGAAGGGCTTGGGACACATGATACAGATCAACCGCATGAATTCCAACCCCTCGTACATAATCGTGGCCATGCTGGTCATCGGCGTGACCGGCGCGCTGTTTTCCCTTGTGCTCGGACTGGCGGAAAAACTGCTGAGGAGGAGCTGATATGAAGCTTTTCGGACAAAACAGCTTATCTCCTGTTATAGGCAAAGCCAGGTACGCCGACTTCAGCTGCGCCGCGGTTTCGATTTGCCTGTTCCTGCTGTTCTGGCAGTTCTCCTCCGCGCTTTTTCCCCGTGCGCGTCTTATCCCGCCCCCCACTACCGTTATCCCCGCCTTTATTCGGAGCTTTTATGAACCCATCGGCTCCGAGACCATGCCCGGACATATCTTCAGAAGCCTTTACCGGGTGTTTTTAGGCTTTTCCCTCGCCTCGGTCACAGGCGTGACGCTTGGTATCCTCTCCGGCAGGAACCGCCTGGCCAATGCCATTATAAACCCGTTTATTGAGATACTGCGCCCCATTCCCGGCATAGCCTGGATACCCATCGCGATTTTATGGTTCGGCACCGGGGAAAACGGCAAGGTCTTTATCCTTTTCATCGCGAGTTTCACTATCATCGCCGCAAATACCCACGACGGCGCCAGGCATGTGGATCCTGAGCTTGTCGGCGCGGCGCGTATGATGGGAGCCTCAAGTACACGTATTTTCTTTACCGTAGTGCTCCCCTGCTGCGTTCCTCAGGTGTTTACCGGCCTACAAATTGGGCTTACGATCAACTTTATGACCGTAGTCGCCGCCGAGATGATCCGTTCCCGCAGCGGTCTGGGCTGGGTAGTATCTACTGGCAACGATTCAGGCAATATGACACAGGTCATGGTGGGTCTTGTAGCGATCGGCATAATCGGGTTCGCCCTGAGCTCGCTGTTAAGGCTGGCGGAAAAGAGGCTGCTCATATGGAACGCGAACTGATCTGCTGTAATGGGCTGACAAAATCCTACGCCGGCAGGCGTGTGCTTGACGGAGTTTCTTTGCGCCTTGGCCAAAATGAATTTGTCAGCGTGCTCGGGCCCGGCAAATGCGGCAAAACAACACTTATTAAGCTGCTCAGCGGACTTGAGCGGCCCGACGCCGGTGAAGTGTTCATGGATGGCGCCGCGGTTTCCTCTCCCTCTCCGAAGCGGGGAGTAGTGTACCAGAACACGCTTTTGTTCAACTGGCTTACCGTGCTTGGCAATGTCAGGTACCCGCTCAGGAAACTGGGCAGACAGGAATCGCTGTCCCGTGCCATGAAATATATCGAACTCATGGGGCTGAAAGGCTTTGAAAAAGCGTATCCGAGGCAACTTTCGGGCGGCATGAAGCAGCGCTGCGGCATCGCGCGCATATACGCCATGAAGCCCAGAGTGATCTTCATGGACGAGCCCTTCAGCCAGCTGGACGCGCAGACCCGCTATCTTATGCAGCTGGAACTGGAAAAGATATTCCTGGGTGAAGGACAGAGCGTGCTTTTCGTTTCTAACAACATAGAAGAAGCAGTGTATCTCTCCGACCGCATTGTTGTGCTCTCTCCCTCACCCAGCCGTGTAGTCAAGGAGTTTCGTTTGGACCTGCCCCGCCCACGGAACTACCTGTCGCCTGAGTTCGTGCGCATTCGCGCCGAAATAGAACGCTGCCTGTCTGAGGTCTGCGATGGATGACACTTATCTGAGCATAAACGGGCTTTCCAAGCGTTTTGGCAGCCTGAGCGTGATCGAAGACTTCTCTCTTCAAATCGCGCAGAGCGAATTCGTGTGTGTGGTTGGCCCTACAGGCTGCGGCAAGACGACTCTTCTGCGCTGCCTGATGGGGCTTGCGAAAGCAGACGCGGGCACGATACTGCTAAACGGCCAGCCTCTCAGCCTGAAAGAGAGCTGTGTTGGCTATATCTCACAGGAAGACACGCTCATGCCTTGGCTTAATGCGCTTGACAACGCTGCGTTCGGTATAAAGATCAGGGGCACACCGCGTTCGGAACGCAGACAGATCGCCGGAAAGGCGCTGGACAAGCTGGGTCTTTCCGATATAGCCTCCCGGTTCCCGCGTGAGATGTCCGCGAGCCAGCAGAAACAGGTCACTCTCGCGCGGGCGCTGTGCGCTGAGCCTGAGATATTGCTGATGGACGAGCCCTACTCACAGATAGACTCCACATCGCGGCGCGGTCTGTGGGAAGATCTGCTCCGGCTTAAGGCTCAGACCGGCGTAACGGTGCTGTTCATCACCCACAACGTCGAGGAAGCTGTGTATCTTGCCGACAGGATAGTTGTTCTGAGCGACAAGCCTATAGTGATCAAACAGGATATCCGTGTCACCCTGCCTTTTCCCCGCGATATAGCGGACAGCGCGTTTATTGAGCTGAGAGAACGGGTGACCGAGGAAATAAAATGGTGGTAATGCCGCGCCCCGCACGGCATGTATATACCGATCGATCAATTGCAAAAGCGCAGGACTCATGGAGGTAAAAAATGGACAGGCTGAACGTGGCGATCATAGGCCAGGGCCGCAGCGGACGGGACATTCACGGCAAATTCTTCCGTTCCGAGGCCAACGACAAATTCCGCGTGGTCGCGGTGGTAGATGCGCTTGAAGACAGGCGCGAACGGGCCAGGAGCGAATATCAGTGCGATGTTTACTCGGACTATAGCGAGCTGTTTCCCCGTAATGACATCGACCTTGTTGTCAACAGCACTTTTTCTCACCTGCACATCCCGGTGAGTATGGATCTGCTGGAACATGGTTTCAACGTGGTGTGCGAAAAGCCTTTCGCAAAGTCCTATGAAGACGGCTTCCGCTGCGTTGCGGCTGCCAAAAAGTACGGCAGGCTGCTTAATGTGTTTCAGCAGTCCAGGTTTGCGCCCTATTACCGCGAGATCAAAAAAGTGCTTGCAAGCGGAGTATTGGGCAAGATCGCTCAGATAAACATTGCCTTTTCCGGATTTGCCCGGCGCTGGGACTGGCAGACCAGTCAGCTTTACGCCGGCGGCAACGTGCGGAACACCGGCCCCCATCCTCTGGATCAGGCAATGGATCTGCTGGGCTTTCCGGAAGACGTCACCGTGGTGTCCCGTCTGGGACGTTTCAATACCTTTGGGGACGCGGAGGATTTCGCCAAGATAATACTGATGGTGCCCGGCAAGCCCTGGATCGACGTTGAGATCTCCTCCTGCGACTGTTACGCGCCATATCTTTATAAGATAACGGGCAGCGACGGCTGCCTCAGAGCGACGCTGGGGACTGTGGAGTACAAGTATCTGGACAAGGCCCGCCTTGAAGCACACGGCCAGATTATGGATCCTCTGTGCAAGCCCGACGGTACGCCTTCATACTGCTCCGAAAAGCTTGAATTCATCGAAAAAACAATAGATGTGGAGACAGGTGCGTTCAACACCGCGGTGCGGGACTACTACGATATGATCTACTACGCCCTGACAGAGGGCCGTCCCATGGAGATCACTCCCGAGCAGGTGCTTACCCAGCTGAAGGTCATAGACAAGATACACGCGCAGAACCCCCTGACTGTATTTGCCTGATAAGGAGGCCATAAAATGAAGCTTGCGATTCTCGGCACAGAAAACTCTCATGCTTTCGCTTTTGCCAAATTCATTAATACAGACCCCGATTTTGCCGACATGGAACTGGTGGGAGTGTACGGTTACGATCCTGTTTCTAATGACAGGCTGGTTCGTGCAGGCTACGTAACACGTGTGGCAAAAGATCCCCACGAGTTTCTGGGTGAGGTGGACGGCGTGCTGGTCACGGCGAGGCACGGAGACCATCACTGGGAATACGCTCTTCCATACGTAAAAGCCGGTGCCTCGGCGTTTATTGACAAACCGTTCACCGTAAAGGAAGCCTATGCCAGGGAACTATTGCAGGCGGCCGAGAACAGCGGTGCGCTCATATGCGGCGGTTCATGCCTAAAGTTTCTGCGTGATCTTGATCCCATAAAGGAATTTGCCCGTGAGGGCAAGCTGGTAGGCGGCTATGTCGGCGCGCCTGTGAACATGGTGAACGACTACGCCGGGTTCTTCTTCTACAGCCAGCACCTGCTGGAGATGATGCTCACGGTATTCGGGTTTGACGTAAAGGCCGTTACCGCTTACTGTCCGGATGAGACCAAAAACCGCGTAAGCGCAATTTTCGATTACGGCGACTTCGACGTTGCGGCGCAGTATACCTCCTCATACGGTTACACCATCACCGCCTACACCGACCAGGGCTGCAAAGCCGCCTACACCCACGACCTTGGCGATTGCTTCAAGCAGGAGCTGCTGGAATTCAAGAACATGGTCTTGACCGGCGTCCGTCCCCATGCGTATAAGGACCTGCTCAAGCCGGTACTGATCCTCAACGCCATACATGAATCCTACAAAACAGGCAGGAAAGTAGATATAAAGGCAGAATAAAGCTTCGATAATAGCTTCCCCGGAAAAAAGATGAAGTACTTTTACGCCGGTCAGGAGATCTATCCTGTGGTAGAGATATACCACGATCTTATCCCCTATATCGCCGGCATCACTGAAAAGCAGTTCTACATGGACGCAGTTAAATGCGCCGACGCATGGCAGGCCTCAGAAGCAGCGCTCAAATCTTATTTTGGTGCGTACTGCCCCGATCGCGTGCCAGGCGCTGCGCCTCTTTCCTATGGCCACCTTATCAGCATAGGCGCGCCATACACGCTTTTGGAGGATTCGGAGCCCAACATAAAGCCCTTTGCCGGGGACATTGACGAAGCGCTTGAGATCGTCAATCAGGCCCGCGGCGCGGACTATGGCGCGCATCCTCTATGCAAACACTATGTGGAAGTAAACCGGTACCTGCAAAGCCGCTTCCCTTCCCGAAAAATACCTCCTCTGAGCGGCTACGGCTTTGAGGGCGTAGTCACCTCGGCCGTGCTTATGCGTGGGCAGGACGTGTTTATCGACATATACGAAGAGCCGGAAAAAACGCTGGAGTTTTTCCGGCTCCTGAACGAAAGCATAATCGATTTCTGTATGTGGTCCAGCCGCGTAAACGCTCAGCCGCCTGTATCCTCCTTCGGATCATATCTGTGCGATGACTTTGCGGCGCTGATCCCTCCCGGGCTGTGGGACGAATTCGTTACTCCCTTCTGGGATAAGTATTATTCCGCGCGGAGCACCGGCAGCTACCGGTTTTTGCACTGTGAGGGGCTGTCTAAGGCTCACCTGCCGTACCTTGAACACGCCATGATCACGCGCTTTCAGCCTTCCGTCTCTGAAAAACTCAACCTATCAGACGTAAAGGCGTCCCTAAACATTCCATTCGACTGGCTGCTCTACGCCTGGAAGGTCACTCAAATGAGTGACAGCGAGATACAGGCGTGGGTGGATAATGTCGTGGAAGCGGGCGTATTCAAAATTCGCACCCAGATAGGAAAATACGCCTGGATGAACAATAAGCAGGACCGTATCCTGGCGTTCATGCGGGCGTTTGATAAATACCGCGTTGAATAAGGCGCCTACAGGTCATCCGGCTTTATCTCCAGCCTGAATACTTCAGCGCTCATGGTAAACTCCCGCTTGAGCGTATCTTTCGGGAAACCTTCCGGCAGCGACAAAAGATGAACTGTATACTCGCCCGGAGCGATCCCCGGTCTGACTTCGCCGTTTTGGTCTGTAGTGAATATGGTGCAAGTGGTGTCCGTGCAAACGTTTAGCTTAACGCCCTCGACTCCCTTCCCCTGAGCATCAATGACCTTTATTAAGTAAATTTTGTCTTCCGCTTTGTTTCCGCACGCACACAGGCAGACGCCCAGCGCCAGTATGAGCGTGTACAATACAGCCTTCTTCACTGTGCTTTTTTCTCCCATTCCTTAGCTTCCGTAAGCAGCCTCGCTATCAGCGCAGCCTTGCCCAACGTGTAAGCTTCCCTTTCGGAGCTGTGTTCCCGGGCGAGGCTAAGCTTCAGGGCTTCGTATTCTTTGGCCGCCTCACGGTTCGCGTTCAGGTAGTCCCTGAAACGCACGTAATTGCGCCATTCTTCGGAATCTGGGCGGCAAATATGGATGTGATGGGTCCGTATTTCTTCCGTTCCCAGCATAAACAGGATCTCATTGTGCACATCCTCTCCCCTGTACAGCATTCCCCGCGCAATGAGAGCGTCCTTTTGCTCGCAGAACCAATCTATGCTGCGGGCATTCACCGCGATATCTATTATCGGTTTTGCGCAGATCGACCTTATCGATGTGCTCCCAACGTGCTGTATGTCCAGCGCATTGGCGCCGAAGACCTCCCTGAGTTCAGCGATCGTACGCGCGGCGTTTGTTTCCCAATCCGCCTCATGCGGATAGAGCTCGACGATGCCCCTTTTGAGTCCCAGCATCCCGGAATCCCCCATATAATTACAAAAGCGGCTGACGAACTGCCGGCCGCGTTTGTGTTTGTTTGTTGTGAGAATAGTGTTATGTGTTTATCAGACGAGCTCCAGATAGACCATTTCGGCCGCGTCGCCCCTGCGTGGGCCGATCCTGACTATGCGGGTATATCCGCCGCCCTGGCCCTTTTCAGCCGCTCTGGCTTTGTACTTGGGAGCGACCTCTCTGAAGAGCTTCTCCACCACGGGGTGCTTGATGTTCTTTCTCCGGGCGAGATAGTCCTCTTTTTCCTCGTTCTTGCCCTGCATGACCGGCATACGGTAAAGGTAAGCCATGATCCTGCGCCTGGCGGCAAGACGGGTGGGAGTGTCGTTTACGACAGTCAGCTCAACAGTCTGACCTTTATCGTTGTTAGTGGTCTTTTTGACCTCCACGGTATTATCGCATTCGCGAATGGCAACGGTAATAAGACGCTCGGCAATAGATCTTACTTCCTTTGCGCGATCCAAAGTGGTTTCGATTCTGCCGTACCAGATAAGGTTGGTCACCTGGTTGCGCAGCAGCGCCAGTCTTTGGTTCGTCGGACGTCCAAGCTTCCGATTTCCCATTATCGGTTCCTCCTTGATGACCCTGTCGTGTGACAGGACTAAATAATCTTAGGGTTATTCCTCGGTAGACCTTAAGCTGAGACCCAGCGCCTGCAGCTTCTGCTCTACCTCTTCCAGCGACTTTTTGCCAAGGTTCCTGACCTTCATCATGTCTTCCTGGTTCTTCTGAGCCAGCTCGCCCACAGTGTTGATGCCGGCGCGCTTTAAGCAGTTGAACGCTCTCACGCTCAGATCCAGGTCCTCGATAGTCATCTCGAGCACCTTATCCCTGTTATCGACTTCGGGTTCGTTGTAATTGATATTCACAACGTTTACCGTCAGGTCGATAAACAGCTTCATGTTGTTGGTCAGTATCTGCGCGGCAGAGGCAAGCGCCTCTTTGGGCTGGATAGTACCGTTGGTCCATATTTCGATGGTGAGCTTGTCAAAGTCCGTCACCTGCCCCACACGTGTATCCTCTACGGTGTAGCTGACCTTGCGGATAGGGGTGAATATGGAATCCATGGGTATGACTCCGATCGCCATGGGAAGGCGCCGTTCCAGCGCGAGCTGCTTGTTGCGCTCAGCCGAAACATAGCCTCTGCCCTTTTCGATGGTGATCTGCATAGCCAAATGCGCGCCTTCGGACAGGGTCGCGATATGCAGGTCGGGATTGACGATTTCGACTTCGTCGTCTGTCCTGATATCTCCCGCCTTGAGCTCGCAGGGGCCGTACGCATCCACGCTGATGGTCTTTACCTGGTCGGTGTAAACCTTGGCGGATAAGAGTTTAAGGTTGAGTATGATCTCCGCCACGTCTTCCCTTACGCCGGGAACAGTGGAGAATTCATGCTGAATACCGTCAATCATCACACTGGTGACCGCCGCACCGGGCAGACTGTTGAGCAGCACGCGCCTCAGCGCGTTGCCCAGCGTCTGGCCGAAGCCGCGCTCCAGGGGACTTACGGTAAACTTACCATACTTTTCAGGATATTCGGTAGGCTGTATTTTGATTTCCGGCTTGTCCATTTGTTCTATCACTCGGCTTATCCTCCTTTTTCCGGCAGGAACTGTGTCCTGTGGTCGTCGCAAAATGGCGCAGAGCCAAACTGCGACACATCAAACTACGCTGCTTGATTAACGGGAGTAGAGCTCGACGATGAGATTCTCCTGAATGGTAAGATCGATATCCTCTCTGGCGGGCAGAGCGGAAACAATAGCCTTAAGATTAGCGCTGTCAAGGGTGAGCCACTTCGGAACAGGCTTGCCAGTGCCTTCGCGCAGGCCCTTGAAATAGTCGCTCTGCGCGGACTTGTCGCGGATGGAGATTTCGTCGTTCACAGCCACCTGATAGGAGGGGATGTTGACCTTTTTGCCATTTACGCGCACATGGCCATGCCTGACCAGCTGACGAGCCATCGCCCTGGAGGAGCCGAAGCCTGCACGGTAAACCACGTTGTCGAGCCTCTTCTCAAGGCTGACAAGCAGGTTCTCGCCGGTGATGCCCTTCTGGTTGGCGGCAGTCTCGAAATAGCTGTGGAACTGGTTCTCCAGTACGCCGTACGCTCTCTTGGCCTTCTGCTTCTCCCTGAGCTGCAGACCGTACTCGCTCATCTTGCGGGCTCTGGCCTGGCCATGCTCTCCGGGAGGGGTGGGACGCTTGGTAAGAGCGCAGTTGGGACCGTAGCAGCGGTCGCCCTTAAGGAATAGCTTGCAGCCTTCGCGCCGGCAAAGACGGCAAACAGAGCCTGTATATCTTGCCATATTAACTCGTTCCTCCTGTTACACTCTTCTGCGCTTGGGCGGGCGGCATCCATTGTGGGGGATGGGCGTCACGTCCTTGATCAGGGTGACCTCAAGGCCCGCAGTCTGCAGGGAGCGGATAGCGGCCTCACGGCCAGCGCCGGGACCCTTTACGTAAACCTCAACGGTCTTAAGGCCAAACTCACGGGCATTGCCCGCCGCCGTTTCAGCCGCAGACTGCGCCGCGAAGGGAGTGGACTTCTTGCTGCCGCGGAAACCCAGTCCGCCAGCGCTGGCCCACGCCAGGGCGTTGCCGTTCAGGTCGGTAATGGTCACTATAGTGTTGTTGAAAGAAGAACGGATATGCGCCTGACCGCGCTCAACGAGCTTCTTCTCGCGCTTTTTACGCGAAACCTTTTTAAGTGCCTTAGCCATAAATTACTTCCTCCTGATTAAATCG
>JAIKWZ010000065.1 GCA_024684375.1 Clostridiales bacterium
GCTCCAGATCGGGGGAGACGCGGCCCGGAACGTCAGGATCAGCAATTGCATTATCGAAGAGATCGGCGGCAGCTATCTGGACCCGGAGTATGACGAGCGATTCGGAAACGGGATCGAGTTCTACGCGTCTGACGCGGAGAATATTGAGATCTCAGATAACATCATCCGCAATGTATATGATGTGGCCTTTACCATTCAGGGCGATACCGGATCCGGAAAGGATGTTTATGTTCATGATAATGTGTTTGTGAACAATGCGCAGGATTCGGAGATCTGGGAGGGAAACGCAGCTGCAGGCGTCCATAACTATCAGTTTTACCACAATATATCCATCAATCAGGGGCGTGGGTGGGGCTATGATGCGCGCCCGGATCAGGACGCCGCGGCCCATATCCTTTTCTATGAGTATTACCCTGCCGCGGCAGATATCAGATTCCATCACAACTTCGTTTATAACCCCGGGAGAGTATATGCGATCAAACCTTCCATGGAAGGCTTCTTTACAGGCAATTCTGTAAAGTCAGATGATAATATTTACTGGATGGCGGAGGACGCCAGAATATTCAATTATATCTACCCGTCATGGGAAAAGGATGAATTCATCGCGTGGGCGCACAAGGAAGATCATTCCTCTTTTATCCCTCTTGGGGTAATCGACCAGGACTTCGTGAATCTGGCTTGTACCTCCGATGAAATCGACAGCATCCGTGCCGCGTTTGAGGCTATTATAGGGGAATAATAAAGAATAGACATTCGGTAACGGTCGCCACGAGACCAAATACACACATGGATCGGAGCATGAACAATGGACGAGATCAGGAGCTATATCTATCTGGATGAGGAAGCGGTAAACAGCATTTACGCTCAGCTGAGGAAGAAGATAATAGTCAAAAAGACGATCAAGCGAATCAAAGGAAGAGCGGCATCATTGAAAATAGGAGCGGGCCTGTCAAAGCTGTTCAGTATCTTCAGCGGCGACGCGTCCGCAAATAAGGAGCGGTCGTACAGCACACAGACGGAGATAGAGTATCTGATGCTCCCGGAAGACAGGGTAGACCCTATAATAGAGGTGCTCGCCAAGGGGAAACATTATTATACTGAACTGGAAAAAGCCGTCGAGAGCGTGAACAAGAATGATGGCAGTGTTTTCATCAACGTTTATGACTCTTTCAGCGCGGATAAGAGCATACCGGAAAATGCCGGGTACACGGTGTTTGAGAGAAGTATGCAAACCGTATCCGATACCGGTGTAAGGCTAACCGGAGGATGTGTATCGAATCATCAAGGCCCTAAAATCCTGTGGTGGAAAGAACAGAGTCCTGAAGCTTGGCTGAATTCAGATGCTTTTGTTACATTAAGCGCATTCCTGAGCATGCGCCTATGTGACCATGCCCATGCATATATTGACGATACGCATTTGCACTTTACTGGTTTTGCTGACAACGAAAATAGGAAATGGGATGACAAACTAACACACATATTTGGCGATGTAGATTCAAAACTCCCACCGATAGTTCATGCGACTCAAATCATAGGCTATCTATCAACCGAAGCAGCTAGAAAAATGGGGTTGGTCCAAGGGATTCCAATTGCCGCGGGCTGTGGAGATACTGCTGCGTCTGCACTAGGAGCAGGCGTGACAAAACCATGTATGGCGCTGGATGTTGCGGGTACGGCATCCGTTCTAGCGATGAGTACGAATCAATTTGTTCCAGATACCAAGCACCGGACACTGCTTTTCATGCGTTCTGTACTTGACGGACTCTATACGCCCCTAGCGTATATAGGTGGAGGGGGTCTATGTATACGCTGGGCAAGCCGATTGCTAGGCAAGACATACGATGAATTGGAAAAAGAAGCTACTATCATACCACTTGGGAGTAATGGACTGCAATTTGTCCCGCATTTCGCAGGAAGAGTATGTCCTGCCAGCCCGTGCCTGTCAGGAGCTTGGTATGGCTTGAAATGGAATCATGGTCATGGTGAGATGTATCGAAGTGTTTTAGAAAGCATCGCTGCAGAATACAGGCATTATCATGACATTCTTCTTGACTGTGATGCCATTAAGGGAGGCGGGGTTGTTCTGGGAACAGGCGGAGGTGCTAAGAGTAGGCTGTTTTGTCAGATAAAGGCGGATGCGCTCCAAATGGACTATTTGCCCCTACAGAATGCTGATGCAGCACTACGGGGCAGTGCAATTGTTGCAGGAATGGCAGCTGGAGTGTATAATAAAAATGGAAGTGAGTTGCCTGTTTCAAGAGAAATGTCTGTTAGACTCCATCATCATAAAGATCAAAACGAGATGTGGAGTCGGATAACGCACAGTCAGGAACACTTGGCAGACCAATTGGATAAATATGCACAGGAGGAAGCAAAATGGCATCAAGAGATACAAATCTGATTTTTGTGGAGGAACGACAGAGTCAGATTCTACAGATGCTTTCGCAGGAGCAAAAACTGCTCGTAGATGACTTGTGCAAACAATTTGGCGTTTCCGCCACAACCATTCGTAACGATCTTCACGATCTTTCAGAACGTGGCTTGCTACAAAGAACACATGGTGGAGCGGTATCAGTATCCAAAGTCAATTTTGAACAATCAACCGACAAGAAAGTAATAAGCTATTTGCCGGAGAAAAATCGCATTGCTCAGGCTGCCAGCGACATGATTGAAGATGGGGACACTGTTGTACTGGATACTGGTTCTACTACATACGTGCTTGCAAATGCTATAAAGGCGAGAAACCTGACAATAGTAACAAATGATTTAAGCATTGCGCTATTGTTGGAAAAGAAAAAGGATTATCGAATAGTATTGCTCGGAGGAGCTATCCGAAACGAGTATCATTGCACTCTCGGGTCGACTACAGTAGATGAAATGCGTCGCCTTCATGTAGATAAGACTTTTATAGCTACAAACAGTGTTTCCATTCGTGATGGTTTATCGACGCCTGATTTGCATCAGGCTGATATCAAACGCCAGATGATCGCATCGGCAGATAGAACGATTCTTCTGGCGACGAGTAATAAATTTGGGCGCAACAGCTTTGTCAAGTTTGCGGATATTACAGACATCAAACATATTATAACCGATGACGGCATCAATAGTAATGACATTCAGGCGCTCAAAGCAATGAGAATTGGTATGACTATTGTCTGAAAACTTCATTGACTAGATAGGGGGAGCGTTTATTATGATACTGGATCGTTATGCTCTTGCTCGTATGATAGATCAAACTCTGCTAAAACCCTTTGTATCTGATGAACAACTGCTCGATTTCTGTAAGGAATGCGCAGAAAACCATTTTGTAATGGCCGCGATTAATTCCGCGCCTGTCGCTCTTTGCCATCAGGCGCTAAAGGATACC
Organism: Clostridiales bacterium; assembly: GCA_024684375.1. Lineage (GTDB taxonomy): Bacteria > Bacillota > Clostridia > Christensenellales > Aristaeellaceae > RUG14130. The sequence continues at coordinate 3,368 of JAIKWZ010000065.1, forward strand.
GATGTGCATGTAGGTGCAGCAATCGGGTTCCCGCTTGGGCAGACGACAATAAGCGTAAAGCAATATGAGACAAAAAAAGCTATTGAGGAAGGTGCAGATGAAATTGATTATGTGGTCAACATCGGCAAACTCAAGAGTGGACGTTGGGACTATATCGAAGAAGAAATGCGATGCATCGTTGATATCTGCAAACAAGCAGGGCGATTAAGCAAAGTCATTTTTGAAAACTGCTATTTGACTGATGAAGAGAAGATGCGCTTATGTGAGATCGCGTTATTGGTACGGCCAGATTATATCAAGACTTCAACTGGCTTTGGCACCGGTGGAGCGACAATAGAAGATGTTCGCTTAATGAAGCGAATCGTGGGGGATAAGATCGGCGTGAAAGCAGCTGGAGGTATTCGTTCACTTGATACTGCGTTGGCAATGATTGAAGCTGGTGCAAGCCGCATCGGGACAAGCGCAGGTGTAACTATCATCAACGAATTGGTATAACCGGAATGGTCGATTGTTGTACTAAACCTGCCAATATGACGGATTTGGTGCCGATCAACTCCCTTGCAAATCCCACAAACATTCCCAATTCACTCAACAGCGCCAGACGTGTCGGGATCGGCGTCAAGATGCCAACTCATATATTGATTACACGGTGGATGCCTTTTCAATCTTTATGGCTCGCCGCTATGATATCGATGGAAAATCATACTTTGCACTCACCAATTAATACTCTTTCCCGAACATTGGATTGAGAAATACCCGACTGAATTATCCAGTAGGCAGGAGTAATATCGTGGATTATGTAAGGATACCGTGGCAGGAGCTTTCCCGCTTCTGCGAGGATATTTTCGAAAAATGCGGCTTCACGTCGGAAGAGGCCGGAGAAATCGTGGATGTGCTGATGTGTGCGGACCTGTACGGCATTGAATCCCACGGTGTACAACGCCTGATCCGCTATTACAGCGCCATCACCGAAGGCTCGATAGATCCCAAGGCCACCGCTTGTCTGGTGCATGAGACGCCCATTTCCAGAGTGTACGACGCGCCGCGCACCATGGGCCAGCTGGTGGCACGCCGAGGCATGAAGGAAGCCATCGACATGGCTAAGGCACACGGCATCGGCGCCGTGTGTGTACGCGGCTCCAATCACTATGGCATTGCGGGATATTACACGCTCATGGCAGCGCAGGAGGACCTCCTGGGTTTGTGCATGACAAACACCGAGGCCATTGCCATCCCTACCTATGGACGAAAGGCCATGCTGGGCACCAGCCCAATCGCACTGTGCATGCCTGCTGATCCCACGCCCTTCTGGTACGATGCCGCCACCACCGTAGTCACACGGGGCAAGCTGGAGGTCTGCAACAAAAACGAAAATCCGCAGCCCCTGGGTTGGGCCGCGGATGAAAATGGAAATCCCTGCTCCCAGGCTGAGAAGGTACTGGAGAACATTATCGGAAAAAAGGGCGGCGGCATCTTTCCGCTGGGCGGTTCGGAAGAACTGACAGGCTCTCATAAAGGCTACGGACTGGGCATCATAGTGGAGCTGTTCACATCAGTTTTCGCTGGTGGCACCACGTCACCGCACGTGCGCAACAGCGGCAACGCCGACACCTCGTTCTGCTTCTGGGCGGTAGATTACGGTGTTTTCGGCGACAAGGCAGAGATTCGCCGTCGTATGTCCATACTGCTCCAGGAGTTACGGGACAGCCCCAAGGCCGAGGGGCACGACCGCATTTACACCCATGGCGAAAAGGAAGCGGAGAGCAAAGCGCGCATACAAGCGGAAGGTGTACCAGTGAATGCCAAGACGCTAGCGGAAATGCATATGATCGCATCGAAAGTCGGGGTGGACAGATCAATTTATGAACACATTGGCTGAAAAACGACGAAACCAAAAACAAATCTTGACCAAACGTGCTTCGCACCGGTGATGTGAGATGCTGACATACGAGGGCAGCGAGGCGGAAGCCGAGTAATCGCCGCATGAACAAAAAAAGCACTTCACGATACTGTGAAGCGCTTTTTTGTGGTAATTACTCCACCCTTAGCCTTTTCGCGAACTCATTCGGCTTCGTGGGCTTTTTGCCAATTCCATCATTGTGTTCACATCGCGAGGATGTTGACAGTATGGGTGAGCAACGTATTCACAACGAGAAAATGCACCCTCCGAATGCACACCCCTACTTTCAAATACAGATAAAACCTTATGCAGATACCGATATATCGTGCATAAGGTTTTTCTTATGTTTTTTGCAGCAAATGACTGTATTAAGCGTCTAACCCGGTCGAAAAGTATCAAGGCATGAAAAAGCCTCTCCTTATCAGGAAAGGCGATGGTCGCAACAGGACTCGAACCTGTGACCCCCGCGATGTGAACACGGTGCTCTGAACACCTGCTAGACTAATCATGACGCTTATGGATGGCAGTCATGAAGGCAAAACCGTCAATATTTATTGAGCTTTTGCGGCCTCTCCTATTCATCTGTCAGGTGTTTACAAAATAGGTGTTCAAAAGGCGACCAGGAAGCATTTAAACCCGCAAAAAAACGGGTGATTATGGGGGTGTTCATGCCTTTTTTGAACACCCATGATTTTAAATACTCCCGAAAATACTCCCAGAAGAATGGACATATGAATTGAACCAGAACCCATATTTGTGGATACGGAAAATAGTCAAAATTTCTACGATGTCCCCGTATTTGCCAGATTCTTATCTGAAAACGATTCCGCTGCCGGCGGTCAGGCTGAACGGCACGCCACTTTTCAATTGATCCCCATCGCTTAACGTGATATGTCGACGAGTAACAAAAGCGCATCTACAACGCTGATCAAGTATACCTGCAGGTTTGAATGGTTATGAATATCTATACAGATAAACAATGATAAAATTTATACTATAATCTTCTGCCATACAGAATAACTGAATGCAAAAATGCATTCGGGAATGTTTGTTGGATTGCATTCATGCCACAGATGCAAATATGGTGCCCTTATTGCGAATATATTAAAGTTAAAATGCAATTAAATCGTTCTGAATATGTCATATTTTACTTGTGTATCCTGCTATATGGTGATATAATTTGCAGAGCATATTTATACAGATTCTGTAATCGTCTTTTGCTTTGAAGGAGTTATGCATGGACTTCGAGCTGCAACATAAACGGCGTAAACAATTGCTGACATCGCTTGCCATGGCTTGCGTGATTGTTGTTTTTGGCTGTATTGTTCTACCGATGCTGTTTGAAAAATTACTGCTGATTACGGTGCTGGCATTGATAATCGGCGCACTGTTTTCATCTAATGATACGGGAAGATACATATGCAAGCGTATCTTGCTTGCATTGCTGACGGTTTTTATAATTGCGCTTATCACATTCTTTGCGATGAACGCGATCCCCGGGGGACCGTTTTCTAAGGAAAAAGCGCCGTCGGCGGCCGTACAGGCTGTTCTTGAAGAGCGATTCCATTTGAACGAGCCTTTATGGAAACAATTTTTGCTCTATCTCGAAGGAATGATGCAGGGCAATTTTGGAATCTCGACAAAGACGGGCAGAGAGATTGCAGTTACCATATTCTCGTCTTTCAAAATCAGCGCCCGCATCGGCGGATATGCCGCACTCAGCGCTGTGGTGCTGGGTCTTGTGTTGGGCAGCATTGCGGCACTTAACCGCGGCAAGGTGGCTGACAGGATAATAATTTTCTTTACCACGCTTTTTGTTGCGGTGCCGAGCTTTATCATTGCTACTGTGCTGCTGCTGGTTTTCTGCCTGAAGCTGGGTTGGTTCAATGTGTTTTCTACGCAGAACCAGTCTATCGTGCTTCCTGTTATCGCACTGATGCTGTCGCCGATGAGCTATATCACGCGTCTGACGAAGACATCGATGCTGGACGTGCTGGGACAGGACTACATAAGGACAGCGAGGGCAAAGGGCGTCAAGGAAAGATGGGTCATTTTCAAACACGGACTCAAAAACGCCCTTATTCCGGTCATCACTTATGTCGGCCCTATGACGGCATACATTCTTACAGGTTCAATGGTCATCGAGTCAGTGTTCAATACGGGCGGTCTGGGGACAAAATTCGTCCAGGGCATCACGAACCGAGACTATCCCATGATCATGGGTACGACGATTTTCCTTGCAACGCTGATGGTCATGATGACACTGATCAGCGATCTGGTCTATAAGATCGTTGATCCTCGGATCAACTTTGACTGAGGAGGCGAAACAGAATGACGCAGTATAATCCCGATATAGCGCCCAAAAAGAATCCGCTGAGCCTCCAGATAAACGTTGAAAAGTTTGAAAAGGCGACCGAAGAGGAAAAGGCGCAGAACGACATCGTGCGTGAAAGCCATACCTTTTTCCGCGACGGTATGCGCAAGCTGTTCAGGAACCCTCTGGCAGTCGCGTCCATGATAGTGCTGTTTGTTATTATCGTGACCATCATCGTGGCACCTCTGATCGTGCCTTATACGTACAACGGCATGGTCACCATAAACGGCAAGCGGGACCGGTCCGCAAAAAACATGTCACCGTTCCAGTATTCGCAGATGGAACAGCAGTTAATAGATGAAGGCGGAACTGTTTTTCCGCATATCTTTGGTACTGATGAGCTGTGCCGCGATTACTTCATTCGTGTCGTGTACGGCGCAAGGGTCTCGCTGATCGTAGGTTTCTTCGCGTCTCTGATCGTGCTTATAATCGGGCTTCTGTATGGATCCATCGCCGGATATGCAGGTGGCAAAACCGATCTGGTCATGATGCGCATCGTCGACATAATCTACTCGCTTCCCGACACGCTGATGGTCATACTGCTGTCGGTCGTGCTTGACCAGGTGTTAGGACAGAGCCTGAACGGCACCGTGTTTTCCACCATCGGACCGAACATGCTGTCGATGTTCGCGGTGTTCGGACTGCTGTACTGGGTCGGCATGGCACGCTTGGTGAGAGGCCAGATCCTTTCGATCAAGAATAATGAATATGTATTGGCGGCTAAAGCCCTGGGCGCCAAACCCAGGCGCATAATCAGAAAACACATTCTGCCCAACTGCATGAGCGTGATAATCATATCGACGGCTCTGCAGATACCTTCCGCCATATTCACAGAGAGCTTCCTGAGCTTTATCGGCTTGGGTGTTCAGGCTCCGATGCCTTCGCTGGGCTCGCTGGCTAACGCTGCTCGCCAGGCTCTGGACGTATACCCGTATAAGATGATTTTCCCGGCAGTGGGAATATGCCTGATCGTGCTGTCCTTCAATCTGTTGGGTGACGGCCTGCGTGACGCATTCGACCCAAGATTAAGGAAGTGACGATATGAGCAACGAACCGATTTTACAGGTCAGGAACCTACACACCACGTTTAATACGGACGCGGGCGTCGTGAATGCCGTAAACGGCATCAGCTTCAACTTGGATAAAGGCAAGGTGCTCGGCATCGTTGGGGAAAGCGGCAGCGGAAAAAGCGTGAGCGCATATTCCATCATGCGTATACTCACCGATACGGGCCGCGTCACCGAGGGCGAAGTGCTTTTCAAGGGTGAGAATATACTGAACTATACAAAACAGCAGATGCATGAATTCCGGGGCGGCAGGATCTCAATGATTTTCCAGGATCCCATGACATGTCTTAACCCCGTGTTTTCCGTAGGCAGTCAGCTCAGGGAAGCCATACGTATTCATACGGACCGCAGCAAAGCGGAGGTCCAGGCGCGCGCGCTGGAAATGCTTCAGCTTGTGGGAGTGAACGAGCCTCAGAAGCGGCTTAAGCAGTATCCGCATGAACTCTCCGGCGGTATGCGCCAGAGGGTAATGATCGCTATGGCGCTCGCATGCGAGCCTGACATACTGATCGCGGACGAACCCACAACTGCGCTGGACGTCACGATACAGGCCCAGATACTTGAACTTATGCAAAGCCTGCAGAAAAAGCTGGGCATGGCCATCATCATGATAACCCATGATCTGGGCGTAATCGCAGATATGTGTGACGAGATCATAGTCATGTACGCCGGCAGGGTGTGTGAACGGGGCACAGCTGACGAGATATTCTATAATCCGCGGCATGAGTATACCAAAGGCTTGATACGTTCCATTCCGCATCTTATCAAGCGCGATGAGGCTGCAAAAGGCCAGAACGGGGCACAGGTTCGCCGTGAAAAACTGGTGCCGATACCGGGTACTCCCGTAGATCTGCTTAATCTTCCCAAAGGCTGTGCATTTGCGTCGAGATGTGAAAATGCAATGAAGATCTGCTTAAGCGAGCCTCCGCAGGAGGTTTGGGTAAACGATTTTCATATCGCAGCCTGTTGGAACAACGTGAAGAAAATGATGGCTGAAGAAGCGGATAAAAAGGACGGTGATATCAAGTGAGCACAGTCCAGCCTTTAGTCGATGTCAGAGGCCTAAAACAGTATTTCCAGGTAAAGTCCGGCATGCTGAACAAGCTGGCCTTGAAAGCGGTTGACGGCGTATCCTTTACGATCGACAAAGGGGAAACGCTGGGCCTGGTGGGGGAGTCGGGCTGTGGCAAGACGACCGTTGGCCGTTCGCTTCTGCATCTGTACAAGCCTACCGCGGGAGAAGTATATTTTGATGGCAAAAGAGTCACCGAAAAGAACATCGACAGCTTCCGCAAAGACATGCAGATCGTATTCCAGGATCCGTATTCATCTCTGAATCCCAGAATGACGGTTTCCGACATCATAGGCGAGCCGCTTGACATACACAAGCTCTATTCATCGCGCCGTGAGAGAAGCGAGAAGATTGCCGAGCTGCTCACGCTGGTTGGGCTGAACAGCGAACACGCGACCCGCTATGCTCACGAGTTTTCCGGCGGACAGAGGCAGCGTATAGGCATTGCCCGGGCGCTGGCGGTCAATCCGCAGTTCATCGTGTGTGACGAACCGGTGTCTGCCCTTGATGTTTCGATACAGGCTCAGATAATCAATACCTTTGAAGAACTGCAGGAGAAGCTGGGCATAGCTTATCTGTTCATAGCGCACGATCTGCTGGTCGTGCAGCATATGAGCCGCAGGATCGCGGTCATGTACCTTGGAAAGATAGTCGAGATAGGCAACGCGGATGATGTCATCAACGAACCTGTGCATCCATATACAGAATCGCTCATTTCTGCGATACCGATGCCTGATCCCGAGATGGCAAGACACAAAAACAGGATCATACTGGAGGGCGACGTTCCAAGTCCCCTGCATATGCCCAAAGGATGCCCGTTCCGTACGCGCTGTAGATATGCCACAGCGGAATGTGCCGAGAGCTGCCCTGAGCTCAAAGATGTAGGCGAGGGACGAAAAGTCGCCTGTCACAAACGTTAACTGGTATCCCCCGGGGCCTTCAGCTGGCGCCGGATGATATAAATACTGTTAGGAGGAACCTACCATATGAAGAAGCTGATAGCTCTTATGCTGGCGGCGCTCATGGTGCTGGGCTGTGTATCGGCTCTGGCCGACGCGGGCAGCGAACCTGATTGGAAAGAGTACGACGCGCTTATCGCGGAGATCAAGATGACCACCGATTTTGAAAAGCGCGCGGAGCTTATGCATCAGGCGGAAGACATCCTGATGGACACCGGCGCCATCGTACCCATCTACTATTACAATGACGTTTACATGGCTAAGGACGGCCTTACCGGATTTTATTCCAATCCCTACGGCACCAAGTTCTTCATGTATTCTGATTTCGGCGACAAAACCACTTTAAGGCTGCAGCTCGCAAGCGAGCCCGATAAGCTTGATCCCGCGCTGAACTCTTCCGTGGATGGTGCCTGCCTCGCCGCGAACAGCTTTGGCGGCTTGTACACCTATGATTCGGAAGGTAACTATGCCCCCAACTACGCCACCGGCTATACCGTAAGCGAAGATGGGCTGACCTATGTATTCACTATCCGTGAAGGCCTGAAGTGGTCCGACGGCACTCCTCTGACCGCGAAGGACTTCGAGTACTCCTGGAAGAGAGCGGCCGCCGAGGAGACTGCGGCTGACTACAGCTACATGTTCGACGGAATAGCGGGCTATCCCGACAATCTCCAGGTCGCTGCGTCCGAAGACGGCACTACTCTTACTGTCGTGCTTAAGGCTCCCTGCGCTTACATGCTGGACCTTGCCGCTTTCCCCACCTTCTATCCTGTTCAGCAGGCTTGCGTTGAGGCCGGCGCTACTGCCGACAACCCCGGCGCCTGGGCTCTGGAGGCCGGATTCGTATCCAGCGGCGCTTATGTGCTTGAAAGCTGGGAGCACGATGTATCCATGGTCTACGTGAAGAACCCCTACTACTGGGATGCCGAGAATGTCAAGATCGAACGACTTGAGTTCATGCTCAGCGATGACGATACCGCCGTCTTTGCCGCGTATGAGAACGGAGACCTCGATTTTACTGACTCCGTACCTACCGACCGTATCGCGTCCCTGCTCGATAACCCTGAGTTCCACATTGTGGATGAGCTGGGCACCTACTATGTGATTTTCAACGTGAAGAGCGATCTGTTTGCCGGCAAGACCGTCGAGCAGGCTGCCAACATGCGCAAGGCGCTGGGCCTGCTGATCGACCGTCAGTACATTATCGACACTGTCGGCCAGACTGGCCAGAAGATTGCCACCTCCTTCCTTCCTGCTGGCATGTCGGATGGCGCCGGCAAGATCTTCAAGGATGCTGCCAATTGGGCTTACCCCAACGGCGAAGACGGCTATTTTGCCGAAGAGCCCGATGTGGAGAAGGCTATCGAGCTGCTTAAGTCTGCGGGTTACGAGTTTGATGCGAACGGCATGCTGTCCGCTGCCACACCCATCAGCTTTGAGTACCTGACCAACACCAGCTCCGGCCATATAGCCATTGCCGAATGCATGAAGGAAGACTTTGCTGTAATCGGTATCAACATGACTGTGCGCAACATCGACTGGGGCGTGTTCCTGAACGAGCGCAAAGAAGGCAACTATGACATCGCCCGCAACGGCTGGGTTGCTGACTTTAACGATCCCATCAACATGCTCGAGATGTGGACCACCGTGTCCGGCAACAACGACGCTCAGTTCGGCAGATAATCCGGTAGAACTGCATTAAGCAGATTCGGATACACTTAAGAGGGCCTTCTTTCATTCAAACGCGGAAGAAGGCTCTCCTTTCGTCTTGTGCCCGATACTATGAACCCGCGATGTGAGCACGGTTTTTTCGCTTGCATGTAGTATAGTACAAAAGGCAAATGTAAGTGGCCCAATCGTGAAATGCTTTTATTTCCAAGCGTTTCACGGCTTCTTGTTTCATCCTTCCAGGCATCAAAGCCATGACAGGGGAGAACACACTGGACATCTCCATCGCGAACTCCATGATGCTTAAATACAGGCAGAATATGGAGACTGCTCAACAGCATATGGAAGAAGCCAAGGCCAAGATGGAACAAGAGAAAGAACAGAACAAAGAGGCGAAGCGCGAGATAGGGGAACTGATCTCCTGGGCGGAGATCTTTGACTATGCCGAGACAGACACGAAAAAGATGATAATCCCCCGACTGGTGAAGCGGATCGATGTTGGAGCGGATTACACGATCAACATCCAGTTCCGGATAAATACGCAGCAGTACACAGGTGAGGTAGCCTGAGGAAAAGCAAAAAGACTGATGGGTATCTTGAACGCCCAGGTGGAAAGAAAAAAGAAGAAAGCCCTTGAAAATCAAGGACTTTCTTTTATGACAATGGGGTGCAAAAAAGATGGATTTGCGGAATCAATAGATGGATCCGGACTCTCGGAGCATATCATTGGACCATTGCTCAAAAGCCAATCATCGAATTATCTTTTTCAATCTAGATCATATTTCGAGACTTTGCCTATCAAATTGATTTTCCCATGTTCCACAATGATTGCGCCATTCATGTAATGTGTAGCGAACACAGTTTTATGCTTTTCACAGAGGACTCGCTGGATTGACGTGTTCTGTTCCGGTGTCCCTTCATAATGAACCTCCAGATAGAAATTATCTATAAACGGAAATCCGCTGTAGTATGCGAATTCCGGATAATCTTTGTCCGGAGAAAGATGATATTCACGCAGTTGGATTACCGCGCCGGCGCTGTAGCCCAGAATGATTCCATCGTGATGCAGAATCGAATCATAGAGCTGCATTTCATGAATTCGCTGCATCATTCGGTCCGGCAGACCACCCGGAAAATACAAAATATCGGCATTGTGGATTTTTTGATTTGCTGTTTTCGGTGTATCCGTATAATAGTTGATAAACTCTATCTGGCTTTCCGATATCCCGTAATCGGAAAGTGATCTGACAATACCGGAATAATAGCAGCCGGCGTTCTTTGCGTATAAAGCGCTCCAATCGTCTAAGTTTTTCACGCGGGAGTCGCGAAACGCCAACGCAACCACAGCTACCCTGTGAGAGGGCATAATATATTCTTTCAGGGCTTCAAACAACCACGGCGCGTTAATCTCATAGCCTTCCAGTAAAATATTTGTCATATCATCACCGACTGTATTATATCAAAAAGCGTGCGATCTCACAACTATTATTCATTTTTCAGTCTTAAGTCTTCCCTATTCATTTAGAAAATCCTATCGGGGAACTGAAGGATGAATGCTGAAGACTTAAAAATTGTTATCGCTTCTTGATACGATATAGCATTCCCGTCCCGCTGCACGGTTATCTCCTGCTCCGGATACTCATTGTGAAATCTTTTAACAAGAATTCTTGTTAAGCGTTTTTATCAGTATTTTGTAGAACACAAGAAATCTGAACCAGAGATATACGTGATTCGGGACGGAAAAAAGATAACTTACGCGGAAATCAAAAAGGAAATAGAAATCCAATGAAGGAATTCCATTTCCTTTTTTCCTGTAAACTT
>JAIKWZ010000008.1 GCA_024684375.1 Clostridiales bacterium
CTTGTCCACACGTCCGCCGGTGTCGACGACCTTCTGCTTGCCGGTGTAGAAAGGATGGCACTTTGAGCAGATATCAACGCGCAATTCTTTCTTGGTAGAACCGGTTTCAAAGGTCTCACCGCATACGCAGCGCACTATGGCCTTGCCATAAGCGGGATGGATGTTCTCCTTCATCTTTCTTCCCCTCTCTTGCACAGACTCGCAGTCCGTACAAACCGGAGTGTCGCCCGCATGAGCCTGCGGCATCCGGTGTCGTCATGCTGAAGGGGATTATAACACACCCCGTCTCCAAAAATCAAGTCTTATGTTCCTTTTGAATGTTATTTTGTGGTAAGGTTTACAATGCTGTCACAACGCCGCGAGTGCTAAGCGCATGCCGCCTCGGATCGAACGCCGCAGGGCATTTTTCGAATAAACAGCCCAATGTGACTGACCGCCTCATGCTCCCGTCTGTTTTCCCTTGCGTTTCCGGGACTTGGATGATACAATAATCAGGGAGGTAAGGATATGAGCGAACTGTTTGAGATAATCATGCTTTTGTGCTTTGGGGCCAGTTGGCCCGTCAACCTGTCAAAGGCCTGGAAAAGCCGGACCGCCAGGGGTCAAAGCCTGCTGTTTTTGTGCCTGATAGACATTGGCTATGTGGCGGGCATCGCCGCAAAGCTGCTGTCCAAAAGCTACATGGCGGAGTTCTCCCAGAAATGGTACGTGCTGTGCTTCTACATTCTGAATCTGGTGATGGTGAGCCTTGACATAATCGTATATTTCCGAAATCGCCGTCTGGACGCCAAAAACGGCAAAAACTGTTAAACTACCCGCGGCGAGTCCGCGCCCAAATACACCTTCAAGGAGGATGATCCATGACCTTCGACAAGTACGTCCAGCGCTTCCTGGGCAAGATCGACCAGACTCTGGAACTCTACGGCCGCCACATTTTCACTCCCGTTCAGAAAGCCGAACATGTGCTGGCGCTGGAAACAGACGAGCACCTGCGCCGTCCCCCCGCCCCCGAGTCCATGCGCCCCATAAGCGACGGGGAAAGCTGGGGCAAAGAGTATTCCAACCTGTGGCTGTGCGCCCGAGTGCACGTGCCGGACGAGGCGGCGGGCAAAACGCTGTGCGCCGTGCCGGAAGCGGACGCAGTGGAGATACTCTGCTTCAAAAACGGCGCCCCGCGTGGCATAATAAACAGCAAGCACCGCTTTATCGGCGGCAACCACTCCGTGATGTTCGTGGACTATGACTCCCGCCCCGGTGAAGAGATCGACCTGGCCTTCGAGTGCTACGCGGGGCACACCGTGCTGGGAACCCAGCCCCGGGAAGGCATGGATATTAATGAGGAAAACGTTGACCAAGCGAAGTTCTGCCACGTGTACAGAGGCCTGAATCTGTACGTGATGAACGAGACCGTGAAAAACGCGGTGTTCGACCTTGCCTGCGCCCTTCAGATGGCAAAGCTTAACGAGGACAACTACGCCTCCCAGCACGCCTATGAATGCCTTAAGGACGCCTTCCCGCACTTGATACAGGAGTTCGTGGGCGCCTGCGAGGAAGAGATAACCGAGTCCTGCCGAAAGATCTCCGAAGCGCTCAAGCCCCTGTTCGATTCCTCCAAAGGCGACCTGAGCCGCGGAGAAGTGTACGCCATCGGCCATTCGCACATGGACACCGCGTGGCTGTGGCCTGTGAGTGAGACCATACGCAAGTGCGCGCGCACATATTCCCAGGCGCTGAACCTGATGGAAAAATATCCCGACTATAAATTCATACAGTCCTCCGCGCTGCATCTGGACTGGATGCGCCGCTATTACCCCGACATATTCGAGGGCATCAAAAAGCGGTGCGCCGAGGGCAGATACGAACCCAACGGCGGCGTGTGGGTGGAGTGCGACTGCTCCATCACCGGCGGCGAGGCCATGGCGCGCCAGTTCATCTACGGCCAGAATTTTACCCGGAAATACCTTGATTACACCTCCGATTCCTTCTGGCTGCCCGACACCTTCGGCTACAACGCCGCCATCCCCCAGATAATGCTGGAAAGCGGCGTAAAGTACTTCTATACCACCAAAATGGACTGGAACGACCTGAATCTGTTCCCGGCGGGCAGTTTCGTGTGGAAGGGGCTTGACGGCAGCAAGGTGATCTGCCACCTGAACGCCACCCACTCCGTGCCCGATCCCAAGACCGTGACCGAGTACTACGCCAAGGTGCGCGACCGGCGCACCGAAAAGTCCCGCTTTGCCGCTTACGGCTTTGGCGACGGCGGCGGCGGCCCCACCTTCGGCATGCTGGAATATCTTGAAAGGGTCAAGGGCATGGAAGGCCTGCCCAAGGTGGTTTCCTCCACCGCCAGCGAGTACATGCAGACTTTGGAACAGCGCAAAGACCGCCTGCCCACCTACGACGGTGAAATGTACCTGGAGCTGCACCGGGGCACCCTGACCAAGATGAGCGAAGTCAAGCGCAACAACCGTCTGGCGGAGATCGCGCTGCACGATCTGGAGCTCATGTACACCCTGTGCGGAAAAGCCAAGGACGAAAAGCTGGAGGAGTACTGGAAGACGCTGCTCAAAAACCAGTTCCACGACATCCTGCCCGGCACCTGCATACCCAAGGTGTACGAGACCGAGATCCCCGAAATGAACGCGCTGATCGCCGCCGTCAGGGCCGAGACCGCGAAACTGGCCGAAAGCTTCTCTGACAGGGCGGAGGGTGCCGTGTCGCTCATCAACACCCTGCCCTATACGCGGGAAGGCGTGTACAGCGTGAGCGGAAGCCGCAGCTTCAAAAACGCCGAGAGCCAGACCTACACCGACTTAAACGGGCAGGAAAAGACCGCCGTAAAGGCCGTGCTGCCCGCTTCCGGCGCGTTTAAGCTGGAAGAAGGCGCTTCTGCGAAGGGTGCTTCCCCCTTCAGTGTAAACGGAAACGACATCGAGACCCCCTTCTACCGTGTCAGGCTGAGCGGAAACGGCTTTATAGAGAGCCTTATCGACATTAAAAGCGCCAGGGAGATCCGCTCCGCAGACGGCCTGCCGCTGGGCACGGTGATCGCGGGCGAGGAAATGCCCGCAGCCTGGGACAACTGGGACATAGACGACGACGGCTTTGACAAACTGCGCCCGCTGGGCAAGCCCGAAAGCTTCGGGATCGTGTCAGACGGACAGGTGGAGCTGCGCCTGAGAGCCGCTTATCCTCTTATGCGCAAGTCCAAGATCACGGTAGACACAGTGTTCTACGCTTCCTCGCGCCGCATAGACTACGAAGTCAGGCTGGACTGGCAGGACAGGCACGGCCTGGTCAAGGCATGCTTTGACACCGACATCCGCAGCGCGTTTGTGAAAAACGAGATCCAGTTCGGCCACATCGAGCGTCCCACCACCCGCAACAACTCGATCGAGGCCGCAAAGTTCGAGGTGTGCAACATGAAGTGGAGCGACCTGAGCGAGGCGGATTACGGCGTAGCGGTGCTGAACGACTGCAAGTACGGCATCTCCTGCCTGGGCGGGAACCTGCGGCTGAGCCTGCTAAAGGGCGGCGCGCGCCCCGACCCCGTGACCGACATAGGGGTCCACTTCATGCGCTACAGCCTGCTGCCCCACGAAGGCGCGGGAGATTTCGAGAACGTCATCCTGCCCGCCTACGACTTCAACTACCTGCCCGTGGAAGTTAAGGGCTCAGCCGCTCTGCCCGAGCTGTTCTCCATCGAAGGCGAGGGCGTGATCGCCGAGGCTGTGAAGCCCGCTGAGAACGGCACTTCCGCTTTCGCCCTGCGCCTGTACGAGAGCCGCAGGAGCCACGCGAAGGTGCGCGTAAGCATAAATGGTGCGAAGAAAGTCAGCCTTGTCAACTTCCTGGAGGAGGAAAAAGCCTCGCTTTCGCCCGACCAAGACGGCAGGTACGCGCTGTCCTTCCGGCCCTTCGAGATCAAGACTCTGCTTATCGAAAGATAATATCACAAAAACGCAGGCGGCATGAACGATCGTGCCGCCTGTTGTTTTATAGATCTTATGGACGACGCCTTCCTTTCCCGCGTCATTGCGAGCTTCACGCAGCGACGCGCGGCGATCCGTACGCTTTGATCAGTCGATCCGAAGCGAATCCAGCGCCTTCGCAGCGTCCTTATCCGGACAGAAGCCCCGTGCCAGCTCCGGACTGCCGCCGCCCTTGCCGCCGTTTGAGGCGACGAACGCTTTTAGCAGTTTGCCCGCGTCCGGTCCGCCCTTGGGGGAAGCGAACATCAGGTTCAGCCCGTTTTCGGTCTTGTCCGCCAAAAGCGCGGTCCTGCCCGCGGCGAGCGCCGCGTCCGCCGCCGCTTTCAGGCCCTCGGGGCCGATATCCTCAAAAACAAATCTTACTTCTTCGTTCCCCTTAAGCTCGTTCCTGATCACCGCCTCCGCCATGCGGCATTTGGCCATGTTCGCCTCGTGTTTCGCGTCTTTTAGCTTATCCACGGCGGTTTGTGCCGCCCGGCAAAGCCCCTCTTCTGGGACGTTCAGTATTTCCTTAAGCTTTGATACGTCCTCGTACAGCCGGTAAAACAGGCGTGACGCCCTTTCGCCGCACACGAATGTGAGGCGCAGTTTCCCCTTGTCGGGGCGCGCGTCGGTCAGTTTGAACAGGCCTATCTCCCCTGTCGCCTTAGGATGCGTGCCGCCGCAGGCGCAGAACTCGTCGTCGCCTATCTGCACCACTCTGATGTGTTCTGTCACAGAAGGCGCTTTCCTGAGCGGCAGGCTTTTAAGCTCCTCCTCGCCCGGGAACCAGCACTTTATGGGCGCGTCGGAACGGATTATGCGGTTCACTTCCGCCTCGACAAACGCTTTTTCCTCCTGAGTCAGATGCATGCGCCCTTCGGGCATCACGCAGTCGATGGTGCTGTCCAAAGCGCCCAGGTGCAGCCCCGTGGTGTACGCACCGTAATAACGGTACATGACCCCGGCCAGTATGTGCTCCCCCGCGTGCTGCTGCATGTGGTCTACGCGGCGCGGCACGTCGATCAGGCACTCCGCGAGGACGCCCGTTTCAATACTGCCCTCGATAACGTGCGCCACGTCCCCGAACTCGTCCACGTACACGTCCAGCACCCTGCGTCCCTCGATCGTGCCCGTGTCGTATGGCTGCCCGCCGCTGGTGGGATAAAACGCGCTCTTTTCCAGGTACACCCGGCTGGTCGTGTCATCTATGGGTTCACAGGAAGTGACCTCTGAAACGAACTTCCACAGATAAGGATCATCGTAATACAGTCGTTCGGTCATAAATTCCCTTTACCTAAAGTAATAAGCGTTGCTCCGGCGCGTATCGGCCGCCGTTTTTCTCTGTTCTTACGGGTGGGATCATTAAATTCTGAATTCTAAGCTGCCAGATCAATCCATAACGCGGGGCGGACGGCGCCATATTCAATGCTATATACGCGGGTCCAACCATTTTCGCCTCTGGCTGAGACGGTTGCGGCGCCGTTCTGATAGTAGCCCGGGGAACGCAGCCACCAGGAGCACGCCCCAACTCCTTCGCTTGTCTTTTCAAAGCTCCATTCACTTTCTTTCACTCCCTGATTTGCCGCGTACGGCGTGGGGCTCGTGCGTGATTTAGTATTGTCTCGATCCTCTCGTGTAACGTTCAGGTACTTGCGCACCTCCGCGCAGCTTAACAGGAACACCCTGTCCCGGGTGTCGTTTCCGCCCTTCGTCTCGTATTCGCTGAAGCCCTGGCTTTTGCTGTTGTCAATCTCCGTCGTAAGTATCCTCGCCTGTTCTGACGGGCTGAATGCGGCATCATAAAACTCTCCATTCAGCCACGTACGCAAAGTGCAAGTCTCCCAGGTCACTTCTGCATCGTCCGTGTTATACGGTTTCCCGTCAAGAGCGTATTTGCTTAACAGCAGCGCGCTGCCGTCCTGCACGTCCAGCACAAGCCACTCGACAGGCTCTTTACCGTTTTTCTTATTGTTGTCCTGTTCATAAGTGCCGAATTGGATTATGTCGCCGACGTCGACCGACAGGTATTCATATTTCCGTATGTCCATGCCTTTTTCAGTCATCAAAAGCATGCAGCCTGAGTAATCGTACATCAAAAACGCGGTCTTGCCTGCTCCGTCGGTATACATGAACGCCGGAGTGCCGATGTAATCGGCCGCCTCGACGGTAAAGTTCTTTTTTTCGGCAATGGCGTTGAAGTTCTGCAGAAATAGATCCCTGATTTTCGGAAGATCGTATTGCCTCACGGTGAATGTCTTCCCGTTGAAGGGATAATCATCGTAAGTCACGATACCGGCTTTGGTCAGCAGGATCGATGGATCCGGCAAGGCCATCACCGGGCGCGTTTCGGATGAAGGAGTAGGAGTAACAACCGGGGGCAGGTTGGAAAAGCCGCCTTGTCCGATGATCTCTCCGCCCTCGGCCAAAGAAGAGAACAAGCAGACGGTCAACAGCGCGGCCAGGATGAGCGCGATCTTTTTCATGGGAGGACCTCCTTAAAGGGTTTGGGATAATTATATCGGGGTGTCGTGGATTTTGCAAGGGAGACGGATCGCCACGGGCGAAAAGTCGCCCTCGCGATGACGCGGGGCTGTAGGTAGCAGTAAAGATTAAGAATCGCCACGCCTCCTACGGAGGCTCGCAATGACGCCTCGATCCTTTCAATAACATTCGCTCGCAATAACGCGGGTGCGGCGGAGGAAGCCCTTCCTCCGCCGCGTATGATTTACTGCTTTATGTCTACCTTGATATTCAGCTCGTCCAGCTGCTTCTGGGTGACCTCGCTGGGAGCGCCCATCATCACGTCTTGGGCGTTTTTGTTCATCGGGAAGGGGATAACTTCCCTTATGGAGTCCTCACCCGCCAAAAGCATTACCATCCTGTCCACCCCGGGAGCGATGCCCGCGTGCGGCGGCGCGCCGTAGCAGAATGCGTTGTACATGGCCGGGAACTTGCTCTTCACGTCCTCTTCGCCCAGCCGCACCATCTCGAAGGCCTTTATCATGATCTCGGGGTCGTGGTTCCTGACCGCGCCGCTGGACAGCTCCACGCCGTTGCACACCAGGTCGTACTGGTCGGCCAATATGGTCAGGGGATCGATCTCGCCCTTTTCGGCCTTTTCAAGCGTCTCAAGCCCACCGATGGGCATGCTGAAGGGGTTGTGGCAGAACTCGAGCTCGCCGCTCTCTTCCCCGATCTCGTACATCGGGAAGTCGATTATCCAGCAGAACTCGTACTTTTCCTTATCCATGTGGCCTTCGCACGCCGCACCGAAGAACTTGATCATCACTCCCGCGAGCTTGGTGGCCTGCGGGCCCGCCGCGACGACCACGAGCGTGTCGGGAGCCAGGGAGATCAGCTTCTTAAGCTCCTCTTCCTTCCCTGCCAGGAACTTGGCTATGCCGCCCGCCAGTTTACCTTCCGCGTCGGTCTTGAACCAGTAGCCCTTCACTCCCGCCTGCACTTCGCAGTCGGTCAAAAGCTTCTCTATCTGTTTTCTGGTCAGGGCGCAGTTGCTTATGTCGATGGCCTTGACCGTCTGTCCCTTAAGCGCTTCCATCTCGCATTCGGTGAACAGGGGGCTTATGTCCTTGCAGGTCAGATCGATCCTTAAGTCGGGCTTGTCGCTGCCGTAGGTATTGAGCGCGTCGGTATAGCTGATGCGCCTGAAAGGCGCTTCGGATGCCGTGGAATATTTGCCGTATTTGGCGAAAATGGGCGGCAGCACCTTCTCTATCACGCCGAACACGTCTTCTTTGCCGGCGAAGGACATCTCCATATCCAGCTGGTAGAACTCGCCGGGGCTGCGGTCGCCGCGGGCGTCCTCGTCGCGGAAGCAGGGCGCGATCTGGAAATACCTGTCGAAGCCGCTTGCCATGAGCAGCTGCTTGAACTGCTGGGGCGCCTGAGGCAGGGCGTAGAACTTGCCGGGATGCTTTCTCGCGGGCACAAGGTAGTCACGTGCGCCTTCGGGAGAGGAGGCGGTCAGTATGGGCGTGGTGATCTCAAGGAAGCCTTCGCCCAGCATGGCGCTCCTTAATGCGCTCACCACGTTGCAGCGCAGCACTATGTTCTGCTTGACCTGGGGGTTCCTGAGATCCAGATAGCGGTATTTGAGCCGTTGGATCTCGTCCGCCTCGCGGGAGCGGTTGATCTCGAAGGGCAGCTGATTGTAGCGGCAGCGGCCCAGCACTTCGATCTTGTCCGGTACCACTTCGATCTCTCCGGTCGGGATCTTGGGGTTTTTGTTGGAGCGTTCCCGCACCGTGCCTTCTATGGCGATGGTGCTTTCCTTATTTAGCTCCAGCACCTGCTTCAGCAGGTTTTCGTCCTCCACCACCAGCTGCGTTGTCCCGAAAAAGTCCCGAAGGATCACGAAAGCCAGGCTCTGCCCTACTTCGCGGACATTTTCCATCCAGCCCACCAGCCTGACGCGCTTGCCCGCGTCGGACAGACGCAGCTCGTTTAGGTTGTGCGTGCGCATCTGTGTCATTTTATTCTGATTCCTTTCGGTATTATTTTAGTCTTTCAAGTATTATTTTAGTCTTTCTTCCAGCTTCACGAAGCACCAGGGCCACGCGAACAGCGCCGCGAAACAGGTGACGAAGTACCTTGCGATGCCTCCCGCCTGCTCGCCCAGAAGGCTGTTGAACAGCGACTTGGTCAGCTTCAGAAGGGCCAGCACTATGATAAGGCCGCAAACCGCCCTTAAAATGGTGTGGATGAAGCGCGCCGGCTTTTCAAACTTTACCAGCCGCCTTTCCATCAGCCAGCCCGCCGCCATGCCGCCTATCGCGCCGATCATTTTGAAGATGTCCGCGGTATTGGTGTTTATGGTCTCCTGTGTGTCGCCTTCGGGGAAGGTCCTGAGCAGCGCGACCAGCAGCGTGGCAGCTCCCAGAAGCGCCACGCAGACCATCACCCAGACATCGGCTTTCGGATGCTCCTCCAGCCAAGCGGTCAGCCTGTCCATGGCGAAGATCAGCACGACGGATATCACAAGGCTCACCAGCACATCCTGCGGCGTGTGCACGCCCAGATACATGCGGCTGATGCCTACCAGCGCCACCAGCAGCCACGCCGGCAGACGCCAATACCATTTAACGCCCTTTTCATGCGCAAGTCCGCCGTACGCTGCCGCGGCGTTGGCAGTGTGCCCGCTGGGGAAGGAATAGCCCGTTGCGTCGGCGAGCGCGCTGTCTACCGGTTTGTATTCGCCCTCATACCTTATCCAGGGGCGGCGCACGACGAATAGTATCTTGAGCAGCTGGTTTATGAGCAGCCCGCTCATCATGGTCAGGAGCATACGGTCGCCGAAGCGCCTTGACAGGCACCAATAGGCTACGCAGATCAGCCCCACAGCCGCCACCTCGCTGCCCGCGTAGGTGATGACAGACATTATTTTGTCAAGAAAAGGAGAGCGTATGCCCTCAAACCATTTAAGTACCGCTAAATCCATAATCGTGTCCTTTTAAAGCTTCTGATCTCGAAGTCCGAGGCGGCTCTGAGTGCGTCCCATTCATCGTTGTTCACCGGATCGTACACGCAAACCGCAACAAAGCCCGCGCTTTTCGCCCCGTTTATTCCGGAGAGGATGTCCTCGAACACCGCGCAGTCGCCGCAGTCGAGCCCCAGGCGTTCGGCGGCAAGCCGGTACACCTTGCCGGTGGACTTGCTCTCCCCTGTCTCATCCGTGATGGCAAAAGCCGAAAACAGGTCATAAACGCCGTTGCGCTTTAAGCAGGGCGCGAACAGTTCCTCACGGTTCGTGGTGGCCAGAGCGAGCTTTATCCCTCGGTCCGCGAGGCGGCGCAGATACTCCCCCGCACCGGGCTTGAGAGGCACTGACAGGGCGTACTCTTCCGCCACATCCCTTTGCCACTCCATTGCGATCTCTTCCGGGGACTCTGTAAGCCCCAGCAGGCGTTTGGTGTAGCGGGCGGTGTCCATAAAGCTCAGACCCTTTATATCCGTCTGATAGTCGGAAGGCATTTTCAGACCCCGCCGCTCAAAAAAGCGCCGGTCCACGTCGCCCCACACCCCCAGCGAATCCAGCAGCGTGCCGTCCAGATCGAATATCGCGCCCTTTATGCTGCGTTGTTCCATAACCTTTTTATTATATCACGCCTCACTGAAAAAGGCAAGTTTCACCTTCTTAGGGTGCAAATAAACTCTATCACGTCCCCGTCCCGCATCTGCGCCCGTATGCTGCCCGAATGCTTTTCGCAGATCGCCGATGCTATGGACAGTCCTATGCCGAAGCCCTGCCTGTCCTCTGTCTTAAAGCGGGATTCCTCAGCCCGGTAAAACCTTTCGAACAGGCGTTCGCAGTCCTGCCTGCTCAGCGGAGTATCCGTTTTATTTGACAGCTTTATCGAGACGTTTTTGCCTTCCTGCGCCGCGCTCAGGCAGATAGGCTCTCCCGGCACGGCGTATTTCACCGAGTTATCCAGCAGCGTGCTTATCAGACGGCTTATAAGCGCCCTGTCTGCCGCCATGTACAGCCCTTGCGGCACGTTCACCTGCATCTCCAGCCCTTTGTATTCCGCCATGGCGGCAAACGGTTCGCTAACCTCGTCAAACAGCGGCTTAAGCTCTGTTTTTTCCAGGTTCAGGGGGGAGTTCTCTTCCTCGAGCCGGCTTAGGTAGACCATTTCATCCACCAGCTTTTTCATGATGCCTGTCTGCTTAAGCGTCCCTTTCACCCACTGGCTGCCCGGATATTCCGTTTCCAGCAGTTCCATGTTGGTGGATATCACCGTTATGGGCGTTTTGAGCTCGTGGGAAGCATTGGTGATGAACTGCTTCTGGCGCTCCATATTGCGTATGGTGGGCATTATCGCTTTCTTGCTCGAAAGCACCAATATCACGAACGCCAGCGCAATGCCGCCCAGGCACGCGATAAAACTGGTCAGGAGCAGGTTATTAACAGACCGAAGTCTGTTTTCACAGTCGAGCAAAGTCACCGTGCCCGTGCCCTCCTGGTTGAGCCGTCTGCGGTACAGAAAAATGCCATAAAAGCCGCTTTCGGCCTGAGAGGCATACGCCTTCAGCGCCGCCTCACGCGCCGTGTCTTCGTCCTTGCTCACCAGTTGGGTGATATTTATGTTTTTCAGTTCGCCTTCCGCGTCAAAAAACGCCCTCGCCCAGCTGGATTCGCCCGCCATCACCCGAACGCGGCGGCTGCCTCCGGGCAGGCGTGGATCGAAAGCATCGCTGGGCGAGGCCATATTCGTCTCGCTGATGAAATTGAGCGTCTGGTAAAGCTCGCTTTTCACGTTCAGCCACATGGCCAGATCCACCACGCCCACCACAACGAACATGGCCAGCGTCAGCGCGATGAGCGCCAGCCTGATAAAACGCAGCCTCAGCTTTTTTATCATTTGCCCGCCTCCAGTGAATAGCCGCTGCCCCGGTGGGCCGCAATCTGCGCGCGCGCACCGATCTCGCCAAGCCGTTTCCTGAGCTGTGAGATGTTCACCCACACCACGTTGATCTCCGCTTCCGCATCCCATCCCCAGACCTTTTCCATAAGCTGATTGATCGAAAAGATCACGCGAGGGTTCTCTATAAACAGTTCCATCAGCCTGAACGCCTTGCCGTTAAGGCGCACGGAGCCGCTGTCGCTTTTTAGCTCGCCTGTGCCCTTGTCAAGCGTCATGTTCTCAAACGTCACCACGTCGGGCTGGTAAGCGTCCCTCCGCCTGAGCATCGCCCTTACGCGCGCCAGCAGTTCCTGCGCTTCAAAGGGTTTGGAAAGATAGTCGTCTGCCCCGGAGTCCAGTCCTTCCACCCTGTCCTCCACCGCGTCCTTGGCGGTAAGAATAAGGCAGGGAGTGTTGTTGCCTTCGCTTCTTAGGCGCTTCAGCGCGCTCACTCCGTCCAGGCGGGGCATCATCCAATCGAATATGAAACCGTCGTACACCGCTGAGCCTGCCCAATCGCAGGCGTCCTGTCCGTCGGATACCGTGTCCACGTCCCAGCCGTTCCTTTCCAGCAGGGTTTTTACCGCTCTTTGAAGATCCAGGTCGTCTTCAGCCAGAAGCAAACGCATTTTTCTTTCCCTCCCTTTTCCCTGGAGTCATTATATCACAGCCGTTTTTATTTGGCAAAAAAATTCCGAAGCGCAGGACGCTTCGGAACCGGGTCTGGTCATTATCGGTTTTTTTACAGTCTTTCCTGTTTTTCCACGTCCAGGAAATACTTGTAAGTATCCACCGTAAGCTCTCCGCAGGCGGGTTCGTCGCACGCGATTATGGCTGCGGGATGCAGTTGCAGCGCGGAGCAGGTCCACTTCTGGCTCACGCCGCCCTCCACACTGGCCGCCAGCGCGCGGGCCTTGTTGTGGCCGTTAATGAGTATCAGCACTTCTTTGGAATCGGTGACAGTCTTTATGCCCACGCTCAGCGCCTTGGAGGGCACCTTGGAAGGATCGTTGTCGAAGAAACGGGAGTTGACGATCATCGTGTCGGTGGTCAGGGCACGCACTCCGGTAACTGATGACAGGGAAGTAAACGGCTCATTGAACGCCAGGTGCCCGTCAACGCCGATGCCGCCCATGAACAGGTCGATCCCGCCGTAAGAAGCTATCTTCTTTTCGTAATCCGCGCACTCCTTTTCGGGATCCGGGTTCATGCCGTTAAGAATGTTCACGTTTTCTTTGGGGATGTCGATGTGATCGAAGAAATTGCTCCACATGAAGTGCCAGTAGCTCTGCTCGTGCTCCCGGGGCAGACCCAGATACTCGTCCATGTTGAAGGTGACCACGTTTTTGAATGACACCTTCCCCTCTTTGTTCATTTTCGCCAGGCGGCTGTACACGCCCAGGGGGGATGAGCCGGTAGGCAGGCCCAGCACAAAGGGGCGGTCTTCCTTATGGGCGTTGATCCTGCCCGCGATATACGCGGCCGCCCACTCACACATCTTGTCGTAGTTCTCCTGAATGACAACCCGCATTTTTTATCTCTCCTTATTTAATGGACGCTCTGCGCGCCCGTATTAGCTGTAAGATGGTACATTAGTATGCCCGCCGCCACCGCCGCGTTCAGGCTCTCCGCCCTGCCCCGCATGGGTATCCTGAGCCTCATATCGCTGATCTGCCGCACCTCGGGGGATACGCCGTGTGCCTCCGAGCCTATCACCAGCACGAAGCGCTCCGGTACCGGGCAGGGACAGGAATAAATGTCGTCCCCGTCCAGCACGGACACGATCAGGCTGTAGCCCGCACGCTTCAGTTCCTCAAGGCGCAGAGCAAGCGCGCATTCCTCGTGTTTTACCCTGAAAGCGCTGCCCATGGTGGAACGCATGACCTTGGGTGAAAACACGTCCGGGCAGCTCTCTCCCAGCAGCAGCCCGTCCAGCCCCGCCGCGTCCAAAGTGCGGATGATGGTGCCCACGTTGCCCGGGTCCTGCACCCCGTCCAACGCCACCAGCCTTTTCGCCTCCGCAGGCAGCGGCGTTTGTTCCGGCAGACGGAACATGGCTGCCTGCCCCTGCGGAGTCTTTGTGTCGCACACGCTTTCCAGTATGCCGCGGGGCACTGTGAACGTCTGCGCGCCGGCGTCCTCCAGTTTCAATGCAAGCGGACACTCAGTCTCAAACAGCCCCGCCAGAGGTACAAGGCCGCTTTCGAGCGCCTCCCGTATCATCACTTCCCCTTCTGCCGTAAACGCGCCCTCCTGCCTGCGCCCTTTTGCGGAAGCCAGGCTTTTCATGCGCCTGATCAGCGGGTTGTGAAGGGAAGTGATCGAAAGCATCCGGCAGGCCCTTTCCTGTAAAATCAGAGGTATGATACATCAAAGCCCCGCAAATGTCAATACACTCGATTTTTCAGAATATTAACATTCCATCCTCTTCAGCCCCGCTTCTATTTAACCTGAATGAGTATAATTTATACCATATATCTGAAAGGAGTCACAGCTATGCGGCGTTCCAAGCTGATTTCCTGCCTCACAGCGCTTGCCATTCTCTTTGGCATACTTGTCTTCCCTGGGGCAGCTCTGTCCGAAACGGACATTTTATCTCTTTACAAACTCAAGGATGTCGACGCTTCCTACAACGAAGCAGACGTGGTAAAAGTGAATCTGTCTACCGTCAAAGGTGACTATTCCATCAACCGCAAAGGCACCTATCTGCTCAAAGGCAAGCTGAACGGCAGGGTGATCATCAGCGTGCCTGAAGAAGACAAGGTGCGCCTTGTGCTGGACGGCGTGAGCGTGACCGCCGCCACAGGCCCCGCCATCTACGAAAAGCAGTCAGACAAGCTGATAATAACCCTTGCTCCCAACAGCGTCAACACCCTCGTT
Organism: Clostridiales bacterium; assembly: GCA_024684375.1. Lineage (GTDB taxonomy): Bacteria > Bacillota > Clostridia > Christensenellales > Aristaeellaceae > RUG14130. The sequence continues at coordinate 14,282 of JAIKWZ010000008.1, forward strand.
TCCGGAACCCCCATATCTGTCGGAGGCGATACGATCGCTTCCGCCCTCTTCTGCGAAGACGATCTGAGCATTAACGGTTCCGGCAGCCTTAATGTCGTCTCCCCCGAGAAGCACGGCATCCAGTCCAAGGCGGACCTGATCATTGCCGACGGCCGCATAAATGTCGAATCTCACAGCGACGGCATCCGTGGAAAAAACAGCGTGCTGGTGCTTGGCGGCACGATCAGCGTAACGGCCCAGGGCGACGGCATCGTTTCGACCAAAACAGGCAAGGACAACAAAGGCTGGATCATAATCGCCGACGGCAACATATCAGTCACCACCGGTTCAGGCGCGGCGGGCGCCAAGGAGGCTTCCGATGAAGGCAGTCAGCAAAGCACCTCCGCTTCGCAGAAAGGCATCAAAGCCGCGGTGGGCCTTACGATACTAAACGGCAGCATCAGCCTTGATACCGCCGATGACGGGTTCCACGCGGTGGATGTCAGCATTTCCGGCGGCGACATCTCCGTGAGTTCGGGTGACGACGGCGTTCACGCTGACGACGCCATTTCCGTAAAGGGCGGCAAACTGACTGTCATCCGCTCCGGCGACGGGCTGAAGGCTGCCCGGGTCGTCATATCCGGCGGCACGGTAAACGTCACCTCCTCCGACGACGGCATAAACGCCACGGTCAAAGAGGAGCAGGCTGCGTCCTCCTCCACAAAGATATTTATCAGCATCTCCGGCGGCGAGGTCATCGTGAACGCATCCGGCGACGGGTTGGACTCCGAAGGCAACCTGGTCATCAGCGGCGGCGTTGTGGGCGTATGGACGCTGGCCGAGGAGGGCAAAGGCACTTTGGAATTTGAAGGCACCGGCAAGCTCAGCGGCGGCACGCTGCTGGTAGCTACCACCCAGGGCGGCGAAGCGGGCATCGGCACGCTGAGCGGTCAAGGCATAATGGCCTTCCCCGTTCCCCTCCAGAACTCAAGTCAAACGATCAGCCTTACGAACAGCGCAGGGAAGGAGCTCATCAGCTTCGCTCCAGCGGGCCTGTTCAACACCGTGATACTGTCCAGCAACGCTCTGCCTGAAGGCAGCGCGTTCAGCCTGAACTGCGCGGGGGAAACCATTTACTCCGGCACCTTCAGCGCCAACTGAGTTTTAGCGCGGCTTCACGCCGGCAGCAAAAACCGATCATTCCGCAAGCATGAGCCAGGCGCCTTCAATGAAGGCGCCTGGCTTTTATGATCCCTTCGCGTTAGGCAAAAACGCGCCAATACGCTTAAGTTTTTCCTTTATCTCACCCACATCGGAAAGGCGAACGTCCCGCGCGCGCTGCTCCAGTGTCTGCGCTGCCGCGACACCTGCCGCCTGGCCCGTGATAAAGCAGCCCGGCATGACCCTGACGCTGGAGAGCATATACCTGTCGGTACAGATGCACCTGCCCGCGCACAGCAGGTTGTCAAATCCTTTGACTATAAGGCTGCGCAAGGGTATGCCGTAGCTTTCCCCATCCTTGTACCGAAGGGAATAGTACTCGCCCACGAACTTTTCATAGCCTGCCCTGTCGTTGGTGGAGGAGTGGATGTCCACTCCGTAATTGAAGCGTCCTATCTCATCGTCAAAAACCGCCTGGCGTTTGAAGTCCTCCACGTTCAGGCGGTAGTCGCATTCGACGCGGCGGCTTTCCCTTATGCCCAACATGGGAGCGGTAAAGATAATTTCTGCGTTTTCGCAGCCGGGCATATACTCCCTGAAATAGCGGCGGTACTCCATAAGCTGCTTCCTGGCCTGCATTATCGCGGGAGTGAGGGATTCGCTCGAACGTGGATCGACCCCATAAACGTGGCCCGCGTTGGAGCCGCCCACGCCGTCAAGCACGCCCGGATGGTTGGCCAATATTGGCCAGATGCCGGGCAGGTGTCTGTCGTGGTTGGTGAACACCCCGTCCTCGATCGCCCGGTCCACGTACTTGTTGGGAGGATACTCGAACTTTTCAAATTCAAAACCCGCCCACAGCGCGCACAGGGTAGCGGCCATGGACAGCCCGTTCTCGTCCCCGTACTCGGTACGGGCTCCCACCCGCTCGCACAGAAGCCCGTCGCCGGTAGCGTCGATAAACACATCCGCTTTCACGGCGTAAACACCCTCTCTGGCGGAAAGCACCGCGTGCGTGACCTTTCCTTGCTCTGTGACGGCGTCGATAACTTCGGCTCCGAAAGCGACGCGGCAGCCGCTGGCTGAAAGCATGTCATCGTATATCAGCTTGAGCGTCTCAACGGGTATGCCGTCCGGGCACCAGGTCCTGAAGCGTTCGGGCGCTTCGGAGGCGATCCTGTCGTAGACCTCACGACCTATGCCCCCTGCGTAAAAGTTCACCCTGTCCCCGAAAGGCATGAACGCGGGCACCAGCATGTTCACGGCCGCGCCGCCCGCTGCAAAGCCGCTCTCGGCCAGAAATACGCTCCTTCCGTACCGCGCCGCGGCGACTGCCGCACTTATTCCCGCAGGGCCGCCCCCTGCCACGAACACGTCCGCTTCATATCTGACCGGTATCTGCTTTGAATAAGTGATATTCATATTTATCTCCGTATGTTTTTTCATTCCGATATTCGCAGGGGATAAAAGCTAACAGTTAAAAGCTCCCCTCAGTCCCTTGGGCAGATGGTTTTTAAGCATGTCCCCCGTTTGCTTGCCCCAACCCAGCGGCAGACCTTCGTATGTGACCAGCGTCCAGCCGGGCTCCCCGCTGCGCGCTATGGTCTCGCCTTTCATATATTTAACGGCGGCCTGCGCGTCCAGCCGCGCCGCGCGCAGTGCATCGCCGGGTGTCAGACACATGGCCAGTTGGTGGGCGGGCTCCAGCCGTCCGGGGGCAAGGCGGGCCAGCTGCACGCCGCGGCGAACACATTTAATATCTCCCAAGTCCGGACAAAGAGGATGCACAAGTTCTATATACTCCCCGCTTTTGACCAGTACACCTTCCCGAAAATCTTTCGAGCAGACGCTCTTAAGTTCCTTTTCCCATTTCGCAGCCTCCCTGTCGGGGCTGAAGGAAGGTGCTTCCCTGCGGGGCTCGTCCCCCTGTCTCCTCAGGCGGCACACAAAATGCCCCTCGCCCCGTACCCTGTGCGGCCACAGGCGCAGGCAGCCGTTCACGCTTTTCCCCACGCCGTCAAGCGCGAATTCCTCCGGCATATACTCGGGATGCGCTGAAAGGAACGCGTTTATCACGCCCTCGTTCTCGCCTTCGTTAAACGTGCAGGTTGAGTATGCCAGCACTCCGCCCCGCCTCACCAGCGGCGCGGCGGCGTCCAGTATCGCTCTCTGCCTTACAGCGCAGGCGCGGGTGTGTTCGACCGACCACTCGCCTATCGCTTCGGGATTTTTCCTGAACATGCCTTCCCCGGAGCAGGGTGCGTCCACCAGCACCCGGTCGAACACGCCTTCGAGCTCACTGAAATCTTCCGGCGAAGCGTTCGTCACGGCGCAGTTTCCTGCCCCGAACCTTTCAAGCGCCGAGGAGAGCAGCTTCGCCCTGCTCGGGACGATCTCGTTTGCCAGAAGAAAGCCTTCCCCCATAAGGCGCCCCGCGATCTGGGTGCTTTTGCCTCCGGGGGCGGCGCACAGGTCGAGTATCACTTCGCCCGGCCTGTGGTCCAGCGCCGCGACCGCCGCCATTGCGGAGGCGTCCTGTATATAATACGCGCCCGCCGCCTGCAGCAGGCTCAGTCCCGGACGCGTGTTTTCCCTGACGTAATACCCTGTCGTCTCCCAGGGAACGCTTTCGCCCGCGAACGCTCCGGCAGCCTCGCAGGGCTTCAGGGGATTGAGCCTGAAAGCCTGGTCGGGCGCGCCAAGCATGGCCGCCCTGAAAGCGTCCATTTCGTCCCCCAGCAGGGAGCTTAAACTGTCAAAAAACGCGCGCGGGATCTCGATTTGTGCCATAAACGCCACACTTTGATAAGATGCTTTACGGTGCCGATTTTACCCTCACGCCAGTCTCCTGTCAAGCGCAGAACATAATTAACAAAAATAACCCGAATAAACCTTGTGCTTTTCCGAAAAATGTTCTACAATGTAAGCAGACGGATGAACGCATCCGAAATTATTCAGGAGGAATTTCTCAATGAAGAAGCTCTTCGCTATCGTGCTGGCACTGGTATTCGTGCTGAGCGCTTTCGCTTTCGCCGAAGGCGAGAAGACCACCGTTACCATCTGGCATACTTTCACTAAGGATCAGGAAGCCTACCTTGTGAAGGCTGCCGAGGATTTCAACTCCACTCAGGACAAGTACTTCGTGGAAGTGCTGTCCCAGGCCTATTCCGGATTTACCGATACCGTCAAGAACGCCGTGCGTTCCGGCGACGGCCCCGACATCATCTTCAACTACGCGTCTGAAGCCGCCGAGTACGTGGATGACGGCCTGGTAGCCGATCTTTCCCAGTACATCTACGCTGACGAAGAGTTCTCCGCCCAGTTCGACGCCTCCCTTCCCGAGGGCGTTATGAACGGCGAAGTGCAGGGCTTCTCCGACGGCACCATCCACTATCTGCCCGCTTACACCACCGGCCCCATCCTCTATTACAACAAGACCCTGTACGATGAATTGAACCTCACCGTTCCCACCACCTGGGAAGAGATGGAAGCCAACTGCAAGATCATCAAGGAGCAGAAGGGCATCGCGGGTCTCGGCTTCGACTCCCTCACCGACTGCATCCAGGCCTTCATCATGGAAGACCCCGATTCCACCTACATCAACGTCGAGACCAAGACCGTGGGCTTTGACACCGAGTCCATGAAGGCCAAGATCCAGTGGCTGGTAGACTGCGCAAGCAAGGGCTACTTCCTGCTTCAGTCCAGCGGCAACTACTTCTCCGAGGACTTCAACGGCGGCACCGTCGCCTCCTACATCGGCTCCTGCGCCGGCTATCCCTACATCACTCCCAACGGCTTCGAGTTTGAGATGGCTCCCATGCCCGCCCAGACCTGGTTCCCCAGCTGGAACCGCGGCCCCATCGTGTTCTATTATAAGAACGACGCCAGAGCCGAAGGCGCCTATGAGTTCGTCAAGTACTTCATTTCCGCCGAAGTCAACCTGGGCTGGGTCAAGGCCGTGAACGCCCTGGCTCCCTATTCCTGGACCAAGGAACTGCCCGAGTATCAGGAGTACGTATCTCAGGATACTCCCGCCATCCACGCTCTCAACGCCGTAGGTGCTCACCTTGACATCGCGGGTTCCCTGCCCGCTGTTACCGGCGCTTCCACCGTCCGCAACGAGATCGTTGCCGCCGTCAAGAACGCCGCTTTCAACGGCATGACCGTTGAGGAAGCCTGGAAAGCCTGCGTCGAAAACTGCAACGCCGCGCTTCAGGGCGCCAAATAAATCCTTTTCCGGCCTATGGCGGGGGACCTCCCCCGCCATAGGCGATTTTTACGGCAGCGTGCGCTGCGGACGGGCGTCAGATCGCTTGTCCGCAGCGCGCACAGCAATTTTTTCCCGGAGGAGATTGTTATGAAAGTCAGATTTGAAGACCTGACCAAAACGTTCGGAACGCTCAACGCGGTAGACCATTTCAACGTCACCCTGGAGGACGGCGAGCTTATTTCGCTTTTGGGGCCATCCGGCTGCGGCAAAAGCACTATCCTCAACATGCTGGCGGGCATACTGCCCGTGAGCGGCGGTAAAATCTGGTTCGACGACGATGACGTCACCAACCTTCCTCCCGAGGAAAGGGGCATCGGTCTGGTGTTCCAGAACTACGCCCTCTATCCCCACATGAGCGTGCTCAAGAATATCTGCTTCCCGCTTGAGATACAGAAAGTGCCCAAGGAAGAAAGAGTCGAGCGCGCAAAGGAAATGGCACGGCTGGTACACGTGGACACAATGCTGGACAGAAAGCCCAAACAGCTTTCCGGCGGCCAGCAGCAGAGGGTGGCCATCGCCCGCGCTCTGGTAAAGAATCCCCGCCTGCTGCTGCTTGATGAGCCTCTTTCCAACCTGGACGCCCGACTGCGCCTGGAAATGCGCGAGGAGATTCGCCGCATACAGCAGGAGACCAAGGTGACCACCATATTCGTCACCCATGACCAGGAAGAAGCCATGTCCATTTCCGATCACATCGTGTTGATGAAGCTGGGTGTAAAGCAGCAGTACGACGAGCCCCAGCGCCTCTACGACGAGCCCGCCAATCAGTTCGTGGCGGACTTCCTGGGCAATCCCCCGATAAACAACATCCCCGGCACGTTCAATAGCGGGGTCTTCACTCCTGACGGCACAGATAATAAGATATCGCTCAAGCGCTTCGCGGACATCAAATTCGATGGCGAAGTAAACCTTGCCGTGCGCAGCGAAAGCTTCTTTATCGACGAGGCCAGCCAGGAAACCCTGCCCTGCCTCGTAAAGAGCGTTTACAAGCTGGGCAAAGACGAGATGGCGCAGTTCACACTGGGCAGCACTTCCTTCCGCGCCTACATCCCCGCCGAGGTGGGGCTGGCGGAGGGCGCGACAGTGAAGCTCAGCCTGAAAAAACGAGGCGTGTTCCTGTTCGACAAGGCCACCGGGGAAAGGCTTAATCCCGCTCAGGATCAGGAGGTGCTGTAAATGGCCACTCCCAAAAAGAAAAAGCTGCGTCGCGGCAGCGGACGGCTGCTGGCCCACATCATTATCTTCGCGCTTCTGGGCGCGCTGCTGATATCTCTGGGCTGCGTGGGCGCGGCCAAGCTCCGGGATTATAAGAACGATTACTACATCACGGCCCGCACCAACGTGTTCAAGGACAAGAACTCGGGCGTTGAGGGACTGGTAAAGGAGATAATGCTCTCCCACACCAAGAACGCCTCCCTCGTCAACAATCAGGTCATAGCCAACAAGCGCAAGGCCGTGAACGAGCTCATAGACAATGAGGCGTCAGACGGCGTAAGCGAGGAAGAGCTTCTCTCCCACGCCGTGCTCAGCTACGTGGAGCGCGCCAAAGAGCGTCTTATCGCTTCTGGCGACGAAAGCGCCGCCGCGGAGATCGAGAAAGCCGCCAACGAGGCCATGCCCGAGCTCACCAAGACACTGATAGCCAAGGCGGATGCCGCGTCTTCGAGTATCAGTACCGCCACGGTAAAGGCCACCATGAGCGTGACCAACACTGACGGCTACATACTCATATATTACGGACGCGCGCTGCTGATCGGCGGCGGCATATGCCTGGCGTTCGCACTGTTTTTGCTGATACTGTGGTTCAGGAAGGACACCGACGGCCGCGCCAAGGTCGGCCAAGCCATAGAACCATTCGATTACCTGATGCCTTTCCTTATCGGCGTAGGCATCTTCACCCTTTACCCCATGATTCGCGTGCTCATAATGAGCTTTCAGGAAGGCTACCACCTGACCGGCAACAACATGGGCACTGCTACCGGGTGGGGGCTTGCGAACTATGATTTCATTTTAAGAGGCAGAGGCAGCGACCAGTTCATAAGGTCCATAAGGAACACTGCCCTGTTCGTGCTGTTCACAGTGCCAATCACCGCCGCTATTGCGATCGTCGTCGCGCACCTGCTCAACCAGAAGAGCAAGCTGAACGCCCTGTTCCAGACCGCGTACTTCATGCCCATGGTCACCACGGCGACCGCCGTCGGCCTTGTGTGGAGATGGATGTTCAACCAGAACAGCGGCCTCATCAACGCGTTCATCACATTCTTTACCCGCCTGTTCGGCGCGCCTGAAAACATCAACTGGCTGCAGACAGGCGCCACCAACCACACGATCCCCATGGCGGTGCTCATCATCTTCGGGATCTGGAACAGCCTGCCTTTCACGATCATACTGCTGCTCAGCGGCCTTCAGAACATAGACGAGCATTTGTACACCGTGGCCAAGGTGGACGGCAGCGGCCCCGCGCGCATCTTCTTCAAGATCACCGTGCCCCTGCTTTCCCCCACGATCGGCCTGGTGCTCATAATCAATTCCATTTCCGCCTTCAAGGTCTACACCGATGTGTTCGTGCTGTGGAACGGCAAACCCGAAGACTACCAGATGGAGACCGTAGCCTGGTACATATACAACAACATAACCTCCAACTTTGACGGTATGCACTCGCTGGGTATCGCCGCCGCTGCGGCCATGGTGCTGTTCGTGATCATATTCGCGTTCACCATGCTCCAGAAGTTTATCCAGCGCAAATGGGTATACCAGTGAGAAAGGGGGCGGCACGGATGAAGAATTTAAGCACGAAACAGATTATTCTCATATGCGTCATGCTCGTGTGCCTGGCTGCCGTGATCATTCTGTGGCCCTTCGGTATGCAGGTTGTCTCTGACGGTGCGACCTTTCAGAAGGCAAGCAAGGTCCACGGCGAGGAGCTCACCCTGTTCCAGTCGATGAAGCAGCTGGACAGCGTAAACGACAAGCTTGCCGAGTGGAAACTCATCGAGACCACTACCGAGTATATCAGCTTAAAGCAGGTCGCCCAGAATGGCAGCGCGGGTCAGTACGGCGCGTTCATGACCCGTCTGGTGCTGTGCTGCGCGGCGATAGTGCTGTTCGTTGCGAGCGTGGTGCTGCTGAAAAAGACCCGCTATCTGCTTTTGGTGATAGGCGCGCTGGTGATGGTGTTCCCCTTCTACTGGATGATAGCCTCGTCTTTCAAGACTGCCGGCGAGATGAGCCGTTTCCCGCCCTCCATGGGGCCTGATTCCTGGACCAACTTCTCCAACTACGTCACCGCATGGAACACCGCGCCCTTCGCCACGTACTTCTTTAACTCCATATTCGTGTGCGTGTGCTCCGTGGGCGTCGTGATGTTCACCACAATACTGGCCGCGTTCGCGTTCTCAAGGCTTAAATTCCCGGGGCGCGATCTGCTGTTCACGCTGCTGTTGTCCATGATGATGGTGCCCTTCGAGCTGCTGGTCATAACCAACTACCAGACCATCACGCGCCTGGGCATGCGCGACACGCTGGCCAGCCTGATACTTCCCTTCACAAGCAGCATATTCTACACCTACATCCTGCGCAACTTCTTCATGAGCGTTCCTGACAGCCTGTACTATTCCAGCCAGGTGGACGGTTCCAGCAACTGGCAGTACCTGTGGAAAGTCATGGTGCCTATCGCGTCTCCTTCCCTGGTGACTATACTGCTGCTCAACGCCATGGCCAGCTGGAACAGCTTCATGTGGCCCAAACTGGTCATTTCAAGGGATGAGGTACGTACACTGCCCTGGGCGCTTATAACTTTCACCACCGAGGTCGGCATACATTACGAGCTGATCATGGCGGGCGCCACGATGGTCGTGCTGCCGATGCTGTTCCTGTTCCTCTTCGCCAGAAAACAGATCGTGCGCGGCGTGGCAAGGGGCGGCATAAAGGGTTGATCGACAAGCTATGGCGGGGGAAGTTTTCCCCCGCTGTTTTAATACGTAAGTTACGCGTGACACCTTAAGCTGCTTGCTGAAAAACGGAGGCAATATGAAGCCCAACATCGTATTCATCCTCTCCGATGACCAGGGGCCCTGGGCCATGCACTGCGCGGGCACACGGGAGCTGGTCACCCCAAACATGGACTTGCTCGCCCGCGAGGGGCTGCGCTACGAAAACTTTTACTGCGCCTCCCCTGTGTGCTCACCGGCCCGCGCTTCCCTGCTTACCGGCCTTATGCCCAGCAATCACGGCATACTGGACTGGCTGCGGGGCGGGAACGTTGACGCGAAAAAGTTCGCTGCCCAGGGGAGGGAGAACCCTTACGGCGGCTACGCGGACGAAAACGAGCCCATCGCCTACTTGGAGGGCATGCGGGGCTATACTGACATGCTGTGTGAGAACGGCTACGTGTGCGCGCTGTCAGGCAAGTGGCACCTGGGTGACAGCGTGAATCCCCAGAAAGGTTTCAGCGACTGGTACACCATAGGCAAGGGCGGCTGTTATTACTATCATCCCGACATCGTGGAAAACGGCACTATAGATGTTAAGCACGGCCAATACATAACCGACCTGATCACGGCTCGGGCGTGCCGTGACATAGACACGCTGGCAGGAAATGAACACCCATTCTATTTAAGCGTGCACTACACCGCGCCGCACAGCCCCTGGAGCGCCGAGCAGCATCCCCGAAAATGGATAGATCACTACGACAAATGCACTTTTGACGAGATCCCCGACATACCCGACCATCCGGACATGACCACCGGCCCTGTGTACGGCACGCACGCCCGCCGGGAAAACCTGCGTGGTTATTACGCCGCCATCTCCGCCATGGATGAAGGCTTGGGCATGATACTGGACAAGCTGCGCGAAAAAGGCATACTTGACGATACCCTGGTCATCTTCTCCTCCGACAACGGCATGAGCATGGGCCATCACGGTATCTGGGGCAAAGGCAACGGCACCTATCCCGTGAACATGTTCGATCAGGCTGTCAAGGTGCCCTTTCTTGTGCGCTGCCCCGCGCTGATAAAGACTCCCGGGCTGACGGTAACGGATATGGTGAGCGCTGTGGATCTGTACCCGACCCTGTGCGAACTGGTGGGCGCGGAAATACCGGCAGAACTGCCCGGCGCCAGCTTCCTGCCCACGTTCGGGGGAGGACATTCGCGCCGTGAGGAAGTTGTGATATACGACGAGTACGGCCCAGTGCGCATGATACGCCGCGGGATGTGGAAGTATATTCACCGTTATCCCGACGGCCCCCACGAGCTGTACGACATGGAAAACGACCCCGGCGAAAACACAAACCTGTACGGCAGGCCCGAATACGCCGCTGAAGTTGCAGGGCTTAAAAACAGACTTGAGTCTTTTTTTGAGAAATACCGCAGTCACGACTTTGACGCGAAAAACGAACCCGTGAACGGCTCAGGTCAGTTTTGCCGCCCGGGAAAACTGGCGAGTCTGCCCCGGGTGTACGGAAACGCGCCTAAGACATCCAAGGAACAGTAAAGTTGCCCGTCATATACGATTTTTATCGGCAAGGAGATCTGAGTGTTCCTGAAACAGACTGCCCCGAGGCTGACGAAAAAAGGAGCTTAAGCAGGCTGAATCAAACTTGCTGCAGACTGCGGACGGCCTTTATTCGGCCATGATAAGCGGGGCGGACCGTTGAGCGGCGGAGCCTGTGATATTTCATAAGCGCTGAAAACCGTTATATTGTATTCATGAAACCGACAAACCGTATGCGGGACGTGAACGGTTTTCGGAAATGGAGGTTATCTGATGGAGTTTTGCGTAAAAAGGGAAGCGTACACACTCAAGGTGGATTATGTCGGCGGGAGAGTCGTTTATGAAAACCCGTGCGGCATCTGGAAAATGAAGCTTGAGCCCTGCATCATCTTTTCGGACGGACGAAGGGCGGTTCTTCCCGCGCCCGGCGCGTCGAGCGCGCGCGAAGCTGCGGTTAGCGACGATATATACGCCGATTATTCCGTCCCGGGCAGCGAGATGACGCTGCACAGCCGTATCAGCGTGGAAAAGACCACGGGCGAACTTGTCTTCGAGGTCTGGGCGGAAGGAGACAAGCCCGGCGAGATAGAGTACCTGTACTTCCCGTCCCCATGGCAGGCGGCAGACAGTTACACGGTCTTGCCCCGTTCCCAGGGAGAGATCGTGCCTTTCGGAAGCGAGTTTAAGGCGGAAAAAAGCAAGATATTCGAGCGCACCGCGTATATGCCCATGTTCGGCGGCGTAAACGCGGACGGCAGCGCGTACCTGGCGGTGTTCGATACGCCGTGGGACGCTTCCTACGATTATCTGGACGGCAGCGTCTATCCCATCTGGCGCACATCTCTGGGAACGCTCAGGTACCAAAGGCGCATGATATACAGTTTTTTCCGGGGCGACTACAACGACGTTGCGAAACGGTACCGCGCGTATGTCAGGAACAAAGGCGCGCTTATCACTTTGAAGGCGAAGCAGGCGCTAAATCCCCTTGTGGGCAGGCTGCCCGGCTGCCCCGTTATCCACACCGGGCTGGACCGGCATATATCGCCCGACTCGCGCTACTACAGGCCAGACGAACCCGAATACAATGACAGCTGCGTCACATTCATAGAGCGCGCCGAACAGATACGGCAGCTTAAGCGCAAGGGTCTGAAAAAAGCCTACACGCATTTCGACGGCTGGGGTTTCCGCGGATATGACAACCTGCATCCCTCCCCGCTTCCGCCCAGCCCGCGGGCAGGCGGCGCTGAAGGCATGAAGCAGCTTATGGACACCGTCAGGGAGTGCGGCTACCTTTTCGGGATCCACGACCAGTACCGTGATTATTACTACGACACCCCGTTTTTCACATTCGACGAAGCGCGCCGGAATATCGACGGTTCTCATTCCCACAACCATATCTGGTACGGCGGACATTACGCCTACCTCTGCGCGCAAAAAGCCGTGGGGTACGTAAGGCAGAACTACAACCTGCTGGAACAAATGGGGATAAAGCCCGACAGCGCTTACCTGGACGTGTTTTCACTGGCGGAACTGGACGAGTGCTTCAACCCCAGGCACATGATGAGCCGCGAGCAGAGCGTAAAGTACCGCAGGGAGTGCCTCGACTTTCTCTCTGCCAGGGGGATCATCTCTTCCTCTGAAGAGACGCTGGACTGCATACTGCCTTCTCAGGTGCTGTGCCACCACGCGCCATTTATCGGGGACGAAGTGAACGACCCATCGCGTGCGAAGCCCATACCGCTGTTCAACCTGGTCTATCACGACTGCGTGCTGATCCCCTGGATAGGCCTGCCCGGAGAAAAAGGCGGCAGCGGGCTGCCTGACGGGATGAGCACCTATCTGTACGCGATACTGAACGCCGGCCCCGTCTACTGCCCGATAGACGCGGATGAGAATGTCATAGGCCAGGTCGAGACCGCCTGCGCCGTTTCCGAAAAACTGTTCCATGCCGAAATGGTCCGGCACGAGTTTTTGAACGCGGACGGCATGAAACAAAGCTGCCTGTACTCGGACGGCACCCTTATCGAGGTCGACATGGAAAATGGCGCCTGGAAGGCGTCAAACCCCTGACCGCCAGTTTTGACTGATTCAAGGCAATATATTAAGGCGCCGCCCCTGAACCTTAGCCGGTCAGAAGCGGCGCCGTATCGTATCTGCGCGGTTTTCTTAAGCGGTCACCTGCTCGCTCTGTAAATGACGAGCATATCCTGCTCGTACAGTTTTTTGGCAGAGCCGGCGCAGCCGCCGACGCCCGCAGCGCACTTGCGCGCCATAGTGATCAGGTCCTCGTCTGTCGCGGCGACTCCCAGTTCCCTGAGATTGGTAGGCATTTTGATGCTCCTGAAGAAATCCTCCAGCGTCTCTATCCCCTTAAGCGCGATCTCCTCGTCGCTCCCCTCAGGCTCGACCCCCATAACGTTGACCGCGAACCTTTTGAAGCGTGGGAGGCAGTTTTTGTATACGTATCTTGCCCAGCTTCCCCATACGGCGGCGAGCCCGGCGCCGTGGGCCACGTCGTACAGGCCGCCCAGCTCATGCTCCAGCTTGTGCGTCATCCAGTCTCCGCCGTCGTTTCCGCAGCCTGTGAGCCCGTTATGTGACAGGCTGCCGGCCCACATCACCTCTGCCCTGGCGTCGTAATCACCCGGGTCCTTTGCCAGTATCCGCGCGTTGACCATCACTGTGCGCAGCAGTCCTTCAGCCAGCGCGTCGGTGATCTCCATGTTGCCGCCGTTAGTAAAATATCTTTCCATGGTATGCATCATTATGTCGGTGCACCCGCAGGCGGTCTGGTAATCCGGCAGCGTCATGGTAAGTTCCGGGTTCATAATGGCAAATCTCGGCCTGCCGTAATTGCTGCTGTAGCCTCGCTTTACCCATCCTTCCTCTTTGGTTATCACGGAGGAATCGCTCATCTCGCTGCCGGTAGCAGCGATAGTAAGTATCACTCCCAGAGGCAGGCACGCGGCAGCCTTGCGCTTGTAATCGTAGAAATCCCACACGTCGCCTTCGTTCGCCACGCCGTAGCCTATGGCTTTCGCCGAATCGATGGCGCTGCCTCCACCCACGCCCAGCAGGAAGTCCACGCCTTCCTTCCTGCACAGCTCGATGCCTTCGTATACCAGGCTCAGGCGGGGATTGGGAACGGCGCCGCCCAGCGTCACATACGGTATCCCCGCGCCGTCAAGCGTATCCGTCACCCGCTTGAGCAGCCCTGAGCGGATCACGCTGCCCCCGCCGTAATGGATAAGGACCTTCCTGCCTCCGAACTCCTTTATGAGCTCCGCCACCTTCGTCTCCGTATTCCTGCCGAATACTACCTTCGTGGGAGTAAAGTAATTGAAACCGAACATATAAACACCTCCTGGTCGATCGTGTCGCATCCGCGCAAAGCTTTTATTCCGCGTGGGCGTAGTAAGTTCTGAGTACCTGGGCGACTTTTTCCTTAACGCTCTCGTCCCTGGTGTAGAACGGGCTGCGGCAGGGCCCCACGTCCTGTCCCAGCAGGTTGGCTGCCAGCTTCACTATGCTGTTGGGATTGCCAAGCTTGAAACAATCGCGGATGGGGCGTATCGAGTCGCTTGCGCGCTTAGCCGCCGCGAAGTCGCCTTTTATGAAGTTCTCGTATATGCTCACCATGGTTTTGGGGAACAGGTTCGCGATACCGCAGATAGCGCCTTTGCCGCCTGCCTGCAATGTCCACAGCGCCAGGGAGTCGTTGCCGGAAAGCACTATGAAATCCTCCGGCGTCTTTTCTATGTACTGAAGAATCTGGTCGAAGTTGCCGCTTGAATCCTTTATGCCCACTATATTGGGTATCTGAGCCAGGCGGTTTACCGTTTCTACGCTCAGATTCACCCCTGTGCGCATGGGGATGTTATACAGTATGATCGGGATATCCACTTTTTCCGCAACCGCCGCGAAATGCCGGTAGAGCTCGTCCTGGGAAGCCTGGGCAAAATACGGGCACACTATGGACAGCGCGTCCGCGCCCAGGTGCTCGGCCTGTACTGACAGCTCCACTGTTTCACGTGTGCTCACGCAGCCTGTGCCGACATACACAGGCAGGCGTCCCGCGTTCTCTTCTATGGTCATACGCGCGACTTCAAGCTTTTCCCCATGGCTGAGTATATAGCCCTCGCCGTTGGTGCCCAGGCAGAACACGCCGTGTACACCTGCTTCGATCTGGCGGCGCGTCTGACGGCGAACGCCTTCGTAATCCACGCTTTCGTCCGCCTTCATGGGTGTGACCATGGCGGCGATTATGCCTTTGATGTCTTCCCGCGTTTTCATGTATCTCCCTCCGCAAGTCTGATAAGCGTTTGTATCACGTCCGGGCTTCCAAAGCCCCCCGATTTGGTGACCAGCGTGATTTCCCTGTCCGGCAGATACGCCCGTGAGACGACCACGCCGGGTTCCGTTTCAATGACCGGGTTTAGTCCCCTGCAGCCCATAAGGCCGAGGGCGGCGCTCACGCAGTCCCCTCCAAACAGGCATAAAGTGCCTGAAAAGCCCTTCTCGATCAGCCTTTTCGCTGCGCGGCCCAGATTGTGTGCGATGCGTTCGCCCCTCATGACCGCGTCCAGTCCCATCTGTTCACCGGCCCTTGAAAGCGTTTCAGCCTGTTCGGGTGTCCGTGATGATTCTATCATGGTTCCCGGCAGTCTGCCCAGAACGGCTTCTGTCACCCTGTCAAGGTCCGGCTCAGCCTCCAATACATCCGAAAAACGATAGCTGTATAGCCCCGACGCTTCTCCCCTGCGCATCTGTTCCATGTTCACGCTGTTAAGGCTCGCTGTGAGCACCGCCAAAGGCAGGCGTATCCGAGCAGAGGGCCTCTTCTCGCGTTTCAATCTGAACAGCGTCCCCAGCCCCTGGGCGAAACCCGCGCAGCCCGCGTAAGCCTTAAGCGGTCCAAAGGCGTGTTCCTCGGCATAACTCATTATCGCCGCGTCGGTATTCAGCTCCAGGATCTCAATTGATGGCCCGGCCTGTCCATCATAAGGGTGACGAGCGTCGTATACGTTCAGCTCACTCTGCATAGCGATTATGTCCCGGGTGCGGTCAAGCCTTACCGGGTTTAGCAGGTCCCGTCCGAACACGCTTCTGCTCACGGGAACGTCACCTATCATGTGCACGCCGTCTGCGGTACGCCGGTCCAGCGCGGGGTAGGCGGGTGCAAACACCAGACGGCTGTCCGCGGCGCGTGCCGCTGCCTCAAGATACGCGCCTATATTGCCCCTGAGCCCCGAATCGGTCTTAACATACACGGCCCTTACTCCCAGTGCGAAAGCCTTTGCGCAGGCCGAATATGTTGCGCGGTATGCCCCGTCCCTGTCCATGTGCCGGGTGTCAAGGTTTGCTGCCAGCACGCTTTCGTCGCAGGGAGCCATATTGTCCAGGCCGCTGACGACCCGCGCGCTTATGCCTTCCCCGCTCAGCTTTACGCCTGTGTCCAGCGCGCCTGTAAAGTCGTCCGCCGCGATAAACACATCAGGCATGCTTTTTTGCCTCGTAATAGGGTATCATCCTTACAGCCGTGGTCACGGCTTCCACCATGCTCATCTCGTTTGAGGTGTTTTTGCCCGCCCTGTCGAACGCGGTGCCGTGATCCACGCTGGTGCGGATAATCGGCAGGCCTACAGTGGTGTTTATTCCGCTCACGGACGTGAACTGTCCCGTCGAGGGATCCACACGAAAACCGTATAGTTTAAGCGGTATATGGCCCTGGTCGTGGTACATGGCCACTACCATGTCGTACATTCCGCCCGCGGCTTTCACGAACACCGTGTCAGGCGGCACGGGTCCCTCCGCGTCTATCCCTGCCGCCCGGGCCTGCGTTATTGCGGGGATTATCGCCTCAGTCTCCTCATTTCCGAACAGGCCGTTCTCGGACGAGTGGGGATTCAGCCCCGCCACGGCGATCCTGCCGTTTGGAATGCCCAGCATTTTGAGCGCTTCGTGGGCGAGCGCGATCGTCCTGTATACACGCGGGGCCTGAATAAGCTCGCATGCGCGCCGCATTGACACATGGGTGGTCACATGGATCACACGCATGTTACCGCTCATAAGCAGCATGGCGTAATCGCGCGTGTGCGTGTATTCGGCAAATATCTCTGTATGTCCGGAGTACATGTGGCCCGCCAGATGCAGCGCCTCCTTGTTTATTGGCGCGGTGACCACGCCCGCCGCCTTTCCGGCAATGGAAAGCGCTATCGCAGATGTTACGTATTTGAATGCCGCTTCACCGCACAGCGCGCTCACTTTCCCGATCTCGTAGTTCCGGCCTCCCAGGGCGTTTATGTCCAGCAGTTCCAGCTCATCTGAGCCTCCGCGGGCAGAGTCCGCATCGTCTAACAGCCGCAGCTTGAGCGGGCTGCGCGTAAGCGCCATCGCTTTTTCAACCGGCTCTTTGTCCCCTATCACCACCGGCACACAGCCCGCATGAGTCTCGGGGCGAGCAAGCGCCTTGACGGTGACCTCGGGGCCTATCCCTGCCGGATCTCCGATCGTCAGCAAGAGTTTGGACAGCATGGGCAGATCATCCCTTTTTTCTTTCAGTCTGAAGGGGCCTCGGTGCGCACTTTGACCTCATCATGAGCGATTATATCAAAAACCGGAAAGAAACACAACGCTTCGTTCGCTTTTCACACAGAGAGCATCCGCTCGCCTGTCTGTTTTTGACACACTTTGTTTTTTATGTTATAATGTCCCGAAAAGGGGTGAGGGCGTGAAGTGCACTCTGTGTCCCCGCCTGTGCGGGGCAGACAGGAGCGAATACGCAGGCAGCGGAGTGTGCCGCATGGGCACGCTGCCGCGCCTGGCGAGGTGCGCGCTGCACTTCGACGAGGAACCGTGCATAAGCGGCAAGACCGGGACTGGCGCGGTGTTTTTTTCCGGCTGCACATTAAAATGCGTGTACTGCCAGAACTGGCCCGTCAGCCACGATGGCTTTGGAAAGAGCGTGAGCGCGTCCCGCCTGCGGGAAATATACTTCGAGCTCATCGGGCAGGGCGCTCGCAGCGTAAGCCTGATCAGCGGCACGCAGTTCATCCCCGCTATAATCGAATCTCTTAAAGGCGGCCTGCCCGTGCCCGTGGTGTGGAATTCCTCCGGCTACGAGCGGGTCGAGACCCTTAAACAGCTTAACGGACTGGTCGACGTGTACCTGCCCGACTTCAAGTACATGGACGCGTCGCTCGCCAAACGCTTGAGCGGCGCAGAAGACTACCCGGACGCTGCGCTTAAGGCGATCGGGGAAATGCTTGCCCAGACCGGACAGGCTGTATACGGCGAGGATGGGCTTATGAAAAAAGGCACGCTCATACGCCACCTGGTCCTTCCGAACCATCTGGACAACACTTTCATGGTATTAAGGCGCATAAAGTGGGACTTTGAGGGCACTCCGGTGTCGCTCATGAGCCAGTACGTTCCCATGGGCGATTCAGGAAAACACCCGGACATCGCCCGCAGGCTTACCGAAGAGGAGTATTCGCAGGCTGCGGAGCTGTTTGAACGGCTGGGGCTGGACGGTTTCACGCAGGAAATGGACAGCGCGGTCAGCGCATACACGCCTGCCTTCGACCTGACGGGCGTGAACAGGGAGGCAACGTGAGGCAGCTCGTGTTCGCCCCGCTGTTTTCGGGTTCCAGCGGAAACGCGACCTGGATCTCGGACGGACGGGACGCGGTCATCGCCGACGCAGGAGTGAGCGCCAGCCGCATACTCGCCGAGATCGCGCGGCTGGGTCTGGACGCTTCCACCGTCAGGGCGATAGTCGCCACTCACGAACACTCCGACCATGTCAGCGGCATCGGTCCTCTGGCCCGGAAGCTCAACGTCCCCATTTACGCCACGGAAGGCACCTGGAATGGAATGGAAAGGCAGACAGGCAAGCTCCGCAGCGACCAAAGACGCGTGATCGACACGGGAAGCTGTTTTTCCGTGGGCAATATGGAGCTCCTCTCCTTCCCCACCCCACACGACGCCAACGAAAGCTGCGGCTATGTGTTCAATCTGGGACGGCTGTCTGCTGCCATAGCTACCGACATAGGTCACCTGAACGACAAGTGGCTCAGCTTCGTCTCATCCTGCGGCATCGTGCTTTTAGAGGCTGACTACGACCGTGAGATGCTTTTGAGCGGACCATATCCCTTTGAACTCAAACGGCGTATACAGGGTAAAAGAGGCCACCTGTCCAATGACGAGGCTGCCGAAGTCGCGCTCACGCTGTACGCGTCCGGCACCCGGCAGATCATTCTCGGACACATGAGCAAAATCAACAACTTTCCGGAGCTGGCGCTCAAGACCGTGGAAAACGCGCTTATCGACGGCGGCATCTGCCCGGGAAGGGATGTATACGTGTCCGCCGCCCTCAGGGAGGGAGCCAGCGGAACGTATTCGATCAGGGAGGAATAAATGCGGGGCGACGGTTTTGTGCTGCCTAAGTCCGAGCGGCTGCCCAGCGTGTTTTCGGCACTGGCGCTGCTGTTTTCCGCACTCGCGGGCAGGTATCCCGCCGCGTTGTTGGGCGAGGGCACGGCGTATCTGGCAGCGCTGATCGGGATAAAGCTGGGGACGATAGGCTTGAACGCGCTGGTCTCCTTTTATTACTATGCTTTTTTCATGCTGCTCCCCATGGGCCTGTATCTGTATCTGCACAAAGGTGCGGGAGAATATATACGTTTTAAGCCTTTAAGCGGGAAAAACGCGCTGATCTGCGTGCTGTGCGGTGGAACAGGCGTCATTTTCGTGAGTGTCGTCGGCGTATTCTGGTCAGAACTGCTTTTGGCGCTGGGCCTGACCCCGGCGCAGTCTTCCCTTAACGCGGGCAGCACCTCCCAGCTTGCTGAGCTGATACTGATGTCCGCGGTCGTGCCCGCCCTGTGCGAGGAGCTTTTGTGCCGCGGCATGGTCCTGTCCGCGTACGAAGGCAGAGGGTCTGTCAGAGCTATACTCATAAGCGCAGTTTGGTTTTCCTGCCTGCACGCCTCTGTCGAAGGTTTGCCTGCCGAGCTTTTGAGCGGGCTCATTCTGGGCTGCGTCACGGTATTTACAGGCAGTGTATTTGCGGGTATAATACACCACACGGTGCATAATTCCGTGATACTGATCCTCTCCTATGCGCTCTCATCCGCCGCTTCCGACGCCTCCGGTGCCGCCGCCCGTGATGGATCTGTCTATACCGGGCTGATCGTGCTGGGGCTGCTGAGCGGCTGGGCGCTGTACCTGCTTTTGCGGCGCATGTACAGGGACGGCGGAGATAAGCTGCTGCCCAAGCAGCACGCGCCCGGCAGGGACATCTGGGAAGCCCTGGTGCTGGTGTGTGTGCTGGCGCTGACCGCAGTGTACTACCTGCTGGACATACTGGACATGGCGGTGCCCGCTGTATGAACGCGCTGATACTCTGCGTGGGTCACCTGAAGGAGAAGTGGGTCAAGGAAGGGACAGACGATTACCTTAAGCGACTGTCGCGTCTGGTTAGGACCCAGGTGCAGGAGGTCGACGACCTGCCAGAACCTGAAAACTCCTCCCGCGAGATCGAGGAACAGATAATCCGGCGTGAGGGCGAGGCGCTGCTCAGGCAGCTGAAGCCCGGCGACGAGGTGATCGCCCTGTGCGTGGAGGGCGATATGGTGGACAGTCCCGGCATAGCGCAGATACTGGCCGGGTGCGCCATGAACGGTCGGCGGCCGGTGTTCGTCATCGGCGGCTCACTGGGGCTGAGTGATGAGGTCAAGCGCCGCGCCGCTAAAAGGATAAGTCTCGGCCGCATCACCCTGCCCCACAGGCTGGCGCGTCTGGTGCTTGCGGAACAACTCTACCGCGCCGCGAAGATCAACGCGGGCGAAAGATATCACAAATAACTACGGAGGATTTCCATATGAAGCGAATCGCTGCCCTTGTCCTGGCACTTATACTGGCGCTTTGCGCTTTTGGCGAGCAGGAGACTGTAAAGGAAGAACCTGCGCAGGAAGCGCCTGCAGAGCGCGTGCTCCTCATGACTGTCGGCGGAAAAGACGTATACAAGGATCAGGTCGAGGAGATCGCCTACCTTTTGTACCAGTACAACTATACCGACGCCATAAACATGCCGCAGGGGCTCATGTACGTGCTGCTCTACCAGGTCGCCCCCGCTCTTCTCACTGAGGGCAGGGAGACCGAGCTGCTTGGCGAGGAAAAAGTAAGCGAGCTTACCCAGCAGTATACAGATGAGTTCAACGAGTATTTTGAAAGCTATGTTGAAAGCCTCTCGCAGGAGGGCGACACCGATGAAGACAAAGCCGCCCACCGCGCTCAGGCAGAAAAGGACTTTGCGGACGCCGGCCGAATGCTGGACGAATACGTATCCGGCATGATCGCCGAGGACGCTTTTGACCTGTATATCAGCCAGCTGCCCATCGAAGTGACTGAGGAAGACGTCTACGCCAGGTATCTTGACTACCTGGAAGAGGAAAAAGCCTACTTCGAGGGCAATATTCCCCTCTACGAGACCTACCAGAGATACGGCTACACTCTGTTCTGGCAGCCTGCCGGTTACAGGGGAATACTTCATATCCTCATTAACGCTGACGCAAACGCGCTCAACGCCTACAAAGAGGCAGCTGACGATGAAGCTAAGCAAGCCGCGGCCGCGTCCGTGATCGCCAGCGTGCAGGATACTCTGGACGAGATATACAAGGCTCTGGAAAATGGTGAGGATTTCACTTCCCTGATAGGGAAATACAACATCGACCCCGGCATGCAGAACGAGGAAAACCTTAAAAACGGCTACGCAGTGCACAAGGACAACAAGACCTATATGGAGGAGTTCACCAAGGGCGCGTTCTCCGAGGAAATGCAGCAGGTCGGCGACGTATCCAAGCCCGTGGTGACCAGCTACGGCGTGCACATTCTTTATTACCTGCGTGACATCCCCGAGGGCGCCAAGGAGCTGACGGAGGAGTTTTCCGCAGAGCTCAGAAGCGAGCTTGAGTCCTCGCGCATGATAGACGTCATCAGCGAGAAACTGCGCACTTTCCCAATTGAGTATACAGACGCATACTACGACGTGATCGGCAGCGAGATGCTTCCCTGATTTGTGACAGAATTATTACAAATATTTACAAATTTACACGGCGCGGTATTGATTATTCCGCGCCATTGGTGTATAATGAGCCCGATAAAATCTGAAAATGGGGTCTGATATATGGCTAACAAACCCTCATATGAGGAATATATACGCCAGCACGAGGCCGCCCGGCGCGAATACGTCAAGCGCATGGGCCTTGACTACGATACCTACTACCATGTCAACGAGCAACGCGAGCGGCAAAAGGTTTCCCTGACGCCTGAGGAGCTGGAACAGGCCGAACTTCAGAATGAAGCTGACGAAACTGAGGAAAAGGCTGCCATGCAGGCATCTTCCGAAGCTGAGACCGTTCCTGAAGAGGACGCTGTCAACGAGCTTACAGATGAGGAATTTGCCGACGACGAGTTCTCGGATGAGGAATACGCCGAGGAGGACGAGGACGAGGAGGACGACGCTCCCCTCTCCCGCGCGGGCAGGATAGTCGGAAAATGGTTTGGCAAAGTCAAGGAAAAGTTTGCTGCCGACGATGACGAAGAAGCTCCGGCCGCTGACGCGGCCAGCGACGAGGAAGACTCTCCTGATGCTGAACCTGCGGAAGAACCGTCTGCTGACGAAGCTGGCGAAGAAGACGAAGTCAATATCTTCGGCAGGGTAAAGGGGCTGTTCGGTCGCTTCAAAAAAGGCGGCGGACCACAGGCTGAGGACTTTGACGAGGACTTTGAAAGCGCCCCCGAAGAGGATGAGGGTGAACCTGACGATGACGAAGCGGCTCAGTCCGAAAACGAAGCCCCTGATGACGTCGAACCTTCACAGTCTGCTGAGGAGGACTCCCAGCCTTCCATAAAGGCTTTCCACAGCAAACAGACCGGAGTCTCTTTTGAGGACCGGGCTCCGGAGGGAGATTTTGAGGAAGAGATCGGCGAGCCTGAATTCGGGCATGACGAGGTGCTGGACGATGCGGATGAAGCGCCGGACTCCGAGGAGACTGAGATCCATCCCGCCGACGAAGAGGGCGGCCTGAACCTTGGACGCGCCTTCAGAAAGCTGTTTGGCGGCTTTAAGCGCAGGCGTCCCTCTCAGGAGTTTGACCCCGAGGAGTCGGACGATCCTTTCTCCACAGAAGATATACCTGACACGGATGACAACAAAGATATGAGCTGGGACGGCGGGGACGCGCCCGCGGCAGAACGGCCCGCTTCAGCAGTGAAGCACACCACGACCAGGGAGGACGAAGCGATGGCGATCATCGGCAATGAAGTATTAGGCGGCGAAAAGGTACTTACTCACAGGGAAAGAA
The DNA here is from genome assembly GCA_024684375.1 of Clostridiales bacterium. Lineage (GTDB taxonomy): Bacteria > Bacillota > Clostridia > Christensenellales > Aristaeellaceae > RUG14130. The sequence continues at coordinate 37,553 of JAIKWZ010000008.1, forward strand.
GGCTGCTCCAGCAGCAGGCCGCCGAAAAGGAACAGAAGGTCGGCCAGGCTGCAAAAACCGAGGAAGCGCCCGACGACGGCCGCCCCACGAAGATGTTCAAGCGCGTCGACAAGCTGACTCCGGATGAGATAGCTCAGGCGCTCAAGGATCAGGAAAACAGCGACGGGGAAACCAAGACGTTCTCTCGTCCCTCCGTCAAACCTGATGAGCTTGACGAAGACGATGAAGATGACGATGAGGACGAAGAGGATGAGGATGAAGCTCCCAGAAAGAGGGGCGGGCTGTTCTCGTTCTTCAGGAGCAAGAAATCCCGCGATGAAGAAGACGAAGCTGATGAAGATGACGACGAGGATGAAGACGAAGATGACGATGAAGATGACGACGAGGACGAGCCCGTAAAAAAAAAAGGGGCAGGCAATAGACCCGCGTTTCTCCTCCGCCAGGACACCGAAAACGATGAAGACGAAGGCGTAGCTTTCGCCGGAGCCTCTGACGCAGCGCCTTCAGTCTCTCAAAACGCCGTTGAAGAGGCCGAAGCGGAGAATGATGACGAAGAAAGCGAAAAAATAAAGCCTGCCGAAAAGCGCGGCTTCTTCTCCCGCCGCAAGGCTGATGATGACGAGGAAGACGAGGATGAAGACGGGGATGAAGAAGATGACGAGGACGAGGATGAAGAGGAAGTAAAACCACGGAAACGCGGCTTGTTCTCCCGCCGCAAGGCTGATGATGACGAGGAAGACGAGGATGAAGACGAGGATGACGAAGATGACGAGGACGAGGATGAAGAGGAAATAAAGCCCCGGAAGCGCGGCTTGTTCTCCCGCCGCAAGGCTGATGATGACGATGATGACGACGAGGAAGACGACGAAGATGAAGACAGTGACGACGAGGACGAGGATGACGATGATGAAGAGGAAGTAAAGCCCCGGAAGCGCGGCTTGTTCTCCCGCCGCAAGGCTGTCGATGACGATGAAGACGACGAAGACGACGAAGACGATGAGGATGACGACGAAGATGAGGACGACGAGGAAGATGTAAAGCCCTCCAAGCGCAAGGCCAAGACTTCCCGTTACGATGACGAAGACGAAGACGACGAAGATGAAGACGAGGATGACGACGAGGAAGACGTAAAGCCCTCCAAGCGCAAGGCTAAGGCTTCCCGTTACGATGACGATGACGAAGACGATGAAGATGATGACGACGAGGAAGACGAAGATGAGGATGATGACGACGAGGAAGACTACGACTTCGTCGAGGATGAAGAAGATGAGCTTTACGATGACGATGAGGACGAGGATGACGATGACGATGACGACGTCGGTTTCGGCCAGAATCTGCTGAGCATCTTAAAAGGCGTTGCCGCGGTCGTGCTGCTTATAGCGCTGGCTGTGGTGGTGCTCAGGATCGTTGAAGCAGGCGCGCGTTCCTCCGGCGGCTCTTTCAATCTGGACTGGTTCCGCAACCATCTGGGCGCTGTCGGCCGCTTCCTGTTCCCCGCGAAATAAACAATACAGTATCAGCGCTTCCCAAACGGGAGGCGCTGTTTTTTGTATTCTCTTAGACTGAAACGCACTTCATAATGCCCTGCAAGCGTTGCCGCGAGCTACTAACGGGAATGACGGCCCGTTCCTCTCCCGCTTCATAGCGCTGTCTGCATCGCATGGCGCGGCATTCCGTACATTTATCACGCCTTCGGGTGCTTGCTTCCGTTCGTTGGTCCAAGAATGAAATCGGCATTCTCAAAGCGCAGATGTTCCTGACACGCACTAATCTTAAATCTTCTTTACGCCCCCGTTCGCGCTTGCATATTGCGCTATGGGGGTGTATAATTATGCTAGAGTATTATCGGAGGCGATTATGAGCAGACCCGTTCCGGCCGCGTCCGGCAAAAAGAAGGCGCACAAGCGCAAAAAACAGAATAATACCGTCCTGTATGCCGCTCTGGCGGCAGTGGGCGTACTGATAGTTGGCCTATTGGTGTGGGGAAGCCTTTCCGGCGGCGATAACAGCCAGGCCGAAGTGCCCCAGCCTGTGGTATTCAACGACGTTCCCGCTACTGACTCCCCTCAGCCCTCTCAGACCCTTGAGGCAGTACAGCAAACGCTGTCCAATGAATCCACGCCGACTCCCGGCCCCATTGTGACCGCCACTCCCACGCCTGTGCCTACACCCACACCCGTACCGACGCCCACACCGGTACCCACTCCCACGCCCAAGCCCGTGAAACTGGGCCATAAGTACGAGATCGCGGTGGACAAGTCCCAGCAGGTCGTCACCATATACACAGTTGGCGAGACCGGGCTGTATGACCTGGTCGTAAAGCAGTTTCTGTGCTCGACCGGGCACTGCGACAAGGTAGAGGACGGCTGGTACAAGATCGGCGACAAATACCGCTGGAAGCAGATGGGCAACGGCACTTACGCACAGTACGCCAGCCGAATCTCCGGCCCGTACCTGTTCCACTCCCCCTGCTACTACGAGGCCAAGATCAACCGCCTCAAGGTGCGGTACTACGAGAATCTGGGCAAAAACGCTTCCAGCGGCTGCATACGTCTGGCTACCGGAGACGCATACTGGATCTATACCAACTGCCCGGAAGGCACTCCCATCCACGTGTTTACTTCCGGCATAAGGGACGAAGCGCTGATAGAGCAGCTGCGTCACAGCCCCCTCATCAGCCACAACTACGATCCGACCGACCCTGAGGCCCCCGCCAAGTACCGGGAAAAGGTGACTGCCGAGCCCACTCCTGATCCGACCCCCTACCCCGGCGTCACACCTGCTCCCACACCAAAGTGGACCGTCCACCCGGTCTTGAAAGCCTGGGGCTACTGCTGACAAACTGTTTACGACCCGTTATTTGGGGCTGTTGTACGCTTTCTTCGCACGGCAGCCCTTTATTATGAAATTCGACCGGAGGTGCCTATGAGCGCGTGTCCCTGGCAGGATCCTTCCATCACATCCATAAACAAGCTGGAACCGAGGGCTTCATTTATCCCCTATCCCTGTTTTGAAGGCGCTAAAGCAGGGCAGCGAATGTTTGACCCCATGTACAGATCCCTGAACGGCGTATGGGACTTCAAGTACTATCCCTGCGGCGATGTGCCGGAGCCTATGACGTCCGACTGTATTTCCGACTGGGAAAGGATCGACGTGCCCTCTTCGTGGCAGATGCAGGGCTGGGACATCCCCGACTACACCAACGTTGTCTATCCTATTCCCCTTGACCCGCCCTTCGTACCCGACGACAATCCCGCCGGCGTTTACCGCAGGCTTTTTTCGCTTTCCGCATCAGAAGCGCAAAACAGCGTATTTCTTGATTTTGAAGGAGTAAACGGCGCTTTCTTCGCCTATGTGAACGGCAGATTCGTGGGCTTCAGCAAGCTGGCGCACATGCCTGCTGAGTTTGACATCAGCAATCTGGCAAAGGCTGGGGAAAACGAGCTGATCGTGGTGGTGCGCAAGTGGAGCGACTCCACATATCTTGAGGATCAGGACTGCTGGCGTTTAAGCGGCATCTTCCGTGACGTGTACCTGCTGTGCCGCCCTGAATGCCGTATTCAGGATATAAATGCCGTCGCCACACTTGTAAACGAATATTCGGACGGTCGTCTCAGTGTGAACGCACCGGTACGCGGCGGCAATGCCCGCTTCAGGCTGTTCGATGACGAAGCGCTCATCGCCGAATGCGAAAGCGCTGACGGCCAGTGGACACTGACCATCCCCTCCGTTAAAAAGTGGACAGCTGAGACACCCAACCGTTACCGGCTGTACGTGTCTGCCCTTGAAAACGGGCGTGAGACCGAATGCGCAATGGTGTTCGTTGGTTTCAAGACTGTGGAATTAAGGCCAGACGGTCTTTTCATAAACGGCATATCCGTCAAGCTTAAGGGCGTGAACCGTCACGACACCCATCATCGGCTGGGGCACGTTACACCGATCTCAGCTCTGACAAGGGACGTTCAGCTCATGAAGCAGATGAACGTGAACTGTGTGCGCACCAGCCACTATCCCAACGACCCCCGTTGGCTGGAACTGTGCGACGAGTACGGCCTTTACGTAGTGGACGAGACAGACCTGGAATGCCACGGCGCCATGCACGGAGGCTGGACTACCGGCGACAAGAGCATCGCTTTCCACTTCTCCGACTCTCCTGAATGGGAAAAGCAGTACATTGACCGGGCATATCGCATGGTAAAACGGGATTTCAACCATCCCTCCATCATATTCTGGTCCCTGGGCAACGAAAGCTATTACGGCAGCAACCACGAAAAAATGTACGCTTGCATAAAGGCTCTGGATCCCACCCGGCCCGTGCATTACGAGGGCGACCGCCAGGGACATCACGCAACAGATGTGATCTCCACGATGTATCCCCCGGTCGAGGAAGTTATCAGCCAGGGCAAAGCCGACGATGAGCCCCGCCCCTACTTCATGTGTGAATACGGTCACGCCATGGGTCTTGGCCCAGGCAGCCTGCCGGAGTATTGGGACGCGATTTACAAGTATCCCCGGCTGATCGGCGGCTGCATCTGGGAATGGGTCGACCATGGCATTGAGGTATTCACTCAAGAGGGCGAACCTTACTGGGCGTACGGCGGTGATTTCGGGGACTATCCCAATGACTCTAATTTCTGCGTGGACGCGCTCAACTATCCCGACCGCACTCCCCACACAGGGATGTGGGCAGTCAAGCAAGCTTATGAACCTGTCAAATTTGCTCTTAAAGACGGCGAGTTGGAGATACAAAACCGCCTGAGCTTCATGAGCCTTGACAGCTACCGAGCTGCCGCGCGCGTGCTCAAGGACGGTATAGTGTGCTCCCAGTGCGAGCTTGACCTGAGCGGCATCAAGCCTCTTGATACCTGCCTCGTGAAACTTCCGCTTGACATTCCCAAGGACGGGGAGAACCTGCTGGACATACGGGTCTGTCAGGCGTATGATACCCTCTACGCTCCCGCCGGGCACGAGGTGGCTCACAGCCAGCTCAAGCTTCCCGGAAAAGCCAGCAAGTACTTTATAGCGCTGGCTGATATGGGCGAGTTGTCTATCGAAGACGGCACGGTCACCGGAAGCGATTTCACGGTGCGCTTCGATATGCGGCTCGGGCAGTTGGTTTACTTTGAAAAGGCAGGCGAAGAGCTCCTGACCCAGCCCTTCCTGCCCAATTTCATGCGCGCAATGACCGACAACGACCACCGCATATTCAAAGAGTGGCAGAAATACCGTCTGGATCACCTGTTCATAAAGCTGCGCTCCTTCGAGCTTAAAACTGCAGGCGGCGCGGCAGTAGCCAAAGCATGCCACGAACTGGCAGGAGTAAACACGCTCCCCCTCATTCGGGCTGAGACCTGCTGGACGGTGTTCCCCAACGCCGATATCCGCGTAAAAACCACATTTACCGGTCTGGTCGCTTCTCTGCCCTATCTGGCGAGGGTCGGGCTTAAAGCCGTGATCCCGGGGCAGTTCGAGCACCTCACGTGGTACGGCCTTGGTCCGAACGAAAGCTATCCTGACCTCAAAGCCTTCGCCCACGCGGGCATATGGCAAATGGATGTGGAAGAAACGCATGAGCCTTATATCCGTCCCCAGGAAAACGGCTCTCACGCGGACACGCGGGCGCTGGCACTTACTGACGAGAAGGGTGCGGGCCTCATGCTGATAAGCGAGGAAGCCGACGGCGAGGGCTTCAGCTTCTCCGCCCATAACTACACCCAGGAGGCGCTTGAAAAGGCCACCCACACTCCCGAACTGGAATACTCCGACGACATCACCCTGTGCGTGGACTGGAGACAGGGCGGCATAGGCTCCAATTCCTGCGGGCCCGAGCCTCAGGAGAAATACCGTCTACGGCTGGATGCGCCCGTGACGCTTTCCTTCGTGCTAAGGTACATTAATCTGAACGACGCTGACTTTGCCAAGGCGATGCGCGTGCTGCCTGAAGAGGTATAAGCATGTATCTGGCAGATAAATGGTCGGACTACCGGGTACTGGACACGGGCGACGGCATGAAGCTGGAATCCTGGGCGGGGAAGATCCTGTCCCGCCCGGATCCTCAGGTGATCTGGCCGAAGCAGAGGCCCGAACTCTGGGAGGCTGCGCACGCCGTATACCACCGTTCCGCCAAAGGCGGAGGCGAGTGGGAAAAGCGCCAGCCTCTGCCGGACAGCTGGACGCTCAGATACTCCGATCTGAGCTTTATCGTGCGCCCCACGGGTTTCAAGCATACGGGACTGTTTCCCGAGCAAGCAGTCAACTGGGACTGGATGCGTGGGCTCGTAAAGGCCGGCAGCCGCCAGATAAGCGTGCTTAACCTGTTTGGCTACACCGGCGGCGCCACCTGTGCCCTGGCGAAGCAGGGCGCTCTCGTCACCCACGTGGACGCGGCGAAGGGCATGGTGACCTGGGCAGGAGAAAACCGCAGGTCCTGCTCGATAGACGAGACACAGGTGCGCTGGATAATAGACGACGCGGTCAAGTTCGTGCAGCGGGAGATCCGCCGCGGGCGCAGGTACGACGCGCTGCTTATGGATCCGCCTTCCTATGGCCGCGGTCCTTCCGGAGAGATATGGAAACTGGAAGACGAGTTGTACCCCCTGGTCGAGCTGTGCACGCAGGTTTTGAGCGACGCGCCGCTGTTCATGCTGATAAACAGCTACACCACCGGCCTTCAGCCCGCTGTACTGTCCAACATGCTGCGGCTCACCGTATCAAAGCGCTTTGGCGGACACGTGGAAGCGGACGAGGTAGGCTTGCCCATAGAGTCCGGCGGCGTGCTGCCCTGCGGCGCATCCGGACGCTGGACGCGCTGAAATGCGTTTTGACGCGGCTTATGCCCGTCTTCTTTCCCACTTTATCCGTTTTTTTGTGGTCTTTTGTGGCTTTTCCTCCACTTAAATGCCGTTTGAGCCCAAACATGCTTGACATATCCCTCTCATCGCGCTATTATATCGCTTTGAGGGGATTGTGTTTATGCCTCCACAATAATCTGAAACAAAGGTGAACAAATGCCTCGACAGGAAGAATTTGAGACCCTGCCCATGCGCTCCGGCGGGCGGAAAGTACGCTTCAATCCCGGCGCCCTGATAACAGCCACGCTGATAATCGCCATAATCATTTTCGCGGTGCTTATCATAAAAGACGCCCTGAAAAAAGACAGCCCCGATACCCCCGTACTGATCACAGACCTTTACGGCAATCCTTATGCGCCCGTCACTCCCACCCCCACTCCTCCTCTGCGTCCCCAGAGCGAAGGGGATGGCCTGCTTCCCGTGTTTTTCTCTGCCAACACCCAGGAAAAAGTGGTCGCCGTTACTGTTCAAAACGCTGACGCAAAGGCCATAAGCACCTTGCTTGACGCATGCTCGTCCCTGGGTGCGCGCGTCACCTTCTTCATGAAAGGGGAAGAGATCCAGACACTTGCCGAAAGCGTCTCCATCGCGTATCTGAGCGGCCACGAGATCGAGTCACGGGGCATGAACGCGGGCGTGCTCTCCTCACTTCCCGATGAAGCGCTGGCGGACGAGCTGGATGCCCCTGCCACTCTGATGAACATCATCGCCCCCGGGTATGTGTTCCACTTCCTGCGCACGGATAATTTTGACGACGACAGAGATCAGAGGCTCAGCTCATTTATGTCCCTGCGGGGTTACAAGGGCATCTGCCGCTGGTCACTTAACGAGCCGCGCAGCTTTGACCAGGTCTCACCCGGGCAGGTTATCAATTTCGACATAAACAGCGTCAAGGCCAGCCGCATAGTGGACGTGATCAGGTATCTTTACGACAATTCATACCGGGTCGTGAGCCTAAACGAGCTGTTTGACTACGAGTCCAATCTGGCGGATTAGCCCCAAAACTTGACATATTCCCGTCACAGTTATATAATAAACTGTACGATTATGTGACCGAACGCCGGCTGAGAGGCGAGAATAATGCCTACAAGATCCAGTTCCGCAGATTCATTTACCCGCTCCCGCAAGCGGGGCAACCGACGCGGCGTATCGTATTCACGCCCCGTCAGTGACAACGCCATAAACCGGGACAGGCAGCAGCTTAAGTCTTTCATTATAGACCTTATTTTTTGCATGCTGCTGCCCCCCTACGGCATTTACCGCGTGTGGACGCGTCAGAACCTGCTTCTGCCCGCCCGCGTGGTGTATTCCGTTGTGGCGGCGGTATGCATGTATATAATGTTTTCCTTCATGCTGCCGACGCTGAGACCCACGCCTCAAAGTGTGCCGCTGAGCGCCAGCAGCGCGGTGGAGGTTTATTCGTTTTCTGATTAGGAGGCTCATATGTTCTGCTCCAATTGCGGAAAGAGCTTAAAAAGTGACGCCCAGATCTGTCCATTCTGCGGCATGACGGTCGGTGAAAGCCGTTTTGACTCCAGCCGCGGTTACACCGGCGCACAGACACGCATTAAGCCCGGCCAGGCGGTCAGGGTCAATTCCTCCTACGTCAACCATTACTCCCGGGACGACACCGTTGAGAGTTCTTCATCAGGCCGGCTGCCTTCCGACGAGGACAGCGCCTACAGAGCAGTAAAGGGAGCGGGCATCACCGGCTACGGGGAAGACGACGACCGCGAACCTCTGTTCGACAGTCAGAAAAAGCAGGAGTTTCCCCCAGAGGAAGAGGAGGAGCAGCCTGACGAAGAGGTTCAGGCTCCCAAGAAAGGAAAGAAGCCTTCCCTGTTTTCATTCTTTTCCGGAAACCAGCGCTCCGAAAATGAAGACGTGGACGAGGCTGACGAGCCGCCCGTCAAGGATACGCCCATAGACGAGATAACCGACGAGGAACGATTAAGCCTTCTCCACGAGGATGTCGAGTTCGCTCCGCCCGCCGGCATCAGCGACGATATTCACGCCTTTATGGCCGGCCGCTTGCAGGCTATTGACGAAGCAGAGGACGACATCCCTGCTATCAAGCTAAAAAAACGCTCCAAGCCCTCCCGTGACGAGGATTTTGAGTCTGACTTTGACGAGTTGCCTGAAGAAGATACCAATGCCGATACTGACGATTTTGAGGACGAGTCCAAGCCCAAAAAGCGCAAAAAGGCGAAGGCCCGGAAAGCGAAACAGTCCAAGTCCAAGCAGAAAAAGAGCAAGCCTGCGGCCGCATCGCTGAGCGAAGAGTCTGAAGACGAACCTCTGTACGGCGACGACGCGGAGTACACCGACGAGACACTGCTTGACGACCTGCGCAGAGAAAAGCGCCTCAAGTACCTTCGCTATGTGCTCGTCGCACTTATCGCCGTGCTGCTGGCGCTGGGAGCGGTGGCTCTGCTGGGCAACCTGCGTTCCAGCATGAACTCGGCACCCGTTGACGAAGTCAGCTACGACCTGTGGAACGAGGGTGTGGCCCGTATGGAGCAGAGGGTAGGTCAGGCTTACCGCCGCAGCATGCTTGCCTCGTACAACCCCAGCGACATGACCACCTATGTCTCCCTCAGGGAGAAGATGACCGCGGATCTGGAAGAACTGGACAGCCTTATGCCGGCCAATCCGCAGCGGAACGACAGGCGCTTTATCGACGCTCTTAAAGCGATACAGGAAAGCATCAACAACTGCCTGGCCAATGACGCTCTGGCGATGAGCGACAACACGCAGACCGCGACCCAGAAGGAAAGCCAAAGCGACGCCCGTTGGAGCCAGGTGCGCATGACGGTCGAGGCGCTTAAAGCCTCCACCAATACCGGCCAGCTTGACGCCATAATCAAGCAGGAGCGTGTGGAGCTTATCCTTGAAGCCACTCCCACCCCCGGTCCCGGCGCCACGCCGACCCCTGTACCTTATGTCAGCCTGCAGAAAGGCTCCACCGGCGAAAACGTCATCCGGCTGCAGACCCGCCTGAGCGACCTTGGCTACCTGAGCGGAAAGATCGACGGTATTTACGGCAACGGCACCAAGACCGCCGTGCAGAAGTTCCAGCAGAAGGCAGGGCTGAAGGCCGACGGCATCGCGGGCGTTGATACTCAGACGCTGCTGTTCTCAGACGACGCGCCATACGCGAAATAAGCATTCTCCCCCGGGCAGGGCAAGCCCTGTCCGGGGATTTTCACCGCCGTGTCATATACGCACTCTTTTCCGATCGTTCACTCACATCTCTTCTCTTCTCATTCAACCGCTCTTGTGCGGCCATTTTTTTGAACATCTATTGACAATACACTCAGAATGTGATATTATTATGATATCATAATGATTATGGAGGACATATGCTGAACATTTCACATCTCACTAAGATCTACGGCAGCAAAAAAGCGGTGGACGACCTGTCCCTTCGCATCAGGCCCGGGGTCATTTACGGCTTTATAGGCCATAACGGGGCGGGCAAAACCACCACCCTCAAAAGCTGCGCGGGCATACTGAATTTTGAAAACGGCGAAATCGAGATCGCGGGTGTGTCCATAAAGAAGGATCCCATTTTCTGCAAAAGTCAGACTGCGTTTTTGCCCGACAATCCGGATATCTACGGCTTTATGACAGGGATCCAGTTCCTGAATTTTATATCCGACATTTACGGCATAGACGCTTCTACGCGCCAGAAGCGAATAGACAAGTATTCCGAGATGTTCGAGCTCCGGGACAGCCTGGCACAGAGCGTTTCTTCCTACTCCCACGGCATGAAGCAGAAGCTGGCCATCATCAGCGTGCTGATAAGAGAACCTAAGCTGGTGATGATGGACGAGCCTTTCGTGGGGCTCGACCCTATCGCCTCCCACCTGCTGAAAGGGCTTATGCGTGAGATCTGTGACAAAGGCGGCGCGATCTTCTTCTCCACGCACGTGCTGGAAGTCGCGCAGAAACTCTGCGACGAAGTCGCCATAATCCGGCAGGGCAAGCTCATCAAAAACGGTTCAATGGAAGAGATCGCCGGCGACGCGGGTCTGGAAAGCGTGTTCCTTGAAATGGAGGGTGAGACGCAGAATGTTTAAAGCACTGCTCAAAAAGCAGCTGATGGAGCTGAAGGAGGTCTACACCCCCCGCAGCCGCAAGAGCAAGAAAAAGACCGGCACGAAGGGTTTTGTCATCCTGTTCGCCGTGCTCACCGTCAGCATATCGTTTTCTTTCGTGGGCATGAGCTTCCTGTTCGCGGACGCGTTTCTGCCCCTGGAGCTGGACTGGGTATACTTCATGATGATGGCTGCCATCGCGCTGGTGGTGAGCGTGGTTGGAAGCGTGTTTTCCGCTTACTCCATACTCTACAGCGCGAAAGACAACGAGTTTCTCATGGCCATGCCCATTCCCCCGGCCACGATCCTCTCGGTGCGGCTGATCGCCGTGTTCCTGTCAGGTTTCCTGTTTGAGTGCATGGCGCTGGTGCCCGCCATAGTCGTGTACGCCATAAGGGCCGGCGTAAAATGGTATCTGCTGCTGCAGGTCGTTGACCTGCTCTGGATAGGGCTGCTCGCGCTGGTGCTGACCAGCCTGCTGGGCTTCCTGGTGGGGCTGGTGGTGGTCCGCGCCCGCCACAAAAGCCTGACCACCATACTGGTAAGCCTTATACTGCTCGCGCTGTACTACTTTATCTATTTCAGGCTCAACAGCTTTTTGCAGGCTATCGCCACAAACGCTGCATTTATTGGTGAAAGCGTGAGCGGCAAGGCGAAGCCCGTTATGTGGGTGTCCCAGGCGTTTACCGGAAACCTGTGGGGCTTCCTGCTGCTCGCCGGAACGTCCGTGATACTTATGGCGCTCACGGTACTGCTTCTGAGCCGCCACTTCGGCAAGATCGCGTTCACCAACAAGGGCGTAAAAAAAGTCGCTTACGTAGAGCGGCCCATGAAGCAGAAAGGCGTCGCCGCCGCGCTGCTCAGGCGGGAGTTCGTGCGCTTTTTCCAGACCCCCGCTTACGTGCTCAACTGCGGGCTTGGGATACTGTTATCCCTGGCGCTGTGCGTGTATGCGCTGATACGCTTCGATTTCCTTAAGACAGGCCTGGCTACACTGCTCGGCTCCCTGCCCCCCGAGTTCAAAAACCTGCTGGCGTTCGTCCCGGCCGTGGCCGCGGGTTTCATGGGCTCGATGAACGTGATAACGGCTCCTTCGATTTCACTTGAAGGCAACTCACTGTGGCTGCTCAAGTGCATGCCCATCACTTCCAAACAGATATTCAACGCCAAGCAGGGTCTGCATTTGATCCTCAACCTGCCTGCGGTTATACCCTGCTGCGCGATAATCAGCGCGCTGATGGGGCTGAACATGTGGGAAGGTGTCGTCAATGTCATCTACGGTGTCAGCCTTGTGGCATACACTTCAGCCATGGGACTGTACATGGGGCTTAAAAAGCCTCTGCTGGACTGGACCAACGAGGCAGTACCGATCAAACAGTCCGCATCTGTGGCCATCACCATGTTTTCCGCCTGGGCGCTGGTGCTGGCGGAGAGCGTGGGCGCCTACTTCCTGAGGAACAGTTTTAACGCCGTGCCCTTCCTTTTCGTACTGCCTCTCGCCCTGTGCGCTCTGCTTAACCGGCACCTTTATACCCGCGGCGAAAAGGAATTCATGGATCTGTAACACCAGCCAAAGCAAAGCCCGGGGCATGACCCCGGGCTTTTTGTTTCGCTGTATCGCTTTACTCGAACAGATCATTCTCACGGAACTGGAGAGAATAGAGCTTTTTGTACGTGCCGTCTTTGGCCATAAGCTCCTCATGGGTGCCCTGCTCGGTCACCTTGCCGCCCAGTATCACCGCGATCTCGTCGGCGTTCCTTATAGTGGACAGGCGGTGCGCCACCACCAAAGTGGTCCTGCCCTTGCACAGTTCATCGAGGGACTGCTGGATGAGCACCTCCGTGGTGTTGTCCAGCGCGCTGGTCGCTTCGTCAAGTATAAGTATGGCAGGGTTCTTTAAGAACACTCGTGCGATGGACAGGCGCTGTTTCTGGCCGCCGGAAAGCTTTACGCCCCTTTCGCCTATCTCCGTATCATAGCCTTTGTCAAGCGTCATGATATAGTCGTGGATGTTCGCGCGCCTGGCAGCCTCTTGGATCTCCTCGTCAGTTGCCCCGGGGCGGCCGTAAAGTATATTCTCCTTAATCGTGCCCACGAACAGGAACACATCCTGCTGCACTATGCCTATGTTCCTGCGCACGGATTCCAGCGTGAGCTCGCGTATGTCTTGCCCGTCGATCAGTATACTGCCGCAATCATCCCTCAATTTGTAGAAATTGGGAAGCAGGTGACAAATGGTGGTCTTGCCGCCGCCGCTGGGGCCTACCAGCGCCAGCTTTTTGCCGACCGGGAGCTTAAGCGTCACGTCGTTGAGTACCGGCTGGGTCTCGTCATAGGAGTAAGTGACGTGGTTGAACTCGATCTCGCCCCTCACATCGTCAAGCTCCTTCGCGTCCGGACGATCGCTTTCGGGCTGCTCGTCCATCACCTCCAGGAATCGCTTGAAACCGCTCACGCCGTTTTGGAACTGCTCCATGAAGTTGATAAGCGTATTCACCGGGCTGATAAACAGGTTTACCGACACGATAAACGTTGAGTAATCGCCGAAGGTGATCTTGTCCGCATACAGGAACAGGCCGCCCGCGATAAGGATTATCACGTTGAACACGTCCGTCACGAAACTGGTGGAGGAGAAAAATTTGGCCATGGCGTTGTACGTCGCCTTGCTGGCCGCTACGAATTCCTTATCGCCCACGGCAAACTTCTCTATCTCAAGCTGGCTGTTGGTATACGCTTTGGTGACTCTTATGCCCGTAACTGAGCTCTCGACCGCCGCGTTTATAGTGGCGTTAGACTTGCGCCGGGCGTCGAATGCCTTGCGCATGGGCTTGCGGAAATGCAGCGTCACAAACACCAAAAGCGGTACGCAGGCGAACACTATCAGCGTCAGAAACGGGTTGATGCTCATCAGGTAACTGAAGGACAGGATTATCATGACGCTGCTTATGAGCAGGTTTTCCGGGCCGTGGTGCGCTAGCTCGCACACTTCGAACAGGTCGCCGGTCATGCGGGCCATTATGCGGCCGGTCTCATGGTTGTCGTAGTACGTGAAAGGCAGCTTCTCCAGGTGCGCGAACAGGTCGCGCCGCATCTGGCTCTGCATCCCCACGCCTATCAGATGGCCGTAATACTGCACGAAGAACCTGAGCAACATCCTGACCGCGTACAGCGCCAGCACCACCAGCCCCGCGATGACTATGGTGGTGTACATCTTTTCGGGGATGTAGGTGTTCAGCATGTTGCGGGTGATCACAGGGTACACCATGCCGATCACTGAGATCATCAGGCTGGCCAGCAGGTCCATCACCAGCATCTTCCTGTGGGGTCTGTAGTAAGCTATGAAACGCTTGAGCATATGTTCTCCTTATTCCCGGGAAGGATACAGCTCCCTTCCCCGGCGGCCTTCCGCCCGGAAAGTCCGCCCTGCGCCGTGTTTATAGTCAAAATAGTTGCGTGTTGCAATTATATCACAACACGCACTATTATTTCAACAGTTTACGCAGGCTTTTGAGAGTTTATTTACCATCCGGCGCGTACCCGGTTTACGCTTCTGGCTCCTCCGCCTTTTTTGCGAAATACTCGGCTACTTTCGCGGACAGGCGGTAGGCGTCTGTCATCAGCTCTGCGGGATAAAGCCACTGCATCGTGCCTATCTCAAGAGTCATTGCGCCCTTATAGTTTATAGCGCGCAGACCCTTGATGAACCTTTCCCAGTCCAGTATGCCCATATACGGCGCCACGTGGCGGTCGTCCATTCCGTCGTTGTCGTGTACGTGCAGCGCGACGACCCTGTCACCCAGCACTTTAAGAGTAGAATACACGTCCTGCCCGATCAGCAGCCCATGCCCCGTGTCGTAGCAGAAGCCGAAGACCGTCTCTCCCGCCATGTCGTTGAGCGCGTCCACGTAAGCGGCCGCTTCCATGGGGTCCTGGCAGATCGCAGCGTATATCTTGCGGCCCTTGTTCACGAACATGTTTTCAAGGCATACGGTCACGCCGTACTTTTTCGCGTCCTCTATGAGCGAGGAATAGAAACGGATGTTCAGATCCCACTCATCGTCCGCCTCAAGCCTGCTTTCGTAACCCGGAAAAGCGGGATGAACGATGAGCAGACGGCAGTCCATCATCTTGAGCAGCGGGAAGCACTTTTTTATTGCATCCAAAGCAAATGCGTTGGTGTTTTCGGAGTTCTCTATTTTTGTGTCTATCCATGACGGGAAAGGCGCGTGCGCCTGATGGATCTTAATGCCGTATTTGTCCGCCGCTTGTTTGAAGGGACGGAAGAATTCTGTTATCTCCTCCTGAGAACAGGTAAAAATATTGCCTTCAGTGTCGCCTCGGCGATACTTCCAGATGTTGCAGTACCAGTCAAAGCCGAAATCAACGCAGTTCATGCCCGCGTCATGAAACATTTTAAAGCCCCCGTCGATTCCCAGCTTCTCAAAGACCGATGCAGTGCTGGCTCCTATTAGCATATCTGTTTCCCTCCATTGTGTTTTTTCCACTATTATGTATTCGACGCAGCTGTGGCAGAACCCTGCCCCGCGCCAAAACCGCTTTGTTGATCTCAACGCGTATTACGCTTGTGCGTACGCTCACCTGGACCTGTGTATGAGCACGAAACCGCACGCCGCGATTGCCGCCAGCTGGAGCACTCCGCCCCCCGCGTATACGAACGCGGGATTCAGCTTGCCGAAGCACAGCTGTATGCTCAGGCAGGCCGTCCAGAGAGCTATTGAAAGCGCGCCGAAAGCCCAGGCATAGTCCTTCCACACCAGAAAAGCCGTGCCGCTCAGCCCGAACATGACCGGCAGCGCAACAATAAATGCGAGCCATGCGCCACGCGCGGCCGGAAACACCGCCCTGATAAGTATGTACGCCGCCAGTGCGCTCAGCATCACTATCGCCGCCATGGTCAAAAGCACCGCGGCATGGCGGAACAGAGGATTCTTTTCAGAATGCTTCGTTTCGGGTTTCAGGCCCAGCAGCTCGTCAGGAGTCTTGCCGTACAGTTCACCCAGCTTTATCAGTACACCTACATCCGGAACGCCCTCGCCCCTTTCCCATTTGGACACGGACTTGTCGGAATAATTCATTTTTTCGCCCAGCTCAGTCTGGGTCAGCCCTACGCTTTTGCGGCCTTCCGCAAGGTTTTTTGCCAGGGCGTCTCTCCAATCCCCGCGACCGTTTTCCATGTTTCGGCCTCCTTTTGGTGCTCTACTGTGGGTAGAATTGGTTTTTGGCAGGTCTATCCATAATAGAACCGGCTCTATTATACCCTAAAATGGCGCTATTTCAAGTAAAAATCTTTTCCGATCCGGTTTTTTGTTCTGTAGAGTTCCCGGGCGGCTCAATAGCGTGACAATTCTGGCCGTGTGATGTAATATTGAACACAAGATGAGCGCATTACGCAAATCGGCGGCTCATGTTGTTTGCTTTTGTATAGCGCTGTGATGCATGACAGGAGAGACTGATGGGAAAACTGATCACGATTTTGGGAGACTCTATCGCCCGGGGGCTTATGTACGATTCCAAAGCCTCCCGCTACACCGTTTACCCGGACACTTACGCCTCAAAACTCAAAGGCCTCGGCTACAGCCTTAAGAATCTGGCTCGTGTGGGCGGCACCATAGACAACGCCCTTGAAATGTTCGAAAAATGCGAAAAACAGCCCGGCGGCCGGCTGGCGATAGAGCTTGGCGGCAACGATTCCGACCTTGACTGGAAAGAAGTTGCCAAAGACCCCGGCGTTTACCACGAGGCGAAAATCCCCCTGAAGGAGTTTGGCGAAAAGCTTTACAGGCTTATATCTCTCGCCCGAAAAAGCGGGCTCAAGCCTTTGGTCGTAACTCCCCTGCCGGTCGTTGCGGAAAGATATGTAAAATGGATCTCCCATGGTTTGGACGCGGAAAAGATACTCAAATACCTGGGCTCGTATGAATATATCTACCGTTGGCAGGAAAGGTATGCTCTGGAAGCGCTTAAGACTGCCCTGGCCACAGATACAGAGGTATTCGACCTGCGCAGCCAGTTCCTGTTCCAGCGTGATTTCGCAGACTTCATGTGCGAGGACGGCATCCATCCCAACTCCGCCGGCCATGAACTGATCGCTCAGGCTGTGTGCGGCTACGTGCTCAGCCGTGCATAAAACGTCGGTCACGCTTGGTCATCCGTCTGCGCACGATCACTTTCATGCCCGTCATGACCCTGTAAGGCAGCGCAGAGTCTCGCGCATTTGAATGTGTTCTGTCACCCGGCGCTCTTCCGGGTTCAGTGTCCTTCCCCTTCCGCACCATCGATCTCACGCTTATTAAATAATTAACACTTGCCCCTTGACTTTAGCAAAGCAAAGTGCTAAAATCCTTTTAAACGCGCTGAGGGGAAACAAGTAGCTTCCGTCAGGTACATTCAGAGAGGGGCCGTCCGGTGCAAGGCCCTTGACCTGCGGAAAGCGAATACATTCCTTTAGCGGCAGGCTGAAAGCGCAAGGCGAGTAGGCTTCACCGGGTCGGCCCGTTACAGCCTTTGAGGCTCCCTTTCAGGGAGCGAACTGAGGTGGTACAGCGCTTATTCGCCCTCTCGCACAAGCGAGGGGCTTTTGATTTTTCAGCACAACACGAAAGGAACACCACAATGCCCATTACCGATTTACTCAGACGAAACGCTTCCCTCTATCCCAATGACACCGCGCTGGTCGAGCTCAATCCGGAGGTCACGGAGCTGCACCGCACTACCTGGAAAGAGTACGAGCTTATCGAGCGCCCCCTGGGCCGTGCCTTCAGAAGAGAGATAACCTGGAGCGTGTTCAACGAAAAAGCAAACCGCTGCGCGAATCTGCTTATTTCCAGAGGCATAGGCAAGGGTGACAAGGTCGCTATACTCATGATGAACGGCATCGAGTGGCTGCCCATATACTTCGGTGTGCTTAAGACCGGCGCGCTGGCGGTGCCGCTCAACTTCCGCTACACCGCCGAGGAGATCCGCTACTGCCTGGAACTGAGCGACGCGGACGCGCTGTTTTTCGGCTATGAGTTCATCGGGCGCATAGAGGAGATCGCCGACCGTATCCCCCGTGTCAAGCTGCTGTTCTACGTGGGCGACGGCTGTCCGGTGTTCGCCGAAAGTTACAGCAACCTGGTTTCCAACGAGTCCAGCCTGGATCCCATCGTTCCCATTACAGATGACGATTACGCGGCCATCTACTTTTCCAGCGGCACCACCGGCTTCCCCAAGGCGATACTTCATAAACATCAAAGCCTTTCCCACTCCGCTAAGGTAGAGCAGGCGCATCACGGTCAGACCAAGGACGACGTGTTTTTGTGCATCCCGCCCCTGTACCATACAGGCGCGAAAATGCACTGGTTCGGCTCGCTTATCTCCGGCGGCAAGGCAGTGCTGCTTACCGGCGCCAAACCCAAAAACATCCTTTCGGCAGCCTCCAGCGAGAAGTGTTCAATAGTGTGGCTGCTCGTTCCCTGGGCGCAGGACATACTTGACGCCATAGAAAGCGGCAAAGTTGACCTTAAGGATTATGACTTAAGCCACTGGCGGCTCATGCACATCGGCGCGCAGCCTGTGCCGCCTTCTCTTATCAAACGCTGGAAGAGTGTGTTCCCGAACCACGAGTACGACACCAACTACGGCCTGAGCGAGAGCATCGGTCCCGGCTGCGTGCATCTGGGCGTGGAAAATATCCGCAAGGTTGGCGCCATAGGCGTGGCAGGCTACGGCTGGGAAGTCAAGATCGTGGACGAAGACCGCAACGAAGTCGCGCAGGGCGAAGTCGGCGAACTGGCCGTCAAGGGCCCCGGCGTCATGACATGCTACTATCATGACGAGGCCGCTACCAACGAAGTGCTCAAAGACGGCTGGCTGTTCACGGGCGACATGGCCATGCAGGACGAGGAAGGCTTCTACTACCTGGTGGACAGGAAGAAGGACGTCATCATCACGGGCGGCGAGAACCTGTACCCCGTGCAGATCGAGGACTTCCTGCGCGCGCATCCCGCCATCAAGGACGTGGCGGTGATAGGGCTGCCTGACTCCCGCCTGGGCGAGATCGCCGCCGCCATAATCGAGGTCAAGGAGGGCGACACGCTTACCGAGGAAGAAGTCAACGCCTTCTGTATGGAAATGCCCCGGTACAAGCGCCCCCGCAAGATCATTTTCGCGCCGGTACCCAGAAACGCCACAGGCAAGATCGAAAAACCCAAGCTCAGGCAGATCTACTGCGGAGAAAGCCTGGTCAAGACCCAGATAACCCATTAAGCAGCCCGGATCCTCGCCCCCATGACCTCGCACGGGCGCGGATGTTTCCATATTCCTTCAATACGAGGTACTTATGAAGCAACTGTTACTTGGCAACAAGGCCATTGCCCGGGGCCTTTGGGAGGCCGGCGTAAAGTACGTCTCCTCCTATCCGGGCACTCCCTCCACGGAGATAACCGAGGAGGTAGCGGAATTCAGCGAAGTTTACGCCGAGTGGGCGCCCAATGAAAAGGTCGCCCTTGAAAGCGCCATGGGCGCGTCCCTGGCGGGCGCGCGGGCTTTCACCGCCATGAAGCACGTAGGCCTGAACGTGGCTGCTGACCCCCTGTTCACTTCCGCCTACACGGGCGTTAACGGCGGGCTGGTCATCTGCGTGGCGGACGATCCCGCCATGCATTCCAGCCAGAACGAGCAGGACAGCCGCCACTACGCCCGGGCCGCCAAGCTGCCCATGCTTGAGCCCTCCGACTCTGAAGAGTGCCGTGACTTCACCTGCCTAGCCTACGAGCTCAGCGAAGCGTTCGACACCCCCGTGCTGCTGAGGACCTGCACCCGCGTGGCCCACTCCCAGAGCCTTGTTGAGCTCCACGAGCGCGCTGACCTCCCGCTTAAGGAATACAAGAAGGATCCTTCCAAGTACGTGATGAATCCGGGTTTCGGCTACAAGCGCCACTTTGTGGTGGAGGACAGGCTCAAAAAGCTCAAGGAATACTCAGAGAACAGCCCTCTGAACTTTGAGGAGATAAATGACACGAGCGTGGGTTATGTGTGCTCAGGTACCTGCTATGAGTACATAAAGGAAGCCATCCCCGGCGCCAGCGTGTTCAAGGTCGGCATGAGTTTCCCCATGCCGCTGGAAAAGATACGCGCCTTCGCCGCCAAGGTGGATAAACTGATAGTGGTTGAAGAGCTGGACGGCGTGTTCGAGGCCGAGATCCGTGCCGCGGGCATCCGCGTGGACGGCGGAAAAGACATATTCGGTTGCATAGGCGAGCTCTCCCAAAGCAAGATCCGCGCCGCGCTGGGGCTTTCTCTGCCCGAAAGCGCGGAGTTCGACCAGCCTCTGCCCGCCCGTCCCCCGGTCATGTGCGCCGGCTGTCCCCACAGGGGCGTCTTTTACGTGCTAAGCAAGCTTAAGCTCACCGTGACGGGCGACATCGGCTGCTATACGCTGGGCGCGGCCGCGCCGCTCAGCGCTGTTGACAGCGTGCTGTGCATGGGCGCCAGCATAGGCATGCTCCACGGCTTCAACACCGTGCGCCCTGAGGCCTCAGGCAAGACCGTGGCCGTGATAGGCGACTCCACCTTCCTGCATTCCGGCATCACCGGCCTGACCGACATAGCCTACAACCGGAGCATATCGACGGTGCTGATACTCGACAACTCCATAACCGGCATGACCGGACACCAGCAGAACCCCGCCACCGGCCTGACCCTCAAGCTCAAAGAGGTGCCGCCGGTCAGTCTTGAAAAAGTCTGCGAAGCGGTGGGCATTAAGCGTGTCAGGAGCGTGGACGCGGGCAACCTTAAGGAGATCGAGACCGCACTAAGGGAAGAGCTGGCTGCCGAAGAGCCTTCCGTCATCATCTGCCGCAAGCCCTGCCAGCTGCTCAAATACGTAAAGCCCAAGCCCGCTTTAAGCGTGGACGCCGACAAATGCCGCGGCTGCAAGTCCTGCATGCGTATAGGCTGCCCGGCTGTCAAGTTCGCTTCAGGCAAGGCGGAGATAGACTCTGCCCAGTGCGTGGGCTGCGGCCTGTGCAGCCAAATGTGCGCCTTCGGAGCAATCGGGGAGGGTAAACATGAGTAATTCGATAATGATAGTCGGCGTGGGCGGC
Source organism: Clostridiales bacterium (assembly GCA_024684375.1). GTDB lineage: Bacteria > Bacillota > Clostridia > Christensenellales > Aristaeellaceae > RUG14130. The sequence goes on from JAIKWZ010000008.1 coordinate 58,611, forward strand.
CAGGGCACGCTTCTGGCCAGCCGCCTGATCGGGCACGTGCTGATCGAAAAAGGCTTTGACGTTAAGCTCAGCGAGGTCCACGGCATGTCCCAGCGCGGCGGCAGCGTGGTCACCTATGTGAAATACGGCGACAAGGTGTTCTCCCCCATCGTGGGCGAAGGCGAGGCGGACTTCATCCTCTCCTTCGAGGCCATAGAGGGCGCGAGATACCTGAAGATGCTCAAAAAGGACGGCCTGCTCATCACCAATACCGCCCAGATCTACCCCATCACCGTGATAACCGGCCAGCAGGAATATCCCACTGAACCCATCGACGCACTGAAAGATAAGTGCCGTGTAGCTGACGTGGACGCGCTCAAGCTCGCCCGCGCCTGCGGCAGCGACAAGGCACAGAACACTGTGCTGCTGGGCGTGTTAAGCCGCTACATGCCCGAGATCGCGCTGGAAAGCTGGCTTTCCGCCATCGAACAGTTGGTCAAGCCCAAGTTCGTGGAGCTCAACAAGAAAGCCTTCCTTGAAGGCCGTAACGCGTAGTCAAAACAAAAGCAGCGCCCCTCAGACGAGGAGCGCTGCTTTTCTACGTACCCGACTGGATTCGAACCAGCGGCCTTTGGAGTCGGAGTCCAACGCTCTATCCAACTGAGCTACGGGTACACAGCTTTTGTATTATACCCATAACCCCTTTTTTTGTCAAGAGCGAAAACCTCGAATGCGACGGGTCACGGCTCTCTTCGCTTACTTGGTAACGAGCGTCTCATCCAGCGGGTTCCTTACCGGCGTGGCGGCGGGTTTCGCGCGCTTGCCAACGGCGATCACGCTCATTATCTGCTCGTTCTCAGGGATAGCGAATATCTCCCTTAACGCGTTTTCGTCGGAGAGGCCCATTATCAGGCTGTCGTAGCCCAGATCCTGCAAAGCGAGGATCAGATACGCGTCGTGCAGGCCCAGATCATAGGCGCCCCAGCAGTTCCCCGCGCTGCCCGTGGGGCGGCCGTCGTTATAAAAGCCCGCGACGCCCTTTACGAAGGTGGTCACGATGAGCGCCGCTTTGGCGGAACTGTTCTTGTTAAAGTCCGGCAGGGCATCAAATACCTGCTTTGTGGCCTCGGGCGTCACGGCAGCGTACACACGGGATTCCTGGGAGTTCTTCCAGGACGGAGCGTAGCGGGCGCGGCTTATCGCCTCTTTGAGCGTGGCTTCATCTATCGGGCTGTCGTAGCCCCTCGCGCTTCTGCGCAGCATGATCAGCTTTTCGAATTCCATAATGCCCTCCTTATTATCGCTTGACTTTTACCAGTTGCCCCTTACGTGGCGGGAATAGAAGTCTTCCGTGAAGTCCTTAAGCGCGTCCTGCTCTATCGCGCTCCTAATATCCTCCATCAGCTTGGTAAGGTACCTTAAGTTGTGTATGGAGCACAGCCTTAAGCCGAATATCTCCTCCGCCTTGAGCAGGTGGCGGATATAGGCGCGGGAATAGTTGCGGCAGGCGTAGCAGTCGCAGCCCTCCTCAAGAGGCCTGAAATCCCGGGCGTAGGCGGCATTCCTTATCACCAGCCGTCCGGAACGCGTGAACACGGTGCCATTTCGGGCGACACGGGTGGCCAGCACGCAGTCGAACATGTCCACTCCGCGCAATACGCCCTCCACCAGGCAGTCCGGGGAGCCCACCCCCATAAGATAGCGGGGCTTGTTCTGGGGCATGACGGGATCCAGTGCCTCAAGGATGTCGTACATTATCTCCTTGGGTTCGCCCACGCTCAAGCCGCCTATGCCGTAGCCGGGCAGGTCGTACTCGGCCATCTGTTTGGCGCACTCGATGCGCAGGTCTTTATAAAACGCGCCCTGTACTATGCCGAACAGCGCCTGATCCGGCCGCTTCCAGGCCTTAACGCACCTGTCGAGCCACCTGACCGTGCGGCGCATGGCCTTGTCCGCGTCATCGTAGGAACAGGGGTAGGCGCTGCACACGTCGAACTGCATCATTATGTCGCTGCCCAGTTTCTCCTGTATGCCAATGGATACTTCGGGCGAAAAGAAATGCCTGCTCCCGTCCAGGTGAGACGCGAACATCACGCCCTCTTCAGTTATCTTTCTAAGGCTTGCCAGTGAGAACACCTGGAACCCGCCGGAATCCGTAAGTATCGGCCTGTCCCAGTTCATGAAACGATGCAGACCGCCCGCCTCAGCCACCAGGTCCTCGCCGGGGCGCAGGTGCAGATGATAGGTATTGGACAGGATTATCTGGGCGGAGAGCTCCTTAAGCTCCTCCGGCGACACGGTCTTGACCGTGGCCTGTGTGCCCACAGGCATATATACCGGGGTCTCTATAACGCCGTGGGGCGTGTGCAGCCTCCCACGCCTCGCGCCGGTCTGCTTGCATACGTGCAGCAGCTCAAACCTGAAATTATCGTTCATATACCGACCTTAAGCTTTTCTTCTGAATGAGGACACCGCCATGGAGATAAGCATCACCGCCAGGCTGCTTATCACCACGCACGCGCCTACGGGCAGATGACGGGTGCCCAGCTCGCTTAGTGCGCTGATCCCCATGCCCAGCGTAAAGGACACTATGGCGCTCAGTGCCGAAAACAGCATCATCCCCTTAAAAGAACGGGACAGCCTTCTGGCAGTCAACGCAGGAAAAATGATAAAGCTGGAGATCATCATGGCGCCCAGCACGCGCATGCCCATCACAACCGCCACCGACGTCATAAGCGACAGCAAGAACTGATACCTGTCCGCTTTCACTCCGCAGGCGCGGCAGTAGGTCTCGTCAAATGTGACGGCGAACAGACGTGTGTAAAGCAGCGCAAACACGCTTCCGAGTGCGACGCACAGGCCTATCACGGCCCACATGTAGCCACGGGTCACGCCCATAATGGAACCGAACATGCTGGTCTCCACGCTGTAACCATCGGTAAACCGACCCGCGATCACGCCTACCGCTAGCGCCACTGTGGAGAATATGCCTATGAACACGTCTCCGCCCATTCCGCTTTTGCGGTCGAACAGCATTATAAGCAGGCTGGTAAGGCACACAAGCGGGATGGAGACGGCCAGAGAGTAGTTTCCAAGCCCGATCAGCGCGGCTACAGCGGTGGAGGCAAAACCTATCTCCCCCAGCCCGTGGCCTATCAGTGCGTAACGCTTCAACACCAGTATAACGCCCAGTACGCCCAGGCTAACGCTCATCAGTCCGCCCACTACGAACGCGCGCAGCGTCAGAGGGCTGGAGAGTATGTCCCATAAACTCAATGATGGCATGTATGCTCGTCCTCCCTGCCCTGCCAATCGCTTATCTTTCCCAGGAATTCCACCGAATGATCCAGCACCAGCACCCGATCGGCGTGTTCTCGCACGAAGTGCCAGTCGTGGGTGGACACCACCACAGACACGCCCTTTTCGTCCCGAAGGCTCGTAAACACATGCTGAAGCTGATGAGTCATGCGCGGATCGAGGGCACTGGTGGGCTCGTCAAGCACCAGCAGCTCGGGCTTGCCCGCCACGCAGCGCGCCAGAAGCACCCTCTGCATCTGCCCGCCGCTGAGCGCGCCCAGGTAGACGGACGCAAGGTCCTTTACCTCGGTAAGCTCCATGGCCTCTTCAGCATCGCGCCGCTGCTGACGCGTATAGAAAGGTAAAAACCTGTCCTGCCGGGTGCCGCTGAGCACTACCTCCCTGACAGTGGCCGGAAAGTCCCTCACCTGTGTATGCAATTGGGCCATATAGCCGATTCTAAGCCCCTTCTTCTGCTCCATTTCGCCGCATGAAAAAGGCATGAGCCTGAGCATTCCCTTCATAAGGGTAGTTTTGCCCGAACCGTTAGAGCCTACGAGCGCAAGTATCTCACCCTTTTTGATATCCACGGAAACGTGCTCGATGGCGTCCTGTCTGCCCGAGCCGTAGTTCATGGATACATCTTTAATGCTGACAAGTACGTTTTCTTCCATCTCAGTTCCCGCCCAGCGCCTCCGCTACGGCATTGAAATTTTTGGTCATTATTGAAACGAAGCTTTCCTCCGCTTCCGCCTTGGAGATGTTCTCCAGCGTATGGAACACGCGTATCTTAGCCCCTGTCTCAGATGATATCTGCTTTGCTACGTCCCCGTTCGAGTGCTCGTCGGTGAACACGGTTTTTGCGCCGTTCTGTTTCATTCCGTCTATCACTCGTATCACCTGACCCAGAGACGGCTCGTCTTCCTCGGAGCAGCTGTCGTAAGCGCTCAAGTACTTCACTCCGTAATGCCTGATAAAGTGGCTGTAGGCGAATTGCCCACCGAAACACAGTACCGCGTCCGGATGGGCGGCGAACAGCTCGGCAAAGCTCCCGTCCAGCTCATTTAACTGCTTGACCAACGCTTCGCAGTTCTCGGAATAGACTTTTTCACCGTCCCTGTCCAGCCTGAGGAGCTCTTCCCTGATATTTACGCACATCTGAGAGGCAAGGCTCAGATCGAGCCAAATGTGGGCGTCGTATTTGTGGCTATGCCCCTCTTCCTCAGAATGAGGGTTCTCCAAGCTTTTCCACTCCTGAGCCAGCGCATCAAGCTGTATGTTTTCGGCGCACCTGAGCGTTTTTACACCCTCCAGGCTGCCCGAGATCCCCTTTACCCAGGTCTCCAACTCGTCGTCAGTATATATGAACAGGTCAGCCCTGCTTATGGCAAAGGCGTCGCCTACGGAAGGCTCGTAGTCGTGGCTGTCCACGCCGTAGGGCAGGATCAGCGTAACGTTCGCCCGCTCTCCCGCGATAGCCCGGGTAAAGTCATACAGCGGGAACAGTGAGCACACGATATTGAGTCTGCCTTCAGTTTGAGTCTTTGCCGCCTGATCTTTCTCACCGCAGCCGCAAAGCACGGCAGCCAGTATAAGCGCCATAAGCACGCATAGCAGCCTTTTAGTCTTCATTGTCAATCTGAGCATTTATCTCCTTTGTGAACTTCTCCCACACGCCCATATTTGGCGGCGGGCAGGAAAACGTCATTTCCTTTTTCAGCGTCGGGTGGGTCAGCGTGAGCCTGAACGCCCACAGCGCCACCGTTTCGCCTCTGCGGCCGTGGCCGTAGCGCATGTCCCCGTACAGCGGAACGCCTATATGCGCGTGCTGTACGCGGATCTGGTGCTTGCGCCCCGTATCAAGTTCTACCCTGACCAGTGTCAGGTAATCTTTTACAGCCAGAGGATATGTGGTAAGCCGCGCCGTCTTCGCCCCGCTCGTTCCTTCGGGGACTATCCTCACGTTCTGTCCCTGTTTGTCCAGCAGCGTGTTCTCAAGCGTTCTGACTTCATTAAGCTCACCCTCAAGCACCGCCAGGTACTGTTTTTTCGCCGTGTGCAGCCGGAACTGTTCGCTCAAGCGTCCCGCCGCCTTGCTGGTCTTGGCGAACACCATCACCCCGCCCACCGGCCTGTCCAGCCTGTGCACCAGCCCCATGTACGCGTCTCCTGGCTTGTTTTTACTCTTTACCAGATATTCCTTGAGCAGGCTGAGCATGTCCGCGTCGCCGCTTTTGTCTCCCTGAGAAGGCAGATTAGGCGGCTTGACTGCCGCAAGCAGGTGATTGTCCTCATACAGGATGCCAATCTCTCCATAGGGAGAAGGCAGAGTCTTCATTTGCCTTCCTCCGTCTTTATCAGCCTGTGGCAGAAGAACCATTTGACCATCATGCTGGGGTCCTTGAAGTCAAACCTGTAAAACCCCGCCTGTGTGTTTATCATGACCGCCCTGCCGTCATCCAGCAGCATAAAAATGAATTCCTCGGTCGAAATACTGACGCTTCCGCCCTCCCCTCTGAATTCCAGGCCGCCGCGGGTGAGCACAAGAGTGCCCGAACCCAGCTGTTGGGGCTTGGCTTTGCCGCTCTCCACAAAGCTTGCGCAGGCCATTTCCTCTTTCAGCATGAAGTCCTGACGGCTGATCTCCTCCCTTGCCGAAGCGATCTCCATGTCCGTCCACTCGTCCATGCGTCGGGGGCAGGCGTCTGACCCGTAGAAAAAGCCAAAATCGTCCCTGCGGCAGGAAAAGCCGCAGGCGGGGCATGTTATCTCATACCTGCTCTCCCTGAGCTCTCCTTCCCTCAGGCAGGCGGGGCACTTGTACAGCACCCGAGTCAGGTTTTTCACGAGTCGGATGCGCTTGAAGGGCACCTTTTCCCTTTCCTGCCAGTCCCAGTCGTTAAAGTCTATAGCGGAATCTATGCCTTTCTGCAATTCGTCGGTCTTAAGCTGCAGGGTCTCATCTTTGGAGAACACTTTCCTGAGTTCTATGTCTACGCGTCCTTTTGCCGGAGCGACATAACGAGGTCGTGACATAAAGCCCCCGTGGATCACGCACGCGTACACGTCGCACCTTAGGAGCTTTGCCAGCGCACCGGTACCGCTGAGCGCCCGCCAGCCCGGGCGGCCGTCAAATGAGGTCATCCCCTGGGCGTACACCACAGGCGTGCCGCCCTCCTTGACCGCGTTCATCAATTCACGGACGCATTTGACGTCTGTCGCGCCCTGGTTTTTGCGGATTATTCCCCCATGCGGAAACAGCCATTTCCTTAAGCGGGACATATCAAACTGTACTCCCGTAGCAAGAAAGCGCTCGTCGTATCTTGGCGCGAGGGCCCTGAGCAGATGGGCGAAGTCCCATACCGAGGTATGGTTGCACACAATAAGGCTGCCCTGCGGCGGCACCTCCGAGACTGTTACCCGCGAGTCAAACCTGCTCTTGCTCAGAACTCCGCACACCCAAACGGTAACACGGCGTATAAAACGGTCAAACCCGGTCACCGCCACCACCTCCAAAGGATATGATACCCGCGCAAAGTAAATAATACAAGCGTTATTTCTCTACTTCAATGCGCTTATTTTGGCTCACAAGGCAGATGTAAGTATGTTTGACTTCCCTGCCCGTCAGCTCTTCAAGCGCGCGTCTGTAGAGCTTAAGCTGCCTTTCGTATCGGGTAAGTATTTCGTCTTCCTCCCCCGCACGATCGGTCTTGTAATCCACCAGGACCCATTTGCCGTCTTCCACAAAGCACATGTCCAGCGTGCCCTGCACCAGCACTGTGCCTTCTTCGTCCAGCCCCAGCGCGTCCCTGAGCCCGAGGCGGATAACGAAGCTCCACTCCCGCCTGACCTCATCTGACGCGAGCGCCCTTTTGCCCGTATCGGACTGCCAGAAGCTCGACAGCTTCCATTCGGAACACAGCTCCCGTTCCTCCGGCGTGATGAGCTGTTTATCCAGCATGGAGTCCAGCTGCCTTCGGACTTCGTCCGTCATAGCGGCTTCACTTCGTTGATCCCTGAGCGCCTCAAGTTCAAACAGACGCAGCGCCCGGTGCATTGCGGTCCCCCGCTGGGTATAGATCTCTTCACCCTCTCCGGACAGGAAGCGGGGGACCGTCCTGAGCCTCGGCAGCTCGCTGCCTCCTACCAGTTCCCTTTCCAGCCCCGTTACCGAAAGCTTGACTGGCAGCTCGCTTTGCTGCGAAAACGGGTACTGCCAGTTAAGGCGCGCAAGTATTTCCTTATCTGCCGCCACGTCTTCGGCCTCATCAAGCAGGCCTCCCAGCTCATTTGCGGTCTTTTCGGACAAAACAGACAGCGCTTGCGAAACGGAATACACTCCCACGTTCACGCGCGGCTTGCCCGGATCCGTCTCAGCGCCCAGCGCCTCCGCTCCGGGACAGCCCATGGCCGCCGAGGCAGCTATGTCAAGCGACGAAGTGTACATTTCAGGGTGCGCGGCTCCCATTTTCCAGGCTGTCAGGCTTTTTTCCAGGTCCTTTACGCTGCCTACGAGAATAAGCTTTTTCTGGGCACGGGTCAGAGTGACGTATAATACCCTCAGTTCCTCCGCCCTGTCCTTGCGCTTCATCAGCGTTTTGATCGCCCGTGTGGCGAGCGTGGGCCGGGCCGTTCCAAGACGTTCGTCCATATGGATAAACCCCGCGCCCAGCTTTTTGTCCGCAAATATGCTGCCGTCCCTCGCTCCCGCAGAATACTTTCTGCCCAGCTGCGCGGCAAACACTACCTTAAACTCCAGTCCCTTGCTTTTGTGCGCGGTCATCAGGCGCACCACGTCGTCGTTTTCACCCAACTCGTGCGCGCCGTCACCGTCAGAGACGCCGGCCAGATCCATAAGCCTCGTAAAGCCCGAGATGGAGTATCCTCCGTCGTTTTCGTAATCCTGAGCGCGTTTGCACAGCAGATCCAGGTTGAGCTGCCTGCGCCTGCCTTCCTCCAGCGCTCCGCAGAACACGTAAAAGCCCGTGTCTTCCAATATGCGCCTGATAAGCGCCCTTACGCCCAGCGCGGGCGCCATCGCCCGCCAGCCTTCCATAAGCGTGAGCATACGGTCGATCTGAGGGTACTCCCCCCTTACGGACACGAACGCGTCCCAGATGAGCCCCTTGGGGCAGCGAATACGCGCCTGAGCCAGCTCGGAATTGGTGATATTGAACATAGGCGAACGCGCCGCGCTCAACAGTGCCACCTCGTTATGACGGTTTACCAGCACCTTGAGCACGTTCAGCGTGACCGAGACCTCTATCGCCAGAAAGCTGTTTTCCGTGCCGTCGGCGTACGCGCTCACGCCTATACGGCTGAGCGTCTCAGCCATGGGAGTCAGCACGTTCTGCCTGGCGCGGCATATCACGCAGAAGTCCCTTAAGGACAGCGTCTTGTCCGCGTCCTTCATCTCCTTTATGCGTTTGCCGATCAGAAGCGCCTCCAGCTCCGCGGTCTTAAGCTCCGTCTCGTCGAGCTTCTCATCGCTTTCATCCTCTTCTGACTCTTCCCCTTCGTCCGCCTGATTAAGCAGCATAAGCTCGCATGCCATGTCTTCGCCTTCATCGGGAAGCCCCTGATACAGCCTCGCGTCGGCATCGTAAAGGATCTCGCTGTCACCGCCCCGCATCACTCGCTCGAAAAGCAGGTTCACCAGTTCGATAACAGGTTTCGCCGAACGAAAATTCTGACTCAGGACCACAAGTTCATTGTCCCCGCCCTGTCTGTAAAGCCCGTAAGCCTCCAAAAACAGCTCGGGCTCGGCGTTCCTGAAGCGGTAGATGGACTGCTTTACGTCACCGACCATAAAGCGATTGCTGCTGTCCGACAGGCGGCAGGCAATGGTCTCCTGCAGATCGCTTGTATCCTGGTACTCGTCTATGAAGATGTATTTATAACGCTGTCTGAGTGCGCTCACCGTGTCAGGATCGTCCAGTATTTTAAGCGTCAGGTGCTCCAGATCGTTGAAGCTGACCGCAGCCTTCGCCTGTTTAAGCTCCCACAGCCGGCTGCACGTCCCGAGGCACAGCCGGGCAAGCGCGTTCATCGCGTCCCTGTCAGAATGGATATCGTTAAGCGCAACGCTTAAGGGAATGTCCATCAGCTCTTTTATAGCCTTAAGGTGTTTGGTTTTCGCGTTATCCCTGAGAGCTTTTACTGTGTCAAGCTTGTCCTGATCGAATTCGCCGCCTTTTCCGGGGCGTGTCAGCTGAAAGTCTTCCGCCCACACGCGCATCTCCTCATACGTCCCGAGCCTGGAAGCCTTTTCCAGCGCAAGCATGTCCTTTTCAAGGCATTTCAGGTAATGGCCCGGACCGTCTGTCTCAAGGCAGATCGCCCTGGCAGCGTCCAAAAGCGCTTCAGCGCTGTCCAAATGCGTACGGCAGGCCTCCATTAGCGTCTCCTGCCACAGTTCCCCGGAACCGTCAAACAGCCTGAGCGCGTATTCGATCCAGCCTTCCGGGTCGCTGCGTGTGTCCAGAAAGGCGATCAGCTCACGCGCCATCTGCCTGACCTGTTCCGGGCCCCGCATGAGCATGAGCGTGTCGACGCCGGGCGTCTGCTGCTCCAAAAGCGCTTCCAGCTCCTGAGTAAGCGCGTCCTCTGAAAGTATCTCCTCTTCCGCCGGCTCCAGGATGCGATAGTTCGGGTCCACCCCCGCGATCTCGAAGCTCGCTTTTACCGCAGAGGAGCAAAAAGAGTGGAGAGTGGAGATCTGCGCGAGATCCAGCTTTTCCAGCTGCAGCGCCATGAGCTCGTCCCCCGCCTCCGCTTCCTCGCTTAAGCGGTTGAAAAGCTTGGTTTTCATGTCATGGCTGGACGCGCGGGTAAAAGTTACGATGAGTATGTTCTCGATATCCACTCCGTCGCGCACCAGTCCCAGAACCCGTTCCACCAGCACCGTGGTTTTTCCGCTGCCCGCCGCCGCGGACACGAGCAGGTTCTTTCCTCTTGAATCGATGACCCGCTGCTGCTGGGGAGAAAACTTCATTTGACACCTCTAAAGTTAAATTTGCGTAAACTAATATCTCGTTGCAGGAATAAAAGCGACTTTGGTCGAATTTCTCAGGGCTAAAACAGACCGTTGTCTGAAAGGAGCCGCCATGAACCGCAATATCCGGCGCAGAAAGCAACATATTCGCGTGAGCAAGGGTGGTTACGCGCTCGTCGCGTTGCTGATCCTCGCTTTTGCTGTAGGCATATTCTGCTTTAACGCCCGTATAACTTCCACACGGGCCCGGATAAAGCAGGTGTCTCAGGACAACGCCGCCCTGCAAAAGCAGCTGGACGATCTGGAAAGCGAGCTTGCTTTCGTCAAGACTCCCGAGGGCATAGAACTCTACGCCCGCGCCCAGGGCATGAGCATGCCCGGCGAGACGCGCTACACTCCCGTCAGGTAGCCCCTTCTTCAGTCATTCTTTATGCTCTCCCGGCCTTTGTCGGGGGAGCATATTATTTCCTGCAGCAGATAGCGGGGACGCCGTTTGACCTCAAAATACGTTTTGCCAACGTATTCCCCCACCAGCCCTGTTCCGGCCAAGAGCATGCCCCCCACGAACCAAACGCTGAAGGCCGTAAAGCCCGGGTTGAAAGCGTTGCTGACAAGGTCTATAAACCCGAAAACCAGCGCGATAAACACGAACGCCAGCCCTGTTTTCCAAACGAGAGAGATCGGCTTCGCGCTGAAAGAGCTTATGCCCTGCCAAGCAAATGCCAGCATCTTTTTCAGAGGATACTTGCTTTCCCCCGCTGCTCTTTTGCCCCTGTCGTAGTACACCTTTGCGGTATTGAGGCCGACCAGCGGCACCATCCCCCTTAAAAACAGGTTCCCTTCGGGGTACTGCATAAGCGCTTCCACGGCTCTTTTGCTCAGCAGCCGGTAATCCGCATGGTTGAACACCGTGCTGACGCCCATTCTTTCCATCAGTTTGTAAAAACCTTCCGCGGTCAGCCGCTTGAACGCGGTGTCGGTATCGCGCTTGTTCCGCACGCCGTACACCACGTCCGCGCCCGCCTGAAATTCCCTCAGAAAGCCGTCCATGGCGTTTACGTCATCCTGCAGGTCGGCGTCTATGGTCACCAGACAGTCGCACTTGTCTTTTGCCCAGTCCATTCCCGCCCACAATGCGTTCTGATGTCCCCGGTTGCGGCTCAGCTTGAGCCCCGCGAAGAGGCTGTCGGCGGCGCACAGCGCCTGTATCGTTTCCCAGGTCTTATCCCGGCTGCCGTCGTCCACGAACACTACGCGGGACGCGGAAGACAGCTCTTCTCTTTTCTCCACAAATTCCTTCAGCGTTTTGGATGTCAGAGGCAGGACCTCTTCCTCGTTATAGCACGGAACGACGATATAAAGCGTGATCTTATCCATTTTTATCCCCCTATTTCAGCACCACGGCGTCTGCCCCCAGCAAGTTCTTGAGCGCACCTTCGTCAAAGTCCGGGCCGACCCACACGTCGCGGGGCGCCACGTAGTTTTTGCCCTCCTCAGGAAAATAATAATTGACCTTTATGTTTCCGGGCGTGGTGGCCAGTATGAAACTCACCGCGTCCAGCTTGTCACGGCTCAGCTTCAGGAACAGTTTGCGCGGCTTTTCCGTATCCGGCTGCGCGCCGGGCTGTTGTTTCGCCTGAGCGTCCGGCAGCAGAGGCGAGAAGCTTTCCATTATAAGGTTGGGGGCCTTCCCGTCCCGGGCTGAGAGCCGCCCGCTGATCAGAAGCGCGTCGCCCTCGTTCACGCCCATGCCGACATCTTCGTAGACACGCGGGAACGCCAGTACTTCGGTGGTCCCGTACAGATCTTCCAGGCTGAAAATGCCCATCAGCTGCCCCTGCCGGGTAGCGCGCTGGGTCTTCTGGGAGATAAGTCCTCCCATTTCCACTCTGGCTCCGTCCAGCGCGGATGCGCTCTGCTCATCCTCCATGGCCTCGGCGATCTTCGCCGAATCCATTTTAAGCCGTCCCAGCTGCTCCCGATAGTCATCCAGCGGGTGGCCGGACAAGTAGATCCCCGTCATCTCCTTTTCCATTGCCAGCATCTCGCGACGGCTCAGTTCCTCAACAGGCGGGTATTCTTCCGGCGCGCCGGGCAGATCCGTCTCGTCAAACAGGCTGACCTGCCCTGAGGACAGGCTGCCGGCTTTCTTGCCCGCCGCGTCCATGGACATGTCGAAAACCTGCAGCTTCTGCGCGCGGTTGCCCCTCAGGCGATCAAACGCGCCCGCCTTTATAAGACTCTCCACCGCCTTTTTGTTTACCTGCGTGGCGCTTAAACGGTCAATAAAGTCATAAAGCCCTGAAAACGGCAGGCTGCTGCGCTCATTAAGTATGGCAGTTATGGCGTTATGCCCAAGATTCTTCACCGCGTTGAGGCCGAAGCGTATGCCGGCGCCGTCCACACTGAAGCGCTCCTGTGAAGCGTTTACGTCCGGCGGGAGGATGGCTATGCCCTTTTTGCGGCAGAACTGTATGTAATACGCTACCTTCGTGGAGTTGCCCGCGATGGAATTGAGCATGGCTGCCATGAATTCCACCGGATAATGGCACTTGAGCCACGCGGTCTGAAGCGCCACCAGCGCGTAGCACGCCGCGTGGCTTTTGTTGAAAGCGTAGGAAGCGAAGGCGGTCATTTCGTCGAAAATGCGCTCCGCCGCCTGACGGCTCACGCCTTTTCTGACAGCGCCGGGCACGTCCACGCTTCCGTCGTCGTTCAGCTTGCCGTTTATAAAGTACTCCTTCTCCTTCTCCATCACGTCGTGCTTTTTCTTGGACATGGCACGGCGCACCAGATCGCTCCTGCCCATGGAATAACCCGCCAGGTCACGCACTATCTGCATGACCTGCTCCTGATACACCATGCAGCCGTATGTCACGTTCAGTATGGGTTCCAGCTCCGGCGTGGTATAGGAAATGGAGGACGGGTCGTGCTTGCCCTGTATAAAGCGGGGTATGGAATCCATGGGGCCCGGCCGGTACAGTGAGATCGCAGCAACTATGTCCTCGAAGCAGCGGGGCTTCATGCTCATGATGAAGGAGCGCATTCCGCCGCCTTCCAGCTGGAACACGCCGTCAACGTCCCCGGCGCAGATCATGTCGTACACTTTGGCGTCATCCACTGGGATGTCCTCAGGCTTGAGCGCGGGACCGCCTCCCTGCCGGATATACTCAAGGCTGTCGCCTATCACGTTCAGCGTCCGAAGCCCCAGAAAGTCCATTTTCAGCAATCCAAGGCTCTCCAGCGTACCCATGGGGAACTGGGTAGTCACCACGTCAGCATTCACCTGCAAAGGCACCAGGTCACTCACCGGACAGGCGCAGATGAGCACGCCCGCCGCGTGAGTTGAGGCGTGGCGGGGCATGCCCTCCAGCTTCCTGGCGGTATCTATCAGCTTTTTGACCTCCGGATCGCCATCATAGGCGGTCTTAAGCTCGGGATTGAGCACCATGGCCTTGTCAATTGTCATGTCCAGGGCGTTGGGTATCATCTTGCTTATCTGGTCAGTGCGCCCGAAGCTCACGTCCAGCACGCGTCCCACGTCCTTGATCGCGGCCTTGGCGGCCATGGTACCGAATGTGATGATCTGGGAAACGTGGTCGTGCCCATACTTGTCCGCCACGTAGTCTATGACCTCGCCCCGCCGCTCGTAGTCGAAGTCTATGTCCAGATCGGGCATGCTCACCCTCTCCGGATTCAGGAAGCGCTCGAACAGCAGTGAGTATTTGAGCGGATCCAGCGCGGTGATGTCCAGCGTGTAGGCAACTATGGAGCCCGCTCCGCTGCCCCTGCCCGGGCCTACCAGTATGCCCACGCTGCGGGCGTAATTGATGTAGTCCCACACGATCAGGAAGTAGTCCACATAGCCCATCTTTTCTATAACGCCCAGTTCGTACTCCAGGCGTTCCCGGGCGTCCTGCCTGTCCGGCGCGTACTTGCGCGCGAGTCCTTCCGTGCACAGGCGCCTGAGCATCTCTCTGGGCGTTTCTCCCGTATCGATGGGGTAAGAGGGCAGGTGTTTGGTCTCAAAGTCGAACGTGACACGGCAGCGCCGCGCGATCTCCTCCGTACGGTCCAGCGCGTCTGTGAAGGCAGGGAACAGCTGCGCCATCTCCTCCTCGCTTTTGACGTAAAGCTGGTCGGTGTTCATGCGCATGTGCTCGTCGTCTGACAGCTTTTTGCCTGTCTGTATGCACATGAGCACCTCCTGGGCAGAGGCGTCCTCCCTGTTCAGGTAGTGGCAGTCGTTGGTGACCACCAGGGGTATGTCCAGCTCGTTGGACATGCGGATAAGCGCGCTGCACGCCCGCTTTTCCTCGCTCAGTCCGTGATCCTGCAGTTCCAGAAAGAAATTGTCCGCGCCGAAAATGTCCCGGTACATGCGCGCGTAACCGAGCGCCTCGCCGTACTGGTTGTTAAGTATCGCTTTGGGTATGTCGCCGCTCAGGCAGGCGCTTAAGCAGATGAGACCCTCAGAATGCTTTTTCAGCAGCTCATAGTCTACCCTGGGCTTGTAGTAAAAGCCCCGCGTAAAGCCCTCGCTCACCAGCTTTACCAGATTGTTGTAGCCCTGCTGCGTCTCGCACAGCAGTATCAGGTGACTGTTTCCCGACGCGCCGCCCGTTTTGTCATCCATGTCGCGGCACACGTAGACCTCGCAGCCGATCACCGGGTGGATGCCCCGTTTTTTCGCCTCCACGTAAAAGTCCACCACGCCGTACATGGCGCCGTGGTCGGTGATGGCGCAGGAGCTCATTCCAAGCTCCTTTACTCTGTCCAGCAGCTCGCCTATGCGGTTGGCGCCGTCCAGCAGGCTGTATTCCGTATGCGTGTGCAGATGAGCGAACATTTATTTCTCCAAATACTCTTTTATCGTTTCAGACGCCTGCTCCGCAGGGTCGTGTTCCATATCAAGCCAGATAATGCCTGTATCCTTTTTAAACCAGGTCACCTGCCGCTTGGCAAAGCGTTTTATGGCCAGGGAAAGCTCGTCCAGCATTTCCTGCCTGTCTGCCAGCTCGCCACGCAGATATTGGGTGACGTAGCGGTATTCCAGCCCCAGTTTGAGCAGGAATTCGTCCGAAACGCCGCTTTCCCTGAGACGTGCGACCTCGTCTATCATGCCCGCGTCCACGCGCCGGGCGAGCCGCTCGTCTATGCGCTCCTTGAGCGTCTGTCTGTCCCACTTTACGCCCAGGGTAAGCACATCGTACCGTGGAGTATTCTTATTAGGCTGCGCGTCGCCCTGGTGCAGCTTCTCGAGCCGGCGCATGACCCGGTTGCGGTTTTTGGGATCGATCCCGCTGCCGGGCTCCAGCGCTTCAAGCATTTCCCAGAGTTCGGGAGTTGTGTGCGTTTCCAGCTCCTCCCGGTATGCCAGGTCAGGTTCTATATCGCTTAAATTGTATCCCTTGGTCACGCTGTCCACGTACAGCCCCGTACCGCCCACCAGGAACGGCACATGGCCTCGGGCAGTGATGTCATCTATCGACTTATATGCGCTCCTTTGGAAGTCCGCCATGGAGAAAAACTCCCCCGGCTTCACCACGTCCAGCAGGTGGTGGGGCACTCCCCTCATGCCTTCCGGCGTGATCTTTCCGCTTCCGAGATCCAGCCCTTTATACACCTGCCGGCTGTCTGCGGAAACGATCTCCCCGTTAAAGCGCAGAGCCAGTTCCACCCCCAGCGAACTTTTGCCCGAAGCGTTGGTGCCCACTATCGCGATCAGCTTGTCCATTTATTCCTCCCCGTTCAGGGGCTTATGCCGGAAGTAGTACGGCGCGAACACGGCAAGGCACGCTACGCAGATGGCGGAGCAGATGAAAAACACGCTTTGTCTGCCGATCAGGTCGCTTAACGCGCCCCCTGCGAGGTAGCCGATCCCCCTTGCGAGGCCGAAACCGAACACCCCCAAAAGCAGCTGCGCTGTGGCCTTTTCCCCATCGCCCGCCACCTTTTGCAGGTATTTAGCGGCGCTTACGGTTATTACGATAAAGCCGAAACCGTGCAGCACCTGAGATGCCATGGCCACATACGGGCTATTCGCCATGGCGACTATGAACCAGCGCACGCTCATGACCGCCGCCGCCATGCACATTAGCCTGCCCGCGCCCAGCTTTTTTATCAGCCTGTCTGAGAAGATCAGAAACGGTGCCTCGCAGCAGGCTGAAATGAAAAAGCACCAGCCTACCAGGTTTTCCCCCGCCCCGAGATCATCCCTCAAAAGCGGTGAGAAAAAGGCGTAAAAATACCCGAATGTTATCTGCAGAAGCACCATAAGGGTGAACAGGCGGATTATCTGCGGGTTCTTAAGCAGCCTTGCCGCGCCCTGAGCGGAGGCCGCCTGCCCCTTGGAAGATACCTTGGGCATATTGAGCGCAGCCAGTGCCGCCGCAAAGCACAGTACCGCAGTGCCGTACACCACGCTCACGTTGCCCAACAGGTCGCACACATATCCAAACAGCGCCGCCACCACAGCGAAAGTGAGCCCTCCCGCCAGCCTTACTCCGCCGAAAGGCAGGTTTTCACTGTCCAGGTTCGTCAGCACGATGCTGTCCCCCATTGGCTGGAGGCTGGTATACACACAGCCGAACATCCCCAGTACGATAAGCGCGTACGCGAAACCGCCCTGAAGCGGCAAAAGCAGGATTATCCCGCAGCTGATGACGCACATGCAGGCCAGCAGGCGGTTCCTTGACGCGACCCTGTCGCCTGCCCGGCCCCACAGATACATGGTGGGCACGCTCACAAAAGCGATGACCGCGTTGATCGTGCCGATCTTGGAGCCGTTCAGCCCCCTGTCGGTCAGATACAGGCTCATAAAGCTTTGGAACACCGCGTTGGCAGCGTAGTACGCCATCAAAAACAGTGCCCCCGAAATGAGCCCGGACTTAAAAAACTTCCTCATTTCGCCAGTTCCCTTATCCGGTCGGGCAGCCTGCCCGCTTTGATCTCATCCAGATCGATTATGCTTATGCCCATCTCCGCCGCCCTGTGCCTCGCGACTTTCTGGCATGCGGAAGAAGATACTATAGCCGCACGCGCTATGCCGCTGCCAAAGCGCTGCTTGAGCACGTCCAGCTCGTTTATGGCTTCGGTCCTGACCTGCCCTGTCTTGCAGCTGATGAACAGGGGCGTGACCCCCTTTGTGGCCACCACGTCAAGCTCGTTGCTCACGTCGCCCTGCGCTCTCTCGCCTTCCCAGTCCACTACCACGCTCAGCGACACATCGTCCAGTATCCCGATATCCACGCACGCCTTGTATACGTACAGTTCCAGCACGCTGCCTATATCCCGCAGCCAGTAGCGCGTCTGGGCATCCCTGAACAGAAAGCTCACGCCCTGCTCAGTGATCGACAGGCTATTGATAAAGCCCAGTTCCCGCAAATCTTTAAGCGCTGCTTCGTCACAGAGGATCCGTCCCCTGTCCCCCTTCACGCTCAGGCCGCCCTCCGCCCGGAGAGATCCTTCCCTCAGGGAGGCCTGGCTTACCCGCTGGATATAGCCGATTATGTTGGTCCAGTTCTGTCTGTGCCTGAGGTAAAGCCTGAAAAACGGCTCGAAATCTTCCATATGCGCCTTTAACGCGGCATTGTCCGCCCTGCCCTGTCTGACGGAGCCGCCCGCCATGATAAAGCAGTCCTCCGCGCTGAGCGTCACGTCGCAGTCAAGCCGTTGCCCGAAAGGCGCGTCTTTTATGGAATAAAACGCGTTGCTTTTGCGTGAATATGTAAACGCGGGCGTGCCCTTTTCGCAGGAGATCACGCCCGAAGCGAACAGCGCCGCGTCGGTGCCCCCGGTTATGTCCATCACGCAGCCCGGGTACCGGCTGCACACTTCCGTCAGCGCGCGGCCAACATCCGCGGCGGAATACATATCCGCTCCGACAAAGCGTATCTCTCCGTTCCAGTCTTTTTGCTTAAGGTAATTTCTGATGGCGGAGGTGCGCCTTGCGGACTTCCGCACCATCTCAGGGCACAGGAATATCACCCTGTCGGGCCTAAGCATATGGCATGCCAGCACGTTTTCCAGCGGCCGCTCGTCGTAAAGCTCTATAAGCGTCATATCCATGTGTCTGCGCCCTCTTAAAACCCGCCCGGCCGCGCGCTGACATGCGCTGCTGAGATGGGCTCGTACGCTGCGGCGCTCAACGGCACCCGCAGGCTGCGTCTTTTCTTGAGCCCGGATCTCACCATCTTTAACAGTTTCCCCGGCAGAGCCTCAACGGGCATCAATATCAGCCACAGTGTGCGGAAATGGGGCGATATGGTTTTAATCATCCTCTATGCCCAGCTGTTCCAGTATGCTCCGGGCGGCTTTTTTGCCCGCGCCCATAGCGGAGATCACAGTGGCCGCCCCGGTCACGGCGTCGCCTCCCGCGTATACGCTTTCACGGGAGGTCATGGCTTTTTCGTCGATTATGATCCCGCCGCGGCTGTTTACGCTAAGGCCCTTCGTGGTGTTTTTGATGAGCGGGTTGGGGCTGGTGCCGATAGCCATTATGACCGCGTCCACGTCCAGGTCGTACTCGCTGCCCTTTATCTCCACCGGCCGCCTTCTGCCTCTCTCGTCCGGCTCTCCCAGTTCCATTTTTATCACCCTGATGCCTGTCACAAAACCGTTTTTCGGGTCTCTGGGGTCATCAGGGTTGCTGTATCCGAGAATTTCCACGGGATTATTGAGGAGTCTGAACTCGATGCCTTCCTCCTGGGCGTGCTCCACCTCTTCCTTTCTGGCAGGCAGCTCCGCCATGGAACGGCGGTACACGATGTACACCTTTTCAGCCCCGAGCCTGAGCGCCGTACGCGCCGCATCCATGGCCACGTTGCCGCCGCCAACCACTGCCACGCGCCCGCCTTTCATGATCGGGGTGTCGCTGTCCTCGCGGTACGCTTTCATAAGGTTGGAGCGTGTCAGGAACTCGTTGGCTGAATAGACGCCGTTGAGCGTTTCCCCCGGAATGCCCATAAAGCCCGGCAGGCCCGCGCCGCTGCCTATGAACACGGCTTTGTACCCCTGGCTGAGCAGTTCGTCCACGGTGAGCGTGCGTCCGATTATCACGTTGTTGAAGAACTCGACGCCCATGTTTTCAAGCCCTTCCACTTCACGGCTGACTATCGCTTTGGGAAGACGGAACTCGGGGATGCCATACACCAACACCCCGCCCGCGCGGTGCAGCGCCTCAAACACGCTCACCTTCACCCCGTGCCGCGCCAGTTCGCCCGCGCATGACAATCCGCTGGGGCCCGAGCCTACCACAGCCACCCTGGGCGCGTCCGGAGCGGGAATATTGACCTGCTTTATGCCCCGCTTGCTGTGCTCGTCAGCGGCGAAGCGCTCCAGTCGCCCTATTGCCACAGGCTCGTACTTTATGCCCATGGTGCATTCCTTTTCGCACTGGCTCTCCTGTGGGCACACCCTGCCGCATACGGCAGGCAGGCTGGATGACTTTGCGATCACCGCGTACGCTCCCTCGCTGTCCCCGTTTTTAAGGCAGGCAATGAAACCGGGGATATCGATATTCACCGGGCAGCCCTTCACGCACGGTTTGTTTTTGCAGTTCAGACAGCGCTGCGCCTCGTCTCGGGCGAGCTGCGGAGTATAGCCAAGCGCGACTTCATTGAAATTGTGCGCTCTCTTAAGCGGATCCTGTGTGGGCATGAGATGCTTTTTCGGAATCAGCGGCATATTCTTTCCCCTTTTACAGCATATAAATACCTGAATATAATTATACCACAATGGGACGGGGTTTTGCTTGAAAAATACGGTTTTTTGCACATTTATAATATTAAATTTTCCTTCAGCGCCTCTTGACCGCTTCCCGCCTGTTTACAAAACGCTTTATGAATGGTATAATCGTCCCAATTTCATTTACGGCCGTGTTTTCGGCTGCAAATACACATAAAATGAAGGAGATGCTTTCATGGAGTTTCATAACAGCTACCTTGCGAACGTATACGCCGCGGCGGTGAAGCGCGACCCGGAGCAGAAAGAATATCTTCAGGCCGTACGCGAAGTGCTTGAAAGCCTTCAGAACGTGTTCGATGCCCGTCCCGAGCTGGAAAAGGCCGGCATCGCGGAGAGGATCATCGAGCCAGAGAGGATAATCACCTTCCGGGTGAGCTGGGTCGACGACAAAGGGCAGGTACAGGTGAACCGCGGCTACCGCGTGCAGTTCAACTCCGCCATAGGCCCCTACAAAGGCGGAATGCGCTTCCATCCCAGCGTGAACCTGTCAATCCTCAAGTTCCTGGGCTTTGAGCAGATATTCAAAAACTCCCTCACCGGCCTGCCGATGGGCGGCGGCAAGGGCGGCAGCGACTTCGATCCCAAGGGCAAGAGCGACGGCGAAGTCATGCGTTTCTGCCAGGCGCTGATGACCGAGCTGTCACGCCACATCGGCGCTGACACCGACGTGCCCGCCGGCGACATAGGCGTGGGCGCCCGTGAGATCGGCTATATGTTCGGCCAGTACAAAAAGCTGAGGAACGAATTCACCGGCGTGCTTACCGGCAAGGGCCTGACCTACGGCGGTTCCCTCGCCCGCACCCAGGCTACCGGCTACGGCCTGTGCTACTTTACCGAGGAAGTCTTAAAGAGCACGGGTGACAGCTTTAAAGGCAAGAGGGTCGTCATCTCCGGCAGCGGCAACGTGGCCATCTACGCCTGCGAAAAGGCGACCACGTTGGGCGCCAATGTCGTCGCAATGAGCGACTCCAACGGCTACATCGTGGATGAAAACGGCATCGACCTTAAAGTCGTCAAGCAGATAAAGGAAGTTGAGCGCGGCCGCATCAGCGAGTACGCAAAACGCGTGCCCGGCAGCGTGTACACGGTGGGCTGCGCCGGCATATGGACAGTCAAATGTGATATTGCCCTGCCCTGCGCCACCCAGAACGAGCTGGACGGCGAAAGCGCCAAAGCGCTTATCGCCAACGGCGTAAAGTGCGTGTGCGAAGGCGCGAACATGCCCTCCACTCCCGAGGCGGTGGAGGCGTTCCAGAGCGCGGGCGTGCTCTTCGGGCCTGCCAAGGCCGCCAACGCGGGCGGTGTGGCCACCAGCGGCCTGGAAATGAGCCAGAACTCCATGCGCCTGAGCTGGACGTTCGAAGAAGTGGACGAAAAGCTCCACGGCATAATGAAGAACATATATGCCAATGCCGCCAAGGCCGCCAAAGACTATGGCTGCGAAGGCAACCTGGTCGCGGGCGCCAACATCGCCGGCTTCCTGAAAGTCGCCGAGGCCATGCTGTATCAGGGGATCTGAGCTTGCCGGCTAACAAAACGCCATAGAAATAAGCAGCTGCCATCTGTCACTTGGACAGATGGCAGCGTTTTGTTTTCCTGATGTCCCGCGGTGCGGGGTGTATCGATACAGTGCTTTCCGGCTTATTCCGCTATATATTCCGGGCGCATGGGCGCGAAGAACTCTATGAACTCCATGTCTTCCAGCGCCTCGGTGGAGTGGTACTCGTTGGAATCCCAGACATAACCGCCGCCCGCCTCGATGACGCCTTCCTCATACACGTTCATGTTTTCGTCCGCCAGCTGGTACTTGAGCTTCCCGCTGATCACGTAGCCGTTCTGCACCGCCAGATGCTTGTGCAGGGGCAGCACGCAGCCTTTCTTCATTTTGAAGTGACACAGCATGGTGTCGTCGTTGTATGACAGATTGGTCTTGACAAGTCCCGGACGCAGCTCGACTTTATTCCTGTCTGCCAGATTGGTTATCTTGTTATTTGCCATATTCCTCGATCTCCTTTATCAGCTTTTTCCAGCCGTCCTCAAACTGTCCCCTGAACAGCCTGACGGGCGGGAAGTCGGTGTATTCGCAGGGTTTGAGCCCGTCACGAACGTAGGCTTTCGCGAAAGTCGGTACCTGCATGAGCTCTTTGAGCAGCCACGCGGGCGTGGGAGTATCCATTCGCTCGATGACCGGCGGGTCGTTATCGATGAGCGCGTCCGCGGTGCCCTTCCAGTTGATGGTCACGTCGCAGTCCCCGCCCACGAACTCCGTAAAGTGGTGAAGCCCACGGGCGCCTCCGCCCAGCAGCCGTCCCGTAAGAGCGTTTTCCTTCATCAAGCGGTACTCTTCCCGCATAAGCGCGCAGCCCGCCTGGAAGATGACGTCCCTGTCCGCCTGTATCTCTCCCGCCGCAAGCTGGTTTTTCAGGCAGTCATCGAATATGCCCGCGATGCAGGTGATGTAAATGGGGGCGCTGCCGCCGCTTTGCTTATACGCCTCACATGCGGATATGCACTGGGCGACAGACATGATCTCCGTGGCTATCACGGGCACGTTCCTGCCCGCCAGGTACTTTATAGCCTCCAGCCCCGCCTCCGTGGTCGGGATCTTGGCGATCAGGTTCTTGCCCAGCGCCAGGTCGCTGAGCGCCTCGTTTATGATGTTGGCGGGATCGTCCTCCCTGAAGGGATCGCCCTGCAGGGAGACGAAGCCGTCCAGCCCGCCCGACGCTTCGTAAATGGGCAGGAATTTGTCCATCAGCAGTTTCACGCTTTTGCGCTGCACGCAGGCGGCCGCCTCCGGCGCGTCGTGATACTTCTGCACTGCCTCGCCTATGAACGCGAGCACCCTGTCCCGCATTTCCGGATTGGACAGCATCTTGCCGCAGTAGGTAGGGTTGGTGGTACAGCTTACCGCGCCCGCCTCCAGCGCCCTGTCCGCCTCGCTCAGCGTGGGATTGTTTATCCACATACGGGTTTGGGTGCGCTGCATGACCCTCTTAAAATAGCTCTGACTCATGCTTTCACCGCCTTTATCACGTCTTCTGCAGCGATATGGTACTTCACTTTAAGTTCCTGCGCGGTGCCGCTTTCGGGGTATACGTCCTGAAGACCCAGCCGGGTCACCTTTCTGCCCGCGATCTCGCACACCGCGCTGCCCAGGCCGCCGTAAATGTTGTGATCCTCGATCGTTATCACTTTTTTCGCCTTTTCGATATAAGGCAGCAGCGCGTCCTCATCCAGGGGCTTTATCACGTTAACGCCAAGCACGGTCGCATTTATGCCCTCGTCTTTGAGGACGTCCGCCGCCTCCATCGCGTCCGCAAGAGGTGCGCCGCAGCCGATTATCAGCGCATCGGAGCCGTATTCCCGCTTTACGAAGCCGCCGCCCACTACCGGATCACGCCCGCTGCCTATACGACAGTACACGGGGCCGTCGGTCTCGTAAGCCTTGTATACCATCGCCTTTGTGTCTTCAGCGTCGTACGGCGCCAGCACGGTAAAACCCGGTACGGCTCGCATTATGCCAACGTCCTCGAAGAACTGGTGGGTCACGCCTTCCCTTTCACCGGAGCACATTCCCGCGTTGGCGCCGAAGAATTTGACGTTAAGGTGCGGATAAGCTACGAAGGTGCGCATCTGCTCCACCGCCCGCATGGTCAGAAAGCCCGCATACGCGCACACGAAAGGTTTCATGCCCGCGCTGGCCAGCCCCGCCGAGATCATGACCGCGCTGCCTTCCGCTATGCCGCACTCCACTATGCGCCCGGGGTACTGTTTTTGCAGTCCGGTCGCCCTGAATACGGCCACGGAGTCGGCGGAGACCATTACCACCTTGTCATCCTTCTCGATAAGCTCGGTCAGCGCCTCCACGAAAGCCGTGCGGGTGGATGATATCTCAGCCATTTATCATCGCCTCCAGTTCATTTACCGCCGTACGATACTGCTCGTCGTTGGGCGTGCCCTTGTGCCAGGCGTTGTTGTGTTCCATGTAGCTTACGCCCTTGCCCTTCACCGTGTGCGCCACAACGCACAGCGGCTTTCCCGGATGGAGAGAAGTGAGCGCGTCCATTATCTGCTTCACGTCATGTCCGTCGATCTCTTTGACTTCGAAACCGAACGCGGCGAATTTGCCGGGAATGTTTATCACGCCGCCCACGTTTTCCACGCTGCCGCCGGACTGCATGCCGTTGTTGTCCACGATAAGGGTAAGGTTGTCCAGCTTATACTTGGCCGCGGTCTGCGCCGCCTCCCAGTTGATGCCTTCTCCCAGCTCACCGTCGCCGGTGAGCACGTAGGTCTTATAGCTTTTGCCCTGCAGTTTCGCCGCCAGAGCCATGCCCGTTGCCGCCGCGAGCCCATTGCCGAGACTGCCGCTGGTCATGTCCACCCCGGGCGTCTTTTTCATGTCCGGGTGTCCCTGCAGTATGCTGTCTATGTGCCTGAGCGCAGGATAAAGGTCGCGGGAAAAATAGCCTTTCTGTCCCAGCGCCGCGTACAGAGCGGGGCAGGCGTGCCCCTTGGACAGCACGAAACGGTCCCTGTCCTCCCAATGGGGATCCTTTGGATCCACGTTCATCACGCCGAAGTACAGGCACGCCACTATATCCGCGCATGATAAAGAAGGCGCGGGATGCCCGTCCTTGGAGCGGTAGATCATTTCGATAATGTCACGGCGCAATTGGTTGCCCATGCGCGCAAGTTCCTGACAGTTCATTTGCCTTTCACCGCCTTATATACCGCTTTGGCGC
Organism: Clostridiales bacterium; assembly: GCA_024684375.1. Taxonomy (GTDB): domain Bacteria; phylum Bacillota; class Clostridia; order Christensenellales; family Aristaeellaceae; genus RUG14130. The sequence goes on from JAIKWZ010000008.1 coordinate 83,376, forward strand.
CGTTTGAGGGACTCTCGAACACCTTAAGCCCCGTGGCGGCAGCCACCTCCCCGGCGTTATCCGCCATTGAACCCTGCGCCAGCACCAGGCAATCAGGTTTATCCAGCTTTTTTGCTGCCTCTATAAGCTTTTCTGCTCCGCCTCCGAAAGCGTTGTCCGCCAGCACACCTTCAAGCCTGACCTGCCTGCCCTGCTTCATCGCGCAGTCCTCCAGCAGCCTTAAGGAGGGCTCCAGCGTGGATGACAGGGTGGCGATAACGCCTATCCTTTCGTATGAAGCCGTAGCCTGCAGGGCCATTTCCTCGTCGATCCTCACCAGCGGCACTCCCAGCGCCTCACAGACCGGCTGGCACACGCCCGCAAAGTCGCCCACGGATGAGCAGATGTTGAGTATCGCTTCCGCGCCGGCGTTTACGGCCTGCGCATACATGGCGTTCAGTCTTTTGAGCGCCTCCACGGAGGGGCGCCCGTTTTTCACCGCGTCCGCGATGATGGAAGGGTCGGACAGGGTTATGAAGGTCAGTTTGTCACCCTCAAACGCCTTTGTGAGTTCGGCCTCCACCCTCTTTACCAGGCTGAAGGGCATTCCCGTGTAGACCAGCGCGATCTTGTGTTCCATACTCACACCTCGTTACTGCTTTTTTTGATGTCATATCTGACCGGGATCCAAATTCTCATCTCTTTGAACCCACTATTGTCCCACTCGAAATACGGGATAAGACTGATTTCCTGCTCGATCAGGGCAGTTTCTCCCACTTCTTCATATAAACCGGCAGGAGTGGAGCTCAGCCGCCAGCCGCGGGTCTTCAGCCTGATGACCGTTTCCCCGCATATGTCCGCTTTTTCCTCTGCGAACTCCGCATTAGCGGGCAGGTACAGGCCGGACAGATTCTCGTCCTCCGCGCAGTACACGATCGGCCCGCGCATAACGCACACGCTGGACTCGTTTTCCTCCAGTTTGGCTTGAGCGCGGATGAGGCGCGGGGTCATGTCGAATGTGATCTCCGGCGCGTTTATATCCAGTTCCCTGAAGCCGCCTCCATTAAAAGCAGGCACCCTTGCCAGCAGGCGGAAAGGCGTGTTGTTCCAGTTTTTGATATTGAAGCTCACATGCCCGTCCCAGGGGTAGTCAGTGACCTCCTCTATATCGAACTCGGCGCCATTTTTGAGGCTGACGTGCGTCTTGCAGGGCATGTAAAGTCCCGTGTACAGCGCGTCGTCGCCCGTGAAGAACGCGTACTGGGGCAGGTGGGCCATAAAGCGGGAAAGGTTCGTGGGGCAGCAGAAGCATTTGAATGTGTCTGAGCGTTCCCTCGGCCACATAAGGAAGTAGCCTACTTCTCTGGTGCGCCTGAGCATATTCTCATAGAAGTATTTGTTTCCGTCCGGGCTCACCGCCGCAAAGGCCAGGTTGTAGGCGGCGCGCTCAATATAATCGATGTACCGGGATTCCGGGAACAGCTGGAACATACGGCTTGCCCACATAATGCCGCCCAGCGACGCGCAGGTCTCGTTATAGGCGGTGATGTTTGGCAGCTGGTACTCATAGCCGAACGCCTGGTGCACCCGTTTGGAGTTGATAAGGTCTCCGAACGGCGACGCGCCCGTGTACAGCGCACCCAGGCCGCCCGTGATGTACATTTTCTTGTTCACCATGTCGTCCCAGCAGCTCAGAAGCACCTGTTCCAGCGCCTCGTCTCCCGTCTCCAAGCACAGATCCGCCACGCCCGCGTACAGATATGTCGCCCTGACCGCGTGTCCGCGCATCTCCCGCTGTTCCAAAAGCGGGATCTCGTCCTGGTTGTCGTCGGTCCCGTTTAAGACGTATTTTCTCAGCTCCAGTGCCGCCTTCAGCGCGGACAGATACCTGTCCTCCCCCGTCAAACGGTACAGTTCCGCCAGCCCCATGTAATGGCTGGGGCACACCGCGCTCATGGCCTTTTTGTCCCTGAGCGCCATCAGATACCTGTTGTACAGGTAATCCGCCGCTTTTTTTGACACCCTCAGCAGCGTCTCCCCCTGACCCATTCTTTGGGCCGCGGCGGTCAGGGTGAAAAGGTGGCCGAAATTGTACTCCTCAAAATCGTCCTGATCCGCGTGCCTGACCATCTGCCCCTTGCGCGAGGCGATGATCTGCTTCGTGGAGATGTAGCCGTCCTTTTCCTGCGCGCGCTCTATGAGCGCGGCATATTCGGAGATGTCCTGCCCGAAGAGCACCATGCCCTCCAGCAGTTTGTAGAAGTCACCATCACCGTACACGTTGCCCCGAAACTCGCCTTCGCTTTCCCCCGCTGCGATCCTGAAGTTCTCCAGCGCGTGGAAAAAGCTGTCCGGGTCGGAAAAGATCTCCAACAGGTGGGGTATCATGCTGTTTTTGGCGCTGTCCCGGCGCTTGCCGATGATCCCGCCCTCCTGAGCGACCTGGGACGTCAGCATGTGCGCCTTCGCGTATGTGGATCTGGACGTATCCGTAATCATGGCCTTGTCACCTTTATGACGTAAATATCCTCGTCGGGAACGTTTTGGGGCAGCTTAACGGCAAGAGAATCCTCGCTGTGGACATATTCGGCCTCGCCCGCGCCCAGCACTTCCACCTTCGCTATATCCCTGAGATGGGCAGCCCTGCCCAGCGATTTTACCTTGTACTCGCCTGTATCGCTTTTGCCCATGCACAGCACATAAACGCACTTGCCCTTCTGGGTGAAGCGGAAATCCTGCCCTGTCAAGCGGTACTGCCCCGCCTCCATGGCGATGCCGTCCTTCATCTGCTGCTTGACACGTTCCACGTTGTAGTCCTCGTTGGTGGCTTTGGTCACGCCTTCGTGGGCCACCTCAAAGGGCACCGTGCCGTAAATGGCCTCGCCGTATCTGTTCAGCCAGTCTCCCACCTTATACAGTTCCTTTTTCGCTTCCTCCGGGAACGTGCCGTCCGCGTTGGGGCCAACGTTGAGCAGGAGGTTCCCGTTTTTGCTCACAACGTCGCACAGCTGCTGGAGGATGTGGTACGCGCTTTTGTATTTGGGGTCTTGCACTATGCACCAGGTGATATTGTCTTCCAGCCGGTCGTCCGTCTGCCAGGTATATGGCTGCTTTTCGGCGAAGCGGCCGCACTCCACGTCGTACACTCCCACACCCTTGGGGAAGTCCGCCTGCTTGTAGGTCATTATCCCGTCGGTCACGCCCGCCTGATTGTAGTAAATGTCAGCCGCCTCACGGCGCACTTCCTCGGGTATGATCAGCATGCGGCTGTCGTAATACAATACGTCAGGCTTATACTTCGTGGCGACCTCCCTTACCTTCTCCAGCCAGACCTTGCAGAATTTCTCGTCCGGCATGCGGTAGGGCATGTAACGGCAGGTCTCAAGCGGCAGCGCGGGACCGTAATACACCTCGTTTTTCGGGTCGTACACGTCCGCATCCGGGTCGGAAGACATGAACCAGCCCCACAGCCACTGGTGGTGCAGGGTAGCCAGGAATTTGATCCCACGTTTCCTGAACGCCTCAGCGCACTCCCCCACCACGTCCCGGCCCATGTAGGTCACAGAGTTAATCGGGTTCACGTCGCTGTTCCACAATGAATAGTTGTCCGCGTGCTCCGACACGGGACCGGCGTACTTCGCCCCGGTCCTCACCACCAGCTCCGCCCACTCGTCAGCGTCAAAATTCTCCCCTTTGAACATGGGGATAAAGTCCTTGTAGCCGAACTCGCTCAGTTTGCCGAAGCGCTTAACATGCTCAAGGTTCTGCTTGGAACCCTTAAGGTACATGTTGCGGGAATACCATTCGTTCTCGCACGCGGGCACGCTGTACACGCCCCAATGGAAGAACATGCCGAACTTGGCGTCCCTGAACCACTGCGGGCAGTCCCTCATCTGCATCGACCAGTCCATGTATTACCTCCGCTGTTCTGCCTTCACTCTGTAAAACGGGATCACCGGCAGTAAAGTAGCGCTGTCCCTGAACGCTGCGCGGAAAGGCGCCTCCTCCATGTCGTAGGAAACGAACACATCGCCCTGCGCCGGCCGTGACAGCTCAAGCGTTATAGTGTCTCCGCCGAATGTGACTTGCGTTATTTCAATTATACCAGAATCATCCTGCGCGCGAAAGCATTCGTTGAGCCTTATATTGCACTGTCTGCGCAATTCTCCCTTAAGAAGCGATATCTTTACGCGTATCTGCCTGCCTTCCGCGCAGACCTCCTCTGCCAGAGGAGCCGCCGCGCCCTTGCAGATCAGTCTTGCCAGTTCTTCGCCCAGCGCAACGTTGGCCGCGGAAGAATTATGTATCTCATCCCCCAGCTCCATACCCGTTGTGGGCAAAAGATACACTTTTTTCATCTCCCGCGCAAGGTCGGTCTGCGTCTGGCGGATAGTGTTCCACGCATCGAAATCATGGGGGACGTCGTATCGGTTAAGCTGGAAAGTATAATAAGGGATCTCGTACCCCAGCGCCTTTCGGGTCTCGTCCACCATATATCTGAACTGTTCCGCGTAGGTAACTGTATTGCTTTCAAGCGCCTCGGTGCAGCCCTGATACCATAGCACCGCCTTCGCGCCGCCTGCCTTCTTTATCCTGCGTATCATGTTCAGGTTGAGAACGCCGCCCTGCCGCGCATCCCACTGCCGGATGGCGCTGCCCCCCTGAGCGCAGGCGATAAGCCCCACCGGCGCGCCGGTAAATCCGGCGTATGCCCTGCCGAATGATATGAATGGCGAGGTGCCCGTCTGTCCCATGGGCGCGTTCGGGCAGTCGGGGGCATCGGTGGCGTCGTTCAGCGGGTGTACGGCCATGTCCCAGTTCCCGCTGTTTCTGAGCACGTGCACCATCATGTCCGGAGGATCAAAGGCCACGCCGCTGCCGTAGCCCGCGGCGTTGCTCTGCCCCGCCACGGCAAACACGTCCCCGGCGCCTATATGCGTTCTGATGTCGCCTCTGAAGCGCCAGTGCTCGCCCGTCTTCGCGCTCACCGCGTCCAGGCAGGTCTCCAGGCGGTACAGCCCGCCCCGCGGCAGCTTGAGCTCAGTCTCCCATGTCTTGTCAGTGAATCCGTCCGCCGCTTTCCAGTCGTACACCAGCGAATTGTCGTCCTCGCGCGCCAGGCGGAATTCGGGGGTCACGGACGAAACGCCCGCCTTTTTTGCCCCTTCCTCAAGCCGCCACGACCCCCCGATCTTCACCGTCGCGGTGCCGTCGTAAGTCTGAACCACCTGCCAGGACTGCAGGCCGAAGGTTATCCTCGTTCCGTAAAACATTGCCACCTCTGATAAACCGCGATACTTATAGTCTTTATTATTCTAAAATTGCCGGAGGAGAACCCTCCGGCAATCGTTTGAGAAACGTATCAGTCGTTGTAGTATTTAAGAGAATCCAGGTCAACGTTCTCGTTGATGATCTGGAGCAGCTCGTCAAAGCCCTGATACTGGCTCTTAAGGCCTTCAACATAAGCTTCCCACTGCGCGTCGTCGGTGATGTCATAGCCGTCTTCGCCGGTGATGAACTTGTTGCCTTCGGTCTTGGCGTACTTCTCGCAGGCGCTCTTGAGCTTGCTCTGGGCGGACTGCTGTTCGTCGGTCAGTTTTACGAGGGGAGCGCGGTCAAACGGAGAAATGGAATCGGGACCGCCGTTGATAGCGGTGTCGAACCAGTAACGGCCCTCGTAGTAGCCTTTCTCGGGGCTCCACCACGGCTCAGCGTCGCCGTAGGAAGGAATGGTGGAGAAGATCTGGGGCACGAACGCGATGCCGGTACGGGCAGAAGCGGAGGACATGATGCCTTCGTCAGCCAGGGCCTGCGGGCGCTCGCCTACGGGCAGATCCATGAACTTGGCGGTATACTTGCGCATGCCGTCCTCGCCCAGTTCCCAATCCTCACCTTCAACGCCCCAGTTGAGCATGAGGTAGATGTCGGGAGAATACTGATAGTCGATCATGGAAACGACCCACTCGGGATACTCGGTCTCAGCGTTGATGATGATACCCATGGTACGGGTGGTGCCGAGGTTCTTGCCGGTGATCTTGCTTCCCCACTTCCAGGCAGCTCCGAAGTCCTCGTACTGGGGCAGGTAAGCCAGACCCCACTCGATGCCTTCTTCGGCCTGGGGATTCCAGGTGTTTACCACAGAGCCGGCCCAGTTGGTAGGAACGATCAGGACTTTGCCGGTAGTGGCTTCGTTGTCGGCGGAGTCATCCGTCTGATACTCGGGGTTGATGTAGCCGGCTTCAAACAGCTCATGCAACTCGGTGAGCATGAGGCGGAAGTTGTCCTCGATGGGGCCGAAGGCAAACTCCTCGCCGTTCCAGTACAGGGTGTCCCAGGTGTGGAAGGTGCCCACGAATCCGCGGTAGAAAGCCATCCAGCTGGCGCCGTTGTGCAGCACGTAGTCGGCTTCGACTTCGCCGCTGTCGATCAGGCCCTTCAGGGTCGCGCACAGATCCTTGAACTCGTCCCAGGTCTCGGCAGGCTTAAGGTCGAACTCCTTGAGCACGTCAAACCTGTAGCCGTAAGCGGAGAAGCTCTGGCCGCCCGCCAGGTTCACGTCGTTGTCATAGCCATCCCAGAACACGTAGGAAGAACCGTCGGGGTTGTTGATGCCTTCCTGGCCGCCGATCACGCCGGCTACGAATTCGGGATAATACTTCATGTACTCAGCGTACTTGTTCACATCCAGCACAACGCCGGCGGCGCCGTACTCATTCACCAGGCTGCCCTGGGAATAGGTGTTGACGTCAGCCAGTTCCTTGGCCGCCAGGTTGGTGGCCTCGTTGCCCTGATAGTCGTTCCAGGCCAGGCCGGAGGTATAGGTGATATCCAGCTTGACGCCCAGGTACTCTTCCATCTTCTCCTGCCAGAGCTTCTGCATCTTGGTGGTGGTCTGATCGGTACCGAAATTCGGTACGGCAACGGTCAGATGCAGGGTTCCGTCGGGCAGTTCGGGATAATCCACGCCTTCGATAGGACCGGAAACCGCGAAAGCGGACATGCAGCCCAGGGCGAGGATGATCGCAACTGCCAGTGCAAGCAGTTTCTTCATACTTGTCGTGTCCTCCTGTTTATTTAATCAAACCGCATATAGCGGACGATTATCCTTTTACGGCTCCGACCTGCATGCCGGACTCGAAATACTTCTGAATAAACGGGTATATGAACAGCAGCGGAGCGATGGTCGCGATAAGGCAGGCGTACTGCACGTTCAGGGGGTTTACGGTGCCCTGCGTCATCGCCATGCCCGCGTCGCCGAAAGTGGCGCTCACTGACGTATACACTATGGAGCGAAGTATGTTTTGTATGGGCTGGCGGGTGGAATCCTTTATGTACAGCATAGCGGCGAAGTAACTGTTCCACATGCCCACGATGGCGAACAGGCTGAAAGTGGCTATCAGCGCCTTTGAGAGCGGAAGAATAATCTTGATCAGTATTCTAAGGTCTCCGGCGCCGTCTATGAGCGCGGCCTCACGGATCTCATGGGAAATACCCTTAAAGAATGAGCGGTACAGGAATGTATTCCATGCTCCTACCGCACCCGGCAGCACAAGCGCCCAGGCGGTGTTCATAAGCCCCAGGTTCTTTATCAGCAGGTACGCGGGCACGGTGCCGCCCGAAAAGAACATTGTGATAAGCAGCAAAACGCTGATAGGCTTTTTGAGTATGAAATCGTTGACGGAGAGCGGGTACGCGAGGCACGCGGTCATGGAGACCGTAGTAACGGTGAACATCACGGAATACAGCAGTGTCCAACCGTAAGCCCTGTAAATGGTCACGTTACCGAATACGATCTCATAACCCTTGAAGTTAAACTCCAGCGGCCACAGGCTCACTGCGCCGCGGTCGATCATGCGGCTGGATGAAAGTGAAATTGCTATGACGCGTATGAACGGCATCAGCACTATCACGCAGCACAGCGTCAGGAATATGATATTGACTGTATCGAAAGCGTATCCGCCGATGTGTATCTTGTTTTTTGCCTTTACGGGCTTGGAAGGCAGCGTGGTCTTTGTCATAAAACTCCCCTCCTTACCATATGGACTGTTCGGGGTCTATGGCCCTGACGATGGTGTTGGTGGTCAAGACCAGTATCAGGCTCACCACGCTCACCAGCAGGTTGACCGCGGTACCGTAGTCGAAACGGCCGTCGGCGATACCCATGGTGTACACGTATGTGGAAATGACGTCCAGATCGGTGCGGTTGGTGTTGTTCTGAAGCAGCAGTATCTTGGTGTAGTCCTGGGACAGGATGTTGCCCGAGTTGAGTATCAGCACCATGGTAGTGGTCGGGAGTATCGCGGGAAGCGCCACGTGGCGGATCTTCTGGAAGCGGTTGGCGCCGTCTATGTTCGCAACGTCATATAGGCTGGTATCCACGTTGGAAAGGGCGGAGAGATATATGATGGAGCCCCAGCCGGCGCCCTGCCATATGGCGGAACCGATGTAGTAGAACATAAAGTACTTGGTGCCGTTGTTCATATTGACCGGGGCCGCGCCGAATAGTTTTCTTATTGAATTAAATAGGCCGCTGAGCGAACCGAACTCATTGAGCATCGTGCAGATAACGACGATCGAAATGAAATGGGGGATATAGCTTATGGACTGCACCGTGCGCTTGAAGCCCTTGGAAGCGACCTCGTTAAGCGACAGCGCCAGGATTATCGGCATCGGGTAAGTGAAGATCAGACTGAAAATACCGACTTTGAGAGTCTGCAGGATGATCTTGAGACAGTTGACGTTGGTAAAAAACTCCACCAGGTTGTTGAAGCCTACCCATCTGCTGTCCCACACGCCCAATCCGGCGTCGTACTTCTTGAACGCGATCAATACACCGTACATTGGGCCGTATGAAAACACGAACAGAAGCGCCATGGGCAGCACACAAAGGCCCACCAGCGTCCTCTGCTTCCATAAAAGCTTGAAGAAACGGGCGACGGGGTTAACCCGGTTTCTTCCCAAAAGCACTGTGTTCACTGCCTGAGTCATGCGCTCGCCTCCGTTCCTATTTAATTCTATCACATCACACCCCCTGTCTGTCAATACATTCTTCTTAAAGATTTACTAAATTTCTTACTTAACGATTCAAATTTTCGTACATTGATAACTAAAAATTTTAGTATCTCGTAAAAAATGGTATTCCATTACAGGCCGCTATGATGTATAATGGACTCATCAGATATACGGAGGTGCGTTATGGACGCGACCAGACCCGTCAGTCTTGAAAAGATCTACTTCGGCGGGGATTACTGCCCCGACCAGTGGGACGACGCTACCATAGAAGAGGACATGCGCCTGTTCAAAAAAGCGCACATAAATCTGGTCACTCTGCCCGTGTTCTCCTGGGCGAAGCTTGAGCCGGAAGAAGGCAGATACGATTTCGGCTGGCTGGATAAGATCATGGACAAACTGGCCGCAAACGGCATAGGCGTGAACCTGGCCACTCCCACCGTGGCCCAGCCCGCCTGGATGAGCCGCAAATACCCGGAAGTGCTGCCCGTGGATATCGCAGGCAGAAAGCGCACCCACGGCATGCGTGTGTTTTTCTGCTACAACAGCCCCAAGTACCTGGAACGCGCCCGCGCCATAGCCTCCGCCATGGCGAAAAGATACGCTTCCCACCCCGCGCTGAAGCTATGGCACGTAGCCAACGAATACGGCACCTACTGCTACTGCCCCATCTGCAGGGGCAAGTTCATCGCCTGGCTCAAGGACCGCTATGGCAGCATCGAAAAGCTGAACGAGCGCTGGTATACTTCCTTCTGGGGCAGGACAGTGTTTGACTGGGAGGAAATAAACCTGCCCGACGAGACCAACGACGACTACCGTTTCAATCCCACCGTACAGCTGGACTATATGCGCTTCGTCACCGACTCCACCGCCGCATGCTTCAGAAACGAGTACGACGCCATAAGGGAGTTCTCCGACAAGCCCATCCAGACCAACATGTCCGGCTACATCAAAAAACTGGACCAGTTCGTTATGGCCTCCAGGATGGATATAGTGGGCTGGGACAATTACCCCTGGCCCACCCACGAAATGAGCTTTGTGGCCATGAAGCATGACATCATGCGCGGCCTGAAAGGCGGGCAAAGCTTCCTCCTGGCGGAGCAGAGCCCCAACCAGCAGAACTGGCAGCCGTACAACGTGCTGAAGCGTCCGGGCGAGGTGCGCCGCCTGAGCTGGCAGGCCATCGCCCACGGCGCTGACAGCTGTCTGTTCTTCCAGATGCGCCAGAGCCGTGCGGGGCAGGAAAAGTTCCATGGCGCGGTCATCTCCCACTCCGGTCGTGACGACACAAGGGTGTTCAGGGAGACGGCGCGCCTTGGAGACGAGTTGGAGCGCTTAAGTCCCCACGTAGTCGGGAAACGGACAAGGGCGCAGGCCGCCATCGTATTCGACTGGAACAACTGGTGGGCGCTGGAAAACTCTTCCGGTCCCAACCGGGACATCGACTACCTGGACGGGGTGCACAGCTATTACAAGGCGTTTTACGAGAGGCATATCCCCGTGGATTTCATCAGTGAAAACGCGGACCTTTCATGCTATAAGCTTGTGGTGATGCCTTATACTTACATGTTCAGGCCCGGCCTGAAGGAAAAGACAGCCGCCTTCGTAAAGGGCGGCGGCACGCTTTTGGCGGGGGCGCTCAGCGGCCTTGTTGACGAAAACGACCATGTGCTGGGCGAATTCCCCGCGGGGCTCAGGCAGGTGCTGGGCCTGAGGATCGAGGAGACCGACGCGCTGAAAAAGGACTGCTTTAACGGCATTTTGATGGACGGAAGAGAATTCCCCTGCCGCCTGGTGTGCGACATAATCATCCCCGAGACCGCAGAGACGCTGGGCAGCTTTACAAAGGAATTCTACGCGGGCAGCCCCGCCGTGACTGTGAACGGGTTCGGTCAGGGCAAAGCGTACTACATCGGTTCCGTGCCCGGCACGGCGCTGGTGACGGCGGTGCTTGACAGGATCGGGCTCGCTCCCGTTCTGCCTGCTGACGATGGGCTGGAGGTCACCCGGCGCGAGGACGTTGGCGAGGAGACCCTGTTCCTCATCAACCACGGGAACGTTCCCCTGCGCGCCGTGCTGGATAACGAGTATACCGATCCATTGGCCGGCCATAAGGTATCAGGCGAAGTCGAGGTCGCTCCCAACGACGTAAAGGTCTTCATCAGGAGGAAACAGCATGACGTCTAAGCAGAGATTCATGGACACTATCGCGCGCCTTAAGGTGGACCGTCCGGCCAGCTGGGCAGGCATGCCGGACCCCAAGAGCCTGCCCGCGCTGTACGAGTTTTTCGGCGTAAATGATATGCCGGGGCTCAAGCGCGCGCTGGACGACGACGCCTGGCCCGTTGAGCCCCACTACCAGAGCGATACCGCTTCCGCCATATACGCCGCCTTCGACTGGTACCTTAAGGGCAACGTGGACCAGTACAACCGCACACTCACTACTCCCGGCTTTTTTGCCGACAGCGAGGATGTATCCGACGTGGATACCTTCCCCTGGCCCGACCCGGAAAAATACATGGACGTGAGCGAGATGGAGCACCGCTTCTGCGCCCTTCCCAAAGACAAAGCTTCTATAGGCATGGCATGGAGCGCCCACTTCCAGGACACCTGCGCCGCTTTCGGCATGAACAACTGCTTCATGAACATGATAGACAATCCCGAGCTGGTGCACGCGGTGGACGACAGGATAGTGGATTTCTACCTGCGCGCCAACGAGATCTTTTACAGGACCGCCGACGGGCGGCTGGACTGCGTGCTCATCGGCAATGACATGGGTACCCAGCGTGGGCTCATGCTCTCTCCCGAGCTGATACGTGAATTCGTCCTGCCCGGCTGCCGCAAACTGGTCGCACAGGCGCATTCCTTCGGCATAAAGGTCATTTACCATTCCTGCGGCTCGATCTCTGCCATAATCGACGACCTGCTTTCCTGCGGCGTGGACGCCATCCACCCCATACAGGCCAAGGCCGCGGGCATGAGCGCTGAGGAACTGTGCTCAAAGTACTCCGGCAGGGCTTCCTTCGTGGGCGGCATGGACACTCAGGACCTGCTGGTGAACGGCTCACCCGAGGATGTAAAACAGCGTGTAAATGAGCTTAAGCGCCTGTTCCCCACCGGTCTTGTGATCTCCCCCAGCCACGAAGCGGTGCTGCCGGACATCTCCCCCGCCAACATAAAAGCCATGTTCGAGGCGGTAAAGGAATAATCATATCAGTTCGTACGAGCGGCGGCAGGAGTATCATCCTGCCGCCGACATATTTCTGCTTATTCTGTTATTTCTGTTAATTCCACTTCCGACAGTATCCCCGCCGGGCGCAGCCGGTAACTGTCAGTCCATTGGTCACCCTTTGTCCTGTAAGCGTCCGGGCCGTACCACATGTACGCGGGATCTGCGTTGTGCAGCGTGCCAAAACCGTTGAAGCGGCTCAGGCACGCGGTGACCTGTATGACGTGCCTGCCCCGTTCAAGCCTGGGCATTTTCGCCTCATAAGGATGTGTGAAAATCAGCCCCGCGTCCTGCCCGTCCACGCTTACGCTCAGAACGGGAGCGGCAAAGTGCTTGATCCTGAGGCGCGCGTGCTCCAGCGTCTGTTCAAGCCTTATATCGAACACATAGTCCAGCTTGCCCGTATAGAAGCTTAATCCCTGGCGGCATATGTCGTCCAGTTCCAGCGCTTTGGGCGCTTCGGTGAGCGCAAGGCGCGTGCCCGCGACCTTCGTGCCGAAACAGCCCAGCAGGTACACGGGCTCTATAACGCTCTTGTGTGTCAGGGGCACAGTGATCTCCAGTATGTTTTCACCTTTTACTATGCACGGCAGGGCGACGGTCTTTATGTCCTCGTCAACGTACCAGCCCCTGACCGTCATATCCGCGGACTGCCCGTTGAGTCTCACGCAGGCAGTCTCGGGCTGTTCCATGGCCAAAAGCGCACCTTCAAGTACAAGTTCGGAAGTGAATACCGCTTTGAGCCTCGCGAAGTGAACTGCGGGTTCGTCAGGCATGAGCCAGGGCTGCACCTGGCTGCCGTTTCGGGCAGGCAGGCCGGCGCGCCCGCGCAGTATGTTGTCCAGACGGAGCACCTCTTCACAGGGCTGCCAGTCCCCGCCGTCCAGAGCGTAGCAGAAACGGTCGATCAAAAGCGCGTTTGGTTCTGACAAACTGAACGCGTCCGGGCGGGACAGCTTCATTACTGTGCGTTCCTCCTGCAAAGGCGCGGCCGTTTCCGGCGCGATCTGACCGGGCGACAGGCGCAAAAGCAGGCTGTCATGTGCGCTGGCCTTCCAGACAAAGCGTGTGTGCTTCCCGTCCTGCGCGCCGCGCACCTCGCTTGTCTCACCTATCTCCGGGTCAAACCTGTTTACGCGCCACAGCCCCTTAAGCTTGACTTCGTAGGTCTTGGTCACTGCCTGTCTGGGTTTGCGCACGTGGCAGATGAACAGGTTTCTGTCCTCTCCGTCCTGTTTCATGCACATGGCAAGCTCGTCCGCGGGCATACCGTTTTGGATCTCCCTGAGCTCAAGCTCCCGTTCCGCCTTCAGCGCCTCCATAAGGCTGGGGCGTTTGAAAGGCACCTTTTCGGCCCTGCGCCATACCTCCAGCGCGGCGTCGGAAGGCAGCGCGTCCACAAGCCCGGGCGCGTCGCCCAGAGCGATCAGGCGTCCCCCTGCGTCCGAAAACGCCTTCAGGCGTTCAAGCGTCGTGCTCCTTACCGTAGTCAGCTCGGGCAGGATGATCGCGCTGTACGCGCATCTGCCCACTTTGAGCGGGCAGCCTCCTTCCGGGCACAGAGCCGGCAGCATGCTCTCCGAGATATAGTCGAAGTCGATGAGCCCGAACACCAGCCACTCCGCCAGCAGTCTGAACTCCTCGTCCATCTGCCGACGCTTCTCCAGCGTCTGAGAGTTGGGGCCGAAGTGCAGCCAGAATGACTCTATCGGATGGACTACCGCCACCTTTGCCATGGAGTCCCCCCGGGTCAGCAGGCTGTTTATGCGGGCAAAGTAGTCTTCCAGGGGCTTGTATTTGTCCCACCATGAGGACTGATAGAATATGGACGCGGGCCAATCCCGCTTGGCCTCCCCCTGCATGGACATAAAGCTCAGATGGTGCACGCGGGTGGTCACGCCCAGCGCCGCCAGCCAGTCTCCCTGCAGCTTGTGGTCCAGGAAGCTCACGTCCCACTCCAGCACTCCGTACATTTCGCACACCAGGCCCTCCCGGCCCAGCTGTCGCCGCACGGATTCCGCCTGCTTAACCGTAGTGAACTCCTCCTGAGAGCAGAGGATGTCAACCCCCGGCAGGTGCTGCGAACGGTACTGGCGCATGGTCTCCCCCAATGCCAGCGTCTGGGAAAACAGTGTGCGCTCGGACATGAAATGCCCAGTATAAGCGATGCCGTGCTTTTCGCACCAGCTTCCCAGCTGGTCCCCGTACGCCCGGGCAAAGCGCTCCGCCACATGCTCGTGGTACCTGTAACGCCACTGTGAAAGACCGTCCTGCTTTTCCCAGATGAATTCGGGCGCCACGTCCAGGAACGCCCTGCCCCAGCGCGCGCGAAACTCCTCGTCCAGTCCTTCTGTCCAGCACAGGGTCGCCCTGCCGGCATATGGCGTTGGGATGCAGTGTTTGCCCTTAAAGTGAGGCTCGTCAGTAAAGACGGCGGGTACGTCCCTGCCGAAGCCGTCTCCTATCTGCTTATAATACTTCTCGTGCGTAACATCAAGGAAGCTGCGTATCGCCTCAGGGTCGAGCACGTCCACATAGGTCTGGCCGTTGTACCAGCCGTCCTCCGTCATAAGCTCCACCCAGGCGAACCAGTTTCCGCCTGACTCAATCCTGGCGTAGTTTTTGAGGCGTCCGTCCTTATCAAGTTCAATGGCGTATTCGCACACCCGATAACCGCGGGGCTTTTCCCCTCTGCCGATCCTTTCGCAGAAGTCCGTGAAGTCCCGGCATATCCCGTCCCCCGGAGGGGTCATGCTGACCACCAGCACGCGGGAACGAAAACGCATTTCCCGCGTCACCAGTCCCCCGGCGCAGCCGCTGGGAAAGCGTTCCTCGTCGTACAGCCAGGTCTGCATCCCCTTTTCCTTCAGGCGCATTCGGGCATGCTCCACCAGGCGCAGGTACTCCTCTGACATATACTCCGTATCCATGCCCGTACGGGGGTGCAGCATGGCGCCGCCCATACCCATCAGGCGGAAATACTCCGTCTGGCGGTCGATCCTGTCCTCCGTCACGCGGCAGTTCCACGCCCAAAAGGGGATGCCCCGGTACTCCATGGGCGGATCCCTGAACAGACTAACGTCAAACGGCCTGTTGTTTTCGGGATAAAGCATGCTTCCTCCTATTGAGCCTTAAAAGGTATAAGCGTCCTGACTTCTTCCGCTCCCGGGCAGGACACGGTCACTTCGGCGTCCTTGCCCCCGCAGAGCACCGCCGCCAGGGCGCGGCCTTCGTACAGACGGCAGCTTTCGTCAAAGAAGTTTTCTTCGCTCTTCCTGTCCGCGCTGCCCAGCGCGATAAGCCGCCCGCCGACAACGTCCACCTTCAACTGCCGCCGGTCGAAAGCGCGCAGTACGCCTTTTTCGTCCGTCAGGGCAATCTCCACGAACGCCAGCTGACCCTCTCGATTGAACGTTTCGCGGTCCGGGCGTACCTCCAGCTTCGCCGACGCTCCCGGCGTGGACACGCTGCTTTGGGCGCCCGTGTCGTCCTGAGCTGTGAGCGTGCCGGGGCGGTACACGGTCTCGAATACCGCCTTGCGGCCCTCCGCCCTTTCGCTGCCGACAAGCTCGTCGTTCAGGTACAGGCTCACTTTTTCGGTGCAGGTGTACACTTCCACCCTTATGGGCTGTCCCTCGCTGTCCGGCCAGTCCCAGGCATTGTACCTCTCGGGGAAGCCCCAGTAGGACACGAAACCATCCGAAGCGTACCTGCGGGGCGGCTGCACGACTATATACGGCTTTTCCAGTCTGCCCCACACCGCGTCCCGGTAATAGGAGGCAGGCGTTTTGTTGCCTATAATATCTATGTCCCCGCAGTTGGCAGTCTTGAAGGGATAGCCCTCGAAGTAGCCGCCACCCTCGGTCTCTCTGATATGGCCGATGCCCGCCTCTCCCAGGTAGTCTATGGCGGACCAGCAGAAATCGCCCGTCACCCGGGGGTCGCTTTGGGTCGCCTGCCAGGTCTCGTACGCTTCGTGGGTCACGGATTCCGTACCCACTATAAAGCGCTCGGGATGCGCTTTCAGGTCTTTTGCGTAGCGGGAGAACATGTAGTTGTAACCCGCTACGTCCAGCTTGTCCAGAAACGGAGTGGCAAAGCGGTCAAAGTAGTCCTCGTCACCGTCCTTCACAAGGTTGGCGTCCAGCATCTCCGCCTTCCACGCGCCTATGTTGTTAAGGCCGCTGGTCACGGGGCGGGCGTCGAATCTACGCACGAACTCCGCCATGCATGAGGCTGTAGAGTAACCGCTGTTGCTGCCGTCCCTTTCCGGTATCTCGTTGCCGATCGACCACATTATCACCGAGGGGTGGTTCCGCCCCTGCAGCAGCATGGCCAACAGGTCCCGCCTCCACCAGTCATCAAAGTATCTGTGGTAGTCGTGCAGGTTCTTGCCCGTGCCCCACATGTCCGTGAATTCATCGAGCACGTACAGGCCCACCCGGTCGCAGGCCTCCAGAAACGCGGCGGAGGGCATGTTGTGGGCGCACCTGACCGCGTTGAACCCGTTTTCTTTCAACAGACGCGCCTTCCTTTCCTCCGCCTCCGGATACGCCGCCGCACCAAGTATGCCGTGGTCGTGGTGGACACAGCCGCCCTTCAATTTGACCGGCTTGCCGTTGACCAGCAGTCCCCTTTCGCGGTCGAGTTTTACGGTGATGAATCCCGTTTCCGCCCTGTGCTCGTCCAGGCAGACGCCGCCGCGCATGAGCTTTAACGACACCTCGTACAGGCAGGGCTCATCCGCCGTCCAGCTTTTCAGCCCCGGACAGGGCAGGCGGACGCCCTCTCCCGCCCGGGAAGCTGGCAGGCTGAAGGAAAGTCCTCCCACATTTATCTCCAGCGTATCCGTGTCGGCGACGTCCCAGACACAGTGCGCCTTGAGCTCCAGCACCGCGCTGCCGTCTTCCCACTCGCCATTTATGCGGGTCGCCAGAGGGTCTATGGCGGTTTCTCCGCTCACGTACAGGAACGCCTGCCGGTATATGCCGCAGCCCGCGTACCAGCGGGAGGAGGGCTCCGCGGACGCCGCCAGTGTCACCCGCACGCTGTGCGTGCCCGTTTTGGGTGAAACTTCCGCCTGGAACGGCGCGTAGGGATGGGGCTCCCTCGCTCTGAGCATGCCGTCGACGTACACTTCCGCGTCCCGGTACGCCCCGTCAAAGTATATCATCGCATGCTTCGTGCCTTCCGGCAAAGTGAATTCCTTGGTGTATTCCAGGTCTGAGGTGACGAAATATCCCCCCGCGCTGCCGGATGGCGCGTCGGCGCGCCTTGCCTGCCCTATGCTCCAGTCGTGGGGCAGTGTCACGTCGAACTTATCGCCGCCGGGCAGCGTTCGGCAATGCCAGCCGTCGTTAAAGCCTATCTTTCTCATGCTGTTTCCTCCCGAATGCCTGCGTCCATTATAGAAAACGCGTTTTGTCTTGTCAACCGCTCCCCGAAGGGATTATAATGGGCTTGAGGTGATGAATGTGGCTCACATCAGCGTAAACGTCTCCCGCCAGCCTGACATACGCTTTCTCGACGGCGGCCTTCCCCACCAAAGGGGCGTAAAGAGCTATCAGATATTAAGGGCGAACCGAGCCCTGCCGGACACGGCAGAAGGGCTTGGCTGGACGTACAACCACGCCCCAATGCTGGCCTGGTACCACGGCAGGTACTACGCGGAGTACCTGTCCAACCCGGTGAACGAGCACGACGCCACGGGTCACACGCTTTTGTCTTCCAGCGCTGACGGCGTAGAATGGACGCGCCCCGAGGTCATCTTCCCTTCGATCGAGGTACCCCTTGACTGCTACCGCGGAAGACGCGCTGACGGCATGCCCGCCTCCACCGCTACCTGCGCTCACCAGCGCATGGGCTTTTACTGCGCCAAAAACGGCGTTATGCTGGTGTTGTGCTTTTACGGCATCGCCTACGATCATCGCTTTGCTTCCCCATGCGACGGCTGGGGCGTGGGGCGGGCAGTCAGACGGCTTTTCCCTGACGGCAGTCTGGGAGAAATATTCTTTCTTATCTACAACGAGGCCGCCGGCTATACGCAGGCCAACGTTCCTTCATTTTCGCATTTCAAGAACAGTACCGACACGGAGTTCAAAGCTGCCTGCCTCGAACTGCTGGTCAACCGCCGTGTTATGAACCAGATGTACGAAGAACAAAGAAAAGACCAAAGTCTGTTTCCCATGCCTCTGGGCAAGGCTCCCTGCTTTTACACGGCGGCGGACGGGAAGACCGTGACGCTGTTCAAGCTGGGGCTGTCCATGCTTACGTGGGAAGGAGAGGCCTTCGGCAAGATCGTGGAGAACCCCGACATAAAGACCTCCATGGGCAAGGTCTGGGGGCAGGCCACCCCGGACGGAAGGTATGCTCTCATCTACAATCCCACTCCAGACGGGCAGCACCGCTGGCCGCTTGCAGTGGTGAGCGGGGAGGACGGCTACTGTTTCGGCAATATGCGCGCCCTCACCGCGGACTTCGCTCCCGCCCGCTACGGCGGCAGGGACAAAAACCCCGGTCCCCAGTATGTACGGGGCATAATCGAGGGCAACCCGCGGCCTGAGAATGTACTGCCCGCGGTGTATTCCGTAAACAAGGAGGATATCTGGATATCGCTTGCGCCACTGCCGCTAAAGGACGAGACCTCTACAGAAATACACGAAAACTTCCATGACCCGTCCGCATTCGCTTGCTGGAGCGTGTATTCGCCGGTTTGGGCGCCCGTACGGCTCAGGGAAGGCGAACTGTGCCTGATCGATACGGAGCCCGCCGACATGGGGCGGGCGGAAAGGTGCCTGCCGCCCTGCGAAAAAGGAGAAATACGCCTCGGGCTCAGGGTCGACGCCGCCTGTCCCGGCTCGGAGGTTTGCGTTTGGCTCAGAGACGACATGGGCGGCTACGCGGGAGGCATAGTATTTGACGGGGAAGGCCGCGCGCTTGCCTACTCCGCCGGCAGGACAGAGGATTGGACGACCTATGAAGTAGGAAAACAGCTGTCGCTGCGCCTCGCCTTCGACTGCGCCGGCAACTGCTTTGAGGCGGAGCTGGACGGAACGATAAAGCGCTTTCGCCTGTCCTCCGCGCGAAACAGCGTCAGCCTGCTCAGCATGTGCACCAAGGGCTTCTGGAGCGTGCCTTACCCCACCCTGTCAACGCTTGGCAAATACGGCACGTTCGAGCAGGTGCTCCCCGGGAGCGAATGCCCCATCCCCCCGCGAGGGCTGAGCCTGATCAGCTTCAACTTCAAACGCGCGTAATAAAACGGCCTCCGCCGCTTTCTGACGGAGGTCATTCTTTTTCCTTATATTCCCAGCACCCTTCGGGCGTTGCCGCCCAATATCTTCTGCCTGTCCTCTTCGTCCAGCTTCAGCTTTCCGATCAGTTCGAGGCTCTGTTTCTGCCCGCCCCAGGGGGAATCTGAGCCGAACAGCACCCGATCCGTTCCATAAGCGCGGATAATGTCCCCCGCTTCGCTGAGCGACAGCATTTCCGGCTGTGCCAGCGTGCCGTCCGCGGGAGTCATGCTGCCTATTGAGAAGGAAGTGTCTATCATAACGTCTGTGGGAGCGAGCAGGCGGCACGCCTCTTCCCACTGCCGCCAACCGCCCATATGGGCCAGTATCAGCCGGCCGCCTCCCAGACGCTCGACCACGCGCTGTATCATAGCCGGGGAAACGTGCTCCACCCCCGGGAAACTCACGTCCAGTCCGGCGTGGATCAGTACGCGCATATCCAGGGCGAAAGCGGCGCGCAGTATGCGCAGATACCTTGCGTCGTCAAAGTCCACCCCCTGGTACACGGGATGCAGCTTTATGCCCTTTACGCCCGCGGCGCGCAGGCGTTCCAGCTCCTTCTCCGGAAAGGGATAGTCCGGGTGCATGCCGCCAAAGGAATAGACCCCGGTTTCCCCTCCCGTTCGGTTTATAAGGATGGAAGCGTCGTTTACATGCTCCACCTGTCTGGGATTGGTGGCCACGGGCTGCACCAGGCTCGCGTCTACCCCTGCGTCTGCCATGGAGCGCCTGAGCCCGTCCACGGTACCGTCGGTAAAGGCCATGGTATGGCTCATCCCGGACAGCTTTTCCACAGCTGCCCGGGCGATCTTCACGGGAAAGGTATGGGTATGGAAATCTACAGTCATTCGCTGTCTCCAAGCGCTTCGGTCTGGCGCACGGTGACCTTCCTTTCGTAGCAGGCGAACACTTCGTCCACTATGTCTTTTCGGGGCGCCTTGGTAATCAGGCTCACTGCAGGCACGATCACCAGCCCGGCCAGCATGCAGAACGCGCCGGCATATATGGGATTGTTGAGCGCGCCCAGGAAGTTAGGCAGCACCTTCAGGTTGATAAGCATCGCCAGCGTCATGAATATGCTGCTGAAAAAGAACGATACATAGCAGGATACGCGGGTGGTCCTCTTCCAGTACAGCCCGTACAGGAACGGGGCCAGGAACGCGCCCGCCATGGCGCCCCAGCTTACGCCCATGGCCTGAGCTATGAACGCTACGGAGGATTTTACCTGTATTATTGCGATTATGGCGGAGATCGCTATGAACACCACTATCAGCAGGCGCATGGTGAAAAGCTGCTTCTTTTCATCCATCTTTTTGACTATCCGGCCTTTGAGCAGGTCCAGCGTCACTGTGGACGATGATGTCAGCACCAGGCTTGACAGGGTGGACATGGACGCTGACAGCACCAGTATGATGACTATCGCGATAAGTATGTCAGGCAGTTTGGACAGCATCGCGGGGATGACCGCGTCGAAGCCGCCCACCGGTCCGCCGCTCTCTGTCACGCCTATGACGTCGGAGAACAGCCGTCCGAAGCCGCCCAGGAAGTAGCAGCCGCCCGCCACGATGACCGCAAACACCGTGGAAATGATCGTGCCTTTGTGTATGTCCCCCTCGCTCTTTATGGCGTAGAACTTGCCCACCATCTGGGGCAGTCCCCAGGTGCCCAGGCTCGTCAGTATCACTACGCCCAGCAAGAACACGGGATCAGGCCCAAAGAATGAGGAAAAAATGCCCGGCACAGTGCCGTTCGCGGCGTTTGCGTCGCTTATCTGCGCAAGCCCGCTCATGGAGCCCACAAGGCCTCCGTTTACGTTAAGCACCGCCAGTATCACCGCGACTATACCGCCCAGCATTATCAGGCCCTGAATGAAATCGTTTATGGCGGTGGCCATGTAGCCGCCCGCGATCACGTAAATGCCCGTGAGCACGGACATGATCACCACGCACCATACGTAGTCGATCTTGAACGCCATCTCAAACAGCCGGCTCAGTCCGTTGTACAGCGAAGCGGTGTAAGGAATAAGGAAAATAAATATAATTATGGAGGCAATGACCTTCAGGGATGCGGAGCCGAAGCGTTTCTCGAAAAAATCAGGCATGGTCGCGCTGCCCAGATGCTGGGTCATTATGCGCGTGCGCCGGCCCAGTATCACCCACGCAAGCAGGGATCCTATCATCGCGTTGCCAAGTCCTATCCAGGTCGACGCGATACCGAAACGCCAGCCGAACTGCCCCGCGTAGCCCACGAATATAACGGCGGAAAAATAGCTGGTGCCGTACGCGAACGCGGTAAGCCAGGGTCCGACCTGGCGTCCGCCCAGCACGAAACCGTTAACGTCAGTGGCATGGCTGCGGCAGTACAGGCCTATGCCCACCATTATACCGAAAAACACTACCAGCATGATTATCATTATTGCCATATTGTCTTGTTTCCTTTCGGGAAAGAATGGACATACTTTAGCACGTTGAAGCGTTAAAGTCAATAGGCTTCCGTGTTAATTCGAGATGAACTCTCCCTGCTTCCCGATACGAAAAAAACAACTGCGCAAAAACGCTCCGCGTCTTTCGACGCGGAGCGCGCTTAGTCATGAATACGGCGAATGGCTCATCTGAATCGCATTTCTTATATGCTTTTTCCGTGTGAGATCCCGACCTGCGCTTTTCCGCCCGCGGTGTTCAAACGTTGGCAGGCGCCGCAGGACGCGCAGTGAGCGCAATCGCAGCCGCAGGACGCCTTCCCGCGTTTTTTATCGCGCCTGAGCACAGCTGCGGCCGCGGCTGCGGCAAGTATCACTCCTCCAAGTACCAATATGGTGCTCATGGTTTTTCACCGCCTTTCCCGCAGGATACGTCAGCGCGTACGCACTTTTTCGGTAAAGCGCGTCGCTTCCCTGTAGGGTCGAAGCAGCATATACAGCAGGAAAGCGACCAGCGCCAGAGCGACGATAAGCCCCACCGCCTGCACGCTGCCGGCAAATAGCAGTCCCAGCTGATAGACGATAAGCGCGGCGGCGTAGGCGAACACGCACATATATCCTATCGCGAAACAGGTCCACTTCGCGTTGTTCATTTCCCGTTTGATCGCGCCCATCGCCGCGAAGCACGGCGCGCACAGCAGGTTGAACAGCATAAACGCGAACGCTGCCAGCTTCCCGTGTCCGCCCGAAAACGCTCCGAAGTCGCCTGACACGTTGTCCCAGATCTGGTCGCCGTTTTCTTCCAGTTCCTCTTCCCCGTCCGCGTCGTCATAGTTGTAAAGCACGCCGAATGTGCTCACCACTTCTTCTTTCGCCACAAGCCCCGTGACGGTCGCCACGGTCGGCCTCCAGCTGCCAAAGCCCAGGGGCTTGAACACGAAGCTTACGCTGTTGCCAACACCTGCCAATATGGAGTCATCCATGGGAGTGACCTCATCCGGCTCGATGCCCATGCGGTCAGCGACCCGTTCCACGTATTCCTCCGTCACCAGGTCCTCATCCCCATACAGCTCGTCCACCATGCCGAACCTGCCGTTCACGCTGCCAAGGCTGCTCAGCGCCCAAATGACGATCGAGCTCAGCAGTATCACAGTGCCCGCGCGCTTGATAAAGCTCCAGCCGCGCTCCCACATGCTGCGCAGCACGTTGCCGGTGCTCGGAGCATGATAAGCGGGGAGTTCCATCACGAACGGAGCCGGTTCCCCGGCGAAGATCCTGGTCTTTTTCAGCATGATGCCGGAAATGATTATCGCGGCGATGCCTATAAAGTATGCGCTCACGGCTATCCAGGTACTGCCTCCGAAGAGCGCGCCCGCGATAAGCCCTATTATCGGCATTTTAGCGCCGCAGGGAATAAAGCACGTCGTCATTATCGTCATGCGGCGGTCACGCTCGTTCTCGATCGTGCGGGAAGCCATTACGCCCGGCACGCCGCAGCCCGTGCCCACCAGCATGGGTATGAAACTTTTGCCGCTCAGGCCGAATTTACGGAATATGCGGTCCATAATAAAGGCGATGCGCGCCATGTAACCGCAGTCCTCCAAAATGGCCAGCAGCAGGAACAGCACCAGCATCTGAGGCACGAAGCCCAGCACCGCACCTACGCCGGCGCAGATACCGTCCGAGACCAGTCCCACCAGCCAGGGCGCAACGCCCCAGCCCTCAAGCAGGGTCCTAGACCCGTCCACCAGCCACGCCCCGCCGAACACGTCGTTCGTCCAGTCCGTAAGGAAAGTCCCGATCGATATGCCTCCGTCTCCTATCGGCGCGCCCATGGAAAGAGCATATACCAGATACATAATCACGGCGAATATCGGCAGCGCCAGAATGCGGTTGGTCACCACCTTGTCTATCTTGTCTGAAGAACTCAGACTGCGAGATCCTTTCTTCTTGTATATCCCTTTGAGCATCTGGGCGATCAGGACATAGCGTTCATTCGTGATTATGCTCTCGGCGTCGTCGTCAAGCTCTTTTTCGGCAGCGGTTATGTCCTTCTCTATGTGCTCCATCACGGCCTTGTCTATCTTGAGCTTTTCAAGCACCTTTTCGTCACGCTCGAATATCTTTACGGCATACCAGCGCTGCTGCTCCTCCGGCAGATCGTGCAGCGCCGCTTCCTCGATATGGGCAAGCGCGTGATCCACAGGCCCCGAGAACGTGTGCCGCAGGGCCGGTTTACCGCCTTTCGCAGCTTCTGCCGCGGCGCGCGCGGCCTCATCCGTTCCCTCGCCCTTGAGCGCGGATATCTCCACCACTCTGCAGCCCAGGACCCGCGACAGTTCCTTTATATTTATGCTGTCTCCGTTTTTCCGCACCAGGTCCATCATGTTGACAGCCACTACCATCGGGATCCCCAATTCGGCAAGCTGGGTAGTAAGGTATAGATTGCGCTCAAGATTCGTCCCGTCCACGATGTTCAGGATCGCGTCGGGGCGGTTTTCGGTAAGGTAATTTCTCGCCACTACCTCTTCCAGCGTGTACGGGGACAGGGAATATATGCCGGGAAGGTCTATGACAGTCACATCCGGGTGCTTTTTCAGCTTGCCTTCCTTTTTCTCAACCGTTACGCCCGGCCAGTTGCCAACGTATTGATTCGAGCCGGTCAGAGCGTTGAATAATGTGGTCTTTCCGCTGTTGGGGTTGCCCGCCAGCGCGATCCTGATATCCATTCCGTTATCTCCTTTACTTGTTAGTGTGCGCTAACTCGAGCGCAAAAATAAAAGTGATCAAAGTTCGACCTCGACCATTTCCGCGTCAGCCTTGCGAATGCTCAGTTCGTACCCGCGCACGGTAAGTTCCATGGGGTCGCCCAGAGGCGCCACTTTCCTCACAAAGACCTCTACTCCCTTTGTCAGGCCCATATCCATTATGCGCCGCTTCACCGCGCCTTCACCGTGAAGTTTCTTCACCTTGCAGGTCTCGCCGACCTTTACTTCCCTTAAACTGGTTGTCATTATTCTCCCTCCCTTATCAGATCATTATCTTCTGCGCCATTTCCTTGCTGATGGCGATGCGGGATTCCTTGATCCTGACGATAACGTTTCCTCCCGTGTCGGAGACTACCGTAACGCTGCCTCCCGGGACGATACCCATATCCCCCAGGTGCTGCCTGAGCTCCTGCGAGCCGCCCACCTTCCTGATGATCAGCTCCTCTCCTGCCTGAGCCAATGTCAGCGGCATCATGTTTTTCCTCCTTTGCCGGCGGAAACATTCAGAATCCGCGCTCACTGTGTTAGTCGTTGCTAACGTCTAAGTATTATAGTTAGCATTTGCTAACATGTCAAGCCTTTTTTCAAAAAAAAATATAAGAAAACGGAACGCACTCGCACACGTTCCGTACAGTTTCGGTTTTATCTCTCTTCTGCGCTGCCCATGACGTCGGCCACGGCCCGATATCTGCCAGGTTTATTTCAGCTCCGCCACGAACTCGGCTATGCGCTGGGCTCCCTCGATTATCTTCTCCCGTTTCACTGCGTAGCTTAAGCGCAGGTAATCGTCGTCCCCAAAGGCTTTTGCGGGGACAGCGGCTACACGCTTGTCCTCAAGGAGCAGGCGGGCGAAAGACTCGCTGCCGGTAATCTTTTCCCCGTTCATGTATTTTCCGACACAGCCGGAAATGTTCAGCATCATGTAGAAGGCGCCCTTTGGCAGACGGCAGGACAGCCCCGGTATGGAGCTCAGCTTTTCGTGCATGAGCCTGCGCCTGTAGTCAAACTCCACAAAACTCTCCCGCATGAACTTTTCGCCGTTTGTAAGTGCCACGGCGGCGGCATGCTGGGCAATGGAGTTGCAGTTGGATGTGGTGTGGCTCTGGAAGGCGGACATGGCCTTTACTATCTCAGCCGGGGCCGCGGCGTAGCCGACCCGCCAGCCCGTCATGGCGTAGGACTTGCTCAGGCCGTTTATCACAATGGTCTGCTTTTTGATATCCTCTCCCAAAGCGGCTATCGAAATATGCTTCGCGCCGTCGTACACGAGTTTTTCGTATATCTCGTCCGAGATCACGTAAAACCCCCGCCTCACGGCGATCTCAGCCAGGGCGGAAAGCTGCCTTAAGTCCCATACTGCGCCGGTAGGATTGCAGGGAGAATTGAGTATCATGGCCTTGGTCTTGTCGCTCACGTGCTTTTCTATCTCGGCGGCGGAGGGAATAAAGTCGTCCTCGCTTTTCCCCTTTACGTACACCGGCACGCCTCCGCAGGCGCGGAGCATTTCCGGATAACTCACCCAGCACGGGGAAGGCAGGAGCACCTCGTCTCCGGGGTTGACCAGCGCGCTTATGGCGTTGAACAGGCTCTGCTTCGCGCCGGTAGACACTATGATCTCGCTGAGCTGGTAATCCAGGGAATTGTCACGGTCCAGCTTGTGCTGTATCTCCTCCTTAAGTTCCGCCGTGCCTGCCACAGGGGTGTAGCGTGTCTGTCCCTGATCCAGCGCGTCCTTAGCCGCCTGCTTGATGTAATCAGGGGTGTCAAAGTCGGGCTCCCCCGCTCCGAAACCTATCACGTCCAGCCCCAGCGCCCTGAGCTGCTTGGCTCTGGAATCGATGCTCAGCGTGACTGACGGGCTAATGTTCAGACATTTTTCGGAAAGGCAAAGCGGCATGTGGGTTTCCTCCTGCGAAGATGATGACAGGCGCTATTATGCCACACACACTCAATAAATGCAATACTGCATTTCGATAAAATTCATATTTTACCTTTTCTTAAATATTCTACCCCATATTTGCAGGTTGGGCATAAATTGAAATGCAGATTCTCTTTCCATGCCAGAGATGGAGCTAAATAAACTTAATAATAATATTACGGCAACTTGTCATTACCATTATTGACAAAAACGCTTTGTTTGTTTAAAATAAATCGGATATTGTTCAAATGGGGTATTGTACCCTGAAAATATGCGCAGCATATCCGCTGCATGCAGCATTCTGAAAGGAGGAGAAGCAGGTTTTGAGCGACGTATTGATTGGTATAATCGCCGCTGTATCCGGCCTGGGTCTGGGCGCGCTGGGCGGCTATAAATATCGAAAAAATCTTACCGAAACCAAAATCGGCCGCAGCGAAAAGTTTGCCGAAGAACAGCTTCAGGAAGCCGTTCGCAAGTCCGAAGACGTCAAGGCAAAGGCAGAGGAATACCGCAAAGAGCAGATACTTGCCACCAAGGAGGAGATCCTTTCCCTCAAGGACGAGCTTGACCGGGAGGTCAAGGACAGACGCAACGAAGTCACCCGGCTGGAAAGGCGCGTGAACCAGAGGGAGGAAGCTCTCGAAAAGAAGTACGACGCAGTAGAGGCGCGTGAGGAAAGCCTGAACAACAAATTCCGCGAGGCTGAAAAGCTTGAAGCCGAGGCGCAGGCGCTCAAGGACCGCCAGGCGGGCGAACTGGAGCGCATCAGCAACATGACCATGGATGAGGCGCGCCAGATAATAATCCAGCGCGTGCAGAAGGACGCCTACCACGACGCCGCCGTCATGGTGCGCGACATAGAGGCAAAAGCTAAGGACGAGGCGGACAAAAAAGCCCGCAACATAATCTCCCTCGCCATACAGAAGTGCGCCGCCGACCACGTGGCGGAAACCACCGTAAGTGTGGTCGCGCTGCCCAATGACGACATGAAAGGCCGCATAATCGGCCGCGAGGGCAGGAATATCCGCGCCCTTGAGACCGCTACCGGCGTTGACCTGATAATCGACGACACTCCCGAGGCGGTCATCATTTCCGGCTTCGACCCAGTCAGGCGCGAGATCGCCCGGGTAGCACTGGAAAAGCTGATAATGGACGGACGCATCCATCCCGCCCGCATAGAGGAACTTGTGGAGAAAGCCCGGCGCGAAGTGGACAACCAGATCCGCGAGGCGGGCGAAAACGCCGTGTTCGAGACCAACCAGCACTCCCTGCACAGGGAACTGGTCATGCTTTTGGGCCGCATGAAGTACCGCACCAGCTACGGTCAGAACGTGCTCAAGCATTCCATAGAGGTCAGCCACCTGGCAGGCGTCATGGCAGCGGAGCTGGGCGCCGACGTGCAGCTTGCCAAGCGCGGCGGCCTTCTGCACGACATAGGCAAGGCCATAGACCACGAAGTCGAAGGCACCCATGTCACTATCGGCGGCGAGCTCGCCCGCAAGTATCATGAGAGCGAAGCCGTGGTAAACTGCATCCTCGCCCACCACGGCGACGTTGAGCCCCAGAGCGTGGAGGCGGTGCTCGTGCAGGCGGCGGACGCCATCAGCGCGGCACGGCCCGGAGCGCGGCGCGAGAGCCTGGAAAACTACATCCAGCGCCTCGAAAAGCTTGAGGAGATCGCAAACTCCTTCCAGGGCGTGGAAAAGAGCTTCGCCATCCAGTCCGGCCGCGAGGTCAGGGTAATGGTCAAGCCTGAGGACATAAACGACGCGGGCACACTGGTGCTGGCCAAGGAGATCTGCAAGCGCATAGAGGACGAAATGGAATACCCCGGGCAGATCAAGGTCAACGTCATCCGCGAGACCCGGGCGGTGGAAATGGCCAAATAGCCGCAAGCCGTCATCCGAAAGTCAAAAATTAACCGATTATTCCCTTGCGCTTCCCCCGCGCAGGTGATATAATACACAAGCTATTTTTACACAGGGAGTGAATATACTTTGCCTAACATCAAGTCCGCTATCAAGCGTGTAAAGGTTTCCGACAAGAAGAATCTGCGCAACCGCATGGTCAAGAGCCAGATGAAGACCCAGCTGCGCAAGTTTGATGATGCGATCGCTTCCGGCAGCGTCGACGCCAAAGTGCTTTCCGCCACCCAGGGCGCGGTAGACAAGGCCGCCTCCAAGGGCGTGATCCACAAGAACGCCGCAAACCGCAAAAAGGCGCGTCTGGCCAAGCAGCTCAACAAGCAGGCTCAGGCCTAAGGCGGGTCGACCGCGTTTTTCCAAAATGGGGGCATTATACCCCCTTTTTGTTGTACCTGAATAATCAGGGGAAAGGAAACGGCCTATGAGAAAACTCCTTTCTTTTTTGCTGGTCTTCAGCCTGCTGGCGTGCACGCCGGCATGGGCGGAAGACGCTGCGCAGATAGATATCAGCGCGGTCAGCATACCGTTTTTGCTTGACAAGACCAGCCTTAAGACCGTTTCCGGCAAAATAACGGGCGTCTCCCCCCTCAAGAGCGTCACCCTCGAAATGTACGACATACGGCAACTCAAACAGGTATTCACCAAAACTTGGTCCTTCGGTTCCGAAAAAAAAGTTTTCTCCTTTGACGCCGCCAAATTCAAAAACGAAATCTCGCCCCACATAAAAGCGGGCGAATACACCTTTACCGTGACCGTCTCCGACAGAGACGGCGGCAAAGCCGCCAGGGTTTTCGATTCCCACGTGATGGGCAAGTTTTCGGCGGTAAGGAACATGAACTCCAAGTGTGCTTTTTCCTCAAACGTCAAAAAGCTCAGCGCCTTCAAATCCCTCTGGGACAACAACGTGGAAACATACGTGGATCCCGGCTGCAACTACACAATCAATATCGACCTGCCTGAAGGCCGGAGCGCTGAGTACCTTTGCACCCAGTGGAACTCGGCTCCGACCAAGCTCGTGCTCAAGCAGTACGACGGAAAAGGCACGCTGATATCCTCCCTCTCCCACACGAATCCCAAACGCATGGTGGCGCTCAGCTTTCCCATAGACGAGAATACCCGCCGCATCAGTTTTACCTGCAGCAGTCCCAAAAGCCGCCTGGGCGAACTCTACGTGCTGGAAAAAGGCAAGGTATCTTCCTCCGCGCTAATATTTGAGCCTATGCCTGAAAAAGTGGACCTTATGGTGTTCTCCGCTCACCAGGACGACGAATTGCTGTTTTTGGGCGGCACGATCCCCTATTACGCGGCGCAGGGCAAGACCGTGTGCGTGGTCTACATGGCCCGCTGTTCCTCCGCGCGAATAATCGAGGCCCTGAACGGGCTCAACTGGTGCGGCATAAAATATCACCCGATCCTGCTCAATCACAAGGATAAGCTGTGCTCCAGCTTGAAGGCTGCCAAGTCCCTGTGGGGCGGCGCCGACGCGCTGTATAAAGAAGTGACCGAGCTGATACGCCGCTACAAACCCGAAGTCGTGGTCACCCAGGACATAAACGGTGAGTACGGTCACTATCAGCATCAGCTGACCTCGCTGGCAGTACGCACGGCGGTGGAAAGGGCCGCAAACTCAAAGTATTATCCCGAAAGCTCGAAAAAATACGGTGTATGGGACACAAAAAAGCTCTACATACACCTGTACGATAAAAACACTCTAGACATGAAAGCGTACTCACGGCCTCTGGCGGCCTTTAACGGACTCACCGCCACCGAGGTCTCAAAGCTGGCGTATTCCAAACACTACTCCCAGTGGAAAGGCTTCAATTATGACCTCAACAGCAAACGCTACAAAAATACCCGCTTCGGGCTGTTCCGCACTGCCGTGGGGCCTGATAAACTAAAAAACGACCTGTTTGAGAATATTAACTGAATAAAAAACCGGGTCGGAAGCGCTTTGCTCCCGACCCCTTTTTATTGCCATTCACTCTAAATACTTCTTACTGCCACGGAATAGCCTCGCCTACACCAGTTTGCTGGCGATGCGCGCGATAAAGCTCTCCTCCTCCAAGGCGACAAAGCGCGTATAAGAGGGAGAGCGTTTTATTGTGTAGACTGTGCCGGCGGGAAGAGGCCGCGGGGTGCCGTCCGTCGCCACCAGCGCGTCACGCTCGCACACCAGTTCCACCTCGCTATCCGGAGACAGTATGATCGGGCGGCTGAGCAGCGTATGTGGAGCGATAGGCGTAAGGATGATGTTTTCCGCCGCGGGATCCACTATCGGCCCGCCCGCGGAAAGCGAATAGCCCGTGGAACCCGTAGGCGTGGCCGCGATCATGCCGTCGGCGGTATAGATTTTGAGTTCCCTCCCGTTCACGCGTACGCAAAAGCGCAGCGCGCCTGTGTCAGGTTTAAGCAGCGCGGCCTCGTTAAGCGCCGTGACCCCCGCCTCCCCACGCGCGCCGCAGGTCAGGCGCATGCGCTTTTGAAGGCTGTATCTTCCCTCTAAAAGCGCGTCCATGGCTTTAATGGCGTTTGACTGCTCCACGGTGGCCAGATAGCCTACGCGGCCCGCATTTATGCCCAGTATGGGACAAGCGCATTCCTTCGCCGCAGACACTACCGTGCCGTCGCCCCCGATGGCGACGCATAAGTCCGCCTCCTGAGGCGTTTTGGCCAGGACCGCGCCCTGCATATAAACATATTCCGAGAGGGTCTTGCACAGCTCCGCCGCGTCCTCGCGGGTGGGATGGGTGATAAAGCAGAATCTCATACCGCGCTTCCTGTATGTTTTTGATGATTATAGCACGGCCTTGCATGTTTGGCAAGCTCGTCCGTTTGCAAAAGCAAGGGGCGGCAGCGCCGCCCCTGAACTGTTTTTTGGCTTATCTCTTGCTGAGCACGTCTTTTTCGTACTGCTTGACCACGTCCAGCCACTCGCTTTCCACTGGCACGTTCTGCTTTAAGCAGTACATGTCCCAAACGGGACCGAAGGGCAGCGCCTTATAGTCCTCCTGCAGTGCCAGCCGGCTGGTAAAGTCGCCTTCCAGTTCCGCCTGACGCAGACGCGCGTGATTGGTCAGGTAAGCGGACAGGATGGCCTTCTGGGCATTCCTTACGCCTATGACCCACGCCGCCACGCGGTTGATGGACGCGTCGAAGTAGTCCAAAGCACACAGTACCCGGTCTTCGTAACCGTTGGCGATGATCTCGTTGAAGATCCGGCTGGTCTCCTGGTCCCAGCTCACAACGTGGTCGCTGTCCCAGCGCACGGGGCGGGAAATGTGTAGAAGGATCTTGGGCAGGTACTGCATCACGGCGGAGAGCTTGTCGCTGACCTGCTCGGTAGGATGGAAGTGGCCGGTATCCAGCGTGAGCAGCTTTTTGCGGGAGATCGCGTAACCCAGCATAAACTCGCCGCTGCCCACAGTGTAGCTCTCAACGCCGATGCCGAACAGCTTGCTCTCGACCGCGTCCAGCACTTCAGGCGCGCCTATGGTTTTCGTTCCCTCGAATATCTCGTCAAGGGCGTCCCTCATGATCCTGCGCGGAGCGTCGGTGTCGGCGGGAGTGTCCTTGTAACCGTCGGGCATCCAGAAGTTGATCACGCAGCTTTCGCCCTGGGCCTTGCCGAAAGCTTCGCCTATCTCGCGGCAGCGTTTGCCGTGCTCGATCCAGAACTTGCGTCGCTTTTCGTCACGGGAGGCCAAAGAGAAGCCGTCCGCTACGTAAGGATGGCCGAAGTAGGTGGGGTTAAAGTCCAAAGGCAGCTTGTTCTCTTTGGAGAAAGCCATCCAGTCGGCAAAATCTTCCTTGGTATAGGCGTCCCTGTCCGCCTTGCGGCCGTGCAGTTCCGCGTAGCTGGCGTGCAGGTTCAGTTTCTTTTTGCCGGGTATCAGGCTGACAGCCTTAAGAAAATCCTGCCTGAGTTCGTCGCCGTTCCTGGCGCGGCCGGGATAGTTGCCGGTGGTCTGAATGCCCCCTGAGGTGCCGCCCGCCTCGCTCTCAAGCCCGATAACATCGTCCCCCTGCCAGCAATGCAGGGAAATAGCGAATTTCGCGGCCTGCTCCATGGCCTTTTCAACATCCACGCCCTGCGCGGCGTACACCTCTTTCGCGTACTCGAAACCTCTGAGTATCAGCTCCTGCTTCATGTGTCCCTCCTATTTATGTTTTTCTTTTGACAGATAATCCCTGCGGAGTATGGCGTAGAGCTCCACGTCCACATAACGCCCCTTGTTGTAAAGGCGGCTTTTTAAAGTGCCCTCCTTTTGCATGCCGCACTTGCGCATTACGGCTCCGGAGGCAGGGTTCTCAACTTCATGCTGCGCCTCCAGCCGGTTTATGGACAGCTCCCTGAAGGAATAGTCCATCACTGCCCTGAGCGCTTCGGTCATATAGCCCCTGTTCCAGCGATCACGCGCCAGGGAATAGCCCACCTCCGCGGCGTTGTTGTCACGCTGGTACCACATATAGCCTATGGTGCCTATTATCCGGCCGGAGGCTTTTTCCTCTATGCCCCAGCTGGATGGTTCCCCGCCGCGGTATTTGCGCAGCATGTACTTTATGTACGCACGAGCCTCGCTTACCGAAGTGTAAGCCTCCCACAGCACATACCTGGCCACCTGCGGGTCCTTGCCGTAATCGAATATATCCTGTGCGTCCCCCATTTCAAGCTTGCGCAGCACAAGGCGCTCCGTCTCAAGCTGGGGCATATGGTCGAACAGACCGGATGAAAACATCAGATCTCAACTTCCTTTTTAAGTCTTGCGGAATCGTAAATGCCCTGCAGTATCCTCTGCATGGTCACCGCCTGCTCCAGGTCGCTCCTGGGAGTTTCTCCCGTCCTTAAGCAGTGGATAAAGTGGTCGATCTCTTCGTAGAACATGTCGTTTTCGCCCGGATTGGGTTTGTTGTCAGTTAGATAGCCCATGTCCTCGCCGTAGATTGTGAGGGGATCCAGCCGGGCGCCTCCCTTGCTGCCGCAGATCTGGGTAAAGCTCTCACCGGGAGCGTTGAGCGCCCAGCTCACCTCGAACATCATGGCCGCGCCGTTCTCAAAGTGGATCACGCCGCAGGCGCTGTCCTCCGTGTCGAAAGCGGTCACGTCGCTGTCCAGCGCCGCCCAGCGGTGCACGCCCCGGGTCTTGAACTCGCCTATTGCGTAGGACGTGGACGCGGACACCCTTACAGGCTTGGGACAGCCCATAAGAAACCACGTGCGGTCTATGCAGTGCACTCCTATGTCGATAACGGGCCCGCCGCCTGACTTACGGGTGTCCGTGAACCAGCCGATTGGGGTACCCCTGCGGCGGGTGTAGGCTGTTTTGGCGTAATAAATGTCGCCCAGCTTGCCCGCGTCCACCATCTCCCTGAGCAGCATGGCCTGGGACGAGTAGCGGGTCGGCACCGCAAGCATGAATGGCACGCCCGCGGCCTGTATTGCCTCTTTCATCTTCAGCGCGTGTTCCAGGTTGAGCGCCATGGGCTTTTCGCAAAGCACCGCTCTGCCCCGTTTGGCGGCCTCTATGGCGCAGGAGGCGTGCGAGCCGTTCCACACGCAGATGTCCACGTAATCGCATTCCACCTCGTCCAGCATCGCCTCTATGGACGGGAACGCTTTGGGAACGCCGAATGACTCGGCGAAATTCTGAGCTCTCTCATAGTTGATGTCCGCCACACCCACGATCTCCACGTCCGTGCGTTTCCGGTACGCGGGCATGTGCGCCGTGCGGGCGATGTTCCCCGCGCCGACGATAGCTACCCTTATCTTATCCATACTTCCCCCTAAAAGTATATATTCAGTCCTTCAACTGAGTTTATGTCCAGATCACAGACCGGTACGCTCTCCCCCGGCAGCAGGCAGCCGAAAAAGCCCGCGCCGTCCGCGCACACGCCCGCGGCAAGCGTATCAGAATCGTTTATCAGCGCTTTGCCGTCGTAATACAGCCGAGCTTCCCCCAGATCCTCTATGCCGCGTCCGGGCATGAAGGCGATAAGGTCGCTTGCCGAAAGCGTGCTGCCCTGCAGGCTCAGGCTCGTGCGTATGAGCACCACTCCGCCC
Source organism: Clostridiales bacterium (assembly GCA_024684375.1). Classification (GTDB taxonomy): domain Bacteria; phylum Bacillota; class Clostridia; order Christensenellales; family Aristaeellaceae; genus RUG14130. The sequence continues at coordinate 117,973 of JAIKWZ010000008.1, forward strand.
TCAGGCATTTCCAGCGCGAAACTGCCCACACAGCCCTGCACGGTGGCGGCAAAAGTGGTGGAGAAGATCTCCCGCCCGTACAGATCGTACACGCAGACGCTCACCGCATGCGGCCTGTCAGCCGGGTCATCGCACACATAAAATGTCCTTACGGTGAATATCCCGTCTTCAGGCAGGCTCTCTGGCAGGCTGCAGAAGGCGTATTCCGCCTGCCACGCGTCCTTGAGCGCGAAAAATGCAGGACGCTTAAGCCCGTCATGATCCACCAGCGCCGCCGACGACAGGCTCATTTCGGGGTTTATCAGTTCCTTAATCGTGAAGGGTTCGCCATTTAAGCGCGCCTTGAGCGCCATATTTTCCAGCGCTATGGCCTGATTGTAGCGGCTGAGGGCTATGGCCTCCGCAAGTTCTTCCCCGCTGCCTCCGGCAGCGTCGTAGCACGCGCGGTCGGATTCCGCCAGGTGCCAGGTCCAGTCTTCTTCCAGCACCCGCGCATCCGGGCAGATCCGCTCCGTCTCGTCCGGATTGCACATGCCTAAAGGCAGTTCGGCGGAAAGCTCGTCCTCGGCGCCCGAAGCGTACAGTCCGTACCCCGCTGCCTGGCGCACGAACGCCGCGTCCGCAGTAATAGAGCGCGAGTACGCCGCTTGTGCGCCCAGCTCCCTGGCCAGTTCCAGTTCCGCCTCTCCTTCGCAGATCGCGCGCCTCATGGGCACAGCTGCATTGGGGATATATATCTCAGCTTCCCTCTGGTCACTGAGCTGCCCCCCGAGATCCAAGCGTGCGGACAGGCGGTTGATCTCACCCCTTGCCAGTTTGCCCGCGAAAATATCAGACAGCAGGGGCGTATGTCCCGCGTCGAGCGGAATTTCCAGCGTCTGCTTCCACTCGCCCCGGCTGTTTTGCAGGCCGAACGAAAGCCTGACCTGCCCGGGAACGCTCAGGTCCGCGGCGCACATGAAACCCGGCTCGCCAGTTTGGGACGGGGCCAGGCGGAAGTCCTTTATAATGCCCTTGCCCGTTTCCTGCCACATGAGACTGCCCGCAAAGCCCGCTTTGGGAAACAGTGAGAAGCTTTCGTCCGGCGGGAACACGACCTCAACATAGTTAGGCACGGAAAGCAGAGCCGTGATCTCCGCCTCGCACCAACTGTCAGAGCCCTCGGCAGCCAGCGCGCCGTTTACCAGAAGGCGCCACCTGCCCTGCAGACGGTTGAGGCGGATGAACACCCTTTTTTCGGTGCCGGGCAGGGTGAATTGGGTCAGGTATCTCCAGGTCCGCCGGTAGATCCATTCGTTTTTGCAGCGTTCCTCCAGCGGCGGGAACGCGGCAAGCACGCCCGCCTCAGTGAGCGCATCCTCTATATATTCGGGAGCATCAAGCCGCACGGGAGGATATATCCCGTCCGTCAGGCTCCATTCGCACAGCGCTTTTACGAGCATCGGTCAGCCGAGCCTTTCCCTGGCAAGCAGCAGGCCCGCGACCGTCTTGGAGTCTCTCAGTTCACCTTTCCTGACCAGCCTGAGCGCCTCGTCAAACGGCATTTTGACCACGTCGATAAACTCGTCCTCGTCGGGCTGGGTGTCTCCCTTTGTAAGCCCTGTGGCCAGGTATATGCCTATCTTTTCGTTGGTAAAGCCGGGCGTGGTGGACAGGCAGGTCAGTTCCTGCCAGTTTTGGGCGGTAAAGCCCGTTTCCTCCCTGAGCTCACGGCGGGCGCAGGAGAGCATTTCCTCCCCGTCATAGTCCAGCTTGCCTGCGGGGATCTCCAGCGTCAGCCGCCCCAGCGCACAGCGGTACTGCCTTACCAGGTACACATAGCCCTCTTCGTCCACCGGCACCACCGCCGCAGCGCCCCTGTGCAGGGCGATCTCCCTGAACGAACGGCCGCCGTCCGGCAGCTCCACCGTCCACTTCTGGACGTGGATCACCTTGCCCTCAAAGATATCTTCCTTCGCGACCACGGTCTCCGTGAGTCTGTCCTGAGCCATTTTAACTCCTTTTCCCCCGCCGCGCGGGAGGTACGATGCCTGCTACGATTATACCACACATTCCTGACTTTTGCATACGGGAGCGCAAATTTTATTCTTGTAAATCCGCAGTTCATGTGATAAAATACTTAAAAACCTAATTGGAGATGACCTATATGTTCGGAAGGCGTGCCGACGGCAGACGTATAAGCGATATCGACCCCATCATTCAGTTCACTCCCTACATAATGCCCACCCGCAACGACGCATCCAACCAGATAACCGTAAACCTGGACTACGAGCCCATGGCGGATTATATCCGCACCCGCTCCAAGCAGGGCGTGAAGATCACCTTTATGGATCTGATCATCGCCGCCTACGTCCGGACCGTCAGTCAGCACCCCGAAGTCAACCGTTTCGTCATGAACCGCCAGATCTTCGCGCGCAACCAGATCGTGGTGAGCCTTACCGTGCTCAAAAACGCCAAGGACAGGGACAGTCTTGACGAAGACACCATCAAAATGCACTTCGCTCCCGACGCCACCATAGACGAAGTGGCTCAGGAAGTAGCTCGTATGGTAGCTCCCGCCGCCAACGACGCCGCCGACGGCACCAGCGATTTCGCCGGCAAGATAGTGCGCATCCGTCCTTTGGTCAAGTTCGTGGTGTTCCTGGCAAGGATACTTGACCGTTACGGCCTGCTGCCCGGCTGGCTGTACGACCTGTCCCCCTTCCACTGCTCCATGTTCATAACCAATCTGGCTTCCATAGGCCTGCCCGCGATGTACCATCACCTTTACAACTTCGGCAACACAAGCGTGTTCCTCGCCATGGGCAAGTTCGAGAAGCAGTACATCAACACCAAAGACGGCATAAAGGCCAAGACCGTGATCCCTCTGGGCGTTAATACCGACGAACGCATCTGCGGGGGCGCCAGCTACGCCATGGCCTGCGGGTGTTTCATCAAATACATAAACAACCCCAAACTGCTGGAAGAGCGTCCCGAAAGCATAAAGACGGAGACCGAGTACAAGCCTTTCAAATAAGCGGATCTTTCATTCCTATTTCATATTATCTCACCATAAAAAAGCGGCGGCGCCGATCGGGCGCCGTCTTTCTTTGTTCAGTGCTTTATCATTAGTTCAGCTTTTTATGCTTTTGCCCCCATCGCGCAGAGCTCATTGAGGGAGTGAGTACAGCTGGGAGAAATGCTTATAGCGGTCGTTGAACGCCGCGTCTGAACCGCTTTTGACCTCGTTCAGGTAAGAGTGCATGTCCATGGCGTTCATGTGCGTCTCAATGACGCAGCCCGCAATGTTGGAGCAGTGGTCCGACACTCTTCTTAAGTCGTTGAGTATATCGTTGAGCACGAAGCCCTGCTCTATGGAACACACTCCGGAGGTAAGGCGCTCTATGTGCCGGGTCTTCTCCTGGGTCTCAAGCACGTCCACCACCTGCTCCAGCGGCTCCACCTGCGCGGCGCACAGCACGTCGTCATCGTTAAATGCGTCTATCGCAAGGCGCAGGCACTCGCCTACCGCCTGGATTATCACGTTCAGCTCCGCCTGTGCGGACGGAGACATGGTCAGTTCCTTTTCGTGCAGTTCCCTGGCGGACTCCGCGATGGACAGCGCGTGGTCGCTTATACGCTCCAGATCCCCTATCAGGCGCAGCAGCTTTGTAAGGGAGTGGCTGTCGTCACCGCTTAACTGGGTCTCACCCAGCTTGACCAGGTACGTGCCCAGCATATCCTCCAGCTTGTCCGCCTTCTGCTCATCCTCCCGCACGTTTTCATACCCACGGGGCGAATAGTGGTCCAGCAGGCTGATGGCGCGTGAAAAGCTTTCAGACACTGTGTCGGCCATGCCCTTTGCCACGGAAGACGCCGCGTCCAGCGCCAGCGCGGGGTTGATGAACAGGCGCTCATCCAGCATCCTCTTTTCAGCAGGTTCCTTCGTGTCCTTCACTATCAGGCGTGAAAGACGCACCAACTTCTGAGAGAAAGGCAGCAGCATGAACGCGCTTGTGATCTTTATTACCGTATTGATAAGCGCGATGGCGAAGGTGTTCACGGCAGCGGAAGAGAATGAGAACCCTATCAAGCCTTCCAGCAGGTAGTATACGGGCAGCAGCACCGCCGCGCTGAGTATATTGAAGCAAAGGTGGATGACCGCCGCGCGCCGCGCGTCGGGAGAGGTGCCTGAAGAAGACATAAGGGATGTCACGCAGGTGCCGATGTTGAAGCCGAACACGATCGGCAGCGCCGATGCGCAGGATATCGCGCCTGTGGCTGACAGCGCCTGCAAGATACCTACCGAAGCGCTGGACGACTGGATAAGCGCGGTCACCGCCGTACCTGCCAGTACGCCGAGCACGGGGTTGGAGAACATTGTGAGCAGGCTGCGGAAAGTCGCGTTTTCCCCCAGTGGCGCTACTGACGATGACATGGTCTGCATTCCGAACATCAGCACCGCGAAGCCCAGAAGAATGCCCGCCGTATCCTTGAAGCGTTCCTTCTTCATGAACATCAGCATCACGATGCCTGCCAGCGCTATCACGGGGGTAAAGGTGGAAGGTTTGATAAGGTCCAGGTACCACGCTCCTCCCTGTATGCCCGTAGTCGAAAGCAGCCAGCCCGTGATCGAGGTGCCCACGTTAGCGCCTATTATGATGCCTACCGACTGCTCCAGCGTCATTATGCCGCTGTTGACGAAGCCCACAACCATTACCGTGGTAGCGGCTGAGGACTGTATAATTGCCGTTACCGCCGTGCCCAGCAGCATCCCCCTGAAGGGATTTGAGGCCAACCTCGAAAGTATCAGCTTAAGCCTCCGTCCCGCCCTCTTTTCCAGAGCGGAGCCCATCAGGTTCATGCCGTACAGGAACAGCGCCAACCCGCCGACTAATCCCAGTATTCTGCTAAGACTCATGTTTTCCCCTCGATTTGTTTATGGTCAATACCTGCCGATCTTCTCCACGGGGATCGGCTCAAAACCTTCGGGCAGCGCTTTGAGCTCCCCTTCGCTCGCGTAAAGATAGTTGTTTTCCACGGTGCTGTAGCGCCGGCTGCCCTCATATATGAGCAGCTGGTTTTCCCGTGACCCGATCACTATGTTGTTCGTCACGAGGCAGCCGACGGGGTTTGGCGCGAAATCAGGATCGTCCACCCTCATAAGGTCACCGTGCAGTCTTGAAAGCCCCGGGAAACGGCTGATCCAAGGCTCCTCGTTTAACGGCATGGCCTTAAGCCTCTCCCATATTTGGCTGCCGGGGTCCAGAAGGCGCTTTGCCCAGCCGTTGCCCACCACCGCATCCCTTGCCCGGTCGTCGAACTTTATACCGTTTAGGCAGCAGGCGAAAATGTTGTTTGTTACCGTGTTGTCGCGGCCGCCGCCCATCAGCAGCCCGTTTTTGCCGACGTTCACCACTATGTTGCCCCGGCATTCCTGCCCCGAGAGCATGTCGTCGAAGTAAATGCCGTCGGGAGTAAATCCTCCCTCGCCTATGTCGTGCACGAAGTTGTAATTCACCCGGCAGCCCACGTTCGTCCAGTCCCGTCCGGAATAGATCGCGCCAGCGTCAGAGGCGTGCCTCACAGCGTGGTGAATATGGTTGTACTCAACAAAAATGTATTTGCCCGAATAAAGCACCGCCGCGTGAGGAGAAAAACATATCTCGTTGTGGGTCACGCTTATGCCGCATCCCACCGCGTTCACCCCGGGGTTGTAGTGCATACTGACCTCGCCGAAGTGGTGGATAAAGCAGTTGTCCACGCAGGAAGAGGCCTGTTCAAGGCGTTTGGGCGCGCCCCCTTTCATGAGGACGCCGCCTCTGCCCAGGCGGTACAGCTCGCAGCCCGTCACCGCGTTGTTTTCTCCGCTGATATCTATGGCTTTCCCGCCGAAGCAGCAGACGGTCAGGTCATTTAACCGTATCCCTTCGCCTTTGGCTACAATGGCGTCGCCCCTGCCGTGAAGGAGCGTAAAGCCCTCTATAGTCAGGTCACGCGCGCTGTCGATCTCTATATGCGGCCGTTCGGACAGGCACAGGTGCAGCGTTTCCCCTTCACTGCCCTCGGGCGGGATATAGTACAGCTTAAGTTCGCTGCGGTCGATATAGTACTGCCCCGGCTGCTTGAGCTCGTCCCGCACGTTCAGAAACCTGTACAGCCCGCCCGGATAGGCGGCGAACCTGCTCACGCAGCGCGGAAATATGGATGCGGTATCCGTGTTGACCGTTACCGGGGTTGATGAATCCGCCCAGTCGTATGCCAGGCAGCCGTATATCCACAGCCCGTTTTTGTGCTTCCAGCCTCTGACCCTTTGGTTGGTCTCATCGTCCATCACGTACTCCCCCGCCCGGGGATTGCGCTTGTTCACGTTTTCGGGATGCCAGGTGTGGACGGGATACTCACTGGGTTCACCCTGATCCCGAACAGCTTTAAGCTTCAAAAAGCCGCTTGCGGGATATGAGGCCAGTTCCAGCCGCGTTCTGCCCATGAAAAGCTGAACATTCTCGCCCGGTAACGGCGCAGGGTCGTACATTTTCTCGGTGCCTTGAGCGCCGATGTACCTGAGTTCCCCTATATCCTCCTCGCTCACACCCCTGGACTTCAGGTCGCACACTCGCACGCCGCCGGGGCAGAAGGCGAATTCACTGTCCTCCAGTTCCAAAGACGAGTCCAGCACCGCATCGCCGTCCCCCGCGGGACGGTACGAGCAAAAACTGTCACGGGCGTCGAAGCGCAGCGTCTCACGGTACACGCCCGCCTTCGCGCACACGGTCGCTCTCCCCCGGACGGAAGCCAGTTCCCTGGCCGCCCGCTGCGCCCGCGCAAGCGTCTTAAAAGGGCGCTCATAAGTACCGCTTGCCTCGTCGCTTCCCAGCGGGGACACGAATATGTCGCCTTCAGGCGCGTATGCCGGTCTGCCGGAAAACCCGGAAAGCGAAGCGGCTAAATCCTTAACTAATCTCATAATGCCATGATCATGCCATGCTCACCTTCACCCAATGAGCGCCCTTGAACCGGAAATGGAAAACGAATGCGCGGAAGATCCACTCCAAAAGCTGCCCCAGCCACACGCCGGATATACCCATACCCAGCACGATAGTCAGCAGGTAACCCACGGCCATACGCCCCAGAGCCAGGGCGATAAGGCTCACTGCCGTAGCGAATACGCTGTCGCCCGCCGCCCGGGTGACAGAGGTCAGCAAAAACGCGTCGCACCAGATAAAGGGCATGGGCAGCGACCCTATCGCCACCGCCGTCCAAATGTATGGAATGGATTCGGTCATGGGGTGGAACAGCCTGAGCACCAGCGGCAACAGCGGGCCGATCACCACGATGGCTCCCGCCATAACGAAACGCCCCACCCACAGCAGGTTTTTCGCATAAAAGCGGGTGAGCTTCAGGTCCTTCGCGCCTATGGTCTGCCCGCATACCGTGGCCGCCAGACCCGTCATGGCGTAGGAGAAAGAGTAGAACAGCATGAAAATGGAATTGGCTATGCCGTGTCCGTCCGTCTGGAATGTCGGCAGTGTGGCGATGAATGTCTGCACGAGCAGCATACCGCCCTGGAACAGCACCTGCTCCACGCTGAGTGGTATACCCAGGCGCAGTATGTCGGCAAATATGCGGTGATCAAAACTCAGGAAGTCTTTCAGCTTTATGCGTGGGTTCATTTTAGGCCTCAACAGCCAGACTATCGCGAAGGCCATGCCCACTATACGTGCCACCAGGAAACTGAGCCCCGCGCCCTGCACGCCCATGTGCCACATGGTAATGAACACGAAGGAACACACCAGATGCACGGTGTTGATGATGACCGTGAGTATCAGGCTGCTCTTTGTGTCGCCCAGGGAGCGAAAAGCGGTGAATATGGCGCTGAACAGGCTGTAAGGAAGCAGACTGAGCCCCATGTAGCCCAGGTATTCCCCGGATTTGACTGCTATAGCGTCCTCCACGGAGGGATAAAAGAATTTGACTATATCCACACCGAAAAAGCTGATCGGCAGTCCAAGCGCGCCGCCCGCGAGCGTGCAGATAACGCATGCCTGAGCTACCGCGCGTCTTATGCCGCGGTCGTCACCCGCGCCCTTGCTTCTCGCTACGACTATGCCCGCGCCCAGCGCGATGGCGGAGAAGATGGCGTAGGCCAGAGAATTTATCACGTTGGCGTTGTTGGCGGCGGTCATCGAGCCTTCCCCCGATGACGACACCAGCGCGGAAGACAAAAGACTTATGATAAAAATGAACAGCTGATCCAGCAGCAGGGGGATGAACATATCCCTTAGCTGCCTGTATGTGAACATGCGCGAATCGAAACGCTTTTCAAGCGAACGCGTGACTGCGGCGAGCATTCAGCCCCTCCCCAAAGTTCTCCGTATATATTGTATTCAAATACCTCGCGCTTGTTCAAGGGCAAGGGAGCAAGCTGAGGGTTAAATTACGGTTATTTGATGAGCCTTTACACCCCTGTGTTTTTGTGGTATCATTTGAAAGAAAGGAAGAAATGCCTATGAATCCGTTTATTGAATTGTTCGACAAAAAACGCATGCCCCTAATCATGAGTCTGCCCGTAAACGACGCGTCCCTGGCTAAAGCCGCATTCAAAGCGGGTGCCGACGCGGTCAAAGTTCACATAAACCTGTACCATAACGCCGGCGGCGAGACTCTGGGCGGTTACGAGGAGAACCGGGAGGTATTTGCCCGTATCTTCCGTGAGTCGGAGGGCCCCGTAGGCATAGTGCCGGGCGCGAGCTGCGAAGCGATCATGAAGGATGCGGAAAAGGTCAAGACCGCTCCTTTTGATTTTATCTCCTTCTATACCGCTCACCTGCCTGCCGCGTTTTTGCCCACGCGCCAGTGCCTTATGGCGGCCGCGGCGAGCGGCTTCACTGCTGACGAGGTCAGGTGCTACGAGGCGCTGGGCGCAGGGGTGCTGGAGGCCAGCGTAATTCCCCACGAGGGCTACGGCCGGCCCCTCTCCTTCGCCGACCTGGTGACATACAGGCAGCTGTGCCAGGCCACGAACCTGCCCGTAGTGGTGCCCACCCAGCGAAAGATCGAACCTTCCGACGTGGAGTATCTCGCTCGCGCGGGCGTAAACGGCTTAATGATAGGCGCTATAGTCACCGGCAAGACTGAAAAGACCATCGTGGACGCGATAAAACGCTTCAGAAGGGCTATCGACGCTCTATGAGGATCCTTTACCTGCCTTTGGACAGCCGCCCCTGCAATTACCAGTGGCCCCGAAAGCTGCTGCAAGGCTCTGGCCACCGCGTCGTCACACCGCCCCAGGAGATTATGGATCATTTCCGCCGTCCCGCGGACACGGACAAGCTGCAGGAGTTCATCCGCAAAGAGCTGCCTGAGACCGACGCGCTCGCGGTCTCTGTCGAAATGCTCTTATACGGCGGCATACTGGCCTCCCGCACTCCCGAGGTGTCCCTCGAAACGGCGCTGGGCAGGCTTAATATACTGAAAGAAGCCGCCGCCCGCGTGCCCGTGCACGCCTTTGGGCTGATAATGCGCTCCTCCGTTTCCGCTTTCTGTCAGGGCGACCTCAAGGCATACGAGCTTATGACGGAGTATTCCGTCAGCTGGGGTCAGGCGTGGCAGGAAGGGCATGACACCGCCCCCGTCGACAAAAAGTACGAAGCGCTGCTGCCCACGCAGGTCCTGGGCGCTTACAGACGCGTAAGGCAGCGCAATCACTCCGTAAACCTGAAACTACTGGAACTGAAATGTGAGGGCGTGCTTGCTTCCCTTATGCTGCTGCAGGAGGACGCGCAGGAGCACGGCTTCCACCGGCGGGAGCAGGCAGAACTTTCTGAATACATCCGGGAGCACCGCCTGAATGACACTTTTATGCACAACGGAGCTGACGAGGGCGGCATGATGGCCTGCGTCCAGGCGCTCACCCCCGCTCCCATGTCTGTAAATATCCGTTACACCCGAGGGGACGGCAGCTTCGTCGCCCGCTACGAGGACAGGCCGTTTAAGGAAAACCTCGCGAGCTGCATGAGGTATCTTGGCCTGAATTACGACTCCTCATCCCCCATCCGCCTTGTGATACACGCGCCCGCAGGCGAACAGGGCGAAGCTGCATGGCAAAAAACCTCACCTCCCTCCGACATCGGCGCGCTGGAATCTGTCTTTGGCTCCCCCTGCTATCTTCTGGACGTGGAGTACTCTAACGGCGGCAGCCTGTCCCTTATGTCACGGCTGCTCCGCGGCGGCAAGCTTCCCGATATCCTGGGCTATTCGGGCTGGAACACCGCCATGAACTCCACAGGCACCGTCCTTTCCCTTATCCGCGCGGACATGCTGCGCGGACAGCCGAATCCCTCTTTCAAGTGGGAGCGGCTGCTGGACGACCTTTTGTACGAAAGCGTTATACGCCAAAAAGCGGCAAAGCTGCTGACCTCGCGGGGAGAGGACGTTTATTCCCTCTCAAACAAGCCGGAGGCCCAGGAGCTCATCAACACGCTGCTGGCGGAGGAAATGAAAAACGGCTGGGAAGCCGCCATGAACAGGGAAGGCTTTACCCGCGCGGAATTGACCCTTCCCTGGGAGCGGCTGTTCGAATGCGACGTAAAACTCAGTTAAGGAGAGGCATATATGCAGACGGTCCATCCTAATCTTCACCCTGACGCCCAGTGGTTCCCCAAGGCGGGGCTGGGACTGTTCATCCATTGGGGCATCGCCTCCGTGGACGGTTATCTGGACTTAAGCTGGGGCATGATGAAGGACTTTAAGTACTCACCACGTGTCTGCCCTCCTGAGGAATACTTCGCCCTGGCGAAAAAATTCGACCCGGGCCGCTACGACGCGGACAAGTGGATCGCCGCCGCAAGCGAAGCGGGCTGCAGGTACGCTGTGCTCACTTCCCGCCACCATGACAGCTTCTGCCTGTGGCCCAGCCGCTACGGGGACTTCAACACCCGTACCTACATGGGCGGGCGGGACCTGATCGCCCCGTTCATAGAGGCCTGCCGGAAATACGGGCTCAAGGTGGGACTGTACTATTCCCCGCCGGATTTCCGCACCGCGGGCGAATATCTGCCCTACGGCGGCTGGCAGGAGGACAGAAGAAGCGAGATCCCGCAGGAACTCACCGACTACGAGCACGCCATGGTGCGCGGGCAGGTCAGAGAGCTGCTCACCAACTGGGGCAGGATAGACCTGATCTGGTTCGACGGCAAATGGCGCCATATACTTGACGAAGCAAAGATACGCGCCCTGCAGCCTGGCATAGTCATCGGCCGGGGCGACGACACGGATTTCGCCACGACCGAATGCCGCCTGCCCACCCAGGAAGAGTACGAGGCGGAATTCAAAGGCAGATGGTGGGAGTACTGCGGGGAACTCAATTGCTGCTGGGGCTACACAAAGCGTGACGAGCACACGGTCAAGAGTCTGGACGATCTGCTCAAATGGTACAGCTTCACCCATGAAAGGGGCGGCAACTTCCTAATAAACATGGGTCCCGACGCCGAAGGCGACTTTACCAAACTGGAGTATCAAAGGCTTAAAGAATTCGGCGAAGCAATAAAAGCGCTGGGCGGTGAGCAGTCTTAAGTCTTTGATCATCGGTCACGCGGCGGGAACGGACTGACGCGGGCTCTGCGGACGCTCCCGATTGCGCCGAAGGCTAAAAGCCGCTGCCTCCGCGATGACGCGGGAAGCGAGCTGGTTTTTGTCTAAACAGCATGGTTTTACGTCCGCCTGCGCGCCTTTGGAGCCGCCAAAGCTTGACATAAACGTATATAAGCATTAAAATCTTCCGCATACGGAGATGTACGCGGAAAGTCACGTACGCACGCCGCGCTCAGAACATTTCCGCGCCACATCTCGTCCAATCCATAAACCCACTTCAAGGAGGCTTCGCCATGAAAAAACTTTTGGCGCTCGCTGTGTGCCTGGGGCTGTTTTTGTCCCTGATCCCCGCCTTTGCCGCGGGCGTTACCCCAATTATGCAGGTGTACAACTGCAATGATTATGTGTCGCTGCGTGAAAAGCCGGATACTCAGTCTGCCCGCATATACAAAGTTCATCTGGGCGAGCTGGTGACCAACTGCACCGCCGCCGAAAACGGTTTTATCCGCTGCGAGTGGAACGGCCGCACGGGCTATATACTGTACAAATACTTAAAAATGACCGATTACAAGTACTCTGACGGCGTGATGGTCAACCAGATGGTCACCGGCGTAAACGAGTGGGCAAGCCTGCGCAAAACGCCTTCCACCTCTGCCGCGAGGCTGGCCAAGGTGCCCCTGTACGCGATCGTCACCGGCTGCAGCGGCCCCGTGAACGGCTTCGTGCGCTGCACCTACAAGGGCAATACGGGCTACATACTGGCCAAGTACCTGAAAAAGGCAGACTACAATTACAAGCCCACTCCCACGCCCACTCTTAAGCCCACCGCTACCCCCAAGCCTACCGCGACTCCCAATGTTTATTATCCCCCGGTCGCCGACCAGATGATAGTCGTGAACGTGAACGAGTGGGTCAGCATGCGCGCCAAGCCCAATTCCAATTCCACTCAGCTGCAGAAGGTGCCCCTGGGTGCGGTCGTCAGCTCCTGTGAGCAGGTGAGCGACAAGTACATCAAATGCGAGTACAAGGGCATTTCCGGTTATGTCGCCAAGCAGTACCTGCAGGACTTCACCGAAGCCGTGAATAATGGAGGCTTTGACGCACTGGGTCCGGACAAGCCCACCCTTGAGCAGTTTGAGAGTCTGGGCACCGAAGTGCTCAAATACACCTTCAACGGCTATACCGCGGTCGCCCGCCGCCTTTACCACGGCGAGAAGGAAGAGCTCAAAGTCGTGTGCTATGACGAGACCATGACCCCGCGCTGGACTACCGGTGTCGAGAGCGACCAGGTCACGGAGCTTTACAGCACCGAAGCGTTCATAATGGGCTCCGCAGACCGTCCTCTTATCGTGCTGTTTCTGACCGGCTACGGCTTTACCGCTTACCCCGTCGGCCCATGGCAGGACGTGGAATGGGAAAACACCTCCGACGCGGCCAAGCACGTGGGCGGTTCGCTGACGGTTGAGGTCGGCAGGGACGGCACCGCGTACATGATAGGCTACTACGAGAGCGCGCCGCTGGCCCTGTCCAAGGAAGGCATAATCCTCTGGAGGGCGACCAACGGCAACAGCAACATCTACTGGCCATACAAGATCGTGCTTGACCAGGACAAGCTGGATGTCATGTACGACAGCCTCACTTCCAACGACTCTTACTGCTACTGCATAACCTACGACTACGACGGCAACACCCTGTCTACTTCCCTGCGCGCCAGGCCGGCAACGTTCTGATACCCCTTCATACAGGTATGACTGATTCACAGACTACTGTCCAGGAGCTTAAGCAGGCTATACGCCGCCTGGTGCTGTCCAAGGGCTGGGGGGATGAACAGGGTGTTCAGAACCCACAGCACGTAGCCATGGCGCTGACGGTGGAAGCCTCTGAATTGCTGGAAAACTTCCAGTGGCTTGAGCCGCACCAGGTGGAAGCGCTCCTGAAGGGCGAGGACCCCCGGCGCGTGCAGGCTATCGGCGAAGAGTTCGCGGACGTGTGCATGTACGGTTTACAGCTTATGGACTGCCTTGGCATCGACCTGGCAGGACAGATCGAGAACAAGATCAAAAAAGTGTCCGCCCGTCCCTCCGGAATGCGGGGACGCTACGCGGACAGGCTGCTTGAGCAGCAAAAAGGAGAGAAAAATGAATCAAACCAATAAAATGCCTCTGCCCAGGCTGATCCTTCTGATAGCCATAACTCTCGTATGGGTCGCCGGGCTGGTGCTTATGTTCCTTGATATGGCGGGTCTGGGCCTCGTTCTGTGGGGAGTTGGCCTGCTGGGCGGACTTATAGTGTTTTTATTCTTCCGCAATAAGGAGACACTGAACGAAGTCATCTCCGCGGAGACCGAAGCGGCAAAGAAAGACGACGAATAGCCCTTTTACGCTTTATATCTCATACGGGCGGCATTTATGCCGCCCGTTTTCGTACGCTCGCCCTTCCCCGCGTCATTGCGGTAAGCAGCCGCAGCGCGTGACGCGACACACCGGCCTTGTCTCTTTTTCCCGGCAAAACAGTCAGTCAAACAAGACACAGAACATTAAAGGACGGCTTGCTTTCTGCCGTCCTTTGTCGTATAACAGTTCTCCGCTGCGCCTACTGATCCAGCTTCGACCAGATCGCCGGGCGCACGCAGCCTCCCGTATTGGTAATGTATTGGCCGAAAATGTCAGTGCCGCCGTAATTGGTCACCGCCGCGGCGTGGACGGAGTCCTCCCCCGGGGAACGCAGCCACCACCAGCACGCGTCTTCCCTGTCCACTTTATAGCCGCTGCCCAGCCATGCGCCTTTTTCCCGGGCATACAGCGTGGCGGCGCACCTGCGGTCCGTGTCCCTTCTGAAGTATTTCTCCGCTTCCTCCAGGTTCAGCAAAAACACCCTGTCGTCCGTCGCGGCGCCCGGGTTGGTGCCGAATTTTGGGTTCCTGCCTGGTTTCAAACGCGCGGCAGCTATCAGTTCCTGTTCCGCGGGGCTGAAAGCCGCGTTAAAAAAAACTGTGTTGAGCCATTGGCGCAGTGATGAATGTTCCCAGTTCACGTCCGTATCGGTCTCGTTGAACGCGACCGCGTCAAGCCCGTATCTGGTTATTAGCAGGTACTCGCCTTTGTCATTCCTGTCTAGCACGATCCACTCTATCGGTTCCGGACCGTTATCGGTTTCGTCGTCCTGCTCGTATGTGCCCAAATACAGCTTGTCGCCGGCTTTGTACGCGGGCGCGGATGAAGGTGACGCGACACGCAAGGCGAGCCCGGTCTCTCCCTCGATCCTTATCCGCACCGCGGGGCGCACGCAGACCACCGGGCTGATCACGGGTGCTCCCTCGGTGTAGACCTCGCCGTTGCCCATCACGACAGCGGCGGTTTTGGCCGATTTGCCGGAGGTGCGCAGCCACCAGCCGCAGGTGTTTCTGCCATCGACTTTATAGCTGCCGGTTATATGGCCTCCCACGGCCTTGGCGTACTCGGTTGGCGCGCACATGCGGGCCGCGTCGTCCGCAAAGTACTTTCCCGCCTCTTCTGCGCTGAGCAGAAACACCTTATCATCTGTGTCGTTGCCCGGGTCTGTATCGAACTGCGGGTTCCTGTCCGCCGTAACACGCGCGTCGACCAGCAGCGCCTTCTCGTCATCGCTGAAAGCCCAGTCATAAAACTCGCCGTTCAGCCATTTTCTTAAAGTAGACTGCTCCCATGTGACTTCGCCTGACGTATCGTTATACTTTTCCGCGTCCAGCACATACCTGCTTACAAGCAGATATTCGCTTTCTTCGCACGCAGCCAGTACTATCCACTCTATAGGTTCCGTTCGCGTGTTCAGATCATTGTCCTGTTCATAATGGCCGAAGCATACGGTATCCCCCACTTCGAGGCCTGTCTGCGCGTTTTCTGAGGGCTCCCCGGATCCGCCAGCGGCCCATGCCATGCCCGGCGCGCACAGCGCCAGCGCAAGCAGCAAACACATCAGCGGGACAAGCTTTTTCATTAAGTGTTCTCCTTTCCCTGAAGCCGGGTCGGCGGGGAGCTTTCGGTCTATTGGCGGCAGCCTCACTCTTTATCCGGGTCTACTCCCAGGCGGCGCAGGGTCTCCACCACGTAGCTTTCCCTGTACTCCTGGCCCTCGGGCCGGCTGAAGTAGCTCTTAAAGAACTCCTCGCATGCCTGATCGTACGGTATGTGCGCCAATTCCGCTATAATGCGGGTGGAGCGGTCGATCAGCTTTTTGTTGGTGGGCAGCACCTGTATCATCCAGTTGCTCCACACCCTGCCCATCTTGGCCATGGTAGCTGTGGACAAAAGGTTGAACGCCAGCTTGACCGCAACGTGGGTCATGAGCTCCATGAGCGTGTGGGGCAGCTTTAAGGGAATGCGTATCTCGTTGTCGCTTAAGCTCCCATCTGGAATGTCGCCCAGGCGCAGGCTGAGCGCCCCGTCGAACTTGCCCTTGTTGGCGTTAAACCAGCTTAGGCAGCCTTTGTTTACGCTCAGGCCATCTGTGTCCACCAGCACCAGGCGCGCGGGATGGCGGGAATAGCGGCTTTCGTCATCCGACCAGCCCAGGTCGTAATAGCTCAGTTCCTCGCTGCCCACCTTGGGTGGGTTGTCTATTATGTTCTGCGCCGCGCCCATCTTTATGTAGTCTTCCTTCGTCCAGTCGAGCCCCTTTATCGGACGACGGATGATGTGCTGCCAGGCGATCGAGGACGGATACAGCGGATCCTTGGCGTACGCCCAGGATATGGGGCTGGTATGGTCGTCCGTGCGGCGGAAAGGCGGCAGAGTGAAAGTCGGCTGCCTTTCGGTGGTGTCTGTGAGGATATCCTGCAGGTAAGCGTGCGTAATGTAGGTGATAAGCCCGCCCGCGGTGTATGTGTCCGTTTCGTATTCCACGGCTCTGGCCATGCCTTCCAGCGCCTCGCCGCTGCCCAGAAGCGCCACCAGCTTCTCAAACTCGTCCGAATACTGTTCCGGTGCAAGGGCTGTAAGCCCTATCGCGGCGACCTCATCCGCGCTCAGGTGCGCGTTCATCCACTGCCATGCCGCGACTTCCAGCGCGGCGCCTGCCACCAGCAGCTCTATGGTGGTCACCTGCATGCGCGTAGAGCCGGCTACCGCCATGTTGCCCGCGAACAGCGGCACAAAGTGTATGCCCGTGCGGGCGAATACCTTCCTGGCGCGCTCCAGATGCTCGCACAGCACATCTCTGGGGTTGCAGTAGAAATAGTATGTGGAGATCCCCATATCGTCTCCCTGTATGGCGCTTCCCACAGTGGAGGAGCTTAAGCCGCACTCCGCAAGCACCACAAGCACGTCACCGGGAGTTATTCCGCTGTCCACCGTCTGGCGGGCGCCGAAAGTCATGTAGTCCTCAAAGTTCTCAACGCTCCTCACGCACGCGCGGTCGCCGCCGGTCATGAAGCTGTCGGTGACCTCCGCAAGGCGCGTGAACTCCGCAGCCCGAAGGGGCAGCTTATTTATCATATCGTGCCAGAACAGCCTCCAGGTGGAGTCCAGCTGGAGCGCCATGCGCCCGGAAGCGCCAACTGAAGAGAACACTACCCTCCGGCCTTCCTCCATGCAGCGCAGTATCTCGCCAGTCAGGCGTTTGAACTCATCGCCTTTAAAGCAGGAACGGCTCACTTCGGGGATGTATTTGTCCGCCGCAAGTATGGTCCTGACGCCCGCCCTGGTGTCCTTTTTGATTATGGAAGACAGGCCCCTTGTCAGGGGGTTGGACTGTTCGGTGGGTATTTTGCCCAGATGGAACTGGGTCTCGTTTTCGATAAAATCTCTTGCCGCCGCTTTGTAGTCACGCATTTTATTCACTCCTTACAGCAAATTCTTGGACATCTCGGAGTACAGCGCGTTGTGAAGCGCCCTGCGCAAACGGAACAGCCCGAAACTTTCCCGCGTCGGGTGCACCCGATTGGTGAGCAGTATCGCCCAGAACCCCGTGACAGGATCTACCGCGATGCAGGTGCCCGTGAAGCCCGTGTGCCCGAAGGAGCAGGCCGGGAACAGGTCGCCCATGTAGTTGAACTCCGTGCCTCCCATATGGAAACCCAGCCCCCGGTGGGAATCCGGGTCGTTCGGGGTATGGCAGGTCGTTGCCTTTTTGAACACCGCAGGGGATACGAAACCCTTTCCCCCTCCCGCCAGCATCCGGCAGAAAAGGATCATGTCGCCGACGTTGGAAAACACTCCCGCATTGGCGGAGATGCCTCCCAGGAAGCGGGCGTTCTCGTCGTGCACCACGCCTTTGACCGCCTTGCCCGTTTCCGGATCGACCTCCGTGGCGGCAACGTTGCCGGATGTAGGCAGATAGCCAGTGTGCGTCATGCCCAGGGGCCCGAACACCATTTGGTCAGACAGCGTTTTCAGGTCGCTCCCATAGGCCTTCTCAAGCAGCTTGCCCAGCGTGATGTACCCCATGCAGGAATAATTGACTTTCTCTCCCGGCTTTGAAACCAGTTTGCTGTCAAGTATCGCCTTCAGAGCGTCTTCGGGCCGTATGCCCATCCTGTCCAGGCGGAAGCTTGGCTCAAAGCCACCCGTATGGGTCATCAACTGAAAAACGGTGATATCCTTTTTATCATCCGGCGCGTCCGGGAACCAGTAGCCCAGCGTGTCGTACAGGGTGATGACGCCCGCGTCTATCGCCTTAAGGGCTATCATGGTTGGTGCCAGCAGCTTGGTAAGGGAAGCCATGTCAAACAGGGTGTCCGCGTCTACTTTGCTGCCGCCAAGCTCCTTCACGCCCCTGACGCACAGCGCGTACACCTCGTCTTTCCTGCCGCACGCCGCCTGGGCGCCGGGGAAACAGCCTTCCTTTATCCCTCTGTCAAGAAACTCTTCCAGAATTTGCTTCATTTCCATACTGAATATTGTACCGTTTTTGCCTGATATGTCAATACAAACGCATTTTCTATAAAAAAAAATTTGTAATTTGACGGATTTAGGGCTTGCAAAAGCAGAGAAAAGCGCATATAATGTCTATGATTGCGTCTGCGGGTCTGTGGTTGAAAGTCGAAGCCAGTCGCAGGCAAAACGATCCACGTAAGCGGAGCAAGATCTCCGTGAGCACGGTGCGGCTTAGATGTCAGTCCGGCCGGCGTATGACGCCGAGAGGGCCAGTAGTGGGGAGCAAGCGCTTATGAGCGAACGTCCCAGCCGGCGAGTGTGGGGTCAAAGACCAGGTCAGCCGTGAGGCGCAGTCGATATTCATCTATTTTGGGGGTATTCTATCCATGTTCGAGGACAAAACTCTGATCTGCAAGGACTGCGGCAAGGAATTCGTATTCACCGCCGGCGAACAGGCCTTCTACGCCGAAAAGGGCTTCCAGAATGAGCCCACCCGCTGCAGGGACTGCCGTCAGGCCCGCAAGGCCAGCCGCAAC
>JAIKWZ010000042.1 GCA_024684375.1 Clostridiales bacterium
GTGAACTGCCCCAAGTGCAGCCGCCAGCTGCCCGATGACGCCCTTTTCTGCTGTTACTGCGGCAAGCCCGTGTTTTCCACAGGCGAGCCCCGCAGGCACATAAGGAGCCGCGGCACCGGCACCGTCGTCAAGCGCCCGTCCGGTAAATACCAGGTCACCGTCACGCTGGGCTGGAGGATCGTTGACGGCAAAAAAAAGAGGGTCACGAAGACCCAAACATTCTCAAAGAAGTCCGACGCCATCAACGCCGCTGCCATCCTTAAGGGCTCCGCTCCGTCGTCCCGTGAGACGCTCGCGGACCTCTGGGACCAGTACGTCCAGTCGAAGCCGTACCTGTCCCTCTCCGGATCCCAGAGGGATAAGCTGGGCTACGCCTGGAACAGGCTTAAACCCATCCAGCTCAGGCCCATCGCGGAGCTGACGGTGGACGACCTGCAGCAGACCATCGACAAAGCCGTCAGCACATACTACCCGGCGCGGGACATGAAGGTAGTGCTCTCCCATCTGTACGCTCTGGCGCTCAAGCGTGAGATCGTCCAGGTCAACAAGTCCGAATATATCGACCTGCCGGAGCAGCCTAAGGCGAAGCGGGAAACGTGGACCGACCAGGACATAAACGCGATGTGGGCGGATTGGAAAAACCACAATATTTTTTCCGGCTACATTCTGATCATGTGTTACTGCGGGCTCAGGTACGGCGAGCTGGCGAAGCTGCCGCTGGAGAACGTCCACCTGGACAAGCGCTATATGATCGGCGGCATCAAGACCGAAGCGGGCACCGACCGCGTCATCCCCATCGCCGCGCGGATCCTGCCGGTGATCAGGTTCTTCTATGATCTGCACGGCCGGAAGCTGCTGGAGATGAACGAGGACACCTTCTACCAAAATTACTGGGAAACGATAAACCGGCTGCAGCTGCGCCCGCTGCCGCCCCAGACCGGACGCCATTATTATTTCACCACGCTCACCGCCGCGGGCGTTCAGGCCGGCATCATCACGGAGACGGGCGGCCACGCTTCCTACATCACCACCATGAAAAACTATGTCCGGATCCCGCTGGAAGACAAGCTCGCCGCGGTGGACAAAATCAATCCGTAGACAGCAAACTACAGCGCTTCCGCGCACCGTGTGCGTCCCTTCTATTATAGCGCATGATCTCTGAATCCTCTGCTAAGGGAGTAGGGTGGGATAACCGCCGCCCGGGTTCAAATCCCGGCTTCTCCGCGTTAAACCCGTTTTCAGAGAGAAAACGGGCATTATTTTATCATATATTCTATTTTAAAAAATTTCCTAAATCGTTTATTCTGCGAGCAAGCCAATTATTGTTTTTCTCACCCCTATTGCCTTTTATGTTCAAAAGGGTGTATCATATGACTAATCAAAATGAGAGGTGTGCGGATATGAAAAGTTTCCCTATCGGTGTTATAATTGAATCTTTCAAGAAACCGCTTTTGGAATGTCTTGATCTTACAAGATCTATAGGGGCACAAGGCCTGCAGCTTTACGCTACAAAAGGCGAGACAGCACCGGAAAACCTGGTCGGTGAGAAGCGCAAAGCTTTTCTCAACGAAGTAAAAGCACGTGGGCTAAGGATTTCCGCCCTGTGCGGTGACTTGGGTCATGGCTTCTGGGACAAAGAGCGGAACCCCGAGTTGATTCGCCGTTCCAAGCTTATACTTGAAATGGCTAAAGAGCTGGAAACCGACGTGGTCACCACCCATATAGGTGTAGTACCGGAGGATCCTCATCATCCCAGGTACAAGATACTTCAGGACGCTTGCGGAGAGCTTGCAGCCTACGCTGATTCGCTTCACGCGCATTTCGCCATCGAAACAGGTCCCGAAACCTCGCTGACACTCAAGCATTTTTTGGACAGCCTGCATTCAACAGGTGTAGCTGTAAACCTTGACCCTGCAAACCTGGTGATGGTCACCGGGGATGATCCGGTGCAGGCAGTGCATAACCTTAAAAGGTACATCGTTCACACCCACGCCAAGGACGGTGTCAAACTTAGGGACTGCGATCCGGAAGTCGTATACGGAATAGTACATAAAGACGCTCTTGTTACCGATGCATCCTTCGAAGAAGTTCCCCTTGGAAAAGGAAGCGTACCATTCAAGGAGTACCTTGCTGCGCTGGAAGAGATCGGTTACGACGGTTTTCTTACTATTGAACGCGAAGTCGGGCCGGATCCAGTAGGCGATATAGTCAACGCTGCCGATTATCTTAGAAGCTTCATGAATTGACCGCAGCCGGTTTGCAATTAAACTTAACCTCAAAAAGCTTGACTTTTCCCGCTTCTCCGTTAAAATACAAGCATATTAATTGTGAACGAGGGAGAAAAATACCTCCGATGCACCCACAGAGAGCGGCTGTAAGCTGAAAATGCCGCGGGACAGCTAAGAGGGAGACCGCCTCCTGACGCAATACGTACGGACACGTTACAGTCCATAAAGCAACGCTTCTTTATGCGTTAAACAAGGTGGAACCACGGGCATTACCGCTCGTCCCTGTTCGGGACGGGCGTTTTTGTTTAAAGACTAAAAATGCGGAGGCTCAAAATGATAATCAGTTATAACGGTCTCGACCATGAATTTGATGAGGGCGTTAATTCGCTCGACATTCTCGGTCAGCTTGATCCGGACGCAAGAAAAACAGCGCTGGCTGTCAGACTGGACGGGGAAATTGCAGAGCTCGCTGCCCCTGTAAGCCGTTCCTGCCAGATCGTTCCGATATTTGGCAGCGACCCCGATGGACTTCGTATACTTCGGCACAGCGCAAGTCACGTTCTCGCGCAGGCTGTAAAGCGTCTTCGTCCCGATGCCAAACTCGCCATCGGTCCAGCAATCGACAATGGTTTCTATTACGATTTTGATACCGATGAACCTTTTACGCCCGAGTTCCTGGCTCAGGTCGAAAAAGAAATGAAGCATATCATCGGGAAAAACTCCCGACTCGAGAGGTTTGTTTTACCCAAGGAACAAGCGCTCGAGCTAATGAAGGACGAGCCGTACAAGACCGAGCTTATCAACGACCTTCCCGTTGATGAGCCTATTTCCTTCTATCGTCAGGAAGGGTTTACGGATCTGTGTGCCGGTCCACATCTTCCAAACCTGGGCAGGATCAAGGCTTTCAAGATCACATCTACAGCTGGCGCATATTGGAGAGGAAGCGAAAAAAACAAAATGCTCCGGCGTATTTACGCCACAGCTTTTGCTTCCAAAGAAGAGCTTGACGCGTACCTCAAGCAGCAGGAAGAGGCGCTTAAACGTGACCACAACAAATTGGGGCGAGAGCTTGAATACTTTACCACCGTTGACATCATCGGACAGGGGTTGCCCATAATTCTTCCAAAAGGTGCCCGTGTTATTCAGAAACTGCAACGCTGGGTAGAAGATACTGAACAGAAGCGCGGCTATCAGCTTACAAAAACCCCTTATTTCGCCAAGCGAGAGCTTTACAGGCTATCCGGCCATTGGGATCACTACCGCGACGGCATGTTCATAATGGGAGATCCTGACGATGAAAGCAAGGAATGCTTTGCTCTGCGTCCCATGACCTGCCCATTCCAGTACCAGGTGTATCTTAACCGCATGCGTTCTTATAGAGATTTGCCCATGAGGCTCGGTGAGACATCCACCCTGTTCCGTAACGAGGATTCTGGGGAAATGCACGGTCTGATCCGCGTAAGGCAGTTCACTATCTCTGAAGGTCACCTTGTACTCAGACCCGACCAGCTGGAGGAAGAATTCCGCCAGTGCCTGGAGCTGGCCCATGAGATGCTCGATACTGTCGGCCTTTGGGAAGATTGCTCTTTCCGTTTCAGCCAGTGGGATCCTGCGAATCCCAAGAACAAGTATGAAGGCACAAAAGAGCAATGGGACGAGGCCCAGGCTGTAATGGGCAGGATACTCGACCATATAGGACTTGAGTATACAGTCGGTATTGATGAGGCCGCGTTCTATGGTCCGAAGTTGGATATACAGTATAAAAATGTTTTCGGCAAAGAAGACACCATAGTGACCATCCAGATAGATATGCTTCTGGCGGCGCGCTACGGCATGGAATATGTGGATCGTGACGGCCAGAAAAAGACCCCGTACATTATCCACAGGACTTCGCTGGGCTGCTATGAGCGTACACTCGCTTACATGATAGAGAAGTATGCCGGCGCAATGCCTCTTTGGCTTAGCCCGGAGCAAGTAAGGATAATGACAATTACCGATCGTGCAGACGACGCCGCATACGCGCTTAAGGCCAAACTTGAAACCGCTGGCATCAACGCTGAAGTCGACTCACGCAACGAGAAGATCGGTTTCAAGCTGAGAGAAGCACGCCACGACAAGCTCCCGTACATGGTCGTCATTGGAGATAAGGAAGCTGAAAACGGCACTGCCGCGGTCACCAAGCGCGGAACTCAGGAATCGATCGTTATGAGTGCTGACAGTTTTATTGCCCAGCTGCTCAAAGAAATCGAGTGCAAGGACAGAAGCTTCTGACGGTCGATACTTCTAACGGCGCGGGAGAATAAATGCCCGCGCCGAATCATTTAAGAATTATGAGATAGAATGAAAATACTACGCTGTGTAATCTCAGAATCAGACGACAACAGGCTTGCCTGGCGTGTCGCAAGGTCGGCTCTTGGACTGTCTGCCCGACAGCTCGCTCGTGTCAAAGCGTCAAATGGACTGCGCCTTGAGAATGAAAGCATCCACGCGGATGTCCGTGTAAAGGCCGGCCAGACGCTCTGCGCATATATACCGGAAGAACCGCCTGAATTCCGTGCGCCGTATGATGACGGACCAGTAAACATAGTTTATGAGGACGAGGATGTGCTTGTGATCGACAAGCCGGCTCCCCTCGCTACTCAATACAGCCACAGACAAGAGGAAAATGCACTGGAAAACAGACTTTCCTGGTATTATCGAGACGACCCAAACTTTGTTTTCAGGCCGGTAAACAGGTTAGACAAAGGCACAAGCGGATTAATGTGTGCAGCAAAAAATCCATGGTCACAGCATAGTCTTACAAAACTGCTGCATACAGATTCGTTTGTCAGGGAATACCTTGCCGTTTGTGTCGGTTCTCCCGCTCACATGACGGGCTGTATCGACCTTCCAATCGGCAAACTTGCCGAGGCAAGCGTAAAGCGAGTGATCACAGCTGATGGTGCTCCTTCAAAAACCCTCTACAGAGTTTTGTCATCGCATAATGAACTTAGTCTGTTACTTCTAAGACTGTTAAGCGGACGAACGCACCAAATCCGTGTCCACATGAGCGCGATAAGTTGTCCGGTTTATGGCGATTTTCTTTATGGAAAAGAGGAGCCATTGAAGCTTCCGGGAAGGCAGGCTCTTCACTGCACCTATCTGAGCTTTGTGCATCCTCAAACAGGCATAAAACTTAGCTTCCACAGCGCTCTCTCCCCCGAAATTGCTAAACTGATCCAAAAATAACGACGCTTATTCTGTAAAATTCATTCAAATTTGAGACTAACTCTTGCAAAAAATGCTTAAACCCTTTATAATAAGCATGTGTAAATATATTATTATCGGTTTGGTTCGATTGGAGGGTTACGAGTGGCCGGCAGGATTCTTATCGTAGATGACGAACCGTTCATCGTTAAAGGATTAAAGTATTCCCTGGAGCAGGACCAGTATGAGACAGACTCCGCTTTTGACGGTGAAGAAGCACTTGAAAAGTTCTTTTCCGGACAATACGACCTTGTGCTCCTTGATGTCATGCTTCCCAAGGTCGACGGCATAGAAGTTTGCCAGCGCATCAGGGAAAAATCCAACGTGCCGATCATCATGCTTACTGCCAAGGGTGAAGACATGGACAAAATACTTGGCCTTGAGTACGGCGCGGACGATTATATGACTAAACCGTTCAACATCCTGGAAGTAAAGGCTCGCATTAAAACGATTTTCCGCAGGACCTCCATGGCTCGCAAGGAAGGCAGCCAGAGCGTGATTACTATAAGAGATATGCGCATTAACCTTAACAACCGTTCTGTGAGCATTGCGGGCAAGGAAATCAATCTTACCGCCAAAGAGTTTGACCTGCTTCAGCTCTTCGTATCAAACCGAGGCAAGGTCTTTTCAAGAGAAAGTCTTCTGGAAACTATTTGGAAGTACGATTATCTTGGCGATCTCAGAACTGTAGATGTGCATATCCGCCGTCTAAGGGAAAAGATCGAAAAGAATCCCGCTCAGCCTGAGTATATTTTTACCAAGTGGGGCGTCGGTTACTACTTTACCGAGAAAGACTGATTATCTTCTGTATAAATTGCTTCGCAATAAAGGTGTATCTTTTTGGCAAACAGTGATAAAAAACGTACCAGTTCCATAAGATCAAAGCTCATCTTCGCCTATCTTGCTGTTATCGTCGTTGCCTTTCTTCTTTTAGGCGCCTCGTTTACTGCAATGATGGGCGACTATTTGTTTAATAGTTTTTCAAAGATTTCCCTTGATCAAATATCCGGCATACGCACTAGGATCGATTCGGCTTTACAGGAAGGCGACATTCAAAACGTGTATTCTGTCGCATCGCAGTTGCCCGGCCGCATCGTGATAACAACCGAAAACAATGTAGCTGTATGTGATACCGCATCTCTCGTCAACGGGTGTATAGTTGATCCTCCATTTGACACTTCCAAAAAAAACGCTGCTTTCTTTAGACCAAATACGCTGAAAGGATTTGCTGTCGACAGTGACAATTATATCATTGTCTCAGCCACTCCGTTGGACAAAGGCTGCATCTACTCACTTGACAACGCCGATTTTATCATTACCAGCTTAAAAAGCCAGAGTATCAGACTTATTCTTCCTCTGACAGGAGTCTTGCTGCTCTCTGTGTTTTTGGGCTTACTGTTCACGCGCTCATACACTCGTCCAGTCAAAGAGCTTGATAAAGCAATAAAAAGCCTTTCCGACGGCGATTTTACCGTGCGCGCCAAAGAAATCGGCAATACCGAGCTCACGCGTCTGGCTTCAGCTTTCAACGATATGGCCGGACGTATGGAAATGCTCGATCGCAGCCGAAACCAATTCGTCTCAAATGCGTCACATGAGCTAAAAACACCTTTGGCTACAATAAAGATCCTGGTTCAAACGCTGCTGTATCAGGATGTTTATGATGCTGCCATGAGTAAGGAGTTTCTTTCTGATGTCGACAGGGAAATCGATCGTCTCAACGCAGTCGTAGTAGATCTGCTTACTCTTGTCGGCATGGACTCCGGAGAAACACCCATAAAGAAATCCGAAATGAGTTTAAGCAGGCTGCTAAGCGAAGACGTGCGTCGCCTCTCCCCCCTTGCCCGTGAGCGAGGCATTCAGCTTAGCATTTCCGTTCGTGACGAGCTCGTTATAAATGGTGACGAAATTAAACTGGATCAGGTCTTTTACAACCTTATCGATAATGCCCTGAAGTATACACCCCGCGGCAAAAACGTACATGTGGATGTTTATCGTTCCAGCCGTCTTGCTATTGTGAAGGTTAAGGACGAGGGCATAGGCATTCCCGAAAGTGATATTCCCCATATATTTGACCGTTTTTATCGGGTCGACAAAGCGCGCAGCCGTGACACCGGCGGCACCGGCCTTGGACTGTCCATTGTCAAGCAAATAATTCTTGCTCACGGCGGAAACATTTCCGTTTCATCTACGCTTGACAAGGGTTCCGTATTTACAGTTGAGCTTCCGCTGTTTTCCGGCCGCATTCCTTCCAAGGAGAGCGAAAGATGAAGCGTTTAATTCTGCTGTCTTTATGTTTCCTCTTCGTTTTCAGCTTTTGTAAGGCCGAAAGGATCTCTTTCTCTGACGGATACGTGCTTCAGGCTTCGATCTACAGAGTCGATGGTGACTTGATTAGTTCATCCAAGATGAGTCTTCAGTTGAGAAACAACGAGAGTACTGCCAGAAGTCTTATTGAAGAAGCACTGAAAAACTGCTCTTTTTTGCGTCTATCCGGAATTGAATGCGGCAACCAGGTATACACTGTGTTGCTTGCGAAAACAGCTGCAGCCTCTGAGGACAAGATTGCTTTATTCAGTTTTGCGATCGCTCAGACACTTATGAATAACAATGTCTGCGAAGGCGTAAACCTGCTGATTGACGGTGTTTGTCCTGAAATAGACGGTATTCCCCTTAATACGATATGCGCTAAGTTTACGAACAGTTTGACTCTCTCATCCGCAGTCGAGCAACATATAAAAACAAGACGCACGACTTTCTATCTGCCTGATAGCAGCGGAAAATACATCGTTGCCGTGCTCTCCTCAGAGTCCGGAGAAGATTTTAAGTATTCTGGGTTGCTAAAAAAATACGGTCATGTCACTTTTGACACTTCTGTTCTGCGCTGGTTTCCTGCGGGATATGACCTTTATGATTTGTTTGCCGTTTCTTCCGAATACAATTCTTCAGGGCGGAAGGTTATTTACCTGAAGTGTAGAGACTCTTCAAAATTGGATGAAGCGTTTAAAGCTTCAAAAATAGAGAAATGGCAGTTTCTAGCCGCTTTATGTTACACTTTTAATGACAATTGTCCGGGAACAGAACGAGTGAAAGTGTTCATTGATGATAATCCCGTCGCAGCTCTGCCAACATACAATGGAGCCATAGTAAATGTAGAGAATTCAGAAATGTCTCGCCTTTTCTTTTCCGGCAGACTTGGAGCGATTAGACGTGGATACGAAAACGGCTCCAGAGAAACTCTTGTGCAGAAGTCAATTGTTCTTCCCTGCCAGAGCATGAACGACCCGGTGCGAATAATTGAAACATGTGTCCCTGACGTTAACGCCGGAGACGTTCTTGATGCATACATTTCTGGACAGGAAGCATATATTAGTCTTTCGAACAGGTTTTATACAAAAACTAAATCGTTAAGTCTTACTCAAGCGCATAAAGTCTACTACGCTATTGTAAATACGCTTTATGAAAACCTTGGGATTAGACGCGTAATGTTTCTGCATGACTCTCAGCTTGCCGGGGTTCTCTCATGCGGGCTGGATCTGTCAAATTTTCTATATCCCGATTTTGGTCTGGGGTCATAGCCTCCAGATACTTTTATTCTCCGTATTCCCTGTCAAACTTTTCTTTGTCAAATCTTGCTTTTCTGTTGGGGCAGTTATCCATTGCGCATAGTGAACAGCTTTCAAAATGCTTCTCGCTTATGTACATAATGCCCGAACCTGATTTGACCGGACGCATGAGAAAGCTCTTTTCAAGTAGAATCCCGGTTTTTTCAAATACCTCTCCCAGAAGATCAAACAGTGGTCGCTGCGCCGATATATGCCAGTCAATAACCGACCCTGGGGCAACAGTGTACACATTATTTGTTCCAAGCACAGATTTGATATATCTATTGAATGAAAGCGCGTATGACTTCAGGGCCATTTCGCTAATTGTGTCAGACCAATAGCGATAAAGCTCATCGTCCAACCCCAAAGCGTACTCATACGCTGCCCTACCTGCCGTAATAACATAAGGATAAACCGTATCAGCGTCCCTGAGATTAACCGCCACCACCCTGGAATGAAAGCTTTGGCCGCCTATCACAACGTCATGTCCGTCATTGGATTCGACGCGTTCGACCCCATAGTATGCTACAGGTCTAAGTCTCTTTAGCGTTTCATTGTATACAAAATCAAAATCCTCAAAATCGTCAGCCAGTACTTTGAGTCTTTTTATAGCATTCTCACGCTCGACTTTCCATTCAAGCGAATCCAACAAAAATCGTTCTTTCATATAAACCTCCACAGTGACATCATTATAACCACGTTTCACTTTGCGCGCAATAACCGGCTTGACATTTTTTTCATGAGATATATAATTTCATACGAGGTGAAAACATGAAAAACACGTTAGATCTTATTTTTTCCGGCGGCGAGATACCGTTGAGATACAGATTTGTGGCCCAGTCCGAACTTCACGAATGGGAAGCCTATTTCAAGCAGCTTAATACTGAGTACCGTCAATGTGAGGATGAAGGTCTTGACATAGCCCCCCTCAAACCAGCGTTTGACAGGATCATATCGATGGAAGACTGCCCCGAAAAACAGTATCGAGCTGACAGGCTGTATGAAGAGATACTCAGGCTTCCGCGCAGAGCAAACTATCCGTATCAGGAGCCTGACTCTCTCCCCGAGATACTCGAGGCCTCCAATCATAAAGCGCTTACTGTCATTAAGCCGGACCTCAAGACATTTCGTCAAAAACTTGCCGGCGCCTGGTACGGCAGGATCGCAGGCTGTTTGCTTGGAAAGACGGTAGAAGGCATACGCACTACTGAGCTCATCCCCTTTTTAAAAAACAGCGGCAACTATCCTATGCACAGGTACATTTACTGCTCTGACGTGCCCGATGATTCAACAGAATTATATCGTTTCAATTTTACAAACAGAGTCTATGCTGACAAGCTCTTAAATGCCCCAGCTGACGACGATACTAATTATACCTGTCTTTATCAACTGCTGATAGACAAGTACGGTAGAAACTTCTCCAGCAAGGATGTTTGCAGCATTTGGCTTTCCAAACAGCCGAAAACTGCTTATTGCACCGCTGAGCGCGCCGCATTTATCAACATGTGCCACGGGCTGCAACCGCCTGACACGGCCGTGTATCAGAATGCTTTCAGAGAATGGATAGGTGCTCAGATACGAGGAGACTACTTTGGTTATATTAACCCCGGAGATCCCCTCCAGGCAGCGGAGATGGCTTGGAGAGATGCCTCGGTCTCGCATGTGAAAAACGGCATATACGGAGAGATGCTCATCGCTTCCATGTTGGCGCGCGCTGCTGTGAGCGACGATATCGTCGACATAATTTCCTCAGGGCTAAACGTCATTCCGGCCAGGAGCAGGCTCAAAGAAAAACTATCAGCGCTGCTTGAAATGTATGCCAGCGGTTGTTCCGGATCCTCTGCTTTTGACTGGATCCACACAATATTTGATGAAAAAATAGGCCACGACTGGTGCCATACTATATCGAACGCCCTGATCGTTTGCGCGTGTTTGCTGTATGGCAACAACGATTACTCCAAATCAATTTGCATGGCTGTTCAGACAGGATTTGATACAGACTGCAATGCGGCTACGGTTGGTTCCATCCTTGGCATGAAAAACGGCATAACTTCCATTGATCCCTACTGGCTCAAACCTCTGAACGGAAGACTGGATACAAGCATAGTCGGTATGGAAAAAGCCGATATTGAGGCGCTGATAGACAAGACCATTACACACCTCGATCAATAACTGCAGTAACAAAATGGAGGGATAACATGAATGGGCTAAGAATGTTCGACTTTATCAAATCGATGGATTTCGTACGCTTAAGCGGCACGGCAGGTGAAGAAAAAGGCGCTGAGATAATCAGGTCAGAGTGCGCGTCTTCTGGATTTGATACCCAACTCGAGACATTCGCCACACAGGACGGCGAAGTAATATCAACTGAGCTGGAGGTGCTTGAGCCTTACCATAAAGTGTATGAGGCATGCGCGTTCAGGCGCAGCGCATGCACAGACACGGTAGCTGAAGTCAAGTATGCCGAAGACGGTCTGCCGGCAAATCTGATCGAAAGCAAAGGCAAGATCCTGCTATTGAACGTCGGGATAAACCGCAAAAAATACGAAGCGCTGATGGCTGCTGTACCCGCCGCTGTGATCGTTGGAGACGGTGATTTTTGGGACAGAAACGAAGAAACGAACCTTCAGCCAGGCATGTTGAGACCGTTTGTTACCGAAGGCTTTGAAGGCAGGCTCTGCGCCGTCAGTGTCCGTAAAAAGGACCTATACGATATGATAGTTTCCGGCGCTACAAAGATGCGGCTTAAAGTCGTTGCACGTGATTTTGAGAACACTTCACGAAATGTTGTGGGCACAATACCCGGCAATAGATTCCCGGAGCAGATAATAGCCTTTACTGCTCACATGGATTCCACTCAGTTCTCCCACGGCTGCTATGACAACGCTGCCGGCTGCGCTTATTTGCTTGAACTCGCCAGACACTATATGCTCAATCCTCCAGCCCGTACACTGCGCTTTATCTGGGCAGGCAGTGAAGAACGAGGTCTGCTTGGCAGCAAATACTTTGTTTCCGCCCACAAAGAAGAAGTAGATAAAACAAGGCTCAGCGTTAATATCGATTTGGCTGGCAGTCCCGCAGGACACGATTTTGCCATCGTAACTGGTCCAAGCGAGCTCACAAATCATATTGACATGCTGCTTAAGGAAGCCGGTCATGCTGCCGAGACGCGCACAGACACATATTCTTCGGACTGTATCCCCTTTGCCGACAGCGGAGTGCCTTCTGTTTCGCTGGGACGTTTTGGCGCGCAGGGCATGAGTTATATACATAGCTGCAAGGACACGCTGCAGTTCATATCAGCCGCCTCGCTTGATAAGACGGGAGAAATGATCGAACTCGTCGTTGACAGACTTGTTAATGCAGCATGTCTGCCCTTTGAAAGGACCATACCCAATGATATAAAAAAGAAGGTAGATGATTACCTCCTCAAAAAATAGTGTGTAAATGACTCTTGCTTACACAAAAATGCCCTCCCTGTTGCTTTCAGCATCTGGAGGGCTATATTATTCTACTGCGCTATTCTTCGTGCAAACATCCTGCCGCATTCACTTATAAAACGCATCATAGCCGGCATAACCTCTGTATCAACCGTATTCCAAATGTTAAAGGTCTCAAATGACAGGGTTGAGTCGTAGCCTATCTCTTTTATACTGTCGATCAGTCTGTCCCAATCCAGTATGCCCATGTATGGTGCAAGGTGCTGATCGTTCTTTCCGTCATTGTCATGCAAGTGAAATGCGCTTATGCGCTTTCCAAGCTTTAAGACAGTTTCTTTCGCATCCAGCCCGCACAGAAGCATGTGTCCAGTGTCAAGGCAGAAGCCGAAAACATTTTTGCCTGCCAAAGTATTAAGCTCATCTATCATACGGCACGCAAAATCTATGTCAGAGCAGCATGCCGAGTACATCTTGCCCCTGAAAGCGGTAAACATATTCTCAAGGCAGATAGTTATTCCATATTCCTTCGCGGCCGGGATCAGCGCAGAATAGCTTTCAATATTGAGATCCCATTCGTCTTTTACCGACAGCTTCTTGTCATAGCCCAGGAAAAACGGGTGGACGATCAGATTCCGGCAGTCCATGATGTCGCAGCCGCGGATGGTGTTTTCAAGCACAGAGAGCAGCTTTTTGTTTATTTCCTCATTATCATAAACATAGCTTGGAAAAGGTGCATGCGCTTGGTAGTTGTCTATCCCGTACTTTTTTGCTGCATAACTCCAAGGCACGAACAAATCCCTTAGCCCGACACCGTC
The DNA here is from genome assembly GCA_024684375.1 of Clostridiales bacterium. Classification (GTDB taxonomy): domain Bacteria; phylum Bacillota; class Clostridia; order Christensenellales; family Aristaeellaceae; genus RUG14130. Next base: position 13,335 of record JAIKWZ010000042.1, read on the forward strand.
AAGCAGAGGCTGAGGAAAACTGTTGTCTCTGATATTCCTGCCGGAAAGCAGGTGATCCACATTCGCGTCAACGGCATCAAAGCCGCATTCTTTGATCAGACGGTAAGCTCCGTCGATACCATAAACTTCTTCCGGTCCTCCGGTCTGAACTGCGATCTTATTCACGCTAACCTCCTGTTATTTATTGTTGAATCTGAAGCTGTCCCAGGGAATATTTACGGAAATACAAGAAGTCAGAATGTCATAAACGTGCATCAGCAGAGGATAATCCTCTTCTTTTGCTTCTCCTCTCTTTGCGCGTGTCTTTATCGCCCGCCCTACCCGTTCTATGACGACAAGCGACTCCAAAGTAACTCCGTTAAGCCGTTTCTTAGCTTCCGAAACGCTTAGTCCCCTTCCCAGCAGTATTCCAACAAGCCGCGTCCTGCCTCCATAGACTGTGACGTACAGGTCACCAACGCCGACCGCAAGGTTATCTGTCGAATAAGCGCCCTGCAGTTTAAGCAGCCCGGACATCTCTCTTACGGCCTGGTAAAACGCAGCGGCCTGAGAGTTATAATGTTGAGGGCTGTCTTCACCAAATTGCCTTTGATTGATACCTACAGTAAGCGCGACAGCCAAGGCGTAAGCATTTTTCAAAGCAACAGCACTTTCAATGCCGGCAACATCAGCAGAAAGACTTATGTGGTAATAATCGGTCTGCATAAGCCGTCGGGCAGTTTCAAGCGCAGAATGGTCTTTGCCGCAAAAACACACTTCGGTTTGGTCATGAGCAACCAATTCATAGCTGGTGCAAGGACCGCCCACAGCCAAAAGCTTAAGTTTCTTCCCCACAGAGTCAATTTTGCTTTGCCAAATCTCAGGATAGGTCAAAAGCCTTCCGTCACTCATATCCTGTAATCCCTTGGTCACAGTCAAAACACTGGTTCCGTCGCATATCTTTGGCATAACATATTCTCCGAACCATTCAACGCCAAAGCTGGAAACACCGCTTATGACAAGATCTGAAGAATCAAGGGCTTCTTCAAGCTGTTCTATCTGGAAAAACTCTACCCCAACCGGAAAATCCCTGTCAAATTTCAGGTGTCGTTTGGTTTTGATAGCATTATCTATGATCTCTCTGTCCAGATGAGTTCCGACGAGTCTTACTTCATGTCCGTTTTCCCTTGCGGGGAAAGCCAGCGCGGAGCCCATCATTCCGGATCCAACAATAGTAATTACAGCCATAAAGCCCCCACGTAAAGAAATAAAAAAAGCACCGATAAAGGTGCTTTAGATACCGGTGATCGGATTCGAACCAATGACACTCCGGGTATGAACCGAATGCTCTAGCCAACTGAGCTACACCGGCGTAAAAAATTGCGGGGGAGGGATTTGAACCCACGACCTCCGGGTTATGAGCCCGACGAGCTACCGAACTGCTCTACCCCGCGTCATAGCGCTCTTTCAAGCGACGAACGTTATTATACGCATATACACAACTATAGTCAATACCAAAAACATAAAAACGTATATTTTAACATTACCCGGCAAAGCATCGCTTCCACCGGGTAAACTGATCACTAATAGTCGTTAAGAATTTTGGCGGTCTCCTCATCCTGGTACTGCCGGGTGTACATGTCATAATAGTAGCCTTTTGCGGCTATAAGCTCTTTATGAGTACCTTTCTCCACTATTTTACCGTCCCTGACAGCAAGGATCAGGTCAGCATTTCTCACCGTCGACAGCCGGTGAGCGATCACTATGGAAGTGCGGCCATTTATCACTTCATTGATTGCAGACTGGATCTTCTGTTCGGTTATCGTGTCTACTGACGCTGTCGCCTCGTCCAGGATAAGTATCCTTGGTTTCGCGAGGATCGCACGCGCAAATGAAATGAGCTGTTTTTCTCCGGTGGACAATAGTTCTCCACCCTCTCCCACGTCAGTGTCCAGGCCGTGCTCAAGCCTGCTTATTACCTCGTCTGCGCTGACAAGCCTGATAGCTTCATCGATTTCTTCTTCAGTGGCATCAGGGTTTCCATAAAGCAAATTGTCTCTTACTGTACCGCTAAACAGATGAGGGTTCTGCAGCACATAACCTATATGGCTGTGCAGCCACAGTTGGCTGCGCTCTCTGGCGTCAATTCCATCAATAAGCACTTGCCCTTTAGTCGGTTCATAAAACCTGCATACAAGGTTTACAAGCGTGCTCTTCCCAGCACCTGTTTCACCCACTATAGCTATATTGGAACCAAACGGTATATTGAGAGAGAAATGGCTTAGCACCTCTTCATCCCCGTCGGGATAGGTAAAGCTAACGTCTCTGAATTCGATATCGCCCCTAAGTTCTTCCCAGTTTTCTTTTAAAGGGTCGAAATTGTCGCCATATTTTTTGATGACCTCATCACTATCTATTACATCGCTTTTGACACTTACCAGGTTGGTAAAGCGTTCTATATTTACTTGTGTGGAGATGAGATCGCTTATGGAATCTATAAGCCAACGTATAGGTTCCATCAACCCTTGAGCATAGCTCATGAACATTGAAAAAGTACCGACCTCGTCAGCGGCTATCAATTCATGTCTCCAAAGCACAACAGCCAACGCCAGAGATGAAGCAAAAGTCATTGTGCAGGCAAAAAGCCCTCTTAAACGCGCTGCCAGTACGCTTCTGGTGCGCATTTTCGTCGTGTCACCTTCAAAACGCGTCTGCATTCCCTTCTCGATTGCAAGCGTTTTTACTGTCTTTGCCCCGGTGATCCCTTCGTTGAAGTTCGATGTGATCGTGGAGTTGATTTCTCTGATCTCTCTGTTCGCCTTTATCAGCTTTTTCTGAAAAAACGAGAACAGCACTACGACCATGGGTAAAATCGCCAGAACCATCAGTGCGAGCTTGGCGTTGATAGCCAGCATTACTACACTTGCGAAAACCAGATAACTGGAATGCCAAACCGCGTCCATAAAGCTCCAGCTCGCAAGTGAACCAATACGGGATGTATCGGAAAGAACTCTTGCGTGGATGTAGCCCACACTGTTCTGGTTAAAATAACTAAAAGAGAGAGTTTGGAGATGCGTAAATGCAGCACTTCTCAGGTCCCTGTTAATACTGACTTCCACTGCCATCGCTCTTGTGCAGCTGATATAAGTAGAGAGTGATGAAACACAGATGGCGACTATGTATGCGATTATGAACCAGTGCAGTGTATCAAGCGTGCCAAGCTCAACAAAATGGTTTACCGCGTATCTCTGAAACAGAGTAATACCCACGTCGATAAGACTTGTCACAAGTCCCCAGAAGGCCATTACGACAAGCACGCGGCCATATGGTTTTATGTAAGGAATAATCTTGCCTATCCCAAAGAACCTGAGATGTGTCTGTTTTTCTGCCTTTGACATTATACCGCCTCCTCTCCAAGCCCCGTCTGGCTTTGATAAATAAGGCTGTACACGCCGCCAGCGTCTTTAAGCTGTTCATGTGTGCCCGTTTCCATGACTCTCCCTTTTTCCATCACGATTATCTGATCACAGTGGGAAAGAGTTGTAATCCGGTGTGAGATAATTATAACGGTCGCTCCGCCAAAATGCTTCTCCAGCGCTTGACGTATTCTTGCATCCGTCTGCGTATCAACGGCAGACAGACTGTCATCCAGTATCATTATAGGTGTTTTTTGTGTGATCATGCGCGCAATCGCAGCTCTCTGCTTTTGGCCTCCGGACAAAGTTACGCCTCTTTCTCCAACCATGGTATCGTAGCCTTTGGCAAACGCAATAACAGAATCGTCGAGACATGCGTCTTTTGCAGCCTCTCGTATATCAGAAAGTGTAAGCTTTTCATCAGTTATCCCGATGTTTTCCGAAATAGTACGACTGAACAGGAATGGTTCCTGCAGAACGATACCGATATTGCTTCGCAGGTGCTCCGTAGAGATCTTTCGGATGTCTACTCCGCCTATCGTTATGGATCCCCCACCTTCAGGCAGATCGTAAAGTTTGTCAAGCAGGAACATTAATGTACTTTTGCCGCTGCCTGTTCCACCAAGAATTCCCAGCGTTGTACCTTTTTTTACAGTAAAGCTCACATCGTGCAACAGTTCAGGACAGTTATCATAGTTAAAACACACGTTCTCGAACTTGATATCTCCGTGCATGTCCGCTTCGTACGCGTCAGGGTCGTCGCATTCCTCCTTACTGTCCATAATGTACTTTACCCTCTGCACAGAAACAGTCGCTTTGCTAAGTTCACTGATCATACGGCCCAGCTGTCTGACGGGCCATATAAGACGGGCATTATATGAAATAAAAGCTATGTATTCGCCAGTAAGCATTCTGCCTTTATAGCACAGAATTGCGCCAACTACTACGAGTATCATAACCTGCGCATTTGCAATCAAATCGGAAATGGACCAGAAACGAGACAGGCTCTTCCCTACTCGTACCCAAAGAGAGGTATAATACTTGTTCTGTTTTTCAAATTTGTCCAGTTCTGTTTTTTCCCTGCCGAACGCACGCACGACCCTGACGCCAGTAAGGTTTTCCTGAACCATGGCTGACAGCTTGCCTTCGTTCTCATCGCATTTTTCAAATTCTGTATACACTGTTTTGTGGAAGGCCATAGAGTGGAGTATAAGTATCGGCATGGGGATCATGGCAACAAGCGTAAGCAGCGGATTCATCGCAAGCATGAATACCAGGCTCATCACAAGCATGATGACAATCCTGAAAATCCCCGTCATTTGCTCGGAAATGAAATTGCGCATCGTCTCGATATCGCTGGTGCAGCGTTGAATTATATCGCCCGTTTTGTTTTTCATGTGCCATGAGAATGGCAGACGCTCAATATGTCCGAACAGCGTGTCCCGCATGGTTTTTACGAGCGTCTCGCTGCCCTTAGTGTTGTATACTCTGAACAGGTACTGAGCAATTACTTTTATGAGTGCCACAAGCATCAATGCTGCGGCAGCGATCCATATGTTATTCTTAATATGCTCAAATCCTCCCAGTGCATTCACTAAGCGCATGATCCAAGCTGAATACGTTGGTTCCTGTCCTTCGATCACATTGTCAACGGTCATACGAATAATCTGAGGTGAAAGCATATCCATCAGCGCGTTAAAAGCAGCAGATAAAATGCTTATAACAAAAAAGGCTTTGGACCCTTTAAGAAAGGTCCAAATCAGCCTGAAAGATCCTTCAGTATTGCGGGTTTTGCTCATAAATCTCCTTTTAACAGGTCAAAAGCCCTTTTAAGTTCATCAAGTTCAAGCTCTTCGCCTCTCACAGCAGGGCTGATACCGAGAGATTGCAATATCTCAGCAGTTCGCATTTTGCTTATCCCATATGCCGCATTAAGACAGTTGGGAAGCGTTTTTCTCCTTTGTGAAAAAGCGGCTTTAATAAATCGAGCAAAAGGCTTTATCTCATCCCGGGAAGCCAAAGGATGCCGCTTGCGCACCAGACGAACAACACAGCTGTCCACATGAGGCGAAGGTGTGAAGCATTCCCTGCTCACATCGAACAATATCTCACCGTCTGTGCAAAACCTGACGAGAGCGGGAACAGCTCCCCACGAAGGTTCTCCGCAGGAACTTAAAAGCCTCTGCGCCGCCTCCTTTTGAAGCATAAGCGTCATCTGAGAAGGCGGGTTGTCAAGCAGCAGCATTTTAGGGATGAAATCGCTTGTTATGTAGTAAGGGAGATTTGCGCAGACAACATATTCTTCTCCCTCAAAAGTCCCTCTTGAAAGCGTGTCTATGTCCGCTTTAAGCGCATCGGCAAACAGCAGAGTGAGTTTATCGTCATCTCCGAAAAGACGTCGCAGAACAGGCTGTAAGCCTTTATCAAGCTCGATAGCAAGCACCCTGCTGCCACATGAAAGCAGGCTGTGAGTAAGCATACCTGCACCCACACCTACTTCCAAAACATTCACGCGTTCGCCGGCGCCGCCGGCTCGAGCGATTTTATTAAGCAGATCCTCGTCGAATATAAAATTCTGCCCGAGGGAACGCGTATAGTCAAAGCCCGCGCTCTCTAACGCAAGTCTTGCTTTCAGTGAAAAGGATATATCGTCCACTCGTCTATTTTCTTAGTGCCTTCAATTCATCGATACGCTGATTGATCGTTTCAAGAAGTGCCTTGTTTTTTTCGATCTTTTGCTTTTCTGCATCCACAAGCTGAGCCGGCGCTTTAGCGATAAAGCCGGTGTTATTCAACTTGCTCTCGCTCCTGCCTATCTCAGCCTTTGCCGCTTCCAGCTCCTTGGCAAGTCTGACAAGCTCTTTTTCCACATCTACAAGCTCGCCCATGGGGATAAACAGGGTACTGCCGCCCGCCATCGCGCTTACAGAGGCTTCAGGATTCGAGTCAGTTTTTGACAAATACTTCACGTCGCTGGCTGACGCGAGCCGGTACAGATAGCCTTCAGACTGCCTGAACGCATCTTCCATTCCTTCGGAAGGACGAATGATAAGCGTGGCTTTTTTGTAAGCCGCCACTTTCATTTCAGCACGAAGGTTCCTCGCAGCTCGAATGACGTCCATAATGGCATCCATCTTATCCGCTTCTGAAGGGAACTCATTCTTCTCTTCAGCGACAGGCCATGATGCATTGATAAGCATACCTTCATGTCCGGGAAGATAGCTGTAAAGCTCCTCGGTAATAAAAGGCATGTACGGATGCAGCAGCTTAAGAGAGCCCGTAAGAACGTAGTAGAGCACTTCCTGAGTGGCTTTGCGCGCCTGGGCATCTTCACCGTTGAGCTCGTGCTTAGCCATCTCTATATACCAATCGCATAAATATGACCAGATAAAGTCGTACAGGCTGTACGCGCCCATGCCCAGATCAAAACTCTCCAGCTTTTCGGTAAGATTTCTGACCTGCTCATTAAATCTGGTCAGGATCCACTTGTCAGAAAGAGCAAGTTTGTCCTCTGAAGGAATACCTTCAGGTACAAAGTCCTGCATGTTCATAAGCGCAAAGCGGCTTGCGTTCCAGATCTTGTTGGCGAAATTGCGATAAGTTTCTATCTTTTCAACGCTCATCCTGACGTCAGCGCCGGGGGCTACGCCGATTTCAAGCGAAAATCTGAGCGCGTCCGCACCGTATTTATCTATGACTTCGAGCGGATCTATTCCGTTGCCGGAGGATTTGCTCATTTTTTTGCCCTGGGCATCCCTGACAAGGCCATGCATGAGTGCGACCGGGAAAGGACACTTACCGGTCTGCTCGATGCCCGAAAACACCATGCGCGCCAGCCAGAAGAAAATGATGTCGTAACCGCAGGAAAGAACGCTGTTAGGATAGAAGTATTTGAAATCCTCGGTCTCTTCAGGCCAGCCCAATGTGCTGAATGGCCAAAGCGCTGACGAAAACCAGGTATCCAGCACGTCTTCATCCTGACGCAGAGGAGCCCCGCAGTCGGGACACTTATCTATATCCTCACGGCTTACATGTACTCTGCCGCAGGCGTCGCAGTAGAAAGCGGGAATTCGGTGTCCCCACCACAGCTGACGGCTGATGCACCAGTCCCTCGTGTTATCCATCCAGTTAAGGAAAGTCTTTTCGAAACGTTCCGGGACAAAAACTATATCTTTATTGCGGGCGGCATCGGCAGCAGGTTTGGCCAGCGGAGCCATCTTAACAAACCACTGTTTTGAAACCATCGGTTCAATCGTGTTGTGGCAGCGGTAGCATGTGCCTACTTCATGAGTAAGAGGCTCAACTTTCTTTAACAGTCCCTGCTTTTCCAGATCGGCAGCAATTGCCTTGCGAGCCTCCATGGTGGTCTTACCGGCGTATTGGCCGCAGTCCAGCACAACGGGCTCGTCCTTTGTTGCGCGGCCCTCTTTGATCAGCCTGGCGTTCTCCTCAGCTTCCGCCTTGCCGGTCATGTGACCGTCATAGGTAAACACGCGTACCATGGGAAGGTCGTGACGCTTTCCGACTTCGTAGTCATTGGGATCGTGAGCCGGTGTGATCTTCACCACGCCGGTACCCTTGGTCATATCCGCATGCTCGTCGCAGACGATAGGTATCTCTTTATTGATGAGCGGCAGCATAACATGACAACCGATCAGATGCTTATAGCGCTCGTCGTCAGCGTTGATCGCTACGGCAGTGTCGCCCAGCATTGTTTCTGGACGGGTGGTTGCCAGCTCCAGCATCTCTCCAGTTTCCTTAACCGGGTAAAGGATATGCCAGAAAGAGCCGTTCTGCTCCTCGTACTCGACCTCAGCGTCAGAAATGGATGTATTGCAGTTGGGGCACCAGTTGACCATGCGCCAGCCCTGGTAGATAAGGCCTTTTTCGTACAGCCGAACGAATGTTTCCCTTACTGCTCTGGAAAGTCCCTTGTCCATGGTAAAGCGTTCACGGGACCAGTCACAGCTCACGCCCAGTTTGCGCAGCTGCTTAACTATCCTGCCGCCATATTCTTTTTTCCAGTCCCATACCCGGTCAATAAAAGCTTCACGGCCAAGGTCGTCTTTTGAGATGCCTTGCTTGCTCAGAGCATCCTTCACTTTAACTTCTGTGGCTATGGCTGCATGGTCTGTGCCGGGAAGCCACAGAGTCGGATCGCCCTTCATGCGGTGATAACGGATAAGCACATCCTGGGGCATTTCATCAAGCGCGTGGCCCACATGCAGCTGACCAGTTATGTTCGGCGGAGGCATAACAATAGTAAACGGTTTCTTTCCCTTGACTATCTTCGGCTTGAAGGCGCCGGATTCCTCCCACATTTTGTATATTCTATCCTCCATGTCCTTTGGAGAATACACCTTGGCCATGGAAAAGTCTTTTGTATTGTCCATTATAGAGTCCTCCGATTATTATTTCTCGCTGCGATTGTTTATTTCTTTAAGTTGCACAAGGCTGCCTTTTATGTATGTGAAAAGAGCCGCAAAGCTTGCAATCGTCGCCGCAAGCGTAAGATATCTTCCGACGTTCTGCAGCCATACTGCCCCGTGCCATGGTTCGGTTATCCTGGATGGGAAAATGAGTATTATAGCCAGGCAGAACAGCGCCGTTGCTGCTTTCCCAAAGAAGTTGGAATGCACCACTACGCCTTTTGTCAGCATAAAGGTGCCGCCAACGACCATAAACACTTCTTTAGCCAGGATCAACAGAAATACCCACTTGCTCAGTTCTTCTATCCCTTTAGGGGCAAGCAGACCTTCATGCATAAGGCAATAAAGCATGCATACTATCATAAGCTTGTCCGCCAATGGATCTATAAGCTTGCCAAAGCTTGATATCTGGTTAAGCCGCCTGGCAAGATAACCGTCAACACCGTCTGTCAGGCTTGCAAGCGTGAAAATGCCCAGCGAGTAGTATCGTTGTTCAGGATAAGCATAAAACGCAATAGCAAATACAGGCACCAGAAGTATCCTGATGAGCGTCAACAAATTTGGTATTGTTACAAGCCGTGATTCGTCTTGCTGCAAAACAAATAATCCTCCATTTTCAGTATATGATTATACCACAACAAAGAAGGATTATAATATGAAATGTATGTAAACAAACTTGAGTCATTCGCTTTTATTGAACACAAGCCTTGTTATAAAAAGGCCTTCCTTTTCCTCTGCCTGGAAGTCGCCTTTATGCAGTGCCATAATTTTTTTACAGCTTTTGAGCCCTATACCGCTGGAGTTCGTGTTCACCGGGTTTTCAGAAATATGGTTAACAACTTCAAAAACCAGTTCTTTATCCGTTATCACCGTTTTCTGTACTACAGGGAACGTCTTGTCGGCATATTTGGTTATATTGGAGCATATGTTGTCCAGAACCCTGCGTATGAGTCTGACATCTATATCAAGAGTCATTTCTCTTTCTGTCGGCGCGGTCTGTGTGACAAATCCAGCAGTCTCCAACTCCGCCGCTTCTTCCTCCCACAACTGAGACAGACACATTGCAGCATCCAGCTTTTGAGGATCGTTCAGACCTTCCTGTTCACCATATACAAGTATATATTCAAACAATTCGTCGGTCATTTCCTTGATCTGGCGCGCCCTTCTGAGCGCACTTTGAGCGTATCCCTTTGCTGGATTGGCATCAAGGTTTCTGTCCAACAGTTCAAGATATCCCGTAAGCGCAGTAAGAGGTGTTCTCAGATCATGGGACATATCTCTGATAAGCTCGCTCTGCGCCTTTTTCAGTCCCTCTTCAGTCTTAAGTCTTTCTATGAATGACTGGCGCATGAATTCCATATTGCGCGCCAAAAGTCCGACCTCGTCGTTCCCTTTTACACTTATCGGTACGTCAAGTTCACCGCCCGCCATCGCGTTAAGCTGAGTTGACAGGTTCGAAATATACCTGGTTTTACGGCTGACAAGCAGCAACAATGAACAGGCAAACACAATAAATGCACCTGCCCCAGCCGCATACTTCAGGGCCCTTGCAGCTGTATACATAGGGAAATACATTACTCTGACGATTTTTGTCCTCGCAAAATCTCCGTTTACGGAAACAGGACACGTATACCAATAATCCTGATATTCGCTCTGAAGCACCTCATACAATGACGCAGGGTCATTAATGGATGAATACAGCAATGTCGTTGCCTGAGATCCTTCAAACCTCTGCCCCGCATTATAAACCGCAATTATTAGATTTTTTCTGCCCTTAAAGAAGCCTTCCATGGAATCAGTAGTAGCAAGACTGCCCGACGAATTCTGATTCACATAAGCAATGAACTCCCGAAAAAGCTCTTTTTCTTTCGAGAGGATCGATTCATGAGTATAAAGTTTTTTTTCAATTATGCGCGTTCCGCCGACACTTACAGCCGCAAAAGTGCCTCCCGCAATTAGCAGGGATAACAGGGCGCACAATACAAGCTTAACACCCAGCTTTTTAGTCAATCCTGTAACCCTTCCCCCATACTGTCCTGATAAGCGTGTCGTTGGTCGTTTCAACCTTTTTGCGCAAATTGCGGATATGTACCATAAGTGTGTTGTTGCAAGAATAGAAATAGGTTTCGTTCCATACTTCTTCGTAAAGTTCCTTAGCGGAAAGCACCTGTCCTTTATGCTTTGCAAGGGTTAGAAGTATGTTGAATTCAATATCAGTAAGCGGCAGCAACTCTCCCGCGCGTTTTGCCTCCATGCGTTTTGGGTCAATCGTTATGTCTCCCGCAGAAATCATTACATCCTGTTCTGGCGTTTCCTTACCCTTGTAAACATAATACCTGCGCAAAAGAGCCTTTACTCTTGCCAGCAGCTCTGTGTATGAAAACGGCTTGGCAAGATAATCGTCTCCTCCTGCGGAGAAGCCCATAGACTTATCCTCAACTTGGGTGCGGGCAGTTAAAAACAAAATCGGCGCGCTTGTAGTTTTACGTAATTCTCTGCAAACTTGATATCCATTGAGTTTGGGCATCATTACATCTAAAATGTAGAGATCGATCCTGTCGGAAGCTGCTTCGATCACTTGCTGCCCGTCGGCAGCCTCAATGACTTCATAATTCTCTCCCTCAAGCAGGATCTTCCCTATTTCTCTTATATCCTTATCATCGTCAGCGAGCAGGATTGTTATTTTCGATTCCATTTCCCAACCTCCTGAACCATTTTAGCACATGAGTACACGCTTGTCAAAACGGGATCCGTACATAACTGCGAACTTAAGAATTGTTAAGCATTTCCCCTATTTGAACTTAATAATTTGCGGGATATAATGGTCTCACAAAAAGGAGGTGAGGGCATTGAAGAAGCTGATCGCTATGATCTGCGTTCTGGCATTGGCTAACTGCGCTCTTTGCGAAGGGACCGCCCTTACCGTAAACGGAACGGCTTTGAATGAGGATTATGCGAAAGCATGCATGTACCTGACTTGCATGGCCTACGAGGACACAGTTTCTTATTATTCATCGGCGCTTGGTATTGATTACTGGACGCTTGAATATGATGATGGGTCTACGGTATTCGACCACGTCAAAGCAGACGGCTTTAAAGCACTGGTCATGCAAACGGTTTTATGTTCTCGCGCAAGCAGCCTGGGCATAGCGCAAAGCGAAGAGCGCCTGTCCGAGCTTAATGCGATCGCGCATGAAATATGCTCTGAATGCGGCTTGCCTTTTGAAGATGTGTTTAAAGCACTTGCTGACAGGGAACTATCTCAGATGGTATACGGTGCTCTCGTGAGCGCGATGGCTGTCGACGATGAATCAATACTTGGAAAAATCGACAAAGCTGATTATTTGTCCCACATTCAGTATCTGTTTGTTCCATTCGATGCCTATTCCGAGGCCCCTGAGTTGAAAACAGGATTTCAGAGTCTGCTTGAAACTCTTTCAGGTTTCAGCGGCGATTACGAACAGGCCGCCGGTCTGAACAGCGAAGTGAACTGCGGCGAGATAGGCTTGTCCGAACTTGAAGGAGGCCTTCTTGAAGCAGCCTTGTCTCTCCCTGAAGGCGGTACATCTTCTGTGATAGAAACTGAAATTGGCCTGTTTGTGCTGCGCCGGGAAAAAGGCAGTGATGAAGAGGAATATCTCAAAGCATGTGCTCAGGCGCTATACTCGGCCAGAGAAGCAGCATTTCAGTCTGACTACGAAAAACTGTTCCGTGAAACTGAGTACACAATAGACGCCGCTTTCTGGGACAGCCTAACGCCGCCTAAAAACTGATATTTTCGGGTATTTCCCGTGAATATAAAAAAACACGGATACTATAGGAGGTTTACTATGAAGAAGAAGTTATTATCATTGGCGCTCGCGTTTGTGCTGGCATTTTGCGCATTCTGCGCCGGAGCGCTCACTAAAAACGAAGCAAGTGAGATCGCGAAGCAAGTGACCGAGACCACAACAGACAAGTCCCAGATCACCAGTCCATTTATCGGTGTCATCGACAAGGTTCAGAAAAGCGTTGTAGGCATAAACAACTATCAGAATTACACCTACTCCAGCTACGGAAATCAATTCGGCTTCGGTTTCGGATACGGCAACAGAGGAAATCGCTCATCTCAAACAGTCGAGAGGCTTGCGGCCACCGGCAGCGGAGTAGTAGTTTACGATGGTCTCGTTCTCACCAACTTCCACGTTGTAGAGAAGGCAACACGCCTGACCATCAGTGTACTTGGCGAAGAGAACGAGTACGAGTGCATACTGGTGAGCTACGACGAGGCAAAGGATCTGGCGGTAGTTTACGCGGCTGATCTGTCTGTTGAACCCGTTCAGCTTGGCGACAGTGAACAGCTCCAGGTCGGCGAATGGGTAATGTGCATTGGCAACCCCCTGACTGACGAGCTTAAAGGCACCGTTACCGTTGGAATCATTTCTGCTCTGGACAGGGAAATCTCTTCTGAAACCGTGACAGACCGTTACGGTCTTAAGACCGAGAATGTCAATACCATGATCCAGACTGACGCAGCAATTAACGAAGGCAATTCCGGCGGCGGACTGTTTAATACTCTTGGGCAGCTTATGGGTGTTCCCAGCATGAAAATGTCCTCAGGTTCTTACAACAGAGCCACAGTAGAAGGAATTGGGCTGGCCATTCCTGTCAACACCGCCAAACCCATCATCTCCGAGGCAATCATAAAGGTCCTTACTGGGAGCATGGACAATACAGCTCCTGAAAGCAAAACCTCTGATGATAATACCGCTTCTGTTTCCGCCGACAAACCCATGCTTGGCGTTACGGGAGCCATGGTCAACCAGAATAATTCTTACGCGGTTTACGCCGGTAAGCTTCCCGCAGGCATGATGCTGGAGGAAGTACAGGATGGCAGCCCCGCCGCCCTAGCAAAAGTCAAGGAAGGTTCTTCTGCCGCACAGGATGTAGGCGACGGGCTCAAACACAATGACATCATAGTCGAGATCGACGGCAAAATCGCCTCAAGCTTTGACGTGATCCGCGAGGTGCTTGCATCCCATTCTTACGGCGATACGATTGACGTGAAAGTCTATCGCAGCGAAGGCTTTGACGATGCACGCACACTGGATGATATCAAAGGCATCGGATACATCGACTACACCATTGAGCTGTTCAAGTTTAATGTGGAGTCCTAAAACAATTCATTCAAAAGGACGCGGAACACCGCGTCCTTTTTCTATTCGTCTCTGACGTAATAGTGGCGCGCTATCCACTTGCTTAGTCCGTCAAGGCCTGGGTATATTATACGCTCGTTAATGTTCATCTGGTCCAGCAGGTCTCTGATATCCCAGCGGATCTCCTTTGCGATCACATATTTGACTGTAAGTGAGGTATGGCTGTCAAAAAACGCTTCTATATCTTTGATACCCGAAGGGATGACAGAGAAGAACGAGTATTGGTTTATAATCCTTTGGGATATTGAGGGCGGCTCTAAAGTCACCATTGTCTCTTCTCCCATATCCTCGTCATACCTGGAGAGGCTGCCGGCCAGTTCCGTAAGCATTTCAACAGAGAAAGTGGATGTTTTGATTTCCTCAAGGCGGCGTTTATATCTGTCAGGAAGCGTTTTGTTCATATCGTCCACAGACATCCGCCAGACTGCGCAGTCGCGCCTGTCCATTTTGGACAGATTCCCTTCGTTAACTGCAAAATGCAGCGCAACCAGCGGTGAGCGTGTCCAGTCCATAAGCCTTGTAGGCAGCCCGTAATGCTGCCCAACTATCATCTGCTTCCAGATAGACTCATTGAGCGTAGGGTCTTCTATGCTTGCGTATTTTGTAAAATATCTCAGGATACTGGGTTCCAGCTCCTTGCTTTTGAGGCCACATGTGCGGTTTAAGCTGGTGTTCAGGCGAAACTTAACGTCCGGCTGTCCGCGATAATAATAATCGCTTCGAAGCCGGTTGATTTCCATATCCCGTTTCTGGTCGCTGATCAGTTCCAGCACGCCTTGGATCGAGTCGATCCTGACAGTTGTTATCATATTTCCCTCTCACGCAAAACACGCCCCGCGTCAGTCAAAACGCGGAGCGTGCTGTTCAGTGGCTCACGCCTGAGCCTTGATCTTCTTAAGATGTACGAACCTGGGCAGACCATTTTCGTAGGTCAGCTTGGTTTGACCCTGGATCAGGGGAAGCGCGTATTCGATGAACTTCTCGTTTACGTTATCGCCCTCTTCGTTGATCCATTCCCTGGGAACTTTCTTTTCGGCGTTTGCTACCACAGTCAGATCAAACAGCTTGGTCTCGCACTTATACTGACCGTTGTCACGGGTGCACTCGAAACCCACCATTTTGTCTGTCACACCAGCTATGGCGCTGTTGGCAGCCGCCTGGCCAGCCATAAAGCTTTCCTCTATGTCCGTATTGGAAGCGCAGTGAGCGGCACACCTCTGAAGCAAGCTGAGTTCTATCCCGCGAACCTTGGCGCCGGTGGCATTTTTGCATTCGTTCGCAAGGAAAGCGGCAAGACCGCCCAGCTGCTTGTGGCCGAACGCGTCCACAGCGGCGTCCTTAACGGCGTATTCAACGATAAACTGTCCATCCTTGTCGTGAATGCCTTCGCTAACGGCGACCAGCACATTCTTGTTGCGGGCGTAAATATCCTTGACTTTTTCGAGGAACTTGTCCATGTCGAAGTCCACCTCTGGCAGGTATACCAGGTCAGGCCCGTTGCCGGTCAGGCTCGCCAGAGCAGCAGCGCCGGTCAGCCAGCCAGCATGACGGCCCATGCACTCAACGATCGTGATCATGCCCTTGTCGTATACGTGGCAGTCGCGGTACACTTCAACCATTGAAGTAGCAATATATTTTGCGGCTGAGGCGAAACCGGGGCAGTGATCCGTGCCCGCCAGATCGTTGTCAATGGTCTTGGGAATGCCCATGCACCTGACTTCATATCCGTTCTTGAGCATGAACTTGCTGATTTTATTACAAGTGTCCATGGAATCATTTCCGCCGTTATAGAAGAAATAGCGGATGTCATACTTTTTGAACATTTCGAGGATCTTGACGTAGTCGGTATCGTCCTCATCGGGATCCTTTATCTTGTAACGGCAGGAACCCAGCGCAGAAGAGGGTGTGTACTTCATGAGCGCAAGCTCCTCTGGGTCTTCCTGTCCCAGATCGAAGAGATTGTCATTCAGCAGACCCACGATACCGTTCTGCATACCGTAGACCTTGGTGATGATGTCGCTGTCCAGCGCGGCCTTTATCGCGCCGTAAGCGGAAGCATTGATAACGGAAGACGGTCCGCCGGACTGTCCGATGACTGCTGCGCCTTTAAGTATAGACATAAACAAATACCTACTTTCCCAATTTATCGTTTGGGAATATATCACAATTGTCAGGATATGTCAATATAAACACCTATCTCACAGAGCATTGGCTTGACTTTTAACAGAAACTGTTGCATAATATAGCAGGTAACCTAATTGAGAAAGAAGGAGATTCACTATGGCAATCGTAACCTCCAAAGAGATGTTCAAGAAAGCCTATGACGGCGGCTACGCCATCGGCGCGTTCAACGTCAACAACATGGAAATCGTGCAGGGAATCACTGAAGCCGCAATGGAAGAAAGGGCTCCCCTTATCCTCCAGGTGTCCAAGGGCGCCAGGGCATATGCCAAGCACGTCTATCTTATGAAACTCATCGAGGCCGCCATCGCCGACGCAGAGCAGTCCGCGGGTTTTGACCTCCCTATCGTCGTTCATCTCGACCACGGCGACAGCTATGAGCTGTGCAAAAGCTGTATCGACGGCGGTTTCTCTTCCGTCATGATCGATAAGTCCGGTGAAAGCTTTGAAGAAAACATCCGCATCACCAAGCAGGTCGTGGAATACGCTCACGATCACGGTGTAGTTGTAGAGGCCGAACTTGGCACACTGGCAGGCGTCGAGGATGAAGTCAAGGTCTCCGCTGAGGATTCCTCCTACACCCGCCCTGAGGATGTGCAGGAATTCGTCGAGCGCACCGGCTGCGATTCCCTTGCTATCGCAATCGGCACCTCCCATGGCGCTTACAAGTTTACCGCTGCCCAGTGCACCAGGAATGAAAAGGGCATCCTCGTACCCCCGCCGCTCAGGTTCGACATACTGGACGAGGTATCCCGCCGTCTGCCCGGCTTCCCCATCGTGCTGCATGGCTCCTCCAGCGTGCCGCAGGAGTACGTTAAGATGATCAACGACAACGGCGGCAAGATGCCCGACGCCGTCGGCATTCCCGAGGAGCAACTGCGTCAGGCTGCCCGCGGCGCCGTCTGCAAGATCAACATCGATTCCGACCTGCGTCTTGCCATGACCGGCTCCATCCGCAAATATTTCAATGAGCATCCTGACCACTTCGATCCCCGCCAGTACCTGAAGCCCGCGAGAGCCAACATCAAGGAACTTGTTAAGCACAAGCTCGTAGACGTGCTGGGCTGCGCTGGCAAGGCATAAAACATCTTTCCAGTCAATTTTTGCGGGCCAATCTTCTGGATTGGCCCGTTTTGATTTGATGATGGCATAGTCCTTGATTATTTTCAGTAAATATAGTATATTAGGCTTAGTAATACACTTGAGGTTCTGTTATGAATAAAAGCTATGACGTTATAATTATCGGCGCTGGTCCCGGCGGCATATACGCGGCATATGAATTAAACAAGCTTGCGCCTCAATTGAAAGTCGCCGTGATCGAGTCGGGTCATCCGCTCGAAAAGCGATCCTGTCCCATCGACGGAGTCAAGATCAAGTCCTGTGTAAGGTGCAAAAGCTGTTCCATAATGAGCGGATTTGGCGGCGCCGGTGCCTTTTCTGACGGCAAATATAATATTACCAACGACTTTGGCGGCACCTTGTACGAGTATATAGGCCGCAAGACCGCATTGGAGCTGATGCATTATGTTGACGGCATCAATATGCAACTGGGTGGTGCCGGCACAAAAATGTACACCTCCATAGGATCGGCTTTCAAAAAACTATGTATACAGAATAAGCTGACACTTTTGGACGCACATGTCAGGCATCTGGGAACAGACATAAATTATATAGTGCTTTCGAACCTGCATAAGCTTTTGAAGGACAGCATAGACTTTTATCTGGACGAGCCCGTGCTCGATCTTGGTCCAACTGCAGAAGGATATGAAGCAAATACATCAAAAAATACGTTCACAGCCCCTTATTGCATCGTAAGTGTAGGCAGAAGCGGCTCAAAATGGCTTGAAAAGACCTGCCGGGAACTTGATATACCAACTCATTCCAACAGGGTCGACTTGGGCGTGCGTGTTGAGCTGCCCGCCGTAGTGTTCGACCACCTGACAAACGAGCTCTACGAAAGCAAAATCGTTTACCGAACCGAAAAATTTGAGGACTACGTGCGTACCTTCTGCATGAATCCCAGGGGAGCAGTAGTAACTGAAAACACAAACGGGATAGTCACCGTTAACGGTCATTCTTACGAGGACGAAAAATATAAAACAGATAATACCAATTTCGCGCTCCTCGTCAACAAGCATTTCACCCAGCCTTTCAACGATTCTAACGGATACGGAGAGAATATCGCGAGGCTGAGCAACATGCTTGGAGGCGGCGTAATCGTTCAGCGTTTCGGGGACCTGATCCGCGGACGCAGGTCTACCGAAAAAAGGATCGACGAAAACACTGTCGTCCCGACTCTTTCCGCCACTCCGGGCGACTTGAGCCTAGTATTGCCCAAGCGCATACTGGACGGAATAATCGAAATGATAAACCAGCTTGACAAGATCGCGCCCGGAACCGCCAACGATGACACGCTGTTATACGGCGTCGAGGTCAAATTCTACAACATGGAAGTCGAGGTTTCGTCCCGTCTGGAAACCAGCCACAAAAACCTGTTTATGATCGGTGACGGCAGCGGTATCACACACTCCCTATCTCATGCTTCCGCAAGCGGCGTGTTCGTGGCAAGAGAGATCGTATCTGAAGTCAATTAGCTAAAACAAACAGCAGGCTCCCGATATTTTGTTGGCCTGCTGTTAAAGTTGATCTTTTACTTAAGGAATAGCTCTATCACCGGCACTGTCACGTTAGGTTTGATGGCCGGCAGGTTTATGACCAACAGATCCTCAGATTTGGCCGCGCCTTCAGAGAAATGATCGACTTTGCCCTCCGTGAACAGCAATTCGCTGCCGTCATGCAGGAACTGAGCATAGTCAACTTTCCCCGCAAGTCCTTTAAGCTGCAGATGAGCAAAAGGATACGCGAACAAATGCACGTAAAGCCGCTTGCCATCCACGCTCTGAGTCAGGCGACAGTCGGCAGGGGCTTTGAATTCCGGCTCTGCCATCGTGCAGTTGTAAATACTTCTGGAATTGTACTTCATCCACTCCTCGTATACCTTCAGGGCTTCTACTGCCCGCTTATCCATATACCCTCTTGAAGTCGGGCCCACGTTCATAAGCAGATTCCCGCCGATCGAAACGGTATTGATCAGCATCCTGATGAGCATTTCAGGGCTCTTCCATGTCATCTCGTCCCTGTAGTAGCCCCATGAGCCGCTGAATGTCTGGCATGCTTCCCATGTGACAAGTTCACCTGTCTCTTTATGGCGAAGCCATTCAAGCGGCTGATACTGTTCAGGCGTCCACAGATCCTGTTCGAGCTGCGTGCGATTGTCGATCATTATTCCGGGCTGGAGTTTTCGCGCCAGAGCAATAAGCTTCTCAGCTTCCCACTCATCTTTTCCCTTCCCCTTCATCCAACCGTTGGCGTAAGGTCCGTCCTTGGGCGTATCGTAAGAGAAATCGAACCAAAGCAAGTCGATTTTACCGTAGTTGGTCAGCAGCTCAGTGATCTGATCTCTCATGTACTGGGCATACACTTTCATATCACGGCCGTCATTAAGCTCTTTAGCGTTTTCGTCGTCGCGGCGCGGATGCAAATGGTCGATCGGGAAAGACGGATGATGCCAGTCTATCAGCGAATAATAAAAGCCAATTCGCAGCCCTTCCGCGCGGAATGCATCAACATATTCTTTTACCAGATCACGGCCCGCGGGAGTGTTTGTGGCTTTGTAATCCGTATACTTGCTGTCAAACAAGCAGAATCCCTCATGATGTTTGGTAGTGAGTACGGCATATTTCATTCCGGCAGCTTTGGCGCGGGCTGCCCACTCCTTCGCATCGTACATATCGGGATCGAAGTATTTAAAGTATTTGTCGTATTTCTCTTCTGTTATACGCTCACGGGTCTTTACCCACTCGTGACGGGCAGGCATGGCGTACAACCCCCAGTGTATAAACATTCCAAATCGCGACGCGGTAAACCATGATGTGTCTCCCGGCGTTTTCCTTGTAACATAACTGGACATAGTATACCTCCGTTTTTCTTTTATTATATCTTTATCTTGATAAAACATCAATTGTTTTTTTCTTTCTCATACAGTATAATACACACATAAACAAAAAGGGGCTGATGAAAATGAAAACCCGCTCTGAGCTTAAAATGATACGTCTGGACGAGGCATTAAAGCCTTTCGAAGCCGATATCAACATGCGCATGGAAAGGCTGGCACAGGTTGAAAAATCGATTCTCGGCAAGTACTCAGATCTTTCTGATTTTGCCAACGGTTATATGTATTTCGGTTTCCATCAAACAGACGATGGCTGGGTGTACAGGGAGTGGGCGCCTGCCGCGACGCAAATGCACCTTATAGGTGACTTCAATTTCTGGAATCGGGACGCCAACCCCATGCGCAAGATCGATCCCTCCGGCGTATGGGAGATATTTCTTCCCGGCAAAGACTTGCTTAAACACGGTCAGCGCGTCAAAGTCGCAGTAACAAACGGCAGCCGCACTTTCGACCGCATCCCCCTTTACATAACCCGGGTAGTGCAGGATCCCGTCGATAATTCTTTCTCAGGTCAGATCTGGCATCCGGATACGCCTTTTGAATGGACAGACGGCGGGTATAAAAGACGCAAGGTAGCCCCCCTCACCATCTATGAAGCCCATATTGGAATGGCAACAGAAAATGAACGTATCGGCACATACGATGAGTTTACCGACAATATACTTCCGCGCATAAAAAAAGACGGCTACAACACAGTACAGCTGATGGCCATAATGCAACATCCATACTACGCTTCCTTCGGTTATCAGGTGACCAACTTTTTTGCAGCCTCCAGCTGGTACGGGGAACCCGAGGGGCTTAAAAGACTTATTAACCGTGCGCATGAATTGGGCATGTACGTCCTGCTTGATATAGTACATTCCCACGCCAGCGCCAACGCGCTTGAAGGCATCAATCTGTTCGACGGTACACAGGAGCAATTTTTCCACTCCGGTGACAGGGGGCATCATCAGGCTTGGGGCACGTGCGTGTTCAATTACGGCAAGCATGAAGTGCTTCACTTTTTGCTTTCCAACATCAAGTTCTGGCAGGAGGAATATCACTTTGACGGCTTCCGCTTTGACGGAGTGACCAGCATGCTTTATCTGGATCACGGTCTTGGCGAAAGCTTTGACAACTACAAAAAATACTTTAGCCTCAATACCGATATAGACGCGATCGTCTACCTGCAGCTTGCTACTGAACTCATACACACGGTCAATCCCAAAGCGGTGGCTATAGCTGAGGACATGAGCGGCATGCCCGGCATGTGCCTTCCCATCCGTTACGGCGGGATCGGTTTTGATTACAGGCTGGGAATGGGTCTGCCGGACTACTGGATCAAAACCGTAAAACACGACAGTTGGAATATGTTTGAGATGTGGCATGAGCTGACCACTCGTCGTCCGATGGAGAAAGTCATCGGCTACAGCGAAAGCCATGACCAGGCACTGGTTGGGGATAAAACGCTTATCTTTTGGCTTGCAGACGCTGAAATGTACACAAACATGAGCGACGAGATCCACTCTTTACGCATTGACCGCGCGATCAGCATGATAAAGCTAATCCGCTTTATTACTCTAACGCTGGGCTCAGACGGTTATCTAAACTTTATGGGCAACGAATTCGGGCACCCCGAATGGATCGATTTCCCAAGGGAAGGCAATGGTTATTCATACAAGTACGCGAGGCGGCAGTGGTCATTAAGCGATAACGGCCTGCTGAAATATCATAAGCTTCTCAAATTCGACAACGACTCCCTTGCTTTTGTCCGCAAGTACAAAGTGCTCAGCAAGCATGAGAGCCGAAATCTCTGGATAGATCAACCTCAGCGGCTGATGGCTTACGAAAAAGGTGGCCTTGTGTATCTGTACAGTTTCAACGACTTCAACACAGAACGCATTCCCTTTTTTGTCCCTGTCGGGCAGAAAGACGACGAATACCAAATGATTTTTACCAGTTCCCGTCCCGAATACGCGGAATACCCGCATTATCTTGATAACGAAACTGTAAAAGTGGAAACAAAACAAAACGGCGCCTGGGGCTTTACGTTCTCCATTGCGCCGATGAGCGTGTGCGTATTCGCTAAGGTTCAACCGTAGATCTCAAGCCATTCCTCTGTGAATGATCCGTCTGGATTGTGCAAGATCAGCGGCGGAAGCACGTTTAATTCCTTTCCCCCCTGCTTTACCCCCTCCAGCAGCACTATGCTGGCGGGGTGCTTTAAAGTGTCGTGTACGAACCGCACGCGCTTAGGCTCTATGGAATTATCCCTCATCGTCTCTATCGCATCGTTATAACGCCAGGCCGGAAAGACCACCGAAAGCCTTCCCCTGCTTTTCAAAATGCGTCTTGAGGCGCGGCAGACATCCGCGATGTCCATGGTTTGCTCAGTACGGCTGGAGCATTTATTCACACATTTAGGCTTCTTGCCGGTCGACTCAGGATAATAAGGGGGATTTGAGACCACGTGATCGAAACAAGCGGCATTAAAATATGCGCTGCTTTGTCTGATATCACCCTGGATGACTTCGATACGGTCTTCCAGGTGGTTTAACTTGACGGACCTGGCGGCCATGTCGCACATATCTTCAAAAATATCAACAGCCTTTACATGACAGCGAGGGTTGAGCTGAGCGATGAGCAGCGCTATGATCCCTGAGCCGCATCCGAGATCCGCTACTAGTGAGCCAGTTTTGATCTGCGCAAAATGGCTGAGCAGGACAGCGTCAGTCCCAAAACGGAACCCGCTGTTTTTTTGGATTATCGAAAGTCCGTTCTGCAGATCATGCAGCTGCTCATCATCGTTAAGTATCATTTCAGTCAACCAGATAGACCGTTCCTAAAAAGGTATACCTTTCAACGAGCTCGTTTATCGGCAAAGCTATTACGCTGCCCTCGGAAGGCGAAGAGTAAACTACCGTAGTATCATTCTTGGCGATTCCGCTGTATACAGTCTCATCTGATTGGAAAAACACAATAGAAAACTGTTTGATCTCTGAGGTTTCCTGGGAAAATGACTCTTTCGAAAAGGCAAATTCGTACTGAAGCGCGCATGTGGGAGGTATCTCTATGCCCGCAGTCTGCATGCAAAAATAAGTTAGCCCTCCGGCTCCAAAACTGTCAGGGCCTGTCATGCCGGCGGAATATGGCTTATCGATCACTTCCGAAAGCAGTATTTCCAAAGCCTGGCGTCTTGCTTCGCGGGCTTCTGCCGTCACGATCCCTTCGAGCACTTTGCTGGCTGCAGTGTATGGCATGCAGTCGCCTTCGTAAAGCCTCGTCCGTGTGGCCGCGTCTGTTCTTCCGCTGGGAGACAGTCCTTCGGCCTTCTGAAACTCTATAAGGATCCCATCGGTTTTTTCGTCCAATAAATCAGTAATGTCTAATGGATAGCCCAAACGTTTGAGCTGTGTTGTCATAAGCCTCACAGCAAAACCGCTGTCCCACGGTCCGACTTCCTTGTCCATGCTGATTTGCTTAAACTGCGTATAATCAGTCAATCTGCTGTTTTTTTGCAGTGCCTTACGCGTTTCAGAATCATATGAGCCCGTCGGCGTCAGACCATTAGCTTCCTGGAACAGCTTCAGTGCATACAGAGTCCTTTCATCGAAATCCTCGTCGACTTCGCCGGAAAAATAGCCCAGGGAATACAAGGCGTTTTCCAGGTCAAAGACTTCGTATCCCTCGTAGCCGATCTCAATGACCTTTTCCGCCGAATTTGCTTCTGCCGTATCCTTTGAAACAACAAGCGAATTGTGAGCAAGCACAGTGTATTCGATCTGCCATACGCCATTCGGTTCGAAATCATTTGCCCTTTGAAAGGTCTTAACGGCTTCGAAAGTGGCTTCCCCGTACACTCCGGTGCAATTGCCCGAATAGTACCCAAGCGACATGAGAATATCCTGGATCTGTTTAACCAAGTGACCGTTGTCCCCAAGCGAGAACTCGAAGTGTTTCTGACTGGCGGCATATTCAACGGCAAAGCTGCTGTATAACCTCCGTACGGTAGCACCGAAGGCGTCCCCGTTTATGTCAAGTCCGTTTGCCATCTGAAATCGGGCTACAGCTGCAGCAGTGGCCAGATCATATTGCTCGTTGAGCTCAGCGTCATAATAACCCAGAGCATTCAGACGTTTTTTAAGCCTGTAAACATCGCTTCCGGCATCGGAAAAATAAAGGTCAGTAGTTTCGCCTGAAGCGCTTTGTTTCAAGTAATCGTCAAGCGAGATCGCCTCGTCAGAAAACAAAGCTGCGAGCGTGACCTCGTCCAGTGTCCCGGTTAAATCAAGTCCGTTCGCTTTCTGAAAATTGACTACCGCCAACTCAGACGGAGCGTCGACAGCGTCAGGCAGATACCTTAAACCGCTCAGCCGCTCAGATGCAGACAAAAAGCCTCCTTCTGCAGCCGCGCACAGCAGCAGGGAGGCAAGTACTAAGAATATAAGCCGCCGCATTTATTTGATTATGTCGGAATACAGTTCGTTGCTGTATTCTCCCTTAGCGTAAAGGCGCCTGAAGCTCTCTACAACCACAGGCTTGTCTTCTCTGTAAGTCACGCCAAACCATTTGTCGTCCGTTGGAAGCACGTCTACCTTTTCTCCGCGTTTAATAAGACCGTCAACGATAGTCGGGAGCAGATATTCGTCTTTGAGCGGATTGCTCATGTTTTTCAGGAACACAGCAAAGCCTGTCTCTATCTCATCGATAAACGAAGCAGGAAAACACCAGAAATTCATGCTGGCAAGCGAGTCGATATCGATCAGTTTGCCGTTGGCAAGCGCTTTCTCCCCGGCTTTGACTATATCCTTTGTTTCATCGATCCCTATCAAAGCACCGCTTTCATCTCTGCGGCATATACCGCGCGTAACGCCTCCATTGTCAGACAGTGTGTTTCCCAGTATGTAGCCCACCATTGCGTATGTGCCCTTTTCAAGCTGGCGGGATGCGATGGCAAAACCGTGTTTACCGTAATAGTCGTCGGCGTTGATCACCGCAAAAGGCTCGCGTATTATCCCTTTGCATGCAAGAACCGCCTGTCCTGTACCCCAGGGTTTTGTTCTTCCTTCCGGTACATCGCAGGGTATATTCTCGATCTCCTGAAAGGCATATTCAGTCTCTACGTCAAGCTTTTCACACAGACGGCGGATCCTGCCCCCGATCATCTCTTCAAAATCGGCATAGATCGCTTTTCGGATGATAAAAACGATTTTGTTGAACCCCGCCTTTATCGCGTCATGAATCGAGTAATCGATTATTATTTCCCCGCAGGGTCCAACAGGCTCCAGCTGCTTTATGCCTCCGCCAAACCTTGAACCTATGCCAGCAGCAAGTATAGCCAACGTCTTTTTCATCTCACAAAATACCTCCGGATAGAATGGTTTTATTGTAGCATCCTGACGATAAAAAGTCAAATTCAACTCTTTCCGGACTCGCGTTCGGTCCATGCCAGCACAAACAGGCTCACAAGTACTATCGCAGAGCCAATTATACCCTTTGCCGACATAGCTTCACCCAGTATCAGCCATCCGCCCACAGCCGCAGCCACGGGGTTCAGATTCAGAAAAACTGCGTGCCCGATGCTCGTAAGTTTGGATATCGAGTAATTATTGAGTATATAACCAACACATGAACACAGAAAGCCAAGGAATAACGCTGCCCAAAGCCAAGCATCCAGAGGGATCGTTCTAAGATCCACTTTTTCGGCCGCACACATCGGTGCAAGAGTAAGCAATGATATAATGCCCTGCCATAGAGTCACCGTCAGCAATGAATACTTTCTGACAAGTCCGTGGCAGATCTCTATGTAAGTCACCCAGCATAAGCAGGCTCCGAGCATGAAAAGCGCTCCCTGAACGCTGTCTTTGCCCGTATCCGATGCCACTACAAGATACACGCCCGCAAGTGAAGCTGCCATGAAGATATAGCATAATACGGAAGGACGTTTTCTCTTGAACAGGACAGCGTACAGCAGCGTCAAAACCGGTATCGTAGCAATAAATAACGCAGCAGTCGAGGCGCTGAGCCGTTTTACTCCCTCAAGCTCAAAAAAGAAATATACCGTCACCCCGGTCAGAGCGCTTATAATTTCAGGCAGTATATCTTTCCTTTCAAGTTTCAGTTTCTCATTTTTTAGCAGCGCGACAGGAAGCAATACAAGCGTACACACAGCGAACCTGACTGTCACCAGCGTAAAAGGCTCGAAGCCTGAGTTCAGTGCCTTCTTTGAGCCGATAAATGACAGGCCCCACAAAACATTTGTGATCAATGCCGCCGTGCAGGCAAGCAGAAACCTGGTTTTCCTGCGTTTTCCCATATTCTACAGCTCTATTATCGCTTCCATGCAAGTGCCCATGTCAAAGCAAACGAAGTTTTCATCGATAACAAAGGGTGTGACTGCCCCATCCACATAAACACGTTTTGCAGCTGCACCCGTAAACGCTTTGACTCTGTATTGTCTGTCTGTCCTCATGCCCTCAAAATGGCCTTTTCGGCTGGAAACAGTCAGCCTTAGAGTATTGTCATCCCTTTTGACATCGATCTCAGTTTGCGCGATCTCGCCGGCCAGGTATTTGAGATCCAGCCCTGCGTCCTCATAAAACAAATATTTCCTGTGTATGTAAGATACCGCATAGACCTCAAGCGTCAGCGTTTCGTCATCCACGCAATCGGTAAACTGTTTATCTTCCTGTGTGGGGATGACTGAGCCGTTCCTAATGAATAAAGCTCCTCCCCTGTCCTCAGGAAAAACGGCGGGCAGCTGCTGACCTTCATCGTATGACTTCAATGTCCAGGCGTCGATCCAAACTTCGTTTTTGGGGAGCATGATTGTATCGCTGAACGCGCCGACAAGATAATTATCTCCGAACATGAATTGCGTGATAACGTTTTGCAGCCCCTCGTCCTCAAATTCAAGGGGCATTGCCCTCACTATAGGTGTGCCCGTCAGGTGAGCGGATATTGCCGCGGAATACACGTAAGGAAGTATGTGGTAGCGATAACGGTCATAGAATGTAAATACCTTTTCGTTGTGTTCTCCTGCCCACCAGGGGTGTGAATACCCGCTCCAACTGTCAAGCTCGCACCAGGCTGTGAAAAAGCAGTAGTGGATGGTATGGGGCTGGAATATATCCATATCGCATGTAATGTTACTGAACCCGGAAAGACCGCTATTGAGTATCCAAACCAGTGTCTTTATGCCTCCTCCGCTGTCTCCGGTAGTACAGGCAGAATACTTCTGCATGGAAGTATAACCGCCGCTCAAATGGTGCATGGGACGCAGGTGTGTGTACTCGCTCATGCCTTCATACATTTCCTTGCCGTAAAGCGTAGTCTGCAGCGAATGCATTTCCGCCTCACTGCGCCCGTTTGCGTATATCCTGGTCTCGTCAGCGGTATCT
This sequence comes from Clostridiales bacterium, assembly GCA_024684375.1. Lineage (GTDB taxonomy): Bacteria > Bacillota > Clostridia > Christensenellales > Aristaeellaceae > RUG14130. Next base: position 40,926 of record JAIKWZ010000042.1, read on the forward strand.
ATAAGCTTGCATGGGTCGAGCTTGAAAGCTCTCGCCCCGTCGCATACAAAGCTTTTAAGATGTTTAAACCATGGTTCCATGCCAAAATCTTTGGGATTTCCTGCCCTGTTCTCCTGATTTGCAGTGAAATCATACCTGCAGCACAGCCACAGTTCCAGTTTGAAACCGTAGCGGGCAAGTGCGGACAAAAATGTGCGTTTGGGAGGCGTCAGGTCTTCAAACTGTTCCGGAGTTTTCCTCATCCAGTCGCAGATATAGAATCTGTCAGTATTCCAGCGCTTTTCCGTAGAAAAATCGTAACGCTTAGCCATCCATCCCGGTTCAAGTGAAAAGGAGTCGCACGGAAGGCGTTTCTCGCGGAATGTCGCCGCGTTTCGCATTACTTCAAACTGGTCTGCGTTGTACTGGTCTATAAACATGAGACCATAGGCCCATTTCGGCAAGACCATGCTTCTGCCAGTCACATAAGTGAAGCGCTCAAGCAGGGCTTTAAGGCTATCACCTGAGTAAATAAAGAAGTCTATCTCGCCATCCGGAAGCAGCCAAGTCACACGCCTGTCATCCATTTCGCATACGTCGACCGCATGCCAGAACGTCGTGTTGAGACTTATCGCGTAACCTGCCTTGCTCATAATGAAAGGCACAACAAGCTCGTGTCTGGTATAGACCACTTTTTGCAGGTAGGTCTTTCCGTTAAGCGCGAGCCTGTCCACATTGCTTTCTCCGAGTCCATAAAAGACTTCGCCGCAGGTGCAAAGGCTTATGGTTTTGGGAGCCTTGAAGAAATTCGTATATATCTGTTCTTCTTTTGCCTCGTCCCCGATTATCTGTTTGCGTTCAGGCCGAAAACCGGATGTTTTATCCATGAAAAAGTCAAATACTGAGCCTGAAACATCACAATTCAAGCTTATCTCCCTGTGGGCAAGCGGCGTATCAAAAACGATTCCACCTTCTGTGATGCTGACCTTGAGCTGTCCTGAAATGACGGAGTCGGAGTCAATGTGACCAGCTCCGTCGTCTGCAGGCGTCAGGATGCCATATTTTTCCGGAAGGGTTTCGTCAAACGAAGAGCTCAGTCTTACACGAATGACGTTTTCAGCCCATGGAGATATTTTAAGTTTCCTGCCCAAAAACTCATATGTCAGCTCGTGCATGGCCAGTTCCTCCTGAAAAGGCATCTCAACCTTTTTTTCATTATATAGCCACGTCATCTTTTTTTCAACTGTCAGGGCAGATAAATCCCGTTTATTGCAAAATTACGCATATCTTAATACTCAGTACACACTGGAATGCTAAAATATCAGTACAAATTTTACGGAGAAGCAGATGGATCTCATTAAGCGTATTAAAGATAGATATCTGGGAGACCGTGGATTTTACTCGGCCGTGCTAATGCTGTTTATACCCATAGTAATACAAAACGGCATTTCCAGCTTCGTCAATCTGCTTGACAACCTGATGGTAGGCTCAGTAGGCGAGGCGCAGATGAACGGCGTGTCCATTTCCAACCAGCTGTTCTTCGTGTTCAACCTGTGTATATTCGGCGGAATGAGCGGCGCGGGCATTTTCGCGGCGCAGTTCTTTGGCGCGAAAGACGAAAAAGGCGTCAAAGACTGCTTCAGGTTCATGCTTTTGGTAGCGCTCGTTATCTGTCTTGCCGGGACTTTCGTGATAGGCGTATTTGGTTCAGACTTGCTTGATCTGTTCATCAACCCTGACCTGAGCGGTACCGAAGAGGAGATAGCTCAAGAGATTCTCAAGGCCAAACAGACCAAAGAAGAGGGCCTAAAATATATCGCGATCATACTGTTGGGGCTCGCTCCCTTCGCTTTGACCAACGCCTACGCTTCAACTCTCAGAGTCGAAGGAGAGACCAGGCTCCCTATGTACGCCGGGATCGCAGGCGTGTTTACCAACCTCACGCTTAACTGGCTATTGATATTCGACCATTTCGGTCATACCGGGCTTGGAGTGCAAGGCGCCGCGATCGCTACTGTGATAAGCCGCTACGTCGAGCTGAGCATAATAGTAGTCGTCGCTTACAGACGACTTAAGAAGACGGGCAGATACAGCTTCCTGAATGACGCCTTCAGGCATTTTCATATTCCCCCCAAGCTGTTTAAAGACGTTTTAATACGCAGTCTTCCCCTTCTTGCCAACGAACTGCTGTGGTCTGTGGGCATGACTGTGCTGACGAGGCATTATTCCCTGAGGGGACTTACCGTAATAAACGCAATGACTATAACCAGTACTATTTCCAATCTATTTAATGTGCTGGTGTTTTCCATGGGAACGGCCGTAAGCGTTATGGTCGGCAGAAGCCTGGGAGCAAACGACATGGAAGGAGCCAAAGCCAACGCCCGAAAGATAATTGTCTTCTGCGAGCTTATCTGTCTTGTTACGTGCGCCTTGCTCATCATTCTTTCAAATATACTACCGTTGGCATACAGTAAAAGCTCCGATGAAGCAAAAAAACTTGCCTCACATCTTTTACGCGCCAACGCTATTGTGATGCCGCTTAATGCCTTCACGCACTGCACATATTTTACGCTCAGGGCAGGCGGCAAAACCTTCATTACCTTCCTGTTTGACAGCGTTTACACCTGGCTGCTTCCTGTGCCGCTTAGCTTTTTCCTTGTCACGTTTACAAATATGGATATCGTACCCATTGTCGAACTTGTCCACGCGATGGAGCTGATAAAAGTTACAGTAGGCTACATCCTGTTGAAAAAAGGCATCTGGATCCACAATATCGTGGAAAACCAAGAGGCTTAGCGCCTGCTTTTTTGCAGATTTAATCAAATGCTTACAATTTTGGCATGGTTTTTGGGGGGCCAATATCAGATAATTAGAAAGAGATTATTTGGGAGGCGTAAATAATTGAGGAGACTGCTGAAGTATATACGTCCCTACCTGTTCTGGACGCTTATAAGTCCCGCTTTCATGCTGCTGGAAGTGTTCATGGACCTGCTCCAGCCCATGTTTATGAGTCGGATAATTGACGTCGGCGTTGCAAACGGCGACAATCCTTATATTGTCAGGACCTGCATACTTATGTGCGCGGTCGCGTTGCTTGGTGTCGTAGGCGGCGCGGGAAACATGATCTTCTCCACCAAGGCCGGCTACGGTTTTGCCAAAGACTTGAGAAGCGATGTCTACAGAAAGATACAGTCTTTCTCATTTGCCAATATCGATGAGTTCAAAACGGGCTCGCTTGTGACAAGGACCACCAACGATATCACTCAAATTCAAAACGCTTTTGTCACCTGCATACGAATGCTCATCCGTGCGCCTTTCCTGTTTATCGGCGGCGTTGTGATGGTGTGCGTCATAAGCCCCAGGCTGTCTCTTGTTGTTTTGACCGCTATTCCCCTGCTTGCCGCGTTTATTGTTGTGCTGCTTAAGAAAGGGTCGCCTCTGTTCATGAGCATGCAGCAGAAAATGGACAGGGTCAACACCGTCATGCAGGAAAACCTGGCCGGCATACGAGTGATAAAGGCTTTCGCCCGCAGTGACTACGAAAAGCAGAAGTTTAAGACAGCTAACGATGACCTGTGCAATTCCTCCATGCGCGCAATGAAGATGCTTTCCCTTTCATTTCCGCTTATAAGTCTGATAATGAACATTACCATGCTGCTGATGTACTTTTTCGGCGGCAGGCTCGTATTCTCTGGATCACTTGAACCCGGACAGATAATGGCTTTTTCCAACTACGTTATCCAGATTCTCTCCTCACTTACCATGTCCAGCTTTATGCTGATGTTCCTGTCGCGCGCAGGCGTTTCAATAAAGCGTGTCAATGAGGTGCTGGACACTGTAAGCGACATACAAAACGGTCCCAACACAGACGCAAGGGTCGTTCGCGGTGAAGTTGAGTTTAAGAACGTATCTTTCCGATACCCCGGCGCCAGCGGTGAACCTGTGCTCAAGCACATAAGCTTTACGGCGGAACCCGGCCAGACAGTGGCCATACTCGGGGCGACCGGCTCAGGCAAGTCCACCCTTGTCAATCTTATCCCCCGGCTTTACGACGTAAGCGAAGGCGAGATACTCGTGGACGGCGTAAACGTCAGGGATTATGCGCTGCCGACCCTTAGAGGCTCCATTGGCGTAGCTCTGCAGGAAAGCGTGCTGTTTACCGGCACTATCGACGAGAACCTGCACTGGGGTGACGACGGCGCTTCGGATGATGTGATAAAGCAGGCCTCGACTATAGCTCAGGCTGATGCGTTCGTCTCTAAGCTAAAAGATGCATACGAAACCGAACTGGGTCAAAGAGGTGTGAACCTCTCCGGCGGGCAGAAACAGCGTCTGTGCATCGCAAGAGCGCTGGTCAAGCATCCGAAGATCTTGATCCTTGACGATTCTACTTCAGCTGTAGATCTGTCAACCGAGGCGAAGATCCAGACAGGTCTGAGGGAAGTGTTCGGGGATATGACCGTGTTTATCATCGCCCAGCGAATATCATCTGTTATGGATGCAGACAAAATATTGCTGATAGACAACGGCGAGATAATTGACAGCGGCAAACATGAAGAGCTTAAGCACCGCTGCTCCGTATATCGCGAGATAGTCGTAAGCCAGCTGGGAGAGGAGGCGGCCAAATAATGTCTGACAGAATAAAGTCCCCTGAAACCGCTCAGAAAAAACGCCGCTTTGCCCCAGCGCAGGGTGGATTCCCAGGCAGAGGTCCAAGACCGGGTCCCGCCGCCATGGGCAAGCCTAAACCCAAACTCAAAAATGCCCGCAGCACGATTACGAGGTTGTTTAAGTACCTCATGGGCGTTAAATGGGAGCTTACTTTCGCCCTGATCGCACTTTTGGCATCCACAGCGACCACGCTTATAACTCCCACCATTTCAGGCAACATCATAGATATCCTGAAGCAGGGCTTCAACACCAATCCCAGACAAACCTTGGCCGCTACCTTTGGTATAGGCCTTGCATCCAGCGCCATGCTTGACCGTGCGCGAGGATATAAACTGAAAGGGCGCCTTCTCAATATCGTCACTCAAAGCGGCATATTCTCCATTATGTCCGCTATAGTGCTTTCGGTGATCGGACCCGATTCGGCCGAAGCCACGACGGAAATTGAGCAATTGAGTTATACTCAGCAATTAGGGGTCCAGCTGTTTTACCTTGGCGGTCTTTATTTAGTCAGCAGTCTGTGTTCCCTTGCCCAGCAACTGCTTTTGGTGCGTGTTTCGCAGCATACAGTAAGGACCATACGTACTGACCTGTTCGGGAAGCTCCAGGGGCTTTCCCTTAAATACTTCGACTCCGCCCCCCACGGGGAACTTATGAGCCGATTGACCAACGACGTGGACAACGTAAGCAATATGCTGTCCAACACCATCACACAGATACTCTCTTCGATAATCACATTGATAATGTGCCTTTATATGATGATAAGGCTTTCGTTCGTGCTCACGCTTGTCAGCTTTATCACCATTCCCTTATCAGTGCTCATTATGCGCACTATAACCAAGCGCACCGGCAAGTACTTTAAGCGCCAGCAGGAATGCTTAGGTGAGTTAAACGGCATCGTGGAAGAGACTGTAAGCGGTTCAAGAGTAGTAAAGGTCTTCTGCCGCGAAAAGAACGTCGAAGCTGAATTCGACGAAGCAAACGAGGAGCTTGTGGAGGCCGGCGTCAAAGCTACGATCTATTCCAGCATAATGGGACCCATGATGAACGTTGTTCACAATATATCCTTCGCGCTTATGAGCGGCATTGGAGGCTATCTTGTCGTCACGGGTCACGTCGCTTCCATCGGCCGCATACAGAGCTTTTTACAGTACCAGAGACAGTTTTCCAACCCCTTTAACCAGATCGCAAACCAGATCACCACGATTCAGTCTGCTTTAGCTGGCGCTGAGCGCGTGTTTGAGGTAATGGATCAGCCACCCGAGCCTGCGGATGTAGCTGACGCCGATGCCTTTATGAACCCGAGAGGAAAGGTTGAATTCAAGCACGTTTGCTTCGGGTACAAACCCGACGTTCCCATTCTCAAGGGTCTTACTTTCACCGCACAGCCCGGTCAGACCATCGCGCTTGTTGGGCCTACCGGTGCGGGCAAGACTACAGTCGTCAACCTGCTAATGCGCTTTTACGACATAGATTCAGGTGAACTATTACTTGACGACGTAGATATTAAATCGATACGGAGGGAAAGCCTGCGCACTCATCTTGGTATGGTCTTGCAGGACGTCTACCTTTTTGCAGGCACTGTCAGGGACAATATCGTTTACGGCAAACTGGACGCTACGGAAGATGAGATCCAATCGGCTATCCGGGCTGCCGACTGCGAGGAGTTTATCGAAAGGCTTCCGAATGGGCTTGATACGGAGCTTACCGAGAGCGGTTCCAACATATCTCAGGGGCAAAGACAGCTGCTCTCCATCGCAAGGGCAGTACTAGCAGATCCGGCTGTACTGATACTGGACGAAGCTACCTCTTCAGTTGATACGCGTACAGAAATGCGTATTCAGCAGGCTATGCTCAAGCTCATGAAAGGACGCACCAGCTTCGTGATCGCCCATCGTCTTTCGACCATAAGAAACGCAGATCAGATCCTTGTGCTGGATCACGGAGAGATCATCGAGCGCGGCACTCATGAAGAGCTCCTCGCCAAACAAGGTTTCTACGCAAATCTGCTTAACAGTCAGTATAAATCCGGTGTGCTGGAAGAAGACGATACCTGATCTGAATAAAGGAGCACCTCCTCCGATTTGTCGGAGGAGGTGCTGTTGTTTTGGAATGATTTATTCATCCTTCTCGTCATTTTTCCACATGATCAGGCCTGACGGGTTTTCATTGTCTTCCTCTGTACCATTCTGTCCGTCGCTGTTTTGAAACAGTTTCCCCAGCAGTTCATTCAAATCAGCTTCATCCGGTTCAAAGCCTTCCTCTTCATCGCCTTCGTCATCACCTTCAGGATATTTATCGTACTCCTCCTCTTCGTCGTGCATAAGCTCCAGTTCGGAAAGATCCTCGTCAATACGAGTCACATATTCGTTCAGCTCATCGTAGTCCTTCCTAAGCTGAGCAAGCTCCCTGCTAACCGCGCTTAATGCATTTAATGCTGCCGACAAGGCTTTTTTTAGCGACGATACATCTTCCGGTGTCTCAGCCAAGCCCTGCGCCAGCCCTAATAACCTGTCTATTTCTTCCATCTGTTGCTCCTTTTTGTCCACAAACAAGGCGGAAACGCAATGCGTCTCCGCCAACGATCCTGTCAGGTTTAAACTCTGCTCAGATACTCACCGACGCGGGTGTCGATCTTGATTACGTCGCCTATCTCGATAAACAGCGGCACTTGAAGAGTGTAGCCGGTTTCCACCGTCGCAGGCTTGGTCGTGTTGGAGGCGGTGTCGCCTTTAAACCCAGGCTCCGTCGCGGTAACTTCGAGTTCAACGAAAGTGGGTGCTTCCACGGAGAACGCTGCGCCCTTGTAGAAACGTACGGTAGCGTTGGTGTTAGGCTTCATAAAGACTATGGCATCCTCTACCTGATCCTTGGTCAGACCGATCTGCTCATAAGACTCCCCGTCCATGAAGTAGTACAAATCACCGTCGTCGTACAGGTACTCCATTTCCTTTGTCTCGATTATCGCCTTGGGCATTTTATCAGTCGGGTTAAATGTACGTTCCAGCACCGCACCGGTTATGATGTTCTTGATCTTGGTGCGAACAAACGCTGCGCCCTTGCCGGGTTTGACATGCTGAAAGTCTACGATGGTCCAGATACCGCCGTCCCACTCAACTGTAATGCCTTTTTTGAAGTCGCCTGCTGTAACCATTGGAGTTCCTCCTTAAAAAATGGGGTAAATATATGTTCAAACAACAATCAGCTGCTTTGAAACCGTGAATGGATCTTCAAATCCGCTTTCCGTAACTATTACCGTGTCTTCGATACGGCAGCCGCCAAGGCCCTTGATATATACACCGGGTTCGATAGTTATCACGTGGCCCGGCTCCAGCACCGCGTCGGAGCGGAAGCTGACATTTGGGGTTTCGTGTATATACAGGCCCACGCCATGACCCAACGAGTGGCCAAAAGCACCGGGATACAGTTTTTCGAGATAGTCTCTTGCCAGCGCATCCAAGTTCCTGGCATTCACGCCCGGCTTGACCTCGTTAAGCGCAAGCATATGGGCTGAATAGACCGCGTCATATATTTGATGCAGTTCATTTGATATCGCGCCCATGGCAACTGTCCTTGTAATATCGGCGCAGTAACCGCCCGCTTTGGCGCCAAAGTCAAATGTGATCAGTTCACCCTCACGCAGAAGTTTATCGCTTGGCACCGCATGAGGCAGTGAACCGTTTACGCCGCTGGCAACGATAGTGTCAAAAGCAAGTCCCTCGCTGCCCCTGATGCGCATTTCATACTCCAGCAGCGCGCAAGCGTACTTCTCGGTCATCCCTGGCCTTAACTGCTTTAGGAGCGCCTCAAATGCTTCGCAAGAGATCTTAGCCGCCTTCTTAAGGCAAGCGATCTCGCTTTCGTCCTTGACCATACGCATCTGCTGGACAGCGGAAGGCATTTTGGACAGCGTGATGCCGGCGAGGCCTTCTTTAAGCGAATCGTACTGATCTACGGTAAGCACGTTAGTCTCTATGGAAAGCTCATTGACGCCGCTTTTATCGAGATACTCCTTGAGTATGTTGACCCTGGTTCTATCTTTCGAAACCTGCTCAAGAATGCAGTCCGGCGCCTGACGTTCGCACTGCTCGACATATCGGAAGTCAGTTATTAAAACAGCATCTTCATCAGTTACAAGCAGCGAACCCTCGCCTGAAAAACCTGTAAGATAATAGATATTCTTGCTGTCATCGAACAGTGCGCAGCCTTTAAATCCGCCTGCCCTTAGCTTACCGATTCTGTTCATTTCGCCCTCCGACACAGAACTACACTTAATTATTATACCATATGTGTGGTGGCTTGAAAAGAAATAAATGCAACTTTACATTAATTTTCGGTTTATTGTTGTGTTTTTTACCTTCATGTGATAAAATCAAAACAGCAATTTGACTTGGAGGGCACACATTATGGCAGATTTGAAAGCCATTTCTCAGGCCGTTATGGACGGTCGCAAGAAGATAGTCGAACAGCTTGTAAACGAAGCGCTTGCTGAAGGCGTTCCCGCCTCCGAAGTTCTGAATAACGGTCTTGTTGTAGGCATGACCGAGCTTGGTGAGCTTTTCAAGAACGGAGAAGTATATGTGCCTGAGGTCCTGGTAGCAGCTCGAGCCATGAAGGCTGGCACTGCGATATTAAAGCCACTGCTGCAGGCGGATAACGTTCAGTCTTTAGGCACTGTAGCCATCGGCACTGTCGAGGGAGACCTGCACGATATCGGCAAAAACCTGGTGGGCATGATGCTCGAAGGCGTCGGTTTCACCGTTATGGATCTTGGTGAAAACGTGTCTCCTGACAGCTTTGTCAACGCAGCAAAACAGGGTGCGAACATTATCGGCATGAGCGCACTTCTGACCACCACGATGCCCATGATGGCCACCACCATAAAAGCGCTTGAGGATGCAGGCGTACGTGATAAAGTCAAGGTGATGATCGGAGGCGCCCCTGTGACTCAGGACTACGCCGACCAGATCGGAGCAGATGGGTACTCCACAGACGCCGCTTCTGCCGCCGAGCTGGCCAAGAGGCTGATCGCCAGCTGATATCGGTATAATATGCAACGAGACAGGTGATCTTTTCACCCGTCTCGTTTTTATTCAAGACTGCCAAATCGGCTTAATCCGGAATTGATCGCGCTGTTTACCTCGCTCGGACGCGTTTCCTCATAAGGGAATAGCCTGTATAGCTGCACATAGGCCATTTTATAATCAGGATAATTCATTATACACGCCATAAGAGCATTTGCCTCACGGGAAATATCACCCGTAAATGAATAAGCTGCGGCAAGTTTATATGTCCCTTCAAGGCTCATGTTTTTTTTGATGGAACTGTAATAACACTCGACAGCTCTTGTGTAATTCGCAGCCTCCATGTATTCGTCTCCCAAAAGGATATATCCCTTCCAGGAGCCCACCCCAAGCTTCGCAAACGAACGCTGTCCCGAATCGGTGAGCGTTCCCCAAAGCGCGATGGTTATGACGGTGAATAACAGCAGTATTACAGCAACCGTGCTGCGGATATGCTTAAGGCTGAAAAGTTCATCCGTAAGTCGTTTCGTTTTGTGAGTCGGGTGTTTTTTCCGTTTTAAGGCATTCTTCGCAGACTCCGTGTTTCTGCTCTTATTTTTCATATCCTGCGCAGGAGATGATCCGGCACTTACACGTTTGGACTTATCAGCGCGATTAACAGTCTCCGTGCTCCGCCGCGCAACGGCAGCATTGTCCCTGGAACGTGTGTAAGCGATTATTCGGGACTGTTTTGAAACTGACTGCCGTTTTGAAGTCCCAGCACCCTTTGTTGGCACTGAATGAGTAGACATATGCCGGCGCTTCTTCCCACTGAAAGAATTCCTTGCGGCCTTGTATAGACCTGTGCAAAGATTCCTGATCGTCTGCCATAAAATCAGCGCAGCAAGGCAAAGCTTTTTCCAAAAGCCACGAATGAATTTCCCAGTGCATTCAAGCGCCTTGCGCATTTTATGGCTTTTGGTTCGCTTCATCTGTTTTTTCAGCTTTAAAAGGCTGTTTAGCTGTTTTGGGGTTACAAGACGGGTAGAGCACTCCCGGCATCTTTTTTCCCCTTTAATGCCTTTTCTGCCGCATTTTACACAATACACTTTTGCAGAGCTCCCCGTTTATGCGCCGCCCTTTAAAGCTTCGTAGTACTCATCCCCGTCAAACTCTCTTTGAGGGCATTCTCCCCCAAGTTTTTCTATAGCGTTCCTGAGTTCAAGATAGTCCAAATAATTGATAACTCTGTTTGCTGCCGCGTCTTTAAGCGCGCTGAGCGCCCGCTCGTCCCCCTGTTTCGCCAAAAGGGAGGCATAAAGCGCGGTTTTATCCATCTCCTGCTCGAAAGCCTCCAGCAACGCCGTGAACACCCTGTCGTCGGTGCTTTGACCGGCAAGCAGATCCAAATATGCCTCTCTTGCGCTGGGGTTAACTTCATCGAGTCTTGAAATAAGCTTATCTGTGCACTCACTCACGCGTGGGCGCAGCAGCTCAGAAGCCGCATCCGCTATCTCATCATCTTCCTGGCGCGCGTCGATGAGCCTTAGGCAAAGGTTGACAGTCTCTTCACCGGTCTCAATCTCCTTAAGCAGGTTGATAGCCAGCATACGCACGGAAGGGCTGTAGTCGTCGTGGGCAGCAGTATATACAAGCGGCTTTAAGCTCTCCTTTCCTAAATCGCTGATCCTGTCCAAAAGCTGATCGGGCACAGGGACCTCTGCCTCCTCATACAATCTCATCCATTTTACCAGCTCTGACGCGTTGCTGTAAGCGCCAAAAAATGTTCCCGGGGCAGCGCCGCCCAGAAATGCCGCCGGAGAATTCAGCCATTTTAGATATACATCCGGTACAGCATCTTCCATCTGTTCATACGTTTTGAACTTTCCCTTGTTGAGCGCTATCCATTTGTCAAGATAAGCCTTGAAATTAGCGTCAAAATCCAGGATCTCGTACATTTTGTACTCCTTACTCAGCTAAGGCCTTAGCCGCACTGAGCGCTCTTTGTACGCTGCGCTCGGAAGCCTCAAAGTCCTTAACTATTGTTTTATGCTTAATGTTTGGCTGCATTGCTTCGCAATACATAATCACGATCGCCGCCTGCGCAGTATCTGTATGCGCCATGCACAGTTCGCGCAGCTGCCTGTTGTCCATAAAAACCTTGATGACATTAGCCATCTCCGCCTCAACCAGCCCTCCAACTTTATCGCGCAGATAGTCGCAAACGCCTTCTGAGAAGCTTCTTTGCCATGCCAGCCGGTCCAGCCCATACTCATTTAATCCCGGAAGCACAGTATACCTGAGGAACATGTATTTCATCGCGTAAGGATTTGCTGTGTCAGGCAAAGCGCAGCTGCCGGCGGGCTGAAGGTCTGCGCGAAACGGGAGAATATGTTTGATCTTCTTAAGCTGTTCGTCTGCAGACTCCGCGAGACATTGGTCGATCAGCGGTCTGAACAGGCCATACAAGCCGCTATGAGCCACTGACAAAAGAAAGAGTTTTTCACTTGGCTCAAGCACTCTGTTTCCGCCTGATACACCGGAAATGAGACATTTAAGCCTGTCATAGATGAGCTTCTCACATTCGGCCGGAAGCCGCGTTTCGAGGAGCGACAGCGGCCCAGCTTCGCCGCCCTGCCTAATATAGCTGATCATCTCGGCAGCGAATAAATTGTTCGGGTCGATTTCAAGCAGTCTGGTCCAGCCTTCCAGAGCTTTTTCGAGGTTGATGCCTGCCCGTAAAGCAGACACGCTCAGCGCGTGGAAAAGCATCCCGCACTGTTTTTGTGAGGCTGTTTCCCGCAGAGCATAATAGACCGTTAGCGGTTCGTGTTGATCGTCCAGATCAGCGAGGATCTGGCGCAGCCGTGGAAACGTAACCTCAGGTCGCGCAAGCTCAGAGAGCAGCTGGCGCAGCTGTGGTCTGATCCCACCGCGAGACCTTCGCCTTGGTAGTGATGGCCTGCTGAAATTCCTATAATAAAAGTCCGCGAACGTGTTGAACAGAGCGGGACCTGAGCGGGTAAGCGGCAAAAGGTCGAGTATCCTTTGCGCAGCCTGCTTGCGGCCTTGAGCGCAAAGGCTGAAGCCGATCGCGCACATGCAGTCCGCTTCTGCCCCGCCCCTGAGCATTGCTTCGGTAATGTATCTGCCCGCCAAAGATGTAAAACCCAGTCGGGAAGCATTCTGCGATGCGCGTAAATACATATCAGCAGTAGCGTCCTCTGTTATAAACGCCCTGTGATAAAGCTTGAGCGCGTCAAATAAACGGCCTGTTTTTTCGTTTTCCAGCGCGCGTTTCAGATAGTATTTGCCTGTACGCTTTATCTCAACTGGTTCTCTGCTCATTCGCTCCGCTTTTAAGTCTGTAGATCAGGGCTTGCACCTCAGTCTCGGAAAAGCAGCGTTTGGTATTGCAGAAATTGCAGTGCATTTCCGCTCCGTGGCGCTCGTTAAGCAGGTCGGTCAGTTCTTTCTCACCCAAAAGCATAAGCGCCTTTTCCATACGTTCTCTGGAACAGTCGCAGCGGTACCTTACAGGGATCTTATCCAGCACCTGCGGTTCTAAGTGAGATAAAAGCTGCTCAAGCGTGCCGTCAAGCCCGTCCCTCAAAAGGCTTTTTGAAATGTCCATGAACATGCCTGCGCTGTTTTCAATTGAAGCGATCGCTGCGGAAGATGCGCCCGGCATCATCTGTATCACAAGCGCTCCGGCGCTCAAAACCTTTTCAGCCACAAGTACTCCCACGCTCACGAGCGAAGGAGTTTGCTCTGAGGAGGTAAAATACATAGCGAAATCCTCGCCTATTTCTCCGCTCACAAGAGCCGTCTGCCCCACATAAGGCTCACGCAGGTTCAGATCCTTGATCACCGTGAGAGTTCCTTCCTTCCCAACGAACGCGCCTACATCGAGCTTTTCTCCCCGACGCGGCACTTCCTCGAAGGGATGTGCAACAAAGCCCTTTACGCTTGCGTCGCTTTTGCCCACAGTCATTATCAAGCCTCCGGGGCCTTTGCCGTCTATCCTGCAGGTGACGCTTTCTTTTTCTCCCTTAAGCATCGCCCCCATGACAGAAGTTACACTAAGCGTCCTTCCAAGCGCAGCTGTGGCGGTTTTAGAAAGCGAGTGTATTCGCCTGGCCTGTTCCGCCATCTGAGTAGATTCAAGCAGGAAAGCTCGAGCCTCGCCGCCCAGAAGCGTCAAGCGGTACATATTGTCCATTCTCAAATAATCGTTTTGCATCGTGTCTCCGTTTTAAGGTCTGATACAGGCGACGAATATTCGGTCTCCGCCAAATCCCCTTAAGTCCGCGTGTTCGATCGTTATATCAGTAAAACCTGCTTTTTCAAGCATTGCAATTATTTCATCAGGCTTCCATATACGTTGTGAGTGTTTTTCGGCAAAACGCCTGTAAAGCCCGTTTTCAAGCTGTACGAACAGACGCAGATCCATCTCGACCAGTCTGTCCTCCCTGCTGCAAAACAGCGTGTACGCTGCGCGATCCTTTTCCTCCGCGAAAAGGCCGACATCCGCAAGTCCCATCAGCTTTTCCTCTGATGAAAAGTCAAAAGCGAACGCCCCGCCCGGCTTTACAGAATCAAAGGCGCGGGCAAAAAAAGCTTCCGCGCCCTTTTCAGTCTTAAGGTAGTTAATCCCGTCACATACACACACAAGCGCGTCCACCCTGTGTGCAAGACGCATCTCACGCATGTCCTGCCTGAGCAAAAGAGGAGCAAAGCCAGAGTCCATAGCTTTTTCGCGCGCCGCCATGAGCATACCTTCTGAAATGTCTAAACCGGTAACCTTTAGCCCGCGCTTCATGAACTCCAGCAGGATACTGCCGGTGCCGCAGCCTACATCGCAGATCTCTTCTACGCTTCGGGTCTTTGAATGCAAAAGCTCGATATATTTCTCTGCCCAAAGCGGATAATCGAAGTCCTCTGTGAAGAGGTCGTAAACCTGTGCCAGGGAATCGTATATCACTTCGTGTTGTGCTCCCAGTACCTGTCAGGTTTTGCTTCCGCCGCGATATCCTCTTCGGTATCCGCTTCTTCCTCAGGCTTATAAAGCCCTTTGCCTACCACGGCTCCATCGATCCTCGGGTTCAGATACCTGTCAAAGCAGCTGTTAGCGAATGAGGCCTCTATGAAGCCCTTAAAGGCCAGCGCGAACAACGCATAAATAAGTATGAATACCAAAATGCTGAATGGCATGGGTATGAACCAGAGAATGACCAGGGGAAGCGCAACGCTTCCAAGCAAAATCAAAAAGGCCCATGGCAACCGCGCCAGCGCGATAATCACAGAGTTCTTGATTATGTCCCTGAAACGCATATCGTAGGTTACGATCATCGGGAAAATCAGCTCATTCGCCATCCACCACAGCCCCAGGAGCACCACCATCAGCGCCTGAGGGATATTGAAAAACCAGCTGTTTTCTGCCATCTGACCATATGTGACGTAGGCTACGAAAACCAGAAGGAAACTCAGTCCGTTAAGTATACCTATACCAAGCGCCTGCTTCCAGTTTTCCTTAATTGCCTGTTTGTAATCCTGCCAGACGAAAGAATGCTCGTCTCTGGCCCAGTTCCTCAGCACGTACACCATGCCGGGTCTGCCTACAGCGCACAAAGCTATAAGAGGGATCATGATCAGGAGGCTCGTAAGTATATTGCCATTAAGCAGCTGCCTGGAATAAAGGTTGAACGTGTTTACGTTTTCGGAAACGATCGTTCTCAGCGTCTTCAGGAGTTCCTCGTCTCCGGCTTTGGCCAAATTGTTTTCGTTTTCGGAAATAACAGCCAGCAAGTCGCTTTCTTCCTGCCTGAGCTGTTCAAGTGTCACCTTTTCGGTCGTCGCATCGCCGCCCTCAATGACTGCTACCTGCCTGGTAACTTCTCCTCCAGCCAAAAGCGTTTGGATATTGTTTTGAATATCGGCCAGTTTTGCGTTATTCTCATCCAGGTATTTTTGCGCGTTTACTATGGCATCATAGTTTGCCGTAGCTTCTGTATACGTATTATACGCCTCTACCATCGCTTCCGGTGCGTTGGGAAGCTTGACAGCGTCTTCCGGTGTCAGATACAGAATCGCGGAATTCATGGCAATGTACAGCCAAATGAACAGCGGTATCATCCACAGAAAGTGCAGGAGGTTCAGGCCCACCATAGAGCTTAACCGCACCTTGAGAGTGGTGAAAAACAACTGCTTGCGTGTGGTGGGCATTTGTTCGACAGTATAGTCTCCCTGACCCGCCTTACCGTAAAAATATCTGTCAAATAATCCCATTTAACCCTCTTTTCTTAAGGCATCGACCTCATTTTTCAATAGTTTCACGTACTCAAAGTCCGTATTGCAGCACCCTCCAACGAAGGTCACAAAATCAAGCGCAGGCTTGATTTCATCCACGAACATCTTCGCCGTGTACGGGGCTGTCACTGTGCCGTCGGGAGCAGTGATCGGGAGCCCGGCGTTGGGCTTGAAAAGCAGAGGAAGTTCAGTATACTTAGTGAATTCCCGTATGATCGGCACCGCCATATCCGGACCCAATGAGCAGTTCATTCCAACTGCGGACGCTCCGGCCTTCTCAAGCTCTCTGCATGCCTGTTCTACGGTATTGCCCATCATTGTCCGTCCGGATTTTTCAAACGTCAACGCCGCATAAAATGGGACATTCATGCTTTTTGCCACCCTGCAGCCTACCAGCAAACTGTCCAGATCCAGGAATGTCTGCAAAAGGATCGCGTCTACACCGCCGTCTACGGCGGCGCCGATCTGCTGGGTGAACATTTCTTCCACTTCTTCCTCTTCCAGGTCGCCATAAGGTTCCATGAATTCCTTAAGCGGCCCGCAGGAACCGATAAGCTTCCTGTCTGTGCCCTCGACTGCTTGTTTAGCGATCTTCACGGCGGCTTTGACTACATCCTCTACGCTGTAATCAGAAGCATGGCTCACCATCTGCACGTTCGCGCCGAACGTGTTAGTAAGCAGCACCTCGGCTCCCGCCTCGATATAGCTCTTATGGAGCTGCAAAACAAGTTCGGGGTGTTCAATATTGTATTTCCAGACCGGTTCACGTTTTATTCCTGCCGCATCCGCCAGATGCCACAGAGTAGTTCCGACAGCGCCGTCCATGAGAACTATGTTTTTCATAACTGCCTCCTATATTCCCGCAATTGAAATCGTGCCGACATAGATAGTCGGGCTTGCTATGGCGCTTGATCCCGGCATGTCAAACTCCAGATCGTCTGCAACAGCCTTGATGCTTTTCAGTATCTCGAAGAAATTGCCTGCAACTGTTATCTGTTCAACAGGTCGTCCCTGCTTTCCCGCTTCGATAAGGTAACCCTTTGCAGCCAGCGAGAAATCGCCGCTGATAGGATTGGCTCCCGAATGCGTGCCCTGGAGCTGGGTTATTATGATCCCGTCACCTACCTGAGCGTAAAGCTTTTCCGGAGTGATCTCTCCGGGTCGAATGAACATATTTGACGGCGCGACAGCGACTTTGCCGCTGTATCCGGCTTTCGAAGCATTGGCGGTAGTAGCGCACCCTGCCTCTTTGGCAGTCAGGCGGTTATGAAGCAATGTCATGAAAGTCCCGCTCTTTATCACGTCCTTACTGAACCTCGCAACACCCTCCGCGTCAAATGCTCCGGTTGCAGGCGCGTCCATTAGCAGCGGAT
This sequence comes from Clostridiales bacterium, assembly GCA_024684375.1. Classification (GTDB taxonomy): domain Bacteria; phylum Bacillota; class Clostridia; order Christensenellales; family Aristaeellaceae; genus RUG14130. The sequence goes on from JAIKWZ010000042.1 coordinate 58,258, forward strand.
CGTCCGTAAGGGTTACGCAATCAGAGGCTATTTTTTCGCCTTCCCTGCCTTTAAGCAGGCTCATGCCTTTACGTGCGCTCTCGCCTGAAAACACTCCGGCGAACGTCCTCAAAAGCTGACCTGCCGCGTCGCGCCTAAACACGCACTCGTACTGACCGCTCGGGACGGAAGTAGCCCCCAATTTCCCTATCGCTTCATCCACCGCTTTTTGGGAGAGGCCGGCAATGTCAAGCTTATCAGGATCCTTGGAGAAGCTGAATTGATAGTCCATACCTGGTTTGCCGTCTTCGCCGATCACTACAGGGGCAACAACAGCGCCGTAGGAGGAAGACTTGCCCTGAACGTCCATGCCTTTGGAGTTGACTATGCGGATCTCGCGGACAGCTGTGCTTATCTCGCATCCGTCTACCCTTGCTACTCGCGGGTCTCTGGCTTTAACGAGTTCCTCCATCTCCAGCGCCTGAGCTATCTTGGTCTCAGGCGAGACAGACAGTATGGATTCGTTGAAAGTATCGACCTGGGGATACTCTTTGCTGCCTTCGAAAATACTCTCGCCTTCGTCGGTCTCAAGCAGCATCGCGTTGGTCTTTACTCCTTCAACGAGCATGTCCACCGAGCTTTCGTCCTCGACCTGTGTGCTTGCGTAGCCCATGCGTCCCGCATACAGTCCCCTTAAGCACACGCCTTTGGATTCACTTACAGAGTACTCTTTGATCTCACCGTCCAGCACATCGACATCGAAGCTCTCTCCATCCGAGAAATATGCCTCACACTCGGTTATGCCCGCCCGGGCGGCGCCTTCAAACAGTTTCTTTATAAACTCTTCTCTGTTCATTTTCTGCCTCCCACGGTCATTTCGGTAACTCTTATCATAGGCTGACCTACGTTTGTCGGCACACTGCCTGACTGTGAACCGCACATTCCCTGCGCCATCCACATCTTTTTCCCCACCATGTCGATCTTCATGATGGTCTGTCCGCCCTTGCCGATAAGCGTAGCACCGCGCACAGGTCTGTCTATCTTGCCGTCCTTGACCAGATATCCCTCGCCCACTGCGAAGTTGAACTCACCCGTTATCGGATTTACGCTGCCGCCCCCCATCTTTTTGGCGTAAAGCCCGTTTCCCATTGAGGAGATGATGTCATTTTCATCGTCATCTCCAGGTGCAATATAAGTGTTTCTCATGCGGGAGGTGGGAGCAAAAGTGTAATCCTGTCTTCTGCCCGAACCGGTCACAGGCATATTCATGCGTCTGGAGTTAAAACGGTCTATCATGTAGTTTTTGAGTATGCCTTTTTCGATCAGCACCAGCTTTGTCGTTGGGGTCCCTTCGTCGTCAATGTTCTCACTGCCCCAGGAGTTGGGGATAGTGCCGTCGTCTATAGCGGTGACCTTCGTGGAAGCGATCTGCTGTCCAAGTTTTCCGCAAAACTCGCTGTTGCCATAGGCAACGCCGGTAGCTTCAAGCGAATGACCGCATGCTTCGTGAAAAATGACACCGCCAAAACCGCCATCTATCACTACAGGCATAACACCGGCAGGGCAGAAATCTGCGTGCAGCATTGTAAGTGCCTGCTGGGCAGCTTCCTTCGCGATCGCTTCAGGGTCGACCTGAGTCTCATAAAGCTCGAAACCGATCATTCCGCCAGGTGAAGCGCTGCCTGTCTGGTTCACACCGTCTTTGGACGCAACTGCTGTAGCAGATACCCGGCTGTATACGCGTACGTCGTTCGTAAACATGCCTTCAGTGTTGGCGATGGTCACGTGCTGTTCCCAATCCCAAAGGCTGCTCATGGCATGGGCTATCTCAGAGCTTTCGCTTTTTATCGCCCGGCATATACCCCGTATCAGCGCGGCGCGTTTTTCGCCTGGCACGTCCATGGGAAGCTGTTCTATACGGTGCACGTTAGGAACGACCGAACCGACAAGGTGTATATCACTCGCGGCGTTTCTGACAGAGCCGATGGCGCCCGCCGCAGCATCAGCCAGCTTCATAAGGCCGCTGTAATCAGTGTTGGAAGAGTGCACATATACGCTTCGCAATCCTTGGTAGACCCTTAGGCCGACACCGTGTATGCGAGAGGTTATGGCTGTATCGATCTTATCGTCAGTCTGACTCAACCTGCTGGAACGCGTATCCTCGTAGAACAGTTCCGCAAAGTCTCCGCCTGTGGAAACAGCCCTTTGCAGCGCGTCCCTGGCGTAGGATTTATTAAGCATTGATCTATCCCCCCTGTCCGAAAACACAGCCATTCTATTTTATACTTTATTATAACATCTCTGCGGGCAGCAAATATTTCAAACTATTGCAATTATATTTCTGAATTGTATTATTTTATTGACAAACTGTCCGTTTCGGAGAGAGCGTCCCCGTCATCTGCTATCTGGCATACCTTAACTGTATCGCCAGGCTCGATCTCAAGATCTGCCACGACCAGTATCTCTGAGTTAACAGGTATCGTTTTGCGCTTAGAGTCGTTTACGTACACAGTGCTTGAGGGAGTAAAGCCCTTACCGGTAACATATGTGTTTCCCCATCTGGCATAGCAACTTTCCAGCGTTATAGGCGTGATCCCGTATGCCATCTCAGTTTCTCTTTCCGGCATTTTTCCGCCGTAAACGTAATGCTCCCCGTATACTATGTCATACTCGAGTATTTCCATCTGCTCCATATATCCGGCAGAATCCATCTGTTCCGCGTGAAAACGCACCATGGTGCCTACAGGACGGGCGCAGCGCATAAGCGTATAGGCACCAAGCTGATACGCTTCCAGATCTTTGTCCTGCTTTTCAAGAGGATAATTTGTCCAGATAAGATAAGGCGTCGCGTACAGATCACCCTCAGGCAACTCGTCCACATTAAAGTTGAGCCCTGGAAGATGGTCTCCAAACATAACGACAGCGACTGGTTCATCAAATGCCGAAAGCGCAGAGGTAAGCTCCCCAATAAACACATCCACTTCGTTGATCTGGTTAAGATAGTACTCCATAGATCTTGAGTCCTCATCCGACGGGGATTCAATTACGCGAAAACGAGCCGGCTCTTCTGAATCGTCCGGGTATGCTCCATGGCTTTGTACGGTTACCACATAAAGAAAATCCCTGCTTTGTGTCGATCCAAGCGCGCTTTCTATCACGCCGGTCAACATCGTGTCCTTTGCCCAGCCCTTTGGGTTTGTTTCAGTAACAGTCATGTATTCTTCAGAAACAAAACGATCGAAGCACAGGTTTTGATATACGATATTTCTGTTATAAAATGAACCTGTATAATTGTGGATGAAAGTGCTGTACAGACCCAGCGTTTTAAGGTCCAGCGCAAGGCTTTCCCAGGTCCCTTCCTGCAAAACAGTCTGGAAAGGAAATTCTCTCGCTCCGAAAAAGTCCAGATTGCAGCCTGTAAGCACTTCGTATTCGGTATTTGCCGTGCCGCCCGAAACCGTCGGTACAGACAGTTTACCGGATGTATAGTTTTGCGAAAGCGCCCTGAAGTTCGGGATCGGGTCCCCTTCTATCTGATAGTCGTTCAACGTGAGCGGATCAAAAAAGCTTTCCAGCTGGATGAAGATAATGTTAGGAGCGTCTGCCGTGCCGTTCTGTTCCTGATAACCAAGAAGATCCTTTATGCTGTCCACCGATTCTTCCGTATATCCCTCCGGAGTGGAAGAAAACAGTCCGTTGCGAACGAACTCAATAAAATCCTCCGTGAACCCGCGCTCAGGCTTTGCGCTCTGCTCCGGTTGAGGCGTATTGGGTACGTTTATCTCGTTTACAGCCGTTTGGGAATAATCAGATGGCCGCGAAATCCCCCTGTCGAATGCGCTCCAAACAAAGCTGTAGCTGAAACCGCAATCCACATAGGCGTGATATAGGCTGGACTTGAGGCTCATCCTGACGTATCCGCCCTTAATCGCAAACGTCAGGCACACCGCCAACAGCAACGCAGCGATCGAAAGCCTGAAAAGGCCGTGCAGCTTTTCCTTTCGGTACTTGGGCGACTTTATAAACAGCAAGATGAGTCCCACTGTCAGCAAAACCGCAAGCAGTCCTATCAGGGCGATCTGCCACCACTTGTAATATACCGTCAACAGTCCGGCTGCGCCTAATGAAAGCGCGAGATCGGCAAAAGTAAGCGGATATCCTGTCCTGTGCCTGAGCACCAAATAGTTGACTATGCCAAGCGTGAGCCAAATGATGGAAACGAGCGTAATGGAAAACAGCTTTCTTCTGAACAGCAGGGCTATAGCCAGCGTGAACGCTACGATCAGACAGCCAAGTACGAAGGCGACCGGGTTTTGACAAATAAAGCCTATGGCTGCGCCAATACCAAAGCGGGAAAGCGCTTCAAGTATGAAATTGATCAGGACTCCCCCGCACAGCATTATAACGGTCCCTCCTAGAGGGAACCTTTTGCCGAGGCCTTCTCTCATTACTGCCCCTGTTCTGTTCTTCATAAGCCTAACCTCATTATTATTGCGGATCGATGAAGGGTTTTTCTGTCCACTGGGAAAGCATCTCCCGCATCCAGCCGTATACATCCATACCGTAGACATCTTCCAGCTTCTCGCGTGAAAGGCATGAATCGATTTCCCCCTTCGCTACGGCTTTGCCATTGTTGAGCAGCACCGCGGCGGTTCCGTATTTTTTCGCGAGGGAAAGGTCGTGCACTACACTTATGACTCCCCTGCCTCCGGTCTTCAGCCACTCACCAATAAGTGAAAAAATATGCTTCTGATAGATCAGGTCCAGATGATTGGCGGGTTCGTCAAGTATTAGTATTCGCGGATCCTGCGCGAAAACCTGAGCAAGGAACACCCTTTGCAGTTCTCCTCCGGAAAGCTCGAGCACGCTGGAGCGTCTGAAGGCTTGAAGCCCGGTCGCGTTAAGCGCTTTTTCAATTTGTTCCTCATCATCCTGGCCTTTTGAAGACAGAAAGCTCCTTTTGTAGGCATACCTGCCGAGCGCAACCACTTCTTCAACCGTATATGCGTAATTGACCGAGTTTTTCTGGGACAAAACGCCTATAGCCCTGGCTCTGGAATGAACATCCATGCGATCGACCGCTTTGCCCATAAAGCGTATTTCGCCGGTATACTTAACGCCTTGAGCGATAGCTTCCACGATCGTAGACTTCCCGGCGCCGTTGGGTCCCACGAGCATCAGCCACTGTCCGGGCTCAAGAGTGAAGGAAACGTTATCTAAAGCCAAAACGGAAGAGTATCTTACGCTCAGATCCTTTATCTCAAGCATATACAATCTACCCCTTCCGCCTGCTGCGGTAAAACACCAGGATGAAAGCCACGGCGCCGATCAGAGAAGTCACCAAACCGATCTGCAGTTCTATTGGGCTCAGCAGCGTTCTGGCTATCAGGTCCGCAAACAGCAGGAAAATGGCGCCGGAAAACATGGAAGCCGGAAGCAGCTTTTTATGGTTCGGCCCGGTTATCATGCGAGACATGTGTGGCATAACCAACCCGACAAAACCGATCGAACCTGATATGGAAACGCATACGCCCGTTAAAACGGACACGGCGATCAGAATGACCATCTTCACGCGCTTAACGTGTACTCCGACATGTCTGGCATTGTCCTCGCCTATGGCAAGCGCGTTCAGCTCACGTGCATGAAGCAGGATTACCCCTCCGCACAGCGCAAGAAAGATAGTCAGGATGCGCGCGTGAGAATAACCGGTACCGCTTAAAGAACCCATCATCCAGAACGCAATTGATTTCACATGATCGCTGGTAAATGAGATGATCAGGTTTATCACGCTCGAAGCGAACATCGAAAAGATGACGCCTATAAGGATAATGGTGTTAGTTGAAAGGGAATGATCCAGGGCGTATGCCAGTGACAGGATCAGAATAAGCGAGATGAAAGCGAACAGCATTGCAAGCAGCATAACCCCGCCGTAAGTCGTGCCGGGTATATAAAAGCCGAAAGCCATGGCAATAACAGCGCCCAGTGCAGCACCGGATGATACCCCAAGCGTCGATCCGTCCGCGAGCGGATTGCGGATAAGCCCCTGCATGGCAGCGCCGCACAGGGAAAGCGAAGCCCCGACAAGAGACACGTTTATGACCCTTGGAAGCCGCACATTGAGTATTATGGTTTTGGATATGCCCGCCGGGGCTTCCCTTCCTGTCATGCTGTACAATATGGCCTTAAGCGTGTTTTCGAGCGCGATAGGTACGCTTCCGGCACACACGCACAGCAGCATAGTCATAATCAGCGCCAAACCGAACGCTGCATAGGCTAACAGCGACAGGCCCTCCCTGTGCTTGCGCATTTTCCTCCAGTTTGCAAAGCGGGAGAGCTGATCCGCTCCCCCGCAAATCTTTTCTTGCTCAGGCGGCCGGCTCGAGCGCCTCGCTTTGTGCATCCACAAACGCGGAAAGAACTTCAGCGGCATCCATAAGCCTGGGACCGGGACGAGAGATGGAGTTGGAATCCGCGTTCAGTATCGCCTTGTTCTTTATCGCCTTCATATCCTGCCATTTCTCTCGGGAAAGGATCTCCTCAACCGGGGTGGGACCCATGCCGTAATACATGGTGATGGTGACGATAAAGTCCGGGTCCCTGGCAATGACCTGCTCCTCGGAAATAGCGTTCCAGCCTTCGGTATCCGCAAAAATGTTGGTCAGTCCGCACATGGTAGCCAGTTCATCCATGAACGTGTTTTTGCCGGCAGTCCACAGGCCCCACTGCAGCGGAGAAACCTCAAAGTACACGGTCTTGCCGGTGTCTTCGCTGGAAGCGTCGATCGTTTCAAAGGTTTCCTTCATGCTGCTGATCAACGCATCGGCTTCGGCATCCTTGCCCATCAGCTTGCCGATCATCGCGATGGAAACGTACACCTCGTCGATAGTCTGGGCGTTGCTTACCGCGACCTTGACCCCATTGGCTTCCAGCTGATTGACCTGATCCACGGACTGAGCCATGTCACTCATGAGCACAAGCTGGGGCTCCAGCGCCAGTATCTGCTCAATGTTGGTCTCGTATCCGGACTGCACGGAGGGCTTCTCAAGCACGGAAGGCGGATAATCGCAGTATTCGCCCCTTCCTACCAGCAAGTCCTCACAGCCCAGCGCGCACAGGATCTCGCAGTCGGACGCAGTGAGCGCCACGATGCGGGTAGCAGGCTCAGAAAGCGTGACCTCGCGGCCGTACATGTCGGTAACTGTAACGACGCCGTCTTCAGCGAAAGCAGCTGCAAAACTCAGCAGCATTATCAGCGCAATACCTGCGGCAATGATCTTCCGGGACATTTTCTTTTCCTCCTGATATACAGATCAAATGAGTCAGCGGAAGAATACTCTTCCTGAAGAAAAACACCCAGCCGTGTTTCCATACGGCCGGAAGCGTATCCCATACCCAGGGGATCAGGCTCTTCACGGTGCAAACAAGTCTCCCGGCTTAACTTCATCCTACTTGCGCGTCTTCCCGCCTTGGCAGTGACTTTAGGAAAATGTTCCATGCGCGTTTATCAGCTTCACGGTTGCTGGGACAGCCCGGAAATCTCATCCGGTTCCTATGGCATCCCTCATCCCGGAGGAATGCCGCGTCAATGGCGCAGATGCACCGACTGTTCATTTGTCTTTCATATTATACGGCTGTTTTGAGCGCTTAGTCAATCAGTTTACAAATATTAACGCTTGAAACGGGCTTTTTTACGCTTGCAAGCTTGCCATAAGCCGGCTGATTTGATATAATAATTGATAGTTTTTTCTGTGAGGCGGACACATGGAGATAACTCAGGTTTCCGTTTTTGTTGAAAACCGCAAAGGCAGCATAGCCGAGCTTACGACTCTGCTTGGCAGGGCAGGATACAACATCTACGCGCTCGCCATAGCCGAAACCGACAATTTCGGCGTGTGCCGCATGATAATCGACAGGCCAAAGAACGCTTTTGAACTCCTTAAGAGCTCCGGCTACACAGTCAGGCTCGTGGATGTGCTTGCAGTAAGGGTACCTGACCGGCCCAGCGGCTTGGCGGATGTGCTTTCGATAATTGAGAAAGAAGACATTTCCGTGGAATACCTGTACTCCTTTTTGAGGAATGCCGGTTTTGACGCGCTGATAGTGTTTAAACTTAGTGATAACCTGCTTGCCGAGATCGCGCTTAGAGAAAACTACGTTCAGGTGGTCTCTCCCGCTGAGGTCCATTCCCTGTGAAACGACTTGAGCTTGTGACAGATCTGGAACGGATCCGTCTGAACGCCCTTGCCATACGCAAAAGGCTGCCCGATAAAGTCAGAATGCTCGCTGTCGTGAAAGCGGACGCATACGGGCACGGCGCGGCGCAGGTCGCAAGATCTCTTTCCGGAACAGCAGACTGTTTCGCGGTTGCCACCGTACCTGAAGGCTGCGAGCTAAGAAGCGCAGGCATCACCCTTCCGATACTTGTGCTGGGTGCATGTACCGGATCAGAAGACGCGCAGGCCGGCATCGACCAGGAACTGACTTTGACCGCAGCTTCCTCAGACGGGTTGAAACTGCTCAACGAGACGGCAAGTTCGCATGACAGCCGTGTCCGCGTAGCTCTTAAGATAGATACAGGCATGACCCGCCTTGGCTTTCGCGGAAAAGATGAGCTTGCCTCAGCGCTCGACTATCTGAAAAACAGCTGCGGGGACCGTCTGATATTGTGTGAGCTGTTTACGCATTTTGCCGACGGTGAGGATCCCGCGTTCACATCTGTGCAGCGTGATGCGTTTTCCTCCGCAATAAAACAGGTAAACCAGGCAGGCTATCACCCAATGTGTCATGCCGCCGCTTCCGAAACGATGCTGGTTTCTGAAAACCAGTTTGACATGGTCAGAGCGGGTATAGCGCTATACGGCACGGGGGTTGCTGCGCTTAAGAACGATATCTTTCCCGCGCAGAAGCTTGTCACGCATCCTGTTGCTTTCCATACGATTTCCACCGGTGAAAGCGTCGGTTACAGCCGCGCATTCATCGCTAAGCGGCCTTCCCGCATAATGACGATCCCCTGCGGGTACGGCGACGGATATCCGCGCATACTCAGCGGCAAAAGCCGTGTCCTCCTGCACGGAAAAAGCGCTCCAGTCGTAGGAAATATTTGCATGGATATGATGATGTGCGATGTGACCGATATACCTGAGGCGGACTGCGCATCCACTGTTGTCTTGCTGGGCAGGGACGGAAATGAACGCATAACTCCCGACGAATTGGCTGAGCTTGCGGGCACGATCCCTTACGAGATCATGCTTGGCTTCTCAGGGCGGGTCGAAAAAAACTGGATTAACGAATGAGGTTTGATTTATCATGCGAGAGCTTGTAGTAAAGGGTCTGGGTCTGTACATCGTGATGGCGATTGTCTGCGCGATAGCCGCGTTTGCGGGTTCGGCAGTACTGGGCGTGATACTCAGCGGGCTGCTGTATTTCGCATTTTTGGTGCTCATGTACGCTGAAGGCGCAACTGCCGGTGAACACCAGGTCGGTGTTTCTGACATGGTATTGCGCTTAAAGCAGGAAGGCAAACAGCCTGAAAGCCGAGTGCTGAAAAGCATGTATGAACCCAAAAAAGGAGTCATTGCTTTTCTTATCCTCAGCTTGCCTCTGGTCGCCCTTGCTGTTGTTAACCTGATTTTCGCCCCTTCATCAGCCAGCGAAAACACGTTAGGTACCATTACAAGGATCGTTTTCCTTCCTCAGGCGTTTTTGACAGTGTGGATGAATTCTCTTGTCAAGCTTGACATCAGCGGCGCGATGGAAGCAGGCAAAGCCGTCTTAAAGGGAATAGACTACGGCGGCCCTGACATTAACGGAATAATCTCTGCCGCAGGCAAAATCAGCACCTACGCCTTCGCTTCAGACTCAAGCAGTCTAACTCTGATGAGGATACTGTACATCCCCTTCAGCATCTTCCCGCCTCTTGCGATGCTCATCGGCTACCTTCAGGGACCCCGTCTCAGGAAACGCACTCTGAATGCCATGATGTCTGGTTCCCGCAAAAAGCAGCGCCGAATGAGGAAACAGAACAAAGGTTTCCGCCCCGCGAAACCGCAAATATAGTTGCTTTTGATCACTCGAGCTGTTATAATATATGAGGATCATCGCGGGAGAGTTTAAAGGCCGACGTCTTGCCGCTCCGGAAGGTTTGGCGACGCGCCCGACGCAGGATAAGATCCGGGAAGCGCTTTTCAGCATGATCCAGCTATACGTACCTGGGGCTACGGTGCTTGACCTGTTCGGCGGCACCGGTGCGTTGGCTTTAGAGGCAATAAGCAGAGGCGCCGAATCGGTCTATATATGCGACATCTCACGCCCTGCTCAGAAAGCGATCGAAACAAATATCAACGCCTTGCTTGGAGAGACTGATCGGGTCACGTTGATCAAGGCGGACTACCGCGTCGCGCTTAAACTGCTGTCGGATAAAAAGTTTGACCTGGTGTTCCTCGATCCGCCCTATGCTGAGGAATGCGCGTATACGACCGGACTCAGCTATCTGCTGGAGCATGATATGCTTGGCAGCGAAGCCATTGCCGTTGTGGAAAAACGCAAGAACGCTTCTTTCGTTTATCCGGAGGGATTTGAGGTAATAAGATCCCGCAATTATTCTGATACGGTTATCGAGTTGCTCAGAAGGGAAGTAAAACTTTGAACGGACTGTTTGCCGGGAGCTTTTCTCCGCCAACCAACGGCCATATAGATATAATCCTGCGAAGCGCACCCATGTTCGAGACGCTGTATGTGGCCGTAATGGCAAACCCAGACAAAACATATCTATTCTCCCCTTCCGAGCGTATAGATATGCTTCAGGAATGTGTGGGCACGCTTCCAAATGTCAGGCTTATCCAGGGAAGCGGATTGACTTCCATTCTCGCCCAGAAGCTGGGCTGCCACATGCTCGTACGCGGCGTAAGAGACAGCTCTGACTATGACTACGAAAAGAAAATGGCAGACATGAATTTCGCGCTGTGCGGCGTGGATACGCTGCTTTTGCCTGCCAGGCAGTCTCTGTCCCAGGTATCCTCCAGTCTTGTGCTCGAGATCGCCCAGCTCGGAGGAGACGTAAGCAAATTTGTTCCCGAAACTGTTTTGAATCATATACAAACCGCCCTAAAAAAGGAGTGTTAGACCCATGAGTGACTGGTTAGACGAACAGGAAGAGCCCAAGAAAGCCCCCGAACAGCCTGAAGAGGTTGCGGAGGAATACGAAGACGAGGATTTCTCCGAGGAGGAGTATGACGAGCCCGCTGAGCAGGAGCAGTCCGAAGATGAAGAGTATTCTGACGAATACGAGGACGAATATCCCGATGACGAAGTCCCCGAGCAGGACTACGGTACCGAGGACGGTGCTCAGAACGAGGGCGAAGACGTGGTCGAGCCCGACGAGAGCGAATACATTATGACCCTGCTGGATTATCTTACTGACCTTATCGCCAACCCGGAAGGCGGCTCATTCATCTCAAAGCCCCGGGTAGACGCCGAGGCGTGCATGAAGATAATCGACAATATCAAGCAGAATATTCCCACAAGCATAGAGTATTCGTATCACACCAACCGTCAGAAAAACCGAATCCTCTCCAACGCCGAGCAGATCGCTGACAACAAGGTACAGTTGGCGCTTAATAAGGCCAGCAGGCTTAAGAGCGATGCTGAAAAGGCTGCCCGCAGGATCGACGCCGAAGCCAAGGCCAGAAAGGAAGAAATATTAGCCGCGGCCCAGCAGGAAGCTGATTCGATCATTGCCAAAGCCAAGGCGCAGGCAAAGAAGCTGGTAAGTCAGGATGAGGTGACCCGCGTCGCCCATAAAGAGGCCAATGAGCTGCGCGCAAAGGCCCGCAAAGAGGCTAACGAAACGCGGCGCCAGGCGGTCGAGGACAGCCTGCTGCTGCTGGACAAGCTCCAGACCCAGGTGGAAGGCTCCTTCCAGAACCTGCAGAAGCAGGCCGACGGTGCGCTCTATTCAATCGAGCGTTTCCGTGATAAGCTCCTCCCTACCGAGCAGGAATAAAACTTTCATGCTTAAGGCGGATACCCGCTAACGGGTATCCGCCTTGTTTATTGTATTGACCGGTCAAAGCGTGAATCTGTAGACCTTTACGCTCTTTCTGCCCCTTTGGTACATTTCGTTGTTTTCAAGTATGGAAACAGTGTCGATCAGTTCACCGCCTGCCCGCTCACAGGTTTTGGAAGAGGCTATATTATCAGGCTGGCAAGTGATCAGAATATAGTCCAATCCATGTCTTTCAGCAAGCCCCAAAAGCAGCTTTACGGCTTTTGAAGCATAATGATGCCCTCTGTGCTCTTCTATTATCGTATAGCCGATATTGCCGCCGTAATAAGTGTTCTCATTGTGTCCTACCCTGAAGTCGCAATAGCCCAGGTATGTTCCATCTGCCAGACAGATATTGAAACAGTACGATGGCAAATAGTTTCTGTCCGGCTGCCCTTCAGACGTGCGTACAAGTTTAAGCGTTATCTCTGCGTCGCTTAAGTCTTCCCTGAAAAAAACCATACAGCATTCGTCAGGTAGTGGGCACCACACTGTCCCATTTTTTCTTGCCGCCCACCCGCATGAGCCAGTTGAGCGCATAATGCCTGGCGTAAACGATATCCGGGTCAAGCGGATTATTCCTTAACTCATTAAGGCTCATCCTGACGCTGAGCCAATGCTGGCAGATAGTGAGATCGTACATATCCTCGATCTCTGACCTGCTCCTTAAACGCGCTCTTGAAAGTGTTTCCTCTATGCCGGCAGGACTGAGCGTGCCTGCCAATTCCACAGTTTCGCTGGGGGTATCAGCCCAGGGAAGTTCCCATAGACCCAGATACCACAGCAGCAGCGCTGCCGCCTCGCTTTTCAGACACATCGATGCCCGGCCTTCCTGGCCCGGGTGTTTGACATATTCCGCTTCCTTGACAGTCAGTGAATCCTTCACGGCATACTTATTGCTGAGCCTGGTAAGCAGCTGTGAGAATCTCCCGGCGGGAAGCGTCTGGCCCGGCAAAGGCGCGGCCAGTGCGGTCAGCGCTGAAAACAAAAGACCCGCGACCCTTTTGAGCACGTCCGTTTCATTTCTGGGATAGTTTTCAGGTCCGAGCTGGCCTTCTTTCGCGTTAACCGGCTGGTTGATGGCGTGTGCGCTCAGCGCGGCTAAACTCTTGCTCCTGCTTCCGTCTGCCTTAGCAGGTTTTTCGGTCGTGTTTTCAGGCGTTCCGGCTGATTCAGGCTCTTTTTCCTCAAACAGGCACACGCTCTCCCAGTTAAGCACGCAAAGCCCATGCAAATCAGTGTTTAATGAGATCAGCAATTCTCTCACTGATGATTCAAGCTCCTGATCGTCGTGGCTCAAAAAGGCAAGTTTGAGAGCATATCGAAACCCCGAAAACGCCTGTGTTTCCCGCTCCGACATCTTGATCCCGGAAGCCTGGGAATGCTCGAATTCTCCAAGTGTGGCTGAAGCGTTTATCGCTTCAGTAAAGTTTACGTCGAAAGCGTCCTCGCTTTCAGTAAACCCTTTTGTTGAATTCCTGAGCGAAAGTCTAACTGTCATTCGGGCTTCATCAAGAGATGCGGCGGCGAAAAAAACCGCTCCGTCAAGCGTAAAGTTTTTTATAGGTTCGGGCTGAGGCACCGGCTGGGGTTCAGGTTCAGCCTGACGCACCGGCTCCGACAGCTCTTCTGCAGTAAGCTCTATTACGTTTTTGTTCCTTCCGAAAAGTCTTTTAAAAAAACTCATCAATACTGCTCCAATTTTATACTGATTTGAGTATATCACTTTTCCTGAACCAATGCAAGCGCAAGCTTAACACTCCGCAGCTTGAAAATTCCTATATACATACTATAATTCAAGCTAACACTTATGCTGGAAGGTATATATGGCCGTACGCACAGACACAGACATGACCCGTGGCAATATCTGGGGACAGCTGCTGAAATTCTCGGTACCTATGCTGCTGGGACTGTTGTTTCAGCAGCTTTACGCCACTGTGGACGCCTGGGTAGTAGGCCAGTTCGTCAGTAAGGAAGCGCTGGCAGCGATAGGCTGCAACTCAAGCATAATCAATACCGTTGTGGGGACTTTCGCAGGTCTTGCTACCGGTGCCAGCGTTGTGATCTCTCAGGCATACGGCGCGCGTGACGATGCCCGACTTTCACGTGCGGTGCACACAACAATGATGGTCACACTGGTGCTGTGCGTACTGGGCACCGCGCTGGGATTGATCTTTGCAAAGCCTCTGCTTGAGATAACCAATACCGACCCAACAGTTCAGGATGACGCGCTTTTGTACCTTCAGATCTATTTTTACGGTGTCAGCGGCCTGCTTATTTACAACATGGGCACGGGCATTCTTCGTGCCGTGGGCGATTCTACCCGTCCTGTCGTGTTCCTGATCGTTTCAGCAATAGTAAACACCGCGCTGGACCTTCTGTTTGTGCTTGGATTTGGCATGAAAGTGGACGGTGTCGCCTACGCTACCATAATCTCGGAAGCAGTCAGCGCAGGTATGGTGCTTTGGGTGCTTTTGCGAAGCGACCGTGCCTATCGCCTTCGCCTGACGAAGCTGGCCATTCACAGGGATGTGTTCTCTAAAATATTGGCTCTGGGCCTTCCGACCAGCATACAGACCGCGCTCACTTCTTTTTCCAACGTGTTTGTTCAGGCATACATCAACTCCCTTATGGCGGACGGGATGGCGGGTTGGACCGCATATAATCGTCTGGATTCGTTTCTGGTCGTACCTGTGCAGGCGATCGCGATGGCGTCGACTACCTTTGTCGGTCAATGCTGGGGCGCTGATCTGGAAGCCAGAGCCAGAGAAGGCGTAAAGAAGGCGATGATACTCAGTCTTGGCGTAACAGCCTTCCTTGCCGGCTTGCTCATGCTGTTAAACCGTCCCCTGCTTGGCATTTTCATTCACGCAAAGGACACGGGCGTTATGGATTACGGGCGCTTTTTCGTGCTCGTCATCTCCCCATTCTACGTCACGATCTGCTTTAACCAGATTTTCGCCGGCGCACTAAGAGGGATCGGCCGCGCCACTGCGCCCACTGTAATAATGCTCAGCGGTTTTGTGGTTTTCAGACAATTGTATTTGTTCTCTTTCACAAACCTGTTCCCTTCAAGCCGCCTCGTTATCGCGCTTGCGTATCCGCTGGGGTGGGTCGTATGCTCTTCGATCCTTTCCGTCTACTACTTTTTTCACAGCGAACTCGGTATCAAAAGCTTGAAAAACACTTGAATTAAGAGTATAATAGCACAAAAACTTTGGAGAACTCAGAAAAAGATATGGAACAGCAAGCACCAAAAAAACGCATTTTTTCCGGCATCCAGCCTACCGGCAATTTGACTTTGGGCAATTATATCGGCGCGCTGAGGAATTTCGGCCTGCTCCAGAATGAATATGACTGCCTCTACTCCATTGTCGATATGCATGCCATTACCGTAAGACAGGATCCCGCCGAGCTTCGCAAAGCCTGTCTTAGGACCATGAGCATATTCCTTGCATGCGGTCTTGACCCTGAAAAGAATATCATTTATTTCCAAAGCCAGGTGCCGCAGCATGCCGAACTTGCATGGATACTCAACTGCTTTACCTATATGGGCGAGTTGAACCGCATGACCCAGTTCAAAGATAAAAGCGCAAAGCACGCAGACAATATAAACGCCGGCCTTTTCACTTATCCTGTGCTTATGGCTGCGGATATACTTTTATACCTCACCGACCTGGTCCCAATCGGTGCTGACCAGAAGCAGCATCTGGAACTGGCAAGGGATATCGCCCTCAGGTTCAATGCGGTCTACGGTGACGTGTTCACAGTGCCTGAAGGCTACTTCCCCAAAGTGGGCGCCAGAATAATGAGCCTTCAGGATCCCACCCGCAAAATGAGCAAATCCGATCCGGATGAGTGCTATATCGCGATCATCGATCCGCCGGATGTGATCCGCCGGAAGCTGCGCCGCGCAGTAACGGACTGCGAAGCGACGGTAAGATTCGAGCCCGAGACACGTCCAGGTGTGGCTAACCTTATGAGCATTTTAAGCGCTCTGAGCGGAAAAAGCATGGATCAGATCGAGGCCGATTTTGAAGGCAAGGGCTACGGACAGTTCAAAGACGCGGTGGCCGATTGCGTGATCGCCGCCCTGGAACCCATTCAAAAGGAATATGACCGCATAAACAAGGACAAGGCATATCTTGAAAGCGTTATGGTCTCCGGCAGGGAACGCGCACAGTCCATCGCCTATCGGACGATGCTTAAGGTTCGCAAAAAAGTTGGGCTGGCAGCTCTTAAACTATGACCTCAGACAAGTTTACTTCCGCCATTGAGGCTGAAAACTGGATAAACGGCGAACGCTGGAAGGGTGAAAAGCGCGGACTTGAAAACGTCCGCGCCTTATTGCATAAACTCGGTTCTCCTCAAAAGCATATGGGTAAGGTGCTTCATGTTGCGGGCACCAACGGCAAGGGCTCCGTCAGCGCCTTCCTTGCCGGCGGACTTATGGAATGCGGTTACAGCGTCGGGTTATTTACCTCTCCTTATCTGCGCCGCTTCAATGAAAGGATAATGCTCAACGGATCGCCTGTCAGCGACAATGAGCTTGTCCATTATTCAAATCTGCTGCACTCTGCCTGTACCGAACTGACAAACGAAGGAGTTTTCCCTACGACATTCGAGTTGCTTACAGCCCTTGCCTGTATGTACTATGCCGACAAAGGCACCGATTACGCCGTGATGGAAGTCGGTTTGGGCGGCAGGCTTGACGCTACCAACGCGCTGGACACGGATCTGAGCCTTATTGCTGCCATTGGGCTTGACCATATGTCCGTACTGGGCAATACTGTGGAGGAGATCTCGAAAGAGAAAGCAGGGATCATGCGTCCGGGCGTTACCTGCGTTGTGATGCCCCAGTCCGAAAGCATACTTAGTGTTTTCTCATCCCACGCCAGCCAGATCGGTGCGCCACTTTATCAGAGCGCACTACCGTCCATAATATCGCAGACTGTTGACGGCTGCAGCTTCGCGCTCGACCTCCCGCTGAGAGGATCTGAAATAATAAACATCTGCATGGCAGGCGCATATCAGGCTTACAACGCTTCGCTGGCTCTCACAGGCCTGGATCTGCTTAATATCGACATGGAAAAAGCTGCCGCAGGCGTATCAAAAACTCGCTGGGCTGGGCGTCTGGATCTCCGGGGCAATACTCTTGTCGACTGCGCACATAACCCGCAGGGCATGACAGCGCTGAAAGAATACGCGGAAATGTTCTTTCACGGACGCAGACGCGTAGGGCTTATCGGGATGATGAAAGACAAGCAAGTAGACGCTTGCGCGGCCATATTTCAGGGATTCACTGATGAGATCGTAGCAACAAATGTCGCCTGGCCCCGCGCAATGTCTGCGAAAGAACTCGCAACGCGTTTTTACAAGCCTTGTCACGCGTTTGGCGACGTCCGTCAGGCGTTTGATAAAGCCAATGCGCTTGCCGGCGATGACGGGCTTGTGATCTGCGCAGGGAGCGTATATCTGGCAGGAGACGTGATCAATATTCTCGAAGGAAGCGCCTATGCTGCGTCTCGTTGATTTTGACCGTTCAAGCCTTCAGGCTCACCGCAGGCTGTATCTTTCCGCGTTCCCGCGTTGCGAACGCTTCCCCTGGTCCATGCTGCGACACAGGGCAGAAAAAGGCAGTTCTGAGCTGCTTACCCTGGATAATGACGGTGAAAACGTCGGATTTGCCTACGTCATTACTGACGACCGGCTTGCGTATCTTTTTTTCTTTGCAGTGCGCGAAGACTGCCGCGGAATGGGTCTTGGCACTGAAACGATAAAACTGCTTTTAAAAAGATATAACGGCAAGCGCTTTTTTATCGCACTTGAGTCCCTGGAAAAAACGGCGCCAAATTATGATGAGAGAGTCAGACGGCACAATTTTTACCTATCCTGCGGCCTCGTCGATCTCCCTTTCCGTATACAGGAAGCCTCGATGATCTATTCGGCCATGGGCGCGGGATGCGAAATTAGGCCAGCCGAGTACATCTCCCTCATGGATTCTTTTTTCGGGAAAACATTAAGAAAGATCCTGAGAATAAAAATGATTAACCAGCAGTTAACTTGATCTTTGGGAACTATTACGTCTCCAAGGCGTCATAAAGACTGTAATAAATCAAGGTCGCGAAAGGAGTCCATGTTATGAAAAAGTTTTCTGTTTTAGCTCTCGTGCTTGTGCTGTCACTGTTCTCCGCTTTTGGCGAGGGCCTTGATACTCTGGGAGGCTGGTCAGCTTCCTCTGACTCTGAAGTCACAGAAGAACGTCTTGAGCTGTTTAACAAAGCTCTCGAAGAGCTGGTTGGTGTAGACTACGTGCCTGTCGCCTATCTGGGCAGCCAGATAGTTGCCGGGCAGAATCATTGCTTCCTCGCCCGCGCAACCGTCGTGTATCCCGGCGCTCAGCCCTATTACGCACTGGTGTATATCTACGAAAGCCTTGACGGTCAGACCAAAATCATGAGCATCGCAGAGCTTGACATAGCCGGCTATGCTCAGCCGGAAGAAGTGATCAGCAAGGATTGATCACACTGACCCGCTCCGCCGCCGTTTGAACAAAACGGCGGCGTTTTTTCTCTCATCCTTTTCAAACCAGCCGATGTTATGCTATAATAATACAACAAAAGAAACGGGAGGCGTGATATGCGGATTATCAACTGTAAAGTCAACCATATAACTGATCCCATAGGCTATGAGCTGGGCAAGCCTGTGTTCTCCTGGACGGTATGTGATGCGAAAGGCAAGAATGCAGTTGCTTCAAGGCTCACAGTACGTAAAGCGGGTCAAACGCTCGTAGACACCGGCTGGACTGAGCTGAACAATCTGTGTGCTTGCCCTGATATCGAACTGTCCCCCCGAACCCGCTATACCTGGCAGGTAAGCGTAAAAAGCGACGCGGGTGAAGAAGCCTTAAGCGGTGTAAACTTGTTTGAAACTTCCCGCATGGGCGAAAGCTGGACAGGAAAATGGATTGGTTGCGACGACTCGGATTCCCGCCTGCCCATTTTTTCAAAAGACTTCGCGCCTAAAAAACCAGTTGCCTCGGCAAGGCTGTATATCTGCGGTCTGGGCACATATGAGGCTTCGATAAACGGCATACGTGTAAGTGACGAATACATGACGCCTTACTGCAACAACTACAATGCCTGGGTACAGTATCAGACATACGACGTTACCGACCTTATCAGCAAGACCTCGACCATCAGCGTGCTGCTTGGCAACGGCTGGTACAAAAGCCGTTTCGGCGGAGACACAAAAAAACCTCCTTTCTACGGAGACAGCTGGAAGCTGCTGTGTGATCTGGTCCTGACATATTCTGACGGTAGCGAAGAGATCATTGGCACCGACGAAAACTGGATGGTGACACGCAGCAACATCTATTTTTCCGGCATCTATGACGGCGAGCAGGTCGACGACACTCTGCTTCCTATTAACGCCATTCAGGCGCAGATCACGCTACCTCCCAAGGGCGTGCTTACTCCAAGGCTGTCCACCCCGGTCAGGATCCGCAAGGAGATCTCACCTGAGCTTATCATTACTCCGGCAGGTGAGACCGTTCTGGACATGCACCAGAACATGACAGGTATATTCCGCATGAGGATCGACGAACCGAAAGGCGCCGTTATTCATCTCCAATTCGGAGAGATCCTTCAAAAAGGGAATTTTTATCGGGATAACCTGCGCAGCGCCAAAGCTGAATATATCTACGTATCCGACGGCAAGCAACACGTTATTCAGCCGAAGTTCACCTTCTACGGCTTCAGGTACGTGAAAGTCGAAGGCGTGAGAGCGCTTAAACCCGAAGACTTTACTGCGCTGGTATTGTACTCTGAGATACCGCGCACGGGCTGGCTTTCTACCGGAAATCCGTTGGTCAACCAGCTTATCCACAACGCGGAATGGGGACAGTTGGGCAATTTCCTGGATGTTCCCACCGACTGCCCTCAGCGTGACGAGCGCCTGGGTTGGACGGGTGACGCGCAGGTATTTGCTCCCACCGCCTGCTATCAGAGAGACTGCGCCGCGTTTTACACCAAATACCTTCACGATCTGTACGAGGAGCAGAAGCTTTCAGGCGGAGAAGTGCCCGTTGTAGTGCCCTCTTTCGACCTTAATAAAGGCAGCTCTACCGCCTGGGGAGACGCCGCCTGCGTGATCCCATGGACCGTATACGAGTTTACCGGGGATAAGTCCATTTTGGAAAACCAGTTTGCAAGCATGAGAGGCTGGGTGGACTTTCTGGAACGTCTTGAGAACGACAATCATTCCTGGCGCAATCATTTCCACTTTGGAGACTGGCTCGCGCTTGACTGCCCAAAGGCGGCAAAAGGTTTTGTAGGCGCTACTGACAGGGCATTTATCGCTTTGACATATTTCCGGTACAGCGCCCTGCTGACTTCCAAAGCCGCAGCAGTCATAGGAGACACTCAGGCGCAAGAGCATTACAAAAAGCTCGCGGACAGCATACTGGAAGAAATACGCAAAGAATACTTTACGCCCACAGGCCGCTGCGCCGTACCTACACAGACAGCGTATCTGCTCACACTGCGCCATGGGCTGTCAACCGACCCCGCCCGTATAAAGAAAGATCTGGCGGACAAGCTTACATCCAACGAGGATATGCTTGAAACCGGTTTTGTAGGCACCCCGCTGCTGTGCGAAGAGCTCACCGGCGCAGGATACGCTGACAAGGCGTTCAAACTGCTCCTAAACGAGGAATATCCCGGATGGCTCTACGCAGTAAAAATGGGCGCCACCACAATTTGGGAACGCTGGAACTCCGTGCTGCCGGACGGTTCTATATCCGACACCGGAATGAACAGCCTGAACCACTATTCCTACGGTTCCATCGTGCACTGGCTGTATCAGGACGTAGCCGGCATAGCGCCCCTGTCGCCCGGGTTCACTAAAGCCAAGCTGGAACCTCACGTCAACCAGGTTCTTGGCAGCGTGAAAGCGCGCTTCGAATCGGTTTCCGGCGAATGGCGCGCAGAATGGAGCCTAATTAATGGGAAGGAACTGACTTATACCTGCGCTGTGCCGTTTGGCTGCACTGCATCTCTATCTTTACCCGGCATGGAGCCAAAAAATCTGGACAGCGGTGAATACACCTTTACTTGCATTCTTCCCGAAGCCGAAGAAAATAAAAATAGGGCCGTTTCGACCCCGTTCAACTGATACCCCGATCCTGCTTTACAGGGGAGCGATGCTCCCCTGTTTTCTTATTCAGCGTCCAGCATTCCGCACAAAAGCTGCAGCGCTTTTGCCCTGTGAGAAACTTTCTGCTTCATTTCCAGACCTGCCTGAGCAAAACTGAGTCCTCCCAGCTCAGAAGAGATAAACAGCGGATCGTAGCCAAAACCGCCTTCTCCCAGCTTTTCAAAGCCGATCTCTCCTTCGCATGCGCCTTCACATTGTAAGGGCGAGTGACCGGGCCGCATAAGGCACATGCTGCATACGAAACGTGCGGTCCTGGGGGCGGGCACGTCCTTTAACTCATCCAGGAGCTTGGCGTTGTTGGCATCGCTGTCGCCCTGCACTCCCGCGTATCTCGCGGACCTTATTCCCGGACGTCCGTCCAGCGCGTCAACTATAAGGCCCGAGTCATCGGCCAAAGTCGCGCATCCTGTTTTCTCAAACAAAGCTTTTGCTTTTATCATAGCGTTTTCCGCGAACGTTTCACCGGTCTCTTCAGGTTCATCATACTCCCCCGCCTCCGCTGAAGAGCAAATATCGAACCTCTCGCCCAACAGTCCGCGTATTTCCTTAAGTTTCCCGAAGTTGTGAGTCGCCACATACAGTTTGGGCTTTTTCCCAATGATCTGTGCTCTTTCGCCCAACGCCGAAAACTGTTTTTTCATAAGCTGCCCGATTCCTTTTTCGGCCAGCTTGAGCAGCGTTTCCAGCTGCGATTTGCTGAAGGTGTGCCCTTCTCCGGTGCCCTGCACCTCCACAAATTCCATTTTCCCAGTGCTGTCCCGGCTCATGACCACGTTCATGTCCACATCCGCCCTGGAGTCGTTCGCGTATTCCAGATCAAGTACAGGCTGCTTGTCCACCACGCCAACACTGACAGCAGCGATCTGGCGGACGACAGGAGAATCCTTGATTATTCCTTTCTCCAGCAGCTTGTTTACCGCAAGCGTCAGCGCCACGAATCCGCCTGTTATGGAAGCGGTTCGAGTGCCTCCATCTGCTTCCAGCACATCACAGTCTATGTAGATCGTACGTTCTCCGAGCCTGGATAGATCCATCGCCTGTCTGAGGCTTCTGCCAATCAGGCGCTGGATCTCGACTCCGCGCCCATCTTTTTTGATCCCGTCCCGTTCCTTGCGTTTGCCTGTTGAAGCGGGAAGCATCGCGTATTCTGCAGTAAGCCAGCCGCAGCCAGTGCCTTTTTTGAAGGGAGGGACTCCCTCGCTGACTGACGCAGTGCATATGACGCGGGTGCCTCCGCATTCAATCAGGCAGCTGCCTGCCGCCTGGCAGGTATAGTCCGGGGTGATCTTTATCGGACGAAGTTTCGTTAAGTCTCTTTCAGCCATTTTCATACCGCCCTGTTTTTTTGTCATTTTAACACATTTATGCTTTGATTTCAATCAGCAAAACGGAACAACGTCAGATGATTCCCGTCTAAAAAAGCGTAATCAAAGAAAAGGAGCGCGTTATGAAAAAGCTTATTTCCCTTATTCTGGTCTTTTCTCTGGCCCTCGCATGCTTTTGTGCGCTTAGTGAGGAAGCCCTTACTGACGCAATGAGCCGAATAACGCTCAATGTAAAAACCGTACTGGATATACCCGACGATTATACTGATTTCACCGGCAACCTGTCATACGGCAGCTGGTACCTTAACTGGCAAGGCGAAGACAGCTCTGTAAGTGTCATGGCAAAGCCCGACGGAACCATCTTAAGCTACAACAGCTACAGCTATACAGATGCAAACAACAGTATCAGCAACCTTATGAACGCGCGTTTGCCCAGGTACACTGTAGATGCGCTGCAGGCGATCGCCATCGACTTCGCAGAGCGTGTCATGGTAAAAGATGCCTGGGGCTATTCTCAAAACAGCTTCCTGCCCGGGCTTTCCCGGGAATACTATTCCGAAACCAGCGCCAGCGGTTATCTGACCTTCAATGGTGTGTTAACTGATATCTTATACCGTATAGAGATAGATAACATTACCGGTAAGGTCACCAACTTTTATCGATCCGATGCCTACAGCGAGCTGACATATCCCTCGGAAGCCGTTGACAACGAGCGGCTCGTTCCCCCCTCCGAAGTACGCGAGACGCTGCTGGATGCCTGCGAGATGGAATTGCTCTACTCCGTTATAGACCCAGAAGATATGGCTAAGCTTGTTTATGTGCCCAAAAGCGCTAACCTTCTGGCAGCCGATGCTTATACCGGAAACTTGATCGTTATTGATAATCAGATTTCCGGCGCAACAAGTGCCGATGAAGATGCTGCAGAATACGAAGGTTCCATGGATATGGGTTATGCAACAGCAAGTAAAGTGGAATTAAGCGAGGCTGAAAGAAATGGCATAGCGCTTTACGAAGACGCAAAGAACAGCTCTGAAATAGACGCACTAATAAGAAGGATCCCCGAATTCGACCTTGGAAACGATTTCCGGCTTGTTTCCTTCAGCTATTTCCTGAGGAATAAGCTTCCCATGGCGCACCTCGTTTATCAAAAAGGCAGCGAAAGAGATGGCTATACCACCAAATACCTTACTGTAGATGCCCAGACCGGCCGTGTTGTCAGCCTGAATACTTACAGTAATACAGATCAGCCGCTGCGCACAAGCGAAAATGCTGATACCGGAGCCATTGAAACTGCAGACGCATTTCTACGCAAATACTACGCCGATTATACAGACGAACTCCTTTCCCCTACTTCTGTCGTCGCTGAAACAGCACAGGGCAATGTAGTCAGTGTTTCATTCAATTATTTCCGGGCATACAATGGATTCCCTTTCAGGCAGAATTCCATCTCTGTCAGCTTTGACAAAAACGGCTTTGTCACTGATCTGATGGTGACCTGGAATGACGGACAGGAGTTTTACGATATCGCCCCGGACGCGATCATTCCACTGGACACGGCAAGGAACTCATACCTGGGGAAAAACAGCATAGAGCTGATGTACCGCTCCTTGCCGCTCCCGGGCGACGAGAGTTCGAACAAGCAGACGCTCAGGCTGTGCTACAGCTTTACCGGTAACGATCTCCCATATGCAGTGGACGCAGTTACTTCATACGGGTATACATACGGAAGCTCAGGCCGAAAGCCCTACTCTTATAAAGCTGATGAAGGCATGCTTTACGCAGATGAAGTCGTTCTTCTGGGCAGGTTCGGCATAGGCCTTGAAGAGACAGGCTTTACCGAAGATGACAAGCTTTCCGGAGAACAGCTTATGCGTCTGGTCCTGCAGACTGCCGGATACGAGGAAGGCAGGCAGCTTACCGAAGCGCAGATCGAGACCTCATTCAAAGAATTGACAGGTATTTCCCTCAAATGCGGCAAGGCAGTAAGCCGCGGCGACCTCATAAGTACCATGACCGTTCTGGCCGGCTTCAAAAATGTTGCTGATCTAAATGGGATATTTATGCTGGACGCTGAAGACTGGGCCGAAGTTCCTGAGGATATGCAGGGCTGCTGTGCCGTTTCCCATGCACTTGGTTTAATGGAAACAACTGACGGCAAGCTTGACCTGAATTCACGCGCGCTGACAGCCCAGGCAATTCACGCTATTTATGTGATACTTTCCAGGTAAGACCATAATCCTTTCAGCCGCAGGAAACGTCCCTGCGGTTTTTCCTTGCTTTTCGGGGCCTGAACCGTTATAATTGTTGCAATATCAATCAAGAAATGAGGCCGTTTAATCTGTGACCATCTCTGATAGACTGATGAAAGTCAAAGATGAAAACTAC
The DNA here is from genome assembly GCA_024684375.1 of Clostridiales bacterium. Taxonomy (GTDB): domain Bacteria; phylum Bacillota; class Clostridia; order Christensenellales; family Aristaeellaceae; genus RUG14130. The sequence goes on from JAIKWZ010000042.1 coordinate 83,206, forward strand.
CGTCAGTTCCAGTCCAGACTCGTGCCAAACATCCCGATTGAAAACATTATTGGCGTAAGGACTCCTGAGTTGCGGAAAATTGCTCGGGAGGTGTTTGCAAGCACATGTATGGACAGCTTTTTGAGTGAGCTTCCTCACAAGTACTATGAAGAGAATCTTGTGCACTTTTTTGTGCTCTCTCTGATAAAGGACTTTGAAGAATGCGTTCATAAGGTCGACGCATTTCTTCCGTATGTGGACTGCTGGCCCGTCTCCGACCAATCCACCCCTGTTTCATTCAGAAAAAACCATGGCAAACTGCTCCCATTCATAAAGAAGTGGATCGCGTCTGAGCATGTTTACACTGCGCGTTTCGGCATCCGCATGCTCATGAACGAGTTCCTGGGTGATGACTTTAAGAAGGAATACCTCGAGCTGGCCATGTCAAACAAAAGCGAGGACTATTACCTTAAAATGATGGTCGCCTGGTTTTTCGCTACCGCGCTCGCGAAAAGATATGATGAATCCATAGTCTTTTTTGAAGAACACAGGCTTGATGACTGGACGCACAAAAAAGCCATTCAAAAAGCTTTGGAAAGTTTCAGAGTCAGCGAAGCTCATAAACAGTATCTTATGAGTTTACGATAATAAAGGTGGAATAGCTGCCATGCTGCTTGAAGAATTTGATAATCGTCAAAACGCCGTGATCGACCCCGGAATGACTGTTAAAAATCTTGAGGACTTTCCGGAGGTCACTGTTTCATGTTTTTCGAAAAAACTGTTCGAGAATGTGCTGGCGCTGTTTGACGCAAAACAGATCGGCGAACTCCGCTCTGCCGTCGGGCGCAATCCTGTATACGAAATCGTCTACAAAGGCAAACGACTTGCGTTTTTTCAGTCATATGTAGGCGAACCTCTCTGTGTGGCGCAGTATGAAGATCTGATGGCCATGGGGAGCAAAAGGCTGATACTGCTTGGAAACTGCGGAGTGCTGGATAAGTCCATAGAGGACTGCGGCATAATAATACCCATATCAGCTTTGCGTGACGAAGGCACGAGCTATCATTACGCCAAAGCCGCCGAAATCATTCAGGTAAACAAAAAATACAGGCATGAGTTCAAAGAGGTGCTTGCAGAATGCGGCTATCCATTTGTGGAAGGCACGACCTGGACCACCGACGCATGTTACAGAGAAACCCGGGAGAAGGTCGCCCGCAGAAAAAGTCAGGGCGCTGTATGCGTAGAAATGGAGTGTGCCGGCATGCAGGCTCTATGCGATTTCAGGGGAACTGAGTTTTTCCAGTTTTTCTATGCCGGAGACAACCTTGACCACTCCTCCTGGGATCCGAGAAGCATCTCAGGCGAAGCCCGGCTTGACGACAAAACAAAGATCGTATTCCTTGCCTTCGAGCTTGCGCTTAAGATCATAGAGCAAGTGCAGAAAACGGCCTGACGTGACAGTCGGGCCGCTTTCTTATATATTTCTTCTTTTACTATAGGTTTCCACATCAAACCAGCTTAATCACAAGCGCCAGCTTTCCTTCGCGTTCACTCTCGGGAAGAGTTACGCTCAAGCCGCCCGCAATGCGCTGAGCGTTTAACTTGCAGCCGCTTTGCACGCTGAAAGCCGTGCTCTCCTTCCCGCTCCAGGGTATAAGGACTTTTTCAGGTATGATCTCGTCTTCTTTTATCGGCTTGAGCGCATATACTTCTCCACGTTTCGAGGTAAAGCCATATTCACCGTGCTCATAGTCGCTTTTTACAGCGCGGGTCGCAAATATAGCCTCCCCGTAAGACTTAAGCCATTCGCCTAGTCCCAAAGCGGCTTTCATCCCGTTTCGCGGCAATCTGCCGTCGGGTTGCGCACCAAGGTTCAGCGCAAGGTTGCCTCCCCGTGTCACAACATTGATCAGCAGCCTTACTAACTCCCTGGGCGGTTTATAATCGTCATCGTAACCATATGCAAAGCCGTTGCCAATTGAAATGCAGCTTTCCCACGGTACTGAAAGAATGGTTTTGGGCAATGTCTGCTCAGGCGTGATATAGTTTTCAAACTCACCGCCTACCGTCCTGTCAGCGAAAATAAGACCGGGATTGTTTTTTCTGAGTTTCTCCGCCAGTTCGTGAAGCCTGATATCCTGTCCGTTGGAAGGCCTGACCTGACCCCCGTCCAGCCAAAGAATGTCCACAGGCCCGTAGTCTTCCACAAGTTCGGTAAGCTGATTATGCGTGAATTCAACATACTTATCCCATATTTCCGGCTTTTTACGCGGATCGTAGGTCGGGTTGCGGTCAAAAGCGACGGGCTTTTCCTGCCCTTGCGCCCAGTACCAGGGGCAATGCCAGTCGGGCTTGGAAAAATACGGAGCAATAGCTATGCCTTTGCTGCGAAAAGCGTCAAACAGCTCCCTGGCAATATTGGCTCTGGGATTCGTGTGGAACGGACAGTCCGGAGCAGTTACTTTGTACGGAGAGTATTTGCTGTCGAACATGCAAAAGCCGTCATGGTGCTTTGTGGTGAATATAAAGTATCTGAAGCCCGCCTTTGATGCGAAATTCGCCCACTCTTCAGGATCAAACCTGATAGGATTGAACGTTTTGCTCATATCAAAGTACTGCTGGCGGAATTTGGCGCTGTCCTTCTCCCAAGTGTAACCTCGGCGAGACCAATATGCGTCGCCGTCGGATATAGGCCAGCTTTCGCACATACCCAACTGGCTGTAAACTCCCCAGTGTACCATAAATGCCAGCTTCTGATCCTTGAACCACTCCAGCTTTTTGAGCACTTCAGGCTCTTTTGGCTGAACGTATCTGTCCGCTGCAGTAAAATTAATGATGTCCTCACGAGTCTCTGCTCCCATACTGACCTCCTGTATTATGAATACTTTCGTTTGATTGAACGATTATTTGCGCGTCCTTGGCACTTGAAAAACGGAAACAAAGGTGACATTAATACCGCAATGCTTAGCGTTCCCAGAATAATAGCCGTCCAGAAAAAGCCATTTGCGGTCAAAGGCATAATAAGCGCGACAGGCAGAAGGCTCAGCGCAAACGCAGCTGCCTTTAGCATCGGTGGCAGACAACTGTCTTTTGTCTTCCTGTTTGCATAAATAAGCAGCAGCACAGCCAAACACGCGCCGCCTATGAACATGTCTATGTCCAATCCCAGGACTTTGATATGAAAACTGTCTGAAAGCGCGTAAAACGGCAAAATGACAGCATTAAACAATGCCCAGCAGCACACAGGGTCAGGTTTGAATTTTTCCTTAGCCACACAACTGGCAGCAATAACTGTAAAAGTCAAAACCGCAAGCGCAAGGGCGGCAGAAAAAGAAGTCAGGATACGGTGAAGACCGAGACTATCCGTATATCCGATCAGGCTTTCGCTCGTCCTCCCGGGAATGTCGTACATGGACACATATGCGCACGCCAAAAGCATCTGCAAAAACAGACGTCGGCGCGCATATTTCCCAAGCCTGGTCCATTTTCTTCCCGATCCGATGTAAGCTCCAAGCCAGAAGCCCGCAAAAAGACCGCAGGGATAGGCTTGTTCTCTGTTTATCCAACTGCCCGGAGCCGTAAAATGAAGAACTATTTCAGCCAATCCCATTCCTGCGCATGCGGCGCAGAGTATTTTAAGAAGCCTGATCCGCTTTTTGGAGCTTCTTTTCATGCCGCGCAGCAATACAGCCGCATATGCTGCCAGCAGCGCAAGCCTTATAAGACTTCTGACCTGAATGCCGCACGCAAGCTCCGTTGACAGAAAGCCGCTCATTTCGTATCCCCCAGGTTGCCCAGCGTTGCAAAATACATTAAATTGCTCACCCGTTCCGTATCATAAGTAAACCGTGTCAGACTGCCAAAGGCAGTATACAGTCCTCCTTCACCGACAATGACTGCGTTGTCTGCTCCGAGTCTCTCCATCCTTTCGCTGAGTATCTGCGGGCTGAGGACGCCGTTTATTATGATGAAATCGCCATGTTTCGTCTGCCCAAGTGCCGTAACGCGTTCTGTCTGCTGCCTGCTCAGCTTGGGCTGAAGAACGCCGTTTATTATAAGTGCGGCATCTACGCTCATTGCCTGGTATATATGACCATGCATGCTGTCCAGCGCTCTGAACGCATAATACGGGTCAAATACGCTCATTATCCCGTTCTCATCTATTATCATCAAAGGCCTGTCAGAGAAGCTGTCGTTCAATAGAGTCCCCTGCCTGGCCTCGAGCCCTCCGGTCTCGTAAGACGTACCGGCAAAGGCAACGACCGCATTGACGGTTTTAGCCAGTTCCTCGATCTCTGCCCGCGCAGGACGACGCACGTTTCCGGCAAGAACGCACCTGATCTGACTTGGGTGAATAACGCTTACTTTAACGGTCACGGAGTCGTCAAGCACGCTTAATTCAGCGCTGATCGAGCTGTCCACATATCTGGTGCCTCCCTGCAGGCGCGGATCCGCAACACCCCCCGCAGTGAAGTCCGTCATGCTCAGCGCAGCGGGTGCGGGAGTTGGAGTCGGAGCGGGAAGAAGCGAGGGCTCAACAAAGGGGGCATAAACTCTCCCTGTAGCGTCAAGCACGTTTTCATCCTCAAACAGCTTTCTTTGAGTGGCTTCGCCTGCCATGCCGTCTATGGTCAGCAGGTTTATCCTCTGGAAGGTTTTTATGGCTTCGAAGGTGCTGTCTCCGTACTTGCCGTCGACTTCCCCAACGTAATATCCAAGTTGCCTGAGCCGCGCCTGTATAAGGGAAACGTCATCTATCTTTTCCTTGGCATTTTTCTTGCTGTACAACACGTATTCCGTCGGTGACGGGATAGGTGTTGGTGTCGGGGCAATAGTGCTTGTCGGAGTCGGGGTGACTGCGGGCTTGACTGACAGTTCCGGCGTATAGAGCACCTGCACGTTCGAAACATTTCGCAAGGACACAAGCCCCGGCGCAAGTGCCGCAAAAACGAGTGCGGCCAAAAGCAGCACCATCCACAACGATCCGTTTGGCTTACGTTTTTTCCTGCTCATTTCAACAGCTCCAAGAGTTCCTCGCTGCTCAGATTCATTATGCTGCCGTCAGCGTTCTCGTTCACGACGCCAGCCAGTTCCAGCTTCCTGTATTGCAGTTTGACTATGTTCTCCTCAATGGTATCAGATGCGATCAGCTTATATACCTGCACTGCTTTCTCCTGGCCGATACGGTAGCAGCGGTCGGTAGCCTGGTTCTGGGCTGAAATGTTCCACCAGGGGTCAAAGTGGATGACAGTGTCAGCGCCGGTAAGATTGAGCCCTGTGCCGCCTGCCTTAAGAGAGATCAAAAATACGTCCCTTTTGCCGGAGTTGAATGCGTTTACCATGCTGCTTCTTTCATCGATTGGAGTATCTCCTTTAAGCGTAAAGCAACTGATCCCCAATTCTGTCAGCGAGCTTTCTATTCTGGAAAGCATGGTAGTGAACTGTGAAAAGATCAGTACCCTGTGACGGTTTTCTATGAGCTCCTGTGTCATTCTTACACACTCATCTTTTTTGCATGAGGCGTCTTCATATCCCTCGAAGCACAGCGCCGGATCGCAGCAAATCTGCCTGAGCCTGGTCAGCATGGCAAGTATCTGCAGCTTGTCGGACGCGCTTGCGCTTTCCATCCTCTGTCGGGTCTGCATGACGTACGCGGCGTAGAGCTCCCTCTGTCTGTCGCCCATTTCTATGTAGCAATTCGTTTCAGTTTTGGGAGGAAGCTCGCTAAGCACGTCCTTTTTCATTCTTCTGAGTATAAACGGTGAAACGAGCCGCCCGAGCGCACGCTTCTTTGCCTCATCCTGATGCTCCGTGATCGGCGTTTCAAAGCGCTCCCTGAAGCTTGAGTAACTTCCCAGATAGCCCGGCATAAGGAAATCGAAAATAGAATGAAGCTCGCTCAAGCTGTTTTCTATGGGAGTTCCGCTTAAGGCAATACGGGTCATTGCATTCAGTTTTTTTACTCCCTTAAACAGCTTGGTCTCGCGGTTCTTGATATACTGCGCTTCATCCAGTACCACCGCACGGTACACGTTTTTTTCATGCAGCGCGATATCGTTCCTCACCAGGTCATAGGAGGAAACTATCAGATCGTAATCCCTGTAATTTCTGATCAGGTTTTCCCTTTGCGTCTGAGTGCCGCAAAGTCTCACGCGTTTGAGCTCAGGCGTCCACTTTTCCGCTTCTGTAAGCCACGAGATCGTGACGGAAGCGGGACAGCAAATAAGAAATGTGCCTCTCTCCCCCTCCTTTTTCAGCGAAAGGATGTAAGCAAGCACCTGGAGCGTTTTGCCGAGCCCCATGTCGTCAGCCAGGATACCGCCGAAAGAATACTTATCAAGCGTTCTCAGCCACATGAAGCCTGTTTTCTGATATTCTCTGAGCACACCGTCAAGCGGACTGGGGATCGAGAAGTCTCCATCCTCATATGCTCGAAAATCACGCGCCAGGCGTTTGTACTCCTCATCCTTTCTGAGCTGTGCATCGGATTCGTTTTTTAACGCCTCGTCCAGGAAAAGAGCCTTGTAGAGCGGTACAAGCTTTCCGCTGTTGAGCGCATCCGCACTGATATTAAGGCTGTCGAGCGTGCTTGCCAAAGTGGAATACTTACCGTTTTCCAGACTTATGAAGCCCCCATCCTGGATACGGTAGTATTTGCGTTTTTCTCTAACGCTCTTGAGCAGCTTTTCCAGTTCCTCCGGAGGAAAGCCGTCACATTCCAGGTTAAGCTGCAGCATGCCTCCCCTGACCCCGGCCCTGACAACCGGTCTTGGCGCCTTGGGATTCATCGTCCTTCTAAGGCGGTCGCTTACGTAGACCTCCCCGTAAGGTTCAAGCGCTTTTCCGCCGTCCTTGAGCAGTTCATACATCCTGTCCTCATCCGACAGGCTGTAAGTACCGTATTTGTCCTTTGGCGAGTCAAAAAGAATGTTGAGCGCGGATATAGCTTTTTCTTCTCCGACGAGATCTCTGCGTATATCAGGATACATTTCCTCAGGCGCGCCCACTTCCACAAAACGTTCTCCATAGGTGAAATTGGGCTGGCAGGTGAGCAGGCCTCTCTGAGGCATGTCGAGCAAAAATCTGACGCTCAGTTCTTCCGGCATAAAGCGTTCCAGCGGGACCAGGCTCGTTTCCTGAGTAAACTCGCCCAGAGCAGGCAACACTTTCTGGCAAAAATCCTCCGCGCGTTTTGCGCTCAGCCTGATCCCCCTGTGCACGACCTTTTCCGAAAGGAGCGGCACGAGCGGGGCCGCCTTGCTACGCCCGAGTCTGGTAAGGGTCCCTGCCTGTAAATCAAAAATATAACTGTATTCACTTGAAGAAAACAGTTTGATCTGGGCAGGCAGCCTGAGATTCAGGCCCGTCGTATCATTTTCTATTTCCAGGCCAAGCTTATAGCCGTCTTCCACGAGCAGAACGCTGCCTCCCTCTCTTACGGGAAGTTTTCTGCCGACGAACAGATCAAACACAAAATCAAGGTCTGCGCCGGAAAGGGGTATGTCCCTTACGTCACCAAAGTCCTCCCTGAAAGCAGCATTCTTGCGCGATAAAACCGCATCGAGCCCGCTGGCGTAGTTGAGTATCAGTTCGCACAAAAGACGGCTTTGATCATCAAACGCATTTATGTCGTGAAAAAATGTAAAGCCCTCTCCGTATGTAACTGTCTCCCCGGCCTTCATACGTCGTGAGAACTCCAATACGCCCTTTATAAGATAGCTGCGCGAGCCGCCTATTTTGAACGCGGCAGTGGGTATTTCAGAAGCAAAAGACAAAACAGGCGTCAGTTTGACGCTTCCTTCCAATAAGGATTGTTTAGTCTCGTAAGCGCCTATAAGCTGGGCCGCATCCTCATCCAGTGCAGCCTCAAGCGCTTTAGGATCGTTTATGGAAGCAAGTTTGATCAGCACCGCGCAGGCATGCGGGCACAGAAAGCCCTCGCATTTTCTGCAGCTGACTGAATATACTCTGTTGGCATCTACTGTTACCTCACAGCTTGCGCCCTCAACTATCCCATACGCACTGGTACGCCGGAACAGTGACGTGCTTTTCACCCTGCCGACCTGGCCGGCAAGGTAAAGGTCAAGCCCCTGGTCGTAGATGTTCTCACCAAACTTGCGTTTTATCCAGTTAAAATCCATTTCAGATCGTCCTAAGTTCCCTGTCAAGGCTGTTGAGCGTCTCACAGCCGTCGTCGCTCACCACCACGAGATCCTCGATCCTTACGCCGAATTTGCCGGGAAGATATATGCCCGGCTCCACTGAAAAGGTCATGCCCTTCTCACATATTTCCACGCTTGTGGCGCTGACATCAGGGTATTCGTGGACTTCAGTACCAATGGAATGTCCTGTGCGGTGAATGAAATATCTGCCGTAGCCCGCTTCTTCTATAACACGTCGGGCCGCATAGTCCACATCCTTAAGAGGAACACCGGGTCTTACAGCTGCCCTGCCGGCCGCGTTGGCGCGCTTGACTGTGTCGTAGACCTTTATAAACTCATCGTCCGGCTTTCCAAAGAATACCGTCCGGGTCATATCCGAGCAATAGCCTTCCACCATCAGCCCCACATCAAGTATAACGGCCTGATCGTCTTTCAATCTGTCAATGCCTGTCTCGTGATGCGGTTCTGCGGCATTGCTGCCAAAGCAGATCAGAGAATCAAAGCTTTCACCCTGCGCGTTTAGCGTTTCCCCTTCTTTGCGGTATATGTCAGCCAGCTCTGTTTCTGACATTCCCCGCTTTATTTTTCCCACTGTCGCCTCAAGGGCCCTGTCATTGGTCAAAGAGCTTTTTCTCATAAGCTCGATCTCTCTGTCAGTTTTGACCATACGCGTTCTATCGATCGCCAGCGAACCAAGGCGCGGAACGATCTCGTGATTTGCCTCCATTAGAGGAAGAAGAAACCTTGCGTGCATATCTTTATCCACGCCGACCTCTCCGCTGTCGCATACCGATGCAAGAAGCTTTCCCGTGTCATCTGTATCATCATACTCGATCAGTTCCGCGCCGGGCAGAGGCTGCTGGGCAAAAAGTCTGTTAGCGATAAGGCGGCACGAACCGTCTGAATCGACCTTAAGCGCCACCAGCCTTTCTCCAGGATATATCATTCGCCCAGTCAGGTATTTTATGTTCATAGGCGCGGTGACGATCAGCTGCTTCAGATCAAGCTTCTCCATATTGGCTATCAATTTATACAGTGCCAGCGTATTCATACTTTATTCTCCCTTCACTTCAATTACCCAGAAGCCCTTGCGTTTTTCGATCACCCTCGCGTTCTCGCCCAGATGCTTCAGCGCGCTTTCGGCGCCTTGCTGGCGGCGTATCACTATAAACAGGCTCCCTTTCGGATTCAGGCGCTTCAGCGCGTCGTCGAACAGGCTGTAAATCTTCTGCTTGCCTGCCCTTATGGGCGGGTTGGTGATTATATAGTCAAATGATCCTTCCAGCCCTTCAAACCCGTCGGAAACCGACACCGAAACGTTGGACACGCCGTTTTTTATTATGTTCGCCCCGGCAAGCGCCGCCGCTCTTTGATTGATATCGCTCATGAGCACGATAGCATCTGGAAAAAGTTTCCCCAGCGTGATCCCCACAGGCCCCCAGCCGCAGCCAAGGTCGAGGATCCTCCCGCTGAGCGGCGGAAGTGACTCCAGTAAAATGCGAGTGCCTTCGTCTATCTCGCCTTTGGAAAAAACGCCTCTGTCGCAAACGAACACAAGCCTTTGGCCAAGGCACTCCGTTTCAAACTCGAACGGCCTGCTTTCGCTTTCCGGTACGGATGTAAAGTAGTGCTCTTTCATTTTTGTTCAATACCCGCTGCTTTGTACAGCGCATCCTCCTCCTGAGCAGTCAGGCAGCGCCATTGACCGGGCTCAAGCTGCTCATCCAGCAACACTCTTCCCATAGACAGACGCTTGAGCTTTATCACCGGGCAGCCTACCTTTTCGAGCATCCGCTTGACCTGATGGAATTTGCCTTCAGTAACCGTTACAAGGCAGCGGCTTTCCGAGGGAGAAGCTGAGATGATCTCCAGTTTCGCAGGTCTTGCCAAAAAATCCCCAAGGTCGATCCCTTCCGCAAACGCATTTACTGCACTCTCGGTAAGCATGCCCTCACATAGTGCCTCGTACTGCTTGCTTACGCCTCTTTTGGGAGAAATCAGGAAATGCGTGAGCGCACCGTCATCAGTAAGTATTAGAAGCCCAGTGACGTCCTTATCGAGCCTTCCCACCGGAGCGACGCCCCTGCGAAGATATTCTGACGGCAGCAGATCCATTACTGTGCTTTCGCCTCTCGGGTCCTCGGTAGCGCTTAAATATCCCGCAGGCTTATTGAGCATCAGGAACATATGCTCTTTCAGGCATATTTCACGCCCGTCAAGCAAAACCGTATCGTTTATTCCGACATCGCGCGCGCTGTCGGAAACGACGCTCCCGTTAACTGACACACGCATTCGTTTTACGGCGTCCTTAGCCTCCCTCCGGGAGAGTCCGTTAAGTCCCAGCGCCCTGTCAAGCCGCATGATCCAGCCACCTTTCCTGTCTAACAGTATATCATTTTAAGACTCTCCAATCAAGTCTGTGAAACGCCCAAAAAATGTAACACCAATTAAATACTATTTATGCATTTTCTGTGGTATAATAATAAAGTAGGGAAATTTTTTGAAATCAGTTTTTTGAGGTTAAAAAATGTCAGCAAACACACATTATGACGAGAGCAACATCCAGATACTTGAAGGGCTGGAAGCCGTGCGCAGACGCCCCGGTATGTATATCGGGTCCACTGACGAACGCGGGCTCCACCATCTGGTATATGAGATCGTGGACAACGCCGTGGACGAGGCGCTGGCAGGTTACTGCAAGAATATTAATGTCACTTTGTTTTCCGACGGCTCGGTAGAGGTCATTGATGACGGGCGCGGATTCCCTGTAGGCATCCACCCCAAGGCAGGCAGGCCCGCAGTTGAGGTATGCCTTACCATGCTGCATGCGGGCGGAAAATTCGGCGGCGGCGGGTATAAGGTATCCGGCGGTCTTCACGGCGTAGGCGCAAGCGTAGTTAATGCGCTTTCCTCCCATCTTATGGTCACCGTGTATCAGGACGGAAAGATATACCGTCAGGAATATGAGCGCGGAAAGATACTCTACGACCTGAAAGTAATCGGAGAAACCGACCGCACAGGAACCACCGTGCGCTTCTGGCCCGATGTTAAAACCGGGGCCACTCCCGAACCCGGCATCTTCGAAACCGGCAAATTCGAATTTGAAACGCTGCATGTACGCTTCCGCGAAATGGCTTTCCTGAACAAAGGCATACGCATCACGCTCACCGACGAAAGGTGCGAGCCCCATAAGCATGAGGAATACCATTACGAAGGCGGCATAAAAAGCTTTGTGGAGTACCTCAACACTAATAAAACCTGTCTGTTTGACTCTCCTATCTACATGGAGGGAATAAAGGACGGCTCATCCGTGGAAGTCGCTCTGCAGTGGAACGACGGGTACACCGAGAACGTGCTTTCCTTTGCAAATAATATCCACACCCCTGAGGGCGGCACCCACCTTATGGGTTTCAGAAACGCGCTCACAAGGGTGATAAACGATTACGGGCGCAAGAATAAGCTGCTTAAGGATACTGACCAGAACCTGACCGGCGACGATGTCAGAGAAGGTCTCGCGGCCGTCGTGAGCGTCAAGCTTGAGGAACCGCAGTTTGAAGGGCAGACCAAAAGCAAGCTCGGCAACAGCGAGATCAGACCCATCGTTGATTCCATGGTTTCTGACAAGCTTTCTACTGTCTTTGAGGAAAACCCTTCCATAGCCAGGATCGTGCTTGACAAGTGCATTTCCGCTGCCAGAGCCAGAGAAGCCGCCCGCAAAGCACGGGATCTTACCCGCCGCAAATCCGCGTTGGAAAGCGCGTCTCTGCCCGGAAAGCTTGCAGACTGTTCTGAGCGCGACCCTGCCAAGTGTGAGATCTTCCTTGTCGAAGGCGATTCCGCCGGAGGTTCAGCCAAGGAAGGCCGTGACAGGCATTTCCAGGCAATCCTGCCTCTGCGCGGCAAGATTCTCAATGTCGAAAAATGCCGTATGGACAAAATGCTTGCCAACGAGGAGATCAAGGCTATGATTACCGCGTTTGGCGGCGGCTTTGACCGTGAATTTGATCCATCCAAACTGCGTTACCACCGCATAGTTTGTATGACTGATGCGGACGTGGACGGCAGCCATATCAGGATCCTTCTGCTGACCTTCTTCTTCCGCCACTTCCCCGGGCTCATCGAAAACGGATATGTTTATATTGCCCAGCCTCCGCTTTACAAGATCACAAAGGGCAAAAATGAAAAATACGTTTATTCAGATGAACAGCTGCAAAGCTATCTGGACGAGATCGGCCGTGACTCCAAGCCCGACGTGCAGCGCTATAAAGGTCTGGGCGAGATGAGCGCCCACCAGCTGTGGGAGACCACCATGGATCCTGCTGTGCGCAGCATGTACCGTGTGACGCTCAAGGACGCCATTGCCGCCGACCAGCTATTTACCCTGCTGATGGGTGACAACGTGGAGCCCCGCCGTGAATTCATTGAACAGAACGCCCGTCTGGTAGCCGACCTGGATATTTAACAGCCCTAAGGAGCAAATTGATGAACGACCAGTACAACATAGGTTCTCTTACTCCGCTTGACGTAGAAGAGGAGCTTAAAAAATCTTTCATTTCATACGCCATGGCAGTCATCGTCTCCCGCGCCCTTCCGGACGTGAGAGACGGGCTTAAACCGGTCCACAGGCGCATACTTTACTCCATGATGGAGCTTGGCAACACTCCTGACAAACCGTACAGGAAGTCGGCTCGTATCGTGGGAGACGTGCTCGGAAAATATCATCCCCACGGAGATACTGCGGTATACGACGCCACCGTACGCCTTGCTCAGCCCTTCAACACCCGCTACACGCTCGTGGACGGTCAGGGCAACTTCGGCTCTGTGGATGGTGACGGTGCTGCCGCTATGCGTTATACCGAAGTCAGGCTTGACAAGCTCGCCATGGAAATGGTTAGGGATCTCGATAAGGAGACCGTTGACTTCTACCCCAATTTCGACGAAACACTTATGCAGCCGGAGGTCATGCCCTCCCGTTTTCCTAACCTGCTGGTAAACGGCTCCGCGGGCATCGCCGTAGGCATGGCCACAAATATCCCTCCGCATAATCTCGGCGAAGTGATCGATGCGTGCGTATATTGTATCGATCATCCCGACTGCGAAGTGGATGAGCTTATGGAATATGTCAAGGGGCCTGACTTCCCTACCGGCGGAATCATTCTGGGCAAGCGTGGCATTTATGACGCCTATCATTCGGGTCGCGGCAGGATAATCGTGCGTGCCAAGCACGAGATCGAGGATATGCCCCAGAACCGCCAGCGCATAGTCGTTACAGAGATCCCGTACATGGTCAACAAAGCGAATCTTGTCAGCAAGATCGCCCAGCTGGTACACGAAAAGCGCCTGGACGGAATAAGTGACATACGAGACGAGTCTGACCGCAACGGCATGCGCATAGTCATAGAATTAAAGCGTGACGTAAGCGCAAACGTAGTGCTAAATTATCTTTACAAGCACACTCAGATGCAGGACACCTTCGGCGCGATAATGCTGGCTCTGGTGAATGGCGAGCCCAAAGTGCTGTCGTTAAAGAGCATTATTAAGCATTACATCGACCACCAGCAGGATGTCATCACCCGCCGAACCAAATACGAGCTCAATAAAGCCCAGGCTCGCGCCCATATTCTGGAAGGCCTGCTCTTTGCTCTTGACCGTATAGACGAGGTCATCGACCTTATCCGGTCCTCACCCAATCCTCCTGCCGCCAAGCAGGGCCTTATGGACATGCTCTCGATCGACGACAAGCAGGCCCAGGCGATCCTGGATATGCGCCTGCAGCGCCTTACGGGGCTTGAGAGGGACCGACTGAACGAAGAATACGCCGAGCTCGAAAAACAGATCGCCTATTACAACAGCGTTCTGTCCGATGAAAAGCTGCTGTTCGGTATCATCAAAGACGAGATGTTGGAGATCAAACGCAAATACTCCGACGAACGCAGGACTGAGATCAGCGCGCTAGAAGGCGAGATCGACATGCTCGACCTTATCGAAGAAGAGGACATGGTGGTGACCATCACCCATCACGGTTATGTGAAGCGCCTGGCCTCATCGACTTACCGTGCCCAGAGGCGCGGGGGAAAAGGCATTATTGGCGCCACAGCTAAGGAAGAGGACTTTATAGAGCAGCTCTATGTCACTTCATCCCATGATGCGATAATGTTCTTCACAGATCGCGGACGCGCGTATAAAAAGTTCTGCTATGAGATCCCCGAGGCGGGCAGGACCAGCCGCGGCACCGCGATAATCAATCTCATTCCCCTTGAGCCCGGCGAAAAGGTGACCGCGATCCTGCCCGTGCCTCAGGAGAACATGGATGAATACTACCTGATAATGGCTACGCGCCTTGGCATAATCAAGCGCATTGAGCTCAGCGCTTTCGCCAACATACGCAAAAACGGCATAATCGCCGTCAACCTGAAAGACAACGACTCCCTGGTCGCGGTCAGGCTCACCCGGGGCGACAGCCAGCTCATGCTCTGCTCCAGAAGCGGCGCTTCGATTCGTTTCAATGAAAGCGCGCTGCGCAGCATGGGCCGTGCCGCGGCAGGTGTAAGAAGCATGAAGCTGGACGAAGGCGACGAAGTGGCCGATCTGAGTGTCGTCGATGACACAAAGACGGTGCTCGCCATAACCGAGAACGGATACGGTAAGCGCACGTCTCTTGACGAGTTCCGCGTGCAGTCCCGCGCGGGCAAGGGCATCAAGGCCATGAACCTCAATGAGAAGACCGGCAATCTGGTCGCCCAGCTGCTGGTGAGTGAGGATGAGGACATCATGCTCATCACCGTTGACGGCACCATCATCCGCATACCCGTATCTTCCATCTCCGTGCAGGGCCGCGCCACACAGGGCGTAAGGCTGATGAAAGTCGGCGACAGCCGCATCAGCCGAGTGGCGCCGGTAGCAAAAGAAGAAGAGATCGAGGAAGAAGAATCTGCTTCTGACAGCTCCGTCATTAATGATAACTCGCCCGACGCGCTGGACAGGCTGATGGATGACTTAGAAAAGAATCCTGAACCGCCAGTAAACGACGAAGAGATCTGAAAGATGCCTTCCCTCCGCTGAATTGTCCAGGGTAGGAGGATTTTTGAATGCAAAAAGCCCACGAACTGTTTCGTGGGCTTTTTGATTTTCAGCATGTAGCGAGCACCTGTATACCGTACAAGTCTGAGGAAAAAAGATCAGTTGTTCTGCTTCAGCTTCGTTCCGTATCTGCTCAGCAGATACGCCTGCAATTCGGGGGAAGCCAGCCCGTCCTCAGTCAGACCCATGATCTGCTGGACCTTTTTTATTGCATTCAGCGTGTTGTTATCGTAGGTCCCGTACGTCGTGCCTGTCTGTGACAGGAGCCCAAGTTCCACCAGGCGCTTTTGCAGAGTGCCTACTGCCGCGTCCTTTCTCCCCAGGTACATCGCGGTGTAAGTTCCCGAACCGTTCTGATAAGCGGCAGCAGTTTTGGGAGCATAAGACGAGAAGAGTATCTCCTGAAGTGACGCCGTAGCAACACCGTCCGGCTTAAGACCGATCTGGGACTGGAAACGTTTGACCGCTTCCGTAGTCTTGGCCAGGTAATTGCCCTTGACTTCACCGTTATGGTATCCCAGCTGCTTCAGCCTTGCCTGCAGCGACTTGACTTTTTCTCCCTTGTCTCCGTTTTTAAGAGTAGTATATCCGTAACTGCTCACGATCTGACCGCTCTGAAGCGCCAGCTGCGACGTCTTGACATAGCCAACATTGCCGGCAGCGTTTTTTATCTCCGCCCATTCCCCCGCGGTACGCAGCCAAGTCACCTTTGTCCCGATGGAAAGCGTCCCCAGTGATTTTGAATCAGTCGAGGCCTTTGCGTAAACCTTGACTTTTGAAGCCGTTATAACGGCAGCTTTGTTTACCGTAGTTACTGTGACCGTCTGCTGCGTCTGCTGCTGCGTCTGCTGCTGCGACTGCTGCTTGTATTGCAGGTCGCTCAGATGCATATATCCTATCTGTTCGTTCTTAGTCTGTATCTCTGCCCAAATGCCCCTTGTTCTGAGCACAGTGACCTCGGTGCCTTTTGATAGGGTCATCATTGTCTCACTGTCAATGATGCTTTTGTAAACGGCGGCCGATTTACTGCTTACGACAGCGGGCTTGTTTACTGTTACCAGTTTGTCTTCCGAATTGTAAGGCGCGTTGGATGCATACAGCTCTTTTTGAAGCGAGGGAGAAGCAATACCGGTCTGGTTCTCCCCTTTTTGCTTCTGGAACGCCTTGACAGCGTTTACGGTGCGGCTGTCAAAAGTTCCGTTGGCGCTGCCTGTAAGATAGCCAAGAGCGATTAGGCGATTCTGAAGTTTTTTAACTTCTTCACCCTTGTCGCCGCTTTGCAGAGTCGAATAGCTTACCGCGACGCTGCCTGAGGAATTTGCTTTGGCATTTGCCGAGAACAGGTACGCCTGCAATTGAGCAGACGCCACGCCGGTCTGTGTTTTGCCGTACTCGGCTTCAAACAGTTTGACAGCCTGGGCAGTCCCGTCTCCGTACACGCCGTCCACGGTCCCGCTCAGATAACCTAGATCCTTCAGACGCTGCTGAAGTCGTTTGACTGCGTCGCCCTTGTCACCGGAACTCAACGTGGAATAGCCGCTCGTCTGGATCGGGTTCTCCTTCGCGCCGGCAGAAAACAGCGTCTTTTGCAGTGCGTCGGTCGCGATACCTGTCTCCGGCCTGCCGTACGCGGCCTCGAACGCCTTCACCGCGTTCATGGTGGCTTCGTCGTAACGTCCGTTTATGCTGCCGGAGTAGTAATTCAGTTCTTTCAGCCTTGTCTGCAGATCCTTGACGTCCTGGCTGACGCTTCCCAAAGACAGCTCATTATATTCTATCTGAGATGGAGCATATTTTTTCGCGCCATCTGAGAACAGCAGGCTCTGCATAAGCGGAGTGGCGACGCCCGTCTGAGAATATGAGTAAGCCTTCTCAAACAGCATCACGGCAGTTTTGGTCGCGTTGCCGTAGATACCGTCGGCATTTCCGCTTAAGTATCCAAGCTGTATCAGCCTGAGCTGCAGTTCGTATACCTGCTCGCCCTCATCACCCACGCTGAGCGTTGTGTACACTGGAGTGGCTGTGACCTTTGGTTTAGGCGTGGGAGTCAGCACAGTTCCGTATCGCAACGCGTTTGATGAGAACAGGTAATACTGCAGCGCAGCAGTCGCCACACCTGTCTGCTTCTTCCCGTACGCAGCCTCAAACAGCTTGATCGCCTCGTAGGTTTTCTCACCGTACAAACCGTCCGCCTTAGAAGTCATATACCCCAGCTCTCTGAGGCGTTTCTGGAGTTTTGTTACAGCTTCTCCCCTGTCCCCGTACTGCAGCGTCTCATAGTTCCCATACGGGTTTGGGGTCGCAGTAGCTCTGGGTGTCGGAGTAGGCGTCCTGCGCATCTGCTGAGCGGTCCTAGCGTTGGAAGAAAACAGAAAACTCTGCAGCTCCATCGTGGCAATGCCAGTACGTGATTTATTATAGGCGGATTCAAAATCCTTTACGGCGTCCTCAGTTGCTTTGTCAAAGTATGTGCCCGTAACTGAGCCCATATAGCCAAGCTCAGTCAGACGCTGCTGCAGTTTGTATACGTCTGAACCGCTGTCACCTCTCTGCAGCGTTCTGAAGCCCTGGGACGTCGGGGTAGGCGTGGGCGTGTTAAGAGTAGTTTTGTTATACGGCCTCACGCTGTCGCTGAACAGATAATGCTGCATAAGCTGACTGGCCGTGCCGGTCTGTTCCCGCCCGTACATCTGTTCAAAGCGTTTGACCGCCGCAACGGTCGCCTGATCAAAGCTGCCGGTAGCCGTGCCCGTCAGATAGCCCAGCTCAATAAGCCTTTTCTGAAGGTTTTTGACGCTTGCGCCTATACTGCCTAATGACAGCTCTGAATAATCTCCCTCTGTAAGTGTAACGGATTCACCAAGCCAGCCTGTTACTATACTGGTTTTGGGGGTAGTGATAGCCTGAACGGAGCCTGTGGAAAAAGGCAGATTTATGTCTACGCCGATATCCAGCGGATCCGTGATATCCTGATCAGGCCCGCATGAACAAATCAGCACGCAAATCAGCGCTATAAAGATTATGAAGAGGAGTTTTTTAGCCGAGTTCATCCGCTTCCTCCGCATTATGGTTACACTGTATTATAAAACTATTACGGAATTATTTCAAGCTCTGGGCTTTATCTGCCTCAAATTTTACCTTTGCCCTGTCCGATACAGCGTATATGGTTATGTCCTCTCTGTCCCATCCGTTTTCGTAGTTTTCGTGGTAAACTACAGGATAAAGAGCTTCCAGCGCCTGGGTATCGACGGAATACTTGTCCATATCATAAGACGTATCCGGCAGCAAAACGTTCCATATATCCGGCAGATCTTTTTCATAACTCGAAACATAAACGTAATCTACATTGTATTTTTCGTAAAGATCCTGAAAGTCCTGCGGGAATGAAAGCATCAGCACCTCGTCCGCCTCGGCCCTCTGGTAGTCCAGGCCGTGGAAATACAGATAAAGACCGCTGCCGCATACGATCCTCCTGCCTGCCAGCGCAGCGACAGGGTTATTGTGATTGTTCGAAGTCAGAAACACGCTGTCCTGTTCTGTATTAGTCTTTATATACTCTGCCGCCCTGACCTGAGGGGAAGAGAAGATCCGATAGCTGCTGTTCCATTCTACCGCGATAGAGATAGCACCCGACGCGGTCGAAACGATTATGAACAGCGCGAGCAGCACGCCCCTGAGCCTTATCCCCTTGAGCCGCTTGTGTATATCGATCACCAGTGCGGCGCCCGCCGGAAGCATGGCAATATATGCTACATAGAACAGCTTGTTGTTGTCATACACGTTAGGTTGGAATACAACGGTCTCGGCAAGAATAAACAACAGAAGACTTCCAGCTCCAAGCGCCTTAACACGCCTGTTTTTAGCGCTCAGGCACGCCAGAGGAATTAGCACGAACATAAGTCCAACATTTTTTATCCAAAACCAGAAATAATCGTCTATGAGCGTACCGTTGTCATTGTTGACCCAGTTGAACAAAAAGCGCAGCGAGCCGCCGCTGAGCGTCTGAGGGAACGTCCAAACCAACAGCTGCGGAAGCGCCAACGCGCAGGCTGTGACTCCGTAAACCGTAAAGCAGGCCAGTGTCTTAAGTCTGTTATGCCTGTCTCTGATAAGCGTATCAATCCCGGCGCCAAGACTTATAAGACCGAGGCCCAGGAATGAATGAGTATGGATCATTGGCATGGTCCCGGCAAGCAGCCCAAGTCCCAGAAAGCTGTTTAAGCTTTTTGTTTTCATTCCCCTGTATAAGAGGTAAAGCGCAGGGATAAGCACAAGCCAGCCTGCCATAAGCGTCCTTTGTGGTATGAGCAGGTCGCACAGTGGGTTCACCCACCTAAGATTATATTCAGGCATATTTGCTGGTGCCTGGTAATACCCGTTGAGCGCCGTCTTCAGGGCCGAGAAATCTGTGCCTCCGGCCATATCCAAAGTTCCAAGGAAGCCAAACCCGCCGCAGAACAGGAACAGGACTAATGCCAATACGCTTGACGCCTTCGAGCGTGTGATCTCATACGAAAACAGGAAAAATCCGAGGTAAACAAGCACCGTCATAAGCGTTCCAGGAAGCACAAAAGAGAGGTTGAGCGGCGTGCCAAATAAAAGCATGGACGCTGACAGTGCGTCCACCAGGAACGGGTATCCCAACGTGCTCCCGGGCAAAAGCGTATATTCCGGCGGAAAAGATTGTCCTATAAGCCCTGTAGCAAAGCCCAGGTGCATACACAGATCGCCATATGTGGACTGGCCCACATACAGTGCGCCGTCCTGTTCCATGATATTATGAGTGTACTGCAGATAACCGCACAAAACGAAAATAAGCGAGAACAGCAAGCAGATCAACCATATTGGTGGACGAAGGGTAAGATTGTCCGTCTTTGTTTTTCGTTTGATTCCAGCGATAACCGCAAAGACCGTCAGCAAGATCTCCGCGGCCAATGCAAGCAGCTGCGCGTCAAGAGTAAACCTGAATATGAAAGCAGCCAGACATGGCAGCCACATCATTTCCACGAAGCCCAGCACAAGACCGATCCAGAGTTTTGTGAGACGATTGGTCGAGCTCATTATCGAGTTTATCTGGAAAACGCCTGCCACAAGGTAGACGCACAAAACCAATATACCCAGCATTTAATCCCCTCCTGCTATAATTATACCCATATGCTTCGGCTATTGCAAGCTGAGCACAGGCATTAAAAGGGCAGGAAGGAGACCCTTCCTGCCCTTACAGCAATGTGCTTTAGTATGTGCTCATGCTGGCGAGCGCAGTGCAGTTCTTAAATGCTCTGGCGCCGATCTCTTTTACCGTGGAAGGCGTCTTCACGGATGTAATGGTTGAATAACCCATAAACGCCTCGTTATCGATCCTCATTACAGTTGCGCCGTTCATGACCTTGGGGATAGTTACCGCGGTCAGACCATCGGCGAGCGTGACGAGCCTTACGCTTGCGCCCAGCTGCCCCTGCACCTGTGTGATCACGTATTCCCAGACGTTCCCGCCGGAGGCAAAGCTGATCGTTTCGCTCACGCTCACCGTGGAAGTGACTTCTGCGGTCACTTCGTCCACATCAGTAATAACTACGTGGAGCTGGTAATCGCCGTTTGCATCAGCAGCGACGCTGATACCTGTGGAAGGATCATATGCGTTCAGCGAAAGCACCACATCCTCGCCTCGCGTTACGCTGATCTGGTACGCCAGCGTACCCATGGCATTGTTTACTCCAAGTTCCCAAACTATGGTGTTGCCTCTCGTAGTCACGGGCAGGTTTGGCGTGGCGCTTATTGTCAGCGGTCCAAATACCTGAGTATTGACCGTCTTTATGAAGCCTCCGTCGACTGTGGTCACCGTTACGGCAGCAGTGCCGGGCTCGATCGCGCTTAGCGTGAACTGACCTTCATCCTGCGTCTGCTGAGCGGAAACCACTCCACCGGGATTGACACTAATAAGCACGTGTTGTTCGTCGGCGTTGGCGGGAGCGATCGTGTAGGTAATGATCTCGTCAGGTCTGCCCTTACGCATACGGAGAGAGTCAGTGCTCAGTTCTATGCCGGTCACATGCACCGGTTCCACATTGACCGCATATGTGATCCTGACCGTTTTGCCAAAGGTGTCGGTAACGTCCGCGTACACGTTCGCCGTACCGACGCTTGCGCCTGAAACCTTGCCGCTATCGTCAACGCTCGCTACAGACGGATTTTCTGCAGTCCAAACGATCTCCACGTCGGCATCCTCGGGAACGATGACTGGTTCAAGTGTCATTTCGTCGTAGTGGACCAGCGTGGGTTCCGCATTCTGCGCTGAAGCGCTCACGAGGTGTATCTTTGTCGCAGTCACGGATACCGTTCGGGATTCGGCATCAAGACTGCTGTCGTTGGGAATGCAGGTTATCACCGCGCTGCCGCTGTCAGCCACAGCTGTGATCACACCGTTCTGATCTACTGTCACGGCATTCTCATTGGAGCTTGACCAGTGCAGTGTCTTATCGTCGGCGTTAGCGGGTGTGTAGGTCACCTGCGCAGTGATGTTTCTGCCTCTTTCGAGTTCGATCTCGCTTATCGAAAGCTCGATCTTTTCAAGCTTCACGGGAGTCACGGTCACCAGGATATGGTCCTGTATGTTTCCGTCAACGCTCGCAGCCGTGATGGTTACGGGTTCATCGCTCAGGTTGAGCGCGGTGATCCTGCCTCCCGCGCCTACGGAAACTGCCGACAGATTGCTGCTCGTCCAGGTCACGGTTCTGTTGTAAGCGGTTTCCGGCCCCACTGTTACGCCCAGCACGTAACTGTCATAGTGCTGAAGCTCCATTTCGTCAGACTCCAGAACTACTTCTTGTACGTGGCTGTAAACGTACTGTGTGGATTTGACGACTATTCCGTTGCTGCCCGTAGCGGTGATCGTCGCTTCGCCGACAGACACGCAGGTCGCGATACCGTCTTCGCTTATGTCGATGACTCCGGGATCGCTGGAGGTGAACACGACGGTCGCGTTTACGCCGCTGGGCATCACGGGAGTGAACGTCACCTCTTCGCCTTCATAAAGCACGCTTGCGCTCTTGTTCACTGTGAACGCCGTCGGGTTCTTCTGGACCTTTACGGTTATCAGCGCTGTTTTGCCGTTATGTGTTGTTACCCTGACCCGTGTGCTTCCCACTGCCTTTCCGTAAATGTTTGAAACACCGGATTTGGTCAGTAGCTTAGTGCTCTCGATCTCGAAAGTATAGGAAGCGGTAGCGCCCTCATTCACCCGGACCAGATTGCTTATGTCATAAGTCTGGCCAAGTCCGATGGTAAGGGGATTTACCGAGAAGCTGACGGACGTGGGGGCCTTGGTAACGGTCACCTCGCAGGTCGCCGTCTTTCCGTTAGTTGTGGCGGCAGTTATGACCGCGGTGCCTGCGCTCACGGCAGTAAGCTTTCCTGCGGAAGTGACAGTGACTACTCCAGTATTGTCGGAAACGTAGGTCACTTCGCTGAATGCCCCGGAGTTGAAATAGTGCGTTAGCGTTTCGGTCTGACCCACGCCCAAAGTCACGCTGGGTTTGTTGAGCCGTATCGACTCAGGCGGGTTGTAGACCGTAAGGCTGATAGTCCTGGATTTGTTGTTATACGTCTTGGCGGTTATCTGGACCGTGCCGGGAGCCACGCCGGAAACCTTGCCGTTTGAATCTACTGTTGCTACGGAAGTGTTGGAGCTGGTCCAGGTTATCGCGCCGGCAGCACCGCTGGGTGAAAGCGTGCTTGTGATCGTCAGACTGCCGTAATCCGCGGTAAGCTTGTTATTGGCGGCGGACAGGAAGATCGATGTCGGCGCCGCAACAACTTTGATCGTTCTGGCCGCATAAGCATCGCCGATCGCGCGCATGGTGATCTTCGCGCTGCCGGCCTTCACTCCCTTTATCCTATAGCCACTTACCGCCACGTAGGAGCTGTTTGAAGTAACAGGCACGATGTTGCAATCGATCTGTTCGCCGTTTTTGTCATAAGCCACGGCTCTGTACTCAATGAGCTCACCGACGCCCAAGCTCGTCCTTGTGTTGGATAGCACGATCCTTATTACTTCGAGGGACATGTTGGCGGAATACTCTTCGCCAGTACGGCGGTTAGTAGTATTTGCAGTTATCTGGCATTCTCCCGCGGCGCGGGCTGTGATAACACCCGTATCGGGGTCTACGGTAGCGACCGTCTCATTGCTGCTTACGTAAGTTATCACGCCCTTGTGTCCGTCGCTAAGCGTACCCTTGAAGTTGCTGTAAACGTTGCCCACATTTAAGATAAGGCTGGACATATTCACGCTTATGCTGTCCGGCTCAGGCAGCACGATGACCTTGCACTTGGCCGTCTTGTTGTTGAATGTCCTGACGGTGATAAACGCAACACCAACTTCATGAGCTGTAACAAGTCCTGTAGAGGCTTCGACATCAGCGATCTCCGGGTGATCGCTGGAGTACGTGACCTTGCTGATAGTTCCTCTGGGGAATACCGGCTTCAGCTGGTAAGTCTCCACTTCGGATATAGTCACATTTGTGGAGTTGAGGCCGACGCTGCCCGGCGCGCGGTAACACTTTGCTGTCACCTTCAGTGTTACGCCGTTATAGGCAGTAACGGTAATAACGGAAGAACCGACCACCTTGCCTGTAATCACGCCTGCGCCGCTGACCGGGATGTACCCTCTCTTTGAGGAGCTGAACTTCAGGTCACTTCCTGTCTCTTCCCCGTCCTCGTCGTAGAGCTTGAACTGCCACGCATCTTTTTCACCAACGGCTATTCCGGTTACGCCGTAGGTCTTAACTATCCTGACAGGCGCTCCGGCGACACGTATAGTGTATTCAGCCTTGTGATACACTCCTGTTGTGGAGTTGTAAACCGTGGCAACGATAGTAGTCTCTCCCTTGCTGACAGCCTTAACAAGGCCGGAGGAAGGATCGACCTCAGCTATCAGAGGATTGGCACTGTGATAGGTTATGATCCCGCCCCTGTCAGCAGGCAGAACGGCTTTGATTGTGCGCGTGCCGCCGACGCCCAGCAGTGTCTCTGCCGTCGGGAAGGAAATGGAATCTGCTTCGGGACACACATTTACTGTGATCACGCCTCGCTTGCCGTTATAGTTTCTGGCATAGATCTTTGCCGTGCCCTGGCTCAGAGCCGTTATTATGCCATCCTCTGTTACGGATACGATCTGCGGCGCACTGGAGATCCAGGTGACCTGGACATTTGTCGCGTTGCTGGAATTGGCAGTGAGCTTGCGCACCTCATTGACCGCAAGTATGATGCTGGTGCCTTGGGCGATCGTCAAGCTCTTGGGCTTGGTAAGCACATTAAGCGTAAACGTACGCTTGAATGAGGTGTTTCCGTTGGAAGCAGAAACGCTGATTACCGCCTTGCCTTTATTGACGCCTGTAACTGACAATCCGCTGAATTTCGCGATCTTATTATTGGAAGACGACATAGTTATAGCCGTCTCCACAGGCTCCCCGTCAGCATCATACGCCACAGGAACATAAGTATAGGTTTCACCTACGCCAATCCTGGTAGTAGATTTTGCGAAGCCGATGCTGGCGACCGGTTTATGCACCACCAGCATGGTTTGAGCGGTTATATCGGTATCATTTTCTGAGTCGTGAACAGTTGCGATCAGCACGCCGGTCCCTTCGCTAAGCCCCGTTACGACACCGCTTCCGTTCACGGAAGCTATAACGCCCATCTCTTCGTTGTCGGGAACGATCTCGTAAGTGGCGCTTATTGCCCTGCCAGAGGGAGTAGTCACGATGGACGTGGATACCTTCTGACTGGCTCCGCACGCAACGTAATATACATCCTTCGCAAAAGAGATCGCTTCCGGAGCGCTGTTAACGTTGACTGTAATTGAAGCGGTTTTGTTATTGTAAGTCTTGACCGTTACCTTAGCGCTGCCGGGATTAACAGCATGGAGCACACCATTGGGCTCAACTGTCACTATATTAGTATTGCTGCTGGTCCAGGTCACTCTGCCAAACTGTTTGGACCCTACAGTGGGATTAAGGCTGCGCTGTGCGGACACCTGCATGGAAACGGCAGAAGGCAGCTTAATTGTCATGGGTGCGCTGAGCACCTGCACAGTGAAGCTGGAGCGCATACCGCCTCCGGTCGTGACGGTAATAGTCGCAGTGCCTACGGCGATGCCCTTAACGACGCCCTTCGCGCTTACGGTTGCGATCTTGGAGTTTGACGTTTTGAAGGTATAGCTTGAATACACCTCGTCCTCGCCGATATAGGTCTTCGGGGACAGGGTCACGCTTTCTCCTCTGCCCAGCTTTAGCACCGCGGGAGAGGGATTCTCGTAGCCTTTCTGGCCTACGCCCTTAGCGATCGAAGCAAGATTTGGGTCAATAACAGTTGGAGTGCCGATAGTCTGGACCTCGCAAGTCCCGGTCCCGCCGGCGCACTCGACCGTAACGGTCGCGCTTCCTTCATTTATGGCATGAAGTTTGCCGTTCCGGTCAACGGTCACTATATCCTCATTGCCTGAAGAGAACGTGAATCCGCCCCAGTTGCCATTCGGCTCAAGCACAGGCCGCAGCAGGCAACTGGAACCCGACGACAGCATGAGCGGGTTCAGAACGAAGCTTACTGTCGGAGGTTCGTCGTATACGTTGACCGTACAGCTGAGCGTCTTGCCGTTATAGGAACTGATCGTAATGTCTGCGCTGCCTTGGCTTAATGTATTGACTGTAAGCGTGAATGCGCCTGACTCATATACGTAAGACACTGTCGCCACAGTTACATCGCTGCTTTCAACGGTCAGACCGCCAAAGCCGCTGTTGTAATTGAACGATGTCACGACTGAACTGCCCACGACGCGGCTGTACTCGCTTGCCAGTCCCGTCAAACCTGTAGGCGCGTCATTTACTATGACCTTTTTGCGATACACTGTGCCGTTATCCAGCGTTATAACGCAGTAAGCGGTCCCCTTGGCTTTGCCGGTAAATGTCTGCCCAGCGCAGGAAAGCACTTTGGGGTTGGAGGAAGTGACTTCAGCGCTTGCCTCAATATCGTTTCCGCGCCCGTCAAGTAAAGTGTAGTCAAGTGTAAGTTTTTCACCTACGCCGATATAGACTGTGCTGCCGGCAACCACATGGCCGTCGTCAAGCTGCGCAACGATCTCGACTGCAGCAGGTTCAACATTGATTGTGGTGTTCGCGGTCCGTGTTTCCCCGTTAATGGGGTTGGTCACGGATGCCACGAGCGTTGCCTGTCCGTTCAATACGCCCGTGACAACACCGTCTTCTCCTACGGTTGCGATCGTCTCGCCACTGATGTCGTCAATGGAGTAGGTAACTGCTCCCTTGGCATCAGAAGGAGTAAACACGAGCGCCGGTTTTATCGTCCTGCCTTCACCTACAACATATTCATCGTTTTCGAATGTGATCTGCTCCGGGAAAGGCTTCACCGTTACCGTGCAGCTTGCGGTTTTACCGTTATAGCTCCGAGCGGTGATCGTCGCAGTTCCTGCGGCCTTTGCGGATACGACGCCGTCTGCGCTGACCTCGACGACCGCGTTGTCGCTGCTGGTCCAGGTGGGCATTAGCGTCTGACCTTCCCATATCGCCCTGAGAGAGGCAGTGGATCCAAGAGTCAAGGACAGCTTTGTTGCGCTTAACGTTATCGCCGTTGGCGCAGCAAGTACATTTATCTTATATGATGCCTTTATCCCGCCGGATACGGTGGCAGTTATGGTTGACTTACCGATCACGCTGCCATAAACCGTTCCGTTGGGCTTGACAGTCACATAATTGGAATTAGAAGTCAGCGTTACGGGCCAGTCTTCCGCAGACAGCTTGTTGCCCCTGGCATCGTAAACCACAGGCTTGATGTCAACGGTCTCTCCTTTGCCCAGCTTGGTCCGCTTGTATTCGAAGCCGATCCTTGCGGGAGCAGGAAGTACTTCGACCTGTACCGTGGCGACAGCTCCGGTCTCGGAAACCGCCCTGAGTGTTCCCGTGCCGGATTTCAGACCCTTGATCTTACCGGTAGCCTTGTCGATAGAGATAAGCTCGGAAAGCCCATCGCTGTAGTCAAGGCTGACTATGGGCTGAGATTCGGAAGGAGTAACAGTAAAGGACGGCGCCAAGGTCTCGCCCTCGGATACGGTTATCACTGCATCATTGAACTCCACAGACTGGACCTGCGGATAAACCGTAACAGTGCAGGTCGCCTTGACTGCCGCAACGAACGTGCTTGCTGTAATGGTCGCGGTGCCCGAAGCAACAGCGGTCACATTGCCGTTCTGGTCTATTGTAGCCACATTTTCGTCGCTGCTTGCCCAGCTTACAGGAGAATAGGAGCCGCTTGCCGCGAGCGTATAGTTCAGCTTGCGGGTAACACCTTCCTCGATTTGAAGCTTCGCGGCGGAAAGAGTGATTTTTGTCGGAGCGTTTGCGACGGTCACGGAAACAGTTTTAGTGAGTCCGGATTTAGTTGATATGCGTACCGTATACTTGCCGGTTTGCGTACCCCTTATCCTGTATCCGCTGACCGAAAGCTTTGATGTGTCAGATGATACGAGGGTGAAAGCAGTATCCACCGGCTCTCCAAATCTGTCATACGCGACAGGAGCAAATGTGTAATACTGACCTTTCCCGACGGTGACAGATGACGGTACGTCAAGTGAGACCGCCACCGGGATAACTGAAACAGGCACAGTCTTCTCTACAGAGCCGCCTGACAGATTGACCCGGACGGTAAGAGTGGTCTCTCCCATACGTTTTCCGGTTATAACGCCTGTTGAGGACACAGACGCCACTTCCGCGTCAGCCATCTCAAATACGACTGTTTTGGCCCATGCGCCGGAAGGCTGGAAACCCGTCACAGATGCGGTCACCGACGTGTTCTCCTCCAGCACATATTCCGAAGAATCAAGCAGTATTTCAGTCGGAGCAGGAACAACGGTAACGTTTATCTTGGCAGTCTTGCCGCCCGCATTGGTCCTTACAGTAAGCGCTGCGGTTCCGGGCCCTACAGCGTTCACCTTGGCAGAACCCTGCACAGCTTCGGAGATCGTGAACACGTTAGTGTTCGAGCTTTGCCAGGTCACCTGAGAAGCAGTATTCTTTGTCAGAGTGTATTTGACCGTCTCCTGCTCTCCCAAAGTTATCTTAAGCGCTTTGGGGTTCAACGCAACAGATGTAGGAGCGTAAACGACGGTGGCGGTGAATTTACGGTTTACGCCGTTTGGCGCAGAGATGGTTATCGCAGCTTTGCCCCTTGCTTTTGCGTACAGCTTGCCGGATTTGATCTGGACTCTTCCAGTAGCGGAAGACCTGACAGTCAGCTGAACTCCTTCGATAACTTCTCCCCTGCCGTCCAAAGCAACAGGCTTCACGTCCACCGTCTCGCCCAGGCCCAAAGTATAGACCGGGTTGTCGAGCCGGATGCTCCTGACTGCTCTGTTAATCGTCAGCGTGAGGTTCTCGCTGTAGCACTCGCCTGAAGAAGTTGTGACTGTGAAGCCGACAGAGGCTGTTCCGGAGGCGATTGCTTTGACGGTAAAGTCAAAATCGCCGTTTTTTACGATCTGGACCACTCCGTCTCCAGATACCTGCTCGGCCGTGACAGAACCGTACACTTCTCCGGTAAAGCTGACGCGTACATTTACGGAACCGCCTTCGTTGAGCGTCGCTTCCGTTACGGAAAGCGCGATGTCCTCCGGCTCAGCAAGCACGCTTATAGCCAGGTTGGCCCTGAGTCCATTATAGCTTTGTATAGATATGACCGCTGTGCCCGGTGTAAGCGCGACAACAGAACCGTCTCCCGGCGCAAGCGCGACTTCTTCATTGCTGGAATTCCAGCTCAGATGCGTACTAATGTCGGAACCGAGGCTGTACGCCGGAGTTATCACCGTGCCGACAGAAACGGTATATGCTTTTTTGGTGAACTTCAGTGAAGAAGGCGCTTTAAGTACATATATTACTATTTTCGCCGTCTTGTCCTGAGCGTTTGTGGCTTTGACTGTTACATATCCTTCTTTTTCCGCCTTGAGCACACTGCCGCTCAGGCTGGCTATCCCCTGCGCAGACAGGGAAAACTCGCCTGTACCCACCAGCAGTTCTGTCAGATCAAGCTCGTCTCCCTTGCCAATAAACAGATAAGCTTTCGAGAAACGGAATCCAGTGGTCGGAGCGAACGCCTTGAGCATTCTCAGCTGAGTCTTCATCGGGAAAGAATCGAACTCTGCCTCGAACTGGCTTTCGCTTATTTCCGGAAGGGGAGCCTCGTCCGCTTCGCCTGCCGGTTCGTCTGCTTTGTCATTTTCTTCTGAGCTTCCTTCACTGTCTCCTTCAGGGAGCTCATTGCCTTCATCAGAGCCGTCCGCTTCACCCTTTTCATTCTCTGAGGTTTCAGAAGAGTCTTCCTCATCTTCGTCCTGTAGCGTGTCAGTCAGATTCTCTGATTCGCCGTCGCCCTGATCGGGTTCGTCCTCATCTTCTGCATTTGCGCCATCCTGCTCAAAGTCGGACGAGTCTGCGTCGGGTTCAGTGTTCCCTTCAGCAGAGTCTTCAGTAGTTTTGTTATCCGGCTCAGAGACAGTCTGGGTATCATCTGTGTCGCTGCCCTGATCGGGTGCGGCCTCGCCGTCTGCAGTGTTAACCCCTTCGTCCTGTCCAACCGGCTCACCCGCAGAGCCATCGCTCTGCTCGTCGTCTGTTTCGTTTTCAGTTGTTTCTGCATCCTCACCCTGGTTAGAAGGCTCTTCAGCGGATCCGTTTTCAGAACCGGGTTCGGCGTCGCTATCAGAGCCCTCATCACCTGTGGCAGGCTCGGTCTCATCGGCTGAAGCATCAACGTTGGCTTCGGGTTCGCCTTCATCCCCCGCCGGTTCTCCAATCTGCTCAGGCGTAGTTTTATCCTGTTCGTTCTCGCTGTCAGAGTCGGGTCCAGGCTCTTCGTCGGCATTCTCACCGTTCTGAACAGGTTTCACTTCGTCAGTATGATCATCCTCACCCTGACTGTATCCGGCCGAGACCGGTTCAGTGTCGGTTTGCTGCTCGGTTTTCGACAGATCCTGAGAAGGCTCATTATCAGGTTCAGGTTCTGTAGTGTCTCCATCCACTTTGCCTTCCTGCTCAGGCTCGGAAGATCCCTCCTCCGCCGGTTCCCCTTCATTCGCAGCTTCGGGTTCGGGCTCAGCAGAGTTGCCGCTGTGTTCTGTATCATTTCCTTCTTCAGTTGTCTCGGCGTTCTGAACAGGTTCAGACTCGTCCTTGTCGGCATCTCCGCTTTGCTCAGACTCAGAAGCGTCCTGAGCGGGATCACCCAGAGGCTCAGGTTCAGACTCGTTCAGAGCAGGCTCACCGTCAGCGTCAGGTTCGGAGCCTTCTACGGAGATATCACTGCCAGCCTCAGGTTCGGAGGCATCCTGAGTGGTATCATCGTCAGCCTCAGGTTCGGAGGCATCCAGAGAGGAATCACCTTCAGGCTCAGTTTCAGACTCATTCTCAGAGGAATCGCCTTCAGGTTCTGTGCCGGACTCATCCTGTGCAGGTTCAGTCTCGGGCTCAGGTTCAGACTCGTCCTGAGAGGAATCACTTTCTGGTTTAGTGCCGGATTCGTCCTGAGAGGAATCGCCTTCAGGTTCTGTGCCGGACTCATCCTGTTCAGGCTCAGCGTCGGACTCAGGTTCAGACTCGTCCTGAGATGAATCGTCATCATCAGACTGAGCACCGGCCTCATCCTGTGCAGGCTGCATATTATCTTCTGACGCTGCCGCATTTTCGATGTGTCCATCGCTCTGCTCAGATTGAGTTTCAGCGTCAGCAGTTTCGTTCAATTGCTCCGATTCGATTGCATCTGCGAGGTTTTCGCTGCTTTGTTCGGGCTGGCTTATGCCTTCTGATGACACGCCATCGGACTCTGTTGCGGCTTCCACGCTGTTTTCACCCTGCTCTGAGCTGTTTTCGTCTTCAGCTATTTCGTTGTCATGATCGGTCTCTGTTCCAGTTCCCGCTGGTGCATTACTCTGCTCCGGCTCTGTCTCATCGACAGTTGCACCGTTCAGCTGCCCTGCTTCAGTTTCAGAAGCTGAAGCTTCGTTGTCATGATCAGTTTCATTTTCAGGCAATGCCGCCTCGGTTTTGGGTTTATCGTTTTCGGCCTTATTCCCGTCCTGCGAAGCGGCATCACTTTCATCGACAGAACCAAGTGACTGCTGAGAAGAAACAGTTTCATTGTTTGCGTTTTCTTCCTGCTTATCAAAGGTATCCTCTGCGGAAGAAGGTTTATCGTTCTGGGTTTCGGGGGACGGGACTGTCGAGTCTGTCTCCCCACTGTCACCCGAGACGTTGCCTGTATGGTTGTCGTCCTCATGTTCATCGTTGTCGGAAGTCTTCGGCGTCGGATCGACGGACGGACTCGGCTTCACGGACTGAGTCGGCTTGGCCTGGGGCTGTGCATCAGACTGCTCAGTTTCATTAAGCGTGAGTTTGAGCATCTGGAGAGGCATAGATTTGTCGTTATTGTAATATGCCTTTTCGTTTGAAGGCAGCCTCGAGAAGCTCAGCTTAAAGCTCTCAAACGCCTCGTCACTAAGGGGTTTGACAGTTGAAGATTTGACGTATGCTTTTAAAACGCCCTCTTCCGTAGCGAAATGGAAAAGCAGCCTGTCACTCGCTTTGCCTTTGTTTACACGGCGGGAAGCATAAGCAATACCGCTGGAAAGCTTGGCGTATGGTTTGGAGTCGCCTTCATTTTTATATAATTCGACAGTGTTGAAAACAATGTACCCTTTGTCGAAGAGGTCATTGTCCTTAACACTTTTTGTGTAATCAATGCTTGGCGTGTCGTCTTCATTTGACACGGGTGCCGCAGTAGGCGTAGCTGTAGGCTCCGGAGTTGGTGTAGCTGTAGGCTCCGGAGTTGGCGTGGCTGTAAGCTCCGGCGTGGGTGTAGCTGTAGGCTCCGGAGTGGGCGTGGCTGTAGGTTCCGGAGTGGGCGTGGCTGTAGGCTCCGGAGTGGGTGTAGCTGTAGGCTCCGGAGTGGGAGTGGCTGTAGGCTCCGGTGTGGGAGTCGGAGTAGGCGTGGCTGTAGGCTCCGGTGTGGGAGTCGGAGTGGGTGTGGCCGTAGGCTCCGGCGTGGGCGTCGGAGTGGGTGTGGCCGTAGGCTCCGGCGCGGGTGTCGGAGTGGGTGTGGCCGTAGGCTCCGGCGTGGGTGTCGGAGTAGGCGTGGGTGTGGGTGTAGGAGTAGGCTCCGGCGTGGGCGTCGGAGTAGGTGTAGGCGTAGGTGTAGGTGTGGGTGTAGGAGTGGGGGTGGGCGTGGGTGTGGGTGTAGGAGCAGGTGTAGGAGTGGGTGTAGGAGTGGGGGTAGGAGTGGGGGTAGGTGTAGGTTTGGGCGTAGGAGTTGGAGTAGGCACAGGCGTCGGCGTAGGTGTAGGCACAGGCGTCGGCGTAGGTGTAGGTTTCGGAGTGGGTGTAGCCGTAGGCGCAGGTGTAGGTGTAGGCGTGGGTTTCGGCGTAGGTGTAGCCGTAGGCGCAGGTGTTTGAGTTACAACCTGTCCGCTTTCATTATTATCTGTATTTCCTTCTGCAAGAGCAAACATATTGCTCAGCAGCAAAGCTATAATTAGGACAATTGACAGAATACGCTGTTTCATGCAGACTCTCCCGATTAGCATATTTACACTTTTATAGATTAAGTTTACTACAATTCCAATTTCAAAGTCAAGCTTATTAACAATCATCTTGTTATTGTAATAATATTGTAATATTTCTTCAACATTTTCACTGCCTACGTCGGGGAGATGCTCTGTAAGCCGCTCACAGTTCAGTGCCTTAGGCTTGACTTGGTTATAATCTATTTAATGAGGATCCTGTGCACTGCCTCTTCTTTCCCGGGTTCTAAAGCAGGCCGTCTGCCCAGCTTGTCTATTTCTCCGGCATATGTTATAATAATGTACATCAATCAAGGAAGGTCTTTCATGCCTCAGAAGAACTCTTCTTCGCTGCTCTCTTCAACGTTGAGCGTGACACTGATAATACTGTTTTCCAAGGCTGTCGGCTTTGTCAGAGAGATGATAATGGCAGCTTATTTCGGTGCTGACATCGTTACAGACAGCTACAATGCCGCATACAGCCTGTTTTATTTGCCTGTACTGCTGTTCTCCAGCTGTATCACATCCACTCTCGTGCCGCAGTATATCCGGTGCGCTCAGGATAAAGGCATAAATCGTGCCAACCGTTTCGCCTCCAATGCGCTTACCGCCTTCAGTATCGCCGGGCTGATTCTGAGCATTTTGATGTTTGCGTTGTCCGACCCACTGGTCAGGCTTGTTTATCCCGGCTTTGATCCCATGGCGCACAAAGACGCCGTGACCTTCACCCGCATAATGCTGCCTGCTCTCGTGTTTTTTACGGCAGGCTTAGTGTTGTCAAGTCTTCTCAACGCGCGCGAGAAATACGTCGCCGCACAGCTTACAGGGCTTCCCCTCTCGGTCGCGGAGATCACTTTAGCAGTTCTGCTTTCAAAAAAATACGGCATCGTTACTCAAGCCTGGGGCGTTATACTGGCAGGCTTTTTACAGATCATCGTTCTTGTTCCTTTCCTTGGCGGGCTGAAACTGCGTCCTTATCTTAACCATAAAGACAAATACCTAAAAAAGGTGTTTTTACTGGCGCTGCCGGCCGTGCTTTCCATGGCTGTAAATGAGCTTAATCACATGGTGGACCGGATGCTCGCCAGCGGGCTGAACGGTGGGGATATCTCATCCATGAGCTACGCTTTCAAGCTGATAATGTTCATGATGGGCGTACTTGTGGTACCTCTTACCACCGTCTCTTTCTCAAAGCTCTCCAGGTCCAGCGCAAAAAGCGATCCTGAAAGCGTTATCCCGATGATACGCAGCAGCATTTCCATGCTCCTGATGTGGGTGCTTCCTATAGTGATAATCGCCGGGATCCAGCATATACACATCATCCGCTTCGCATACGGACGAGGCCACTTTTTGACGGATCAAACCCGCGACAACGTGCATATCACCGGACTTATTTTCCTGTGCTACGTCGCCGGCGTTCCGTTTTTTGGACTAAGAGACCTGACAAATCGAGTGTATCACGCTTTTGAGGATACCAAAACCCCTATGGTGATCGCTACTGCCTCAGTTGTTCTCAACATATTGCTCAATCTTCTGCTGCGGAAGCTGATGGGTGTATACGGCCTAGCGCTGGCGACAGTATTCGCCGCGATGTTTGGCGTGATATTGCTGTTTTCATTGCTTAGAAAGCACGTTTCCGGCGTATTTGACAAAACGTTTATAATGGATATGGTCCGCACTCTGCTGCTCAACCTTCCCCTCGCGCTGGCGGCATTCGGACTGGACGCGCTCATTGCCCCCGCTTTCGGTACGTTTCATGTTTTTCTGCGCCTGGCTTTAATAAGCGTCAGCGCGCTGGCAGTGTATGGAGTCAGCATCGTTTTACTCGGTGGCAAACGTGAGAAGGCAGCGCTAAGGCAGCTGAAAGGAATAATTAAGAGGTAAATTATGGACGACAGAGTTGTTACGACCGGCTTCAGACCACAGGAGGACGAACAGGAGTTTTCTCTGCGTCCTAAAACTCTTGTGGAGTACATAGGTCAGCGCAAGATCAAGGATAGCCTTAGCGTTTACATGAAAGCGGCCTTGGCACGAAACGAAGCTTTGGACCACATTTTGCTGTATGGGCCTCCCGGTCTTGGGAAGACCACACTTGCCGGGATCGTTGCCAGCGAGATGGGTACAAACATCCGCATCACTTCCGGTCCTGCTATAGAACGTCCCGGTGATCTCGCAAGTATCCTCACCAATCTGAACCGCGGTGACATACTGTTTATTGACGAGATACACCGCCTGTCCCATTCCGTAGAGGAGGTACTGTACCCCGCTATGGAAGACTACGCGCTGGACATAATGCTGGGCAAGGGTCCATCCGCCCGCAGCGTCAGGCTGGATCTTCCAAAGTTCACGCTTATCGGCGCCACCACCAGGGCGGGTATGCTGTCCAGTCCTTTGCGTGACCGCTTCGGCATCGCCTTCAGGCTTGAAATGTACACCCCGGAAGAGCTGGCCGAGATCATCACCCGCAGCGCTGGCATTTTAAAGATCCGCTGTGACCGTGAAGGCGCGCTTGAGATCGCCAGGCGTTCGCGTGGTACGCCACGTATCGCCAACCGTCTCATCAAGCGTGTACGCGACTACGCTGAAGTGCAGGCCGATGGAGTCGTAAACCTCAAAGTGGCTAAAGAAGGTCTGAGGCTTCAGGAAGTTGATGACCTTGGGCTCGACCGAACCGACCGCAACATGCTGACCGTAATGATCCAGAAATTTGGCGGCGGTCCCGTTGGACTTGAGACGCTCGCAGCTACCACAGGCGAAGACGCGGGCACCATCGAAGATGTTTACGAGCCATTCCTTATGCAGTTGGGCTTCATTATGCGCACTCCGCGCGGACGCGTATGTACAGCTCTTGCTTACAGGCACATGGGCTTCACTCCCCCGCAGGATGCGGCAAACGATGCACAAATGAAACTTGACGTATAAAAGAAACGGCGTATAAAGAATAATGAAAACCAGCGACTTTTTATATGACCTGCCTGAAGAGCTGATCGCCCAGACCCCTGTGGAGCCCCGCGACCATTCCCGTTTGCTTGTATACGACAGGAGCTCAAAATCCATACAGCACAAGCATTTTTATGACTTGCCGGATTATTTACGGCCAGGCGACTGCCTCGTTATAAATGACACCCGCGTCATTCCTGCACGCCTTTACGGCGTAAGGAGCGGAGGCGGCGCGTGCGAGATACTTCTGCTAAAACAGCTTGGCGTCAAAAAGTGGGAAGCGCTGGTGCGTCCCGGCGCGAAGCTGAAACCCGGCAAGACTGTTTCAATTGGCGGTGGCAGGCTTACGGCACACATTTTGGATGAGGCTCCAGGCGGCGCGCGCATAGTCGATTTCGAATGTGAAGGAACTATGGAAGCCGCGCTGAACGAGCTGGGCGAAATGCCCCTTCCCCCATATATCAAAGAAAAGCTGACGGATAAAACGCGCTACCAGACTGTATATGCCAAATACGACGGTTCTGCCGCCGCGCCGACCGCCGGGCTTCATTTCACTGCCGAACTGCTGGAAAAGATAAAATCACAGGGTGTGGACGTGATACCTGTGCTTCTGCACGTCGGGCTGGGTACTTTCCGTCCCGTAAAAGCCGAAAACATCGAAGAACACGAGATGCACTCGGAATACTTCGAGGTAAATCAGGATTCGGCCGACAGGATAAATGCAGTCCGGAAAAAAGGCGGGCGCGTTATCGCCGTTGGCACGACTTCGGTAAGAACGCTTGAGAGCGCCAGCTCTACAGGAGTGCTGCTTCCCCAGTCGGGCGACACAAGCATTTTTATCAAACCGGGATATGAGTTTAAGTGTGTCGATGCGCTGATCACCAATTTCCACCTCCCCGGTTCAACGCTGCTTATGTTAGTCAGCGCGCTTATGGGGCGTGAGGAAGCGTTAAGGGTATACAGCATAGCAGTAGAAGAAAAATACCGCTTCTTCTCATTCGGGGATGCCATGTTCATTCTCTGATGTGGGACATTTTTTGTCCCTGCGGGATGATTTTACAATATCTTAGCCTTTGGATGCCATTTTGGCAGAAACGGCAACATTCTTATTACAATGATATGCTATTATTATCCATGTTCATTTAGGCTAATCAGATTCAAAAAGGAGATTTGGCATGAGATTTGAGCTTATGCACCCCGCGGATCAGCTGGTCATGATCATGAACCGTATTTATCAGTACGGCATGACTACCACTTCCGGCGGCAACCTGTCAATTCTGGACGAAAACGGTGATATATGGATCACCCCCTCCGGCATAGACAAGGGCAGCCTGACCAGCGCCGACATCAACTGCGTAAAACCCGACGGCACCATCCTCGGGCCCCACAAGCCCTCGGTGGAGCTGCCCTTCCACAAGCAGATATACAAACTGCGTCCCGACCTGCACGGTATAGTACATGCCCATCCCCCCACGCTCGTGGCGTTCTCTCTGGCGCGAAAGATACCTGACACCCACCTGGTGCCTAACGCTACGCTGGTGTGCGGCAAAGTCGCCATGGCCAAATATGATGTGCCCGGCAGTGAGCAGCTCGGCAAAAACATTGCCGAGAAATTCGCCGAAGGCCACAACACCGTTATACTTGAAAACCACGGCGTGGTGTGCGGCTCAAGCGACCTGTTCCACGCGTTTATGGCGTTTGAGACCCTTGATTTCTGCGGAAGGCTTGAGATCGACGCCAAGAAACTGGGTATGCCCCGCTCTCTCACCGACACGCAGATCGCTATCGAGAGCGAAAAGGCGCACCCCGCTCTGGACGCTTTCGTGGCACATGTTGTCTCCAGTGAAGAGAAGGCCGCGCGCAGAGATATGTGTTCCCTTGTGCACAGAGCCTACGACCAGAGGCTGTTCACTTCCACCCAGGGCACATTCTCGACCCGCCTGAGCGACGGATCCTTCCTTGTAACGCCCTATAAGAAAGACAGGAAGTACATCGAGCCTGAGGATATAGTGCGGATCAAAAACGGCATGTGCGAAGCGGGCAAAACTCCATCCCGCGCCGCGCTGCTTATAAAAGAGATCTTTGACCGTCAGCCGGAGATCAATTCCGTTATCATAGCCCATCCTCCGGCAATCATGGCCTTTGCCGTGACTAACGCGGAATTCGACAGCCGCACGATCCCCGAAAGCTATATCGCCCTCAGGCACGTGCGCCGCGCTCCCTACGCTTCGAGCACCCTTGACGTGGAAGGCACCGCGAAAGCTTTCTCCCTGTCTTCCCCTGTTCTGATTGTGGACAACAAATGCGTTATCGTAGCCGGCAACAGCCTGCTGAACGCGTTCGACAAACTGGAAGTGCTGGAGTATTCAGCCAAGGCTGTCATCGCCTGCAAGGACATCGGAGAGATCGTACACATTACTCCCGAAGAAGTGGACAGGATAGAGGAAGCTTTCAACCTGAAATAGTACAACAGGCAACTGCCCGGTCGAGACCGGGCAGTTTTATAACATGTTTACTTGCGTTTGCCAATTCAGAAAGGATATAACGATGCTATATTGCGATGAATGCAGGATAGCGTTCGATGAGAGCACGCGCTGTCCCGTTTGCGGAAATGAAAACGTGCGTACGCCCTTGCCTGAAGATTTTTGCTTCCTGATCGAGATAAAGGCCATGTTCTCAGATATGCTGAAATCAGTTTTAAACGAGAATAATATACCATCGCTTGCTCCAAGCACTATTGGCGCAGGCTTGCGTGTCAGAGGCGGTGCTATGTTTGATCGGATCAGGTTCTACGTCCGCTATGAAGATCTTCCGCAAGCGCAGGAAATAGCTTTCAGCATGTTCCGTGCGGATGAATCGTCTGAACGCACCGAATAGCCCAGTCCTCCCGTCACTTTTGCACCGCTTTATGCGGTGTTTCTTTTTTTCGTCATGATCACGGTTATCAATTGATGGTTTTCAAGAACAAACATCATGTATGTTCCGTCACATATATAAAATGTTAATTCCCTCATATCGGTACATTTTTTTCATTGAATGTGATATAATATTGTCAGTAACCTTTCGGAGTTGTCAATGAGCAAGCAAAAGCCGCTCTTCGTCCCCCGTGGCGAATACAAAAGCTTTATACTTTCTACCATACTTACCACGCTTAAAATGCTGCTGGTGCTGGCTTTAATCGCCGTCTTCGCGGGCGGCGGAGTCATCATGGGCATCGCCAAAGCCTGGGTGGACACTGCACCAGAGATCGATCTGGACATATTCGACTCACAGGCTCAGACCAGTTTTATCTACGACAAAAACGGCAACCTCATCACCACCTTCCGCGGTACGGAAAACCGCGTGTACGCAACATATGATGAGCTTCCGCAAAACCTGATAAATGCGGTCATAGCCGTCGAGGACGCGCGCTTTTTTCAGCACAGCGGCGTAGACGTAAAGCGCTATATCGGCGCGCTGGTGGGCAACCTGCTCTCCGGCAACAACCAGGGCGGGAGCACCATCACCTGCCAGCTTATTAAACAGACCATGCTTTCCACTGAGCAGACTTACAGGCGCAAAGTGCAGGAGGCGTATCTGGCGCTTGAGTTGGAGGACACTCTGACCAGCCTGTTCGCCGGGGATTGGATGGCTGCCAAGGAGCGAATCCTGCTGGAGTACATGAACGTAGTGTACATGGGCGGCTCTATATACGGCATGAAGACGGCTGCGCAGGACTATTTCGGCAAGGAACTTTATGAGCTTTCTTTAAGGGAATGCGCCATGCTCGCCCGCATGGTCAGAAATCCCGTGCGCTACAATCCCCGCTCCAATTACTACATCCGCAGCACTCCCGAAGTCAGTGAGGACGGCGCGGACACGGTGTTAAAGCTCATGCTTGAACAGGGCTTCATAACCCAGAAGGAATACGACAGCTCCTCCGGCCAGAAGCTGGCCGTGCTTAAAAGCAGTTCTTCCGTTCAGGCAATGTACAAGCATCCATATTACGTGGAGTATGCCATATACGACGTTGTCACAAAAATGCTGCGTGTCGAGCAGCTGGAGGACACCAGCGCCAACCGTTCTCTGATGGAAGGCAAGCTGCGAACCGGCGGATACCACATCTACACATGCCTTGATCCCGATGTTCAGTCCGCAGTACAGAAGATCATCAGCACCTGGAACAAGTATCCCTCCATGCGCTACTCTTCCGACAACTACAAGCGTACACTTGACAACGGCGAATATATCAACGTTATTCAGCCTCAGGCCGCGTGCGCGGTCATGGACTGGCACACTGGCGAGCTTATTGCGGTGGTTGGCGGCAGAAGTGAGCCGACCGCAAGGAAGCAGTTGAACCGCGCCTATCAAACCAGTATGCCCGTGGGTTCATCGATCAAGCCCATTTCAATTTACGGACCCGCGTTTGACCTGGGCTACTCCCCCGGCACTCCAGTGCTGAATCTTCCCATCAGAATAGAAGGTTGGGACAGCGAGCAGGGCTATCCCACCAACTACGGCGGCTCCAGCTATACCGGCGTGGAAAGTCTCAGGAAAGCTATGACCGCCAGCCACAACTATTCTGCCGCGCAGGCTCTGTTCCAGCTGGTCACTATACCCAATTCAGTGAACTACCTGCTCAGGCTTGGCATAAACTCCAGGCATATCCAGGCTACCGGCTCTGGTCTCGCTTTGGGCAGCTCCGGTCTGAGCGTGATAGAGATGGCGGATGCCTTCGGTGCCATCGCGAATAAAGGAGAATACCTGGAAAGCTACACCTTCACACAGGTCCTGTACAACGACAACGTCACCCCCTACATAAACGTCAAGGATGTGCAGCTCTCACGCCAGGCGTTCAAGCCTTCCACAGCTTACATGCTTATGGATGTGCTTAAGGACTGCGTGAGCGGTCAGGGAGGCACCGGCTCCAAGGCCAAGTTCGGCAATTTCACCGTGGCTGGCAAGACAGGCACCAATTCAGATTACTGCGGCGTGTTCTTTGCGGGGATGACCGCCTATTACTCCTGTGCGGTCTGGATAGGCCATGACAACTATAAACCTCTCACTACCGACGCAACAGGCGGTACTTATGCCGCTCCGCTCTGGGCTTCGATCATGTCCCAGGTGCACAAGATCAGGAAAATCACTCAGGACAGGGAGATAATGCAGGGTTCTCCCGGCTCTTATGGCCTGATCAGGTACGAGGTCTGCTCAGTGAGCGGCATGCTGCCCACTGACGGCTGCCGTGCCTCCCACAACAAGTATGGCACCACCGTCGACATCTTCCTTAACGGGACTCAACCGACCGTGCGCTGCAACCTGCACAAAGCGGACGGCACCCTCTACGTGCCTAAAGGCCATCCGCTGCGTCAGGCAGAATCACTGCGCGACATAGAGAAGTATTTTGGTGAAACCACTCTACAATAATCCGGAGAGAAATGCATGACAGCCGCTTCCACACCGTCAAAAGCCTTTAATACAGTGTTTCTGGTACTCGCTGTGCTCTGTATCGGCTATTACTTAGCGCTTTGTATCGGCGTAAGGTTCGGTCAGAGCCTTGATTTCGTGTGGCTATTGCTTGCTGGCGCGTTCCTGTGCCGGTTTTTCTGCGTAAGGCATATAATAAACACAGGCGTTTCACCCCTTCCGTCCTGGCTCGTAAAGATCGTCCATATAGGCTTTTCAGTTTTCCTGGCTTCGTTCATAGCCATCGAGGCAATGATCGTGTCAGCATTTTCACAGGCTGTGCCCGCGAATCTTGATTATGTCATTGTGCTGGGTGCGAAGGTAAACGGCACTACCCCGGGAGGCGCGCTGAGAAACCGGATAAATGTCGCGTACGAGTACTGGAAAGCTAACCCGGATACGCTGATCATCGCTTCAGGCGGGAAGGGTGACGACGAGGGCATAAGCGAAGCGGAGTGCATAATCTCCGAGCTTACGGCAAAAGGTGTCCCTGCCAGTTCAATTATTAAGGAAGATCAGTCCACGTCCACTTACGAGAATATGCAGTTTTCAGTGAAGCTGTTTGAAAAAGCGCAGCCAAAAGTCGGTATCGTCACAAATAACTTCCACATATACCGAGCGCTGAAACTGGCCAACGCCACCGGCGTCGCGGAGTTTTACGGCATCAACGTGGCCACCAGTCTGATTTCCTTCCCTCACTACATGCTCAGAGAGTATTTCGGAATAATAGTCAGTTTTATCACTGGCAAATGGTAGTCTTTGCCCGCAAATAAATTGACCGCCTTTCCTGTATGTGGAAAGGCGGTTCAATTTTGGAAAATAACCTATCTTTCTGACAGCATCATCGGAATATGAACATTTATTTTGCCTAACTCGAGGCTGACACGCTCCATAAGCGGCTCAAGAACGACTCTTTCCGTAGCGTCGTGACCTGCTTGGAGCGTGGCAAATCCCTCCTGTGCCAGGGCCACGCAGTCATGATATCTCATCTCCCCTGTCACAAAAGCATCCGCTCCCGCATTTTTAGCAGCCTGAGCGTATTCACCCGCGCTTCCGCCTGCCACCGCAACGATGCTTATCAGCTTATTGCCGTCACCGTAAGCGCGCACAGGCGCGCGAAGACGCTTTTGCACAAGGCCGATAAAACTTTCAAGCGGCTGAGGATCCGTTGAGCCAATACGCAGATAGCCGTCCTCGTCATCCTCGACAGTCCTTATATCCTTAAGTCCCAACGCTTTGGCAAGCGATTCGCTCACACCGCCCGAAGCTTTATCCAAATTCGTGTGAGCGCTGATGACAGAGATATTGTTTCTGACCAGCTGGCAGAGCACTTTGCCTTCCCAGTCTTCCTCGACAAGATTCTTGCGGCCGGAAAACATTATGGGATGATGGGTCACTATAAGGTTCGCGCCCCGCTCAACAGCTTCCCGCGCCACTGGATAAGTCAGATCCAATGCGAAAAGAATGCCGCTTACTCTCCTTGAGCTTTCCCCCATAAGCAGCCCTGAGTTGTCCCAGGCCTCCTGAGTCGAAAAAGGAGCCATCGCG
Source organism: Clostridiales bacterium (assembly GCA_024684375.1). Lineage (GTDB taxonomy): Bacteria > Bacillota > Clostridia > Christensenellales > Aristaeellaceae > RUG14130. The sequence continues at coordinate 125,971 of JAIKWZ010000042.1, forward strand.
TCAATGAGCTGATATATATCCTTTACCCTGATAAAGCTGCTTTCCATATTTCCCTTTCCCAGTAAAGCTTTTCCAGCCTGTGATCTGCGCCTGATTGTTTTAATTCCATGATCAGCTTTTCAGCAGTCTCAAGGCTATGAGAATAGTATTGTCTTACCACTTCGTTTTTGTTTTTCAGCAGCACAGGCCCGGCAAGGATCTCCGCTTCATCCAGACTCATCTGCCCTCGAACGGCACATATGATCACATAATAACGCCTGTCCTCCGCGGCGACAGTCTCGTTGCAGATCATAAAACCGTTTTCAGTCAGGGCGCGCCGAAGGTGCGAAAGACCCGTATTCGGCTGCAGGATCAGCTCCGCATCCCCTGCCTCGCTTTTTCCATTCAGCACGATATCCCTGATGTTCTGCCCGCCCATTCCGGCGATAACGATGCAGTCAACAGAGCCACTCAGACCTTTTAAACCGTCAGCGACGAGGAACTCAGCCCTTCCTTCCAAGCCTTTTTCAAAGATAAGATTCCTGGCTTTTTCAAGGCTTGGTGCGGATATGTCGCTAAATACGACCCGGTCGCATTTGCCCGAAAGCAGCAGTTCGGTCCCCGTTTTCCCGTGATCCGCTCCAATATCTGCAGTGCACCGACAGCGCGGGACGAGGTCGACGATGGCTCTGAGCCTTTTGTCGGCCATTTTCAAAACACTTTCAGGCATCAATCCAGCGCATCTTTGAGTTTTTTGGAACGGGATGGATGCTTGAGCTTTCTTAACGCTTTGGCTTCGATCTGACGGATACGCTCACGGGTGACCTTGAACTCCTTACCGACCTCTTCCAGCGTGCGCTGGCGGCCGTCATCCAGCCCGAATCTGAGCTTGAGCACCATTTCCTCCCTGGGCGTCAAGGTCGACAACACACCCATCAGCTGCTCCTTCAGCAGCGTAAACGCGGCTGTGTCGGCCGGAGCCGGAGCGTCGTCGTCAGGCAGGAAATCGCCCAAATGGCTGTCCTCCTCCTCGCCAATGGGCGTTTCGAGGGATACGGGCTCCTGAGCGATCTTTATAATTTCCCTGACTTTATCAACCGAAATATCCATGGCTTCGGCGATCTCCTCCGGCTGGGGCTCGCGGCCGTATTCCTGCAGCAGCTGCCTGGATACACGGATAAGCTTGTTTATGGTTTCGACCATGTGCACAGGAATACGTATCGTGCGGGCCTGGTCGGCGATGGCGCGGGTTATGGCCTGACGTATCCACCAAGTGGCATAGGTGGAAAACTTATAGCCTTTGCTGTAGTCAAACTTGTCCACGGCTTTTATAAGTCCCAGGTTGCCTTCCTGGATCAGATCAAGAAACAGCATGCCTCTTCCCACATAACGTTTCGCGATGGAGACAACTAACCTCAGGTTCGCTTCTATGAGCTTTTTCTTGGCAGCCTCGTCACCGTTTTCCATGCGCTTGGCAAGTTCGATCTCCTCATCCGCGGAAAGCAGCGGCACTTTGCCGATCTCCTTGAGGTACATGCGCACAGGGTCGTCAATGGAGATACCGTCGGGCACACTGATGTCGATCTTCTCCTCTTGCTCCGGCAGCTCCGGCTGAGGTTCGGCGACCTCCTCGTCCTTGACGACCTCTATGTTCAGTTCGCTGAGCGTATCCAGGATCTTGTCAAACTGCTCCGGCTCGATCTCGCAGTCGGTGAACTGTTCGGTTATTTCCTTGAGCGTAAGCGCGCCTTTGCTCTGGCCGTTCTCGATAAGCTCACGTATCCGCTGGGAAATCAGCTCATTATTCTCTGTTTTCAATTTGCGTACTCCTTTCCGCGTCAGTTCCTCAAAAGCAAGGCATTAAGTTCTTTAGTTATCTGTTCCTTTTCTTCTGCCGTAGCCGTCGCAAGGCGAGCTGTAAGCGCGACTATCCTGGCGTCTGCGCGCTGGCTTCTGATGGTCTCAAGCAGTTCGTTGGCAAGCTTGAGCGCATCCTCTTTGTCAAATTCCCCGGGCAGGCTGTTGAGCGCGCGCATAACGAGCCCTGTCTGGTTTTCATCGAGCGACTGGATAACGTCGCTTATCCTGTGCCCTGAGTTGGCAGCTTCAAATACATCCCCCAGCAGCGCGTCGTCAAAGTCTTCTTTGCGGATCACGCCCGCAGGGATCGTGCCGGAGCATGCCAGCGCCAGCAGCTGCATCTGGGCATTTTCAAGCACAGAAGTGGGGCTTTCAGGCATTTGCTGCCTTGGCCTTGCGGCGATCTCCTGCTGCGGCGCGGGAGCCATACCCGCCTGGCGCTGCAGCACTTCCCGAGAATACCCTGTCTTTTGTGACAGCTCCCTCAAATAGTTTTCGTACTCGACTGCATTCGAGACGCTCTTGAGTATCCTGCAGCAGCGAATCGCGTACTCGGTCAGATCGTCCTGTTTGGTTATTTCAAGCCCATCTTCGGCTCGTATCATCCTGTACTTTGCAGGTTTATACCTGGGAAGCTTTTCCCAGGCGTCCCGGCCGTAGGCCTTGATAAACTCATCCGGGTCTTTATCTTCAGGATAGTCTATAACGCTCACATCCATCTGTGAGGAATCGAACATATCCAGCGCCCTCAAAGCTGCCTTCTGCCCGGCGGAATCGCCATCGTAGCTGATCACGACCTTTTTGACGTAGCGCTTCATAAGTCGGATCTGCTCCTGAGTCAGGGCCGTACCCAGCGTCGCGACAACGCCGCGAATGCCCTGCTTAAGCAGCATAACGGTATCCATGTAGCCTTCAACAAGTATCAGCGCGTCAAGCCTTCCGGCGGACTTTGCAAAATTAAGGCCGTATACGCCGTTGCGCTTAAGAAAAACGGGAGTGTCTGAGGTGTTCAGGTATTTAGGTTCTCCCTTCCCCATCACGCGGCCGCCGAAGCCTACCACCTTGTCCCGGGAATTGATGATTGGGAACATCACCCTGTCACGGAACATGTCGTAAAAGCGTCCGTCCTTTTCTCCGCACAGCCAGCCTTTGATGAGCGCCTGATCGGAAAAGCCTTCACTTTTAAGCTTATCGTACAGAGCGTGTCCAGAGGAAGGCGCGCACCCCAGGCCGAAATGCTTTATGTCCGGATCCCTAAGGCCTCTTGAATACAGATACTTTAGCGCGTTTGCGCCTTCGCTTGTCCAAAGCGTGTCGTGATAAAACCTTGCCGCGGAGACGTTCGCCTTGAAGATCTCTTCTTTAAGCGCGGCATCCTTATCATCCTGAGGCGTACGCGGAGCCATTTGAGGCAGTTCCATACGAGCGCGTTTAGCGAGTTCCTCCATGGCCTCCCGCCCGTCAATATGCTCGTAGTCCTTAAGAAATGTGAGCGCGTTTCCTCCCTTATGGCAGCCGAAGCAATAATACAGGCCGGTGGTGGGATCAACGGAAAAAGAAGGAGTCTTCTCGCTATGGAACGGACAGCAGGCCCAAAGGCGCTGCCCTTTTCTGGTCAGCGGAACTACTTCCCCAATGATCTCTTCTATATTAATCCTTGAGAACAGCTCGTCGAACCATTCCTGCCCCGCAATTTGAGCCATAAAAACCGCATCCCCCGTGATATTTGATTATTATTCAACGGAAAAAGCGGTTTTCCTGCTTTTATTCAAAATATTACAATGTTTTGGGATAAACGCTTTACTAAAAGCCTTACTTACTGCTGGACAAAAAAAGAGGGAAGGAACTCCCTTCCCCCATGAACGCTGTCTCTTGAAGACCGGTCGGTCTGCGTTTATTGTCCTGATGCTGATCAGATCCTCGTTATATCGCCGTGGAACGCGGGCAGCAGCTCTGGAACAACCAGTTCGCCGCCGTTTTCATAGCTCTTCATCGCGGCAAATGTGTATTCCAGCGTTGCCAAAGCGTCTCTGCCGCTCGCGCGCAGGTATTCGCGCGGCACTTTGTTGGTCACATCCTCCAGATATGCGTGGATACGCACCGGGAACGTAGCGCCAAAATCCTTCACGCCGTAATCGGTCGTTTTTGGCGTGGGAGACGCCATTGACGGGTTCTCCACTTCCTCTATATTCCACCAATGCAGCTTCTCCACGCAGTTCTCTATGCAGAAAGTCCCCTTGGTCCCCGCATGCTCGTAACTCCACCAGCCGCCAAGGCCGAACATGGCGTCGCCCCTCTGGCTTATGAGATACCCCACTCCGCCGTTTGCAAACCGCACGTGTATCGAATTTATGGACAACATGGGGTCGCAGGCGGAAGCTCTTACACCCGGTTTGGACAAGAACGCCTGTACTGCGCTGATGTCGCCGCAGAAGTGACGCATTACGCTGAACGGATGGGCGCAAAATGCCTTGAGGTGGCTGTAAGGCGTTTGCCACCTTGGCGCGCCGGGACCGCCGTACTTGAGCTCAGAACCGTTGAAGCCAACCTTGTGGATGCAGTACACCAGTTCGCCCACTTTTTTATCAGCGATCAGCTTATCCGCGTCAAAAGCCGGCTGAGTGAAGTAGTGGTTGAGGTCGCAGCCCAAATACACCTTCTGTTTCGCGGCGTACCTGACCAGTTCCCTCGCGTCGTGGATGTCTGCGCAAATGGGTTTCTCCACCAGCACGTTCTTACCGTAGGACAGTGCCAGCATTGCCGGTTCAAAGTGCATGGAGCCGTTGTCGTAACCGGAGGTGGTAATGGACACTATGTCGATCTCCGGCATGGCTTTAAGCATCTCTTCCTCATCGTAGAACGCCTTTACGCCGTACTTCTCAGCCGCAGCGTCGGCCTTTTCCTTGACCATGTCGCATACTGCGACCAGCTCGCTCAGTTCGTCGTTAACGTAACACCTGGCATGAGTATTGCCTATGCCTCCCATGCCGACAACTGCGCATTTAAGCATATACTATCCTCCCGTTCTGAATAATAAGGGGCTAATCCTTCTTTTGGAGCTTCACGGCGTCTTCGATCCCGCCGATATACTTGCCTTCGTAGGCTTCCTGGGAAGTCTTGAAGGGTCTGCCGTCCTTAAGGAAGTTGACGTCGATTGGGTTGGGCCTTCCCGTCTCGGCGGTGCGTTTGGCGATCCAGTCCTCCATGCGCTTTTTAAGTACGCCAACGACTTCCGGATACTTGTCGGCAACGTTGTCGTTCTCCTCAGGATCCTTGATAAGGTTGTACAGCTCGACCATGGGCTTAAAGTGGAAGTCGGGTTCCAGAGACACGATCAGCTTCCACTCTGGCGTCCTCCAGCCGTGCTTGCGCATCCAGGTGCATTCGGTTATATAGAACTCCGGCTCCGCTTCGCGCTTTTCGCCTCTTACGAGAGGCATCATGCTGCGGCCTTCAAACGGCAGATCCACGTCTATCCCCATGATCTCAAGCAGCGTGGGCGTTACATCCTTAAGCTGCATGTAGTCCTTTATCCGTACACCGGCTGGCAGATGGTTTTTCCATACCACCGCGAAAGGAACCACCAGAGTGGGATCATACATGCCGTGATGATCGAAGTAGCAGTCGTGGTCGTAGAGCGTCTCGCCGTGGTCGGACACGAACACAACGATGGTGTCCTCCTCAAGCCCCAGAGCCGCCAGCTTTTCAAGCACTGCCTGTATGCAGCTGTCCATGTAAGCTACCGAGCCGTCGTACTGAGCGATAACGTAGTCCGGATTGGTCAGTCCCTTGGGTACCCACGAGCCTATATAGTCACCGAAGGGTTTAAAATCGTATACCTTCTGCATACGCTTGTCGTTGGGATCAAAGGCGTCCCCCTGGAAGAACATATGCATGAAGGGTTCGGGCGAAAGATAAGGCGAGTGGGGATCCATGTGCCTCATGAACAGGAAGAAAGGCTTATCACCCGCTGCCAGCCGCTCCAGCTCGGGGATCGCCACATCGTTCAGGTTCTGCGCCTTGTGAGCTCTGCCGTCTTCGTGGTCGGGGCCCCATCCAGAGAAGCTGATGTAATTGTCGTACCCGCGACCGCTTGCGTTCCCCTTGAAGCCGATGCATGTGGTCTCGTAGCCTTCATCCCGCAGCATTTCCGCCAGAACCGGCACACCGTCAACGATCTTCGACTGTCCGAGTGCCACAACGTCTGTCCCGAATACATCGTGTCCGGTCAGCATGTTGGCATAACCGGGGGTGGTGGGAATATGAGCAGAAAAGCAGTTTTCAAACGCGATGCCGCCTGCTACATACTTGTCTATATGGGGAGTGGTGAGCCGTTTATATCCATACAGGCTCATGTGGTCGCGTCTCAAAGAGTCGATGCCGAAAAACAGCAGATTTGGCTTTTTGCTCATTTTGTCCTCCTTTTATCTTGCTCCCAGCATTTTAAGTATCGCGTTCATATAACCGTAGCTCTCACTGGCTATCGCCTGAGCGGCAGCGAGCGTTTGTTCCGGCCCGATGACTTCAAGGCACACCGGCCCGTCGTACCCCGCGTCTACCAAGGCTTTGAAATAACCATACAGATTTATGCCTCCACGCCCGCACGCCTGATCCGCCGGTGCTCCCGGAGAAGGTCCGTCGCCCTTGCAGTCCCTGATATGGACATGGCCCATACGGCTGACCACACTGGCCAACGCGTCCTCTGGCTTTTCACCTGCCCGGTGAATGTGGCTCGGGTCCATATCTATCTTAAAGCTCTCGTCTTTTATCAAATCCATCGCCTTAAGCGTCGTGGGAGTGGAGTAGATGGCGCAGCCCACATGTGCCTTGCAGCACAGGGTAACCCCGTATTCCGAGGCCAGCTTGGTGCGAGCCCTCAGGACTTCTATCTGCTCGGCGAAAGATGCATCGTCATCCTTTTTTCCGCCCGGGCCAACGTTTACAACCGGGATGCCCAGGTACTTAGCCGCCTTGAACGCCTTGGTAAGCCTGTCCTCGTCAAGGGACGCCACTTCCATGCTCAGAAGCTCCACTCCCGCTTCCCGGGCAGCCGCCTTCACAAGCGGCGCCTGCGTCTCCCAGGCGTCCAGGACCAGATGCTCGCACATTCCCTGTATCGCGCTGAGCTCCGCGCCGTCATATCCTGCCAGCTTGATCAGTTTCAGCGCTTGTTTGACTCCGAAGCCTTTGAACAAAACCGTATTGATCCCCAGCTTTAGCATACAAGCCTCCCTTTTATGATTTTTCTGTTAACAACATTATACCTATTGCCAATCAATAATTCAACAGTGACGACAAATAAATTTGCACGAAAAAAGCGCTTTGCAAGCGCTAATCTTCAATTGGCATATCAAGCAGTCGTGACATCGTTTCCATTACTGCATCGCTTTGCGCGGATGTACAGAGTTTAACAGAGCCCACGCTTCGTGTGCTGAGCAGCCCTCTCTGCTCAAGAACGCGCTTGAGTTGTCTGGCCGTACCTTCATTGCCATCATAAAGCGGTATCCCGCCCAGCGCTTTTGAAATCGCCTGCTTCATGAACACATAATGCGTGCACCCTAACACCGCGCTCTCGGGACGCAGCTTTAGTATATCCCTGAATGTATCGGCGAGAAATGCATCCAGCCTTTCCCCCTGTGTTTCTCCCCTTTGGGCAAACTCCATGAGCCCGGGGCAAGGCAGCGGCACCGCGTGGTCTCCGTATAGCTTCATCAGCTCCGTAAACTTCCTTTGTCTCAGGGTCGCAGGTGTGGCGAGCACGGCGATATATCCGCCTTTTCTTGCCAGCTGAGCAGGTTTCAGCGCCGGCTCCACGCCGATTATAGGCATCTCCATTTCGCTTCTGAGCGTTTTCGCTGCTGCCGAAGTTGCCGTATTGCAAGCAATGACTATGGCTTTAACGTTTCTGTCAAGCAGGAACGCCACATCTTTTCTCGCCAGCTTAAGTATCTGCTCCTCCGGTTTGGTCCCGTAAGGAGCGTTTTTGTCGTCTCCGTAATAAATAAAGTCTTCTCCGGGAAGCTGACGGATAAGGTTTCTGAGCACGCTTATTCCGCCCGTGCCGGAATCGAATACGCCGATCGGTCTGTCGTCCATGAACTGAGTTTACCGCCTCGTAAAAAAGGAGGGGAAATGCTCCCCTCCGTGCTTTTATTCTTCCTCTTCCTCTTCGGGAAGTTCTGCGTCGTGATAAACCGCCTGAGTGTCATCGTACTCGTCCAGCCAGTCTATCAACTTTTGGACCTTCGCCGCAAGCTCGGGGTCTGAGATCTCGTTGGTCATGGTCGGCACCATCTGGCGCTCGACACTTAAGAAAGTGCAGCCCGCGCCTTCGAGGTTATCTCTGACAGCGCTCAGATCATTGGGGTCAGTGTAAAACACCGCGCTGTCTTCAGCGGCTTCCACGTCGTCCGCGCCCGCTTCCAGCGCCAGGTTCATAAGCTCGTCTTCGTCCAGGCCCTTTTCGTTGTCTATCTCGATAACGCCCTTGCGCTCGAACTTGTAAGACACACAGCCGTTGGAACCCAGACTGCCGCCGCACTTGTCGAAAATGTGCCTGATCTCGCTGGCGGTACGGTTCAGGTTGTCAGTCACGACCTCAACTATGACCGCGACCCCGCCGGGCGCGTAGCCTTCGTAAGTGACCTCTTTGTAGTTGGCGCCTTCGCCTTCGCCCGCGGCCTTCTTGATGGAACGCTGGATGTTGTCGTTAGGCATATTGTTGGCCTTCGCCTTGGCCACGACGTCCTTAAGCTTATTGTTGGTGGAAGGATCTGGTCCTCCTTCGCGAACTGCTATAGCGATCTCTCTGCCGATCTTGGTAAAGATCTTACCTCTCGCGGCATCGGTCTTTTCCTTTTTATGCTTGATAGTGGACCATTTATTATGTCCGGACATCAAAAAGCCCCCTTGAAGATAGTTTTTTCTATTTTATCATATCGTGGCAGTTTAGTCAAGCTTGTGTTTTTGTCACGTTTCATGTAAAATGAACAAAAAAGTTAAGGGGCAGCCTATGGCTCAGGTCACATCTATCCGAAAATGCTTTGGCAGGTTCTCTCTTGAATTTGACGACGGATCGACCCTTTTTGTCAGCGGCAGGGACATAAAAAAACTGAATATCTCGCTTGGAATGAACTCTGACGCTGACGATCTTATAAAGCGTCTGCGTCCGCTCCAGCTGGATGACGCGTATGAGGACGCACTGACCATACTGGACTATTCCATGAAAACTTCGCGCCAAATGCGCGACAAGCTTCGCTTAAAGGGCTACATCGAAGATGTGATCGATGCGGTGGTGCAGCGACTTGAGGCTTCCGGCCTGCTTAACGACGAAGACGTGGCGCGCAGGCTTATGGAAAGCATGTCTGCTTCCGGCAAAGGCAAGCTCGCCATCAGGCAAAAACTCTTTCAGAAAGGCATTTCCGAAGATTTAGGACGCGAAATACTCGAAGAAGTATCCGGTGAGGACCAGGACGCTGCCTGCCTGAACACAGCCCGCAAACTCTTCAGGAAATATGCAGCTCTTGAACCAAGGGAACAAAAGCAAAAGCTGTCCCGCGCCTTAGCCTCAAGAGGCTTCGGCTGGGACAGCGTCTCCTATGCCATAGAAAAACTCATTCGGGAGTCGGAGGATTGAGCCTGCTCAGCACTCCCATCTTTTTCAGCGTGGGCATTATGCCCCAGTATAGGAACGGCGCCACAAGGAACGCTATAAAGGCATTCAGCATCGATACGCTCATCTTGCCTATCGCCCACCACCAGGCGGCGGAGATGCCTGTACGGCCTTCGAGCTTTTCCACAGATACCAAGCCGACCATCACCCAGATGAAGCTCTTAAGCCCGTACATCACTGTGTATGTCAGAGCTCCGGCGGCAGAGATCACGTACAAAAGCGGCGTATGCTCGCCCTTCAGTTCCTCCTGTTTGGTTATATGAGTCCTGAAAGTCCTGTACAGGATTGCGACCACAAAGCCTATCATGAATTTTGTCACGAACGTGACCAGGCTTTCAATGCCGTAACCGTAGATCACGTCATAAATCAGGCTGCCCAAACCGCTGGCTACACCCGCGTATAGAGGGCTGAGTACGAAGCCGGTAAACGCGCAGAAAGCGTTTGCAACAGAGATCTTGCTGGTGCCCAGAGGGATCCGAATAATGGTGCCCACAAACACGAACGCTGCTAAAAGCGCCGTAACGACGATGCGGTAGGTTACTGTTCTGTCATCCGCTCTTTTCACGTGTCTCACCTCCTGTGTGGGGACAAATTATATACTAATCCGGTCGGAATTTAGTTATGTAATTGTTATGATTTGAATATTTTCTGAAGGCGGGCGCAATCCGCGGTGAAAAATCTGGTCACCTACTCAAATATCATTCTTTGGGCTTCTTGAACGGAAATGCTGTACCTGCTTTTCACAAGATCTCCACCGAATTTATGTTCCGGCGTGCAGTAACTCGCCACATGCCACCCATATGGCATGCCTTGTTTGTTTATCCTCTGGGCAAAGGAATGACATACCAGATAGCTTTTGTCCTGAGCCTTCGCAAGCGCAGTTTCAAAAGCCCCGCCCAATCCTGTTATTTGTTTGAGCGTATTTGAGAAGAACACGCCCTCCCCGTTTGTAAACGGCTCCATCAGCTTCACGAGCCTCAGGTTCAGTATCCCTTCTTCGGCTGCCGAATCAAAATCATATCCGTTCCGCTTGAGTTGCGCGAAATACGGGAACCATTCGGCTGATATGAACCCGCTTGCGCCGTTAAAGAACTTGCCGTAAGCGATCGAATGATCTTCAGCAAGTATCATCCTCCACTCCCAAGGATCTATGCTTTCATCACCTGTCCACCAGCCCTTCGAAGGCACGTTTTCTTCCACTGAAAAGCCTGGGATCGAGTTGCGGAACAGGGGCAGAAAGCCTGTTTTATTTATGAATGATTTCAGCTCATTTACGTTTTTGATACACTTCGGATCATTTTCGTCCAGACCGTGCATCGTCCATTTCTCCTCATATTCCATATGTCAGCAGCCTCCGACCGGATTATATCACCTAACCGGGACTCGTACAACCCTATTTCCGCTTAACTTGCATTTTACGCGGCAGGCTCTTGACCCGAACCGGCGTTTGTGATATGATAATTGGCGTTCGGGGCATTAGCGCAGCTGGTAGCGCACCACAATGGCATTGTGGGGGTCAGGAGTTCGAATCTCCTATGCTCCACTTTTTTTATCCCCGCGAAGGCGCGATCGGCTCTTCGCGGGTTTAGAGCCAACATTTAGGGGAGTGTGCCTATGGACAAGTTTACTGCAGCGCTCAAAAAAATCGGTTCAGCCATCTGGTCTTTTCTTAAGAACGTTTGGGGAGTTATTAAACGTTATGCTCCGGTCGTGCTTAAGGCTGTTTGGGATGCGCTCAAGGTCGCCTGGCGCTGGCTCCGTGACACCTCGATCGTTATCTGGAACATGCTTATGGGGTTGACCGCGAAGCTGCTGAATCTTGATCCCGTCGCAAACAAACGCGCGGTAACGATCACGCTGTGTTCTTTTATAGTCATCCTTATACTTCTGTTGATTGTAATTTTTTAATAAAAATCAAACGCTTCGCTTGCATTTAACGCACCGGCATGTTATAATGCCTTTCGTTCGGGCAAGCGAACGGCATGGAGAAGTCGCCTAGCTTGGTCGAGGGCGCACGACTGGAAATCGTGTAACGGCCAAAATCCGTTCGAGGGTTCGAATCCCTCCTTCTCCGTCCTAAAAACGGCATCAGATGCAACATCTGACGCCGTTTTTTAGCGCCCTCGACCGAGGTTTTCGGGAGTCGTGTTACCTGCTTCGTCTAAAGGGTGTAAACGAAATTCAAGTAGAAAAGATATGTGCTCCCTTAGAAAACGTACTCGTTCGCAGATTTCCGAAAACAGCCTTGTTCCAAGAATCACCTTTGAGGATCTTTCGAGACGGTTCATACTCTAACAGTGGTCAAGAGCTAATGCGGAAGCGACGATCAAGCACTACGAACAGAGCATAAAGCGTCTGAGCCTGTTTCTGACCTGCCTCATTTTTGCCTCATTCCCACTCTATGCTCGCCGGGGGCTTGCTCGTAACGTCGTACACGACCCTGCTTACGTGCGGCACCTCGTTGACGATGCGCTCGGAGACCCTCGCGATAAGGTCATACGGCAGGCGCGCCCAGTCGGCGGTCATGAAGTCGTCGGTGGTCACCGCGCGCAGCGCTATGGTGTAATCGTAAGTGCGCTCGTCGCCCATCACGCCCACGCTGTGCACTCCGGTGAGCACCGTGAAATACTGGCTGACCCGGCCTTCGAGGCCGGCTTTGGCGATCTCCCTGCGGAAGATGGCGTCGCTCTCGCGCACGATCTCCGCCTTCTGCGGCGTGACTTCACCGATGATGCGGATGGCCAGTCCCGGGCCAGGGAAGGGCTGCCGCCAGACCAGCTCGCGCGGCAGGCCCAGCGTCTCGCCCAGCGCGCGCACTTCGTCCTTGAACAGCATCCGCAGCGGCTCGATCAGCTCGGTAAAACCCAGCTCCTTAGGCAGGCCGCCCACGTTGTGATGGCTCTTGATCACCGCCGCGGAGGTTCCCTGACCGCTCTCGATCACGTCTGGATAAATGGTGCCCTGAGCGAAATAGTCCATTTTGCCGAGCAAAGCGGCTTCGTTTTTGAACACCTCGATGAAGTCGCGCCCTATTATGTGGCGCTTCTCCTCTGGTTCGGTAACTCCTTTAAGGTCGCCGAAGAATCTCCCGGCGGCGTCCACGCGCACGAAGCGCACCGGGAACAACTCGCTGAACACGCGGCATACCTGATCGCTCTCGCCCTTTCTCAAAAGCCCGTGGTCGACAAACACACATGTCAGGCGGTTTCCTATGGCCCGGTAGATCAGCGCCGCCGCCACCGACGAATCCACGCCGCCGGAAAGCGCCAGCAGCACGGTGCCGGTGTCGCCGACGATCTTACGGATCTGCCGGACGGCCATCTCCGCGTAATTTTCCATTGTCCAGTCGCCCGGACAGCCGCAGATCTTCAGCACGAAGTTTTCTATGATCCGGCGGCCCTCGTCAGTGTGGGTCACTTCGGGGTGGAACTGCACGCCGTAGAGGCGTCTCCCCTCGTTCGCCATGGCGGCGACGGGGCAGTTGTCCGTCTCCGCGATCACGCGGAACCCGGGAGGGCACGTCTTTACCTGCCAGGTGTGGCTCATCCAGCAGGAGGATTCGGGCAACAGTCTGTCGAACAGGCCGTTCTGTTCCTTCATGCGCACCGTCACCCGGCCGTACTCGCGCTCCTCTGCCCGCTCCACCGAGCCGCCCAGCAACGCGGCGGTCAGCTGCATGCCGTAGCAGATGCCAAGCACCGGCACGCCCAGTTCCCAGATGCCGACATCGCAGCGCGGGGCGCCGTCGTCCATCACGCTGGCCGGTCCGCCGGAGAGGATGATCCCCGCGGGCTGGCGTGCGGCAATTTCCGAAGTGGGCATATGCCACGGTACCACCTCGGAATACACACAGCATTCCCGCACGCGTCGGGCAATGAGCTGGGTGTACTGGCCGCCGAAGTCGAGTATGATGATCTTTGAGGTCGCGTTCATGGGCAGTCCTCCTGAAGATTGCGAAACTATTTATACAGACATTCTATGCGCTGCGAAAGAGATTGTCGAGCATCACACCCCGCTCGCGCCATAGTTCGGCAGCACCCTTGCCGACGGGTCGGCTACGTCGCAGCTGGGCCAGGTTTTGTTGGGCATCCAGAAATCGGCGATCATGCCCGCCTGACCGGGGTAATACTGCTCGAACAGCTCCCGGTACAACAGACTCTCCTTGGTAAACGGGCGGCAGTAGCCGTACTTCGCCGCCTTCTCGGCAAACTCGCCGTCGGTATAGGTGCGCTCGGCCAGCGCTTTCAGGTTGCCCACCATCGAATGGCCCACCGCGTCAGAAAAGGCCGCCTTCTGCCGCCAAAGGATCTCGTCGGGCAGGATATGGTCGTCGGAAAAGGCCTTGCGGATAAGGTACTTGCCCATGTTGTGCCGATTCATTTTCAATTCCGGATCGATGCTCATGGCGTAGCGCACGAACTTCAGATCGCCGAAGGGCACGCGGGCTTCGAGTGAGTTCACGGAGATACAGCGGTCGGCGCGCAACACGTCGTACATGTGCAGCTCGCGGATGCGCTTCTCGGCTTCTTCCTGGAACGCGGCAGCGTTAGGCGCGAAATCGGTGTACTTGTAGCCGAACAGCTCGTCGCTGATCTCGCCGGTCAGCAGCACGCGCAGGTCGGTCTGCTCGCGGATCGCCTTGCAGACGAGGTACATGCCGATGGAGGCGCGGATGGTCGTGATGTCGTAGGTCCCGAGGATCGAGACCACCGGCTCGAGCGCCGCGAGCACGTCCTCCCTGGAGATGATGACCTCGGTATGCTCGCTCCCGATGAATTCCGCAACCTCACGGGCGTATTTGAGGTCGATGGCGTCCACGTCCATGCCGATGGCAAAGGTCCGGATCGGCTCCGCGCTCTCCCGCGCGGCGATGGCGCAGACGAGAGAGGAGTCCAGTCCGCCCGAGAGCAGAAAGCCCACCTTCGCGTCCGCGACCAGACGCTTTCGTACGCCCGCGATCAGCTTGTCGCGGATGTTTTTGCAGACGGTATCGAGGTCGTCGCGGCACACGGCTTCGACCCTGGCGACGTCGTTGTAGCAGACGAATTCGCCGCCCTTCCAGTAGTGCCCCGGCGGGAACGGCGTCACCTTTTCGCAAAGGCCGACGAGGCAGCGCGCCTCGCTGGCGAACAGGATCGCGCCCTTCCGGTCGTAGCCGTAGAACAGCGGGCGGATGCCGATGGGGTCGCGCGCGGCGACGAATTCCTTCGTCCTGCCGTCGTAGAGCACCATGGCGAATTCCGCGTCCAGCAGCGGGAACATATCCACGCCGTGCTCGAACCACAGCGGCAGGATCAGCTCGCAGTCGGATTCGCTGACGAACGAATAGCCCTTGCCCTCCAGCTCGCGCTTGAGCGCGGCGAAGCCGTAAAGCTCGCCGTTGCACACGACGTAGCTGCCGTCGCGCACGAACGGCTGCATCCCCTCCGGGTGCAGGCCCATGATGGCGAGGCGGTGAAAGCCCAGCAGTCCGCCGCCCGTCTGCACGACGGCGCTCATGTCCGGCCCGCGGGCGACGCTTTTCTCAAACCCTTTTTGAAATTCCTCCATCGACGCGTCCGCGTCGCAATACCCCATAATGGAACACATGACGCTGCCTCCTATCGCACGCTGAACAGCAGTTCCCCGTAGGTCGGGAACGGCCAGAATTCCTTTGCCGTCGCGGTCTCCGCCTCGTCGCAGACCGCGCGCAGCTCCGCCATGCGCGGCAGGACGATATCGCGGATGGTGAACGCCTCGTTGACCGATTCCTCGGTCTCCTTCACGGCGATCAGCGCGCGCTCGAGCGCGGCGGTCTTGTCCGCGACGCAGTCCGTCAGGCGCGAGAGCCGCTCGACCAGCTTCGTCTCATAGGCGCACGCCAGCGCGGGCGAAAGCGCCTTCTTCTTCGCGGCGCCCTCCGCGGTGGCTGCGGTGAACGCCTCGACCGCGGGCAGGATCTCGCGCTGGGCCATCTCCGCCATCGTCTCGGCCTCGATCAGTATCGCCTTGGAGTAGTTTTCCAGCATGATCTCGTAGCGGGAGCGCAGCTCTCCCTCCGTGAAGACGCCGTGGCGCGCCATCAGCTCGACGGTCGCCTTTTTCACGAGCGACGGCACGCAGTCCGGCGTCGTGCGCAGCTCGGAAAGGCCGCGCTTTTCCGTCGCCTCGTGGATCCATGCCTCGTCGTAGCCGTTGCCGTTGAAGATGATGCGCTTGTGCGCCCTGACCGTCTTCTGGATCAGCTCGTGGAGCGCGGCGTTGAAGTCATCCGCGCCCTCCAGCGCGTCGGCATACTGCCGCAGCGATTCGGCGACCGCCGTGTTGAGGACGGTGTTCGCCGCAGCGATGGACTGGGACGAGCCGACCATGCGGAACTCGAACTTGTTGCCCGTGAACGCGAACGGCGAGGTGCGGTTGCGGTCGGTCATGTCGCGAGCAAAGCGGGGCAGCGCGTCCACGCCGAGCTTCAGGACCGTTTTCTTCGCGGCGCTGTAGGGCGTGTCCGTCTCGATCGATTCCAAAATGGCGGTCAGCTCGTCGCCGAGGAAGATGGACACGACGGCGGGCGGCGCCTCGTTGCCGCCGAGGCGGTGGTCGTTGCCCGCCGTGGCGACGGAGGTGCGCAGCAGCTCCTGATAGTCGTCCACCGCCTGCACGACCGCCACGAGGAACAGCAAAAACTGCGCGTTCTCATACGGCGTCTCGCCGGGAGAGAGCAGGTTTACGCCCGTGTCGGTCGCAATCGACCAGTTGTTGTGCTTGCCCGAACCGTTGACGCCCGCGAAGGGCTTTTCATGAAGCAGGCACCCCATGCCATGCTTCGCCGCCACCTTATGCATGATCTCCATCGTGAGCTGGTTCTGCTCGCCGGCAAGGTTGGTCGTCGTGTAGATCGGCGCAAGCTCGTGCTGCGCGGGCGCCACCTCGTTGTGCTC
>JAIKWZ010000038.1 GCA_024684375.1 Clostridiales bacterium
ATGGTCATGCCCGGCGACAACATCGACATGGAGATCACTCTGATCACCCCCATCGCCTGCGAAGAAGGCCTGCGTTTCGCTATCCGCGAAGGCGGCAGGACCGTAGGCTCCGGCGTCGTTACCAAGATCCTGGGCGACTAAAACTCTGAATTTGAAAGAAATGGATCAACGATCCATTTCTTTCTTTTTTGGAGATCTGCGCCTTTCCCCCAAACGTCTGCTTTGGACGGGGCTTGGTGCCTTTTTTTCGGACAGCAGTCCAGCCTTTTTCCCGGCTTTTAGCAGAAAAAAAAACCGCCGTACTTGTTTTTTTACACACTTTTGTTTATTATATATCCTATATTATCTGGAAAACAAGGTTTGGGGAGCGATAAATGGTTTTTTACAGCACACGCTCGGAAAAGCTTACCGCCGGGAGCGCCCGGGCTGTCCTGACCGGCATAGCGCCGGACGGGGGTCTGTACACTCCTCTGGATTTTGAGAGCATGCGCGTGGACATACAAAAGCTGCTTCCGCTTGACTCCGCGCAGCTGTTTGCCGAAGTCATTGCCGGGATACTGCCCGATTTCGGGGAAGATGCCATCCGTCGGCTGGTGCCGGAAGCGTATTCGTGCAAGTTCGAGACGGAGGACCTAACGCCCCTGACGAAAGTGGGCGGCGCGTATGTGCTGGAACTGTTCCGCGGCCCTACCTCAGCCTTTAAGGACGTGGCGCTTTCCGTGCTGCCCCGGCTGATCTCCCTGGCGCGTGAACAGCAGCGCATAAACGAAGAGATCCTTATCCTGACCGCCACCAGCGGAGACACGGGTAAGGCCGCGCTGGAGGGTTTCAGAGACGTGCCGGGCACACGCATAATCGTGTTCTACCCCGAAGGCGGGGTAAGCGACACCCAGCAAATGCAGATGGTCACCCAGCAGGGCGGCAACGTGCGCGTGTGCGCCGTGAAAGGCAACTTCGACGACGCCCAGACGGGAGTCAAGCAGATCTACGCCGACGATTCCGCTTCAGGCTGGGCAAAGGCCGCCGGCGCAAGGCTGTCCAGCGCCAATTCCATAAACATAGGGCGTTTGGCGCCTCAGGCCGCGTACTATTTTAAGGCCTACTGTGACCTAGTGCGGGCCGGGGCGATAGAAAACGGCGAAAAGATCAACTTCGCCGTGCCCACCGGCAATTTCGGCAACATACTGGCGGGTGAATTTGCCCGGCGCATGGGGCTCCCGATCGAAAAGCTCATTTGCGCGTCCAATGCCAACAACGTGCTTACGGATTTCATAAATACGGGAGTGTATGACCGGCGGCGCCCCTTCTTCCGCACGGCGTCCCCTTCCATGGACATACTCGTTTCCAGCAATCTGGAGCGTTACCTGCTGCTTGCGGGCGGCAGCTTCGGGCTGGTCGACACGCTTATGCGCGAACTGCGGGAAAAGGGCTGTTACCGCGTACCGGATCCCGTTATGGTAAAAATGCGCGGACACTTTTCCGCGGGCTGGGCTGACGACGGCATGGCGCTGGAGACCATAGGAAGGGTCTGGCGGGAACATAAGTACCTGCTCGATCCCCACACAGCTGTCGCCTGGAACGTCATGGAACAGTTTAACGCGCGGGGCGGAAACGGGCTCAAGACCGTTGTGCTGTCTACCGCGTCCCCCTATAAGTTCAGCCGTGATGTGCTTTCCGCCGTCTCGGAAAAACGCCCTGTCACGGGCTTCGAGGCAATGAAACTGCTCCGCGATGTCACGGGCGTGCCGATCCCCTCCAACCTGGCAGGGCTTAACGGCTTAAAACCCCGCTTTACCGACTGCGTGGATAAAACACAGATGCTTGCATACGTTAAGGAGGCTCTCAAAGGATGAAAAAAATACACGTTCGCGTTCCCGCCACCACCTCCAACCTCGGCCCCGGGTTCGACTGCCTGGGCTGCGCGCTGTCGATGTACGCGGATTTCACCTGCGAGCTGACCGACGAAGGGCTGGAGATCTCCGGCTGCGATCCCAAGTATCAAAACGAGGACAACCTGTTCGTAGTGGCTTACCGCCGCATGGAAGACCGGCTGGGGGTCCCTCATTCCGGTCTGCACCTGCACATAGACACGAACGTGCCGGTCAGCCGCGGGCTGGGTTCCAGCGCCACACTGCTGGTGGCGGGCGCGTATGCCTGCAACGAGCTTAACGGCGAAAGGCTGGACAAGCAGGCGGTGGTAGAGATCGCCACCGGCATAGAAGGCCATCCCGACAACGTGGCGTCCTGCTGCTTCGGTGGCATGAACACTTCCATGATAAAATACGGCCTGCCGATAACCGCCCAGGTGCCTGTGAGCAGCGTGATTGGATTTATCGCCCTGATACCCGATTATGAGGTCTCGACACGCGAAGCGAGAGCCGTGCTGCCTGACAGTTACACCCGCTCCGACGCGGTATTCAACCTGTCCCGCCTTGGCGTTTTGCTCAGGGCATTCGAAACAGGCGACCTTATGCTCATAGGCCAGGCGATGGACGACCGCATCCACCAGTCTTTCCGCCGTCCCCTGATAAAGGACTACGACAAGGTGCACAGGATCTGCCGCGACGCGGGCGCCTCCGCCTTCTGCATAAGCGGGTCCGGATCCACCTGTCTGGCTGTGGTTGATGTGTACAGGAAGGACCTTATCGCCGCCCAGATCCGCGAGGCGCTCAGCGATTCCCCACAGCACTGGCAGATCGAGGCATTGACGGTCGACCGGATCGGCGCCAGAGTAGCGCCTCTGTAAGCATTCAGCTTTTAGATGTCCGCCTTCGGCGGACTTTTCTTTTGTCCTGAAGAAAAAGAGAAAGAGCTTCTGTAAATATTTCAAAAGTGTTGCAATTTGTTTGACATACTGTAACAGTCGGTGTATAATACATCCAATCAAGTTTTCAGGAGCTGCAAGATGAGCAAAGAAAAGAAAAAGAACGAAAAAGGCATATCCTTTATCAACTGGTTTGTTACACTGATATTCTCATGGCTGCCTGCAGTCAATATCCTGTTTTTCATATTCACGATAGCCTTCGCCAGGACCCGCAGCAAGCGCAATTACGCCATCGCGGGGCTTGTTCTGGCTCTGATACTCGCCATCGCCGCCAGCGTCATGATCTTCTGGTTCAGCGACACGGTGGTCGGCTGGCTCAAGAGCATTCTTCCCGAGACCACTCCCGCTCAGTAAATCTGTTAATAAACACGGCGCGGACATTCAGTCCGCGCCGTTTTCATATGCCGGGCTCCTGAAAGGGATGCCTGACTAATCTATGTTTTCGAACAGGTCGTTCTTGTTCACGTCCTTGCCCACAGTGGTGTACACCAGCCCGAACTTGGTATTGTCGTACTTTTTGCCGTCCTGCATGCTGTAAGCCTTTTGCTGGGATTTATGCTGCTTATAGCCCAGAGTCGCCACCTGCAGGGGCGTTTTGCCCCCCAGCGATTCATAGCGCGTATTCCAGTCCATATGAATGGGATTCGTATCTGACAGATGGATATACAGCTTTTTGACCTCCCACGCACCGTATTTTCGGGCCGAATCCGGGTAACGGGAAGGGTCCTTCGCCGCCTTGACCGCGTTCTTCATGTGGCGCGCGGTCACCTTGTGCTGCGGGTGGCCATATTCACCATTCAGGTCGTGAGTGACCAGCACTTCGGGCTTGTACCTGCGTATCATGCGCACCAGGGCGCGCACTATGTTGTCTGAGCCTCCCCACAGCTCAACGCAGGCATTATAGTCAAGATAGGCGTTTCTGAAGCCAGCCACTTCAGGCACGTTTCTCAGCCCCATCACGTACAGCCCGTTGAGCGATTCAGCTATGCGCCTGCGGCCGCAGTTGGTCATATAAACCACCTGCACCTGTTTTTCACGCACCACGCCGTAATAGGGCAGCATCCCTCCGAACCACAGCTCCTCGTCGTCCTGATGCGCCACGATCATCAGCAGATCCACTTTGGATGGAGTGTTTTTCCATTGCTGCATTCCCGGGATCTCTGTCCCGTCGGAAAACACGGTGATCTTGTTGATCTTGCCCTTTTTGCGGACCTCCAGCTCCACCCTTGCCGCGGAAGGCGACACGTTAAGCCAGGTCACGTGACCTTGAAAATACCGCTTGCTTGAAACACTCGATATCCGCTTTCCGTCCGCCGAGTACTGACGGTACTCAAACTCCGTGAAGGGCATGAACCATTCCACCAGCACACCGCCGGGTGTGACCTTTTTGGGAAACACGATCTTTATCGTCGAGGCGTCCTCGCGGGATTCCCAGTATTTCCCGTAACCCGCAAAGTTCCCGTACGTGAATTTGCTGATATTGCCGCTGGTCGAAGAAAACCTGCATCTTTCGGTGATGTTCTCAGCTTTTCCCTTCTGTTCGGACACAGCGGGCAGCATGGAGACCATCAATATAACAATGCATACGACAGACAGCAAACGTTTCAATTCGTGTTCCTCCAGATCAAAGCGATAATCCGATTTTAACACAGCGTTCAGTTTTTTTCAACTCAGCCGAAGAAAAAAGCACGATGACCTCCATAAATACTGGACCTGCGCCCCGCCCGCGTTCCGGAACGCTTCTAAGAAATATCAAGCTGAAATATCAAGCTTTTTCTGTTGACAAAACATGTTAAGTGTGATACTGTTAACTTGTGATACAGTAGAATACCGTTCAAATATTAGTAAATTTTTAGTTTTTTTTAGAATAAACGGAGGATAGCGCCATGAAAAGCATACAGCGGTCCGATCCTTTCATGGCAAAGCTCAGACGTGGAGGCGCCCTGTTTTTAAAGCGGCTTACCAATTACAGGACGCTGCTTTTGATGCTTCTGCCGGCAGTGGCGCTGGTGTTCGTGTTCAGCTATGTGCCCATGTTCGGAGCGGTCCTGGCGTTCAAAAAATACAACATGACTCTGGGTGTGCTCAAAAGCCCCTGGATACAGCCCATATTCAAGAATTTTCAGGTGTTTTTCAAGACCGGGAAGGCGTTTTCCGTCACGCGGAACACCGCGCTTTACAACCTGGCTTTTATCGCCACCAGCACGTTTTTTGAAGTGTTCTTCGCCGTTGTGCTCAATGAGATGCGCACAAAGCGCGGAAAAAAGCTGCTGCAGAGCGCCATTTTCCTGCCATACTTTATCTCATGGGTCATAGTCGGTTCCATCGCCTACAGCCTGTTCAATTACGAGACCGGTACGCTCAACGGCATAATAACCTCATTTGGAGGAGAGCGGACAGACTTTTACCAGAAAAAGGGGCTCTGGCCCTTCATAATCGTGTTCTTTAACGCCTGGAAGGGCGTTGGCTACGGCACGGTGGTGTATCTGGCTGCCATCGTGGGCATAGACTCCTCTATAATAGAAGCGGCGGAGATAGACGGCGCCAACATTTTCCAGCGGATACGCTACGTCACTATCCCGTCCCTCACCTCGACCATAATAACCCTTACGCTGCTGGCGCTGGGCAGGGTGTTCAGGGGCAACCTGGACCTGTTTTACCAGCTGGTCGGCAACAGCGGCACCCTTTTCGGCACCACGGATGTTATCGACACCTATGTATTCCGGCTTATGTTCAACAGCAAGGACAACGGCAGGATCACCGCCATAGGTCTGTACCAGTCGGTGCTGTGCTTCTTTACGATAATCCTCGCGAATTATATCGTAAAGAAGAAAAATCCGGACTATTCGCTGTTCTGAGATGGGAGGTCAGGCAATGGTGACGAACGCGGCCGGGATCCGTCCAGGCAAGAAGAGACTCTCCCGCCCCGACGAGGCGGCTTTCCGGGCGATAGGTTATCCGGTTTTGATCATATTCGCGCTTTTGTGCGTGCTGCCGTTCATACTGGTGATTTGTTCTTCTTTTGACAGCGAGCACGCCATAGCCAATTACGGTTTCAGCTTTATCCCCCGCGAGCCTACCCTGGACAGCTACAGGCAGATCTTTGCCAACGGCACGTCCATATTAAGGGCATACGGGATAACGATCTTCATAACGGCCGTAGGTACGAGCCTGTCCACGTTTATAAACATGATGACAGGCTATGTGCTGATGCGCCGGGACTTCAGGTGGAGGAACGGCTTCTCCTTCTACTTTTTCTTTACCACGCTGTTTTCCGGCGGCCTCATGCCCTGGTACATGGTGTGTACTGCCCTGGGCTTCAGCGACAGCATACTGGCGCTGATAGTTCCAAGTCTTGTGAGCGTGTGGAACATAATACTTGTAAAGGGTTTCATGGGCAGCATACCCTACGAGATAACCGAGTCCGCCAAGATAGACGGCGCCGGTGACTTCAAGATATTCATCGCGCTTATCTGGCCCCTGTCCACGCCGGTCATCGCCACCATCAGCCTGTTTACCGCGCTGGGCTTCTGGAACAGCTGGTACAACACCATGCTGTTCATAAACGATCCAAAGCTCTACTCTCTTCAGTATCTGCTCTACAAGCTGATAAACGACGCCCAGGCAATGCGCACACTTGCCGAGGAAAGCGGCGAAATGATGGACAGTGTGCCCATCGAAGCCATGAAGATGGCTTTGACCGTAGTGGTGACAGGACCCATACTGCTTTTATACCCGTTCGTGCAGCGTTATTTCATAAAGGGGCTGACCATAGGCTCCGTAAAAGGCTGATCATGGCGCATAAGCGCCTGGTATAAAGAAGGAGGAACACGCATGAGACATTTTACTAAACTGATTGCCTTGCTGATCGCGCTGGCAATGGCGCTTGGCATGGCGAGCGCGCTAGCTGAAGGCGGAAAGACTTACGGCGGCAACGACGTGAGCGAGCACGTGGAACTGGTGCTCTATTACGTAGGCAACCCCATCGGAGACGAGGAGATGGTGTTTGCCCGCGTGAACGAGATCATGAACGAGAAGATCAACGCCACCATCAACTTCAAGGCTCTGGACATGAGCTCCTACTCCCAGAAATATGACCTGCTCCTCTCCGGCAAAGAAGACGTGGACCTTATCTACACCTCCGGCTGGTGCTTCTACATTGACGAGGCGGGCAAGGGCGCGTTCAAAGAGATCACCGACGAGATGATCGAGAAATACATGCCCCAGACCTTCGCCACTCAGGCGACCGCCAGCTACACCCAGGGCATCATCGACGGCAAGCTGTACTACATGCCCGCCTGCAAGATCGGCTACGGTCATCCCACCGTGCTTATCCGCGGCGACCTGAGGGAAAAGTACAATCTTGAGCCCCTCAAGACCCCGGCTGACCTTACCGCTTATATGAAGGCGGTCGCGGCCGACAAGGAAAGCGGCGTTACCTTCGCCTACAACGCTTCCCAGGACGGCAAGTATCTGCAGAACGTGTATTTCATTACCCCCAACAACCTGCTGACCGTCGACAATTCCAACTATTTCTACTATCAGTATGTTGAAGGCAAGACCGACTACACCGCGGATGACATATTCTTCATCTACGATACCGACGAGTACAAGGCGTTTGCCGCTCAGCAGCTGGAGCTTTCCGCGCTGGGTCTGTGGAGCAGGAGCTCCATCAACAACAACACTGACGTGAAGGATTCTTTCCTTAACGGGACTTCCGCCGTGTTCATCAACAACCTGGGCACCACCGGCAACGTGGCTGCCGCCGCCGAAAAGGCCAATCCCGCCTGGAAACCCGAGATCTACGACCTGAACCTTGACAAGGTATCTACCGCCGTATACGATGCGGACGGCTACGCCGTGACCTACAAGTCCAAGAACGTGGAACGCGCGCTGATGGCGCTGGACATCCTGAAGAACGACGTTGACGCGTACGTGGCCATCCGCTACGGCATCCCCGGCTATCACATCACAGTGAATGAAGACGGCACTTACTCCAAGGCCGAGAACTACGGCACCGGCCACTGGTCTTACGGCGCCGCTCCCTCCTGGGGCCTCAAAAACACCCTGCTGGAGATGGACGAACAGGGCATATTCCCCACGGTACCTGAGCTTATGAAGATCTGGGGCGAGATCTCCGTGGACAGTCCCACCGTAGCCTTCGCCTTCTCCACCACCGAGATCTCCGACTCTTGGTCCGCCATGGGCGAAGTCTACACCCAGTTCATACCGCTGGTACAGCTGGGTCTTGTGGACGACCTGGACGGCTGGATGGATGAATTCATGACCGAAGCTGAGGCCGCGGGACTTGACGAGATCAAGGCCGCCATCGCCGAACAGCTTAACGCCTACTTCAGCAATCTGTAAATCCGAATGGGACGGCGGCGGGCGGAGAGATCCGTCCGCCGCTTTGTTTCCTGTTCCGCAATTTTCATAAAATGCCCCGATATATTACAGAAATACTGCGGATTAACCCCTATTTAACTTTACTTTTTTTGATGAAATCCTTATAATATAAAGGCTAATGGAGGCTAAGGATGTTGGACGTGTCTAAAGCGCTGTCTGATCCCGGCGCGGGCATTCCTTTTGAAATGCCCCTTGAGTTCGAACCCACTTTCTTCATGGGTGAGACGCTGGGCTTTGAAGACGCGCTCATATCCGGCACGATGACCGGCGGCATAGACATGGTCAGCGTTAATTCCCGCCTGAGGGTCACGGTGAAGGCACACTGTTCCCTCTGCCTCGAGGCAACGGATCTGGAGATGGACGTACCTGTCGAGTGCGTGTTCGCCCGTGAGGAGGGTGAGGAGACTTATCCCCTTGAGGGTCACCGCGCCGACATTTCCCGCGCGGCGTTTGAGGCGCTTTTAAGCGAAATGCCCATGCGCTTTGTTTGCCGGGAGGACTGCAAAGGGCTGTGCCCCGTGTGCGGCAAAAACCGCAATACCGATCCGTGCGACTGCCTCGCTGGCGCGAGGGGACCTCGCCCGCTGGAGGCGCTTAGCGTATTACTTCACAATAACAACGAGGAGGTGTGATCCATGGCGACACCCAAAGGAAAGGTCTCGAAGGCCAGGAGAAATTCCCGCCGCGCCAACTGGAAGCTGTCTTTGCCCGGCATCGTAAAGTGCCCCAAGTGCGGCAAGATGAAGCTCGCCCACAGAGTGTGCAAGGCCTGCGGCTACTATGACGGTCAGGAGATCATCAAGGTAGAAGCGGAGGAGAAATAAAAAGAAGGCGTCCGCCTTCTTTTTTTGTGTCAAGCAGATCTGAAAAGCTCCGCCTGTGCCCGCCAAACGTAAATTCCCGGCAAAATCGGCGGTTTTTGCCCGTCGGGTGTTGTGAATTGCGGAATTGTATGATAGAATATGTCCATCGTGTATCCGCGGGAAGCGGAAAAGCTATTATTGACTGAGGAGCGAAAAAATGAGCAATATGATCAAGCTTTTTAACCTGTTGGATTCCTCCGGCGCAGGTACAGGCGACGCTCAGGCGCAGGCCGGCGGCGGCGGACTGAGCATGCTGTTTTCCATCGGTTTCCTGGTGCTGATGTTCGGCGTGATGTACTTCCTAATGATCCGTCCCCAGAAGAAAAAGGAAAAGGCAGTCAAGGCCATGCTCGACGCCCTTAAAGTGGGCGACCGGGTGTGCACCATCGGTGGCATTTACGGCACCGTAACCGGCGTAAAGGACGACCAGGTGATCATCGCCGTAGGCGCGCAGAAGACGGTAATGAACATGGCCCGCTGGGCGATCAAGTCCGTGGAGGACGCGCCTCTGGAGAACGACAAGTCTCCCGAGATCTAAACCAGCGAAAGCGCATACAGCCGGGAAGGGTCATATCCTGTCCCGGCTGTGTTGTTTATTTAAGCGGAGTGAAGACGGTATGTTCGAAACGCTGACAGGAGAAAAAGTCGTGCTGCGCAAAGCGCGGCCCGGGGACTGGGAGTCCATGCTCAGAAACGTCTGGGGAGACGAGGAAGTATACAAATGGATGCTTTTCACGCCCACCCATACCGCGGAAGAAGCCCGCGCCAGGTGCGAAAGGAGCATCCAGTTCCAGAAAGAGCATCTGGCCTGGTTCGTCGCCCTGAAAGACACGGACGAACCCGTTGGCCTGTGTGCGATAAACGAGTATGAAAAAGGACATTTCGAGGAGTGCGGCATCTGTATCGGCACGAAATATCAGGGCCGCGGCATCGGCAAAGAGATAGTGCTTCTGCTGCTGGAGCTGGCGTTTGAGAAGCTGGGCGCGGAAGACTTGATGTATGGGTATTTCCGCGAGAACCTGCGCTCGAAGGCGCTGGCTGAAAAGTTCGGCTTTCATTACGTCAGCACCAGAATGCTGGTCCGCCCATGGGACGGAGCCGAAAAGGTCATAGACAAGTGTATCCTGACCAAAGAGGAATATCCGGAAGCGCGCAAAGCGGGCAGATAGACAGCTGTTCCTATCCCGCGCCTTTTCCGAAAAATGCGCTCGTCATTAAAAGAGCCGGAGAGGAATGACCTCTCCGGCTCCGTTTGTATCAAAGCGTGTAGGCCCTGCTGCGCGCTAAACGGCTTGTCACTGAGCCAGGTATCCGCTGAAATGCTCGCGGGCGTAGGCGGGGTAATTCAGGTACACGTCCTCGCTCAGATCGGCCTTGAACAGCTCGAAATACAGATCCACGTTGTAGTCGATCTCACAGCGGCGGTCCAGATAAGTCGATTCGTGTCCCTTGTAGAAGTTCTGATAAAAACTGTCGGAAACTTTTTTATAGAAGTCTTTCCCGTACACATCATCCAGATACATCATGAACAGGTGGCCGAAGGTGTATCTGTTCTGGGGGTCCATGGGGAACCAGCCGTTTACCAGGACGCCGTAGTACTCGTCCGGACCATGTACGCCGAACTTCAGATCATCGCTGAATTTATCAAGAAGCAAAGTATCTTTCTGATTCATCGGGGTAAGCTCGCTGTAGTTTATGCCCAGCCTCGCGCACACCTTGTCCGCGAAGTATTCCGCAAAGCCCTCCGAGACCCAGCAGTAGGAGGAGATCGTCGATATCGAGCAGGAGGCGTTCTGCACTATGTGCCCGAGCTCGTGAGCGCACAGGTACAGGCTGTAATCCGTCACATTTTCCCAGGAACGCGTATCGTAATAGATGTAGTTCGCGTGCATGAGCCTGTCCTGCATCTCTTCCGACACCGCGAGGCCGTCGCCGTGCACACGCGCCATCTCATCCCGCAGCATGACCATTAACACGGGGTCGACTTTCAGGCCTTCGCCCATGATCTGTTCGTAAGCCACGTGCAGCGCGGTGTCGAATACGTCGGTTATGCGCTCATATGTTCCTTCAGCAGGCTCGTAATCTTTGTAACACCAGATCTCAAGCCCTTCGGTCACGGCAGCCTTGACCATGGGGCGGGCGCTGAACCTGTCCGTTTGGTATGCCTGAAGCGACAAGGCGTCGCACTGCACCATCACGGGCGTATCAAACAGGAAAGGAACGATGCTGGTGTTCCACTGGCTGTCTTTAAACTGGGCATACCGTTCGGGGATCTCCCCCAGGCACATATTGAGTTTATACACGGTCCCGGGGGCGGGTATGCCTTCCTGAAACACGAACATGTGAGGGTCTGTCAGCATGAACATATTCTGGTGACCCACGGAAGTCTCGGTCATGTAAGAAGTATCAAACGCCTGATCTGTCAGGGAAACATCGGAAGAAAGGCGCATATAAGGTACCGGCAGGAAATAGGCGTATACCTTCCCGGAGCCGCTCAAGCTGCAGTTTTCCGCGCCGGGAAAAGCGAATTCGATCACGCCTGAACCTGTCACCGGCGCGGCGCTGCCTCCATTGGGGCTGAGGGTCACCTCGCCCTCGGACAGAATTACGCCGTACACGCCGGAATGATCCGGGTACATTGCGAACACGTCGTCCATGGAAATGTTTACGGGCTCGCCGTCTGCCAGCTCAATGACGCTCTGGTCTATATATCCGCCCGGCAAACTGTCTTCACCGCTGCCCAGCTCCAGTATATACGCAGGTACTGTTTTCCCCTCTTTTTCCGCGCACGCGGCAAAGCACAGGCATAACAGCAGGAGCGCGAAAAGGCATAAGAGCTTGCGTTTCATGTGGGGACCATCCTTTCATCCGGTCAGCTTGTCTCAGCCGTCTTCCTCGTACGCCGCCCTGCGTGAAGTGATGGGACGGATGATAGCGGGATCGAATTTGGGGCGGCGGTCGTAATAGTACAGGCCGTTCCTCTCCTGCTCCACATCGGTCAGCTGGGTGTAGCAGAAACCGATATGTTGCGGATTGTCCAGCAGCGTTTCGGTAAGCCCTTTGTAGCGGTCGATAAACTCCTGTTCCGTTTTGGGGCCGTTTCCGTAGCCCCAGCCCGCGCCGTCCGGATTCCAGCCTATGCCGCCGTATTCGCTGATGAACACGGGCTTGTCGCCCTCGTAATACTTTTTCGTCCAGTTGTCGAAGAATTTTGCGCCCGGAGCGAACCTTTCGCGGTACGTGTCCACCGACTGGGTGTAGTCGTGGGCGTCGTAGATATCATATGATACGTGGGTGCCGCCGCTGGAATCGATCACGGGACGGGTGGAGTCGTAAGCCTTGGTCATGAGATAGCACAGGCGCTGGGTGCGCGCGCGCTGGCCGTGTCCGTTTTCGCCCCAGGTCTCGTTCCAGGGGCACCATCCGATCACGGAAGGCGCGGAGTAATCCCGTTTGAGCGCTTCAAGCCACTGGCTTAAGAATATCTCCGCACTCTCGGGCCTGTCCGGCTCTATGCCCCAGGAGGGAAATTCGCCCCACACCAGATAGCCCAGCCTGTCCGCGTGGTACAAAAAGCGTTCCTCGAACACCTTCTGGTGCAGGCGGGCGCCGTTGAAGCCCATCTGCATGGAAAGCAGGATGTCGTTTTTCAGCGCTTCGTCGGAAGGCGCGGTGTATATGCCGTCGGGATAGAAGCCCTGATCCAGCACCAGCCTCTGGAACACGGGCCTGCCGTTTATGAGCACGCGTCCGCCCTGTATCTGTACGCTCCTTAAGCCGAAGTAGGTATAGACCGTGTCCAGTACAGTACCTTCCTTCTTTAAAGACAGCTTCACGTCGTACAGATTGCCCTCCCCCGGCTCCCAAAGGCGGGGATCTTCTATCAGTAAGGTAAGATTGCCCCTGCCGGAGTCGATCTGGCAGAATGCCTCGGTCTCATACTCGCCGTCAAAAAAGGCTTCGGCGGTAACTTCGCAGCCGTCAAGGGGGCCGTCCGCCTCGATCTCCAGCAGCGCGGAAGCGTTAAAGGCGTCTGGCGTGAGCTTTACGCCCGTTATGCGGGAACGCTCCGTCCATTCCAGCCACACTGTCTGCCAGATGCCTGTGGTACGGGTATACACGCAGCCGTAGGAAGCATACCTGTCCGACTGCTTGCCCCGGGGCTGCAGGCCGGGAGTCATGGGGTCGTTCACCCGCACGACAAGCGTGTTTTCCCCGGGAACGAGGGCGGACGTGATCTCAAGCTGAAAGCCCGTATACCCGCCTGTATGGCTGCCGCAGAGCGTGCCGTTCACGTACACGAAGGCCTCGTAGTCTACCGCCCCGAAGTTGATGAAGATGCGTTTCCCCTCGGCCTCTTTTGGCAGCGCGAAACGGCGGCGGTACCATACGTGAGGCATGAAGTCCGTGCGGCCTATGCCGCTGAGCACGCTTTCGGGACAGAATGGCACGGTTATCCTGTTTTCAAATTCCGGCTTGTCCGGTACCCCGCGTTCAAGACCGCTTCCGGACGGATCGACCTCAAATTCCCATTCTCCGTTAAGATTAAGCCAGCCGTCCCGCCTGAACCGGGGACGGGGATATTCGCTTCTGGTCAACATACGCGCCTCCTTGATGCGGTTTGTGGTTATTATAGATTACCTTTGCGGGCTTAGTCAAGCTTCCCGGCCCGCAGGAGGGTGCCCGATCCTCATCGTTGCCGGTCCCGCAATGTTAACTGAATGCATAAATATACATGTATTGTGTATATTATGTTAAAAATGCCTAGAAATACTTGTATTATAATTCGGGCCGATGTATAATGCGTTCATCTTGTTAAGGAGGACGCATATAAATGAAAAAGCTTATTGCCATACTGCTCGTTTCCCTGCTGGCGCTGGGTGCCGTAGCCGAGACTCTGCCCGTGCTGACCATGGGCACCAACGCCGCGTTCAAGCCCTATGAATTCTATGAGGACGGAGAGATCGTAGGCATCGACGCCGAGATCGCCGCCGCCATCTGCGATAAGCTGGGCTATGAGCTGGAGATCCTGGACATGGACTTTGACGGCCTGATCCCCGCGGTCGCCGCCGGCAAGATCGATTTCGCCATGGCAGGCATGACCGTCACCCCCGCCAGGCTCGAGAGCGTGAACTTCTCCGTATCCTACGCCACGGGCGTGCAGTCCATAATCGTACCCGTTGACAGCCCCATCGGCAGCGTTGACGACCTGTATGCCGAAGGCGCCGCCTACACCATCGGCGTTCAGCAGGGCACTACCGGCGACATCTACTGCACCGACGACTTCGGCGCCGAGAACGTGCTGGCATACAAGACCGGCCCCGACGCGGTAGCCGCTCTGGCCGCCGGCAAGATCGACTGCGTGGTCCTGGACAACAACCCCGCCAAGGCCTACATCGAGACCTATTCCAACCTTATGCTGCTGGACTCCGACTACGCGGTAGAAGAGTACGCCATCGCCATAGCGCTGGAGAACACCGAGCTTAAGGACAAGATCGACGCCGCGCTGAACGAGCTGATCGCGGACGGCACCGTGGCAGCCGTTATCCTTAAGTACATCCCCATCGAGGAAGTTGCTGAACAAACTGCCGCCGAATAAGGCACAGGCCTGCTTTCGCGGGCGGGATAGCTTATCCCGCCCGCTTGGCGCGTTAAAAATACATGCAATCGGAGAAGAACATGACTAAGACCAAACGCGTCCTGATCTGCGCGGCAGGTGCGCTCGTCGCCCTGACGGCCATACTTCAGATAGGGTACCTGTGGCTGTTCAAGGGCGCTGACCGGCTTTCACAGAGCGATTTTGACAAGCTCTCCGCCGGTACGCTCACCGCATATCTGGAGGATCAGGGCGGCTACTACAAGCTGGGCAGCGTGCTCACTCCGTCCGGCTATACTGCCGTCAAAACCGCCCCGGACGTTGACGGTGACGAAAAGACCACCCAGTTCACCTTTCAGAAACGAGGCGGGCAGGCAGTCGTGAGCGTGTACGCTTTCGTGCCGTCGCAGGATGAAGCGGCCGCTTTCACCCCCGTCACGCTCACCTATCCCGACGACGGCTCCAACAAGGCGAAGGCGAAAAGCAAGATCACCTACCCTGTGCTGTGGCGTGAAACTGAAAACGAGTGGGTCGCCCTTGCCGCCTCCCCCTATGAAGGCGCGTATATCAGTCTGCACATCTCGGGCGTAGCCTCCGAGGGCGAGGCGCTCAACGAGGCTTATTCCGCCATGGGCGGCATAACCGCCGCGAAAAAGTACCACCCGATAGTCGCCCAGTTCCGTCTGAATTTCGTGGAGGACAACCGCTGGCAGTACCTGTGGCAGGGTCTGCTCACTACCCTTTTCATCACTCTCATGAGCGGGCTCATGGGCGTGGCGCTGGGCGCAGTGGTGGCGTGCATAAGGTCTACCTGGGAGAAAAACCACGAGAACATGCGCCGCGGCTTTGCAAAAGGGCTGCTGAAAGTATTTGACAAGATCTGCGAAGTTTACCTGACCGTGATACGCGGCACGCCCGTTATGGTCCAGCTGCTTATCATGTACCTGATAATCTTTTCGTCCAGCAAAAACGGCACCCTGTCCGCCATACTCGCCTTCGGCGTCAATTCCGGCGCGTACGTGGCGGAGATCGTGCGCGGCGGGATAATGTCCATAGACAACGGCCAGTTCGAGGCGGGCCAGTCTCTGGGGTTCAACTATGTGAAGACCATGATATTCATCATCCTGCCCCAGGCGTTCAGGAACATACTGCCCTCGCTGGCAAACGAGTTCATCGCGCTGCTCAAGGAGACCTCCGTGTCCGGCTACGTGGCGGTCAAGGACCTGAACAAGGGCGGGGACATAATCCGTTCGGTAACGTATTCGCCATTTATGCCGCTTATCGCGGTGGCGCTCATATACCTGGCGGTGGTGCTGTTCTTCACCAGGCTGGTAGGACTGCTTGAAAGGAGATTAAGAAGCGGTGACCACAGATAATACTTCCATTGACAAGCCGCTTATCAGCGTGAGAGGACTGGAGAAAAAGTTCACGAACGGGCAGGTGCACGCGCTGAAGGGCGTTGACGCGGACATATACAAAGGCGAGGCCGTGGTCATCATCGGCCCCTCCGGCAGCGGCAAAAGCACGTTCCTGCGCTGCCTCAACCTGCTTGACCGCCCCACCGGCGGCCAGGTGATATTCGAGGGCACGGACATAACCTCCCCAAAGGTGAACATCAACCAGCACCGCATGCGCATGGGCATGGTGTTTCAGCATTTTAACCTCTTCCCCCACATGACCATACTCAAAAATCTGACCCTCGCCCCTGTTAAGCTCAAGGGCGTCAGCAAGGAAGAGGCCGAGGCGGAAGCGCTCAAGCTGCTGGACAGGGTGGGGCTGAAAGAAAGGGCAGGCGCGTATCCCAACCAGCTTTCCGGCGGCCAGAAGCAGCGCGTGGCGATCGTGCGCGCTTTAGCCATGCATCCGGACGTGATGCTGTTTGACGAGCCCACCAGCGCCCTTGACCCCGAAATGGTCGGCGAAGTGCTGGAGGTCATGCGCGATCTGGCCAGGACCGGCATGACCATGGCGGTGGTGACTCACGAGATGGGTTTCGCCCGTGAGGTCGCGAGCCGCGTTCTGTTCATGGACGAAGGCAAGATCGTGGAGGAAGGCACCCCTGCCGAGATCTTCCAGAACCCGAAAAACGAGCGCACGAAGCTGTTTTTGTCCAAGGTGCTGTAATCCTCAGTTCAATTTAAACACGGGGCTGCCGCGAATGCGGCAGCCCCGGTTTGTTCTGTGATTATTCAGGCTCAGACTTCACCGTTCAGTATGGCGTCGATAATGACCTTGCCTACCGTGAAGTTGTTCTTCATGGCGGTAGCGAAGATGTCAGCGGATTCAACACTGTCCTCGGAAGCGAGGGAATCGTCAAAGTGCTCGTCCCACAGGCTCTCGGGGGAGGCGCCGTTCATGAACACGTCCATGTTGACGGAGTCGCGCAGCACGATCACGCGGTCAAGCATGCCCATGCGGTCGGCGGCAACGGCGATGCCCATGTCTTCCATCTCGGTCAGGGCGTAGGGATCGGGCGCGCCGTAGGTCTCGCACATCAGCACGGCGTTGGCGTGGTCGTACATGCCCTTCCAGTAGTTGTCGCCGGTCACGGTAGTGCCGCGCAGCACCTTGGGCTCGCGGATGGCCCATTCGGCGTTATCGAATGTCACGGACATGAAGTTGAGGGTCTTGGGAGTGGTCTCAAGCTTGACGTCCTTTACCAGGTCGTAGAGCTTAGCCATGAGCTCCTGGTCGAACAGCTTGTAGGCGGCGGAATCAAAGCTGGCGTCGTAGAACCAGGTGTTCTGCCTGTCTGTGATCATCTCGCGGGCGTCGGCATGGTGGCCCAGGTCGAAGTCCACGCCGGCGGTGATCAGGAACACATCGCCCATCACGCCGTACTCGTACGCGGAGCCCGCGCAGCCGGTGGAAAGTATATACGCGTCGGAGAAATCGAAGCGGCTGTCGGTCAGAAGGGTCATAAGAGTGACCGCGGCGTTGACCTTGCCCATGCCGGTCACGCACAGCGCCACGCCGTCCTTGACATAGAGCTTGTTGCCTTCAAAGCTGCCCTTCACGTCGTACTCTTCGCCGCCCTGGCAGTAAGCCTCAAAATAATACTGCGCCTCGCCGGGGAAATCGGCCGCCATGCCGCCCACCTCAAACTTGGGCAGTATCAGCACTTTGATGGAGATCTTCCCGTCCTCCGCGGCGCACACGCCCAGAGCGGAAACAGCAAGCAGGAGCACCAGCACCACAGCCATGAGCTTTTTCATCGGTTCTTCCTCCTAAATAGATTTAGTGTGAATGTTCGTGATTTCCGTGAATCACGCTCTCATAATAACACTATGTCCGCCTTTTTACAAGCAAATTTCCGAACATTTTCTCGTAAACATTTAGAAAAGTTCGGATACAGTATGCCTTCGATCTGTTCTCGTCGAATGTCTTGGATGCGCCTGCACCAATTAAACAGCGTAAGACGTCAATACTCGATAAAATAATTGACTAAAATTATTTTTACTATTGACTGCAAATTATTTTAGTATTATAATATGACTGTAGACAGAATAAACAGGAAAGGAAGCATTTGAATGAACAAGATACATACCGACAAAGCCCCCGCCGCCATCGGGCCCTATTCCCAGGCGATGACCTCCGGCAACATGCTCTACACCTCCGGCCAGATACCCGTAGACCCCGCTACCGGCTCGGTAGTTGAGGGTGGCATCGAGGTGCAGGCCAAACAGGTAATGAAAAACTTGTCCGCAGTGCTGGAGGCGGCCGGCACCTCCTTTGAGAAAGTAGTCAAGACCACCTGCTTTTTGCAGGATATGAACGATTTCGCAGCGTTCAACGCCGTGTACGCCGACAATTTCGTGTCCCTGCCCGCGCGCTCCTGCGTGGCGGTCGCCAAGCTCCCCAAGGGCGTGCTGTGCGAGGTCGAGCTGATCGCCGAGCTGTAAAGCTCCTCACCGCAAATATACTGTAAGGAGAACCAACATGGACATCAAGAGCAAGATGAACACCAAGTTCCGCGATCTGCAGGGCGGCCTGTTCCTTACGGTCACCAAGGCGGACGTGGGCGAAGGCGCCGGCAATTTCCAGAAAAACGGCGGCGACATCATGGCCTGGGCGGATCCCTTCTTCCCGGACCCTTCCATTCCCGACTCCGTCAAAAAGGCGCTTCTGGACGCGGTGGAGAGCGGCATCCCCGCCCACTACGTGATGCCCATAGGCATGCTTGAGCTCAGGCAGGCGCTGGCGGAAAAGATCCATAAAAACACCGGTCTGGACATCGATCCCAGCCGCAACGTGATCGTCACACCCGGCTCCGATTCCGGCCTGCTCTACTCCATGATGCCCTTCATCTGCGAAGGTGACGAGGTCATGGTGCCCGACCCCAGCTATCCCAGCAATTTCCTGAACCCCAAACTGCTGGGCGGCGTTACGGTGCCCGTGCCCCTGTACGAAGAGGACAACTACCAGATCCGCATCGAAGAGTTCGAGAAGCGGGTCACCCCGCGCACCAAGCTGGTGCTGATCACCCATCCCAACAACCCCACAACCACCGTGTTCCGCAGGGAGAGCATTGAAAAGCTGTGCGAGTTCGTGATAAAGCACGATCTGATCCTGGTATCCGACCAGGCGTTTGAGGACCATATCTATGACGGCATAGAATTCGTGCACCCCGCCACGTTGCCCGGCATGTGGGAGCGCACCCTCACCGTGTGCTCCATCTCCAAGGGTTTGGGCTTCAGCGGTTTCAGGATCGGTTACATCTACGCCAACGACCGTATAATGGACGTGCTCTACGGAGGCGCGGTGAACGTGCTGGGAGCGGCTTCCACCCTCGGTTCCATCGGCGCGGTCGCTGCCGTAAAGGATGAAGAGTATCTTAAGAGCAATTACGTGCGTTTGGAGAGGCGCCGCCGCCTGGCGTACGAGGTGCTGTCCACCATCCCCGGCGTAAAGATGAAAATGAGTGAAAGCGGCATACTCTCCTGGCTGGACATCTCCGCGCTGGGTACCGCCGAAGAAGTCAGCGAGTATATCATGAAGCACGCCAACATCATGGTCAATCAGGGCACTCCCTACGGCGAGCAGGGCGCGGGCCATCTGCGCATAGTGACCGCCTGCTTCGCCAAGGACGAGGACGCCGTGCTGCGCTTCGAGCGCATCAAAGCCGCGCTCACCCAGCTGGCCAGGGAAAAAGGCATCATCTGACAACGTGGTCCAACTGCTCAATGCAGTGCCAATAGACATTCTGAAAGGAGTTTTTATCCATGTCCGAGACTAAAAAGGAACGTCTTGAGTTCTGGGGCGGCATGTTCATGTCCCTCATCCCGGTAGCGATCTTCTTCGCCTTCTGTGTTATCCTGTTCGTCGTGTTCAAGGCTTTCAATATGGAAGCTCTGGCCACCGGCGGCTTCGTCGCCCTGCTGATAGGCGGCGCGCTGTGCAAAAGCTACACCAAGTACTGGAACGCAGCCATTTCCGGCATTTCTTCCATTACTTCCGTGTCCGTCATCGTCATCTTCTTCGTGATCGGCATGTTCTCCGCCCTGATAAAGGAGAGTCAGCTGTCCCAGGGCTTTGTGTGGCTGGCTAATTCTATAGGCATGCATGGCGGCCTGTTCACGGCGTTCGTGTTCTTTGCCACCTGCGTGATCTCCACCGCCACCGGTTCCTCCATCGGCACCATGTTCGTCGCTTTCCCGGTATTCTATAAAGCCGGCATCGACCTGGGAGCCGGCGCCGCGCTGCTGGCCGGCGCCATCGTGTCCGGCGCCATTTTCGGCGACAACCTTGCTCCCATCTCCGATACCACCATCGCTTCTTCCTCCACCCAGCAGTTTAACGACGGCCGTCCCGCGGACGTGGGCGGCGTGGTACGTTCCCGTCTGCGTTACAGCGCCGTGGCCGGCGTTATAAGCCTGATCCTGTTCGCCATATTCGGCGGCATCGGCGGGAGCATGGCTGACGCCGAAGTGCTTGCCAGTGCTCAGAGCAAGGCCAACACCCTGTTTATGCTTATCCCCGTCGCGATCATGCTGGTGGTCGCCACCAAGACCCGCAACATCTTCCTGGGCATCTTCGTAGGTCTGGTCACCGGTATAATCACCGGTCTGGCGCTGGGCCTGTTCCCCTTCTCCAGGATCTTCGCCAATGACCCCGCCAACAACGCGGCCGTAGGCTTTCTGGTGGAAGGCGTCGCCAACATGCTTGGCACCGTAGGCCTGGTCATCGCGGTATTCGGCATCATGGGCGTGCTGACCGAAGCCGGCATGCTGGACTTCCTGGTGGAGAAGATCCTGGGCAGCAAGATGGCTCAGACCGCCAAGGGCGCCGAAATGGCCTGCCTAATCGGCATCTCCGCCACCACCTTCATCTTCGGCGGCGTGACTTCCGCTTCTATCCTCACCTTCGGTCCCGTGCTCAACAAGATCGGCCACGCCAAGGGGCTGCACCCCTACCGCAGGGCCAACCTGCTTGACGGCGTCGCCAACTCCCTGCCCGCCATCATCCCCTTCATGAGCGTGTTCGTATTCATCGGCGCCGCTCTGTCCGGGCTGTCTCCCGTATCAGTGGCGCTGGGCACCTTCTACGGCGTGGCGCTGTTCGTGGTGTTCCTGGTAGCCATCATCACCGGCTGGGGCCGCAGGTATGAAGGCAAAAACGGCGAAGAGCTGAAAGAAGAACCCAAAGAATAAATCTCACGCAAAACGTTTTGTTACGCGCCGCCGCAGACAGCGGCGGCGCGTATTGCCGAAAGACACGATATGGAAAGGATGGGCCTATGAGCGATACGCTGGTGCTGTCGGATAAGGAAAGAGCTATACTTTATTCCTACCGCGACACCCTGGAAGGGCTGGCTGAATACCTGGGCGGCGGCTACGAGATCGTGCTGCACTGCCTTGAAAGCTACGAGCATTCAGTCATCAAGATCATCAACGGCTTCCATACCGGCCGCACGGAAGGCGCTCCGATAACCAACCTCGCGCTTGCGATGCTGAGCGAATTAAAGCAGCAGCCGGGCACGCCCCACGCCATAGTTTACTTCGCCCAAAACCGCAAAGGCGAGCCGCTCAAGAGCACCACCATCCCCATTTTGGGGGACGGTGACCGTATAATAGGCCTGATCTGCATCAACTTTTACATGAACACGCCTCTGAGCGAGCTTATCCGGACCATGCGTCCGCAGGAGTTCATGAGCCCTGTCTCCCAAAATGGCGAGACCTTTGCAGAAAGCGCCGAGGAAATGCTTGCCTTAACGCTTGGCGAAGTCATCCCCGAGGTCAGGCAGGACGCCGCGCTACCGCGCTCTGTGCATAACAAGGAGATCGTGCGCAGGCTCTGGGAAAAAGGCGTTTTCGACATAAAGGGCAGTGTGGACACGGTCGCGGAAGCGCTGAAGCTGAGCCCAAACACCGTGTACCTGCATTTGCGCAACCTGACAAAAGCGAACCGCACCTGAGCCGTTTTTCGGTATAAAAAACATCCACCCGTTTCCCGGGTGGATGTTTTTGTATGGATTCTATTTGCCCAGCTTGGCTTTCGCCGCGGCGATATCCTCTTCGCTCACTCCGATCGCCAGCAGATATTCCTCGGCCTCTTTGGCCAGGTCGGCGCCTTCGAGGCTTTCCAGCTCAAACGCCTTGGCCAGGCTCTTCTGGATGTTGGCTTTGGCTATGGCGGCATACTGCTCGGTGTCCGGTTCCACGCCGTAGTAGTTATAGAAGGTGACCATGTAGTCGGCGGTGATTTCCTCGGCGGAAGCGCCCATAAGGCACTCCAGCACGGCGGAAACAAAGCCAGCCCTGTCCTTGCCCTCGTTGCAGTGCACCAGGAAAGGCGCTTCGTTCGCGGCGATAAAGCGCACGCCGTCGGCAAGACCGGACCTGAAGTCTTCAGCGGCGAAATCCACGCTCAGGTTCAGGGTGATGATGCTCTGGCCGGAGTAATAGCTCTCGTCGAAGCCCTCATACCCGCGCATCACCTGGTCGTTATCCGCAAGGTTTATGAAGGTCTTGATCCCCGCTTCGCGGGCCGCGGCATCAGCTTCCTTGTTGCGGTTGATCTCGGGATTGACGGGTGAAGATGAACGGAAAAGTTTGTTTTCACCCACGCCCGTGGTGGTCACGGCGCGGAAATTGGCGTACTGGGCGTCGGTAAGCTGGGGATAATCTTCGCGCTTCTCGCTCCTGACCAGCTGATTCATCAGCCAGCTGTCATAGTAAGCGCCGGGCTCCTTCATTTCGACAGTAACTGTCACAGGTGTTTCAACGCCCTCATTGTAGTGCCACACATAGCCGGGGTCGGCTTCGGTTTTTTCTTTTGTGGCTACGCCTGCGAACGTCGCCAGGTCGCCCATGTTGATGGCGATAAGCGCGTAATCCTCATTGGTCTCGGGCTTGATGACGACTCTTAAGATCATGCTGCCCTGCTCAACGTCTGAGAAGTTGCTGCCCAGAGCCATTTCGTAGCTTTGGCCGTTCAGGGTGACGGTCACGCCGTCGCCGTAGGCAAAGCCTTTCTCAAGCAGCTCGCTGCCGCTGATGGACAAAACCATGTTGCCGTATTTCTGGATGTCGGTCACGGTGATGGGGGTCTCCTCCGCCATAACCGGCATGAGCCCCAGGCACAGGCACAGCGCCAGCGCGAGCGCCAGCACACGGGAAAGCTGTTTCATACGGATATCCTCCTTATGATTGCTTCGGCAAAAGCCGGACATAAAAATTATAGAGGTCGCTCACTGGCTTGTAAAGCAGTTTAAGAAACTTTAATACGGCCGATTTTATTTCAAAAATATTAAGATTTATTTCAAAGAGTCTTGATTTTTTGCGTCACATATGGTAATATTTAGCCGTGAAGCTATAAACAGCGGAGGCGTTCCATGGAAAACAAGAAAGACAGCGCAAAAGATCCGCGCCGTGTAATTGCCCGGGTAGAGGCCAAACGGCAGGCCAAGGCAAAGCAGGAAGAAAAAAAGCGCAGGATGCTCACGATCTACGGCGCGGCGGGGTTCGCCCTTCTGGTGGCCGTGATAGTGCTTATCGTAGTGCTTTCCTCCGGGGGCAACAAAACGCCCGAGCCCGTTGACCCGGCCGGTCCCGTCGTCACCGATACGGTCACCACGGAGCCTACCGGCGATGAGCAGCAGCCCACTCCAACTCCTACGGCGGAGCCTGAGGCTCAGCCTGAAGTGTATCTGCCCATAGTTACCAAGGGGCCCACCACCGGCAAGCGGATCGCCATAACCATACAGAAGGCTCACGACGCCAATACTCTCAACGAGATAATGACTCTGGCCGAGACCTCCAAGGCCTCTCTCACCCTGTTCGTCACGGGTACTGCAGTGGTGCAGACAGACGAATTGAGGGTGGCTCTGCGCCGGGCGAACGACCTGAATTTCGAGCTGGAGAACTTTACCTACGACAATTACAAGCTCTATTCCCTGTCCGCCGAGGACATGGCGTTCCAGATCTTCCAGACACAGAAGGCTGTCAACCTTGCGCTGGGCGTGGATTACGAAATGCACTTTTTGAGGATATACGAAGGCATGGCGGAAAACGACCTGCGCACCCATCAGTATCTGGTGCAGCTGGGCAACTACAAGGGGATCGCGTCCTTCACTGTAGACGGCAGCGAAAAAGCGCAGACTGTCAAAAAGCTTAAGAGCGGGCTGAAGAGCGGCAACATCTATGCCTTCGACTCCACGGCGGACAGCGTGGCGAAACTCAAGGAGTTCATCCCTTACGCTGTCAGCCAGGGCTACCAGCTGGTAACGCTCAACGACCTGCTTGGCTATGAAAAGAATGAGGTCGCCGCGCTTGAAGGCGACGCCATGGACGAGCTTATCCCCGAGCCTCTCCCCTATGTTTACAAAAACTACGTGATGCTGGGCGGAAAGGAACGCACGCGCGGCTACGCGGTACTGCTTCTGCAGCAGCGCCTGATCGATCTGGGTTATCTCGCTGCCGAAGCGAAAGCGGATGGTTTCTACGGCCCGAACACAAAGCTCGCCGTACAGCTGTTCCAGCAGCAGATGGGGCTGGCGACGGACGGTTTAGCCGGCGTGAAGACCCAGGAAATGCTGTTCTCCGACGCCGCAGAACCCAACCGCGGCACCAGAGTGGCAGGTAAAAGCTGACAAAACTTCGAATAACACGGCGCGGCCCTTCGGGGCCGCGCCGTTTCGGTTTATGTGAGAGATCGTTTTATCCATTCCTCTACGATCGTCCTGTCGCCGGGCTCCATGAAGGCATGGCTGCTCCGGGGAACCACGCTCAAAACGGAGTTATGCTTTCGCGCGAATTCGCGGATGGATGTTTCCGGCTGGAGCTCGTCCTTCCCGGCGTAAAGGATGCTTGTGGGGAAAGGCCATTTTTCCGTCGGATGGGCGAGGATGTACTGATAATAGTCCCAGTCGAGTGTATCGATGGGCGTGTCTATCCGTTTTTCCCTTTTAAGCGTTTCCGGAGTGACGCCCGCCCAGAGCATCATGTGTTCCACCAGCCATTTCATGTCCACTATCGGAGACTGGAACAGGACCGTTTCCAGCTGTCTGGAGGGATAGGCGTTCAGCGCGAAGTACGCCCCCAGGCTGCACGCGAACAGGGACACATGTTCCCAGTCTGCGAACGCCCGGTCCGCTATGGCGTTCAGGTCACGGACACCGTTCCACACGTCACAGCTGTCGGGCTGTCCGGCGCGTTCCCCGTGTTTGGGCAGGTCGAATGACAGCGTTTGGAAGCCTTTTCCTTCGGCGATGAGCGCAAACGTTTCGGCGTATTCTTTCCTGCTCATTTTTCCGTGCACGTGTATGAACACTTTGTCGGACGGCGCACCCCAAAGCAGGGCCGGGATGCCGGAAATGCTTAATGCCTGTTTTATCATATCTTATCAGTCAGTATTTTCATTTGACGATACTTCATACACAGTGTATTCGTGGGAAAACTCGTAACCGAGTTTTTCCGCCATGTGCACGGAAGTGAGGTTCTGCGCGTCCCAGCTGGGGTACAGCCCTTCTTCAATGCAGCTGAGTATCAGCGCCGCGCAAGACGCAGTGGCCAGCCCCTTGCGGCGCTCCAAAGGCACGGTGTCGACCTCTATCTCTATGCCTTCATTATACCGGGTGTATGAGGACGCTCCGGACACGATCTTCCCGTCCTTGAGCACGACCATGCCCCTTCCCAGCTTAAGGAAACTCTCTTTGCTTTCAAAACAGGACACGAAGTCGCATGTGAGCGGGTCTTTCAGGCAGCTGTCGTATATGTCAGTATCTATTTTCCTGAGTTCATAGCCTTCGGGAAGCGAATCCGCCAGGCTTTTAAGCTTTTCCCTGTCGAAGCGGGCAGCCTTTTTTATGGCGTAGCGGGTGACTTTTTTGGCGGATGGGTAGACCTCCTGTATCAGTTTCGCCCATTCATCGTTCTGAGGAGTCAGTATCATGAACCCCGCGGGCCTGTATCTGACCAGTTCCCTGTCCGGCTCACCGGCGAAAAAACCGAAACACCCCACGAAAGCGAAGGCGGACCGGGGCCGTTCCAGATCGGTCACGTATACCCTGCCCATCACCTTTTGCAGGCATGAGGTGATCAGCGTTTCCTGCCAGCCCCCGAACAGTAAAGCGGCTTTTGAAGTATCAGCAAGTTCGTAAACCATTATCGGCTTTCCCTCTTTTGAAATATGCATGCCGCTATGCCCGTGACTGCCTGGCACAGTCCGAACACGAAATAGGCGGTAGACATGAAGTTGAGCGGGAACATGTAGAACTGGATGCAGATCCACAGCATCAGCGTCACTCCGAACACGCCGCCCAGCACCGCTCCCAGCGGCCTGCGTTTTTTCAGCAGCGCCGCGGCAGTAAGGTTAGTGACGCCATTCACGGCCAGCAGCGCGAAACCCGAAAACAGAAAGTCTCGAAACAGCGTGTCCGCCAAGGGCAGTTTTTTGAAATAAGGCAGCATCCCGTCCATTCCGAGCGCCTTTCCGCTGGGGTCGATGATCATAGCCAGACCCCCTGCCACCGCGCCTATGCCTATGAACAGTGTCCAGAAGAGCAGCCATTTGCGGGCAGTTTCGTAACTTAAAACTGATCTGTTCATCTTTTCTCCCTTTTAATACAGCTTATTTTGCCAAGATCCTTTCCGGCGCGTGGCCGAAGAAAACGCGCTTGGGGGTGAAGGCGAGCAGCCGTTCCCAGTCGCGGGACAGAGAGGAGCTTTCGCCATACGCGGCGATGTACTCAGGCGGTTCAAGATCACCGACGCAGCAGTCACCGTCGTCCAGAACAAGTGAAACACTGTCCGCGCTGTGGCTGGGGGTGGATATTATCTCGCCCGAAATGCCCATGCGGGAAAGAAACGCCCGGCTTTCTTCGCAGGAGATGAGTTGGGCCTCCGTCTCGTTTACCGGGTTAAAGGGCAATCCGTCTTTCGCGAATATGGCGTCAGAAAAATGCACATATTCCCTCTGCGTGTCCGGCAGCAGCAACCTTACGCCCCGCCGCGTCAGTTCCCCTATCAGCCCCATATGGTCGGGATGCCAGTGGGTGGCCATCACGCAGTTTAGATCGTTTAGCGTGAGGCCGTTTTGCTTTATGGCGCGGTAAAAGGCGTTAAGCGATCCCGCGTAATCGGTATCGACCAGCAGCCCGCCTTCGCTGCCCGGAATAAAGAAGGTGTTAGTGCTGCCGTATCTGAGGATCGTCATTCTTTTGAAGCGCCTGAGCCGATAAGCAGCCCCAGTGCCATGCCGGCGATCATTCCGATGCCGATATTGACGTGCAGCGCAGAGGAAAGGGCCACGCCCAGGCACATGCCCAGCGCCATTCCCTCAGAACCGTAGTTTTCCTTTTTTTCGGTTTTTTTACGGCCGGTCTCCCTTACGAAAAACACCGCAAGCAGCAGCCCCAGGGCTATCCAGGGCAACGCCGCGCCCATGAACTCGGCAAAACTATCCATTTGAGTCATTCTCCTTTTGCTTCAGCACGCGCGAAAGGGGCA
Source organism: Clostridiales bacterium (assembly GCA_024684375.1). GTDB lineage: Bacteria > Bacillota > Clostridia > Christensenellales > Aristaeellaceae > RUG14130. The sequence goes on from JAIKWZ010000038.1 coordinate 27,637, forward strand.
CCCACCCGATATATACGGGACTGTCGCCCGAAATCGATTTGAGCTGTTCCAATCGCAGATAGTCATCGATCCTCACCTTATCCCACGCGTGAATGACCCTGCCGTTTCCGAGGCTGATACCGCAGTGTCCCCAGTCCACCCTCTGTCCGGCATTTAGGCAAGCACAGTCGTAGAACACGAAAGCGCCTCTTTCCGGCTGTCCGCTTCGCAGGGCATCTTTGTACATCTCACAGGACGCTTTGGCAGAATCGCCGCCGAATATCTCGATTTTGTTGCTGATCTCCAGCGCGTCTTCAATAAACGAGAGACACCATCCGGCGTATTTGGCGTCTGAGAGCCTGTTTTCGGCCCAGGAGATCATATTCTCCGCAAGCTCTTTAAGCCACTCTTCCCGGGTCATCGCCGAAACATGCGTCAAACCGTTGTTCTCGTCCGGATACTCACACAGCATCCGCATGCCGACGGATTCGGCCGTGCGGATGGAAGCTTCGTTCGTGTACTTGCAGTATGAGTACAGCGCGGGATAGTCGGTTTGCCTGAACGCCCAGTCCCGTACGGCTTTGGCAGCCTCTTTGGCGTATCCTTTGCGCTGGCAGTCGCGCCGGATGTGATAGCCTATCTCGGGCAGGATTTCCCCGTTTATGTTTTGCAGCGTCAGCCCGCAATCGCCGATCACTTCGCCCGTGTCCTTAAGACATACAGCCCACAAACCGAAGCCGTGTTCCCGGTAACGCGCCGTATTGCGCGCGATCCAGTCGCTTACACGCTTTTCGTCAAATGTGTATGGGTAAAAACGCATATTGTCGGGATCGCCCAGTACTTTGAAAAGCGCGTCAAAGTCGCCGGCGTTCATTTCTCGCAGGAAAAGTCTTTCTGTACTAATCATCGTTCATTCCATCTCTTTTGAGGTCCTGATCAGGTGTCCTTCCTGAGCAGCCGCAAACGTGGCCGCCGCGCAGACCATGATAGTAAAACAGTTCGACCTGATAAACGGAACCGTCAGAGGAAAAAGAAACAGCATGGCTCCTGCCGCTTTGTTCATGGCCGAATGCACAGCCACGTATTTTTTATGCACGGCAAATCCGGAAATGATGTTCACAGCCTTTATCAGCGCTATGATCCCGATCCACACATACAGCCATTCAGGGAAATCCATGATCGGGAGCAGTCTGAAAAGGCATACGGCCGTGAACACGAAGTCTGCGGCGGTATCCAGCTTCGCTCCGGATCCGCTTACGGTGTTTGTCTTCCTCGCCACGAGCCCGTCGGTCATATCAGAGACCCCGGCAGCTATGTACAGCGCGAAAAACGCCGGAGAAAAGACCGGGCAGAAAAGCAGGACAAAGCTGGCAGCTATCCTGAAAACCGTTATCGTGTTTGCGATCAATGTCCGCGCCTTTTCTCCTTTTTCTTTGCCTGCTTCAATTCAAACAGACGCCGCTCCTCTTTATCCCGTTCTTCGCGGCTTATCTGCCTGCGTTCCGTTTTCATCGCTTCCCGCTGCATTTGAAGCGCCTGCTGAGACTTGGTGCCGATACCGCCGCGTTCCAGCAGCTTTCCTGCGTTGCGGAACCTTCTTTTCGGATTGTCCGCAGTCCGCCGGATTCCTGCTTACACAGCCGGGCTGAAAACCAGCTCGTGATAATGACTGAGCACATAGTCCCAGACCTCGTAATCCTTCGGTTCCGCGCCGAAAGTGACCTTGCACACGGAAAGCTTGCCCTCGTCTAACCGTTCAAACACTCCGACCCAGAACGGGTCCTCGAAAAACACAGTAAGACTAATGTTCAGGGACTGCTGTTCTGTTTGTGTTTTTGGGCGGCCGGGACAAACTGATATTTCAGCGCGGGCTGCCGGTGGCATCCGTTTTATCTCCAAGCACGGAAAGCACATACTCGAGGGGAACGTCCATTCTTTTCGCGGTCTGAGCAGCGGACAGACCGCTGTTCACAAAGCGCCGCACGACTTTTTCCATGTTTTCCCCGACTTCGATAATGTGCCCGTCCGGGTCGTAGAAGCGGACGACCCTTTGGCCCCAGCTGTGCTCCTGCAGGCGGTGAACATAGCGGATGTCCAGGGTCTTCAGCCGCGCGCAGAACGCGTCCAGGTCGTCCTCCTCAAAATACAGTTCCCCGGCGTTGTTGGGCAGGACCACGTTATCCGAATGTATGAACGTTTTCCAGCTGTCCAGCGTCTGCAGCGCGATGCCGCCTTCAAGCGTCACGTTCGCGCCGAAATCTGCCACAACACCCAGCCCAAGCGTATCGTGGTAAAAGCGCTTGCTGTTCTCCATATCGCTCACAGCAAAGAGCGCACAGACGTACTTCATTGTCTATCCTTTCAGGTTCTTGAGCGCCTCAGGATTGTTGCCCGTGATGGCAGCGAGCTTCTCGCATTTGTCCATATCGGGGCAGGCACCGCAGGTCTCTGCTTTTTTATCCAGCGCGCACCTGCGGATGGGACAGAGGGAATCGCAGTACGGGGTCTTGACGCCTTCGACCCGGCAGCCCGCGCAGTTTATCATTTCAGGAGTAATCTCGACCTTGTTCCATTCGGACCATTTCGCGGCAACCTCCCGGCGCAGCGCCTCGTCGTTATTGACCGTGGCGACGCGGGCTTCGCAGGTTTCGCAGTTCAGACCGCAGTACGCTATAAGCTCTTTCATATGCGTCTCCTCAGAGAGTTTATTTCAGTTTGCAGGTTTTCAAGAAACTTTCCGGCATGCGCGCCGTCCATCTGCGTGTGATGGAACTGGAAGGATACGGGCAGGGAATATTTAAACAGTTTTTTCCTGAACCTGCCCCAGATCAGGAATGGATTGTTGAATATCCCGCTGTTCATGCCCACCGCGCCGTCTATTTCGGTATCCACGATGGCCGAGGTGCCTATGACCATGCTTTCGGCGGACAGGTCATTGTCCGAACAGCTCCGGGCGACCAATTCGGTGTACCTCAGGTAATCATGGTTGAAAGTGTCCAGGTCGTCGGTGAACAGTATGTCGCAGGAGCTTGCCTCACCGTCCGCGTTTTTCACTATGGTGTTTACTGCTATTGTATCATACTTTATCAGTTTTTGACCTACTGGGAGGATATAAAACTCCTTTATTGATGAGGCCGCCCTGCCCACGCAGAAGTCCATCAGCATATTGAACCTGAGCTTGCGCTTTCTGCTGAGCCTGACCGGACACGTGACGTCCAGGGTCTTGAAAAACGTCACCATGGGATTAGGCGCATCCATCCACAGCTCCCAGGCCGCTGCTCTTGTCGTGAGCTTCGGATCGATCTCGGCAGGCATCAGTTGTCCTCCAATACAGCGAACTTTCGTTCGCATATTATAGCGAACGCTCGGTCACAAGTCAATGACTTTTCTGGCGTGCCTTCGAAAAACATGCTCCATCATCTAACTGGCCCTTTCGGTGCGGTCATTTGGATTAACGCGTTCCTATCCCCGGCGTACACCCGCGCGGAATCGAATGCAGCCAGAACCGCTCTGCTCCGGTTTCGTCACGGGTATTTTCGCCCCGCTCTTGATATTCCGCGCGCGATTGGGTATAATCCGGACAGTCCGACGCAAAAGGAGAATAGGCTCAATGAAGAATATGATAGTGCTTGTGCTTTCGCTCGCGCTTATTATTTCCGTATTAGCTCCGGCGCAGGGAGAAACGGTGTATCCCCCGATGCCTGAAGAGGCGGCAGTATTTGAAGGCAGCTGGCAGTGCGATGGCACCTTCGCTCAGGTCGGGTGGTATGAGGGCGCCTTCGCGATACTTGTGATCAGGGAAAGCAAAAGCGGGCAGACCGAGTGGCAGTACGTCTGCGCCTACGACGCGGACTCAGCCTCGCTCAGGTCCGTATCCGGCGTGATGAACAACGTGTTATACGACGAAAACGGTGAATACGTCTCCACCGATACCGTATACGGGGACGGCGCCGCCGTCTTTACGCTGGACGCGGAAGGCCGCCTCATCTGGCAGGATGAAAAAGACGATGCCGGCAAAGACCTGCGCTTTGAAAAGCTGGAAAACTTCGAGCCGCCGTTTAAAACTGTGGGTGAAGCCATGGATTCCGAGGGTTATACCGGCCTGGCCTCGAGCTTTGAAAACTGCTTTGTCATCATCGTGGAAGCGGACGGCAGCTACCTGCGGTTGGTGACGGAGCTGGACGAAACAGCCGAGAAACTCGGCAAAGCCATAGCGAAAGCCGAGAACATGTCCGCCGCGAACGGGGAATACATCGCATACCTGAAAACGCTGCCCGTAACTTACTTCGAGGAGATCACTCTGCCTCCCATGTCGCAGGAGGAGATCGACGCCCTGTCCGGCAGAACCATAGCCGAGCTTGAGAAAGAAGGCTTTGAGGCTCCCTTCCACCGCGGCAGCGGATCCGGCGACATCAGCTTCTTCCTTGTCAAGGATCTGTACGAATATGAGTTCACAGTCAACGAGTCCTATGAAGAGTATCAGCTGCTGTGCGAAGACAAGGTCGAGCCCGGCATATTCACTCTGAAAAGCGGCCGGCTGCTGGGTCCCTCCGCCAATATGCTCGACCTTAACTGGCAGCCCGACGGCTCCCACTACGAATATGAAGACTTGGGCGCGGGCTATTTCGGCAGCTCCTCCGACTTTATGGACATTTTTGCCGAAGCGCTCCGGGGCGGTGAGATCGATCCGGAAAGCCTGTTCTCTGCTATGGCCGAAGCTTTTCCGGAGAATGCCGATGAGATCCAGGCCTATATCGAAAAGTTCCGGGAGATGTACTCTTCCGGCATGGCGCTCCCTGAAGCCGGCGAAGCGGAGTCTGACGGCGGGGACACGGCTGTCTTCGGGGAGGACTGATCCTCCTGCCGCGCACGCCTCTGCAAAGCCAAAAACGCGCCCGGAACGAATGACCGTTCCGGGCGCTGTATATGCGCGTGGCTTTGGAAAACTGCCCTTTTTTCCCGCTCGGGTATTCCCTTCGAATGCTGTGTGTGCTATAATTCTTTTATTAAACTATGCTGTGTCAGCGCCGCGCTCAGTATCGGCATTTTACCGAAAGCGGCATTATGCGACGCGCAGGAACGGTTACCGGTGCCATCTATGAAAAACAAGCCTGAAGGCCTTCTTCGTATCTCGATGCTTGGGCAAAAGCATTCGTTCAGCCGCGAAGGCGGGATAGAAGTCGCTGTGGGCGAGTTGGCAGGCAGGATGGCAGAGCTGGGGCATTTTGTTACTTTGTTCGACCGTTCACCACATCCGGACAGCATACAGCGTCCCGAAACGGAGCGCCTTAAGATCCGTTACCTTCCCACCGTGAATCATTTCGGGCTGGCGGCGCTCACCTCCTCATTTTTTGGAGCGATACGCGCTGCGTTCGGCAGGTACGACGTGGTGCATTTTCACGCGGAAGGCCCTTCCGCGGCCTGCCTGATCCCCCGGCTTTTCGGAAAACGGGTGGTATGCACCGTACACGGCCTGGACTGGCAGCGGGAAAAATGGGGGCGCATTGCCAGCGCGTATATACATTTTGGCGAGAAAATGGCCGCAAGGCACGCAAATGAGATAATCGTTCTCAACCACAGCACTCAGGATTATTTCCTCAGGACGTACGGCCGCGCGACACATATAATCCCAAACGGCGCCGATCCTCAAAAGAAAGTCCCTCCCCGCCTGATCTGCCAAAAATGGGATCTTGAAGAAGGCAGCTATGTTTTGTTTGTGGGGCGTCTGGTCCCTGAAAAAGGCCTCAGACTGCTTCTTAATGCCTGGAACGGGCTGAATACAGATAAAAAACTGGTCATCGCCGGCAGCGGAGATTCGGACGCTTTCGTGCGTGAGCTGAAGCAGATGGCAGGGAAGAACGTACTGTTTACGGGGTTTGCCGACGCGCAGCTGCTGGGCGAATTGTACAGCAACGCGTATCTGTTCGTGCTGCCCTCCGATCTGGAAGGCATGCCTCTGGCCCTGCTGGAAGCCATGAGCTACGGCTGCTGCTGCCTGACGAGCGACATTCCCGCATGCAGGGAAACGGCGGGAGACAGTGCGGCGTACTTTGCCCGCGGCAGTCAGGACGCGCTTACAGGCGCGCTCACACAGCTGCTGGATAAGCCCGATATCGTGGAACGGTACAAGGAAACCTCCGCGGAATATGTGCGCAGCAGATATGTCTGGGACGACATAACCCTGCAGACCATCGCGGTATACCTCGGAAAAGGACCCGGAGCAATGCATTCATGAATCTGTTGAGACTGTACAGAATGTTCAAGGCCGCATACTGCCTTATTCTGGACCATCTGGCCCTCCTGTGGGCCCGCGTATCCGGACTCCCTCGGGACGTCTGGCTTCTTTCCGAGCGCGGCTTCGACGCAAGGGACAATGCTTACGCCTTTTTCCGGTACCTGCGGACACAGCACCCTGAAGTCCGCGCCGTATACGTGATAACGCCTGATTCCCCCGACCTGCCTAAAGTGAGCGCTTTGGGAAAATATGTGCGCTTCTGTTCGTTCAGGCACCGCGCTTACATGATGACAGCACGGATGCTCATAAGCACTCACGACTGCGGCTTCACCCCTGATCAGACTGTCTACCACCATCTGCGCAAGCACGGTCTGTTCAAGCCCCGCGGGAAGATCGCAATGCTGCAGCACGGCGTGACGTATCAGCCCAACCACTGGTACAACCGCAGCGAATGTACGCCCGATCTGTTTGTCGCGAGCAGCGAGCTGGAAGCACGTGTGCTGACAGAGCATCTATGCCAGCCCGAGAAAACCGTAAAAGTCACCGGCATGCCCCGCTACGACATGCTTGACAACGAAGAGGAAGAAAATCTTATTCTCGTCATGCCCACATGGCGGCGGTACCTTGTGAGTCTGACGCCCGACGCATTCAGGAAAAGCGATTACTTCAGGCATTTCGAAGACCTGATGAACGACGAGCGCCTGCTCCGGCTTCTTGAAACCCACTCATACCGTCTGGTGTTTTATCCCCATGTGGAAATGCAGAAATACTACACGCCTTGCCGGCGCGGGAACATATCCGTCGCCACCATGCAAGACCAGGACGTCCAAAGCCTGCTGAAGCGCTGCCGGGTGCTTGTGACCGACTATTCATCCGTGTTTTTCGACGCGGCTTACATGGGAAAGACGATAGTGTTTTTTCAGCATGATCAGACCCGGTATTACGCTGAGCATTACCCCAAAGGCTTGCTTGAGTATTCCGATTTCGGCACGGTCTGCCTTACGGAAGACGAGGTGCTTAAGGCTCTGAGCGCCGCGCTCTCTCAAGAAGGCGGGACCTTGAATAGGCAGGAAGGATTTTTCAGATATCATGACAGACACAACTGTGACAGGCTTTTTGAAGCGATTCTGGAAACGCTGGGATGAGCGTTTGCTCGCGCTTTTCTATATCCTCACCACCGTCGTGGCGACATTTAGCTTATGCGCGAGTTTTCCGTCCTGGATAAGCACAACAAGGGGTTATCGTGTCTGGCTTAAGGCTGCCTATGTCCCCTTTGTCTGCGTAAGCGCGTACCTGTGGATATGGGGGCGCGGAGCTTACAGAAAAAACCGCTCCGCCGCCCGGGCGTGGCTTATCGAGTATCTGGCATACATCATTTTGATGTTCGTCATGACCAGCCTGATCTACTTCGTTCAAGGCGCGGATCGCGCCCTCATCATGAGGGGATATGAAAAGCTGGCATTCCAGGCGTTCACCGTTTTCATCACTATATCCGCGTTTTATATCTTCGGCCAAAAGGCCGTGGATCACACATTTTGGGGCTTCGTGCTGTTTTACGTTATCAACATTATCTTTGCCCTTTTCCGTTACGGCATTACGCCCGCGCTGCATTCCATCAGGGATTTCATCGTCAGCTTCGGTCAGGCGAACGGTTTTATGAAAGCTCTTGAGCTGCACGACGCAGTGTTCGCTTTCGGAGTCTTTATCATCTACTATTATCTTGAAGGGGTGAAAAAGCATCCCGTAAAGTTTGCTTTGGCCGTGCTGTTCTTCCTCCTGGGCTTTAAGCGTATAGGGGCTTTGGCTATCCTTGTTGCACTGCCTCTGGGTTCGCTGCTTAAAAGATACATCAGAGATCTCAAAAAAGCCGGGCTCATTCTGGGCGTCACGATCGTGCTGGCGGGCTTTGCCTACATCGCTTTTGTCAAATTAGGCGGCTTTTCCGCCCTGACCCGGCTGCTGGGCATAAATTCCATGGGGCGGGATGCTATCTACGACTTCGTCGAAGACTGTTATACGCTTTCGCCGTCTTTTCTGGGTAGGGGCTTCGAGTATATAACCCAGCTGTTTAAAAACTCGACCCATCCCTCGCTCAACCTGGCCAACATCGCCGCTGTCCACAACAGCTATCTTACCGTATTCATTGAATTCGGCTTTTTCGGCTACTTCCTGTGGACGGGCTACTGGCTCGTCTGGCACCACGGCTGGACGGCCCGCTTCGGGAAAAAAGTCATGCTGGCACAGCTGCTGGTCAGCGTGTATCTGTTTGTAACCTACCTGACGGACAACACCTCGTTTTACTTTTCCACCGGGCTCGTGGCCCGGCTGATGCCCATGATGTTCATAGGCCTCGATCACAAACAGACCATTGAGTCGCCCGGTCCTGATACCACACATGTATGATCCTGATCGCAAACCGCTGACTGTATCCCCGCGCCGGCACGGAAAGGCGCTGCCCGGCCCCTGTCTCAGGCAGGCTCACTATAGTATGCTCAGGCCCCTCGTCCGCGCTCAGTGCTGCTGACGGACATACATAAGGAGAAATAAAATGGATGGACAGATGAAAGTCACCGTGGGGATCTGCGCCTACAATACTGAAAAATACATAAAGCAATGCCTGCTCAGCGTGCTCGGCCAGAGCTATGAAAACCTGGAGATCATCGTCATAGACGACGGGTCGACAGACTCTACGGGCGCATTTCTTGACACTGTCACAGACACGAGAGTGCGCGTGATCCATAAGCAGAACGAAGGGCTCTCGGCAGGGCGGGAACAGGTCGTGCAACTGATGACGGGCGACGCGTTGTATTGGCTGGACTCGGACGATTATCTTATGCCGGAAGCAATCTCCGACAGCGTTTCGCTGATGCAA